>NZ_CP065383.1:0-1200000 GCF_015775515.1 Atribacter laminatus
ACTGCTTCCTATTTTAGGTATGCCTTTTTAAAATTTGAAAAAAGATTGATTTAGATTAAGCTTTTCCGTCGCTCCCTAAAAGTTCACACTTGGCAATATACATTTTGGTAAGCTCATCACGGGCTGGACCCAAATATTTGCGTGGATCAAATTCTTTGGGATGTTCACTCATATACTTTCTAATCATGGCTGTCATAACCAAACGACCATCTGAATCGATATTTACTTTACAAACTGCCGACTTAACTGCTTTTTTAATTTGTTCTTCCGGTACTCCAGCGGTATTTTCTAATTGTCCACCGAACTGGTTAATGATATCAACATATTTCGGCAACACCGAAGAAGCTCCATGAAGAACGATGGGAAAACCGGGGAGTCGTCGTTCTACTTCTTCGAGGATGTCAAAACGCAGAGGAGGAACAGATTCACCAGGTTTCACTTTAAATTTATAAGCTCCATGAGACGTTCCAATCGATATCGCCAAACTGTCGACACCGGTTTTGGTAACGAAGTCTTCAACTTCCTCAGGTCGAGTATAATGAGTCACTTCTGATGATACATGTTCCTCAATACCAGCCAGGACTCCCAACTCTCCTTCAACTGTTACATTGTGAGCATGGGCATATTCAACGACTTTTTTGGTTAAGTCAACATTTTCATCATAGGGAAGAGAAGAACCGTCAATCATGACATTGGAAAATCCAAAATCAACACAACTTTTCGCCAGTTCGTAAGAATCACCGTGGTCAAGATTGAGAGCAATGGGAATATTGCTTCCTGCTTCGCGTGCCATCGCCACTGCCCCAGGTACCATATACCTGAGCAAGGTCTGATTGGCATATTGACGGGCTCCTTTTGATATTTGAAGAATTACCGGTGAATTACATTCTACACAGGCATTGATGATCGCTTGCAATTGTTCCATGTTATTAAAATTGTAAGCTGGTACGGCATAACCGCCCTTCATCGCCTTCCCAAACATTTCTCGACTATTCACTAACCCTAATTCTTTAAAACTCACTGCCATATTATTTTCCTCCTGTTTTATGAGATTAGGTTCAGATTAAATGCGGAAGTACGATTAGAATATCAAATGCAGAAATCGTTCTGGTGATTTTATCATCATACTACCGTTTACCCTATTGTATTCTTGGTGCCAAGCACAAAAAGAATACCTATATATAACCTGAATCAAAAAAACGGACGTCAAACCGCTTGAATAATCTGGCACCCTTATATAACTGTCGGGTATTTTACCACGTAGTTGGTTTAAAAAAAAGATATTGATTTTTTATTCTTGCTGTATATCTTCATACCTTTTCGTTGATTATGATTTCAATAAAAATATTCGCTAATGTTGGATCAAACTGGGTTCCGGATGCCCTTTTAATTTCTTCAATAGCTTCCTCATTGCTCATTTTTTGTTTATAAGCACGACCAGATATCATGACGTCATACGCATCTACAATTGAAAGAATCCGGGATGACAAGGGTATGTCCTCTCCCTTTAACCCTCGAGGATATCCGGTCCCATCCCATCTTTCATGATGAGTGAGAATACCTTTGGCAATAAAGGCCAGGTCTGGGGATGATTGGGCAATTCTATATCCGACTTCCGGATGTTGTTTTATCAATCTCCATTCGTCCAAAGAAAGTTCTGACGCTTTAGTTAATATTGATTGAGGTATCACCACTTTCCCAATATCATGAAGCACGGCCAATAAACGAAGCTCACTTTTTAACGATCCTGGTAAATTCATCTTTTCACACATCTGGTCACACAAGGTTTGTAATCTCAGGGCGTGCAATTCAGTTTCTTCGCTTACTTCGATTAAGGTTCTCTCCAGGGTCGATATGACCGCCGACCGATTGCTTTGCTCGCTCATTAATTTCTGTTGATACATATTATCTTCAGCATGTTTGAGAATTAAATGGATGTCTTGTTGAATGAAGGTTTTTGTCTCACACCCTAAAGCAATGCTGGGTGGGATTGGTCCAAATTGAGTTTGACTGATTTTATTACTAATCCTTTCAATAATACCTTCCGCTTCCTGGGTGGTTGTATTCGGAAGAAGAATGACAAATTCATCTCCCCCATAACGGGCAACGGTATCCGCTTGCCTACAGGACTCTTTTAAACTATTGGCAGCAATTTTTAATAGCCTATCACCTTCATCATGGCCAAAAGCATCGTTCACTAATTTAAGCCCATTCATATCTCCCATAATAACGCTAATCGGTAAATACCTTAAATTATCGTATTTTTCCAATTCGTTCTCAAAGTAGGCTCGGTTATAAATCCCGGTAAGTGAATCATGGAAAGTTAAATACCTAATTTTTTCTTCGACTTTTTTTCGCTCGGTTATATCCCGCACAACACAATTTCCATATACTTTCCCATCTCTCTTTATGGAATTACAGTGACATTCAGTAACCACCCGCTGACCCTGCTTTGTTATAAATACCATCTCGAATAATTGTTCACTTTCGGTCTGGTACAGCTTACTCAAAAAATACCGCATCTTTTTGGCATAATCTGGGCTGATTAATTGGTCACAGGTCAGCGTGAGAAACTCTTCTTTTTCATACCCTAGCATCTTCCCCACAATGGTGTTGGTGTTTAAAATCTTGACGTAACCATAGATATCGGTTATCTCAAAAACGAATAAACCATCCACGATGGTATCAAATAGCTGGTGGTACTTTATTCCTTTCCGTTCAAGGGAATCAAGCATTTTTGCCAGGTTTGTTTTTTGACTCCGAACCACGTCAAGCAATCTTCCTAAAGAAATACCGATAAAAAGATAAAGGAAGGTTCCCATGATCATAAAAGAAGAATCAATTTGTCGAGGGCTTTTTGCTATAAAATATCCCAGGGTTATTATCGAATAAGCTGCCGCCACTACTCCTCCCTTTAACCCCCATATCATTGTGAACAAAAAAATCAAGAGGGTTCCCATAATCCCTCTTTCAGGAATGCCAACATAGCTGGATAAAAAGGGGATTAAAACGGCGTAGGATATAACTGCAATAATTACCATTAATCTTTTATTCTTGCGGAATTTTGCAAAAAAAATCTCCATAATAGTGATTTATCGTCAAATAGACTGATTTCTTTAGAAAAATCAAAATATTTCTCAAAATGAAGTTCTAATCCTTCTATTCGAAAATACTCAAAATGGATAAGTAAATTTCCATACCGACCTCTGCCTATTTTAATCATCAAAATTCTTATGAATTTTCCACAAAACTGAAAAACCATTCTATGATGTTCATAGGAGGTAAACTTCATGCCCGAACTCACACACATTCAAAACTATATCGCCCGAATTCAGGCTGATCTTTATTGGATTGAAAGAACCATTGAAAAATTACATCCCCCCAGGATATTAATTCCATAAAGGTCATTCACCGGTTTGCCAATGCAGGCTATTTATCAGCGCAGGCCGTAAGCGATCTCACGAAGGAAATGATTGAGGAGAAATAAAAAAATCCCCCGGTTTTTACACCGGGGGTTGTATAGTATTTATGAAGCCACCCTCGGCAGAGGGAGCCAGTCTCCACCGAGGATGAAGGAGGATTGCAACGAGAGTCAAGCGTTAGAACTTGATCATTTTGAATCGATATAACAGAATCAAAATTATTGCTGGTACAAATATTAACCAGAACGCAAGACTACGGGTTGTCTTCATTTTTCTTTTACCTCCGATTCTATAAGTTCATTGCCCTGGTAAAATCTGGCTTCCAATTCCTTCGCTTTCTCTAACATCGCTTTCTGAACGCCGATTTTCTCTTGATACGCCACTCGTGCAGCGGCTTAAGCTTCAGGCGGTGGTACATCATCCCACCCCGCTTCATCCATTTTTTGAATGATGAGTTCGATCGCTTTCTTCAGCTTCTCCGCTCCAGCCCAAGTAAAAAAATAAAACACAAATAAAAACCAAATATTATAATTACAAGAGTCACAAATATTATCTTCGCCAGGATAAAGTTGAAGAAATCGTCATGGAATCGGTGAAAACCACCCTCTTGAGCAAAGCGTATATCAAATCTTTGCAGAACTTCCTTCAATCCTTCAATGAAAATCATACTGTATCGATCAAGCAATACGACAAGGAACTCCTTCAGGTTGAGAAAAAAATCGGGAATATCCGGATGGCCATCGAGGATGGCATGTATTCAAGGGAACTTAAAGAACGGATGGAAGAATTAGAATTACAAAAGCAATCTATCATCAAGGAAATCGAAAGTATTCAGCGGACCAAGGAAAAGCTCGCGTACGGTGAAGACGAAATACGGGAGCAATTGGCTTCATTGAGAGAAGATTTGGACGATGAAGATTCATCGGTCAGGAAAAACACGGCAAAAATTATCATCAGCAGGATTGAAGCGAATCGCGAAAAAGAGCTTAAAGTCTACATAAACACACTTCAAGCGTACGGTTTAGGTGGTGCCGGGAGCCCGCAGGGTTCAAAACCGTACGTTTTAATGATAAAAGCCCATGCTTCTTGAGTTTTTTGACTCATTTTTTAATTAGAGATGGTTTCACAATAGGGTACGGTTTTTTCCCTGAAAGGAGGGCATCATTCATGGTAAAAAAAATTTTAGAATCTTACCTTCCCCGGATCCAGGCCAACGTGTACTGGATTGAGAAAGCTTTGGAAAAAGGAGCGGAGAGCGAGTATGAGAAAGTTATCATCAATAAGCTGGCAAATATCGGGTATCTGGCAAGTCAGGCGATCAGCGATTTGACGGAAGATTAAAATTGAGAAAAAAAAGATCCTCATACATTATAGGAATAAAAGATTGATATAAAGTTACAACAAAAAGGACCCTGATTGTAAAAACCAGTCATGAGAATTTCTTTTTTAGAGATGAGAGAAAAAATAATATTATTGAATTGGGAAAACTAAAATCTCTCCCCTTTCGTTCGTGATAGGAATGAATACTTTTCACTTTGTGCTGACAGTGGTGACAGACTGGGTCATAGCGTTCATCTGGGTGAATTGTCATAGTGACCATTTGTTTTTCTTGATCAAAGGACTGTTTCATTACCTTGACTCGACAAAAATCAAAGAATGGATTAAGCCGTATCTGGGACATCGCTTTGCCTCCTCTAGACTATTTTTGGTGATGCAAATACTGTATCCAGAAAAGCAAGCGGTGTCCATTTTTATTTGACTTTTTTATTAAGTATTTGGGAGAAGAACCTAAAATAAAAAAACAGCAAAATTTAATAGAACCAAAAAAAGTGAGAAAGATAATCTATCCTTTTACCGCACCCGCCGATAAGCCCTTAATAATATGCTTTTGTGCAATAATAAAGAATATTAAGCCAGGTGTTATTGCTAATATCTGCGTAGCAGAAAGAGCATTCCAAAGAATTCCTTCTTCACCAATAAAAAAGTAAACACCAACAGTAATTGGATGTAAAGATTGGTCATTTAAAATAATGAAAGGAAACATAAATTCAGCCCATGCCCAAAGAAAAGATATAATCGCAATAGCAGAAATCCCTGGGGCTAGAATTGGTACGGCTATTTTATACAATATCTTCATCCTGCTACAACCATCAATAGAAGCAGCGTCAATTAATTCTTTTGGAAATGCTTCAAATAAACTTTTTAACATCCACACACAAAGTGGATATATTATTGCAACGATAAATATAACAACTCCAGGTCGGGTATTTATAAGCCCGATCTTTGAATACATGATAACAAAGGGGAGCCATAAAGCCTGCGGTGGTATTAGTCGTGTTGCAAAAAAAGAAAAAAGGATTTTCCTACTACCTCGAAATGGAAATTGAGTCAATCCATAAATAGTAACGGTTGCCGATAAGGTAACTATAATAGACGCTGATAGAGAATAAATCACGGAATTTAAAATATAGGTTGGAACGGGTGCAGTTAAAAGAGAAAATTCATAACCAGAAAGACTTGGATCTACCGGGAATAATGTTGGAGGCCATGAATAAATTTCTTGTGTTGTTTTAATTGAGGTAATAAAAGACCAATAAAAAGGAAACAATAAAAAAACAAAAATTGCGATAAGTACAATATAAGGCGTGTTTCTATATTCTAGAATCCCATTAATCACTCTTCTTATTCCAAATTTTTCATTACCGTACATTATATGTTCGACCCCTTCCTAAGAAAGTACGACAATACAAAATATGAAGGTATTATTATAGTAATTGTTAGCAAAATACTAATGGCACCTGCTCTTCCAAAATTTAAAAATCGATAAACATAGTCCCAGAGTAGTTGACCTGCATGATAGGTTGCTTTTCCAGGACCACCACCGGTTAGTGATACAAATACATCAGGGGTTCGAAATGTGTACATCCAAATTATCAGTAGAGCAATCACTATATTTTGTTTATTTAGAGACAAAGAAATATACCAAAATCTTTGGATAGCATCTGCACCATCAATCTTTGCTGCTTCATATAATTCATCAGATATACTTTCTAATCCGGCTAACAATAAAACAGTCATAAAAGGTATATAGGACCAAGTAGTGGTCATTATCCCACAAAACATTGCAAGCGCCGGATTTACAAGAAAACCAATATTTTCATTAGTTAATCCAAACAGAATTAGTAAGTAATTTAAAATGCCTGTTTCTTTACTAAAAATCCATCTCCACATAAAGCCTGATACTATCAAAGGTGCAGCCCAAGGAAGAATAGATAAAGTCCTAAAAATTGATTTTGCTCTTCGAATACCACGTAAAGAATGTGCAACCATTAAACTAAACAACAAAGTAAAACCTGCAGATCCAAGACTATATAATGTAGATATTTTCCAACTATTATAAAAATCTTTTGAATTTAATGCCCATTTATAGTTAGCTATGCCGTTATATGTAATCGGGGTAATAAAATCATAACGAAGCAGGCTAATGTATAAGTTATATATTACAGGATATAATATTAGCGCAACGATGATCAACAATCCGGGTAAACTACAATATATTCCAAATTTTTTATTAGATATCACAGAACAATACCTCCTCTGTTAATTCTGTTTTGGCTAAACGGCTCTTGATTTTTAAAAGCCGTTTAGCCATTTTTTATTATTTATTTAACGTGGAAGCTGTTCTGCATAATCTTGAATAGCTTGAATTGCATCATCAATTGTTGTTTGCCCGGTCACAACTTGTGCAAATTGTGATTTTACTTCGGTACCCAATTGTGGGAACCCAGGAAGTAATTGCTCAGTTTTACCATATTTCATCAATGTTGCACGAATATTCAAATAGGGTATTTCTTCGATATGAGCAGGATGAGGATTACCAATCTCTTCAGCTACTGAGTCAGCTAAATTCCAGTTGACTTTACTTGGTAGAGTTGGGTCATCATAAAGCGATAACATATAAGCCTCGTTTCCTTCAACAATTAATTCATTTGTTTGTGCTTCTTTACTTCTCAAGAAATCTAAAAATAACATTGCTGCTGCCTGGTGATTATCTGGAGCATACTTATTAATAACACCAGAATTACCATTTAGCCATCCAACTCTACCTTCTTCTGGATCGCCTGGTGCCCATTTTGGTGGAGCCATAATTGCCCAATCATCAAATACTTCCGGGAATTCGGTCATATACTTCATGGTATATGAAGTCATAATACCAGCACCGAAAGCTGCTTGGCCAATACCAAATACTCTTCCTCTATCAATAAAATTATAGTTAAGGACTTCTTGGCTAGCTATATCTTCAAGTATGAAATTTGCCCAATAAGAAAATGCATTTTTCCATTCCTCGCTGAGCATATTTGGTTCATTACCCAAATACCAGCTTCCACCTTGGCTGTAAAGAGTTCCTTGGAAAGAATCTATCCAATTTTCAAGAATTCCTGAGAAAACCATTCCATAGTATGACTCTCCTAATTCCTGTTTTGCCCACGTCCTACATTTTTTGGCAGCGGTATAAATATCTTGCCAATTATCCGGTACAGCTATACCACTTTTTTCCAACCAAGAAGGCCGATAAAACACAACTCCCATACCCAATGCAGTTTCTTGAGAAGCCCACCAATGACCGTTTCTGAAATGAAGGTCCTTTAATGCAGGAGTAAAAAGATCTTGTACATCTTGGGGATACAAAAAGTCAATAGGAGTTAACCATTCTTCTCGAGCAAACGTACTCAACTCACGAACTGGACTCCCTACCAACAATAACGGAACACTTCCGTCTTGCGCTAAAAGTGTTGCTAAAGATTTTGCGTGTTCAAGCTCTGAAGGAACAGGTACAGCTTTAACTTTTAAACCTGTCAATTCTTCAAACAATTTAATATTCATTGCAGTTGCAATATCACCCGCTAAGCCTCCAGAATTGTAATAAACTAGCTCATCTACTCCTTTAATTGCATTTTCCCAGCCTTCAGGCAGAATGTATTTATCACCTGATATTCTTTCTGCCATAGAGACAGGTCCATTCCAATTAATAGTTTCCCAAGCTTTTTCTCCGAACGCTGCAAAACTAAATAAACTTATGATCAAAGTAACAAAAGCTATTTTTAAAAATATTCCCCTTTTACTTTTTAAATAACTCATTATTTTTACCTCCTTTTTTTAATTATTAATAATTTTCTAATGTATATTTTTTAATTGCTTTTTGATCTAATTCAAAACCTAAACCTGGTTGGCTTGGAGCATGAATAAAACCATCTTTATCAGGAACAATTGGATTTAAAATCATTTTTTGAGTTAACTCTACTTTCCAGGATTCATAATCGTAGGGATATTCAAAGTATGGTGAATATTCATCAGGAACGGTCAAGGCTACTTGTAAGTTACTAAATAGGTTTAAGCCACTGCCCCAAGTGTGAGGCATAAAGAGTTTTCCATGAGCCATCGTTAGTGCGGCAATATTTTTAATTTGAAATAAATCTTCAGATAAACTTGCATCAGGTTGTATAACATCATAGCAATTCTTTTCCAGTAAAATCTTAAATTCATGCAAGCCCATATTACATTCTCCACCAGCAATATACATGTCTATTTCGCCATTCAACTTTGCTAAATTATCAAAATCATACATAGGAAGAGGCTCTTCTAAATAAAACACCTTGAGTTTTTCCAATTCTTGCGCTGTTTCTAATGCTCTTTTATAATCCCAATGAGGATGAGGAAGAGGAGTTGGGAACTTTAAAGCTTGGTTTGCGTCTACAAGGATATCCATCTTGTTTTCAACTACTTTTTTAGCACTTTGAACTAAATCAATATCCTCGCTAATTTTCATACCATGCAGTCGTAGTTTTACTGCTTTGAAACCATCGCTCTGATACCGATTCATCACCTCCTTCGTTTGCTCTGGAGTCCTTGGTTCCGCGGGTGCTGCATAAGCAAGAACTTTATCCCTTTCTGCACCCCATAGTTTATAAAGTGGTTGGTTAGCGGCTTTACCAATAATATCCCACAAAGCTTGCGATAAAGCCCAAGGTGGAGCACCAAATGGTTTCATTAAAGAAAAAGGCCTCAAGTAACTTTCCACAAAAAAAGGGTTTTTACCCATTAAAAACTCTTTATATAAGGCTTTTATTGAAGTTGCAACCTGATTATCACCAACCAGGTTCGAAGTGCCATAACCCGTTATTCCTTCATCAGTATTAATTTCAATAAGAGTAAAACCATATTCTTTAATATTTTTTCCTGGCATCCATGCAAAATGGATTACTTTATCCAATGGTATTTTAATAATATGAATTTTTATATCAGTTATTTGCAAGTAACTAATCCCTCCTAATTCTCTTTTTCTTCCTTTAAATTCATCTCATAGAGCTCATACAATGCTTTCTCTTGTAAGTTAAGATGTTCCTCCATATATTTCTTAGCCATCTTTGAGTCTTTTGCTAAAACTGAATTGTATAAATTTTCATGAAAATAAATTGAATCTCTTAGATATTCGGGAATTTTTCTAGTCATCTTTATTAAGTGTAAAAGTAGATTGAATAAGGAATTAATGAATTTTTCGGCAATCACATTTTTTGAAGCGCGGGCTAAGGCAATGTGGAACATAACGTCAAGTTGACCACAGGCATCGATATCTAAATTCTTAACTGCACATTTTTCTTTCGTAAGAATATCATTTAAAGACTCTAGATCTTCATCAGTACGTCTTACTGCACTTAAACTTACTACTTGGCTCTCAAAAATTTTCCTAATTTCAGTAAGTTGAAATAGTATTTCTGGACTAGATAAATCTTCCATGCTAATATTTTTTATCAAACAAGTCCAAAAATGGACTTGTTTGATAACTTGTAACAAAGGTACCACTTCCATGTATAATCTTAATGTAACCAGTGGCGCTCAGTGTCCCTAGAGCCTGTCGAATTGTTGGAACGCTTACTCCAAAATTCTTTGCTAAAAGTCTTTCTGATGGTAATTTATCCCCTGGTTTAAATTGACCATTAATGATTCGTTCTCTAATTTGATCAGCTATTTCTTCGTAAACTTTTTTCTTGTTTATGACAACATCAGAAAGGTCAAAATCAACTACATTATTTTGTTTTTCTAATTTATTTCCAATTAACCGATCCATCAAGATATCTCTACACAATCAAATTTTTGAACAAATGAATCATTTAGTTCTACTCCTAAACCAGGCTTATTGGGAATCGAAAAGTAGCTATCTTTAGCGCAAGGTTCAAAAGATTCTTTTACGATATTTAATCGGTCATCTTTTCTGTGCCAGTATGGAAACCATTCTTGTATGATGAAATTTGTTGTACACGCATCAAAATTAACAGAGACCGCGGTGGCAACTGGACTTCCACAGTTATGTGGTTGGACATGGAGATTATAGGTTTCAGCATACGATGCAATTTTTTTTGCTTCACTTAGACCACCGGCTAAGTTAATATCCGGTTGGAGAATATCAACAGCTTGTTTTTCTATATATTGTCTAAATCCATATCTGGTGTATAGTCGCTCTCCTGCAGCAATCGGAATGTTAACGTTTTCCGATACCTTTTTCATACAATCAATATTTAAAGCGTCAACCGGTTCTTCATAAAAGAAAGGTTTGAACTCTTCTAATTGCTTACCAATCTGGATTGCGGCTGTAGTTCCTAAATTACCATGTACTTCAATTAAAATATCAACATCATCACCAACTGCATTACGAACTGCTTTTACACGCTCAACTGCAAGTTTAGCTCTTTGTGAATCAATATTCCTTGGTGGATAATCCCATTCTTTACTTTCACTAGTTGCAAATGGATCAAATTTAAGAGCATTGAAACCATCTGCTTTTACTTTTGAAGCTGCTTCTGCATATTCTTCAGGATGCACTAAACCACTATACCAATCATTTGCATAGACTCTGATCTTGTCTCTCACCTTTCCTCCCAACAACTCATAAACGGGAACACCCAACATTTTCCCTTTTATATCCCAAAGAGCTTCGTCTATAGCGCTTATCCCTCCAAAAATTACAGGACCACCACCTTGTCCCCAAAATGTTCTTCTAAAAAGCTTATCCCACATTAGTTCAATTTGGTTTGGATCAAACCCAATAAGATATGCTGAAGAAAAATCCCTTAGAATACCAAAAGCGGCTTTTGAGGCATTACCATAGGCTAAACCAACCTCACCTAAACCATATATTCCTTCATCGGTTTCAATTTTAATAATGATTGGATTCCATTGACTATGAAAATCTTTTCCCAAGTTAATATCATAGATAATCGCTTTTGATATTTTCATATTTTCCTCCAATGAGTTCAATTTGTTATATTGTGTAATTGACTAATTGAGTAACACAGATAATACTACAACGTTAAAAAAATTTTGTCAACAATTAAATTGATTTTTTGTCATTATTCTGTGATATTGACACCCTGAAATTATTCTTTTGAAAATCTCTGTAGGAGATGAACCTATTAATAAAAACCAAAAGAAACCGAGGGTATCCCATTTATCAATAATTCATTCACTAAAAATTGTTCTAATGATATATATTTTCATTACTATTACTAAGTAACTAAAAAAACATAATTGTTACCAATTTTTGATTTGTTTCCTTCAAGATCTAATTATTCTGTAATAATTAAAAAAAATAACCCGGGTCATCAGCCCGGGTTATTTGGGGTAGTTACCTCGGAAGCGATCTTTCAAATCACTCCCTGGCAAAGACTAAATCTTTCTATTGTTCTCTTTGTGAAACAACAGCTACGTTTCATTACTCACGATCTCAATAAAGACCTTGGCAAGTTCCGGATCAAACTGGGTTCCAGCTCCCTTTTTGATTTCTTCCATGGCTTCTTCTTTACTCATTTTTGGCTTGTAAGCCCGTCCCGAAATCATGACGTCATAAGCATCAGCGATGGAAAGAATCCGAGCAGATAACGGGATATCTTCTCCTTTTAAACCCCGGGGATAGCCGGTCCCATCCCATCTTTCATGGTGGGAGAGAATCCCTTCAGAAATTATGGCCAGATCAGGAGATGACTGGGCGATTCGATATCCTATTTCTGTGTGTTGTTTTATTAACTTCCACTCATCCAGGGTGAGTTCTTCGGCTTTGGTTAAAATGGTTTGAGGGATAGCAACTTTCCCGATATCATGGAGAACCGCCAGTAATCGCAGTTCGTTTCGCAGTGAGCTCGAGAGATCTAACTTCACACACATCTGGTCACACAAGGTTTGTAATCTCAGGGCGTGCAATTCAGTTTCTTCGCTTACTTCGATTAAGGTTCTCTCCAGGGTCGATATGACCGCCGACCGATTGCTTTGCTCGCTCATTAATTTCTGTTGATACATATTATCTTCAGCATGTTTGAGAATTAAATGGATGTCTTGTTGAATGAAGGTTTTTGTCTCACACCCTAAAGCAATGCTGGGTGGGATTGGTCCAAATTGAGTTTGACTGATTTTATTACTAATCCTTTCAATAATACCTTCCGCTTCCTGGGTGGTTGTATTCGGAAGAAGAATGACAAATTCATCTCCCCCATAACGGGCAACGGTATCCGCTTGCCTACAGGACTCTTTTAAACTATTGGCAGCAATTTTTAATAGCCTATCACCTTCATCATGGCCAAAAGCATCGTTCACTAATTTAAGCCCATTCATATCTCCCATAATAACGCTAATCGGTAAATACCTTAAATTATCGTATTTTTCCAATTCGTTCTCAAAGTAGGCTCGGTTATAAATCCCGGTAAGTGAATCATGGAAAGTTAAATACCTAATTTTTTCTTCGACTTTTTTTCGCTCGGTTATATCCCGCACAACACAATTTCCATATACTTTCCCATTTTTTCTAATCGAATTGCAGTGACATTCAGTGGCAATTTTTTGACCCTGTTTGGTGATAAATACAGTTTCGAACAGAAGCTCTTGATCGGCATGAAAAAGCTTGCCAAAAATATATTTCATTTTTTTCGAATAATTCTTATCAATTAAATCAAAACAAGTAAGTCTCAGTATCTCCTCTTTTTCATACCCTAACAACCTGCAAGCGACTGTGTTGACATCAATGATATGTACCTGCCCGTAGATATCGTTAATGTCAAAAACAAACAAACCATCAACGATAGTATCAAATAGGTTATGATAATTGGTTTCCTTCTGTTCAAGAGATTTAAGCAGGTTGGAAACATCGGCTTTTTGTCCACGAACAACATCTAATAATCTTCCTAAGGCTATACCAATAAAAAGATAGAGGACGGTTCCCAAAACCAGGAAGGAATTATCAATTTGATGAGGACTGTTGGCTATATAATATCCTAGATTGATAATTGAATAAACAGCACCAATAATCCCTCCCTTTAATCCCCACATCATAGTGAATAAAAAAATTAAAAATGTACCTAGAATTCCCCTTTCCGGAATACCAGTAGAATAAGGAATAAAGAGAATAAGGACAGCGAATGTTATTATTGCAGTAATCATTAATATACGTTTATGCTTGTTCCATGCTGCTTTTAGTGAATCCATAATGGTTTATTATCGGCAACCAAGCCATTTTCTTTAGGAAAACAGCTATAAATAATAAAAAAATGAGAATTTAAATGGGCATGAAAATGACCTTCGGTATTTATAAAATAGTTCTCAATTGAGAGAGAAATATACGAGTTACATAAATTAATATAGGGAGAAATTAGAAATTTTTAAAAGAAACGAGTTTTGAATGATAAAATACGTCATTTATCCTTAAATTTTTTTCTATTATTTCTCGGTTTTTTTCTTCCAATCCCCTATCTTAGGCAATTTTTCCATAATCTCTGGGAACTTTTCAATCAGCTGATCTATTACCCCTGGCTTACTTAAGGAAAATAGTTGAATCTGGCCTTCTTTAATGACTATCACCGCCGAGGGTTTTGCTTTCGCTCCGATACCGATTCCCTCGCTTGAATTCTGTGGTTTTTTCTCATCAACCCCACTCCGTGATCCCGTCCCCATTCCAAAAGTTATTTCAATAATGGGAATCAAGGTCATATCACCTACTTGAATTTCTTTCCCAATAATTGTTCTTGAAGTTAAAAAATCCTGTAATTTCCCAAATAATGTTTCCAATCCTTTATTCATCGTTTCACTCATTTTACTCATACCTCCTAATTCCTACTTTTTTCTTATTTTTTTTATCGTTTGCCGAACACCTCGAGAAAAATAAAATTGAAGAAAATAATATATTAAAACAGCTAAAATTATTCTTCCTTTAAAGATTACCTTTCCTTGAATTATTTCTTTATCAAATACTGGTTGTATTTTTACACTATCGTTATCGGGTATGTATGGTAATACCATAGCAAAAAAGCCTGTCAGTATTCCGGTATCAGCTGGATCTTGAAAACCATAGAGGAGACAACATTGATATTTTATCGGTAAAATATGTTTAAATGATCTTCGTATTAATATGACTGATTGTTCTAAGAAAGATTGGTTGAATAAACTAAAATACTTCGTATAATCCTTCTCTTTTTTTTCTTGTTTTTCTAGATCCTTGGCTTTACTTCTTTTTCTCTTTTCAAAATGGGTGATAGGAACACGCAACCCAAAAATAATGATACTATTATCTATCTTCTGATTTTCTTCTTTATTGATGACTATAGAAAAAATTTTCCAAAGCCAACTCATGCTAAAAGAAAAAAAATAGCGTTCTTTTTTTATTCCATTCAATGAAAAATATCCGGGGGTGAAAAGTATCATTAAAAAAAATGCCAGTATAAATATTAAAAAATATTTCAATATGAGTAGAAATATACCCATAATTGTTAACCTCTTTTTGTTCTTTTTCTCAGCACAACGAGTTAAGTTAAATAGTTTTAAATAATCATCCCTTTCACGAAAATACAGGGATTATTCCTTTTCAAGTGAAAAATCATCTTACTCAACTACCGCTCCCATGACAATACATTCCTTAATCACAGGATACAGTTCAAGAATTTTTTCTTATGTTACATTCTTTAGAGAAGATTTTGGCGGGAAAAAAGTGTTTCCTAAACTATTTCGTCTATATATTTATTATACGCCATTTTTTTTGAAAAAATGTTTTTCTTTAATTAACTCAACTTTCGCACTAAAATAAATGCTGAAAAACCTTGATTTTAAAGGGTTTTTTAATGAAAACACCCCTCCTTTCTGGTAGAATTGACTTAAGGAAAAAAACCAATCACCACAAAGAGAGAGGTGTCTTCATGACTATCCTACCAGAAAATTTGAAAAATGAAAGGACCTTGTTACCCATGTTTTCCTCCTTTATGAAGGAGTTTAAAGTGAACCAACTGTTTCGAAAATGCCATATGAACAAAAAGAAAGGGTTCCCAGTCAAAGACGTCTTTCAGATGATCTTTCTCCTAGTCTTTACTCAGAAAAACGTTGCTGGTCTTCTCCAATCTCGACATCCCCTTTTCCAAGGAAAGAAAGACACTCTTTACCGTTTCCTCCACAAGACCAGTGGGAGCTGGCGAAAATTGCTCTTTCTTTTGAGTACCAAAGTAGTCTCTGAAGCGCTCCTTCCTTTTACCAGTTTGAAACGCTACACCTGGGTGGTGGATGATTCCCCCTATGAACGGCCTCGGAGCTTGAAAGTTGAAGGGCTCTCTCGATTCTATGATCACGCCCAAGGACGGTTCAGTCGGGGTTTCAGAATGCTCACTTTAGGACTCACCGATGGTGCTACATTCATTCCCTTTGCTTTTTCATTGTTAAGTTCTCACCGCAAAGAAAACCAGCTCTGTCCCATGGATGCCTCCGTTGATGGGCGGAGCAAAAGAGCTCACCTTCGGAAAGAATCCCAAGAAAAAACTCCAGAAGTCTTCTTCAACCTACTGGATGGAGCCTTAAAACACTGTCCTTTGGTCTCAACTATTCTTTTTGATAGTTGGTTCAGTTTTCCAGCCCTCATCCGCAAATGTGCTCTTCGCGGATTATCAGTGGTGTGCATGCTCAAAAACACCCCAAAAATTTACTATTCTTTTGGTGGAAAAGTTCTTTCTCTTTCCTCTCTTTTCACCAGAATTCAGAAAAGACCACACGGCAATATCATTGGATCGGGTGTCGTGAATCTCAATCTCACTGGGAAACCACTTTTAGCTCGGATTGTCTTTGTCCGAAGTGAAAAACAAAAATCTCAATGGTTGGCACTGCTTTCAACTGATCTGTCTCTTTCTGAAGACGAGATCGTCACCCTCTATGGGAAACGCTGGGATATCGAGGTTTTCTTCAAGATGGTGAAATCGGTCTTGAAACTCACTCGGGAATTTCAGGTTCGATCCTATGATGCTCTGGTATCCCATACCAGTATCGTCTTTATCCGCTATATCATGCTCGCGGTTATTGCCCGGAGAAACACCGATCCCCGAACCTTTGGCGAGCTTTTCTATGCCTGCTATGATGAAATTCAGGATATCACTCTTATGGAAGCACTCACTCTTCTTCTTGAGCTCCTGAAGACGACCATCAAACAGATTCTTGTCCTTTCAGAAGAAAAAGTCAAAGAGCTACTCATCTATTTTGTAAATAGTCTTCCAGCATGGTTGAGAGAAAAAGTGCTATTATTGAACTGCGAAAGTTGAGTTAATTAAATCAAACGAGAAGAATAATTTAAATCTTCTCGACACTGCGCTGAGAGAGAACAGTTGAATGAGTAGCGAGAAAGGTATGTTAAAATGGAGCAATCCTATCTATAAAAACAGACAAAATGGTAAGCATCGAGAATACTAAGAAAGAAGAAAAAACTCTTATAAACGGTTCTGAAAACGGCTTCGGCACTTAAACCAAGAAGAAAATGATACAACTCATTATCCAAGAAGTGTGACTTAAAGAAGACAAATCGCTCTATATCAAACTTTTTAGCGGTAACTTATGTAAAACGACTGGTGCCGGGAGCGGGATTTGAACCCGCACGGGTTTACCCATACGCCCCTCAAACGTACGTGTCTGCCAAGTTCCACCATCCCGGCATGCGTGAGAAATTATAGCAAGGAATAAGACCTCAGTCAACGGAAAGGGATAAAAATTCGTATAGTTGTTCCACTGTCACTTTCCGACTGAACGGCTATCCGTCCTCCTCCCCGACGGACAGATTCCTTAACCAAATAGAGACCCATTCCTTGGCTCTTCCCACCGTTATAAGAAGAATATCCCAGAGGTTTAAAAATCAAATCTTTCATTTCTTCAGGAATTCCAGGGCCATTATCGGCAACTTCAAAAACCATTGAATTGTGTTGAATACGAAGAAAAATCGACAGAAAACCATCAGGCCGGTTAAAACGAATGGCATTAGAAATTAAATTGGAAGCTACGATATATAAATCTCCTTGGGAAAAACCCAACTCCCGTTCTCTATGCTCCTCAACTTCTTCGAAATTCGTTTGAACCCTAACTTGCCGGTCTTCAATTTCAGTTTGCCAAGACCGAAGGACTTGTTGAATCATATCCATGAAGTCTTGAATTTTAATTGGATTATTGGTTTCATTGGGCCGAGCTAAATGTCGAAGTTGAGCAGTTGTTTTTTCTAAACGCTCAACTTGAAAATCAATTTTTTGACAAATCTTCATTAATTCAGGTTCTTGAATTTCTTCCAACAATAACTGAGCATATCCTTTCAAGACCGTTAAGGGCGTTTTCATCTCGTGCCAAATGGCATGAGTTAGATATTTTTTTTCTTTCTCCTCCACTTCCTGGGCTTCAAGGTCGGTTAGAATAAAAAAACAATGAGCATCTCCAGCAATTCTCCGAATATTAATTTGCATGGTTCCTATCTCAACAGTTTGAGAATCTTCAGTCATTTTTGTTAAGAGCGAACCGAAAACCGGAAATTCATGGATTGATACTTCTCTTCCCTCATAGTTCTTTAGTCCGGTAAAACGAGCAAATGTGAAGTTATATTGAAAGACATCACGGTGATAATCCCAATAGGCTATAGCCAGAGATAAATGATCAAAAACCTGAAGATTGGTTTTTATCAATTGAATTAACTGATTTTGAAGTCGCTGACGTTCCTGAATTAAGTCTAAAATTAGATCTTGGTAATTTTGGTAGTTTCTTCTTAAACCCGATTTTTTTTTCAAAACAAGTAATGCTTCTCTTCTTTTTTTAACCAGTTCATATATAAAAAAACCAATGATAAAAGAGACAAAAGAAATAGCAATAATAATGGAAAGAAAATTTAAACTGGCAATCACGACGAAACAGCACGCTCCCTGTTATTTTTTATTCATCTGCTTTTCGAGCCGATAATGAATTGAATCATTATTTTATAGGAATAAAACCTTCTTCTGCAACAATCCTTTGCCCTTTATCACTGAAAATATAATTAATAAATTCTTGAGATACCCCTGCGGGAACCCTTGCTGTGTAGAGGAAAAGACCTCTGCTTAAAGGATAACTTCCGCTAATAACATTATCCCGGGTAGGTTCAACATTATCCAAAGTTAAGGCTTTTACCTGGGGAGTAAGATAACCAAAACCAACATAACCAATAGCATTCAAATTCCTGGAGACTTCATCAAGGATAGGACGATTCGAAGTTAATCTTAAAACTTGAGGTGCCATTTCCTCGTTGTCTAAAATATGATCGTTAAAGATTTCAAAAGTTCCGGAATTGGTATCTCGGGAGATGGCAACTAAAGGTCGATCATATCCTCCCAAATCCTCCCAATTATGAACAAACCCGGTATAAATTTTTTTAAGCGTATTGCTATCAAGCCGGTCAATTGGGTTGTTTTTTGCATGAACGATGATAGCAATAGCATCATAAGCAATGGTATATTCTTGAACATCCAACCCCTTATCCTGGGCTTTTTGCAATTCATTTTCCTTTATTTTACGAGAAGACATGGCAATATCAGCAATTTGATCTATAAGTGCTGCAATTCCCACTCCCGATCCTCCACCACTGATAGTAACTTCGTATTCCGGGTAATCATTCATAAATTCCTCAGCCATAATTTGTATAATGGGAAGCACGGTTGTCGAACCTTGAATATTCATTTTTTCTTTTGCCGAAGAAAAGCCTACTATAAGGAAAAAAAGTAAGATGATAATCGAAAAAAGCCTCAATTTAAACATAAAAAAACCAACCTCCCTTCATGATTATATAGAAAAATGTGATAGTATTAATGATAATAATAAAAAAATAAATCACAATCATTATTATAATGTAAAAAGGGGGTTTGTAGTATGAAGCAAACATTAGGGCTAGTCGTTGGAAGCCGAGGTTTTTTCCCTGAATGGTTAGTCAAAGAAGGCCGAGAAGTTGTCCTATCTCAGCTTAAAAAATTGGGTTATGATGTAGTTGTTCTTTCGCCCGAAGATACCAAACATGGTGCGGTTCAAACCTGGGAAGATGCTCAGAAATGCGCTGCTCTCTTTGATGAAAACCGGAAAAAAATATCGGGGATTGTTGTTACACTTCCAAATTTCGGTGAAGAAAAGGCCATTGCCGATGCTATTCGTCATTCCGGGTTGAATGTACCGATATTGATTCACGCCTTTCCCGACAAAACCTCAGCTCTTGATGTCGAAAGCCGTCGAGATAGTTTTTGTGGTAAGTTATCAATCTGCAATAATTTAAGACAGTACAATATTCCTTTTACTCTCACCAGTGAGCATACTGAGGCTCCAGATTCGGTAATTTTTAAGGAAGATATTGCGGCTTTTGCTGGAGTATCGAGAATTGTTAGTGGGTTCAAAAATTTAAAAGCAGGTGCCATAGGTGCTCGGCCAAACGCTTTTAATACTGTTCGTTTTTCAGAAAAAATACTTGAGAATTCTGGTATTTCGGTTGAAGTTATCGATCTTTCAGAAGTTATCGCTCGCGCAGAGAAATTAAAAGATTCCGATAAAAAAGTTGTTAACAAAGTTAAAGACATCCATAACTACATCAATACTTCAGGAATCCCCGATGCTCCACTGGTTAAAATGGCAAAGCTTTGGTTGGTCATAAACGAATGGATTAAAGAAACCGGTATAAAACTTTTTGCTTTTCAATGTTGGTCCTCTATCCAAGAAAATTTTGGAATCATGCCTTGTGCGGTGATGAGTATGTTTAGCGAAAATATGATACCGGCTGCTTGTGAAGTGGATTTAATCGGAGGGTTGGCAATGTATGCTCTCCAGCTTGCTTCCCAAAAACCATCAGCCTTGGTTGACTGGAATAATAATGTTGATGATGACCCCGACAAAGCCATTCTATTCCACTGCAGTAATTATCCAAAATCCTGCTTAGAAGATTTTCGCATGGGATTCGGTGATATAATCTCCACTTCTGCAGTATCAAAAGAACAAGCCTATGGAACCTGTTATGGCACCATTCCGACTGGACCAGTTACCATTGCTCGTCTTGCTACTGATGATATCACCGGTTCCATCACTGGTTACCTTGCCGAAGGAAACATTACCGCTGACAAGTTCCCCACCTTTGGAGGAATTGGTGTTGTCGAAATCGAAGATCTGCAAGACCTCTTGGCGTTTCTCTGTGAAAACGGCTTTGAGCATCATGCCGCCATCAACCTGGCTCATTCTGCTAACATTCTGTATGAAGCTTTTGATAAGTATCTGGGCTTTGATACTTATTGGCACAACGCTTAATTTCATTTCTCAGAATAGATTTTATTGCCAAACCAAAAAAGGGAAGTCATTTGACCTCCCTTTTTTGGTATTCATCTTCTATTTCTTAATTCTAAAAATTCATCTATAATCTTGATATATCAAGCTCCTTCCAAAGATTTTTAAAATAGACGTCATCCTGAGCGGTGTTTTCCCGCTTGAGGATCTCATCTTTTTTTTCTTTAATCCTTTAATTCTTTTCTTTTTCCCCATCGCACCCTCTGCATTTCTTGCATCCTTTTAATGTAGCGGCATGCCATGGCATGCCGAACCTTGGACATTCACCCTCATCCTCACCTTCTCCCATCAAGGCAGAAGGAATTATCTATTTCTTTACTCATTTTTTCCTTCGCCCCTTTGTGGGAGAGGGTCAGGGTGAGGGGGCAACTATATTTATGGTTATCTGAAACCACAACGTGGCACGAGGATCAATTCTAATCTATCCAAAAATTATCACCCAGGCCGTAAATACCAATGTTCCTACTGTCGCAATTGATAAAGGAGCATAGGCTTCAATAAAACGAACCCAGAACAAATGAACAGCAAACATGATAACGATACTTAAAAATATTCGATCCCATAAGTTGGTTTTAAAAGGGAATATTCTCATATTTTTCCACCTAATCCTTAACCGCACCGAAAGTAAGACCAGCAACTATATGCCTTTGAGCAATTCCAATGAAAATGACCGCAGGAATCAAACAAACCATAGAAACCGCTGCCATTTCTCCCCAGTTGGTCCCAATAACGGTAACAAAAGAAGCCAAACCAGTTGTAATCGTTCGAGCATTCACACTGGTAAGAATTGATGCAAATAGATATTCATTCCAAGCAAATATCCAGGTCAGGATTGCAGTTGTCATGATTCCTGGGCGAGCCAGGGGGAGTATCACTTTAGTTAAAACCCCCCAGAAGGTACAGCCATCAATATAGGCTGCTTCATCCATTTCTTTGGGGATTGCATCCATCATCCCCTTTAAAAGCCAGATGGCAAAAGGAAGATTAAAAATACAATAAAGAAGAATAATACCAATTTGGGTATCTCTTAAACCTAAACGGGTGAATATTAAAAAATAGGGCACAATAAAAACTGCCGGTGGAGCCATTCGGTTGGTGATCGTCCAGAAAAAAATATTGCTCGATCCTGGAACTCGAAATCGAGAAAAAGCATAAGTGGAAAGGACTGCAAAAGTTACCACTAAAAGCGTATTTCCACTGGCAATAATGAGGGAATTAAGTAGATATTTCCCAAAAACATCATGTAAAAAAGGCCTAATATAATTAACCGCATAAAAGCTGGTTTGAAAAAGCTTAGGGCCAGCGAATATTTCCACTTTGGTGCGAGCTGATACCACAAAAAGCCAATAAATCGGGAAAAGCGTTGCAATGGCTATCAAAATAGAAATCAAATATATGAAAAAAAGTCGGGTGGTTTTCTTGGTTGAAGCTTTCATTTAGCCACTCTCCTGTGAAACATTAATAAAGGTTATAAGGAGCCAACAAACCACAATGGTTAAATAAAGCAAAAAAAGCGACATTGCTGAGCTGTAGCCGTAATTCATTGACTGGAGAACCTCACGAACCACATGGATGCTGACATAGCGGGTTGCAGTCCCTGGTCCGCCGCTGGTAAGCATCCACACTTCATCGAAAACCCGGAAAGTATCCATAATCCTGATAAAGAGAGTAGTAAAAAGAACCGGGCGCAATAGGGGCAAGGTAATATAACGGAGAGTTTGCGATTTAGTAGCCCCATCAACCAATGCTGCCTCAAAAGGTTGCTTGGGAAGTGACGATAAACCTGCCATAAAGGTAAGAGTAACAAAAGGAGTCCAATGCCAGATATCCATCAATATCGTAGCTATAAAAGCTTGATTGGCATTGTTGCCGATATTAAAATCAATGCCAATATTTCGTAAATAAACGGCTAAGGGACCAAAATCGGGATTGGTCATGAGGACCCATATCGCTCCAATGCTTATGGGAGCCATAGCCAAAGGAAGAGTCATGATAGTTCGAAATATTCCCTTCCCTTTATATTCATAAGTGAGAAGATTGGCAAAAGCCAAACCAAGAGGAAGCTCAATGGCTACACAAATAATAACGTAGGTAAGCCCCAGTCGTAAGGACTTTAAAAAATCCGGATCAAATACCAGTTTCCGAAAATTATTAAAACCGGTATAGACCATTCCTACCTTCGAAAACACATTATATTTATAAACACTTAAATACAAAATATAAATTATTGGAACGACTCCGAGAAAAATCAATAAAATAAGGGTGGGGGTCAAAAGACCCCACACCTGTTTCTGTTTTTCTCTCACTGGATCCTCCGGCTATTAGTAACCCAGTTCTTCCATGAGCTCGTCGGTTTCTTTGGCTAAATTGTCGAGCGCTTCTTCGGGAGAAACTTCACCGGCTACTGCCTTGGATACCCACTTGAGATAAAGGTCATTTAACGGTCTATGCATTGGCAGCGCAGGAGCACCCCTGAAGAGTGGGCCTTGTTCTTTGAGGAAGGTGAAATAATTACCCATCTGTGGATCTAATTCTTTGACAATAGGATCTTCAAAAGTGGAATTTCTCACTACTCTGGTTCCCAGTTTGGCAAATTCACCCTGCCACTCTTTACGAGCAACCCACTGAGCGAACAACCAAGCAGCTTCTTTGTTCTTTGAACTATGAGGGATACCCAATGCTCCACCATCATAGTATCCAATATAACCTGCACCTGATTTGGCATCGGCTAAAGCCTTTTCGGTGACTGGGGGCAATGCAACGCTAATTTTTCCAGCCACTTCCGACTGGGCCGGATCTGACCACCAACCGAGATTTTCAAGGTAGATAATCCCCTGGGCTACTTTACCGGCGCCAAAGGTTGCAGCAGTTTCATCCCAGGTATAGGTTTTAACTCCAGGAGGTGCATATTGCAGCATATCTACATACCATTTAAAGGCAGCCTTGGCTTCATCGCTATCAACTAAACCTCCATTGGCCTTGGTTGCACGCATATTTTCAAGATTTATACCCCAATTGTATATTCCCATTGCCGGCCAAAGAGTTTCAACAACTTCATAGGCAACACAAGGATGGGTCTTCGCTTGGGCAATATGACCAAAGAGTTCAATCCCTTTTTCTTTCCCATACTCGGTAAAGAATATCGCGATGTTGGTATAGTCATCCCAATTGGTCGGAACGGCTAAATCTTTGTTGTATTTTGCTTTATAGGCAGCTTGAATTTCAGGGTCTCCAAAGAGATCAGTTCGGTAAACGTAAGACTTTAAAAACGCTTCGAAAGGAATACCATATATATTCCCCTCGTCATCCTTAAAGTTATCGATGAAACTGGTAAAATCAGCTAAATCAAAATCCGGATCGGTAATAGCTGGATTATTAATAAAAGGAGTAAGGTTGGTTAACCAGTTTTGAGGAAGATATGAATAAACGATATCCTGTTCGACATAGACAAAATCATAAATACCCGATCCAGTCTGCATGTCCTGAATGGCTTTGTTGTACATTTCATCCCAGGAAGTTACTTCAAATACCACTTTAATCCCGGTCAGTTCTTCAAACTGAGGTGCGGCAACTTCCATCGCTGCCTTAGATGGCGGAGTGCTTTCTGAAACTCCCTTAATGGTTACTCCCTTATAGGGTTCGCCTGCCTTCTTCCACCAATCGGGATTAGTAACCATGGTTTCGGCAAAAGCTGTGGTGAAAAGAGTTAACACTAACAAGCTAACAAATAATACTAATGCTTTTTTCAATTAATTTCCCTCCTTTAAAAATATTTCTTGATAACGTTTGCACAACTTTACAAAAACAAACTTCTTTTCATTTTTTGGAAAAAATCACCTCCCTTAATTTACCAGATAGTATATCCTCCGTCCATCACCACTACACTTCCGGTGACAAACGACGCAGCGTTTGAAGCCAGGAACACACAGGGTCCCTTCATTTCTTCTGGCTTTCCAAAACGACCAAAAGGAACCAGCTTGGTCCAGGCTTCTGCATATTCAGGGTACTGAAGGAGAAGATCAGCAACCAGTTGAGTCTTCATGTAACCAGGAGCGATGCTATTCACTCTTACTCCATAAGGAGCCCATTCTGCTGCCAAAGATTTGGTTAGCATGATCACTCCACCCTTAGAAGTATTGTAGTGGGATTGGCATTGAGGAGTATTCACAATAAGGCCAGACATGGATGAGATGGTAATAATGCTCCCCTTCTTTTTCTCGATCATTCTTCTGCCAACTGATTGACAGCAAAAAAATGTTCCATTTAAATTAATATCCATTACCCGCTTCCAATCGGATTCGGGCATTTCTGCTGCCGGAACCCATTGACCCACACCGGCTGAAGTAACCAGGATGTCGATTTTCTGAAAATTTTTGATGACCTCATCCACCATATTTTCAACTAATGATTTTTGAGTCACATCGACATGAACAGCCATGGTTTCAATGCCATATTTCTCAAGGGATTGAGCAACTTTTTTGGCATTATCCAAATTTAAATCAGCTATAATCACATGGGCGCCGGCTTCAGCTAAACCAATCGCCATTTGTTCACCCAAACCTTGAGCGCCTCCGGTAACAACAGCTACTTCATCTTTTAGGCTAAAAAGTGATTGTGCAGTCACAAATAAATCCTCCTTGTGTGGATGTGTTCTGTTTTTGGTTGCTTTAAAAATGAAGATTTGGTCGGGGAGAGCGGATTTGAACCGCCGACCACTCGCACCCCAAGCGAGTGCGCTCCCATGCTGCGCTACTCCCCGATACTCCATCCCCTCATTCGGCTATGTTATATCAAACCATTTACTCTGTCAACAGAACAAATTGAATCATTTTAAGCTCTGAAAAGTGCCTAATTTTTCTCCTACAAATGATATTAGAGGCTCTCGGTTGAGAGAAGGTCATAAAGAAATTTTTGAGGAAGTCCAGAGTTTGGATAAATTTTTTTGAGGGAGTCCAAATCATATTCGCACCTCATAAAATCAATCTTGGGAGTCTGGTTCTCCTCAATATTGAGAAGAACCCATCCGGCTCTCCAGTCTCCATCTTTAGGGCGCCCTACGCTTCCATCATTGATAAACCAAATATCCTGGACCTTGCGAGAAAAAGGGCGATGGGTATGTCCACAAACTAAAAGATCCGCCGATTCTTTTGACATCACATGGAGCAGGTTCTTATCGGATCGATCGGGAAAAAGATATTCATTGATTCGGCGTGGACTGCCATGAACAAAAAGCAATTGAAAGGATCCATAGGTTAATTGATAGCGGGGGAGAAGATTTCTTAAATATATTTTGTTCTCCGAGGTGGTCATTTTTTTTGTCCATTCAATAGAAATAGCTCCCAATGTTCTTTCTTCATCGGTTTTATACGCACACCCACAATCATCCAGGTCATTTCCAACTCCCTGGTCATAGTTTCCCATAATAACTGGGATATTGAGTGAGCTTATGATTGAGATAACCTCGTTTGGGAAAGGTGCGTATCCTACTAAATCACCTAAACATACCATTTCATCCGGTTGGTGATTTTCAATATCTTGCAATACGGCTTTCAGCGCCGGAAGATTCGAATGGATATCAGAGAAAACCGCAATTTTCATAATATCCTCCCTTGTCATTAAAAAAAGTAAAAAAACTATAGAGAAATTCTAACATCTATATCTGTCCCAGTTAATAAAGAAGTTACAGTTATAAATTTGCTCATTTTTATAAAATCTCATTAATGTATTGTTCCAGTCCGCTTTCCGAAAGAGATTGAGCAATTTGACGAGTGATTTTCCCCTGACGATTGATAAAAACATTATGAGGGACACTCCACACGCTATAAAGATCTGATACCGTTTCATCTTCATCATCCTGAAGAACCAGGTATTGAACCCCCTGAGATTGGACGAATTCAGCGATACCGGCCCGAATACCAATCCCGATAACCATTAGCTCTTCACTGTCAGCGTATTTTTGATGAACTGAATTCAAGTGAGGAACTTCACTTTTACAGGCAGGACAATTGGACATAAAAAAGCAAAGAACAATGGGCTTTCCTAAGTGATCACTCAAAGTAAAAGATTGACCGCTTAAATCCAACAGAGTAAAATCCTTTTCCATTCCCGGAGTTGGAGTCGGAGGATTGGGAATACAACCGGTAACCATAAATATCATAATTATACTACTCAGCAGAATAATAAAGAGTTGTCTTTTCATGTTTCATCCTCCTATCGTTCACAACTGGGACAATCGTCCCCAGAACTACCTGATGGTTTTGCTTGAATAATTTCTTTTTCAGCCCATAATCCTTTTTTTTCTTGTTGCACTTGCTCTTGTAGATAAAGAAGGTGGTTGACTACGTTTCTGCCTGCGGTTTCGGTGTCAACTACGGCTAATCCTTCTCGGATAAGATCTTCATTGATAATAAGAAGCTCATCTTCATTATCACCACAGGAACAATATGAATAAAGATACCCAACCCAAATAGCTTCATCTTTGGTGTGTCCTAAAGCAAATCCGAATGACAGCCCAGGTCGCTTTATTAATTCACGAAGATAATCCTTGAGTTGTCGGGCCGTTAAGGCTTGGGATAAAGGTGGTTTAATTCCTGCCAACTTGATGCGGACCTGAGAATTACCTTTTGAACAACAGGCTTCAGCAACGACTATATTGGGTCGAGGTGCTCGAATAATAGTCACCGGGATGAGTCCGTCCTGAGCAAAACTCAACTCACCAAAAGTCACAATAATGAATAAAAAAAATATAAACATAATTTTCCACTTCAATTGATATAACCTCCTTTTCTCTTAGGACAGAGCACTTTGCCAAAGTAAAATACTTAAAACAATAAACAAACATCCCATGGCTAACTTGGAAAAGAGAATGTTTTTCCGACCAAAATTGACCAAGGCTTTCGATTGACTGCCGTAGTAGACCCCAAAAAAAACCACCAGCAGAGGAATAATAAAAAAGGTATTATAGAGGAGCAAAAAGAAAAAAGCTCGAAGTGAAGTGCTTTCTCTGGCTATATACATAATAGTGGGTAGGTAAATTTGGCCGGTACAACCCGCCTCCAATAATGAGATGACAAAACCGCTGAAAATAGCAGCCACGATTAGTTTCTTTTCCGAGAAGCTTTTTTTTAAATATTTATTGATTTTAATTCGAAACGATTTGGGAAGTCCCATTGAAAATTCAGTTTCTTTTTTATCTTTTCGATATTGGATAGCATCTTTGATACTCAGAATGGCAAAGATGATAAGGACTGAAGCCATCACTCCATAAATCACTCGGGATATGATCTGATAAGCTGAAAGAGTTTGCCAAACGTGAAAAATCCCTAGTCCCATTAAGAAATAAGTAAAAAAAACTGAAAGACTGTACGCTATTCCAATCTCAAAAATTCGCCGACGAGTATGCCCGATAGCCATTAATAAATTCACCATAAAAATGATGGTGGCAAAAGCACAGGGGTTGAGGCCATCTAAAACTCCCGCTCCTGCCACCACCCATGGGGTGAACCCTTTAAAACGATTGAAAATAAGATCTTCGATCTTCCCAGTGAATTCAGTTTGTATTCCTTTTCTTTCTTCAGCAGAAAGAACCAGGGTTTTCTGTATTAATTCTTCGACTTGTTCGTTGATGGTTTTTTCATCTTCAGAAGCGATATACCCAGCATCGGAAAAAATCTCGACTGAGGTTTTATGCTCCACCTCCCAGGTTTCTTCCAAAAGTACCATTTTTTCATAATGCGCTGCAATAACATAATCTAAATATACAACTTTGATTTGATCTTGATACTTTTCAAAGACAGGAGGAGTCACATCATTTTTTAAATGACGGCAGATCGGACAGCGTGAAGAAAAGAAGAAATAAATAACTGGTTTTTCGGGTATATCAATGTTTTGAATAAAGTTTTCGGATATTTCATCACGGATAATCCACTCGGTTTTTTCTTGAAATACTGTAAACTGATCTCTGATAAATTGAGCATTCTTTTCAGTTATAACCATGAGGATCTGATCCGGATTTTCTTTCTCAATATTTTCCCGAACCAAATTAACAAAAGATAAATCAGGTGAATCGTTCGTCCAATTCAATATTCCTAAAACATGTTCATTTTCTACATAAAAAAATGAAGGTAAAACTCTTAAATCTCCTTCTTCTATGTTCCAATCGGAAACAACTACCAGAAAACCATCAATTTTCATTGAGGATAAGGTTTTCAAGTCTTCAAGGTAAGGAAGGATCACAACATTATCCGGTTTATCAAGAGCTGTTTTCCAGTTATCACTCGTTATAGAGTGCATACCCAGATCAATGAACAATTTAGGCTTTACTTGATCAAACTCATCTAATGGAATTCCCCGTCCAAAGACGGTGGTTTCAAAAGCATAGGCTATGTTCAACCCAAGTAAAAAAACCAATAAAAAACCTAAAAGAAAAATGAAGCCCTTCTTCATACTTCAACACCTCCATTAAAAAATGGTAATACTATCACCGTCTTCGTCTCATGGGAAACTCATTTCTTTTTCATGGAGAACTCTCAGTTGTTGAAGAGAATATCAACCGAGCATTCAGGTGGTTATAGTTCATAGCTATAGTACTCAAATCATTCAGTTTATGCACAGGGAAGTACCAACACTGGAATTTTTGACCGTTGGGTTACCGATTGAGCTGTGCTTCCAATAATCAGTTCACCGATGGTCCCCTTCTCTCTTTTGGGGATGACTATAAGTGAAGCCTTTTCTTCCTCGGCAAAATGAACGATTTCAGGAGATGGATTACCGATGGTTACAACCGTTTTAGTAGATATGCCAAGATTTTCAAACCGTTTTCTTTCCTCTTTGAGCTTTGTTTCATCATGAATCCGGAATGCTTCCATGCTCATGCCAGCGGTTCGAAAATCGACTACATGAGCCAGGACCACCTCCTTCACCCCCAAACATCGAAATTCTTCCACACAGTGAATGAACTGCTTAGAAGGAGCTGAAAAATCGGTGGAAACTAAAACTTTCTCGAACATAGTTATCACCTTCTTTATTGTTCATTTGAAGGCACAAAGGCTGGTTTAACAGCTTCTATAGCTTTCGGAAACCAGTGCTGGGTTCGGTTGGCAATATAGACCAAGCTGAGCATAATCGGCACTTCTACTAGAACTCCGACTACGGTTGCGAGAGCAGCACCAGAGCTCAACCCAAAGAGAGAAATAGCAACTGCAACAGCCAGTTCAAAAAAGTTACTGGCACCAATAAGACCCGCTGGGGCAGCTACTGCATATTCCAATTTCCATTTTTTAGCCCATAGATATCCAATAAAGAAAACAACGTAAGTCTGAATAGTCAGAGGAATGGCAATTAACAGGATGTGAAGGGGCTGTTTGAGAATAACATCACCCTGGTAAGAAAAAAGAAGAATTAAAGTGAGTAAAAGCCCGATGATAGTCCACGGTTTCAAACTGGGAAGAAAATTGGCTTCAAACCATTCCAATCCCTTTTTCTCAACGAGTTTTTTACGGGTGTAATAGCCTAAGGTGAGCGGTATCACCACAAACAACACCACCGAAAGGAGTACCGTATCATAAGGGATTTGTATTTGGGCTACACCAAGCTGAAAAATAACTATGGGAGCATAAAGAAACAGAATGATGATATCATTAATAGCCACCTGTACCAGAGTATAAGCCGGATCGCCTTTAGTTAGATAGCTCCAGACGAAGACCATAGCGGTACAAGGAGCTGCCCCAAGAAGGATAGCTCCGGCGACATATTGACTTCCCAGGACAGGACCAATGTAGGGAGCAAAGATATATTTTAAGAAAAGCCAAGAAAACATGAGCATTGTAAAAGGTTTGATGGCCCAGTTAACAATAAGGGTTATAACCAGCCCTTTGGGTTTTTTTATTGATCTCTTGATACTGGCGAAATCGACCTGCAACATTATTGGATAAATCATCAGCCAAATGAGTATGGCAACTGGGATCGATACCCGACTGACTTCTAGTTTGGACATTGCCTTAGGAAAAACGGGTATCCACTGCCCTATCATAACCCCTAATAGAATACAGAGAGCAACCCACAGAGTAAGATATTTTTCAAAAATACCTAAAGAACGGTCCTTTTCTTTCATTAATGATTCTCTCCCTTTTCAACCTGTGATTACCCAAACGATAAGTTTAATGAATTACTTTTAATCGATTGCTTTGCTCAATTTTTTTAATTGTTCATAGCTCATTCCATTCTTTTTGTGCTCAATGTATTTTTTTTGGTCTTTTTTGAAGGGATTTATTTGGTTCGACTGTCCATTGAAAATATTATTGAGAAATGGGTATTTTCTGATAGTTTCCCTATCAACCCGATAATTAACCCATTGTGATTTTTTCTCTCGTTGGATAAGACTGACGCTAAATAGCTTATTAAGATGTCTTGATACATTTGATTGGCCCATTCCTAAGATGGTTTCAATTTCACAAACACATAACTCTTCTTGGTTTAAAAGGTGCAATATTCGAAGACGATTTTCATCGGCAATCGCTTTTAAAATCTGAACTAACTTCACTTTTTTCCTCCAATTTTTATATGATTATATTTAAATATAATCATATAAAAAAACTTAGCTTTTCTCTTCCATTTCAACTTTAATCATATAATTTTTTCTTGATGGTTACTCAATTAACTGAGATCAAAAATATCTGTGTCCTTTAGAATCTGCACCTTGCCCACAAGAATCATTTTCTCGCCTGTCAAATTTTCCCCATAACGATCTATGAGTTGACTGGTAGCAATATTTTGCATTTTTGGGTCACAGACTACCTCAATCAGTATTTTACCCTTCTCATTGGGAAAACCTGGAGTGATTCGAAAGGAGGCAGTAAAAGAACCATTCTGGACTTCAATGGTTTTGTGGAGGTTGAAGGTTGTTTCAGGATTGGTTTTGAGTGTTACAACGGGACGAGTTCCGGAAGGTAAATCGGTAATTCCATTTATTCGGTACCGGTCATCTTTAATAGTAAATTGCGTGATGTTCAGAACTGAATAATCGACCATTGTAATTTTTGACGAATTGGAACTTTTTTTGATTCCAGAAGGGGAGTTCGTATCCGGAGATGATGGGTTTGATGGAATGGTCGGTTGGCTGATATCGGGAATGGAATTATCGACTGGCGGAGTTTGGCCGCAACTACAGGCTTTGTCTTCTGCGTTACTCCAGGCGCTGAATATAAAAATACCGACAAAAAGAATAAGAACAATCAAGATCGTTTTTTTCACTCTTTATCTCTCCTTAATATATTAGGGTGCAGTATAAATAAGATATAAACCACCAAAAAGAACTAAAACTCCACAGACTTTCTTTACGATATTCGCTGCCATTGAGGTTTCATTCCAGCGCAGATATTTTTGAACACTTTGAGTAAAGGTTCCGGCTAAAACAATCACCGAACAATGCCCTATTCCATACGTAATGAGAAGCCCAGCGGCCAGCAAGGGAGTGGTTTCTCCCACCCGGAATGTTGCTCCCAAAACCGGTGCCATATAAGCAAAGGTACAGGGTCCCAAGGCTATCCCAAAGAAAAAACCGAGGAGAAAGGCTGCCATTGTTCCCGTTCCCCTGGTTTTTTTAACTTGAGCTGGTCCTCCAAAATTGAGGGGGATGACATCGAGCAGGGAAAGGCCAACAATGAAAAAGATGACGGCAACAATATAATTTCCATATCCCCCAATATCTCCTGCCATTCGCCCCAAGCTGGCTGTGATAATACCGATGATAGCAATAGTGGAAAGAATGCCGAGGGAGAACCAGGTGCTAATCCAAAACGCCCGATTCAGGGTTAATTTCCCCTGCTGAGTGATAAAGCCGACAATAAGGGGAATACTAGCGAGATGGCAGGGACTTAAAAGAATGCTTAATATTCCCCAAGTCAATGCTGCAATCAGGGCAATCGTTGCACTCCCTTCAATGGCGCTGGTCAGGGTAGTAAACAGTTCACCCATGGGTTATCTGACCCCCAGCTCGGTAAGCTTATTAAGAATCTCTTCTTTCGAGAAAAATCCGGTATGGCGAAAAACTTCTTTGCCTTCTCGGTCGAAAAAAACCTGGGTTGGAATTCCCGAGATTTGGTAGCGAGCGGAAAGAACTTGATAAATCCGGACATCGGTGAATAGGATGGTGCATTTTCCCTTCAGGCTGGTTTGAAGCTCTTCAAGAATTGGTGCCATCATATCACAGGGAACACAGCCACTGGCACCAAAATCAATTATGACTGGAAGTCCACTCCGGCGCGCTTGATCCACCGGATTATCAAAGGCAGTTTCTGATTGTCCCTTTACCCAGATAGTATTGACTTCAATTTCTAGTTTTTGGCTTAAATTTCCAACATAGGTATTAATAAACTCTTGTTTCTTCTGGCCAACGAGATACTGAACAACAAACTCGCGGACATCACTAAATGGAGTATCTCCAAACATGTCATAATTGAGATCATAAAAAGCTTGGGCTTCTTGGTCAGAAACAGTTAGGTCTGGAGGTACCAAACTTTCCAGATAGAGTCGAAAGAGTTCATCCTCGTTGGGGTTATTCGATCGGATATTCTGGTTTGACATCCATTTTTTTGCTTCCTGAAGAAGAATAGGATAAAGAGCAGCTTGCTCCAGAACGTAGAAGGCGTTTCTTTTTAACTGTTCCTTGAGTTCAGGTTCTGATTGAGCAATTTTTTCATCAACTTGTTTTTGATTGATGGTGATGTCTCCAGCTTTCAAAAGAATATCCTCAGGGAGGGTTGTTAATCGTGCATATCGGAGGGGACCTGAGCTCAGACCCAGGTAGACCTCTTCGATAGTAGGACCTTTTTCTTCAGAGAAAACCGTCAATGAAAAAATAAAACAGCAGGCTATAACCAATATAAGAATTCCTGGAATCTTGTTCATTTAATCCTCCTTATTTAAACTCATCTTTAATTCTTCAAATTTTTTAAGGATTTGGTCTTTGGGGATAAAGCCGATGTGCCGAAACACTTCTTTTCCTTGAGCATCAAAAATAATTTGAGTTGGGATTGACGATATCGCATACTGCTGAGATTGTTTTGGATCTTTCCAGACATCAATAAAATCAACCTGAAGCTGCCCGGAATATTCACGGCGGAGTTCTTCGAGAATCGGCTGCATCATTTTACAAGGAACGCATTGATCGGCTCCCAATTCCAAGAAACGCGGTAGATTTGTCTCATTCGCTCCTGAAGCCTGGATTAATTCTTCGGCTAGTTCAGTTTCAATGGTTTGCATGGTTTGAGTTTTTTGACCTATGGCACGATTTTCCTTCAGATAAAAGGTTACGATCACCGCTAAAATAAGAAGAGCGACAATAGTCATCTTCCCAAAAAGTGATTTCATAGTTTCCCCTCCTCAGTTTTAAACTCAATGGTTGCTGAAGCAGGAAGAGCCAGATGAGTGACAACTTGCATGACTTTGTAAATACCGGATGGAACAATACAACCACTGCAGCATCCTTTTAGGGTTTTTTGTACTGCTTGATGGATCATGCCCTTAAATCCTTGTCCAATTTCGGTATAGGCATCAACTTCAGGGATAAATTCATTCAACATCTGAATCGTTTCACAGGGACTTATGATTTTCAGTTGAACCATTTGCTCATCGCTTGATTGAGCTTCTACCATCGTAATAAACCCACATATTCCAGCGTTGATTTTTGCCTGAATTTTTTGCATATTCATCCCCGGTACTGTCTTAAAATTGAAAGTGGGGGAAAATGAATTGCTTCGCTAGAGCACTGAGGATAACAGCCGGTACACCCCACAATACATTCATAGGGATGAGCTACGATGGGTCGACTTTCGGCTTGATTCCATTCGTAAACTCCATGAGAACAGAATTTATAACAGGTTTGGCATCCGGTACACTGCTCAAAATCTACTGAGGGATACCAGGGAATTTCTTCTCGTTTTGCTTTGAACTGCATAACAATCTCCCTCACCCTATTGTAATTGAAACCATTCTTTAAACTGAGCTTCAGTGGGAGTTTTTCCCTCGCTCTTTTTTACTCCGTCGATGAATACCGCTGGGGGCATAAGAACCTTGGCTTCCAAAAGTTTTTCGAGGTCGTCAATGTATTCAATTTCAGCTTCAAGGTTGTTTTTCTCGATAAAGGATTTGAGATTTTGATAGAGAAGGTTGCATTTTTTGCAACCAGCGCCTAAGACTTGAACTTTCATTGTATTCACTCCTTTTTAAAAGATGAGTTCATAGACTGAACCGGCGAGAGCAGAAAACAGAATGACTAAGATGATATAGGTCATTCCTCGTTTTAAACCCATGATCCGGTTGATGAGGATCATACTGGGGAGGCTTAAAGCCGGACCGGCAAGGAGAAAAGCGATAGCCGAACCGGAACTCATTCCCATTTCGATGAGACTCCTGGTAATCGGGACTTCGGTGAGAGTGCTGAAATAGAGAATAGCACTAATAACAGAAGAGAGGATATTCGATATAAAGCTTTCTGCTCCAAACAATTTCACAATGACCGAAGCTGGCACGAAGACTTTAAGCGCAGATGCAACAAATACTCCTACAATCAGAATAGGAAAGATTAGTTTAAAGAGACTCCAGGATTCTCGGTACCAGTTTAAACGTTGCTCTTTTGTAAATAAGAGATACCCTATCCCGAACGCTGCCACCATTAAAATTCCTTTATATAAGTTGGGACCTACCATATAAATTGCCACTAAAACGAATATGACCAGCAAGCCTTTCCAGGGAATGCTGGCTTTCGGAGGATTCTCGGTCATGTCTTGGGTGGTCTCACGGACCCGGGCTTTTCCAAAGAGGAAATCCATAATCAACCCAACTCCAAAAGCTAAAATCACCGCTGAAAGTGACCGAGCCCAACCGATGGTTCCCAACATGGCCGCTGAAATAAAGATGGCAGCAGTATTGATGGCTGGTCCGGAATAGAGAAAGCTGGTGGCTGGACCGATTCCTGCTCCAATTTTGTACATGGAGGTAAACATCGGGAGGATCGAACAGGAACAGACCGCTAAGATGGCACCGGCAACTGAGGCAACGCTGATGGCGATCCATTTATTAGCACCCGGGCCAAAAAATCGCAAAATGCTTTCCTTATCAAGTAAGGCTGCAATTGCTCCTGAAATCAGAAAAGCCGGCATGATTCCCAGCAGAAGATGCAAGGGATCGAGATAGGTTAGAATGGTGTTGAGTCCTTCCCGTAAAGCAGTTTCCCACATTTAAACCCGCTCCCTTTCATTCTTAACCATATCTTCAGCCAATTCAATGATTTCCATGATGCGTTCATCCTTGATATGAAGAATTTTCATGACTCCCCTCTGTTCAATCTCAACCAGACCAGCTAAAACCAGCTCCCGGACATGACGGGAAATCGTGGTTTTGTCGATGGGCATGCTTTTTTCAAACTCACACTGACAAAGTGGTTCCTTTGCAATCTTCTTTAATATCTCAATTCGCCAGGGAGAAGAAAGGGCTTTGAATACCTGATCAATCATACCTATCACCTGCTTATTTCTTTATTGCATTATTTTACAATATTACAATATTACAATAATTTTGTCTATATTGGAATTGGATTTTATGAAAAAAATGAGGAGAGAAGATGAGGGTGAAAAAACATATGGTAACACAATTTTATTAGCTATCCAGTCGATTATAGGAAAAAGTGTATCGTTGCCAGGTATATTGGCAATGACCGGCTGGTTAGATATGTTTTCGATTCTTCTTAACCAGCCGGTTAGGTTCCCTATTTAATACGGATGAAACCTTCTTCTTCAACAATAGTCTGACCTTCTTCGCTAAAGAAGTAATCAATAAAATCCTTGGTGACTCCCTGGGGAATATCGGGAGTATACAGATAAAGCCCACGACTGATGGAATAGCTCCCGTTAAGAGCATTCTCCTTGGTAGGTTCAACTCCGTCTAAAAGAAGCCCCTTGACTTGATCAGTTACATATCCCAGCCCAACATACCCAATAGCTTCGGGATTATTCCCAACTTCATCCAGAATTGCCCGATTAGAGGCAAGCATTAAAACAGTTGGTGCCAATTGATCTTTTTTCAAGATATGTTCATTGAATACTTCGAAGGTTCCAGAGTTGGTATCACGGGAAATAACCACTATCGGTTTATCTTCTCCGTTGAGGTCTTTCCAGTTGGTGATTGCTCCGGTATAGATCTGCTTCAGGGTGTGACTGTCGATTTGGTTCATCATGGTATTGGCAGGGCTCACAATGACCGTGATGGCATCCTTGGCTATTTCAAATTCCTGGACAGAGAGACCTTTGGCAACAGCTTTATCCAATTCTTCGGCTTTAATCTTTCTTGATGACATGGCAACGTTAGCTATTTTGTCAATTAGGGCAGCAATACCTACTCCAGATCCACCACCACTTACTGTAATATCGACTTCGGGATTCTGATTCATGAACTCTTCAGCAATAATTTGCATAATGGGAAGAACAGTGGTTGAGCCAGAAACATTCAACTTTTCTGCTGAAAAAGCAGAAAAAGCAAAAGAAAAAACCGCCAGAAATATAAAAATAAACCTAATCATTTTTTTCATTTTTAATAACCTCCTCTATGTGAATTCATATTGAAGAAATTGTAGTTTTAAATTGTTAAAGAAGTATTGAGGAAATATTAAAGTTTTTTAATATTTTAAAGAGACCGCAACATTCTTAAAATGTCGTTCCTTGATGTTATATCTTTAATTAAGAAAGTATCTTTAAAGGCTCGATTGAATCAATTTGTTGAAAATAGTTATGGTAATTTAAGAAGGGAACGAACATAAAAAGAATCTAAAAAGGAGGATTACCTGAAACAGGGAGAGAAGTTTTTCCCAATTCATTTAAAATTACAAAAAATTGATTTTTAAAAAACTTACACCATATTCAACCTTTTAAAAAGTAAATGAACTTTTTGGGCATCTTTTTCCCCGGGAGATGATTCAACTCCACTGTTCACATCAATTCCAAAAGGTGTGGTGATATCGAGACATTTTTGAATATTATCCGGTGAAAGGCCACCAGAGATAAGAAAAGGTTGCTTGAAACGTTCAATTCCCTTAAGAAGCTTCCATGAAAATGGTTGACCGGTTCCACCATTTTTTCCAGGAACAAAAGTGTCAAAAAGAAAATAGTCGGATACCGATTGATAATGTTCTATTTGAACTAAATCCAATTTATTACCAATTCGAAAAGCCCGAATAACTCCTCTCCCTAATTTAGCGCAAAAAGAGGGCTCTTCATTCCCATGAAGCTGGACCATTGAAAATCCACAATATTCCCTTATTTGCTTTACTGTCTGAATACTTTGATCCTGAAAAACTCCAACCGGAATGATTCGGTTTGGAAGATAAGAAATAAGTTTTTTGGCGAAATCCGGCTTTACATATCGTGGGCTTGTTTCTACCTGGATAAATCCTAAAGCCCAAACCGGATAGTTGATAAGAGCGAATATATCCTTAAGACGGGTTATTCCGCAAATTTTTACTTGAGGCATGTTTTTTAACTCCTTTTAACTCGCGAAGAGCTTCTCCTGGTTGAGAATGGAAAAGTAAATATTCACCAATTAAAAAATGGTTAATACCCAGGTCCATAAACTGTTGAAGATCTTCCCGACTTCGAATTCCGCTTTCACAAACGATCGTAATTTGATCTGGTATCTTAGGCAAAAGAGATTCAGTGGTATGAAGCGAAACCTCTAAGGAAGTAAGATTGCGATTGTTGATTCCAATAAAATTAGCTCGGGCTTCTATTGCCTTTTCAAGATCCTGCTGGTCATGTATTTCAACCAAAGGAATAATGTTTAGCTGTTCACAGAGGTGAATAAATTTTCGGATTTTTGATAAAGAAAGAATCTTTACAATTATGAGAAGAGCTCCAACTCCAAAGTAGGCTGATTGATAAATTTGAAAATCATTTATAACAAAATCTTTACGAAGAACTGGAAGATGAGTATTCTGAATAACCATTTTAAGCAAAGTAGTGTTCCCTTTGAAATATTTTTCTTCAGTCACGACCGATAAAGCTGACGCTCCTGCTTTTTGATATTCGGATAAATAATAAGGAACCGCTTCGGGACTGATAATCGATCCTCGAGATGGAGACCCTAATTTAATTTCAGCAATGATTACTGGTTCATTTTTTAGATTAAAAAGGTTTACCCATGGATTTGATTGGTACCTGGCTGTTGCTATAATAGCTTCGATTTCTCTAAAATTATAGGGTTGAACTCTTTTTAAGCTTTGCTTTTTTTCGGATACAATTTGTTCTAATATATTCATTTTCCTTCTCCTTTTTTAGTCGTTGAAAGATTGATTGAAAATAATGAGATTTTGTATCTTTTTATAGGCTTCCCCGGATCGAATAAGATCTTCAATATTTCGATATATTTCACCAAGATTTTTCTCAGGATATAACAGCCAAACTAAAAATGCAGTATTCAAGATAACAGCTCTTCCCAATGTCTCCTTGGTTTTTTCCCCTTGAAGAAGTTCATGAAAAAGGTGGACATTTTTTTCTGGATTTCCACCAAATAGACCGTTTATTGAATTCACTTTGAGACCTACCTGTTCAGGTGAAAAATCCCAGGTCTGTATTTTCCCCTTCTCAATAAGAGCCATCTTGGTAATTCCACAGATGCTCACTTCATCAATACCTGGCTCGCCCCAAAACACTAATCCTCTTTGAATGTTTAAATGAAGGAGCGTTTGAGCAACCAAATCGACCAGGTTCGACTTGCATACTCCAATAACCTTATGGGTTATCGGAGCTGGGTTGGTTAGTGGACCCAGAAGATTAAATATAGTTGGAATGCCTAGCTCCTTTCTCACCTGTTGAACTGCTTTCATGGCTGGATGATAGAGAGGAGCATAGAGAAAAGCAAAACCGGTCAGATCAAAAAATCTTTTCATCTTATCAGCTGGAAAATTAATTTGAAATCCAAGAGCTTCTAAAAAATCGGCACTCCCACAATTGCTGGTAACCGATCGGTTGCCATGTTTAATGACTTTTAGTCCCATAGCATAAGCTAAAAGCGCTGACGCTGTTGATATGTTAAAGGTTCTTTTCCCATCGCCACCAGTGCCACAATTGTCTATCACCGTTATTTTTTGTGTAATCGGAAACGGAGTAGCTTTTGCTCTCATAGCAGAAGCAAATCCAGCAATTTCCTGTGGTGTTTCACCTTTTTGACTGTAAGCGAAAAGAATTGCTCCAATTTGAGAGGCAGAAAATTGATTTTCCATCAAATTCATCATCAACCGATAGGACTCTTCAAAATCATAATGCTGTTTTTCCATTAAATAATTGAGGATTTTTGGAGTTTCAGGATTTAACATATTGTATCTCCAAAAAATTGCTTAATATCATTTTTCCAAATGGAGTGAGAATTGACTCTGGATGAAATTGAACACCAAACACTAGGAAAATATTATGTTCCAAGGCCATGATTTCATGTTCACTTGACCAGGCGGTTACTCGTAATGAAGGAGGAATGCTTTCGGTTTGAACAATTAAAGAATGATAGCGACCAACTTCAATTTCTTCAGGAAGACCTTGAAACAATCGGGAAGAAGCGAGGTGAATCGAAGATTTTTTTCCGTGACAAGGTTTCTTCGCTTTAACTATTCGCGCTCCAAAAACGTACCCAATACATTGATGGCCAAAGACACACCCCTAATATAGGAATATTAGGTGCAAAACGACTAATAACATCATTACAAATCCCCACATCAGTAGGGTCCTTGGGACCTGGAGAAATCACGATACGATCCGGTTTTAAAGTTTGAATTTTCTCCAGGGTTATCTCATCGTTACGACAAACCATAAAATCATCTTGAGTAATTTCTCCGAAATACTGAACCAGATTAAAGGTAAACGAATCGTAATTATCGAGGATTAAAATCATTTTGATCCCTCCCCTTCAGCCATCTTCAAAGCTCGAATCATAGCTTCGGCTTTGTTCCGAGTTTCTTCATATTCACTCATCGGATCTGAATCATAAACAATACCCGCTCCAGCTTGAACACTTGTTATACCTTCTTTAAAAAAGAGACTTCGAATTATAATGCAAGTGTCCATATTTCCATTATCTCCTACATACCCCAAAGCCCCGGCATAAGGACCACGTGCGTATGGTTCTAAAGATTCAATAATTTGCATCGCTCTGACTTTGGGAGCACCACTCACTGTTCCAGCGGGAAAACAAGCTTGTAAAGCCTTCCAAGGCGAACAGTTATCTTTCATTCGACCAGAAACCTGAGAAACGATGTGATAGACATGGGAATATCTTTCCACGTTCATGAATTCTTCAACCTGTACAGTTCCGGGAAGACAGATTTTCCCAATATCATTCCGACCAAGATCAAGCAGCATGATATGTTCAGCGTTTTCTTTTTCATCATTGAGAAGTTCTTGAACAATTTCTGTTTCAGGTCGTAACTGTGAACGTTTTCTGGTTCCGGCAATCGGTTTAGTGGTTAACTTCCCCTTATCAAGCTTGACCAGCATTTCTGGAGATGATCCAGCGATTTGAAAATCTCCGGCATCGAGATAAAACATATAAGGTGAAGGATTTAACGATCGAAGACAACGATAAGCCAAAAAGGGGTCACCTTGAAAAGCGGCAGAGAATTTTTGTGAAACAACTGTTTGCGAAACATGCCCTTCTTCGATTAATTTTTTGACCTGTTCAACAGCTTCAAGAAAATCTCTCTGAGAAAAATTCGATTGGATTTCTCCTTTGAGTTGAAAAGAGGTATTTACATTATCTCGTTTTTCCTCCAGTGAGTTAAATATATCATCCATCCAGGTTTTGGCTTGAAGATATAACTCTCTCTTCCCAGCAGGAACCACCTGAACTGCCCCTACAGTATGGCGAAGGTGATCGATATACAGGAAGCGATGGACTGTAAGAAAATAGGCTAGTGGATAGTCAAGAGGTTTTTGTGGAACGGTCTTTTCCCAAGTTTTTACCGCATCGTAACTTAAAAAACCAACTGCCCCACCAAGGAAGGGAATCTCTGGTTGAGGATAAATACGTTTTTGCGGATACTTCTCTTCCAATGAGTCTATCAAATTATCTTTAAAACTTAATCGAATTTCCTCTTCAGGATCGATGATGAGAAAAGAGAACCTTCCCCATACCTCTCCTCTTTCTGCGCTTTCCAATAGAAGCACTGGTTTACAATCTCGAAATGATTCAAATAATGAAATAGGTGTCAATCGATCAAGCAGTTTTTCACGATAGATTGGAATTGAGTCATACCCCTCTTGGGATAAGCTCATAAAGGTTTCTTGGTCCGGTTGTTGTCTCGCCATAAAAGAATGCCTCCAATAAAAAAGCCTTCATCCCTTAAAGAGACGAAGGCTTTATCCGCGGTGCCACTCTTTTTAACGGTATACAAATACCGTTCACTCATCCAGGTACAGGATTTCTCCGATACCCTGCTTCACATACCGGTGAAGTACCGTTTCCACCTACTTGCTTAAGCTTTCGAGGAACTGCTCCGAGGCCCATTCATTTTCTTCATGCCACCAGGCTCCCACCTCGTCCCTGGCTCTCTCTGGACATGATCGAAAAACTACTCTTCCTCATCATCGCATTATTTATTTAATTTGAAGTATCAAAACATATGAATTATATTTTGTCAATACCTTAAATAGTAACTGTCATTTAAGTTTTAAAAGTGCACTAAATTAAAATTTAAAAGTGCACTAAATTGTAATGGGTAGATCATTATTACCATATAAATATTTCGTCGTCGGCTGGTGGAAACTGTGGGCAACTCGTTTTAAGAGTTGTCCAAGCGATGGGGATAATGATCCTTTCTATTATCCCCATCAGCGTCAGTATCCACCAGAGCCTCCTATGATATAGACTTCTTTTTAAGAAGAAGGAGGTCGAAATCCATGGGACAACAACTTCATAAGCGATTTTCCACTGAAATGGTTCAATCCTATTTGGAACGATATCTTGATAAGACCCTTGAGCTTTCTTATCTTTTAGATATCCTCGGTATTAAAAGAAGACGGTTTTTCCAGCTCCTCAACCGGTATCAGACTGATCCGAAACATTTTTCTCTGGTGTTTCCCAGGGAAAAACCACCTCGAACCCTTGCTCCCGAGATTGAAATCAACATCTTTAACGAACTGGCTCTGGAAAAAGTCCTGATCGTGAATCCCGACCTTCCCATTCGAACCTACAACTATAGTTACATACAAGATGAACTCTTTCGGAAATACCAGCAAAAAGTATCTCTTCCCACCATCATTAACCGGGCGAAAAAACATGGCTTTTTTCAAGAAAAACCACCCAAAAAAACTCATGACCGGGAAGTCCTCACCCACTATATCGGAGAACTCATCCAACATGATTCCTCCCATCACCGCTTTTCACCCAGTGCCGAAGACAAGTGGTATCTTATCACCAGCTTAGATGATTATAGTCGGATGATTGTCTTTGCCCAGTTCGTCTTAAGGGAGACCAGCTGGAACCATATCCAAGCTTTAGAAACCGTCTGGCTGCGCTACGGCTTTCCTTATTCTTATTATGTCGACAATCACTCGATCTTTCGTTTTGTTCAAACCCGGGATAGTTTCTGGAGAAAACATCAACGTCTCACTGATGAAATCAATCCCCAGTGGAAACAGGTCTTAGATGAATGCCGGGTCAAGATCGCCTATGCTCTTTCACCCCAAGCCAAAGGCAAAATTGAAAGACCTTTTCAGTGGTTGCAGGATCGCATTGTTCGGACCTGTTATCGGGAAAACGCCACTACCATTGAAGAGGGACAACAGATCCTCAATAATGAAATGAATCGCTATAATTATCATCAGGTTCATAGTACTACCGGAGAAATACCAGCGCTCCGGATGGCAAAAGCTTTCGAGCAAGGAAAATCACTTTTTCGAGAATTTACTCTTCCGGTTCCTTTCCAATCTACCAAAGATATCTTCTGCTTACGAGCGGAACGGGTGGTGAATCCCTACCGGAAGATCTCCTTTCAAAATGTTGAATTCAAGGTTCCCGGGGTTCCGATCCGGGAAAAGGTTCAGCTCCGTATTGTCCCAGATGACGAAATGAACCTTGCTGAAATTCGTTTTTGGTATAAATCCCAGTTGGTGGGAATAGAAAAGATAAAATGTTCGGAATTAAAATTAGTGCAATTTTAAAACTTAAAAGGTGCAATTTTAAATTTTAGCTAACATACCTTAAATAGTAACTTTTTTAAAATAATCTTGATGTATTATTTTTATCAATACCTCAATAAAAACCAGCTTCTATTCTGTAAATATTGTGAGGAGTGAGTTGTTAGTAGTAAATTGAAAGAATTTCGCTCTCACCTCTACCTTCTCCCATTTTTCCAGTTTTCCTTTTCCCGGGCGAAAAAGGATTAAAGTGAGGGAGGAACTTAGATCTTTCATTATTGCCTTAATTTTAAAACACTAAACCTGGTTTTCAATCAGAACTTACACCTTCATCCTCATTTTCTCCTATGCTACTTTTTATTCTTACCTGGAGCTCAAAAGTGGCATGAAAGTCCTCCCTGATTTGAAAATTTTCAATTTTTCTGTTACCAGAATGAATAAAATTTCATAATAAAAATACTATTCATAATCATTGAAAAACGGCAAAAAAATAACAAAAACGGTTTTACTTAAAGATCTCAACTTTCGCAGTTCAATAATAGCACTTTTTCTCTCAACCATGCTGGAAGACTATTTACAAAATAGATGAGTAGCTCTTTGACTTTTTCTTCTGAAAGGACAAGAATCTGTTTGATGGTCGTCTTCAGGAGCTCAAGAAGAAGAGTGAGTGCTTCCATAAGAGTGATATCCTGAATTTCATCATAGCAGGCATAGAAAAGCTCGCCAAAGGTTCGGGGATCGGTGTTTCTCCGGGCAATAACCGCGAGCATGATATAGCGGATAAAGACGATACTGGTATGGGATACCAGAGCATCATAGGATCGAACCTGAAATTCCCGAGTGAGTTTCAAGACCGATTTCACCATCTTGAAGAAAACCTCGATATCCCAGCGTTTCCCATAGAGGGTGACGATCTCGTCTTCAGAAAGAGACAGATCAGTTGAAAGCAGTGCCAACCATTGAGATTTTTGTTTTTCACTTCGGACAAAGACAATCCGAGCTAAAAGTGGTTTCCCAGTGAGATTGAGATTCACGACACCCGATCCAATGATATTGCCGTGTGGTCTTTTCTGAATTCTGGTGAAAAGAGAGGAAAGAGAAAGAACTTTTCCACCAAAAGAATAGTAAATTTTTGGGGTGTTTTTGAGCATGCACACCACTGATAATCCGCGAAGAGCACATTTGCGGATGAGGGCTGGAAAACTGAACCAACTATCAAAGAGAATAGTTGAGACCAAAGGACAGTGTTTCAAGGCTCCATCCAGGAGGTTGAAGAAGACATCTGGAGCTTTTTCTTGGGATTCTTTCCGAAGACGAGCTCTTTTGTTTCGTCCATCAACGGAGGCATCCATGGGACAGAGCTGGTTTTCTTTTTGGTGAGAACTTAACAATGAAAAAGCAAAGGGAATGAATGTAGCACCATCGGTGAGTCCTAAAGTGAGCATTCTGAAACCCCGACTGAACCGTCCTTGGGCGTGATCATAGAATCGAGAGAGCCCTTCAACTTTCAAGCTCCGAGGCCGTTCATAGGGGGAATCATCCACCACCCAGGTGTAGCGTTTCAAACTGGTAAAAGGAAGGAGCGCTTCAGAGACTACTTTGGTACTCAAAAGAAAGAGCAATTTTCGCCAGCTCCCACTGGTCTTGTGGAGGAAACGGTAAAGAGTGTCTTTCTTTCCTTGGAAAAGGGGATGTCGAGATTGGAGAAGACCAGCAACGTTTTTCTGAGTAAAGACTAGGAGAAAGATCATCTGAAAGACGTCTTTGACTGGGAACCCTTTCTTTTTGTTCATATGGCATTTTCGAAACAGTTGGTTCACTTTAAACTCCTTCATAAAGGAGGAAAACATGGGTAACAAGGTCCTTTCATTTTTCAAATTTTCTGGTAGGATAGTCATGAAGACACCTCTCTCTTTGTGGTGATTGGTTTTTTTCCTTAAGTCAATTCTACCAGAAAGGAGGGGTGTTTTCATTAAAAAACCCTTTAAAATCAAGGTTTTTCAGCATTTATTTTAGTGCGAAAGTTGAGTTAAAGATATTAAAATAAGAAAAAAATTTGATACAATGAATCATCGAATCAACAAATTAGGATTCTTTTAGTACCAACATTGTTAAAAATCCGTTGATTCCAAAAGTTCAAATTCTAATTAAGGAGGGAGAAACATGGAAAGATCAATGTGGTTTCTTGATCAAAAAGATATGCCAACACAATGGTACAACATTCAGGCTGATTTACCTGAGCCACTACCGCCTGTCTTGCATCCAGCCACTGGCAAACCAGTAACATCTCAGGACCTCGCACCTCTATTTCCTATGGAGCTTATCAAACAGGAGGTCAGCACTGAAAGATGGATTGACATTCCACAAGAAGTCCAGGATGTTTACCGAACCTGGAGACCAACTGTTTTGTATCGAGCTCGTCGTTTGGAAAAAGCCCTCGATACTCCAGCCAAGATCTTCTACAAGTATGAGGGTACCAGCCAAGCAGGAAGTCACAAGCCAAACACCGCCGTCGCCCAAGCTTATTACAATAAAAAAGAAGGCATTAAACGTATCACCACTGAAACCGGAGCTGGACAATGGGGGAGTGCCTTAGCAATGGGTTGTGCCTTCTTTGGTATTGAATGTAAAGTCTATATGGTCAGAGTGAGTTACGATCAGAAGCCCTATCGTCGGATCTTGATGGAAACCTGGGGAGCCAAATGCGTTCCAAGCCCAAGCCCGGATACGAAAGTCGGCAGAGACATGTTGGCCAAGTGGCCGGATTGTCCTGGCAGCCTCGGCTTAGCTATTAGTGAAGCAGTAGAAGATGCGGTTAACCGTGATGATACCCATTATTCTCTGGGAAGCGTTCTCAACCATGTCCTCCTCCATCAAACCATCATTGGAGAGGAAACCAGGAAGCAGATGGAAATGGCAGATGCCTATCCTGATATTATCGTTGGTTGTATCGGAGGTGGATCCAACTTTGCCGGACAGTTTCTGCCATGGATCCGAGATAAAATAAGCGGTAAGAAAAAGGACCTTCGCATTATATGCGTCGAACCAGAGTCTTGCCCAACTGTAACCAAAGGCCTATATGCTTATGACTATGGGGATGTGGCCGGTTTTACCCCATTACTCAAGATGTATACCTTGGGACACAACTTCATCCCCCCACCAATACATGCCGGAGGATTACGTTATCATGGAATGGCACCAATCATTTGTCATCTTCATCGGTTGGGATTCGTCGAGGCTCAAGCGGTGCACCAGACTGCCATTTTCGACGCAGGAATTATGTTTGCCCGTACCGAGGGTATTATTTCCGGCCCAGAACCATGTCATGACCTCAAGGTAGCAATTGATGAAGCCCTAAAATGCAAGGAATCGGGGGAAGCTAAAACCATTCTCATCGCTCACAGCGGGCATGGCCACTTTGATCTTGCTGCTTACGATGCCTACCTCTCGGGTAAATTAGTAGATCTTGCCTATCCTGAAGAAGAAGTGAGAAAAGCCATGGTCGAACTTCCCAAAGTCGCAACTGAATAAACTGCCAAAGAAAATTTATGGACACAGTTTAAGAAATAATGTAAAAAATCAATCGCTGACATGAAAAAAACCAAGCATCGTGTTTGTCCACGATGCTTGGTTTTTAACTTATATGAGGTTGCATCGTGTTTTTTTTAAAGATAATGAATCCTCTTGATCCTATAAAATTTTAAATATAATTTGAAAATCAGAATTAAACCTACTAAACTAAGAACTCTTTTAGCCTTCAAATGCTATCCTCTACTAGGCAATTCAATCTGTTTTTATAAGAAATACACTTTATCTGGATTACTTTTTTCTAAAAAAGAAATTCCACATTGGAATTTTTTCTGCATACTTTCGATACCGATCGCCGAATTTTTTTATATTGTAATTCAATTCCATTCGCGCTGATATCCAAAAAAAGAATATTTCTATTCCTCCAAGGACTAAAGAAAATATTGATTGGAAAAGGAAAATGAGAGCTAACGACCAAAGAGCCATTCCTAAGGTCATGGGTTGACGAATGATACCATATATCCCTTGATCAACAAACTGGGTTGTTCCGTATCGGTCCGAACCTATTGGGTTTCCCTTGGATTTGAGCATCGTCATTGACGTGAATACGAAATATATCGACGGAGCAAAGAAAACATAGCCAATAATTTTGAATAATTCAATGTCACCATGTTTCCATACCTGTAAAGGACCAAGCGTAATTTCAGTGATCAATAAGGTAAAAATGAGTCCAAACCCAGTGTGAATGAAAAATTCGTTCCATATCTTTTTCTTAAATCCTTGGTAAATAAACTTGCCATTGATTATCCAGATAAAAAATATTAAAACTAAACACAGGATAATATTAAACATTCAAATAACACCTCTTTTAGAGAGAAAAGAAGTTTTTAAGATAAATTTTATTTTACTTTCCGACCGATAACTGATAATCCAATAGGATCCTTTTTTACTGAAGTTGGTTGGAGTTGAGATTCTTGCAGGATATCAATAATTTCTTTAAGGGTATAAGAGGCCTGGATTGAGGTGATTAACCCTGGAATTATTTCTTTTGGCTTGGTCGACCAGATCAGAAACCATCTCAATAGCAGATTCATATCTCTCCTTAAATCACCTATGAAATAGAGGCCTCCCGGTTTGAGTACTCGGTTAATTTCATTGAATACTTTTTGGGGTTCTTCCCATTCATGGAGTGATCCACTACTGAAAACAGCATCATACATTTCGTCCTCAAAGGGCATACTCAAAGCGTTTCCCAATACGTAGGATACTCTTTGATACAGCCCATACTCTTGAGCATTTTTTTCCGCAAGCTGAATCATATCGGGGCTTACATCAAGAGCCATAAGCTGGGTATTTGAAGTCTTTTTGAGCCACTCTAACCCTAAATAACCTGGTCCTGGCCCAACTTCTAAGGCTAATCCTTTGTCGATTCCAGATTTGATGATTTGAGAGGTTTCCATCCACCCTTTATCTCGCAGCCGTTTCATCATTTGGTCATAAACAGTTACGTTGAGTTCTCCTTGAATTCCCTGATTTGTCTCAATAATTCTCGTTTTAGTCAATTTAGAGTTCCCTCCTTCTTTTATGACCATATTATACTCAATAGTCTTGGGTCACTTTAGATTTTCTTAGGAAAATAGTTACGTTTTCTCCTTTCATGAGCTTCAATCAGCCTAAGCCTATCTTCCCACCGGCAAAGGTTTGAATGACTTTTTTCATCTCCAGGGATAAGAGAACTTTGTAAAAGCGGCCGGAATCCCAGCCAGTTTTGGTTAATAGTTCTTCAATATAACAACCAGAAATATCACCATCCATATAAAAAAAGACCGGATAATCGGCTTCGATAGCGGATGATTTGAGAGGTGGAACAAGTACAGGTTTTCTTGGTATCACCCAGGAAGCCACAGGGACACCCGTGTGGTTAAAAATGCGAATGAATAAAACCGTTTTGTTGTGCGGGTTAGCACATGGTACATAATACAAAATAGGAGGAAACATCTTATGATACAAAAAATCTTACAGTCTTACCTTTCCCGGATCCAGGCGAACGCCTACTGAATTGAGAAAGCTTTGGAAAAAGGAACGGAGAGCGAGTATGAGAAAGTTATTATTAATAAGTTGGCAAATATCGGGTATCTGGCAGATCAAGCGATTAGTGATTTGACGGAAGATCAAAATTAAGAAAAAAAGATCCTCATTCATTATAGGAATAAAAGATTGCTAAAAAAATACAACAAAAAGGACCCAGATTGTAAAAACAGTCTTGAAAATTTCTTTTTAAGAGTAGAAAGAAAAAATGATATTTTTGAACTGGGGAAATTGAGATCTCTCAGCTTTCGTTCGTGATAGGAATGAACTTCTTTCATTTTGTTCTGACAGCAGCGGCAGACTGGGTCATAGCGATTATCAGAGTGGATGGTCACAGTGACCAGTCGTTTTTCTTGATAAAAGGTTTGGTTGATTACCTTCACTCGACAAAAATCAAAGAATGGATTAAGCTGTATCTGGGACATCGCTTTGCCTCCTCTGGGTTGGTTTTGCTGATACAAATCCTGTATCCAGAAAAGCAAGCGGTGTCTATTTTTATTTAACTTTTCAATCAAGTATTTTGGAGAAGTACCAAAAAGAAATAATATTTTAAGGAGGGAGTCCTAATGATATTAAAGCACCTGATAACAATAGCCTTCGTTGTATTCATCATGACTATCATCATCTGCTTAGGAACCATCGCGTCCGCTGAAGTTAGACAAGAAGTCCTTGATTCCATTTCAACGCCAAACAGAGTGGAAACAAGTATCGGAACGCTCGAGTTCTTAGATGGTGCTCCAAGTCAGGAAACCGCTCAAAAAGTGTACGATTTCCTCGACACCATGCGAGGGGTAGATACCTTCCTAAAAGGCATGCCCGGCGCCTCAGTCGGTGCCATGATCAAAGGGATTCACGAAGTCGGCGCCGTAGAGGCCCACCAAGTGTTGATCTTTGACAAGCTCTTGGATTCCCCTCCCTGTTTCTAACCGGCAATGCCGCTACCATTTATGCTGCAATCACCCTGGATCTAGAACGGGATGGTCCCACAGTGTTGGAAACACCACCCGGTACGCTCGGAGTGTTCAATGATGCTTGGGGGGGGTACTTGCAGGATATTGGATTTTTTGGTCCAGATCAGGGAAAAGGGGGGAAGTATCTTGTACTCCCTCCTGATTACCAGAGTGAGATTCCCGATGGCTACTTCGTGGTACCGTCCAAAACTTATCGGGTCTTGTCATATATACGAGCTTTTATTGCCGAGGGACTCGAAGCGGTAACTCAATACATCAAAGACCAACTGCGCATATATCCTTTGTGCCAAAAAGACAATCCACCGGAGATGGAATTCATCAGCGGGTCAGGAAAATCGTTCAATACCATTTTCCCTAACGATTACACCTTCTACGAACATTTGCATCGGGTAATAGATGGAGAACATATCGGGATACTCGATCCCGAAACCCGCGGCTTTTTTGCCTCCATCGGAATTGAAAAAGGGAAACCTTTCGCACCCGATGATCGGATGAAACAGATCCTCACCGATGCCATTAAAATCGCCAATGCAACCGCCCGATCAATTGTCTGGTTTCCTCGAACTAAAGGGACCATGCAGGGTATTCAAATTTATCCCGACACCGACAGTGCCTGGCAAATGTTATACGTGGATAAGAATGTGTTCTTTAACGGTCAAGATGGGCAGACCATGAATTATGATGCTTGGGCCATGTTCTACTATCCTTACGTCGGAGTGACTCCAGCACAGGCGGTGGGCTTACCAGGAAGGGGATCGGATTACGCTATCGCCTATATCGATTCAGAGAAAAACCCCTTTGATGGTTCGAAGACTTACCAATTACACCTGCCCCCCGATCCACCGGTTGAAAATTTCTGGGATCTAACCCTCTATGACAACCAGACCCGTTCCATGCTTCAAACCAGTCAGGCGTTCCCCACGGTTGGCAGCCAGACTGAAGGGCTTCAGAAGAATGATGATGGCTCCTACGACATCTACTTCGGTCCCGATCCCCCCCGCAGGGTATGAACATAATTGGCTGGAGACCATTCCCGGCAAAGGCTGGTTTGTGATGTTGCGCATGTATGGTCCGCTCGAAGCCTGGATCAATAAGGAATGGCGTCCAAGCGAAATCGAGCTGGTCAAGTAGACTCAGGTCGAAATAATCAGGTTTCTTAATAGATAAATAGATAGAACTTCCTTCGAAGAAGTTCTATCTATTTTTACCCAATAATTTTTATCATTACTCAACTTTCGCACCAAAATAAATGGTGAAAAATGTTGATTTTAAAGGGATATTAATATTTTAATTGCCTGTTTCTAACAGATAATACTAATCAGCTCTTCATAGCCGATTTTATAAAAGGCTTTTTTCAAATCATACTGATCTAAAGCAGCCTTTATGCTTTCTTTATCGTACCTGCAACCAACTAAAGCACCGCAGATTACAGAAGCATCTATGGAACCGAAGAAATCCCCATAAACATTACAGCTTTCAATGATACCCTTATTTACGTCGAGTTTGAACTCCATTTTACCGCCGTCAAAATATCCTGTTCTGGTGATATTAAATTTTGGTGATTGGCCATAATTCCAATCCCAGCTTTCAAACTTTTCTTTAGCGATTTCATTTATTCTGTTTATATCCTTTTCATTCAGTTTGTATTCATGATTCGAATTGTTCATAATACTCTGCACCATGAGCTTCTTAAATTCCAATCCGTCAATAGGTATAGCCAAATGCTCAGAAATGTTGGTAACCCTGTCACGAACTGATTTTATGCTTTTGGAGATGATTTTATGTTCATCCACGGTTATGGACCTCACCATCTGCTCAAAATCGGTATCAAAAAGCAATGAGCCGTGATGCAGCGTATATCCGCTCTTCATGCATTGTGCATTACCCAAAAACTTTTTATTTTCTATGACAAGATCATTCCTACTGTTAAATTCTGCTTTTACACCTATTTTATTAAGTGCCAAGATTATTGGATGTATGTATTTAGCAAAATCAATCTGATCAGCTTCGCCTTTTGTTATAAAGCTGAACTGCCATCCACCCATGTCTGTATAAATCGTTCCACCTCCGGTGATTCTTCTGACAACATTGATTTGATGTTCTTTCACATATTTCTCATTGATTTCCTCAATTGTGTTCTGATATTTTCCTATCATAAGAGTAGGTTCAGTTCTCCAGAATATGAATATTTGATCTTCCGGAAGCTGTTTCTCTGTTATGAGATAATATTCCAGTGCAAAACTAAAATATGGGTTTGTCGAAGTATTTTCAATATAAATCATTCTATCTTTCCTTTCCCATGTTTATAGCTTCTCCCGCGTTGTAAGAGCTTCTCACCAGAGGACTGCTAGCAATATATTTAAAGCCTTTTCCCTCTCCTACTCTTTTATATTCAACAAACTTTTCCGGTTTCACATATTCCTTCATTTCAATATGCAGCTTTGAAGGACGCAGATATTGACCTATTGTAAAAATATCACACCCAGCCTTCAAACTGTCATCCATAACCTCATAAACCTGCTCATCTGTTTCTCCTAGCCCAACCATAATACCAGTTTTGGTAAGAATATGATGAGCTTTATCCTTAACATATTTTAGTACATACATAGAGCGATCATAATCTGCCTCCGGGCGGACCTTGCTGTATAACGATTTCACGGTTTCGATGTTATGGTTGATAACTTCTGGATTTGCTTTGATTACAATGTCCAGATGTGCAACAATACCTTTTAGATCAGGAATAAGCACTTCTATAGTCGTAGCCAGATTTAATTCCCTGACAGCCTGAATGGTCTTTGCGAAATGAGCTGCTCCCCCATCTTCCAAATCATCCCTGGTTACGCTTGTTATTACAACATGCTTCAAACCAAGCTTTTTTACCACCTCGGCTAAATGCTGTGGTTCATTAGGATCAACTGCCTCAACGCAGCCTTTTGAAACATTGCAGAATCTGCAATGCCTTGTACAAATACTACCTAAAATCATAAATGTAGCAGTATTCTTTTTATAACATTCCCCAAGATTAGGGCAGTTAGCTTCTTTGCAAACCGTATTCAATTTAAGATTTGCCATCAGATTACTTATTTCATCTACAGCGCCTTTATTATAACTGACTTTCAGCCAATCTGGTCTTTTATCCATTTTCTCCATCTTGCTCTCCGCATTCAAGTACTGCTACTACTTCATTTATACCTACTTCATCGCCCTCTTCAAAAAAAACTTCCTCTAACGTTCCATTTACCATACTTTCAATCTCGATGACTACCTTATCAGTTTCCACTTCAAAAATCACTTCGCCTTTTTCAATGGTTTCTCCGGGTTGTTTATTCCATGCCACAAGAACTCCCATTTCCATATTAGCGCTAAGTTTTGGCATCTTAATCATTTTTTTCAACTCATTTTCCTCCTTTAATTAACTCTCTTTTTCTCTTATTATCTTCGTTTTTCTTAAATTTTCACTTTGATCTGATGAGTGTATTTCTCTAGGAATAGTTTAATACCCGATCGCTGAGTGTTTCCGTGCATGGGGAACAAATCGATGTTGGTTTATATCTTGGCCATTTGGATCCCACATTAGCTCCAGGCGAAAAACCTCCAATGTCTTACGGCATCTTTGAGCCTAATTCCTTCGTCCTATCTATCCTTGAGATGGAACGTCAGTCATGCTCATAAACTAGGCAAACTGCCCTAATAATAAATTTTAAACTGACTGCCACGGCTCTCCTCTTTCTTAGTACTGCCTTTTATTGCTGTTCATTGCTGTAACACCGTATGTTTATCCTATGCGGCAATTGGACAACTGCACCACACAGCTCTTCAGATTACTTAAGGTGCCTTAAGCTACAAATTAATGTCGCTCAATTTTAAAATTCTTGTGGGTTATCTACTCAAAACTTTTAGTTTCATAAAGGAGATTATATACTATAGTAGCATTTTAGATTGGTTAGTTTCGCAGCTTCTCGCTTAGCCAAAGAATAGCATTCTCATCAAAAACTGAATTCCAAATAATTAAGTTTTCCTGGTTAAAGATTTTTCTTCCCCAGAACTGTTCAATCTCCTTTTTCTTTTTACACGCATCAGGACTTACAATAAAAATCCGCTTCTTTTTCCATAACGGATCTTTCAAGAATCCGTTCAGAACCAACTGTAGGTGACTATCTTCAGGACGTAGGCCACACCCGATGATAATTATATTCGTAGCGATTTTGGCAAATTGGATTGCATCTAACAGTAGATATTGAAGCTCCAATGCAAACTGTTTGATGAATGACGGGGCAATTACATACGGGCTAGAATCCAACCCTCCCCAAAGTTGTTGGTTTTTTCCTGACCTGGGAAACAATGTAGAGTTGATCTCAACGTCTACATACATCGACTCTGGTTTTTTGAAAAATGAAGCCTCACGAAAATTCTCAGAGCCATGAATCTTGAGAATTTGAATATTCCTTTGATTCTCAGGTAACGAATCATCATTCATATTTTTAATAATGTGATAACCACCTCTCGGACTCCATACCTCGTAATAATCAAGAAATCCTTCGAGAAAACAGTCGTAGTTTAGAGAAATTATAACGTCATTGTCCGAAAGGATATGAATAAACGGTAATAACCATCTAACTTTATCCAGAAATTTGGCATCAATCTGAAATCTAAAACGACTAAAATATTTTGCAATTTGTTCGTTAATGTCTTTCCGGTCATTTTCCGTAAAGCAACCAGTTTCATTATGAAGATCGAGATCGAATCGGGTTAAAAGTATTTCGATATCTGACAAACCATATTCTGACCAAATCCTCCCAAGTGGAGAATTATCTGGTTCTGGACCTACAACCTTTTCCAGGAAATCTTTATTCAATGGCGCATTATCGCAAATCGCTTTTGTAAAGCCTGCACCAATGATAAATAAATTTGAAATAGCCACGACCTCCCTGCTTATCTAACCCTTTGGTTTAGTGGCGATATAATCCATTGCTTAAAATAGTAATTATTAGATAAGCTATTTTTTTATATAATAGCATAATTCTCTTTTTACACTTTATAGTTCGAATTGAATCACTTTAAATTTTGATAAGCCCCTATCTATCGTTACCACGATAAAATAGTAATTTTTTATTTTTAGTCATCTGCGATAATTTATTGAAGTTTTTAATCTCCTAAACAAAGAACTTACTAGATGATCCTTTGCAGCTACAGAAATAATTAACCCGGGTACGATGACCCGGGTTATGGGGTAATTGCATCGGGAGTGATCCAACGAATCACTCCCTAGCAAAGAATAAATCTTTCTACTGCTCTATAATTTGAAAAAACTGCTACGTTTCATTGGTAACGATCTCTAGAAAGACCCTGGTAAGCTCTGGATCAAACTGTGTACCAGCTCCCCTTTTAATTTCTTCAATAGCCTCTTCTTTGCTCATTTTTTGTTTATAAGCACGACCAGAAATCATGACGTCATAGGCATCAACAATAGCAAGAATCCGGGATGATAGTGGAATGTCCTCTTTTTTTAACCCCCGAGGATATCCGGTTCCATCCCACCTTTCATGATGGGCAAGAATACCTTTGGCAATAAAGGCTAGGTCAGGAGATGATTGGGTGATTCGATACCCAACTTCCGGGTGCTGTCGAATGAGTTTCCACTCATCCAAAGAAAGCTCTGAATCCTTGGTTAAAATTGTTTGTGGTATGGCAACTTTCCCGATATCATGGAGAACGGCCAGCAAGCGAAGTTCGCTTCGTAACGAGCCGGTTAAATTTAATTTTTCGCACATCTTTTCACATAATGTTTGAAGTCTTACAGCGTGTAATTCGGTCTCTTCGCTCACCTCGATTAACGTCCTTTCCAGGGTGGCAATGACCGCCGATCGGTTACTTTGCTCGCTTATTAATTTCTGTTGATACATTTTATCTTCAGCTTGTTTGAGAATTAAATGAATATCTTGATTGTCGGTTATTTTCGTTTCAGATCCCAAAGCAATGCTGAGAGGGATTGGTTCTACCTGAGCATCACTAATGTTTATATTAATCCTGTCGATTATATTCTCGGCTTCCTGGTTGGAGGTATTGGGAAGGAGAATGACAAATTCATCTCCTCCATAGCGAGCAACGGTATCTCCCTGCCGGCAGGATACTTTTAAACATTTCGCAGTAATTTTAAGCATTCTATCTCCTTCATCGTGGCCAAACGCATCATTCACCAATTTAAGGCCATTCATATCTCCAATAATAATGCTCATCGGTAAGTATCTCGGATTATCGTATTTTTCCAGTTCATTTTCAAAATAGGCTCGATTGTATATACCGGTCAATGAATCATGAAAGGTTAAATATTTTATCTTTTCCTCGACTTTTTTTCTTTCGGTGATATCCCGCACAACACAATTTCCATATACTTTTCCATTTTTCCGATATGAATTACAATGACATTCAGTAACCATTTTATGACCATTCTTTGCTATAAAAGTGGTTTCAAAAAGGAGCTCGCTTTCAGCATGGTAAAGCTTGCTGAAAATATACTTCATCCTCTCCTGGTAGTTTTTATCGATTAATTCGTAGAAAGGTACTTTAAAAAGCTCTTCTCTCTCATACCCGAACATGTCACAGACGATTGAGTTTGCACTTAATATTTTTATCTCACCATAGACATCGCTTATCTCAAAAACGAATAATCCATCAACAATCGAATCAAATAAATAACGGTATTTTATTTCTTTCTGTTCAAGGGATTCCAGCAATTTAACAAGGTGAGCTTTTTGGTCTCGAGTTACATCCAACAATCGTCCCAAGGCAATACCGATGAAAAGATACAGGAATGTTCCCAGAATCATAAAAGAAGGATCAATTGTCCTGGGGCTTTTTGATATATAGAGTCCCAAGTTTATGATTGAGTAAGTTGCAGCGATCAAGCCTCCCGTTAACCCCCATACCATGGTTGATAAAAAAATTAAAATGGTTCCCATGATCCCTCTCTCGGGAATACCAAAATTAACAGATAAAAAGGGGATTAAGACTCCATAGGAGACAACTACGATAATGAATAATAACTTTTTATTTTTGTTCAAAATTCTAAAAAATGGGCCCATAGAGTAAATATCGTCAAAAAAACCAATTTTATTAGTAAAATGAAGCTATTTTTAATAACAAAATTTAGTTTCTCATATTCTTAAAAATAAAATACTGTCCATTAAATTCCCAACTATTCTTAACCCAGCACCCCTGCAAAAATATTTTTGCGTATTTTCCACAAAACCAAAAAACCATTCTATGATGTTTTTAGGAGGTAAAATTTATGCCAGAACTCACTCAAACCCAAAATTATGTTGCTCGCATAAAGGCTGATCTTTATTGGATTGAAAGAACCATTGAAAAATCACAACTTAATGATATTGATTCCATAAAAGTCATTCACCGGCTTGCCAATGCAGGCTATTTATCAGCGCAAGCCATAAGTGATCTCAGCAAAGAAATGATTGGGAAGAAATAAAAAAATCCCCCGGTTTTTACACCGGAGGTTATATAGTATCTATAAAGCCACCCTCGGCAGAGGGAGCCCGTCTCCACCAAGGGCGAAGGAGGATTGCAACGAGAATTAATCGTTAGAATTTTATCACTTTGAATCCTACCAACAGAATTAAAGTTATTGCTGGTACAAATTATAACCAGAACGCAAGACTACGGGTTGTTTTGATTTGAATTATTCCTTTTTTAGTATTTAACATGTTTCCTTGTTTCATAGTTTTTTATATTTATAATATTTTATTGACTTACTAAACCAACTTTTGAATTAAAATCTCTGTTAAAATCCATTATTTCAAAGAATTTATGAATGGAAACACCTTTCTTTCTAGCCAAATTAGCATAGAAAAAAAGTAGATCTCATAAAGAGCAATATCTTCAATAGTCCTTCTTAAACTTTATAATGGAGCTTTGCAATAATGTCAGTTGGTTCATACCCTCTTTGATTGCTGGTTTAGTTTCCCACCCTTATCTTGAAATTTGCTGTTTGTTAATTATCATTCGTTAATATAATCAAAAACACACCAAATATTTACTATTCTTTGAGCGTAAGTCCCTTTCTCTTTTAACTCTTTTCAACCAAATTCAGAAAAAACCACAAAGGAATATCATTGGTTTAGACTTGAAAAACTTCATTTCCAAAAGGTAAACCTTGGTCTGTTCGGATTATCTTCTTCTGGAGTGAAAAACGAATTTTTCAATGATTGGCTTGTTTTCGGTCGATCTTATTCTTTTTTGGGACCATAATCATCACCCAATATAGAAGGTGATGGAAGTGAGGCCTCCTTCAAAATGGTAAATTCTATCCTGAAAATACCATCTTATAAATTCCCCCATTGAGGGGGGATAAAGGGGGGTGTGCCTTTAATCGGTCATCCTGAGCCCTCGCTTTTTGAGGGCGTGAGGATCTCATCTTTTAAGTTTTTTCTTCATAAATACTTTAAATGATGAGATTCTTACGTCGTCCGGCAAAAACACCGGACTCCTCAGAATGACTAAGTGGATGGTAGAGATTGCCACGTCGCACAAGACGCTCCTCGCAATCAGGCTGTGTCACATCTGTCACTATTTAGCCGTAATCTTTCGTAGATTCAAAAAATTTCAGATAAAAGTTAAGCTAAGAATAGATCTCGGCTGGTATTAGACTCGATCTTAGCTAATTCTGGTTGGTTTTTATCCGATACCCCCTAAAGAGGTGGGATATTTCCCTCCTATCTCTTTCAAGAGACTCACTAAGGTGGTTACCCCGAGGAGGGTGATCATCCGAACCAGGTTAAAACAGGTCCCAAAGAGTGACGCTTCGGCTTTGACTCCTGGCAGGCCTCTTAAGAGGAAGGCATTCACACCTAAGTTACGTTTGATATGTCCAAAGGGAAGCTCGACTTTGGCTTTTCTTTTTCGGTAAATTGCTTGGGACTCAGGCTCTTTATACTGGGCCTCGAACTTTTCTCTGAGTTCTTCATTCGCCAGTCGGATGACTTTCCTCCCGTGTTGAGAGGAAGTACAAACCCCATAATGGGGACAAGCTAAACAGATTTTCTTGGCTGAGATCAGATAGTGTTTATGACCGTTTTTTTTATTCTTATTAAGATGAGAAAAGGTGAGTGTGTGTCCTTCGGGGCAGATATAGCAATCATGGATCTTATCATAGCTAAACTGGTCTTTGGCAAAAGGAGACGGTATTTTTTCTGAGGCCTGTCTTTGGGAGGGAACGACGACTTTGATCCCTTGCTGGTCAATTTTCGCTAATTCCGTGGTCGAGGCATAACCGGAATCAGCACAGGCGACCTGGCACTTATGCTCTAAGAGTGCATTGGCTTGGTTGATCTGTCGGCTGAACTGATTGAGATCGTTATTCTCACTGACGACATCAGCGGAGAGAATCAGACCGTGCTTTTCATCAACGACACTTTGGACGCTGTAGCCGGCGTGAGTTCCAGCAAGACTATTGATCCGGGTACAGTCCGGATCAGTGGTGTTCAGGGATGTTTGCTTTTTGGTTTCCAGTTCTTTTAAGATACCCTGGACTTTGGTCTTTAAGACGTCTTGGTCTTGTAATTCCTGATCCATTTTGACCAAAGAGCCACACCCCTTTTCAGCCTCATCGACCGTCTCACACTGGTTGAGGATATCAGCAATCCGCTGATCGATCGCTTTGAGGACTTTGTGGGCTTTTTTCTTATCCCAGCTCTTTTTGATGGAGGCATTGGCTTTGAATTTGCTGCCATCGACAAAGAGGGTGTTGCCTTCGATCAGATTGAGCTGGATACACATCTTCGCACACTGTTTTAAGACCTCGGCTAACTGAGAGCGGTTTTTTCTTCTGAATTCAGCAATGGTCTTATGGTCGGGTGTGAGCCCTGAGGTCAGCCAGATAAAGGAGAGGTTATGATGGTTCGCTCGTTCCAATTTTCGGGAACTCCGGATCCCATAGGCATAGCCATAGACCACAAGTTTCAACATCACCTTGGGGTGGTATTGGGGGTTCCCGGCTTGGTGGGGATCCAGGTTCAATCCCAACTTTTCAAGATCGAGTGCTTCGACAAAGGCATCATAGGCTCTGACCGGATCATCGAGAGGAATGTAGTCTTCGATACTCGACGGGAAGAGTTGGAGTTGGTTTCTATTCGCATATCGATATGCCATGATCGGGGTATCCTTTCTTGACTCTCATACTTTTATCTTACCCTTTTATTGTACCATATTATGGGCTAAATGCCTTGTAGAATAAGGATTTTATTGAGTTTTTAGTTATTATTTTTGTTCAAAAAAACCGATAATTGTGACACAGTCTGAATGACGGATTTAGATAGGTATATTCATCTTCATCTGGTGCTGCTATGCAGCATGAGGGTCTATCCTGTAAACGAACAAGGATACCAGCTTACGACGTAAGATTGAAAAGATTAAAAAACTGAAACTGATTAGGATAGATCCTCTCCATTTTCATCGTTATGTGGCGTCACACAAGTGACACGAGGGTCAATCCTGTATTTTACATCAAACCAATCCTATCTTCCCACCGGCAAAGGTTTGAATGACTTTTTTCATCTCCAGGGATAAGAGAACTTTGTAAAAGCGGCCGGAATCCCAGCCAGTTTTGGTTAAAAGTTCTTCAAGATAACAACCGGAAATATCCAGAAAATTGAGGAGTTCTTTTTCGTCTTCATCCAAATCGGGGAGTGCTGTTTTTTTCTTCATTTTTGAGTGGGGTGAGGCTAGAAATCCCAATTCCTCAACAATATCGGCGACATTGTGGACTAAGCGCGCCCCTTGGTTGATGAGTTGGTGGGTGCCTTCGCTCTGGTAGGAAAAGATTGATCCTGGGACGGACATCACTTCTCTCCCCTGTTCCAGGGCAAAGTTAACGGTAATCATTGCTCCACTTTTTAAAGGAGCTTCAACCACCACCACTCCCAAAGAAAGACCGCTAATGAGTCGGTTTCGGACCGGAAAACTTTCCTTTTGTGGTCCAAAACCGGGAACAAATTCGCTGATCAAGGCACCCTTTTGATGAAGAATTCGCTCGGCTAATCCTCGGTTCGAGCCTGGATAGACGATATCAACTCCAGTTCCTAAAACGGCAACGGTTTTTCCCTCTCCCTCCAGGGCACCATAATGGGCTTCTCCATCAATTCCCAGAGCTAAACCACTCACAACTATCCAGCCCTCTTCAGCCAGAGAGCGAGCCAAGTACCTGGCAACTTTTTTCCCATAGGTAGTCGCTCGTCGGGTTCCAACCATAGCAATCCATTTTTTAGAGGAACGAAAATCAAAATCTCCTCGTTGATAAAGGAGATAGGGCGGATAGGTTATATCTCTCAATAAAGCCGGATATCGTTCATCGGAAATGGGGAGGATGTGGATTCCCCGCTTGAGGATTTTTTGGAAAACCTCTTCCGGCTGAAGTGACAGTTTAACCGGAAGAATTTCTTCAACGATTTTTTCTCCGAGACAGTGGATGAGGTCTTTGGGGGATGCCTTCCAGGCGTCACTTGCTGATCCAAAAGTCTCGATTATTTTCTGAAAACGAACCGGACCGATACCTGGTAAATGATTAAACGCCACCCAGAAAGGAAGGTCTTTCATCTTTAAAACTCCAGATATTTTCGATCCAGGGTTCGATACTGAATGGCTTCGGCAACGTGCTCAATATCAATTTTTTCTGAGCGGTCAAGGTCGGCGATGGTCCGGGCAACTTTTAAAATCCGATGATAGGCTCGAGCACTCAAGGCCAAGCTTTCAATGGACTTTTCAAGAAGATCGTGAGCTTCTCGGCTACAGACACAGAACTTTTTCATATGCCGGACTTTCATCTCTCCATTGAGATGAATTCCCTCTTTTTGATACCTTTCTCTTTGGATAAGCCGAACTTGCTCAACTCTTTTTCTCACCACTTCTGAATTTTCACCAGTGGCATTCGAGGAAAGATCGGAAAAATCCAATCGGGGAATCTCGACTTGGAGGTCCATCCGGTCTAAAAAAGGACCGGATAACCGGCTCCGATAGCGGATGATTTGAGAGGTGGAACAAGTACAGGTTTTCTTGGTATCACCTAGGAAGCCACAGGGACATGGATTACATGAGGCGACCAGAGTGAATTTAGCCGGATAGGTGGTGGTCATGCTAGCTCGGGAGATGGTTATCTTCCCTTCCTCAAGGGGTTCCCGCAGTGCTTCCAATACATTTCTCTTAAACTCCAGAACTTCATCCAAAAAGAGTACTCCATGATGAGAAAGACTGATTTCTCCAGGGCGCGGCCATTGACCGCCACCGATAAGAGCCACATCGGAAATGGTATGGTGGGGAGATCGAAAAGGTCGGCTAATAACCAAGGGTCGGTCACCGGATATCAGACCGGCAACGCTATGAATCTTTGTTACTTCGATTGCTTCTTCTAAGGATAATAAGGGGAGTAATCCAGGTAACCTTCTGGATAACATGGTCTTCCCTGATCCTGGTGGACCGACAAAGAGAAGGTGATGGCCACCGGCAGCTGAAATTTCTAAGGCTCGCTTTCCGTGGCGCTGCCCTTTAACCTCTGATAAATCATCATCACGGTTGGTATGGTGAAATAAACTTTGAGGATCGATAGTAACTGGATTTTTAGCTTGATTTCCATTAAGAAAATCCGCCAGTTGGTTGATGTCACGAAAACCATATACCTCAACTTTGCCAGCAATAGCCCCTTCGCGAGCATTGGCATTGGCAACAAATAAACGATAGGAACTGGCTTCTTTTGAAAGAGCATGAGCGATCGGTAGAATTCCGTGGACTGGTCGTATTTCACCGGAAAGAGATAACTCGCCAACTACTATGGTTCGATCGGAATTAAAACGTGTCTGATCGGTAGCGGTTAATATTCCCAAAGCAATAGCCAAATCAAAATCACTTCCGGTTTTTCGAAGCGATGCCGGTGCCAGGTTAACGGTTACCCGACGAGCTGGAAAAATAAAACCAGTATTTTTTAAAGCACTGCGAACTCTTTCTCGTGCCTCCTGAACTGCTGTGTCAGGTAGCCCAACAATGTTAAAGGAAGGCATACCTGGACCAACATCAATTTCGGCTTCAACTATCGTCGCATCGATTCCAATGGCAGTCGCACTTAAGATTTTCGCTAACAATTCGCATCCCCCTTCACTGGTTTAGACAGAACAACAACTTTATAATCATTATTCTTTTATTAATTAATGATTTTAATTACCTCATAATATTTATTATATAAAATATAATAAATAATGACTATCCATTAAAAAACCATTTCTCGTGACTTTTTTTGTATAATCTCATTAATTTTTTTTCTTTCCTCGCCATAGTCTCATTATTAATTTTAGATGCTACCAATCAATAAGGTTCTTTTATCTCTAAGAAAATTTCCTATAAGTTAAATGGCCTGAAATATTTATATATCAACCTGGACTATTAAAGGCAATCGATAGATTTGAGATTAAAGAAACCTCTGTTGACCAAATCTGAAGTGTAGAATTTTTTCTTTAAATGTGATATTAATTACCTATTAATTATTTTTTAAAGTTATTTAATAACTTTAAAATTTTAGTAGGAGGGGAATTTCATTATCTTTTCAACTTCTTGGATTTTATCCTACACAAACAATTTGGCCTCAATTTCATTTACACCAGAAAATCAAATAAACCTGTGTACCCTTTTCTTCTATATCTTGCTTATATCTCTTCCTTTATTATTCCTTATTCTCATCAACCACCGTATTCGCAAGATCAATAAAGAAATAAACCAGTTAAGCCAGGAAATAATCAAGGTTTCTTCAAAAAAGGTTGATAAGCCTGAGAAAGCTGGTAATAAAAAGCAGTAAAACCAATACAATTTCAATCACTTTCAACTTTCGCTATGTAACCAATATTTTCACCTTAATGGCCTTTCTTCACATCGAATTCTGACTTCAATTCCCCAGCAAGAAAAACAAGATCAAATTTACAAGCCACCCAACACTCATGAAATTGGTTAAATGAAATTTTAGGGTTATGATCCATTACTACGGGCTTATGTTAGTGGATAAACAGTGGATAATTAGTTAAAAACAAGCAGTAATTTAGGGAAAGGCTTCGTTTTTTCTTTTTGTGACGGCATTTCAAGGCACCGCTTATTTCAAGAATGAAAGGTACATCAGCGGTGTAAAACTTTTCAATTATTCATTCATTACAATATTTTCTCAACAAATTAGTCATATTATGAATTATTAGATTTCAACTTCTTTCATATCAAGAATTCGGTCGACTCGAAAATGTCTCATCTCTTTTCTTTTAAAACAATAGGCTTCGAGTCCGAAAAAGTTTTTTCCTTGGTATTCGAGTTCACCTAAATAAAATGGTTCGATTATCCGTTTTGATTTTTCATCGTTGGTTTTGAGATAGACAATTTCCAATTTTCTTTTGGCTTCAATAGCCTCTTGAAGAAAACGCAGCTTTTTCTCTAATGGCATCTTTTCATCGGATATCCGGTATTGATAGCGGGTGAGAAACTCCGATACTTTCCAGTCGGCAAAGATATGTTTTTTCTGGATAGGTTGTTTGAGTACAATACCTGTAAGTGAGGTACATCGACTCAAAGCCACATAGACCTGCCCGGGTGAAAAAGCCCCTCTCTCAAGATCAAGAACAATCCGATCAAAAGTCTTTCCCTGGCTTTTATGGATGGTGACCGCCCAAGCCAGCCGCAAGGGAAGCTGGGTGAAAGAACCCAGAGTTTGGGTTTTTATCAAAGAATCACCTTCATCATACTGGTATTCGAAGATCTCCCAGGTGTATGGCTCCACTTTAACCAGATCTCCATCGGTTAATTCAACTATCACTGAAGATGACTCATTTTTTTTATCTTGATTACACAAAACAACTTTCCCGACACTTCCATTCACCCAGCGACCAGAGGGATCATTGTTTAATAGCATGACTTGAGCGCCCTCTTTTAAACCGATAATCTCTTCGGTAGGAAAGTTCTGGGGTTCAAAATTCCCTTCGATTTGGGAATCAAAATAATAGAGCGTCCCGGAAATCTTTTCCAGTTGCTCCTGATTGATTTTATTTGCCGTACTGTTACGGGTGGTGAGGGATATGCAAAAGTCGTCCGGGTTTGGTTTATAATCCGGATTATATCTGGTATTAAGAGTATTTAAATGTTCATCGGTAACCGTTCCATTCCGTATGGCATTGAGAATTTCAATGAATTTTTCATCTTTCTGACGGAAAATCTTATCCAGTTCAATTAATGTGAGAGGAAGGTCGTTAAAGGCTTGAGCTGAGAAAAAATATCCGGTCTTATATTTGTTTCTAAAAATATCCTTTTCCCCTCTTTTGATCACCGGAGGAAGCTGATAAAGGTCTCCAATGAAAACCATTTGCTTCCCACCGAAGGGTTTTTCCCTTTTCTTGCAATTAAGCCGTAAAAATCGGTCTATGCAGTCTAAAAGGTCGGCTCTCACCATTGAGATCTCATCAATAATGATTGTGCCAACCTGTTGGTAGATGTCAATTAAATCGCTGTGTAGCTTTTCGACTTTATCCAGAGTAATATCCGGTCTAAATCGAAAAAAAGAATGGATCGTTTGTCCTTTGACATTTAAAGCGGCAACTCCGGTTGGAGCCAAAACCACTACTTTTTTTGAAGTGTTATTTCGAAAAATTTCAAGCAAGGTCGATTTTCCTGTACCAGCTTTTCCGGTGATAAACAGATGGGAGGAGGTTTTTTCTAAAAGATTTAACGCCGTATCAAATTCTGCAGTTATTTCAATCAACCGACTGGAATGGTTCCGGTTATTTAGTTTTAAATGAGAATTCGGGGGATTCATTTTTACCAAGTCAATAGCTTCTCCATATTTTAAAAATTATCTTGATTGTATCACCAAGATAGCTTATTGAGTTCCAATTGGTCAAGCTTTAGGATACTATCCTGAAAATATCATCAAATGAATTCTTTAATCGGTCATTTTGAGCCCTCTTCCCTTCTCCTTTTTCTCCCTATCTCGCCCTCTCCTCTGTATCTAAGGACGTGAGAACCCAATCTGTCATTGCGAGACCTCGTTTTTTGAGGTCATGGCAATCTCACAAGCCTTTTCCGTCATCCTGAGCCCTCGCTTTTCGAGGGCGTGAGGATCTCATCCTTTAAATGCTGTGGAACTGGTGAATTGTGGAACTGTGAAATCGGAAATGATGAGATTCTCACGTCGTCTGGCAAAAGACACCGGACTCCTTAGAATGAAAAAATGGCTAAATGAGATTGCCACGTCGCACAGGACGCTCCTCGCAATCAGACTGTGTCACAATTATTCTGTAAATTTTTTACCACCACTTAGGTTAATATTTTACAGTAATATTGGGAATAGATAACCAAAAAAATGAAGATAAATGGAATATATCCTCCACTTTCAAGCTCTTCTTGGTGTATGAAAGGGATTGTGACACAGTCTGAATGACGAAAATTAGAGTGGTTTGATAAAACAAACCACATTAAAATACTTTTTAAAAACGTAAGGGCGAGAATTTATTGCGCCCGATGATTAAAAGATGAGATTGCCACGTCGCTGCGCTTTTCGCAATGACGGAGCAGAAAAAATTCAAATCCCCCTTACCCCTTTTCTAAAGGGGGAAATTGATCAGCGAATACATATATTCATCCTCATCTGCTGCCAAAACTTAGTACCAGGTTCCAACTAGCAATAAGAGGTACGAGTTCAGTATTTTTTCTTCTTACTCACTTCAACCTTCTCCTGCCTAAAAAAATATAATAAAATAAGCCAAAGCTTATCCCTGCTCTAATATAGAAGAGGTTTAATAAGAGGGAGCAGAAAAAATTTGGAGGATTACCTATGAAAAATTATCAAAACAGGATTTTTCTATTGGTTTTCATTGCTGTGCTTTGTTTTTTTACTGGCTGTACCTCGTCGGTTCCGCAAACTGAGGAAATAACCCTCAAGCTAAAAATTCAGGAATTTGTCGATTATTTAATTAAATTAGATTATTCCAATGCTCAAGCCTGTCTGATTGTCGATGGACCCACCTATTCCCAACTGGATACTCTGTATAATAAAGTGAGATTAATTACGGTGAGTGGAGGTTTTTCTAATTGTTTTGCCAAGGGGGAAATATACGTCAAAAATATTACCATTTCGGGAAATGATGCACAATTTTCCCATCAACCAGCAAAAATTTATTTTAATTGTATTTCGAGTTCAAATCGAGTCACTTTTGAGGATTTAAATCTTACTGCAGCTCAAAAAATTGGGGATGATTGGTTTTTATGGTAGTGATCGATTTTGGTTGGGAGAAATGGATTGCCCTTCAATTAGTTCGCAAAATTCTGAAAAGGAGCTTGACGTATCGAATCCGGTTAAAGATTAGAAGGCGTTTTTATAATATTTAATACTCGGATGAGCAAAGTCATTGCCGGTGAAAGTAATAGAAACCACATCGAATCGGAAAACAATGGAATTGGGATTATATCCATGACTCATGAGGTAATAAAGAGCAACTTTGCGAATTTTCTCTTGTTTATACTGAGTAACTGAATCCTCTGGAAAGCCAGCGTTTAAGACAGCTCGCGTTTTTACCTCTATAAAGACCAAGGTATTCCGGTCCCGAGCAATAATATCGATTTCTCCTATCCGAGATCGATAATTTCTTTCAATAATTTTCATTTTGCCTCTCCGAGTAACAATTCGAGAGGCAATTTCCTCACCCATCTGACCGATTCTTTTAGAGGTACTTTCCACAAAAGCTCCTTCTATGACAATTCGCAATGCCCAGCTGAGCGATTTTATCCCGATGCAGTTTAGTACCATATCCTTTGTGATGGATAAAGCCATACTCAGGATAAAGTTCTTGATATTGGTTTTCCATAAGGGAATCACGAACCACCTTGGCTACGATTGAAGCAGCCGCAACCGAATAGCTTTTTAATTCCGCATGGGGAGTTGAAATCGAGGGTATATCTAATCCAGGAATCTTTAACCAATCAAAAATTACAAAATCGGGAGCTCTTCTTACTGTAGCTCGCATTACGGCTTCTCGAAAGGAATAAAGATTGGCGTTTTGTACTCCCAGACAATCAATCATTTTCTCCCCAACAATACTTACTCCGAGGCTAAAAGCAGTCTTACAGATAAGCTGATAATAATGGTTTCTTCCCGAGGGTCTTAAAAGTTTGGAATCAGTTAAACCAGAAGGAATGCATCCGGGAGAAAAAATAACACAACACGATACGAGAGGACCAGCTAATGGCCCTCTCCCTGCTTCATCTACTCCACCAACATATTGATAGCCTTTTAACCAAAGGTCTTTTTCCAGCATTTTCAACGTAAAATTTGAATTGACCGGGGAGGCCAATAAATTAAAAAAGCACGTCCTAAAATGTTTTTAAACGGAACATAACCCCAAAATCGACTATCATCACTATTATGACTATTATCTCCTAAAACAAAATAGGAGTTTTCCGGTATAATCTGCTCTCCTCTTCCGTAACTCCCAACGTTTACATACTCTCGATTAAATTGATCTCCTTGAATGGAAACCCCATTAATATATACCAAGCCGTTTTCTATTCGGACTGTTTCACCAGGAAGAGCAATTATTCTCTTTATTAAATTTTTCTTCTTATCAGAGGGATAACGGAAAACAATTATATCACCACGATGAGGTTGATAAAGGCCATAGTAAAATTTTGCCACGAGAACCCTATTGCCTGGTACAAGAGTCGGTTTCATTGAACCGGAAGGAATATAATATCCTTCTATTACAAAATACCGAACAACAAAAGCAATCAGGAGTGCCCAAATAACGGTTTCAACTATTTCTCTCAAGACACTGATCGAATTACCTTTCGCGTTTTTCCTCAATTCTTGATTCTTTGGTGCTTTTCCCACGGAGATAATAAAGCTTTGCTCTCCGCACCTTACCCCGACGAATTATTTCAATGGTTTCGATACGGGGCGAATGGATTGGGAATACTCTTTCTATACCAATACCAAAGGACATTTTCCGCACCGTTATGGTTCGACTAATTCCAGAGCTTTTTAGTGCGATAACCAATCCTTCAAAAACCTGAATACGTTCTTTGTCGCCTTCGACGACTTTTAAATGAACTCTCACCGTTTGTCCTGGTTCAATATCAGGAACTTCTTTCATATAAGCTGATTCAACCGAACGTAACAACCTTGCTTTATCCATTATGGACCTCCTCCTGAAAACCAACTGTTCATTCTATTGAAATGGTACAATCAGTTTCTCAAACAAGTAATCGATCAATAAATAAATTATTCTCAAAAAGCCGAACAATACTATACCATTCTGATTAAAACTTGACAACAGTTACTGTTCCTGAACCACTTCATCGTTTGATCGCTCAAGTAAATCCGGACGAACCAACCGGGTTTTTCGGAGGGCTTCCTTTCGCCTCCACTCTTCAATCAAACTATGATTCCCACTGGTTAAAACCTCCGGCACCTCTTTATCCTTAAAAATCCGAGGCCGGGTATATTGAGGTGGACCCAATATCAGATCGTAAAAGGAATCAAAATGAATCGATTCTTCGTCACCCAGAACCTCGGGAACTAAACGGGTTATCGCTTCGGTGATTATCATTGCCGGCAATTCGCCACCCGATAGGATATAATCGCCAACCGATATTTCTTCTCCCTGGCAGAGTTCAACCACCCTTTGATCAATCCCCTGGTAGCGTCCGCAAATAAGAATAACATGAGAACACAGAGAAAGATTTTCTGCCAAGGACTGGTTAAAAACTCTTCCCTGGGGACTGGTAATCAAAACCCGAGGCTGAGAATCAGTGATCCCTTTGATAAATTCAACTGCTCGGTAGATCGGTTCTGGTTTGAGTACCATTCCAGGCCCGCCACCATAGGGATAATCGTCAACAGTCCGATAACGGTCAGAAGAAAATGCTCTCAAATTATAGGCTTTGATGAATACCAGGCCTCGGTCTTGTGCTCTTTTCACAATTGCTGTTTCGGCAAAACATCGAATCAGTTCCGGAAACAGGGTAATGATATCAATCCGTAATTTCATTCCCAAAAACCCACCGGACACTCGACAGTTATGTATCCTCCCTGAAGGTCAATATGTTTAACATAAACCCGGATAAAAGGGATTAAAAACTCTCTATTTTCTCTATTTACCTGCAGGTAGTCATAGGCTGACCCTTCAACGACATCGCTAACGATACCACAAAATTGGCCATTTTCCATGATTTTCAAATCTATTAGCTGGTAAACTAAATAGGTATCTGGATTATCAGGTCTAGTAACCTTGGTCTTTTCTCTCCAGATCAACTGACCAGATAACCATTCGACTTCTTCTTTGGTGCTCAAATCTATCAGCCACAAAAGAACAAACCGGCCCATGGGTTGAAAATTCTTGACAACCAGGGCACGGTATTGATCTTTGTCTTCAATAAATAAAGTCTTTCCAGGAGAAAAACTATCTAATGTTTCTCCAAATGGAAGGGCCTTTAACCCTCCTGCTAATCCATGAGGTTTAATAAATTTTCCGACAGCAATCTTATTCTTTTCTATTCCAATATCTCAACAACCGCCTTCTTGCCGCTCTTAACGCATGCAGCTTTAACAATAGTCCGAATCGAGCGAGCGATTCTTCCTTGTTTCCCTATGACTTTTCCCATATCTTCGGGAGCAACTCGCACTTCATAAATCACCGATTGTTCGCCTTGGACCTCGGAAACCTTCACTTGTTCCGGATTGTCAACTAAAGCCTTAACCATGTATTCTACGAGATCCTTCACTCTATACCCGGCCTTTCCGTCTGTTTTAACAAAGCCTTGACCTTGTCAGACATCGTTGCTCCATTGCTAAGCCAATACTGAATTCGGTCGAAATTGACTGACCAAAGAGGTGGGTTGACTATCGGTGAATAGTTCCCCAATATTTCAACTGGTTTCCCATCTCGTGCTTTTTGTGAATCGATCGCAACTATCCGGTAATAGGGCGCATGCTTTCGCCCAATTTTAGTGAGCCTTAATTTCACTGCCATCGTTATTCTCCTTTCTTTTTATATCAGATATATTCTGCTGGATGAAATCCAAATGAGATAATGAAGTTTTCTATGCGTTCCACCCAAACCATCCTTTTCGTTTAGAAAAGGGATTTTTTCCCGTACGGTTCATCTGCTTCCAAAGTTTCCGAAAATCTTCAAACTGTTTTAATAATCGGTTAACATCTTGAATGGTCGTTCCGCTTCCCTGAGCTACTCTTCGCCGTCGGCTGGAGTTAATTAGGGATGGATTGGTTCTTTCAGCTGGCGTCATCGACTGAATAATTGCCTGAACCCGCTTAATATTTTTCTCTCCATCAATCTGAGAAATCCCGCCTCGCAGATTACCAGGTAACATTCCAACAATTTCGTCAAATGAGCCAATTTCTTTTACTCTTTTTAACTCCTCCATAAAATCATTTAAATCCAGTTCTTTCTTCCCAAATTTTTTTCCAATTTTCTGCTTTTCTTCTTCGTCAATCGACCTTTCGATCTTTTCGATGAGGGTTAGAGTATCACCCATCCCCATGATACGACTTGCCATTCTGTCGGGGTGAAAAACTTCCAGCTGATCAACTTTTTCACCCACTCCGGCAAATTTAACCGGCCATCCGGTTTGAGCAACGATAGACAATACGGCTCCACCTCGGGCATCGGTATCAACCTTTGATAAAATGAGCCCGGTAGGATTGACCCATTCTTTAAAAGATTGAGCAACCTTAACCGCTTCCTGACCGGTCGTCGCATCTAAAACCAGTAAAATTTCTTTCAATGGTATTGTATCAACTACCTCTTTGAGTTCAGCTAAAAGCTCTTCTTCAACATGAAGCCTCCCGGCAGTATCGATAAAGATGAGATCATAGCTTTTTTCCCGAGAATGAAGTATAGCACTTTGAATCATTTGTAATGGAGTCAAGGCTTTGGTATCGTCATAAAAATCAATCCCCGAATTGTGACACAGAATCGCTAACTGCTCTTTAGCAGCGGGACGGCGAGTATCAGTTGAAATCGCCAAAGGAAAAAGTCCTTGATTTTTTAAACGAACCGCCAATTTGCCAAGGGTGGTTGTTTTTCCCGATCCTTGGAGCCCAACCAACATAATCAGAACCGGCATCGCACCACCGGTTTCCAAGGAGCTGACATTACCGCCTAACACCTTACGAATTTCATCCCATAAAATCTTTATGACCATTTCCCCCGGTGTAACACTTTCTAATACTTCTTTTCCCACGGCTCGTTCTTTCACTTGAGCGATGAGGTCTTTAACCACCCGGTAATGGACATCGGATTCCAAGAGAACCATCCGTAATTCTTTTAATATTGCATCGACATCTTGTTCGTTCAGCTTTCCTTTGCTTCTTAACTTTTTAAATATTCCGGAAAATTTATTAATTAATTGTTCAAACATGCATTGACTCCATAACTGGATTTCTTTATTTAATTATGAAAGACAAATAAGATAATAATCGTCACTGCTTCGGCTGTCAAGGAACTTCTTCGTCATATACAATGGCTTTAACAAATTGATCGGGATCAAAAGGCTGAAGATCTTCGATTTTTTCACCAACTCCTAAATATTTAATCGACAACTCTAATTCTTTTTTTATACGGAAAACGATTCCTCCCTTGGCCTGACTATCCCATTTCGAAAGAATGACACCATTCAAGGGAATAGCTTTACCAATCGATTCGGCTTGAAGGAAGGCATTTTGTCCGGCCATGGCATCAATTACCAGTAAATTTTCAATATTTTCCGGAGAGAAATTCTTTTGGACAATTCTTCCCATTTTTTCCAATTCCGCCAAAAGATTCTTGTTGACATGCGATCGACCAGCCGTATCGATTATCACAAAACCTCGGTTCTTTTTTCGTGCTGCTTCGATCCCATCAAATATAATTGACCCCGGGTCGGCACCAGGAGAACCTTTAAAAAAGAAACATCCTGCTCTTTCGGCCCAGATCTCCAATTGATCGACTGCCGCAGCACGAAAAGTGTCAGCTGCGACCAAGGCAACTTCTTCGCCCAGCAGTGAATAGTATCGTGCTAATTTGCCAGCCAAGGTGGTTTTCCCTACACCATTAATCCCGGCCAATAAAATCGCTTTCATTGCTCCAGCTTGAGCAGATGAAAATAGGCTTGAATCATTTCCATCTAAAATGCTCGCTAATTTCCCATACAGCCAATCCTGCCAATTTCCATTTTCTGTTTTTTGTTTTTTTAATTCCTGAAATTCTTCGACCAACTCCATAGCTAAAATTGGCCCCAAATCCGCTTGTACCAACATCTCCTCCAAGGCTTCCCAATCTTCTTCTTGGAGTGAATCAGCTGACCATAAACGGGTAAATTGCTGTTTTACTCCTTCTTTAATTTTTTCAACACCTTTGAACCACTTATGAAAAATACCTTTCTTTTCTTCCATGTAATACCTCTCAATATTGGATAGATGGTAATTATTCGTAATGAGTTTTAAAATTTTACATCATAGTCGGTTAATTTTGAGATGATAAAAGTGATAAATTTTTGCCTGAAAGAGGAACAACTCGTGAGATACCCGGTTCATCCATAGTCACTCCTATGATCCGGTCAGATACTTCCATGATTTCTTCTTGATGGGTTACGATAATAATTTGGCACTCACGAGAAAATTCTTTCATAAGGTCCGCTAACCGGATACTGTTGAAATGATCCAGGGTCGCATCAACTTCATCAAAAAAACAAAAACGATAACCGCCGGATTTAAATAGGGCGAAAAATAGACAGAGAGCGGTAAGAGCCTTTTCTCCGCTGGATAAAAGTGACAACCTTTGTTTCTTCTTTCCGGGTATTTGAATAACGATTTCCAAATTTTGTTCTTCAATTTCGATCTTCGCCCGACCTCCATTAAATACCCGTTGAAAATTTTTCTGAAAGTGGAAATTGACCTCTATCAAAAATTCGCTAAACAATTCTTGGCACAAGAGCTCACATTCAAACCGATTCTTTTCAAATTGAACCATAGCATCCTGGAAAAAAGTTAATTTTTCGTTTAGGTAACTTTGCCGTTCTTCCAAATCACAAAGCTGCGATATAGAACCTCTGCGGATATCCCAGGTTTTTAAATGGCTCTCTTTTTCGGTAATTATCTGTTCTAAGTGATGAAGATCAGCATAAGAGGGTAAAAGGATGTCGTCGGTCTTCCATTCCTGGTATTCATCAAGTCGAGCGGTATACTCTTGAATTTCAAAATCCCATTTTTCTTTCTGTAAATACAATTTTTCCCTTTTACGAGAAAGCGAATCTTGCTGATTTTTCCACTTTTCTCTATAGAGTTCAATATCGGTACACTTTTCTCTGATTTCATCAACTTCCACCAAAGACGCTTTTTTTCTATTCAGTTCAAACTGATATTCTTCATTTAATTTCTTTACTTTAAAAATAATCTCCTTCCAGACATCCAGCGATTGCTTGCGGCTGGTTTCAATGTTTTGAAGAGAAGAAACCGATTTTTCAATGAGGGTTTCGATGGTAGCAAGCTCTCCCCGCAGTCTTTCTTCGGTTGATCGGAGCTTTTCTCTCTCAAATCGTTTGTTGTGTATTTCTCTTAGTTCATCTTCCAATTGGTTGACTTCGTTGTCTATATCCTCTTTTTCCCATCCTAACCGATCCAGTTGATCGCCAAGGACTTCTTTTTCGCTCAGAAAAGATTGCTTTTTCAGATTAATAAGTTCGATTTTTTCAATTTTCTTCTTTTTTTCCTGTTGCAAGTCATCATACCGAAGCCGCAAAATTTGCAATTCTCCTCTTATTTCGGTCAGCTCTTTTTCCAGTTGATTCTCTTTGGTAAGAAAAGCTGAAATATCTTTTTCTCCTTCTTGTATCCTCTTTTGAAGGGTAGATCCCTTTTTCTGCCAACTTCGATAAAATTGAACCCCACTCTGATTAGTAATGAGTTTTCGTGGAAATACCAACACTCCGTCTCTACGGTAAACAATATTTCCATCAGAGCTGATCATATTTACCTCTGGAACTTTCGTGTTTTCCAATGCAGCTATTATTTGCTTCTTGGTGAAAATATCCCAGCAATCCGATGGAGGCAAAACATCCAAATAGATAAAACCCTGCCCAGCCTTCGATGAAATGGCGTTCAAATTCAGATTCTCATCAGCTCTTAGAATAGCAGTATAATCCTTGAAAAGCCAATTGAATGCATAAACAACTTTCCCCGGCCAACCCTTTTGAATGAGACTTTTAGACCGGTCGGCTATATTCTGGTCGATTTTCCCCTCTGGCTCATATTCACGAAGACCATTTCGTATTTTACCCAACAAGGCTTTTTTTCTGTCTAACTTCTCTTTGAGCTGCTCTTTCTTTTTGAAAATTTTTCGGTTTTCTTCCTGAAGGGCTAACAGCTGTTTTTGTAAGCTCTCGATTTGTTGGAACAGCTTGGTTGATGACGAATCGAGAGAGCTCTTATCTCGATCGATCGATGCCAATTCTTCAGTAAGATATTCAATTGAGGTTACCAGCCGAGACCATTCCTGTTTGAGTTGGTTGATTTGCTCATTATTGGAGTCCTTGCGAATTCTAAACTCTGAAATCTTTTTCTCTAATTCTTTTTCTTTTCCTTCTAACTCATCCAAGGTCTCTAAATATAAGGGGTTATTTCGTAGATCTTCAACGTTCTTCCGAAGAAGAACTAATTTTGGCTGTAGTTCATTTAAGGCTTCTCGATTTAACAACTTGTTTTTTTCCCTATGTCGTGCTTCAGTGAGATGAAAATAAATCTGTTGCTCAAGGGAGCGTTGTTCTTCTCTTAAGCTCTCTATTCGTTCAAGGATTTGTGATTTAAATTTTTCCTTTTCTTGAAGCAAATCTTTTTGTTTATTGAACAAAAGATCAAGGTTGGTTCCTTCTTCCTCCAACCGTTTTAACTCTTTTTCAACTTCTTCTTTTTCAGTCTCTAATCCTTTTAACTTTTTTAATCGCTGTTGAATAAGAAGATTAAAATATTCTTTACGCAGAGCAATAAATAATTTTTCCTCAGAAAGGTATTTTTCTTCCTGCCGTGCATGTTCAGCAACTTTTTCAATCTGTAGATTAAGCTCATTTTCCCTTTCTTTTAAACGAAATACTTTCTCACCAATTCGAATTAAAGAAGATTTCACCGATGAGAGTTTTTCTTTGACAGCATAAGTGCCGCTGGCCATTTCAAAGAGGGAAAATTTGTCACTGGGTCGAAATTCAAACAAAGTCTGGAGTTTGGTGTTATCAACTACTGCTACACCGATACTATCAACCAAAAAACCTATCTTCCGTAATTCTTCTTTTAAATCTTTTAAGCGAAGCCGATTTTGATTTAAAAAATACTCTGACTCTCCCGACGCAAAGATCCGCCTTCCAATAGAATAAGGAGAATTTTCGCTATCTGACCATTGGGTTTCAATAAAAGCCATTCCTAGCGGTTTTGCTCCGGCTGCTCCGTGAAAGATAACTTCTTTTCCCTGGGAAACTCTCATTTCCCGAAAATGATCTCCCAACACCCAGCGGAGAGCGTCAATGACATTACTTTTTCCTGAACCATTTGGACCAACAATAACATTTAAACCGGGGTGGAACTCAATGGTAATCGGATGGGCAAATGATTTAAAACCCTGAACATTTAAATGAGTTAAAAACATGGATTATCACGATGGTCATATTTTTCTTCAATGATTTTTTCCCACGCCTTACGCGCCGCTTCCTGCTCAGCCTTTTTTTTATTGGTGCCCTCACCAATGGCTAATTCCTTCTCATTAATCAAAACAGCGATACGATAATTCTTTCGATCCAAAGATTCTTCAATTACTTGATAAAATGGGAGAGTTTCGTGTTCCTTAAGTGACCAGGTTTGTAAGAGGCTTTTATAATTAACCGAAAGGAAAACCAATTCAAGGCCGCCTTCAGAAGAAAAAATGGTATCTAATACATTCTTTGTCATATCAAAAGATTTTGAATCCAAATATACTGCACCAACCAAGGCTTCCAGCGCGCTGGAAATGATCGAACTTTTTTCCCGTCCTCGACCCTTTTCTTCTCCTTTCCCGAGAAGGATAAATCGTTCCAAGTGTATATTACGAGCTACCTGAGCCAAGCTTTCTTCGCTCGCCCATTTCGCTTTCATTGCAGAAAGCCAGCTTCGTGGTTTTTCGTACTGAGAAAAAAGGTAGTCGGCAATATATAAACCGACTACCGCATCACCTAACCACTCAAGCTTATCATTGCAATGCCCTTCTTTCCCTTCTAACGCCGACTTGTGTAATAAGGCGGTTTTTAAAAGAGAACGATTTTCAAAATGATATCCAATCCGACGTTCAAGTTCGATAAGTTCGGCTTCATTAAAAGGCATTGTCAATTCTGTAATTAGCTTAATTTTGATTCAATGTACTCAATTGCTTCTTGTACGGAAGTAATCTTTTCGGCATCTTCATCAGGAATTTCTATATCAAATTCTTCTTCAAATGCCATAATGAGCTCAACGATATCAAGAGAATCAGCACCCAGATCATCAATAAAGGAAGCATCTGGTGCAACATCATCTTCTTCAATACCGAGCTGATCAACAATTATTTCTTTAACTTTGGAATAAACATCCATTTCCAGCACCTCCAACCATTCAATTAGTTTTAATACATCACCATACCACCGTTAATATGAAGCGTTTGACCGGTAATATAAGCGGCGGCTTGTGATGAAAGAAAGGCAACGGCCTCAGCTATTTCTTCTGGTTGTCCTAATCGCCCAACCGGTATTTGATTGATCCACCCTTCCTTAATTGCTTCAGGTAAATTCCGGGTCATATCAGTATCAAAAAAACCAGGTGCAATTGCATTAACGGTGATTCCACGGGATGCAATTTCTCGGGCAAGTGATTTGGTAAAACCAATGATAGCTGCTTTGGCGGATGAGTAATTTACCTGTCCGGCATTTCCAATTACCCCCACCACTGAAGAAATATTAATGATCCGACCATACCTCCTTTTTACCATGGACTTCAAAACACTTTTGGTGCATTGATATGTACCTTGAAGACAAACATTGAGCACCAGGTGCCAATCTTCATCTTTCATCCTTAATAGGGCCGCATCTCTGGTTAAACCAGCATTATTCACCAAGATATCAATGTGACCCCATCTTTCTAAAACATCCTGTACCATTTTATCAATTTGTTCTTTGTTGGTTACATCAACCCGATAGGAAAAGGAATCAATACCATTTGATTGTAAATGATCTATCGTTTTTGAGAGTTCCGACTCCGGCAAAACATCACAGATTATGGGAGTTGCTCCATAACCACCTAATATTTTCGCCGTAGCAAAACCAATTCCTCTTCCAGCTCCGGTGATTATAGCAATTTGGTTTCTTAAGTCAACCATTTATGACGCCTCTTTCATCCATTCATTTAAAACTGATGCTGATTGAATTGAACGAGTCTCAACCTGACCGTATTCCCGTTTGAACAACTTTGATAACACATTTCCCGGTCCAATTTCAACAAATCTCCGATAACCATCTTGGTAAAGTCGATCCATTATATCTTTCCATTTTACTGGGGAAACCATTTGTTGGTTCAGTAATTCTCGTATTTTTTCTGGATCGTTTAAATAATCGGCAGTAACATTACTTAAAAACCTTACCTGAGGTTGAGCTATGGAAATTTGTGACAAAATAGTTTGAAATTCATGGGCGGCTTCCCTCATAAAAGAAGAATGAAAGGGAGCACTAACTCGCAACTCAATAATTTTTTTTGCCCCTCGCGATTTGGCATTTTCCATTACCGAAGGAACCAGGGTTTTTTCCAAGGAAAAAACCACTTGCTCTGAAGAATTATAATTGGCTATTTCAATCTTTCCGTTGTGTGAGAGTTCCTCTATCAGTGGCTTTAACTGTTGGTCTGGAAGGCCTATAACCGCAACCATCGTTCCATTCCCTGCCGGAACCGCATTCTGCATAATCTCTCCTCTTTTTCTAACTAAAAAAACGGCATCAGAAAAGTTGATCGAACCAGCGGCAACCAACGCCGAATACTCGCCCAAACTATGGCCTGCCACAGCAACCGGCGTAAATGAAATCTTTGAACTCATTATCTGATAAATGAGCGCGCTTAGAGTTAAAAGTGCTGGTTGAGTATTATAAGTCAGGTTCAATTCCTCCTCTGGACCTTCCTGAGAAAGTTTGAGGAGGTCAACACCAATTTTTTCCTGAGCAATATTAAAAAACTCTTGAGTTTGCTGAGGGTAGTGATTTAAAAAATCTTGTACCATACCCACTCGCTGCGATCCTTGTCCAGGAAAAAGAAATACCCATTGGTCCATTAAACGCCTACTCCTTCCCCAAAAGGGTGAGTCGAGCAAGGGTATTTTGAAATTCTACCAGCATATCTTGGATAATTTCAGAAACAGGCTTAATATCATGAATCAATCCAGAAATTTGACCGGCCATTACCGAACCCTCTTCAACATCGCCTTCACAGACGGCTCGCCGTAAACTCCCTGAACCTAAAGCTTCTATTTCTTCCCGGCTTGCTCGATGTGTTTCCAGTTCTTCAAACTTTCTGGTCAATCTATTTTTTAAACAACGAACTGGATGACCGGTACTCATTCCGGTCATTATTGTCGATCGATCTTGGGAATTGACTATAGCTTCTTTATAAAAAGGATGGATACTACATTCATTCGAACAAACAAAACGGGTTCCAACCTGTACTCCTTCTGCTCCCAAGGCAAATACTGCCGCCATCCCACGACCGTCACCAATGCCTCCAGCAGCAATCACCGGGATATCAAGAGCATCAACCATTTGCGGCACCAGGCACATGGTAGTAATTTCTCCGATATGACCTCCCGATTCCATTCCTTCTGCAATAATGGCTCGAATGCCATGACGTACAAGTCTTTTTGCCAATTGAACGGAAGCAACAACTGGGATGGTTATTATCCCTCTTTCGGAAAAATCATCAATTAAGCGAGAAGGGTTCCCGGCGCCGGTGGTGACGATTGGGACTCGTTCTTCTTTAACAACTTCGATTTGCTCGTTGATATGGGGAGAAAGAAGCATGAGGTTCACTCCGTAAGGTTTCTCAGTTAGAGTTCGAACCTGGTGAATATTTTCCCGAAGCTCATTCGCATCCATTCCACCAGCTCCAATAATCCCCAACCCACCTGCATTGGAAACTGCTGCTACCAGGGGTGCTGTTGAAACCCAAGCCATGCCTCCTTGCAGAATGGGATAATTTATTCCTAACACTTTGGTGACACGAGTCTCCATCCTATCTCTCCTTCGTTTCAGGTCAGCTATAATAATCAATATCCCTTATCTTTACATATGTTAATAGGTTCTAATAGAATATTTTCCTTAAAACAAAACCTCCCACTACGAGGTCACGGTTTGCATATTTAATAGTAAAGTCGTTTACCTGAACGGCGCTATTCCGAATTAAGATTTCATCTGACACAGCAGGTGTCATCCTGAACTCTCCTTATTGAGGACGCGAGGGCCTCACCTTTTAATTCTTTACTCTTTATAAAAATATTTTAAAGGATGAGATTCTCACTCGTCCGGCAAAAACAACGGACTCCTCAGAATGAGGAAATGGGCTTAAGAGATTGCCACATCGTCCAGCCAAAGAACGGTTGGACTCCTCGCAATGACGGATTTAGATAGGTATTTTTCATCCTCATTTGATACCATCAAGTGGGATGAGACCCTGTTCTCAATATCATCCGTTGTCAATATGCGTTATAAATAACTTCTCTCTCTATATATCATTATCTATCTTTTTAAGCAATGTTTTCGCATGGGAAATAGCATCTCTTTTAATCCTTTTACTGAATACAGTTAAGATGTGATAACCCGTCACGAATTCTTTCTGCCATTTTTTGCTCGACTAAATCTTTCGCCCGGAAAATAGCACTGGTGAGGTCTCGAGCTCTTGATTTTCCGTGACAAACCATACAAATACCTTCAACACCTAGCAAAGGAGCACCACCAATTTCGCTTCGATCAAATCTTTTCCATACTTCTTTCAGTCTTTTTCTGAGCTCTTCATCGACTATGTGCAAAAACAACATATTATTAATAAATTCAAGAAGTCCTTCTCCAAATTTTAACAAGGCATTTCCGGTAAAACCATCACAGACAACGACATCAGCTTTCCCATCGATAATGTCATGGCCTTCTACATTTCCAATAAATTCAAAATTGAGGAAATCGCAGCGGTTTTTAAAATATTGATAAGCACTTTTTACCAGCTCGTTCCCTTTTCCTTCTTCTTCTCCAATAGTTAAAAGCCCTACCCGAGGGCGTTCGATGTTTAAAGCCGCTTTGGCGTATTCGGCTCCCATAACACCGAAATGAAGGAGTTGCTTTGGTTTGCAATCAACATTGGCCCCAACGTCAAGCAAGACTGTGCTTGAATCGACATTCGGTATCAAAGTGGCAATCGCCGGACGCTCAATATCGGCTATCCGTTGCAGACCAAACCAAGCAGCGGCCATTAAAGCTCCACTATTCCCAGCTGATATAAAAGCATCGATTTTTTTCTGAGCTAAAAGTTGCACTCCCCGAACAATAGTTGATTGCGGTTTTTTTCGAATAGCTTCAGCTGGATGTTCTTTCATTTCAATGACTTGGGGTGTGTCTTCAATCGGGAAAAGGTCTTCGTTCATGTTTAATTCGCTATAGAGAGGAGATAATTTCTGTTTCGAGCCAATAACAATTAACTCCAAGTCATTGAAAACCGCATTTTTAATACCCTTCAATATTTCTACCGGGGCATAATCTCCTCCCCAGGCATCAACAGCTATTTTCATACTGGTCTCCGGTTACTCTTTAGATTTGATAACCTGCTTCCCCTTATAATAACCACAGGCTGGGCAAACCCGATGCGAAAGACGTAGAGCGTGACAGTGGGAACATTCAATCAGATTTGGAGCCTTTACCACCCAATGAGTTCTTCTTTTGTCACGATTTGATCGTGAAGTTTTATTAGTAAGATTTGCCATGTATATGTCCTCCCTTAAACGTATACCTTTTGAGTTCTGGTAATCGTTTTATTCTAAAATCATCCACATATTATAAGCAATCTATTCTATCCTGAAAATCCACTAATGCTTAAAAATGCCGTCATCCTGAGCGGTGCTTTTCCGCGTGAGGATCTCATCTGACACCTCGGGTGTCATCCTGAGCCCTCGCTTTTCAAGGACGTGAGGATCTCATCTTTTATTTATTTTAAAAAAATTCTAAATGAGATTGCCACGTCGCACAGGACACTCCTCGCAATGACGGAGCGAAAAAAATCAAATCCCCCCTTACCCCCTTTTCTAAAGGGGGAAATTGATCAGCGTATACATATTTTCAATTTTCATCTGGTGCCACGAAAGTGGCATTAGGGTTTATCCTGAAAACACCGGAATGATTTTTTATTGGTAAACCATATTGAACAATTAACCAGGATCACATTCTGGGCTTTCACCCTCATCCTCACCTTCCCATCAAGGGAGAAGGAACTCTGAATTCTTTTGTTCTTTTTTCCCTCGCCCCTCCGTGGGAGAGGGTCAGGGTGAGGGGGGCAACTCATTTTCATCCTCATCTGGTGCGGATAACGACACCAAGTTTACCCTTTTATATTAAAAATGAAAACTCATTATAATAGAATACCCTTCCAATAATCAAGAGTAACTAATTATGGGAAAATACACATCTCAAATTGGGGTCGGTTTTGATTGCCCCATAGTATAAAATACTTTATTCTATATTGCAAACTATGGTAAATAGTTATGATATCAGTTCATTTAAACTTTATTTTTCAAGTTTAATTTTTCTTAAAGCTGCCAGGCGCGGATCGATATTGGTTTTTTTGCAATCACAATGACTTTGATTGAGATTTATTCCACAGATTGGACACAATCCCTGACACTCTTCAGCACAAATCGGTTTCATTGGAAAATAAACCAACAAAGCATCGATAACTCCTCTTTCTATATCTATTTCCGCATCCTCTTCATGATAATAATACATATCATCAGCACTTTTGGCTTCTGCTTCGAAATCCGATTCTCGGGTAATCCGGTCAAGATTACGAAATTCAAGTTTTAGAGGAGCTTCCATTTTATGGATAAAAGGTTCGAGACATCGAGAACAAGGAAAAATCAAAGCAGTTTCAATTTTTCCTTCCAGCAACAGTCCCGGACCAAAATTGGTTACTGTCAAATCCACTCGAACTGGCTGAGCAAAGGGAATTTTTTCTTCACCAAAAGAAAGCGGCGGAAAGTTTTTACTGAGACTTTCTTTGCTTGTCCATCCCACCTCTTTCTTTACATCACCGATATAAACCTTCATAATCATCTCTCCAAATCATGAACTAACTGGTAGGTATCCAAGGCAATCATGAACTCCTCATTGGTTGGAATAACCATAAGTTTAACCTTCGATTGTTCAGAGTTTATGAAAGCCTCCCTCCTCCTTACGGTATTTTTATCTTTATCTATAGAAATTCCTAAAGGTTCAAGACCCTCACAAATGGTTTTTCTAATATAAGATGAATTTTCTCCTATGCCAGCTGTGAAAACAATTCCATCCAGATCTCCAAGAATAGCATAATAAGCTCCAATATATTTTTTGGCTCGATAGGCTATGATATCGAGCGTTAGCTGGGCACGATGATTGGTTGGAGCTGCAGCTTCGATATCACGAGTATCGCTTGAAATTCCCGATATCCCAACTACACCACTTTTCTTATTTAAGATCTGATCCATTTCTTTCGTCGAAAGGTTCTCCTTCTCCATCAAATAGAGGAGAATATAGGGGTCTAAATCTCCGGAACGAGTTCCCATAACTAAACCTTCCAAGGGAGTAAAACCCATTGATGTATCAATTGATTTCCCGTTTTTAATCGCGGTAAAACTAACTCCGCTACCCATATGACAGGTTATCAAACGCAGCTTGGAAGGGTCTTTATCCATCATCTTAGCTGCTCTTCCAGCCACATATCGATGCGAAGTACCGTGGAAACCATAACGACGGATACCAAATTTTTCATAATATTCATAGGGTATAGCATAGATATAGGCATACTCAGGAATAGTGCCATGAAAAGCAGTATCAAATACGGCTATCTGAGGGGCTTTTGGCATAAGAGCCTGACAGGCTTCAATTCCAGAAATATTTGGTGGGTTATGAAGGGGTGCTAACTCTGAACAGGCTCGAATGGTTTTCAAAACCTCATCATCAATAAGAATTGAAGCAGTAAACTTTTCTCCCCCATGGACAACCCGATGACCAACAGCATCAATTTCTGATGGATCCTTAATAACCCCAATTTCAGGATCGGTCATCACTTCGATAATCCATTCCAATGCAATCCGGTGGTTCGGAACCTCCCTCTCTTTGGAATAGGATACTTGATGGTTGGTTTTATATTCGAGACGAGAACCTGGAATGCCGATCCTCTCTACTAATCCTTTGGCAATAACTTGATTATCGGTATTATCATTCATGCTGAGCAACTCATATTTAACCGTTGAACTCCCGCAATTTACCACTAAAATATTCAATTTCAATCATCCCTTTTCTTCGAATTATTTTCCTTCAAATTTATTCCAAAGATGAATTCTAATCAATAAATGTCCTTCCCCTCACAAAAATGAAATACCTTCTTTGAAAAAAAAATAACCTAAAATTGCGTTTGCAAAACCGTCACGGCAATTTGATCAACGATGTCTTGCGCTTTACATCCTCGCGACAAATCATTAACCGGTTTAGCCAACCCTTGCAATATTGGTCCTATGGCAGTTGCTCGAGCCAAGCGTTCGGTTAGTTTGTAACAAATATTTCCAGCATTGAGATCGGGGAAAATAAGAACATTCGCTTTCCCTGCTACCTTACTTCCAGGAGCTTTTTTGTCCCCGACTGAGGGAACCAAAGCAGCATCTCCTTGCAGCTCACCGTCGATAAGCAGTTCGGGTTTTAAAGAATGAGCAATTGCCGTCGCTTCGATAACCTTATCAACCAACTCGTGTCGGGCGCTTCCTTTGGTAGAAAAAGAAAGCATGGCGACTATCGGCTCAACACCTAAGAGCTGAATTGCCGAACGAGCGGTCGTGAGGGCAATATGAGCAAGTTCTTCCGAGTTAGGGTTAGGATTGAATCCAGAATCAGCATAGAGAAATACTCCATTTGACCCATATGGACAATCAGGAACAACCATCAGGAAGCAGCTTGAGGCCAATTTTACTCCAGGAGTAGTTTTAATGATCTGCAAAGCCGGACGGATAACATCGGGACTGGAAAGTGATGCTCCCGATACAATCCCATCTATGCGATCATGGTAAAGCATCATGCACGCATAATACATGCTGCTTTCTAGCCATTGCTCAGCCTGTTCTTGGGTAAGACCCTTTCCCTTACGCAACTCGTAAAGTGATTGAACGTATTCGGATCTTTGTTGGTCTTTTTTATGATCGATTATTTCAACTCCGGATAGAGAAATTCCTAAACTTTTTGATTTTTGTTCGATAATGGTTGGATCACCAACTAATTGAATAGCTGCGACTTGATCTCGGGTTGCGATTTCTGCCGCCTGAAGAACTCTTTCGTCGTCATATTCGGGAAGCGCTATGGTTTTTTTAAGGCTTTTCGCACGGTTACGGATTTCTTCCAAAACATTCATTCCATCCTTGTCTCCCTTCTCAATCCCCTATTGGGTTTTTATTAAATCTCTAACCTAAAAAAACCTTAATTTTCTAAAAAAGAATATGAAACAAGCTTTTTAGTTTACCATAAAAAGACTCATTTCTCTAAGAACTGTCATGCAACCACCTGCCCTAAACTCGGAATTTCTTCCTTAAATTTTTTTCCACGATCTCCGGGACCAACCCTCGAATACATCCCCCGAACTGGGCAATTTCTTTAACGACGGTTGAGTTCAAGTAGGAATATTCAGTACTGGTTGGGAGAAGAAATGTTTCTACCTCTGGGCATATTTTGCGATTAGTAATGGCAATTTGAGTTTCATATTCGTAATCAGATATTGCTCTCAAACCACGTAGAATAATACGGCAATTTTTTTGTCGCGCAAATTGCACCAAAAGACCCTGAAATATCTCAACCGTAACATTATTTAGGCCTTTGGTTGCTTCCAACATCATAGCTTCCCGTTCTTCCACGGTAAACAGAGGCTTTTTGTTAGGATTTTTTAAAAGACCCACAATCAAGCTATCAAATATTTTACTTCCACGAATGATAATATCAAGGTGTCCATTGGTCACCGGATCAAAACTACCAGGATAAATCGCTATCAATATACCTCTTCCTTTCTATAAGTTTCCCAAGTTTCCTCAACCTGATGGCAGCCCTCCCATTTATCAAAAACTACCAAACATTAAAACACTGTCGCCGTAGGTTCGGCGATTAGCCTGATAAAAAGAACATTCAAATAATGCGCTGGATTTTTTTGAAAAACGGATAACAATTAAACTGTTTTTTACCAACTCAAATAAATTATACATTTTTTCCAATACTTCAACAGGATTAGTCGAAAAGGGAGGGTCAAGGAAGACGATATTTGGAGGATCAACTTTGGGAACCCAGCGTTTTAAGTTGAAAAAATCTGCATAGAGAACTTGGGTTTGGTCCCGAAAACCACACAGCTCAACATTTCTTCGAATCACGGTAGTCATTTTCAAATCCTTTTCAACAAAAAAAACCTTGCCAGCTCCTCGGCTTAAGGCTTCAAGGCCTATCACCCCTGATCCGGCGAATATATCCCATACAATAGAATTTTCTAACGATAAAGGAGGTATTAAATCAAACAAGGTTTTTCGAAGAAATGACTGCATCGGACGAGTCTTTTGATTCCGAGGTCCGATAATTTTTCGATTTTTGATTAACCCTCCGGTTATATGCAGATACCCCATGCTAAACCTACCCGTCTTTTTAGATTAACACGATGAGTGACGAATAAATACATACCCACTCCTTTCCTTAAAATATTGGTTTCGTTCAAGCTTCGATCAGTAATTCATCTGATGAAATCTGGAAAAACCGTCTTTCAATTTCTTTTTTGAGAATTTGATTTTCCGGTTTCTGTAGTCGGGGATCATCTTGGAGAATAAAATTCGCTTCTTCATGAGCTTTTTCCAAAATTTTCCAATCCCGAAAAGGGTCGGCTAAATGAAATTCCAAAATTCCCGATTGCCTAACCCCATAAAATTCTCCCGGTCCTCTCATTTTGAGGTCTTCCTCAGCAATTAGAAACCCATCATCGGTATTGACCATTATTTCCATTCGTTTTTGTATATCTTGACTCTTCCCCTGGTAGAGCAAAACACACAAACCAACTTGATCTCCTCGACCAATTCTCCCCCGCAGTTGATGAAGTTGCGCCAAACCAAAGCGTTCGGCGTTTTCAATGACCATTACATTGGCATTGGGCACATCAATTCCCACTTCAATCACCGATGTAGCAACCAAGATTTGAATTCCTCCCCGAGAAAATCGAATCATGATATCATCCTTCTCTTTTGAAGGAAGTTTTCCATGTATCAACTCAACTCGGGAACGAGGAAACCATTTATTCTTAAGCTGTCCATAAACCTCATTCACATTGCTTAACTCGAGATCGCTTTCCTCAATTGCCGGACAAACCACGAAAGCTTGCTGTCCCTTCTCTAAAAAAGAGCCTACCTGTTGAAAGGCTTGAGCCTGTTCTTTCATAGAAAAAGCGACGGTTTCAACCGGTTTCCTCCCCACTGGTTTTTCATCAAGAACCGAAATATCCAGGTCTCCATAAAGAGTTAAGGCTAAAGTTCGGGGAATGGGCGTTGCCGACATCACCAAAAGATGAGGAACGACAGCTTTTTCTTTTAATCGGGAGCGTTGCTTTACACCAAAACGATGCTGCTCATCGACAATGACCAATCCCAATTGATTAAATTGAACATAATCCTCCAACAGAGCATGAGTCCCGATAACCAAATGTACCTTCCCCTCACTGATTTTCTCTATTATTTCATCTTTTTCTTTGCTTTGACCACCAGTTAATAAACCTACTTCGATCCCAAAATCCTTTAATACTTGGCTCCAACGCAGATAATGTTGATCAGCGAGGATTTCGGTTGGTGCCATCATAGCAACCTGCTGTCCGGCTTTTACAATATACAAAGCCCCTATGATAGCGACCAAGGTTTTCCCAGAACCAACATCTCCCTGGAGCAACCGATTCATGAGGCTGCCACTGGTCAGATTATTTTCTATTTGTTTTATTACTTTTTTCTGAGCGAAAGTCAACTCGAAAGGAAGTTTTTGAACAAAATGATCAATGAATTTCCGATCGAGAACAATAGGTTGGACTCGACAAGCTTGAATTTGATGTCGTCGAACCTTAAGACTTAAAGCAAAAAGAAGAAATTCCTCAAAAATGAGGGCAATTTGTGATCGAGATCGATGCTTATTCAATTCAGAAAATGAAGATCGGCTCGGATGGTGAAGCTCTAAAATTGCTTCGGGTTTTCTTTGAAGATGATATTTTTCTCGAATAGGCTGAGGAATAGTATCTTGAAAAACGGACAATGTTGTCTTAAGCGCTGTATCGATTAAAGAACGTAATTTTTTAGTAGTAAGCCCATCGGTTAAACCATAAACCGGTAGGATGGATTCAAATTGAATATCTTCAGAATCGATAATTTCATACTCAAAACGACTGGTTTCTTTCTTTCCATAAGCCATTTGAAAAAAACCGGTGAGGAGGATTTTTTTCCCCGGTGTGAGAATTCGAGCCAAAAAATCTCGGTTAAAACAAACCAAAGAGACTTGCCCAGTTTTGTCTTGAATCACTATTTTCAATAATCGCCCTCTCCGGGTCGCTATTCGTTCGTGTCGAACCACCATTCCCATTACTGTCTGTAAAACTGAGCTTCCTACCTTGGCAATAGGAATAATCTGTCCTCGGTCTTGGTAAAGACGAGGAAAATAAAAAATGAGGTCTTCTCGGGTATAAATATTCAATCGATTGAGCTGTTTTTCAACAACTGGTCCAACTCCATTTATGGTTCGAACCGAAAGCTGAGAATCCACCGACTTGGTGGGTGGCGAAGGTTGGGGTGTAAAAGGTTGTGATTGATGACCATCTTTGAGGTAGGTTTCCAGATCTCTCAGAAAAATACTCTTGGCTGAGTTCGACATTTGGGGATACCTATCGACATCGATTAATAGTTCTTCAGGAACTGAAATAGAGAGCTTTTGGATCATTTTTTTTAGGTATTGATCAAATCCACCAAATACAGTTTGATTATCCAGTCGTTGAGATTCTTGTTCGATGATTTTTTTTAGTCGTTCTCTATCCATCTCCATTTTGATTGCACCCGATGGTATTGTAACCTGATATGAGAGCTAAGACAACGGAAAGATTTTTATCACTTGGTAAGAATGAGTTGAATTTACCATTTCCTTTGTGCTATATTACTCGTCGAAACGTGAAAATGACGAGAAAGGGTGAATTCAAAATGGCAACCTGCGAAGTTTGTGGGAAAAAACCGGTTTTTGGTAATAAGATCAGCCACTCCCACCGAGTTACAAGAAAAATGTGGAGACCAAATATTCAGAAAGTCCGAGTACGTTTGAATGGTCATTCGGTAAAAATGAACATCTGCACCTCTTGTTTAAAGGCTGGAAAAATAAAAAAAGCGTAAGTTTGCTTACGCTTTTTTTATTACAAAAAACTTTGCTTTCCTCTAAACCCATATTAAAACCTCTTGATTTTATCCGATATTTCGCGTACTTTTTGGGTAATTTTGTCTTCTTGGGAAAATATCAATGAACCAGCAGCAATAATCGATGCACCGCAAGATGCTAAATACTCAATATTGTTTTCATGAATACCACCATCAATTTCAATTAAAGTATTCAACCCTCGCAATTTAATTTTTTTCTTCAATTGAATAATTTTCTGGTCCATACCGGGGATGATTTTCTGTCCTCCAAATCCCGGATTAACGGTCATCAGCAACACCATATATAATTTCGGGAGAATCTGGTCGAGCATGTGTACTGGTGTTCCAGGAGCAACAGCCAATGAAGCTTTGGCACCAGCTTTTAGAATAAGATTGATTAAAAAATCAAAATCGGGAACAACTTCCAAATGAAAACTAATATTGTCAGCACCAGCATGAATAAAATCAAGGTAACAATCCTGGGGGTTTTGGATCATGAGATGGACATCCAGAAAAGCTTTCGGTAGTATTTTCCGAACTGCTTCGACAATTAAGGTCCCAAAGGTAATGTTGGGAACAAAATGCCCATCCATAACATCAATATGAATCACCTCTACTCCGCCCTCTTGAGCCATGAGTAATTGTTCTTTAAGACGAGAAAAATCGCAAGACAAAATTGAAGGGGCTAATAGTGCCATAAACACCACCTATTCAAGCATTTTATAATTCTTTTTCCCAATAATAATAACCGTTTAAATAAATCAGGACTTTCCCTTTCCCCTTCGTTCGTGATAAAATTTCCACCGTTTCTCCACCCTGATGTTCTTCTTCGTAAACCACCCGTTCTCCCAATTCATCATTTACTACGATTCTCACTATAATTGGGACTCTGGCATCAGGTAAAGCGAATCGAAGGCTTAAATCTTGTAAGTCTTGAACTGCCTGCACAATTTGAAGATTTATAGTTTGTCCTGGAGAAGCTTCCTGGCCGGATTCTGGAATCTGGCCGATGATAATGCCAGGATTTCTTTCCGGCATGACAACTTCTTCAATCTGACCAACCGATAAATCCATTTCAGCCAAAAGCCGCCTGGCTTCTTCAACTTTTAATCCAATTAAATCTGGAACCAGTATTTTTGCCGGTGGAGTTGCAACAATTGCCTCGGTACCACCTTTGCTAATCAAAAGACTGACTTGATTTCCTAATGGAAGTGTGCTCTCGGCGGGCGGATCCTGAGATATAACCGTACCTTTTAATACATCTTCATGGGTCACTTCCACCACTCGACCCAGTCGATATCCATTGGTTTCTAAAAGGTTCTGGGCTTCGCTTAAGCTTAAATCCCGGACATCCGGTACTCTGCTCATCGTGACTTCTTGAGTTACCGCTGGAGTGACAGCCACTCCTCCAGTTTGTGCTTGTCCAATATAACCGTTTATTACAACCCTAACCTTTCTTCCTCTTTTGGCTTCAGCCCCCGGAAGCGGATCTTGTTCCAATACCTGGTTCGCAATCCGATCAGAGCGATTTTCTATTCGGGCTACTTCAACCTGTAAACCCATTTTTGATGCTAAATTCACCGCAGTCACCAAGTCTTGGTTGCGGAAATCCGGCACCGCTAGTGATGTCGCACTAACCGAATACTGCAAAAGCATTAACCCAAAAAAGCCGCTAAGAACCACTCCTAAACCGAAGGCAATTACTGTTAGCAGTATTCGTAAAAAAAGGTTTGGTGTTTTTCCCTTTTTCGCCGTCACAGTTTCCTCCAAGCCCTCCCAAAAAAACCATCGGAATTAAAATAATGAGGCCATATTACATATGATTTATCATCGGATAAGATAGTTGGTTTCAATTCAGGTTGTAACAAACTATTTCCAGGTAAATTTACTTCCCATTCTCCAGGATTCAGTTTTTCAAAGGCTCCAACTACTCCCTCGGTTTCTTCCGGTGTCAAAGTACAAACACAATACAATATAATACCACTTTTTTTTATTAATGCAGAGGCATGGCATAAAAGTTGAAACTGCTTTTCAGCAAAAGGTCGGTTATCAGATTTTTTTCTAATAATTCCAATTTCAGGATTTCTTCGTAGTGTTCCCCAGCCGGAACAGGGAGCGTCCACAAAAACCCGATTGGCATCAATTAGTTCTTGAGGAAGGGACTGGGTTGCATCAACTGCAATGGTTCGGATAATATCAATTCCTTGGCGATGAGCCAAAGTTTCAAGAGTCTTTAATTTTTCCGGGTAAATGTCAACCGCATATATGCAACCCTTATTTTTCATCATCTGAGCCATCATTAAGGTTTTTCCTCCTGAGCCGCAACCAATATCAACAATCTTCTCACCTGGTTGAGGATCAAAAAGATGGACCATGACCTGAGAGCTTAAATCGTGGATAGAAAAATATCCTTTTTGATATTCGTCAGTTTCAACTAATTGAGTGTAATCCAAACCAGTATTAAGAGCATTGGGCAGCAAGGGCAGTGAATTTGAGACGATAGAATACTTTTTTAATAAAATCGTAATGAGTTTTTGTGAATCCGTTTTTAAAGGATTCACTCGAAGATAAAGAACTGGAGGAAGAACCAGGGATTTTTTCAGTTGGTTCATTTCGCCCTCGGTCAAAAACCTTCTCCAATATCCTTCTAACCATTGAGGAAGAACCATGCCCCACTGTTCCGCTTGTTTGCACCAACGGACTCTTTCCGATGCCGCCTTGCGTAAGACAGCGTTGACCAGTTTAATCCAAGGATGGGAATGAGTATGACGAGCTAATTCGACAGTCTCCGACACCACCGCATAATCCGGAATGCGGGTATCCACCGCCAGTTGAAAAAGCCCCAAATACAATATGATTTGAACCTTTTTGGGAAGACCCTTGGGTTTTTGAAGATAGACTGAGGCAATTTCCTGAAGTTGGGGATAAAATTTCACGATTCCTCGAACCAAGTGAACTAAAAAGGAACGGTCGGGAATTGAAAGCTCACCAGTTTTTATTGATAATGAATAGTGTTTATCTAAAAAAATGGGTTCTCCTCGAAAAAGTCGGTTCAAGATAAGAAAAGCTTCTAAACGAACGTTCACAGTTATGGGCATAAATCCTTTCGGCACTTTTTAAAAACTATTTGGTTCAATTCTCCTATTCCTCTTTGCCGCTGGTGAAGATGAAAATACCGATCCCCTCGCCTTAGATAAAATGAAACCAGGAAGAAAAGAAAGCAAGGTGGAGTTCGTCTTTTGGCTTCCCTCACATAATATTTTCACCAGTCAATACTTTTAGTCTCGGCTTTGACGAAGAAGAATTAAACGTAATAATTGTAAAGCAGCCATGGCGGTTGCAGCTACATAGGTTAACGCTGCCGCATTTAGCATTTTTTTAATATCCGGCTGTTCGTCCCCGGCAACTATACCAGAATTGGTTAAGGCTGCATAGGCTCGACGGCTCGCATCGTATTCCACTGGGAGAGTAACCACCTGGAATAAAACTGCCGCGCTAAAGAAGATAATCCCAATATCCATGAGAAATCGAAAAGAAAAGATTAATCCTACAAAAAAGAGCGGAAAAGCGGCTCGTGAACCGATACTGGCCACAGGAACCAAAATCGAACGCAAGGCAAAAGCCCCGTATTTCTCGCGCTTTTGCAATGCATGCCCAACTTCGTGCGCAGCAATACTATAATCAGCTATTGAACCACCCCGAGCTACACCGGTAGAAAGTCTGAGTATTTCTCGAGATGGATCATAGTGATCGGTTAGCTGTCCTGGGGTCTCTTCAACCCGCAGGGAAAGATTATTTTGTTGAATAAGCTGTTGGGCAACTTCTAATCCACTCAAACCTGCCCGAGAACGTTTCTGTGAAAGAGTTGCATAGGTGTTCTTTACTTTTGATTGGGCATAAAAAGCCAGGATGAGTGCCGGAATCAATAAAATAAACGTATAATCAAAAGGATAAAACATATTCCGTGTACCTCCTAATAAAATTCATCTCCCGGTTGAATATGATATCCACAACAAAATTCTTGCCCGGATTGAAGTTTCCTATTTTCTGGATGCAACTCTTCTATCGCTAATATTCCCCTTCCGGTTCCCACTAATAGCCCAACATCGGGTTCATACCGAATGATTTGACCAGCTTTTACTTTTTCCTCTGGTTTGTAAACGTGTGCTTTAATAATTTTCAGGCGTTTTTGATGAAAATACCCAAAAGCACCTGGGCATGGAGCAAAAGCCCTAATTTGGCGAACGATTTCTTCAGCTGAACGATCCCAATTGATTTGATAAAGATCTTTCGGAATTTTTCCTGCATAACTCGCTCGATCATCCGATTGTGGAATCGGTTTGATCTTCCCGGCAATCCAGTCGGGAAGAATTTCCACTAACAATTCTCCACCAATTTCCCCTAATTTTTTTTCCAAGGTATTGCTATCATCAGAACTTTCAATCTCTACTTCACGAACCGCCAAAACTGGACCAGTATCTATTCCTTCGTCCATCAACATGATGCTGACGCCAGTCTTTTTTTCGCCATTCAGAATCGCCCATCGAATTGGATCAGCACCACGATAACGAGGAAGGAGCGAGGCATGTACGTTTATGCATCCAAAGGGAGCAATCTCTAATAGCGATGAACGTAATATTTGTCCAAAGGCAGCTACTATCATAACATCTGGAGCAACATCATTCATTACTTCTAAAAATTCTTTCCGATTCACTTTATCCGGTTGTAAAACTGTGAGATCATGATCTTGGGACCAAACCTTGACCGGTGGAGGGGTTAATCTTCTGCCTCTTCCACATTCGCGGTCAGGTTGGGTAATAACTGCAGCAATATTATACTGGGCATCGAAAAGAGAGCGTAAAACTCCAATCGATAAGGGAGTTGTTCCTAAAAAAACGACTTTTGTCATCCATTATCACCATTCGAATTTATTCTTGATAATTTACTGGCTAAAACCAAACGACGAGTCGGACTCAATCGGTCAATAAAAAGAATTCCATTGAGATGATCGACTTCATGCTGAACGATCCGTGCCAATAAACCATCAGCTAAAAAATCCAGTTGCTTCCCTTGAACATCTTGAGCTGTAACCTGAATTTTCCGGAATCGGTTGACCTTTGAATATATTCCAGGAACACTTAAACACCCTTCTTCTCCCGTTTCTTTTTCGGTATCGACTTCTTTCCATTCGGGGTTAATTAAAGCCATATCTTCATTGATGTTTGGATTGTTTAAAACAACCAATCGTCGAAGAATCCCCACTTGATTGGCAGCTAATCCCAAACCAGACTTTTCATGAAGAGTGTCATACATATCCTGTATGATTTTTTTGACTTTAGCATCAATATTTTGAACAGGTTCGGCTTTTTGCCTCAAAACTTGGCTTCCATATATCTCAATATTTAAATCCGCCATTTATACCACCTTTTTTCTAATATTTCTTATCAACAAGACCATAATTTATCAATCTTATTCTAAAAACATCAAACCTGTTTTTAATCAGAACTTTCACCCTCATCCCACCCTTCCATCAAGGGAGAAGGAGCAAACGAATCTACGAAGAAAGAAGTTAACCAAACTACTCAGTCTTTACCATCGGTTGTCATAAATTGATACCAAGCCCTATCAGAGGTCATCCGTTACCTTATGCGGCAGAGTATTATAAACTTTAAAATCAACCTCAACCCCAGTGCTTTTTCTGGCTTGAACTACAGCTGTAACTTTATCATAAAGAATGCTCAAAACCGCTGGTTCAAATTTTATCACCAGTTGGTCACTCCATCCTGCTTTCTTAAGATAGCTGTCTCCCGGAAAAGGACCATCTATTATAAACGACTTCTCATCCAATTCATTTTTTACCTTATTTAGAACCATCTCACGGTTTAACTTATTCCTTGAACGAGCTATCACCTGAAGAAGGCCCTGACTGGGAGGATATCTATATTTTTTCCTTTTTTCCAATTCTTGTTTATAAAATTCTGCAGGGGGATGGAAAAATGGATCAATATATTTTTGATACTGATTGGAGGTTTCGATAATAACTCTTGTCTTGGTTGGTTTTGATGCACCCAAAAAATAAAGTGCTCGCTGGATGTTTTGGTAAAATTTTTCCCGTACTTGAAATTCCGGTAAAAATAACCAATCTTCAAAGGAATGGATGATAAAAAGAGTCGAGTGAGCTAAAAGTTCTTCATGCAAAGCTGCTGAAGTTCCAACAATAATCATCGGCTCCTCTTCTTTCACATTTAGTTCACTTCTTTCTTGATCCGAAGCGATTTTTACAATGTGTACTCCGGAAAATATTCTTTTTAAAAATTGATACACTTTCTCAATACCATCACCCCAAGTTTTCATCCAAGGCCCGTGACATTCCGGGCAAAAGCTCTCCGGGACAACCTTCTTCCCGCACCGAGGGCACCGAAGAATTCTCTCTTTCTGGTAAAATCTCAATGCCACATCGCAATCGGAACAGGAGTAATAAAAACCGCAATCGGAACAACCCAAAGCTACCGAATATCCGGTTTTTTGGACCCAGATAATGCTATTTTGCTGACTGGTGATATTTTGAGCAATGGCTTTTTGTATCAATTGCGGGAGAATCGTTTTTCTCTGTTCATAGGTTACTAACTCCAACTTGTGTTCTTTGGTAAATCGTTTTATTTGTCCCGTTTGGGATTCAAAATACCCCTCCTGCAATCCAAAATAAATGGTTAAATCGGGTATAGTTCCAATAATATGCAGGTCCCCACCGGTAATATTAACTTTCTCTATTAAAGAATGGAAAGAATGATAATGCGGCTGCTGATCAGAATAATGGCCAAAGTCGTTGGGATCAAACAAGACTTGAACACCAATTTGGTGAATCGGTAAAAACTGAGCTAAACGAGTCCCCAGTAAAACGTCATAATATCCTTCTCTTATCATTTGATAGGCTAGCATCCTCTTCCGAGCTGTTAATCTTCCATCAAATGAAAGAAAACGAACCAAGGGATATAGAGTTTTTAAATTTTCCAAAAAATAATCTAAAACTTTCGGACCGGGAAGCAAAATGAAGACTTTCAAGCCCCGACTGAAGCTATCTTCAATCAGCTTTCCCAAAAGATTCAAGCTTTCGGTTATAGTTCCCCTTTGCCACCATTTTTTTGCCCATTTTTGAGGAGGCAAACGATATTGATTTTTCTGAAAGTCTTCATCAACAATTGTGATCCGATTTTTTTTTATCAATTGGTCGATTTTTTTTGAAGTGATACCCAATAAATCTTTAAAAATAAATAAATTCATTCCTTGGGAAAAGTGATCGACACCATATTTTTTTAAATCAAGAAAATATTCGTCATCCTCATTTGCTAAAAATATTCGTCGACTGGTCCATTTTTCCCATGACCTATGATACTTGGGAATAAATAGCTCCAGTGCCTCTCCCAAACTTGAAAAGGTTTGATTAGCAATTCTTTTGGCCCATTCCAACTGCCAGTCGGCTAAAGGTTCAAGCGGAAGACAAGATAGAATACTTTTTAATTCATATTCTTTATCCTTTTCAATCGAATTAACCGACCAAACACACCCAAAACGATGGGATCCGTGAAATTCAACTTCAACCATTGTTCCTGGTTGAATTTTTTCGCTAATATTTTGTGGCACATCATAATCGAACACTTTGTAAATCGGAAGTGGGAGGGCAACTGACACAGACTTCATTTTAAACAAGATAAAAGAACAACCAGATGATCGATGATCGTTTCAGCCAAATCCATTTTATCCATTAAAGGAAAATCAAGCGTTACACCATTCTTATCGAGAACCCAGGCTTTATTGTTATTTACTTCGAAACCACTTTCTCCTGGTAAAATATGATTGGCAACCATCACATCACAATCCTTTTGCCGCAATTTTCGACGAGCTTCTGAAACAATATCTCTATCTTCAGCACAAAACCCGACTAATAATTGAGAAACCTTTCTGCGTCCTAGTTCAGAAAGAATATCGGGATTTTGGGTTAAATTAAGAACCAGTTCATTTTTTCCTTGTTTTTTTATCTTTGCAGGAGAGGGAATTGACGGTCGATAATCAGCTACAGCGGCATTCATGATACAGATATCTGCCTTATCAAATTGTTCAAGAGTTGCTTTTTCCAAATCCTGGGTTGAAATGATGGGAAGGTAATCTACGCCCGATGGAATTCTCACCGACATTGGACCGCCAATCAACATCACAGAAGCTCCACGAGCCCGAGCAGCAGCCGCCAGCGAACATCCCATCAAACCGCTGGAAGAATTGGTTAGATAACGGATGGGGTCAAGGTATTCACGAGTTGGACCAGAAGTAATTAATACTCTTTTTCCTTCTAAAGATCGATTCGAACCAAGGAAATAGTAAAGAGCTTCTAAAAACTCCTCTTGTTCGGGAAGCCGGCCTGTTCCTCTTTCTCCACAAGCTAAATTTCCCGATGAAGGATCCATGACTCTGACCCCAATCGCAATAAGTTTTTTTATGTTTTCTTGCACGATTGGATTATTCCACATATCAACGTTCATCGCCGGAACCAAAATGACCTTTTTCGGGTCAACCAAAAAACAGCTGCTTAATAGGTCATCACCTATTCCCCCTGCCATTTTACCGATGATATTCGCTGTAGCTGGTGCTACCACCAGGTTGTCATATTCTCTCATCAAATGAATATGGAGAATTTTTTCGCCGTAATCAAATAGATTGGAATAAACCGGCTTACGGGTTAATGCGTTGATGGTAATTTCTCCAATAAATTTTTTTGCAGCTTCGGTCATAATGACTTGGATTTCCGCTCCTACCTGAACTAGGTGACTGATAAATCCAGCAACTTTATAAGCAGAAATCCCCCCGGTCATTCCAAAAAGTATTTTTTTATCTTTCCAGAACTGCGGAGGATAATAAATATTCATGTCGTCTCCTTTGACCACTTAATTTTATCTTCAGCAACTTCATTTAAGGCAATAAAAAGCGGCTTGTCTGGTTCTTGAATTTCGATCAACGGTTTGGCGCCTTGATTAAGTTGTTTAGAGCGCTTCGCCACTATTGTAGTTAAATAATAACGGTTTTCAGTTTTCTTTATCAATTCATCAATGGACAGCATAATCTCACTCCAATCTATCAATTTTATTCTGTAATAACAGGGGCTTGATCAATCAAGCTTCTACAAATAAGATAAAATGTAGGAGCGCAATTTATTATGCCCTATTAACAGTGCGACATACCATGGCATGTCAAATCCCGGGTTTTCATCCCCATCCTGGCTTTCTCCCATCAAGGGAGGAGGAGCGAAAAAACCAAAGGGAAAAGGTATTAAAATCATCATTACCAGGATCGAAGCGTTAAATTCAAAGGACCTCCAGACTTAGTCATTATTGGATACCACTCAATAACATCGAATTTATTGAAAGAAAAAATCATTCCGATAAAAATTCCTGATTCTCATTATCTCCATAACGAATACGGCAGCGCTCGGCAATAATAACCGAATGGAATTTATGAACAGTTTCTTCAAGTATATTATTAATAATCAAATAATCATAATCCCGAATCGATTTCATCTCACCCAAAGCATTCATCATCCTAAGATAGATAACGTCTTCTCTGTCAGTTTTACGATTGCGAAGTCGTTCTCCAAGAGTTTCTAAGGATGGAGGAGCAATAAAAACAAATATACCCTGAGGATAATTTCTTTTTACTTGGAAAGCTCCCTGTACGTCAATTTCTAATATGACATCAAATCCGCTTTGTAACCATTCTTCCATTTTCAAACGAGGAGTTCCATAAAAGTTACCATGAACCTTAGCCCACTCAATAAACATATGATTCTCTTTCATATGCTTAAAGGTATCATCATCAACAAAATAGTAATCGATGGCCTCTCTCTCTCCTTCTCGTCTTAACCGGGTCGTGTAAGATATAGAATATTTCAGCCCCTTGCATTGTTTCATTACCGCCTTTCTCACCGTACTTTTTCCAGCACCAGAGGGTCCAGAAAGAACAAAAAGGAGGCCGGACATAACTATTTTTTACTCCACATTCTGAATTTGCTCTCTCATTTTTTCTAAAACCGTTTTTAAATCAATAATGATTGAAGAGATTTCAACATCTGAAGTTTTTGAACCAATTGTATTCACTTCACGATTCATTTCCTGCAGTACAAACTCGAGTTCACGTCCTATCGAACCTTGATGGGAAAGAATGTCATCAAAGCGACAAATATGTGCCTTCAGGCGGATAATTTCCTCATGGACATCACTTCGATCAACATAAAATACAATTTCTTGCGCTAATAGGTTTTCGTTAATGGGAACGGTTGGAATAACTTCTTTTAATCTCTGGTTAAGTTTTTCTCGATAATATTCCGGAATATTCTTTGATTTTTCCTCAACCAAAGCCACCAACTCTCGAAATATTTCCATCTGCTTTAAAAGATCGTGAAGTAATTTTTCTCCTTCGCGGAGTCGATACTGCAAAAAGGCTTCCACGGCCTCTTGAAATACCGGAAAAAACCGTTGGTATTCATCAAGCCAGCGGTGATCGTCTTCTTTCAGTTTGATTATTTCCGGAACTTGCATTAAATCTCGCAGGTCAGCTTCATAGGGAATGTTCAAGTCACCACTCAATTTGTGAAGCGCTTTCAAATAGGCTTTGGCTAAAAGTGAATTGGCTTCGACCGAAAAAGCTTCTTCGCTCGGTTCAAAATTGAGTTTTAGCTCAACCTTTCCTCGAGACACTCGTTCTTTGAGATAGGATACTAAATTTTCTTCCCAAACACTTAATTCACGGGGTAGCCGTAAATTAATATCTGAAAAGCGATGGTTAAAGCTTTTTATGGATATTCGATAAAATCCAATCGAACCCTCACCTTCAGCATGTCCAAATCCTGTCATACTTTTCATTTTTTCACCTTTTCTTAACCTTTTTAAATATATCGTCATGTTTCTAAATATTATCATTATAAGGAAAGATAAAATGATTATTGGGGAAAATAATTTTTATCAGTACTCTCTCCAACGCAATGCGGCATTTCTCCAAAAGAACAACTATTCTGCCTGTAGCCACCTTCTTTGTTTTTATACTCATGACTCAACTTGGTATTTCTACCTTTCACTTAAACCGCATTCGCTGGAAATTAAACAAAGCTTGCAATTGTGCAACTGGAATAATATTATTTAATATTATTGAACGTGTCAACAAAGTCAGGACTCTGAATCGATGAGAATATTGGAAGGAATTCCCTTACGCTACCAAATTGAGGCTGTTTCCCCTCTTGTGCAAGGAGCTCGGGTGCAAAAAATTATCCTTACAGAAAATCGAGAAACTTGTTTAGAGATACGCTCTCAAAACCAACCGGGCTTTTTAATCCTATCCACCCATCCGGAAATTTGTTTTTTTTACTATTCGCAGAAAAAACCGATCATGAAAAAAATCAAAGAATCGGCCTGGGGGCAAATCCTCAATAAATACTTGTTAGGAGCTAAAATTATCGGGTTCGAACAAATAGGATGGGACCGAGTAATCCGTTTAGCCGTCCAGAACCAAAAAATCTGGGAAGAAAAAAACTTCTTTTATCTTTATTGTGAGCTAACCGGAAGAAATGCCAATTGTATTTTAACGACTGCCGACCACCCTTCTTCTATACTCGGTTGTCAAAAGATAGTGAGTCCTCAGCAGAATCGTTTTCGCACTATTATGGTTGGAGAACCTTACCAACTTCCTCCTCTAAAAATGAATGCTGTTGACCCGCTCCTTTTCATTCAAGAAAAAGCCGAACTCCCAATCCCAAATCGGGATGATGATTTACCAAAATGGCTTTTAAAAAATATCGATGGTGTTGGGCCATTCCTAACCTCAGTCTTAGGAGAAAACTTAGCCAATCGAGAGATGAATTGGGAGAATATGCAGTCGATAATCAGAACCCGCCTTCAAGATATTTTTCGACCACTGCAAAACCTCAATTCTTCTATTACCGTCTATATCTCCCCGAAGGACAATTTCCCTCTCGGATTATTTTGGTCGCCAACATCGCATTATGCTCAACTTCCACACCGTGATTTCCCCAACCTCAATGATGCAGTGAAATATTTTGTTCAAACCCACTGGAATTTACAAACTTTTCTCAGTCTAAAAAATAAAAGGAAGAGCTATCTTGAAAAAGAACTCTCATTTATAGAAGAAGAATTATTTAAAGTGGATCAATCTCTGGTCAGTGAGAATCAGCTGGCGGAGTTGTTGACTCGGGGGAATCTTTTGAAACTATACCCACAATTGAATATCATCGAAAAACAACCGCAAGGAATCTTGGTAACCAACCTTCTCAGCGGTAATTCAGAAGAAATTTTTATTGAGATTGACCCTCTCCTTTCTGTGAATCAAAACATGCAACTCTTCTTTCGAAAATATCGTAAATCAAAAACCCGCAATCAAATACTTGAAAAGAAAAAAGAAAAATTGGAATTCCGCAAAAAAATCCTTAAAAGGGAACTCTTGAGCCTTGATCAAGCTCAGCTCTGCCAAGAACAGGATGAGAGTAGTTCAACTCAATCAGGATTTTTTGAACCGGGTATAATAAAATTTCTCACTCCCTCGAAAAATATAATTTTGGTCGGGAAAAATGAAAAAGCCAATCATTTATTAGTTACCCGTTTTTCATCACGAGACGATTATTGGCTTCATGTAAGGGATTTTCCTGGTTCGCATGTTTTACTGAGAATTTCCAACCAGCCCAATAATCTTGTTGGAGAGCTGTTTTTGGCAGCTCAAATTGCCGGTTATTATTCTTCTCTTCGGAATGAAAAATCGGTAATTGTTATGTATGCCCCCATTAAAAACGTAAAAACCCTTCCCCATGCCGGCTTAGGAAAAATGACCTTCCGCAACGAAAAAAATTTAACCGTGATACCCGCTATTCCCGATAATATTCGTCAAATTTGAAATATGACTCAAGGCTTCTTGAAAATCACTGGGCAAAGCAGCGGCAAAAAACATTTGTTTTCTGGTAACCGGATGCGAAAAAACAATAAGAAAAGCATGCAAAGCTTGCCGTTTCATGATTACTTCAGAGCGATTACTTCCATAAGATTTATCTCCAACAATCGGGTACCCCTGAGAACTTAAATGGACTCGTATCTGGTGAGTTCGTCCGGTCCGCGGTTTGACTTGCAAAAGTGAATAGGAATCTCCGATCCACAGAGGTTCTATTTCAGTCAATGCCGGCTTTCCCCCACTTGAAGAAATCTTCATAAGACAAGGCGTCCGTGGATTCCTCTGAATAGCCAAATCGACTTGTCTTTTCCCCTTCCAGTGTCCTTCGACGAGAGCTAAGTAAAATTTCATAACTAATCTATTTTTAAACATGTGGATCAGTTCGAGATAGGCACGATCGGTTTTGGCAACCACCAGAACACCCGAGGTATCCCGGTCCAAGCGATGAACAATCCCAGGACGAAGCGGACTTCCATAACGAGGCAGTTGAATCCCATGAAAAAGCAAACTATTGATGAGAGTGTCTTTTTGGAAGGGACGAACCGGGTGAACGATCATACCGGCTCTTTTGTTTACTACCACAATGTGATCGTCTTGATAAATGATATCCAAGGGGAGGTTTTGGGGTTCTAAGGTATGCGGGGTGTCAACTGGCCAAGTGATTTCAAGAATATCACCCGGGTGGATTTCGCTGCTGGGTTTATAAATAACTTCCTGGTTTTTTTGTACTAAACCTTGTTTTATAAGCCTTGAGAATGCCGATCGGGAAAAATCCGGAAAATTTCTGTGCAGCCAGACATCAATCCGGCAAAACTCATTATCATATACCTTGATTTTTTGTTTCTTCAATTTCTGAACCCTGAATCCATATTTGAAAAAATACCAATACTAAACCAGCGATGATTGCTACATCGGCAACATTAAAAGTCGCCCAGATTGATGGCTCAAAAAAATCGATTACAAATCCCCAACGTAAACGATCAATGAGATTTCCCCAAGCTCCGGACAAAAACAAGCCAGCTCCCAAAAAGAACCACCATTTCCAGTTGCCAAGAAATCGGAGCATAAAATAAAGAAAAGCGATGGTTATCGCCGAAGTAATGATTAAATGGGCGGGTGGATTTAAGAGACGAATTCCAAAAGCGCTTCCCACATTCCTTCGCAGAGTGAGATCAAAAAAACCAGGAATGATTTGGATGGTTCGATTGGATAAATTATTCAGAGCCCACCATTTGGTTATCCGATCTAATAATAAAAAACAAAAATAACTAATTAGAAAAATAATGAAACAATTCCCTGGACAACTTCTTCCTTTAAACTCCATTACTTTTGGTCTTCTTCCAAATCCCGAAAAGAAAATGAGGTTACATCTTCGGGAGAATGAATCGGATTTTGATCGATTCCTTCCGGTTCAGGAGTGTCCATATCCATTGGTTGTTCTTTCCAGTCAATACTATCAATAAAAGTCTGAAGGAGAGATTTAAAGCGAATCTGAAACAACCGATATTTTTCTTGGAGCTCAGAGTAACTAACTTCGATTTCTTTCTTTTTTTTCAAAGCTTCATCAACAATTCGATTTCCCCGAATCTGAGCTTCCTTTAAATGCATTTGTGATTCTCGACGAGTCAGTTCTTTCTCAATATCTAATTGTTTTTTCCATTCTTCTAAAGTTCCCTCTAAGCGTTTTGCATATTGGGACAATTCGTTCACTTTCCGCTTGTATTCGTCATTTTCCTGTAGCAATCTTTCATTATCCTGCTGTAATTTTTCTCTTTCTTTTTGCACCACTTCAATTGCTTCGGCAATTTCCTCAATAAATTCGTTTACTTCGTCTTCATTATACCCGCGGAAAGAACGACTGAATTCAACCTCCAAAATATTTTCCGGTTTCAAATCCATTCCCGTCACTCCTCGGCCATGTTATTTTTTGCTCGCCTATTGGCAGTTTCAATCCCGTCCATAACTATACCTCTAAAACCTGACAATTCCAGTCGTTTTATTCCGGCAATGGTTGTTCCACCAGGAGAACAAACCATATTTTTTAATAATCCAGGGTGACAGTTTTTTTTCTTCAACCAGGTTGCCGTTCCTAGCATGGTCTGCACAACCATTTTTAAACTTTTTTCCCACGGCAAACCAATATTCACTCCAGCATCCATCATCGCTTCCAAAAAAACCGCCACTAATCCTGGACCACTCCCACTCAAGGCAGTAATCTGATCGAACTCCTTTTCTTCGGCTTCAAAAATCCACCCGAGAGAAGAAAATACAAACAGTAAGTCCTCGCGATTCTCTTCGTTCACCAGAGAGTTATAATGAAGAGCAACAACGCCCTCCCCAACTTCTACGCCCAAGTTCGGCATCATTCTGATAATAGGCCGGCCTTCTCCTAAATATTTCTGCAATTGTTCCTGATTAACTCCCGCTGCCAAAGAAACAAATATTGAGTTTCTAAATTGAGAAAGGCTTTGACAAGCTGATTCGATTTGATTGGGTTTTACCGCTAAAAAAATGAGGTAGGGTTCCGACTTCACCTCATTTATATCAGCTACATAAGATAAATCGAGTTCATTGGCTATCTGTATCGCCTTGGGCAATACTTTATCATAAAGGCAGAATTCATACTTGTTATGCCATTTGTCAAGACAAAGTCCTCGTGTCAGAGCACTCCCCATATTACCACAACCTACCACCAAAATGGATTGTTTCACCTAATTGCTCCTTTCTCCAAATAGACAACGTCCTAACCGAAGATAGGTTGCACCCTCTTCTACCGCTATTGGATAATCATCACTCATTCCCATTGACAAAGCCAAAGTTGGTGTAATCCAACTATACTTTTTACTCTCAACTTCTTCCTTGATTTGATAAAGCTCACGAAAAACTCGTCGAATTTCATCAAGACTTCCCTGAGGCCCAATGGTCATTAGCCCACTGACTCGAATACGTCGATAAAGGTGCAAAGATTCAAAAAAAGGGATGACATCTTGTTTCTCAAGCCCAGCTTGGGTTTCTTTGCCAGTCAAATTCACCTGTACCATAACCGGATAGCAATCCTCCTTTGACAGTTCCAAACGTTTTTCTAAGGCTTGAAATTGATTTATCCGGTCTAAAGAATGAATATACTGAAAATATTCTACCACTTTTGGGATTTTGTTCCTTTGAAGCTGTCCAATAAAATGCCACTCAATTGGTTCTTCTTGAAAAGAAGTTCTTTTTTGCTCGGTTTCTTGAATCCGATTTTCGCCAAAGCGATTTAACCCGCAGGATAAAGCTTCCTGCATTTTTTCAACGTTGATTCCTTTAGTCACGGCGATGATTTTAATCTCTTCGCTCTTTCTCCCCGATTTTTGGCAGGAACGTATAATATTTTCTTGAATCATTTCTAACCGTTTTTGAATGTATTTATTCATCATTTTCGATCCGGTTCTTCCTCACTTTCCTCACTGATTTCTCGCTTCATTGTCAATTATTGACCAGGGAAACAAACCATCTTCCCAGGGATGTCTTGGCCATTCATCAAAATCCCGTCCCATTTTTTCCATTACCGTTCTCCATTGATTAAATACCAAACCATTTTTTTGCCCCACCAGTTTTGGAATCTCCTGAGCCAAGAAACGATCAGCCCGAGCTAAAAGAAGCTCTATCCAAGCAACTCGAAGACTTTCACCGGAAAAACGAATTTTCATTTTTTTCAATCCGGTCTCGAAAAGCTCTCTCTCTTTCCTCCAAGCGAGGAAAGAGAGAGTTTTCATGTTCTCCAAATTGGTATGAGGCTTCGGAACCAAAAAGCTGTAAGAAATAGATAATTGATGGTTAGAATTAATTTTACGACATAATTTATGAATAAAATCCAAATCTTTTTCGGCAGAATGAAAAGTCTTCCCTATCATAAAATAGAGTTTCACTTTCGGTATTCCCAACCGGATAATATTTTCGATGAGATCAGTCCACTCCTCGTCATCCAAACCCTTCCCAAAATACTGACGAGTCTTAACTTCTCCGCTTTCTGGTGCCAAGGTCAAAGTTTTTATTCCACATTTTACCAAATAGGGAAGATATTCCCTATGGCGAGAAAGAGTGATCGCGGAGAGAGATGAAAAATTAACGGTAAACTGGTTTTTTATTGCATATTTTATAATATCCTCCCATTGGGGATGAGAGAGCACATCCGACCCAATGATCCCCAAATGAGAAGTCCATTTTTTTAAATTATTGATCATCTTCAAAACCATTTCAATCGGTCGCTGGCGTAGGGGGCGGTAGATAGCTCCACCAGCACAAAAACGACAGCGATAACTGCACCCCCGGTTGATTTCCATCAATCCCATATTTTTAAAATAGGATTGAGGAGTATAAATATGAGAAAAGACCTCAAAACGGCTAATATCAACTCTTTGTTGTTGGATCTGTTCTGGAACGGTGTCAATTTTTTTAAAACCTTTAAAAAATGTGCCCGAAACTTGAGGAAAATAAAACCGTGGAACATAGACGCCGGGGAAACGGCTTAAATAAAGCAGTGTTTCTTGGCGGTTTAAACCGAAGTCTTGTGCTTCTTCCCAAGCAGCTAATAAATCAGGAAGGCTTTCTTCGCTTTCACCAACAAAAATGACATCGGCAAAAGGGGCAATAATTTCCGGGTTCAAGGAGGCCAGTGGACCTCCAACTAAAACTAAGGGTTGATTTTCTTCCCGTTCATTGGCATAAACCTCAAATCCCGAAACCAAAAGCAACTGTACCAATGAGAAAATTTCAATTTCAAAACCAAGGGTCAATCCGACGATATCAGCTTCAGCTACGGGGGTACTTTTCTCGAAAGTTCGAATCCCGGTGTCGGTAAATAATCTTTCGACCCTCCATTGAGGACAATCAAAGACGGTCTTTAAAACCGATTGATACCCGAGATTCGCCATTCCCATTTCATAAGAGCCGGGAAAACACCCAACAAAAAGATACTTCCCCATCTTGTTGTTGAGGGATAAGCCCCGTTCAATGTTTTTCAAATGGGTGACATCCAAAATCATTTCATTTTTTTTCTCATAAAAGCAGGCACGTCCAAGTCATCGAAGGTAAAAGAATCAGCGACCTCTCCTTGAAATATCTCCTGCGTCTCCTCACTATCCTTTTCTCCACCATGATCAAATCCAGTGGCAATCAGAGTAATTTTTAATTCGTCTTTGATGTTTTTATCTATAACAGCACCAAAAATTATATTGGTCTCTTCCGAGGCAGCACTACAAATAATCTCCGCTGCTTTATGTATTTCCAGGATTCCCAAATTCGGTCCTCCCGTTACATTAAAGAGTATGCCTTTGGCCCCCTTAAAAGATGTTTCCAAAAGCGGGCTGGATATTGCCACTTTTGCTGCTTCAGTCGCTTTATTTTCTCCGCTAGCTTTCCCGATACCCATTAAAGAAGTGCCAGCATTGGCCATTATCGTCCGGATATCAGCAAAATCTAAATTGATAATGCCCGGAACATTGATTAAATCAGAAATGCTCTGTACTCCCTGGAGAAGAATATCATCTACCATCTGAAAAGCTTCGACAATTGAGGTCGTTTTCTCGGTAACTTGAAGCAAGCGGTCATTGGGAATAACAATCAGAGCATCCACTACTTTTCTGAGTTGCTCTATCCCCTCTTCAGCTTGACGGTTTCTTTTCCGTCCTTCAAAAGAAAAGGGTTTGGTAACAACTGCAATCGTTAATATTCCTAACTCGCGAGCAATGTTCGCTACCACTGGAGCTCCACCGGTTCCGGTTCCACCGCCCATACCAGCCGTTACAAAAACCATATCGGTATTTTCCAACGCTTCGTAAATTTTATTTCTATCTTCTTCGGCAGCTCTTCGACCAATCTCCGGGTTAGCTCCAGCTCCAAGACCACGAGTCAATTTCGAGCCGATTTGGAGCTTAACGGCAGCCAGAGAACGTGATAACACCTGGGCATCGGTATTGAGTGCAACAAATGATACACCCATTAATCCTGACTTGACCATTCGGTTAACGGCATTCCCTCCACCGCCTCCAATACCGAAAACCTTGATCACAACGTTGTTATTTTCTCCGGCATTTCCTTTCACCTTAGACATCTCTGTAACCCCCAGTAATTATCCCATCATGAAGAAATCCTTTAATTTATTAACCATTCCATGAATTTTTCCAGAAGATCCCTCGTTAAAGCGATGATCTGATTTTCTTTCCTGGCCTTCAGTAAGTGCCATTTGTAATAGCCCACAAGAAGTTGAAAATATTGGGCTCGATATGACTTGCACTTGCCCTAAGTAATTTTTACTTTCTGGAAATCCAATCCGAACCGGCATATTTAAGAGCGTTGTAGCAAATTCATTGAGCCCTCCCAAAAGCGAAGACCCGCCAGTAATAACTATTCCTCCCCGTAATACCGACGACATGCCTGAAGCTCGAATTTCCCTTCTAATCATTAGTATCATTTCCTTCACTCGCGCTTCAATTATCTCACAGGCAAACTTCCTCTTTACCGACCGCAGAGACTTCATGCTAATATCCTTGACTTCAATCATTTCATCATCAGGAACATATTTACTATAAACACTTCCATATTGGAGTTTTATTCTTTCTGCCTCGTCGCGGGATGTCCGGAGACCAATTGCCAAATCAGAAGTAATCAGCTCTCCTCCAACCGGTAAAATATTAGAATAATAGATAGAATCATTATAGAATACCGCAATATCCGTTGTCCCTCCGCCGATATCTATTAAAACCGTTCCCGCTTCCTGCTCACCAGTGGTCAATACTGCCAACGCCGAGGCATAGGGTTGAAATACTGTTCGGTAAACTTCATACCCTACGCTTTGAAAACATTCAACCAAATTGTGGAGATGGTTTTCTTCAGCGGTAACCACATGGGCATTCACCTTTAAACGAGTTCCCACCAGTTTGCGAGGTTGAGCAATTCCCCGTTGATCGTCCAACGAAAACTCCTGAGGGATAACATGAATGACCGCCTGACCGTCACTGGTTATCTGAGTTCGAGTTCCCTCTATGACTTTTTCAATATCTTTTTCATATACCTCCCGACTGACTTTTCCGAGAAGTATTTCATTTTCAGCATTCCTGGAAGTAACGTAATCACCTGCAATCCCAGTATATAAAAAATTCGGTTCTTCTTTGGCAACGCTCAAGGAATTGAGAACCGACTCTTTTATCGAATGGGAAGCTTTTTCAACATCAACAACTTTTCCTTTTTTTATCCCAGACGAAGCACTCAACCCAATACCTAATATTTCGATTCCATTGGATCGAATCTTCCCGATTAACGTACAAATTTTGCTGGTTCCTACATCAACCGCTGCAATAGTTGGGTTTGATGTCTCAATATATTTAAATAATTTCAAAAAATTTCCTCCTCGTCCTGGATAAGAACAATGTCTTTTTTCATGCGTAGATCAAAACCAACAACCTTGAGAGCTTTTACCTGGACTTCTCTCAACAAGGGTTTCAAAACCGGGATTTTTTCTTTCAAGTTTTGAACACTCTCACACTTGATAAATATATCATTTTGAAGTTGTAAAATAAACAGATTGTTATGAACCATTTTCGTCATCTTCAAATGCGTATCAAAATCGCTCAGCCAAGCACGAATAACCTCTAAAGTCATTTTAATCGAATCATTTTCGAGGGATGGAACATAAAGAGAAATTAAAAGATCGGGGTTGTCAGATGGGGTATTTACTCTTACCCCTTGATCATCGACATAAAACCAGGTATCTCCAACCACAACTTTTGCCAAGGGAGCTCTTTCCACAATCTCGATTCGAATTAAATGAGGAAAAACCTTTTGAACTCTTACGCTTTTTACGTCGTTAATTTTTTTGATCCGGTTTTCAATTTCCCAAGTTCTTAAACCAAAAATACTCTGTCCAATTTGAATACCCGAGGCGCTTTCGATATATTTTACCGATATGCTCCGATTACCGCTCACCTCAATTTGGTTTACTGCAAACAAATTCCCTCTCATGAAGAGGCTAAAAACCAACCAGGCGATAACTCCCAGAACTAGATAAAAAAAAAGAGTTTCAAAAAAAATTGTGACTTATAATATTTCATTGCCATACCTCGATTTCATTTTCCAGAAAAATATTTCTTTCTCGTTGTACTTCTTGGCGAATCCAATCTATCAGTACCATTACATCTCGAGCTTTCGCCGCTCCACGATTGATTATAAAATTGGAATGTTTCTCAGAAATTTGGGCGAAACCGGTTCTTAACCCCTTGAATCCCATTTGATCGATGATTTTAGCCGCATAGTCACCAGGTGGATTTTTAAATACACAACCGGCCGACGGCCAACCCACCGGCTGAAATTGCTTACGGAGGAGGCTATTTCGACGAATATTATTCTTAATATTTTCGGTTTTATCGGGAAAAAGCTGAAAAATGACTTTCAAAATCGTCAACCTATCTTTCTTTAATGATGACCCTCGATAAAAAAAATCCACCTTATTCCTTTCCAACCACTCTATATTACCATTATTATCCATGACTAAGATTTCTTGGATTAAATTTTTGATTTCCTGTCCGAAACAACCGGCATTAATCCGCACCGCTCCTCCCACCGTTCCCGGAATACCAACGAGAAATTCAAATCCTCCCATACTGTGGCATAGAGCAAAACTCACTAAATGCGAAAGAGGAACTCCGGCTCCACTTTCAATACGATGGTTTCCAATACATTTCATTTCAGCATATTCGCCAGCAAGACGAACCACCACTCCTGGAAAACCTTGATCATGAACCAGAATATTTGATCCTCGTCCCAGAATTTTCCAGGGACAGTTTAAATCCTGCATTTTTAAAATTAATTTCGGGAAAACCACACCTCTTAAAACATCAACTAAAGCGACTACCCGACCACCAATTTTCCAGGTCGTATAAAGCTTCATTTCAGCCTGTGGTATTACAATCAAGTCCGAAGAACCGGCATACTCTTTCTCAACTGATTTCCATTTTTCCTGCACATACTGTCGGCTACCTTCCATACATCTCCGGCCCCCATGGTAATCAAAATATTTCCTGGACCTATCAGATTCTCGGTAATGTCAAGAGCTTCATCTATGGTTGAAACCATATGAACACCATCATAACCGGCTTTTTTTAACTCATCATAAATTAAACTTGAGGTAATGCCTTCAATCGGCTTTTCACCAGCCGAATAAATGGGAAAGAGGATAACTTGATGGGCTTTCTTTAGTATTTCAGCCATTTCTCTATAAAGACGCTTGGTTCTGGTATACCGATGAGGTTGAAAAACAACAATCACCTTGCCTAATGTCCGGCTCAGCGCTGTTCTCAATACTACACTCATTTCAGTTGGATGGTGAGCATAATCGTCAACCACCAGGGTTCCATCAATATAACCAATTCGCTCATAACGTCTCTTCACTCCTTTAAACATCTCTAAAGCACTGGCAATTGATTTTTTATCAATTCCCAGCTTTACCCCAACCGCTACACAGGCTAAGGAATTAATAACGTTATGGAGCCCAGGAATATTCAAGATAAAAGAACCTAAGTTCTGGTTGAGATAGGTCACTCGAAACAAAGACCCTTCCGCCCTTTCTTCAACCATCGATCCGTGAACATCAACTCTATCATTGATCATTCCATAAGTCATTAAATTAGTCTGGGGGTGTTGGTTGAACATTGCCTGTACATTAGGGTGGTCTCCGCAGGCTACTATAAATCCCCCCTCTTTAACACCATTAGTAAAGGAAACAAAAGCATTCATTTCATTTTCTTGACTTCCGTAATATTCCAAATGGTCATCTTCGATATTGGTTATCACCGCGCAGTAGGGGCTGAGCCTTAAAAAAGATCCGTCACTCTCGTCAGCTTCGGATACAAAATATTCTCCATCACCAAAGCGAGCGTTCCCCCCGATATCTTCGACTTCTCCACCTACCAAGACCGTAGGATCCAGGCCGGCGACTTCCAACAAGAGTGAAATCATCGAGGTCGTAGTGGTTTTTCCGTGGGTTCCTGCAATTGCTATACCCTTTTTCTGATTGAGAAAAAAGGCCAACATCTCTCCCCGATGAATAATTGGTATGTTTCTTTGAATGGCTTCTTGGAGTTCGACATTTTCTGGGGGGATAGCGGAAGAAATAACCACTGCAGAAATATTTTTAATTCTTTCTCTTGAGTGACCGATAAATACCTGAATGCCTTTTTCCTGAAGTCGACAAGTGTTTTCTCCACAAAAAATATCAGAGCCACTAACCTGATATCCCATTTCAAAAGCGATGGTTGCCAAGGCACTCATGCCAGTGCCGCCAATACCAATAAAATAGAGTTCGTTAGGTAATGAGACGAGATGAGCGTTCAATTCAATTCCTCCTACGGATCTCATTGACAATCATACCAGCAATTCGTGTTGCTGAAAATCGAAAATCTTCAATTTTTTTATATTTTTTTTCTGACTGCTCAGATAGACCTCGAATTGCCTGAGCTAAGCCTTCTGAATGAAGACTTTTTTCGTCTATAATGATGACCGGTAACTTTTCACCCAGCCATTGGGCATTGTAAAACTGGTGTTCTTCAGTTGCCTCTCCATAAGGAATCAAGACCGCCGGAAGACCAAAACAAAACAATTCATAAGTAACATTGGCACCAGATCGACTGATTACCAAATCGGCCGCCGCATAAAAAATACCTGGATTTGGGTAAAAATCATAAACCAAATAAGGAAATGGATAGCGCGCCGCCCTTTCCTTGGCTTCTTGATAAGATTCATCTCCAGTGATATGAATGACTTGTAAATTCAATTTTTCTATAAAAGGCAATGCTTGCCAAAATACCTGGTTAATCAGCTGAGAACCTCTACTTCCTCCTATGATGAGCAAAGTTTTCTTATGAGAATCGAGACCGAGTTTTCCCCTTGCTTCCTTATCTTTTCCCTGCCAATCAAGAACCTCTCCCCGCAAGGGATTACCGGTTACAACCACCCGACTTGTATCACGAAAACCTTCAACTGCTTCCGCAACCGGTACAAAGGTTTTTTTTGACCAACGGGAGATGATCCGGTTGGCAAAACCCGGATGGATATTCTGTTCCTGAACGAATATCGGAATCCGAAATATTTTTGCCCAAAAAGCGATCAGCAAAGATACATAGCTGCCAAAAACCAAGACCGCCCGAGGCCGAAATTTGATAAAAAGATAACAGCTTTGAAACAATCCTACTATATTATCACCAAAGGCACGTAGAAAATCTACAGTTGATGTTCGATTCCATCCTCGCGCTCGAATAAAAGAAAGCGCAAAACCAGCTTCAGGAACTAATTTTTTTTCCATGCCTCTTTTGGTTCCAATAAAGCGAATCAAAAAGTCGTGAGAAAGATGTTGAGCAATGCTGAGCGCTGGAAAAATATGACCGCCGGTTCCACCAGCTGCAATAAATATTTCATTCAAAATGATTCACCTTTGACTGTCGTGCGATATTGAACAACAAACCGATTTCGATCATGGTAATCAGTATTGATGAGTTTCCATAACTCACCAATGGTAATGGTACGCCTGATACTGGGAGGATTTTGAGAACTGCGCTCATGTTAACAATGACCTGCATGAGGATACTCAGGATAATTCCCATTGCCAACAGAGCTTGAAAGTCATCACCAGAACGAATCGCTATTTGCCATCCCCGCCAAAAAAGAATACAAAATAAAACAACCACTCCCATTGTTCCTATAAAACCTAACTCTTCGCCAATAATGGCAAAAATAAAATCGGTATGCCGATCAGGAAGATAGAAAAATTTTTGTCGGCTTTCCCCCAATCCCCGACCAAATAAGCCTCCCGAACCAATGGCAATGAGAGATTGAATAATTTGAAAGCCCTTCCCCAAGGGTTCTTTCCAAGGGTCGATAAAAGCCTCAAGCCGTGCCTTCCAGTATTGATTCCCACTAGCAAAAATCAAGAAGAGCAGGATGGGAATTCCGGCAAAAATTGGATAGAGCAGGTGAATTATTTTTCGCCCTCCTAAAAAAAGCATGACAAAGGTGATACCAGCCAAAAATAGAGTGGTACCCAGATCTGGTTCCATAATGACCAATACTCCCATAATTCCAACCACCAAGAGGAAAGGTACGACTCCATACCAAAAATCCTGTGCTCGATGACGGTGGGTTACCAAGGAATCAGCCATATAAATGATTAAACTCAATTTTGCCAATTCCGAAGGCTGAAAACGCATCATGCCAAAATCTAACCACCGATAGGATCCGCCCACCATTCTACCAATATAGGGGAAGAAAACAAGGGTAAGCAAAAGAACCGAAAGAAGAAGTAATTTGGAGCTCATTTTCCGAACAAAATCCAGTCGGATAAAGGAGGCAATAATGAAAAAAAAGAAAGACAAAGCAACACCAACCACCTGCTTTTTAAAAAAATAATAAGGATCGCTATAGGACATGATCGAGGTGGTCATGCTGGCACTGAAAACCATTATCAAACCAATGCAAAGCAAGAGGATCGTCGCCCAAAATAGAAAAGGATCGATTTCCCACCACCAGCGTTTTAAATGATTTTCATTTGAATTGACTGATGACCATTGGTTTAAAAAATCTTCATTGGTTCCCATAGACTAAACGAAAAAAATGTTCACCTCTTTCCTGGTAGTTGGCATATTGGTCCCAGCTAGTGCAGGCTGGAGATAAAAGAACGCAATCACCGGACACAGTCAAAGAACGGATTTTTAAAAAAATTTCGTCTAAATCAGAGAATAAAAAGGTGGGTATGGATTCTGGTATAAATTTTTGAATCAGCTCTCGGTCTTCCCCAAAGAGAAGAACCATTTTAATTTTATCCGGGGAAAAATACCGGGTGAATTCAGAAAAATCTTTTATTTTACTTCTCCCCCCTAAGAGCAAAATAATAGGTCCATTTAAGGAATTGATTGCTGCACAGGTGGATGCTGGTGTCGTCGATTTGGAATCATCATAAAATACAACACCGTTTATTTCGGCAATCTTCTGAATTCGATGACTCAATCCTTGAAAGCTTGAAAGAGACTCTTCAATCTGATCAACCCTAACTCCCACAACTCGGCAAACTGCAGAAGCAAATAATAAGTTTTCCCGATTATGCCCCCCGGGGAGTTGCCAATTGCGACAATCAATATTTCTTTCCTTACCCTCGAATCGTTCAACAATTTTTTGTTTCTCCCAATAAAATCCCTCATGTAATTGCCCAAAACTTGTCACGGGAACGATAGAGCTGCGGACCATTTGACATAGTTGGGCATGCCAGTTGGGAATGGAAAAATTGATGATCGCCCGATCGTCTTTTTTCTGATTGATAAAAATATTCCGTTTTTGAAAAAAATAATCTCGAAAAGTATTATGCCGATCCAAATGGTTGGGTGACAGATTCAGGATACCAGCAATGTGAAACCTTGCATTTACAATCCTCTCCAATTGGAAGCTACTCAGTTCCACTACTCCCCAATGGTATGAAGCTGGAAAAGCAATTGAATCAATTAAAGGTGTCCCAAAATTCCCTCCCACAAAGGCCGAAAAACCCGCCCTATTTAGTATATGGCCGATCAGGGCCACGGTGGTACTCTTCCCATTGGAACCAGTAATACCGATGAGAGGAAAATCCAGCATGCTGCAGGCTAATTCCACTTCGCTCAAAATCGGGATCTGCTCTTGGTCACATTTGACCAAGACCGGATGATGGGAAGGAACCCCTGGACTTACTATGCATTCCTGGATATTTTTCCAATTCAGTTTAGGCAGATCAGCTGGCATAAGATGAGAATAAGTTGGGTGGTTGAGAATGTTCGGCAATAAATCACTTCTCTTTTTGTGATCGTCATACCCCAACACCTTCTCGCCATGATCAAGCAAAAAACCAGTGGTACTTTCTCCAGTTTTTCCCATTCCTACAACTAAGTAATTCCTCATGACCCTATTGAACCCGTCCTAACCATGCTACTGTAATTCCAATGGCTTGAATGATCCAGAAACGCACGGTAATTTGCGTTTCTTTTATTCCTTTTAATTCAAAATGATGATGAATTGGACTCATTAAAAAAAGTCTCCGACCTAAAATTTTAAAAGAAAAAACCTGCAATATCACTGAAAGAGTATCAACAAAAAAAACCAGCGCCGAAAAAATAATCAAAAGAGACTGCCCGGAAATAAGTGCCATAAAGCCGATAAGAGCTCCCAAGCCTAATGATCCGGAATCACCCATAAAAATACCCGCTGGCCAGATATTAAACCATAAAAAGGCGGTTAATCCTCCAATTACTCCAAAGGCTAACCAGGAAAGCTGAGTTTTCCCTAAGGTTAATAAAAGCAAACCCCAAAAAAGAAAGGTAAGAATACCCGAACCCCCCGCTAACCCATCCAAGCCATCGGCAATATTAAATGCATTTGATGTAGCAACGATAATAAATATCCCGTACCAAAAAAAAAGTGGACGAGAAACTGGAATCACATTATGGCTAAATGGGATGGTAATCTGAGTTGGGATCCAATCCATAGCCAGCCAAAGAATTATTCCGGCAAGGACAATCTGGAACAAAAACTTATAACGAGCTTTTATTCCCCAGGGTTTCTCCAAATAGCTCTTATACCAGTCATCAACCAACCCTAAAAGGGTATAGCCGGTAAGGAGTATTATTGGGAGTAGATTGTCTAACCAATACCGTTTTCCAACTCCAAATACCACCAAAAGGGCTGTAAAAATGACTACACCGCCCATGCTGGGAGTATTCTCTTTGTGAAGATGGAGATTAGGTCCTTCTTTCTTTATTTTTTGACCAAGATGGCGTTGCTGCTGCCATCGAATAAACAGCGGAAAAAAAACCATTCCAATTCCAAAAGCCAAAAGAAAAGCAAAGAATAGATTATTGGGAATAATTCCAGGTTTCATGCTCGATCCACTCCGTCGGTATGGCTTCTTCTAATTTCATTGCTCTTGACCCTTTAAATAAAACAATAAGTCGAGAAAAAGGGAAAGGAATTTGATCGAGAAGAATTTTTTTGATTTCTTCATGGGAAGAAGCCAAATAATATTCTCCGTCCACCGAGTTTTTCGATAACACCTTTTCAGCTGCCCCATGCATCAAGGAACCATAAAGAATGACATTCTTGATATTGTGTTCTTCCAAAGAACGGATACTTTCTTGATGAACTGCCTCGGAAAAACTCCCCATCTCCAGCATATCTCCCAAAACCACCCAGGTTTGATACCCTTGATGGTTGAATCTTTTCAATAAATTGAGAGCTTTATGCAAAGAAATTGGATTGGCATTATAGCTGTCGTCGATCACGTACCCCTCTCCGACATGATAGATCTTTTCTCTTCCCTCAGGAAGGAGAATTTCATTCAGAACCATTTGGATTTCCTCCTCTTGGATGCCCAGTTGGAATGCTTGATGAAGGACTGGAAGGAGTAAGATGATCAGTTCCGGCGAAAAAATCGGAGCTTGGAACCGATAAACTTGACCCTCACACTGGAAACGGAATCTGGTAATACCTTCGGTTGGATTCAATTGATAATCAAGAAGTGAGAGTTGTGAGGTGATATGATTTTGAAGGCCGAAAAGAATGACTTCCTTTCCCTGATGGGAAAAATCCTCTTTGAGTTTTAAGGCATAAATATTATCCCCGTTTAAATAAATCGTTTTGGCATTTTCAGCCAGTAAAATTTTTTCTTGAATAATAGTCTCGATATTTCCAAAACCCTCTAAATGAGCTTTTCCGAAAGCAGTGAAAACAACTATTTCCGGATCAATGATTTCGGAAAGTTCATCCATCTCACCTTTCTTATTGATTCCGGCTTCAATGATAAAAAAGTCGTCTTGAGGAGAAAAATTGCAGAAAGAAGCTGATACCCCGATATTGGTATTATAACTGAAAGGAGTCGCAGCCACTCGAAAGCGAAGGCCAAGTATTTTTTGGAAATAAAATTTTGTAGTCGTTTTCCCCACCGTTCCGGTTATGGCAATTTTCTTCCCAGTGACACGTTTTGAGCAGAATATCCCGAGGTTTTTTAGTGCTTCAACGGTATCATCAACCAAGAAAAGGCCAAAATCTTGGGGAGATTTGACCTTTTGACTAATCAAAGCCCCTCGAGCGCCATGATCCCAAGCATCATTTAAATAAGAATGACCATCGGCATTTTTCCCTTTTATAGCTACAAATAAACCGCATTCGGTATTTTGCCGGCTATCGATCATAATCTTATCAAATTTTTCTTGTTTTCCTGGAGCGACCAGCTTGGCTCCGGTTGCTTGAATAATATCCGGCCTTGTAATCATGATGAATTTCTCTCTTTGAGGAGTTCTAATGCCACATCATAATCATTATGGCAAATGATTCTATCGTGATATACTTGATAACGTTCTGGTCCTTTTCCGGCTAAAAAAACCACATCACCAGCTTGAGCTAAAGAAAATGCCTGGCTTATTGCTTCTCGTCGGTCAAGAATAATACAAGATTCCACAGGAACTTCTTTTTTACATTTACTGACTCCCTGCATGGCGTCTTCAGCGGTTTGTCGAGGATCCTCATGGCGAGGATTATCGCTGGTAATTATACAAATATCGCTCCAGCGAGCAACAGTTTCCCCCATCATCGGCCTCTTGTTCCGATCTCGCTCACCACCGCAACCAAATACTGTAATGACTTTTCCTCGAACCATTTTTTTAATGAAAGAAAGGGTGCTATCGAGTCCGTGCCAGTTATGAGCAAAATCAACGATAACCATAAAATCCTGACCGGCATTGACTACCTCCCACCTCCCAGGAACTCGGTGAGTGTGCTCCAGGCCTTGAGCAACTTTTTCACCCTCTATTCCAGAGAAAATAGCCATAGCCGTAGCCGCTAAAGCATTGTAAACCGCATGCTGGCCGGGGAGGGAAAGCTGAACTGATTCATTTCCTTTTGGAGTTTTTATTTTCATTTCTGTCCGGTCAACGAAATATTCAATATCTTCAGCGAAAACATCGTTTTCTGGCCGTAATCCAAAAGTAAAAGTCGGAAGGTGGCTTTCAGTAATAATTTTTCGGCAGTTTTCATCATCGCCATTCACAATCACAAAACGAGGATAAGATTTTTTGGTATTTTGTTCCACCATTTCGATGAGTTTCTTTTTACTGGAAAAGTAATGTTCAAAACTTTTATGAAACTCCAAGTGTTCAGCTACCAAGTTGGTGATCACTGCTGCATCGAAAAATAATCCATCGACTCGCCCTAAAGCCAGACCATGAGAAGAAACTTCTAAAACCGCCTGACGAATTCCTTTATTTAGCATGCTTTTCAAGCAGGCTTGTATCTGCAGCGACTCTTCGGTGGTATTAATCGCTTCATAGACGTCTGGACCAATGATATTTTTTGGCGTCGTCATCAAACCACAGGCATGGCCATCGTCTTCAAGAATGTTACGCAGAAAAAAACAGGTGCTGGTTTTTCCATTGGTGCCAGTAACACCAAACAACCTCATTTCTCGGGAAGGATGATCGTAAAATTGAGCAGAAATTTGAGCCATGGTCTTTCTCACGTCAACAACTCGAATCCAGGTTTGTTCCCGATGAGGAGGAAATGAAATTTCGGGATCAGAATAGACAATGACTGCCGCTCCCCTTTTAATGGCATCTTCAATATAGAGATGTCCATCGGTATTAATCCCAGGAATGGCAAAAAACAAATAACCTGGACGAACCAATCGAGAATCAAAAGCTAACCCGCTGATTTTGAGTTGGTCATCAACAATATTTTTATAACCATATTCATTTAAATTGAATAATTTTTTTAAGATCAATAGACCGTTACCTCGGCATTCTCGGACATAATACCAGCATAATGAATAATGTTTTGAACGATTTCTCGAAAAACCGGGGCTGCGATATCGCCTCCATAGTATTCACCTTGGGCTTCATCTAAAACTACCAATATTCCGAAACAGGGCTCGGGAACCGGAAAGAATCCGATAAAAGAAGAATAAAACCGATTGATAGTATAGCGGCCGTCCTCTCCAATTTTCTGTCCGGTTCCGGTTTTCCCCGCAATAGAATATCCTGGGATAGCGGCTTTTTTACCGGTTCCCTGGTCAACGACTTTCCTCATCATGTTTAAAACTATATCAGCGGTTTCTTCGTCAACGACCCTATGAATTGGTGAGGGAAGAACTTCCCGAACGACCTTTCCATTTTCATCGGTGACCTTTTTTACTAAACGGGCTTTCATAAGAATCCCGCGATTAGCTATGGATGAAACTGATCTTAAAAGCTGAATTGGGGTAACCAGCATCTCCTGACCAATGGGGATGGCACCGATAGATAGCGCCGACCAGTTTCGAGGCTTCCGCAATAAACCAATCTCCTCTCCATTCAAACCGGTCTCACAGGATTCTCCGATACCAAAATTTTTCAAGTAGCGATAGAGCGTTTCTTCTCCCAGTCGTTGGGCGATTTGTATTGTACCCACATTGCAGGAATTAATAAGAATGTCTTCGAGTGTTTCTTGCCCATGACTTTTTATATCCCGCACCCGATGATTATACACCATTATGGAACCACCGCAATAGAAACTTTCTCCCAGATAAACCTTATTTTCCTGGAGGGCTGTAGCCATAATCATTGGTTTCACGGTAGAGCCCGGTTCAAATAGCATAGATACTGCTAAGTTTCTCCAGGATTCTGGTGAATAGTCATTAAAATGATTATTATCATAAAAAGGACGCGAAGCCATAGCTAAGATATCACCGGTTCTTGGATCGTTCACTATTACCACGCCACCTTTGGCTTTGGTTTTTTCGATGGCTTCATCGAGGGCTTTTTCAACATAAAACTGAATGGTTCGGTCGATAGTGAGGTTTATGTTGTAACCACGTTGAGGACTTAAGTATACTAAGCTTCCCGGTATTTCTTTCCCGGTTCCATCCCTCTCAAAAGTCATATAACCCATCTTTCCAGTCAATTCCTCATTTAAAGTAAACTCGAGTCCTTCCAGCCCTTGATGATCAATACCGACAAACCCAAGGATGTGACTGAGGTGAGGAGCATGGGGATAATATCTTTTATATTCCTTATTCCATTCAATACCGACTATTTTGTCTTTTTCTAAGTCTTCTTTGAGATGGAGGGGAACCTGACGTTTTAACCATACGAAAGATTTTCGGCTTTCAAATTTCTCTCGAGTTTCTCCCGTGTCAAGCCCCAATATAGGAGCAATTCTCTGAGCAGCTTTTTCGGGGTTTTCTATCATTCTGGGGACACAATATACTGATATGGCTTCAGTATCGCGAGCTAAGACTTCGCCATTTCGATCTAAAATTTGTCCACGAGCAGGAAGTAGATCCTCCATCCGAAAGCGAACCATGTTGGCTTTTTCCCGATATTCGTTCCCTTCAACAACTTGCAGGACGAACATTCGAAAAACGATGTATCCTAAAATCAAAAAAAATATCATCACCAGAAAATTTGCCCGATGGACAAATCTTCTGGAACTCACCTTATCAACCCCGTTTCATTTCTATATTCTGCAACCGCTGCCTCACTCCCCATAAGTTGAACTTTTCGATCGGCAGCAGCGAGAAATATCGTCCTCTCGGGTAAAACCATTCCTAACTTATTAGTGGCGATTTCTTTAATTCGTTCCATTGATGATAGATGAGAAATTTCGATTTCAACGCGTTCTTTATTGGCAACCAGGCTTTCTATCCGTTCTTTCTTTAAACTTAAAACAAATCCTTTTTCGACAATTTCAGCTTGCAGCAATAAATACAAAAAAGACATGCTTACCATGAATATTAAGAAAAATACGGCTATATTTTTCAAATTAGAGTCCCCTCCTCTCTTATCATCTTCTGAGCGACTCTCATCCTGGCACTGCGAGCACGAGGATTCACCTGAATTTCTTGTAGAGAAGGCGTCATGGGCTTGCGATTGATGACCGCAAGCTGATCATTATTTCGAAAGAAGTTTTTAACGATTCGGTCTTCAAGAGAATGATAACTAAGAACCACCAGTCGAGCCCCTTCTTTCATAAATTGGAGAACACTTTCTAAAGCTTTCGGTAATTCATCTAACTCATGATTAATATAAATCCGTAAAGCCATAAAAACCCGAGTTGCTGGGTGAATGCCCCCTCTTCGTCCCGGATTACAATTCCAAATAATTTTTTCTAACTCTTTAGTGGTAGTAATTGGTTTTCTCTGACGCGAATTTACAATCGAACGAGCAATTTTACGCGACTTTCGCTCTTCACCGTAATAAAAGAAAATATCCGCCAACTCTTTTTCAGAAAAGGTGTTAACAACCTGACAGGCATCCATTTTCTGGCTTTGATTCATTCTCATATCCAATGGTCCATCCTGACTAAAGCTAAAACCTCTTTCTGGAATATCTAACTGTCGAGAAGAAACGCCAAGATCAAACAAAACTCCATGAATAGTTACAACTTCTTCTTGATGAAGAATTTCTGCTATCGCCGAAAAAGATCCGTGAACCAGTTTTACCCGGCTTCCAAAATCGGCCAATACTTGCCCTGCTGCATCAATAGCTTCTCGGTCACGATCGATTCCAATTAAAACTGCCTGCTGAGTAGTTTTTTCCAATATTGCTTTGGCGTGACCTCCACCACCAACCGTTGCATCGACATAAACACCCTTGGGGTCGGTAATCAAGTACTGAATAACTTCGGCAACCATTACCGGTTGATGATAGTGAAACACCTCAGATCCCCGTATCCATAATTTCTTCAGTTATATCTTCATATTTTCCTTCGACTTCTGCGGCATGTTGATCCCAAAGCGATTCCGACCAAATTTCCATTCTTTCTCCAATTCCAACCGTGACCACTTTTTTATCAATTTCTGCATATTCTCTTAAATGACGGGGAATAGTAATACGTCCTTGAGCGTCTATGGTTTCTTCACTGGCATTGGCTAAGAAAATCCGGGCAAACTCTCTTCCTGCCTTCTTTGCCATAGGAAGAGATGCAATTTTCCCAGCTAAAACCTGCCAGGTTGTTTCTGAAAAAACAAATACACAATTTTCTATCCCTTTGGTAACATAGAGGGTATTGGATAAATCTTTTCTGAATTCATTGGGAATGATGAGCCTTCCCTTATTGTCAACTGAATGTCGATATTGTCCTAAGAGCAATCGGACCCCTCCTGACTACCACTTTTCTCCACTTTCCCCCACAATTTACCACAAATATACCACTCTTTTTCTTTTTTGTAAATGCAATTCACTATTTTTTAAAAAAAATTTAAATTTTTTACAACTATTTGCTGGCTTCTGGTTTTTTTTGTGGGAGTTATTGCACAGGAAAAAGGCTGAGGGGGATTTTGGCGAAAAGCGCCGAGGGGGAGACTTTTTGGTTCCTTCTCCCTTGATGGGAGAAGGTCAGGATGAGGGTGAAACCCAAGATTCGACATGCCATGGCATGTCGCTACATTAAAATTCTTTAGTAAGGGCTGGATTTATCATGCCCGTGGATTTTTAGAATAGACCTTCATGATACTATGCAGCGCTAGATGTGGATGAAAATATATATTCAAGAACCAATTTCCCCCTTTAGCAAAGGGGGTTAGGGGGATTTGAATTTTTTACTGCTCCGTCATTGCGAGGAATCCAACCGTTTTTTGGTTGGACGACGTGGCAATCTCATCCGGTATCTCTGTCATTCTGAGGAGTCCGGTGTTTTTGCCGGACGACGTAAGAATCTCATCATTTTCAACACCACAATTCAACACATAATAAAAAATGAATCATGAGATTGCCACGACCTCAAAAAACCAGGTCTCGCAATGACAGATTGAGCTGATGAGATCCTCACGGCTTCAAAAAACGAAATTTCAGGATGGCACAACATTTTTTAAATTCTTTGGTAGGGGCTTAATTGAACGAGCCTGTAAACATTTTAAACAGACAATTAAAAAAGGGAAAATAAAGAGGGCTTGAAAACCTCAGGAGCAAAACATTCTCAAATTACTCTTTAGGGAAAAAATCTCTCCCATCCATATGATAAATCGCTTTTTTAAACTCCGCCCAACAGGGACGGTTCATACGAAATTCGGTATACACCAAGCCGACTTGAGGTAAGACATGAGCATCCGAAAAGCGAACCAAGCGATAGTCATCTAACTTCAACTTCGAACGGGCATTGGAAGTTGATGTAGCCGATGAAATTTCCAAAACTGGAAAAGGGGGATAAGGCGGGAGAAAGCCCAGTACTCCAATAATGCTGTAAGCACTTCGATCGACATGGGATGGAATAATGACCCCATCCTGGATTACCACCAACTGATATAGCTCTTCAACAGTCAGCGAAAGAGGAAAAGTTAAAAGTTCTTTTTTCTTTTCCACAATCTGCCCGGCAACGTTAATGACCCACTCTTCACCCCAAAGATTTTCATCAAGAGGTATTGGCTGAAAAAACTGCTGTAGAACTTGATAGAAGGAAAAAATTTTTTGATAAGAGGGGAAAAAAGTAAGAAAATGAATCTCTTCTCGAGTTTCAACCTCCATGCCCGGGATGACCCAAATCCCAAATTGCTCGCCTAAAGAAATAGTGACTTGTACATTCTCACACGAGTTGTGATCGGTAATTGCTATGATGTCTAAGTGTTTTTCTAAGGCCTCCAAAATAATACAATGGGGCAACATGTCCCGCTCAGCGCAAGGAGATAATACGCTGTGGATATGAAGATCGGCACGGTAGAACCTTTCAGGCATGTTTTTTGGTTCCGTGAATACCAAACTTGGTTAACACCTCCACTGCTTGATAACTGGTTAATGTAGTTCGCAAAAGGGTAATTTTTTCCTTTTTGGCTTTCTCAATCGTCTGGGGATCAACTTCTTGAAAATTACTGATAACAATGCAAGGCATACCCACCAATACGGCAACGGCAATGATGTTTGGATGAGAGTGAATAGTCACCCAAACACTCCCTTCACTGGCATTGGCAATACAATCACTGAGTAAATCGCTACAATATCCTCCGGTGATTTCACTGTTAATGAGGTCACCCTCACAGAGAACTTCAGCTTCGAGTGGTTTTACAATTTCACTGACTTTCAATTTTCTTTTTTCCTCCTTCTTCGCTCATGGTTTGGGGAACACGATTAGCTAAATCAAAAATTTCTTTGGATATTTCACATAATTTTTCTCGTAACAGGAAGGGACAATCAATCTCTTGGGCTTTCCCCCTGACAATATCTTCGGCAAGTGATCGGCAGGTTGGACAGCCACAGGCACCGCAATCAAGGGCGGGAAGTTTTTCCAGTATTTTTTCAATTTGCTGGTATTTTTCAATTGCCTTCCGATAGTCATTATCCAGCTTCAACACATCCCGAATCTCATAGGGTTGAATTCGCTGGAAAGCTTTCTCCTTTCTCCACTCTTCTAACTGATGTTGTTCTGGAGGTCGAGAAGTTGAATACTTTTTGATCAAATGATTGACGTTGACTTTAGCAATAAAGGGATTCTGAACGGCAAAAACTCCTCCAATACAGCCTCCCACACAGGCTTGGGCTTCACAATAGATAACCTTTTTGAGTTCTCCCATTTCTATCTTTTCAAAAACTGAAATCACGTTATGAATCCCATCCACTGCCATATATTCCCCTTCCCCCAGGGATTCTTGTTCTCCTCCCGAGCGGGCCCACCCAATACCCTTCCAGGAAGCCAGTTGGCAAGATGACTCTTCGGGAAGATTGTCGATATCGTTGATCAAGCGTGGATAAATGCTCGACATCGATATAGCGCCATCAATCCGTTCTAAGGTTCCGCTTGAGCGTCGGACTTCCATAACCTTGGCCGGACAGGGAGTAATGAAAAAGACTCCAATTTCTTCAGGTTTAAGGCCCTTTTCCATAGCTTGCTTTCGAGCTATTTTAGCCGCTAAGCCCAAAGGCGAATCGAGAGGAAGGAGATTGTCGATCAGTGAGGGAAATTGGACCTCTACCAACCGTACTACGGCTGGGCATGCCGATGAGATAACTGGTAGAGCTAACTTGGGTTTCTTGAGGTATCGATCTATTTCATCAGCCAAAATCTCAGCTGCCCAAGCCACTTCAAATACTTCATCAAACCCCAGCCTTACCAAACCGCCCAACAACTTATTGAGTGATAGATTTCCTTTAAACTGGGCATAAAAAGCCGGCGCTGGTAAGGCTATTGTATATTTAAAATCTTTTAACAATTCCAGTGAATCTGTTTGGCCGTATTTAGCGTGATTCGGACAAGTTCGGATGCACTCACCACAATCGATACAGCGATCTTCATCGATTCGAGCTTTCCCCCTCTTCACTCGAATGGCCTCAGTCGGACATCTTCGAATACAATGAGTACAGCCCTTACATTTTTCTTCATCTAAAAGGACTGAATGAAAAATTTCTGGATTCATTGCTATCACCCTCTTTTCTTTTGTCGGAGAAAATATGGGTGTGAATTCCCCCTAAATAAATTTATGACATTTCTTTTTGATCAGGAAGAGACGAACTCAATCGGGATGAATCAAGCCAAAAAGTCATCATCACCTTGGTCCCTTTCCCCACCTGAGTTTGAATGTCTATTTGGTTTGAACACTTCCTCATATTCGATAGACCATACCCTGCTCCGAAACCCATCTCTCGAATATGAGCTGGTGCTGTTGAAAACCCCTCTTGAAAGGCTAAATCAACATCAGGGATCCCCGGTCCTTCATCCTCAAGAACCACCTGAACGTGGTCAGGATAAATCGATGTAAAAAATGTTCCCCGATAGGCATGGATCACCACATTCATCTCAGCTTCATAGGTTGCAATTACCACCCGTCGGATGAACTGAGGAGGTAAGCCAGCTTGTTGGAGGATGTTTTTAAGCTCACTGGATATCCCTCCAGCGGTCGAAAAATCGCCTCCAGTTATTTCCTTTTTAATTTCAATATGGGGTTGGTGTGGGTTCATTACTTTACTTCGCTACAGCCTCGAGCTCCTCCCCGGTATAATCTCCCACAGGATTCAAACATAGGGAGTCGAGTGGTTAAAAGGGGTATTTTTTTGATGGTTGCTAATTCAATGGTTGCATTATCCGGTCTTTTACCACGAACAAAAACAATACCAATGAGATCACTCATTTCAGCCGTCCGGATAACTTGTGAGTTGGTAAGACCGGTGAGAAGGAGTGACTTTTCTTTAGTAAAAGCCAGAACATCGCTTAAAAGATCACTCCCGCAAAACGAGGTCGGTACAATATCTAATAATTCTTCTCCAGTTAATACTTCAGCCTGTAGAAGGTCCTTGATTTCACGTAGGGTCATCGGAATACCTCTCCTTACTGACCGATAAAGGCATCAATTCCTTGTGACTTTACTCTTTGTGCTGCTTCAGATGCCTCCTGTTTGGTTTTAAAGCCGTAAATTTTTACTTTATACAAATTTGCTGATTTTTCAACGGTTGCCCCAAACCCCATCTCTCGAAGAGAATTCACCATATTATTGGCATTCGCTTCGCTGGAAAATGCTCCCGCCTGTAAATAAAAACTTCCAGCTGGAGGCGGCGTCGACTGAGGAGGAACCTCTGTTGGTTCCGGTTGGGATGGGGGTAGTGCTGGTGTTGCTAAAGCCTCTCCTTGTGCAGCTGTTACTAATGGCTTTTCTTGGATCAATTCTCTCTCTTCTTCTATTATCAACCCCTCTTGAATTTGACTAGTTGCTGTCATGTCTTCAAATTCTTCAGGATAATCGCTTTCAACGAAAGGTCTTTCCACTATTTGAGTTGTTTCTTCTTTGACTCCTCCATGAAGGAGAAGCTGAGTATAGGCATCCAAGTCTCCCCGTGCCATAAAAAAAGCCAGCATTACCACTAAAAAACCACCGAGAAGAAGAACAATCAACTCAACTGGGTCGCGCCTTTTTCGAAATTGTTTCATTGGTTCATTATCCCCTCTATTAATTTCTGGAGGCGTTGAGCCTCGATTAATAATTTCTCTAATCGAATCTGGTCTTTCTCTATTACTTCTTGGGGAGCTTTCTCCAAGAAATCGGGTTTTTCAAAACGTTTTTGAATTCTTTCCACATCCTCACAAAGAACTTTATGCTTTTTATTTAACCGCTGGAGCTCACGATCAACATCAACTAACCCTTCGATCATTAAAAAGATATCTATCCCATCAACTTGTCCCGTCACGGCCCCATCTGGTTTGAATAATTCAACGTCCGTTTTTATTATCTCACATTTTGCCAGTTGTTCAATGTATCCTAAATGTTTCTCAATAATTTCTCGGTTATCCGATTGATGAAAACCGAGCTGAACCCGGCAGGTTTCAGCGGGAGAAATCTCCAGTTCTGCTCTTAAAAATCGTATCTCTCGTATTAAATTCTGGATTGACCTGATGACTTTCTCACTCTGATCGTTGAACCACAATTTTTCTGAAACTGGCCAGTCGGATACGATAAGGGCATCATTTTCATTTCTCATCGGGAGAGAGTGCCAAATCTCTTCAGTAATAAACGGTGCAACTGGATGAAGAAGCTGAATAATTCCCGAAAGCACTTGGACTAAAACCGACTGAGTCTTTCTTTTTTCTTCTGGACTCCCTTGGTAGAGGTCTTTTTTGCTCCACTCGATATACCAATCACAGAACTCACCCCAAATAAAATCATAAATGATTTGCACATATTCACCAAATCGATAATCATCAAGAGCGAGACTGGCCTGTTCGACGGTTTGTTGAAATCTGGACATTATCCAGCGATCTTTCAAACTGAGATGAGTTTCATTATTCAATTCGATTGGAGCAAAGTCCTCTTCAAGGTTCATCAAAACAAAGCGGGAAGCATTCCAGATTTTATTCATGAAATTTCTCGAGGCTTCGATTCTTTCCATGGAGAGATGAATATCCCGACCCTGGACCGTCAACCAAGCAAGAGCAAAGCGCAAAGAATCCGAACCCAGCTGGCGAGCAACCTCGAGGGGATCAATGGCATTGCCTGATGATTTACTCATTTTCTTCCCATAGGCATCCCGGACCAAAGGAGTGATGTAAACCTTCTGAAAAGGAACATCCTTCATAAACTTCAAACCCATCATAATCATCCGAGCAACCCAGAAAAAGATAATATCGAATGCCGTGATTAAAACCGAGGTGGGATAAAAGGTTTTGAGATCGGAAGTTACTTCCGGCCATCCCAAGGTTGAAAAAGGCCAAAGAGCCGAACTAAACCAGGTATCGAGAACATCTTCATCCTGAACCACCTTTCCGTTGCATTTCGGACAATAATCGGGTTGCCCTCGGTCGGCAAAATAATGACCACATTCCTGGCAATAAAAAACTGGGACTCGATGCCCCCACCATATCTGCCGTGATATGCACCAATCTCGAATATTATTCATCCATTCAAAATATATTTTATTCCATCGTTCCGGGATAAATTCAACCCGACCTTCTTCAACTGCCTGAATCGCCGGTTGAGCTAAATCTTTCATTTTCACAAACCACTGTTTGGAGACTAACGGTTCCACCTGAGTATTGCATCGATAACAGTGACCAACTGAATGAGAATATTCTTCAATTTTTTCAATGAGGTCCAAGCTCTTCAGCTTTTCGACAATTGCCTCTCGGCATTGCTCTCGGGTCATACCGGCAAAAATACCAGCATTTTGGTTCATCACCCCGTGAGGATCGATAACCGCAATTGCTGGAAGGTGATGTTTTTTCCCTAAATCAAAATCATTCATATCATGGGCTGGTGTTACTTTGAGAACCCCGGTTCCAAACTGCGGGTCAACATATTCATCCTGGATGATACCCATATCTCTTCCGATAATAGGAAGGATGACGGTTAAATTGGCCACTTGGCGGTATCTTTCATCATCGGGATGAATAGCTAAAGCCACATCTCCCAAAATGGTTTCCGGCCGGGTGGTGGCAACCACCAAGTACTCACCAGGATGCCCTTTGATCGGATAACGGACATAATACAAAAATGATGGAACATCTCGGTAATCAACCTCAATATCAGAAATAGCTGTTTCGCAACGGGGACACCAGTTAACGATATACTCTCCTCGATAAATCAACCCTTCATCAAAAAGTTGCACGAACACTTCTTTTACAGCTGCCGATAATCCCTCATCAAAGGTAAACCGTTCTCGGGTCCAATCACAGGAAGCACCCATGCTTTTCAGCTGTTTGACAATCCGGTCGTGATATTGGTCTTTCCACTGCCAAACCCGCTGAATAAATTCTTCTCGCCCTAACTGATGGCGGTCTAACCCTTCCTTAGCCAGCTGTTTTTCAACCACATTTTGAGTAGCTATGCCGGCGTGATCGGTCCCTGGCAACCAGAGAGCTTGATCGCCTTTCATCCTCCGGTAACGAGTGATAATATCATGAAGAGTCAGGTTGAGAGCATGACCCATATGGAGAAAACCGGTCACATTGGGAGGTGGAATAACCATACAAAAAGGCTTGGAACGCTGTGGATCGGGAGAGAAATAACCGTTTTTTTCCCAATATTCATACCATTTTGTCTCAGTGTGAGAAGCGTCATATACCTGCGGAATTGGTGTTCGATTATTCATTTTCATTCCTTTCTTTATGCTGGCTTATCTTGAATGAGTTGATTATCCACATCAATATCGGCGGTTTGATTTTTTAAAACCGTGTCTTTATCAATTGTTACTTTTTTAATATCTTTCCGATCAGGACATTCAAACATTACTTTGGTCATGAGCTTTTCCATGATAGCCCGTAAACCACGGGCCCCGGTCTTTTTTTCCATGGCCGCAGTGGCTATTTGCTTTAAAGCACCATCAGTAAAACGGAGGTCAACCCCATCGAGATGGAGAAGGTGCTGATATTGTTTTAGCAGGGAATTTTTTGGCACGGTTAAAATCCGAACTAAATCTTCTCCATTGAGCTCATCCAAAGCACAGATAATGGGAATTCTCCCTACCAATTCAGGAATCAAACCAAACTTCATTAGGTCATGCGGTTGGACATCGATTAATGGATTTTCTTGAAGTTTTGCCTGATTGGCCTCAAACGCTCCAAAACCGATTTTCTTTTCCTTCATCCGAGCCTCAACGATCCGATCCAATCCTACGAAAGCTCCACCACATATAAATAAAATATTGGTGGTATTCATCGGAATAAATTCTTGATGAGGATGTTTTCTCCCTCCTTGGGGAGGGATGTTGGCAATGGTACCCTCCAAAATTTTTAGCAGAGCTTGCTGCACTCCTTCTCCCGAGACGTCGCGGGTAATGGAGGGATTCTCGGATTTCCGAGCAATTTTATCAATCTCATCGATATAGATTATTCCCTTTTCGGCCTTTTTCAAGTTAAAATCAGCATTTTGCAGAAGCCGAAGCAGGATATTTTCAACATCTTCGCCGACATAACCTGCCTCAGTAAGGGTGGTAGCATCAGCAATTGCAAAGGGGACATTCAGCATCTTGGCTAAGGTTTGGGCTAAAAGAGTTTTCCCCGAACCAGTTGGTCCAATCATTAGAATATTACTTTTTTCTATTTCAACTTCATTCTCATTCTGGGAAAAAAGAATTCTCTTGTAATGATTATAAACTCCAACCGAGAGGGTTATCTTGGCTCTTTCCTGGCCGATGACATACTGATCCAAGAATTTTTTCATCTCCATCGGTGTCGGCAGTTTTCCCATATTGAATTCCGGTTGCTTTTTGTTATTCTTGGTTTCTTCGCGAATCACATCATTACAGAGATCAATGCATTCATTACAAATAAAGACTCCGGGGCCGGCAATCAGTTTTTTTACATCCGCCTGCGGTTTCCCGCAAAAAGAACAGCGGATTTTTCCTTTTTCATCATCATAACGTGCCATTCCCGCTTGCATCTCCTTTTTTCTCTTTTTTTGGTAGGATAACTTGGTCTACCAAACCATATTGTTGTGCCTCTTCTGCCGACATGAAGTAATCCCGTTCAGTGTCTTTTTTTACTCTATCTAATGGTTGGCCGGTGTGGCTAGCCAAAATGCTATTGAGTTTTTCCTTAATTTTGATCATCTCACGGGCTTGAATTTCAATATCAGTCACCTGACCTTGGGCACCGCCTAATGGTTGGTGAATCATCACCCGTGAATTAGGTAAAGCCATTCTCTTTCCCTTGGTACCGGCAGCTAAAATCACTGCTCCGCCGCTGGCAGCCATTCCAATGCATATTGTCGATATATCCGATTTGAGGTACTGCATCGTATCATAAATAGCCAGTGTTGAAGATACCGACCCTCCTGGACTATTAATGTAAAGATTAATATCTTTTTCGGCACTTTGAGCATCGAGAAACAGCAGCTGGGCGATGATGAGATTGGCAATCACATCATCGATCTCTGTCCCGAGAAAAACAATCCGATCAATTAACAAGCGGGAATAAATATCATAGGACCTTTCTCCCCGTGGGGTTTGTTCAACAACAATAGGAACCAAGTAATTATTTTTTAAATCCTGCATTATTCCATCATCTCCTCTTCTGGATCTTCAAGGGCTTTCCACTGATCGATATTGAGCGGTTCTTCCATCTCCTTAACCTTCACTTTTTGCAGGATATCTAAAATCAATTTTTGCTGGAGCTTTTGGTCCATCAAGTCATCCATCTTGTTATTCTTCTCTAAAATCTGTTTGACATCCTCTACTTCTTTTCCGGCTCTCTGAGCAATTCTTCCCAGTTCTTCTTTCATTTCTTCTTCGCCGACCGAAATACTATTTTTATCGGCATACTCCTGAAGAACAAACATTTTTTTCAATTGCCAAAGAGCCTGTTTCCGGAAATCCTTTTCAATACTCTCAAAATCGGTATTGGTAATTTCCATATACCTCTCGAGAGTCATTCCATCTTTTTTGATATGTTCAATAAAATGATCAATTTGGTGCTTGGCTTCATGGTCAACCAATACACTGGGAACCGCTATTTCGGATTTTTTAGCGAGAACCGCTACTGCTTCCTTCTCCATGCGAATCTGCACCAAATCCTCAGCCCATTTCTCCAAGGATTCTCTGGTTTTCAAACGCAACTCATCAATAGTTTTCAACTCAGGATTGAGTTGGGTTAAGAATTCTTCATTCAATTCAGGAATTTCTTTTCTCATAACCTCGGTTACAGTAAATTCCATCTCTTCGGCTGGCTTGCCGACTTCGGTTTCCTGGGGGCGAAATTTTCCCGTTTCACTCTTTTTCAATCCGATGACTGCCCGACTCAATACCGATTCGCTCTCTGCAAAACCTGCCATGACCGCATACTCTTTATCATCAATTTTTACCTTGACCATATCACCGGTTTCAGCCGGAAGGTCTTCTTTTTCTTTCCAGGTCCCTCTTGATTTTTGGATGCCTTCGATTTCTTTATCAACGTCGGAATCGCGAATAACTACTTTGTGCTTGCGGATTTCAATATCTTCCAGGTTAGCGAGGGTGGTCTGGGGTTTTTCTAATATTAATGCTTTAAATACTAACGGTTGCACTTCATCCACTGTTACTAGGTCAATATCCGGTTCGCCAAAAAGAGTGAGTTTTTCTTCTTTGATTACCTCACTCAAAGCGTCGGGAACTAAGCTTCGAGCTAATTCATCCTTGATAAAATTCTGATTGAGATGACCCTTGAGAATAGCCCGTGGGGCTTTCCCCTTCCGGAAACCAGGAACCGCTACTCGAAGGCTCGCCTCTTTATAAATATTTTCCAGTTTCTCCTGGACTTTTTCCTCTTCAATGGTTATTTCGTATTCATAAAGATGTTTTTCCTTTTCTTCCTTTTTAAATTGAACCATGATACTTCCACCTTTCCAATCTGAAAATCGAATTAAATTATCCCTCTGAGGGCAGAGAACTGATCTCTCTATGTGAACTCAAAAGAAGGACGATCATCACATTTAATCTGAAGATTTTACCATTATTTACCAATTATGTGAAATGCACTTTGGGATGGGTTTATTCCCTACTCGCATCATCCTGCAAATAAACAGAAAAAATATACCTCGATTTCCATCATCGAGGTATAAAATCCAGCACAATTCCTCACTATAATTTTCTGACGACTTTCAGAGATATTATAAATATATTCATTCCGCCATGCAACTCAAGCTGGTAAATTGCTTCCTTTTCATTTTCTATGCTCCCCCTCCCCCCTCCCCCCCTCTCCCCCTCGTTCCTTTGACCGTGAGAATCTCATCTGACATTGAGGGTGTCATCCTGAGCCCTCGCTTTTCGAGGGCGTGAGGTTCTCATCAACCAAATCCGTCATTGCGAGGAGGCTAACCGTCTTTTGGTTAGACGACGTGGCAATCTCATCCGGATCATCTTTATTATTTTTTTTCTCTCCTCCTCGCCCCATCTCCCCCTCGCCCTCTCGTTTCTTTAGCCGTGAGGATCTCATCTTTTCGTTTTATTCTTAATTCCTCTAAACCGTAGCTTTTTAATAAATTCGAGAATCAAGACCTGGCCCCAATTTTGGTTATCATTGTAGGGGCAGACCTATGTGTCTGCCCTAATTAGGTTTTCCCCATTGTCTATCCATCAATTGCACCTAGCTTCATTCCAAACGATTACACATTGTTAAAACCCATTCGGGTTATATTGGTAACAAAAGGATATGATTTGATATGGGGGAGGAAAAGCAATTTTCTCCTTTTCTCCGCTTATATATGGATCAAGACCTAATCCCAAGATTTGCGCTATGTTACATAATCCAACGTCGCTTAATATTACGGAGGCTTAATATAAACAAACCAACACAAAATAAACCAAGCAGTATCAAATCGAATGAATACGGGATAGAATGAATTCCTCGAATCGCCCCATGAAGCAGGTCGGCTCCGTAGGTAAGAGGAAGTAAATAGGAAAGAGGCTGTAAAAAAAGAGGTAATTTGTCAATCGGGAAAAAGAGTCCACAAAGGAAAATCATGGGAAAACGGAAGAAGTTTGAAAATGTTTGAGCTTCGAATACCTCACTGACTGCTACTGCAATAAATAAACCAAGAAAGGTTGATGCCACTGCAATTAAGAATATTGCCGGTATAAAAATTACCCACATAACCTGAGTGAGGTCAGTGATAAAAGCAGCCATTATTACCGGAACGAAAGCATTAGCCATTCCAAATAAAATTGCTCCACTGGTTTTTGCGAGCATCAGAACCTCAAATGGAATAGGAGCAAGAAGAAGACGGTCAAATGAACGGTTCTTTTTCTCAAAAGTAACAGTCACGGCTAACATGGATGTCGTTCCAAAAAGAATGGAGAGGGCCACCACACCAGGAAGGAGGGTTATAATCTCTTCTAATCCACTACCCGATCTTAAGAAAAACATTGATGTCCATGCTAAAGGAAAAATTATACCCCAGCTAATATTAGGTGGCTTTAAATAGTAGGTCCGCATATCTTTTAACAAAATATTCCAAAAAGCTGTCCAGAACTTCATTGGCTTCCACCCTCTATTTTTTCCTTTTCTTTGCGCATGGCGCCTGCTTCAATCCCGGTTATTTTTACGAATATATCTTCAAGAGAAGGTCGAATCTTACGAGCTTCGGTGACTTCGGTACCATGATCTTCCAGAAAGCGAATTAAAGGACCAACTCGAATTGGTTGGTTGGACTCTACCCGGATTACACTTTGATTCAGGAAAGAGAATTCCAGTTCCGGAAAAGCATGAGACAGTTCATCTATCATCGAAATTAAGGTGTTTGAACAGGAAACCTCCATAATTTGTTTCTCTTTAAAGGGTTGGAGCAGGTTTTTTACGGAATTAATTCGTACAATTTTTCCAGATACAATAAAGGCAATTCGGTCACACAGCCTTTCGGCTTCTTCTATATAATGAGTAGTGAGGAAGATTGTTGTTCCTGCTGAGTGGAGATTAGCTATCAATTGACGAATTTGTCGAGCACTGGCTACATCAATTCCAGTGGTAGGTTCATCGAGAAAAAGAATTTGTGGGTGGTGGATTATCCCTGCCGCTATGGTGAGCTTTCTCTTCATCCCTTTCGAATATGTTCCAAATTTTCTTTGACCTGCCTCAGCAAGGTTGAACTCTTCCAAGAGTTTTTGAGCACGAACTTCTCGTTCAACTTTTCCCAAACCATAGAGTGCAGCACAAAAACAAAGATTTTCAAATCCGGTGAGCTCGGGATAGAGATTACTCTCATCGGGAACAACACCAATCAGATATTGAGCAGCTTTTGGATTATGGGTACAGTCAATATTGTTGATTATAATTGTTCCCGAATCAAGACGAGCTAAGCCGGTGAGTATATTAATGGTAGTTGTTTTACCAGCTCCGTTTGGTCCAAGGAAACCAAAGAGCTCTCCCTTGAAAATGTTGAACGAGACTGAATCAACAGCTTTAATATCACCAAAATATTTAGTCATATTTTGCACTTCAATGATCGGAGCGCCTTTAATCATACATTCCCCTCCAAGTTATCCTATTCAAGGGCTCTTGGTTTTTATTTAAGATAAAAATATCTGCACCCAATGTCCCCTTTCAACCACCGACCCTTAAGCTGCCAACTAAGTGGTTAGACACATCTCAACTCCGAAATGAATTCAGCTTTTCTTCCGTATGTTTTGTTCCATCGTACTTTTTTGTCTCAGTATCAAATATTCGATTTCTATTAAATATCCTTCCCCAAATGGATTTAGGTAATTTCTAACCCAATGGAATCTCGCACAATAGCATCAGGGTCTTTCAAAATCTTCATGTTATTTTATAAAATCTCTTCCTTTCAAATTAAGTTATGAACCACATGCTGAATCGGTTAAAATCTACTCATCTTCTTTTGAGGTGCTTTTTTTAAAAAGATTTTTTGCAATTACTTCCCATTCTGATAAAGTTTCTTCGTTAATATGGTAATGGACAAAATAGCCCTTTTTTTCTCCAATGACAAGATTAGCGTCGCGTAGAATCCGAAGGTGCTGCGAGATGGCTGCGTTAGTAACTCCAAGAAAGTGAGCCAGTGCATTAACGCACAAAGATTGGTTTTTTAGCAAATCGATTATGCGAAGACGAGTTTCATCTGAAAGTACTTTAAATATTCGTGCCGCTTTATCCATCTAAAATGTACCTTAATATATATTTAAGTATTTACGCAAATACTATAATAAATAAATAGAAAAATCAAGTTTAAATGATAATCTTTAAATTTCTCTTGCCAGGTTTTCACAAATCATCATTAGTCGGTTATTTTTACAGTATAATCAAGAATGAAACCATCTTCTCACCGCTAATCTACCCTACTTACCTCCCTGCTCTTTCTCCCATTTGCTTCTTCGATATTATGCTCCCCCCTCGGCGCTTTCCGCCAATACCCTCTCGTTCCTTTGGCCGTGAGCATCTCATCTTTTTCTTTTCTTTCCTCTCCCCTGGTGGGAGAGGATTAAGGTGAGGGGGGGGAACCTGAGCATCTCTTCAAGGCTTAATGAAAAAACACCTAACCTGGATTTCATCCTGGGCTTTTCACCCTCATCCTGACCTTCTCCCATCAAGGGAGAAGGAATCTAAATCCGTTATTGCGAGACCTCGTTTTTTGAGGTCGTGGCAATCTCATTCATAAAAATTGTGAAGCGTGAGCCGTGGATCGTAAGCAGAATAAAAAAATCCCTCTTTCCCATCTTGCTAAAGAGGGAGATTGATTTTTATCGAGATAATACTGTAAACAGTAAAAAAATAATCAAATATTGAACCGGATTTGAAAAACGACGTGCCTGATAAATCAATCCCCTACAAGAGATTTAAAAATGCCGTCATCCTGAGCCCTCGCTTTTCGAGGGCGTGAGGATCTCATTCTTTATCATTTAATAGTTTTTTCATTTTACTTATTACACAACACCAATGCTTTATAAAATTCAAGAATCAAGACCTGGCCCCTGAAGTTTTTGTAATCCTTATATTTCACAGTATTTCCCATCTCTCGACTCCTCTTTGCAGAGCTATCGTTTCAACTGCTTCAGATAGAGTTGAAAAAGCACGAGTTTCCCAGTTTTCAAGTGACGGTCTGCTCCCCAGTAGAGTTCGTCTCAACTCGGTTTGAAACCTCTGTGGTGCCTCCTGATATAATATTTTCCAATAATGAATGATTCTATCTTTACTGGAACGAAGAATTGGAAGGGTGACAATTCGATCTCTCTTTTGGTGGTTAATTTTGGGATCAGATGGTAAAAGGTTCCAAAGATCGTTATTATTCCAGATAGAAAAAGGGATGACATGATCAACATCAAAACGAGTTTGAGATAAAGGAATTCCGCTCCACACACAGGTTAGGCCAATGACTTTTTTATAGACATTTTTTGCCAAAGAAACATTTCTCTCATTTTTAGGTTGAATAATTAATAGGGCAAGAATTTCAGGGATTGAAACTTCACGCTTGGCAAATTCATAACTCAGTTCAGCCCATCTTAAAATAATGGCTTCTCCAATCCAGTGTCCGACCAGACACATTTCACGCCACAAGCTGGCTGGGAAAATAACTCTTCCCAAACTATTAATCAAATCAGTTGATATCAGGCATTGTTTCATTCTTTTGTTTCCTTCAAATTTAAAGACTCGTTCGATATCTTTCAATGAACCTCCCGAATATTCGACCGGACCCTTGACGATGGTATTTGCAACACTATTCACCGTCTCAGCTAAGTAATGAATCTGCATTGGATTCAATGTCCCGTTTTGGAAACAGGCAAAAAAGGCATCTAATCCTCCTGGTTGGAAAGAACCAATCAATTCAAATAAATCAGACCGGAAAGCCGTCCCTTTCGCTCGCGATCCAATTCTCATTTCTGGTAAAGGAAGAGATGTATTGACTATCGACCAATAGTAATAAATCCATCTCTCAACAATCAAGCCCAAAGGTATACTTATTCGATTATTGGAAATAAAACGAGCATGATGGAAAGAAGATTGGGATATTTCACACAAAGCCCGCAGCAAAGCTAATTTGTATGAAGCAGTCTTTTTATCACGATTTATTATTGATTCTATTTGATCTATTGGACGGCTACCCTAGTCTCCACCAGAACAAAAGATCGATGTGGTCCAATTGATAGCTCGACCTAAGCCGTCTTGGCTTTTTTCATTTTTTAACAGATGAAATCTAAGCCTCTCAAATAGAAGGGATATTTCGGCAGGTTCCCGATCCACATATAGGCGTTGGTCATCGTGGCTTTGTCCCCCATCAGCTGGAAAAGAACAGATAAAAATTCCTTGGTTCTTGAGCATAGAGCGAATTTGATAGGCAAAATCAAAAAGCTCATTATCTGGAATATGCATTAGTGTGGCAATACATACAATTACATCAAATTGTTCTTTCAATAAAGGGTTTTCTGGTTCCAGGGGAAAAACAGCTCTTTTGAAGAGAATACTGTGAGACATTCCATGCTTTTCTATGATTCGCTTTGCTTGGTGCAGCATTTCATCACTTGCATCAGTAGCGGTTACCTTATCGGCTATACTCGCCATAAAAACAGCATCCAGACCACATCCACAACCAATTTCCAATACACTACCACCGAGTGGGATCCATTGTCGTAAAATTCTTTGTAACTCAGATCTATCAGCTCGAAGATACCGAGCAGTTAATTCTTCAGCATTTTGATTGTAAAAATCAATGGTTTCAAGATGCATAAGAAGATCCAAAATTTTTAATAAAACTGTAATACTATTTTAAACTATAATTTGAAATCTTGTTATTCGTGAAAATACTCTCTCCTTTGGCGTTTCATCGTTCATAGTCATTATCATTCTTATAAATTCATGAATAAAGACTTTATTCTAAAAGATTAACGCTATTATAGGCTATTGATTATTATACTGTTATCTTAGCATCACCTATTATTCCATTTCATACTATAACGAATTCTTCTTAAATCCTCCCCCTTAGTAGGTTTACGAAATACAAACATATGTTCATGCATTATCATCAGAAAATTATAATCTCCAACTTTTCTTTTCCAATAGGGTGTTGATTGACAATTGTGTTGTACCTTGATTATATCTTCTTTTAGGGCAAAGCCATTTTTTAAGAATAATTCCAGTACATAATAAGAAAGAGGGATATAGTGCTGGGCTTTCCTAGTATCCCCAATTAGTATGGCGCAATAAGTGTTTTCTTTTAATACCCTATAGAATTCTTTAATACCTTGTTCTAATTCTTGGCAAAATTTATCAACACTACTAATGTTAGAAAGGTCATCAGATATTTTTCCCTCAGAATACTTAATGATGTTAAGGTATGGTGGGTGAGTGAGAATTAGGTCAATACTATCATCATTGATTCCATTTAAACTTCGTACGTCTCCTAAATCAACTGTTTGTGGGAAAGAATTCGGATATTCAAACTGTAAATTATCAGTGGTAATACGAATAGATTCTGGATTAATATCTCTACCAATTCCTCGGCGATGTAAGACTTTAGTTTCAATAAGAGTTGTTCCCCCACCAACCATAGGGTCAAGAACTGTATCTCCTTCTTGAGAATAACGTAGGATAATATTACGAGCTATTTGTGGAGCAAAATTACCCCGAAAGCTTGGATTATGAGTATACCAAGTACCTCTTTCTGGAACAGACCAAACCGTAGTGTTTTCTAATTGGAAACTTGTAATATCTGACATAGGATTTTCTCTAAAAGCCCCTTTCTTGCAAAATGTAAATTGAGTGGATAATCTATCATTTCTAATCCCTTTCGGATTTGATTTTTTTGACCTTTCCAGCCAAAACCATCGGTTATCCAAATAAAATAAAAACCATTTTCAAGTAATTCATTCTGCCGGTTAATATATGAGTCAACAATTTCTTGAGGTTTTGAACCCGTTCCGGAAAAGAAGTTAACTTCAATATTGACAATTTTATTCTTATCCCCGACTAGAATGAAATCGGCTTTTCGATTAAGAAGTGAAGTTGAAATCTCAAGATCATAATGATCTTTAAGATATCTGAAATATTTTTGATTTTCAATCTGAAAGGGTAAGTTTCTTCGTTTTACTATTTCCTGGATAATAGGACCCACAACAAGTTCCATTGCTTCTCCGCTTCGATTCTTACGAGCATGGGTATCTAAGCCCACCTCTACTCCGGTCACATAATCTTGAATATTTTGACAACTCATGTTTTGAAAATAGTCTTTGAGTCCAGTTCTTTCAAAAAATGTTATCAACTCTTCTATCTCTTGGTTTGATAGCGATCGTTTTTTAAAATTATGCACAACTGTATCAGAATCAGCATCGGTAAAATCTTTAATGACTTTTATCTTTATATCACGTATAGCAAGCAGTAATGGAATAACAGGGAGTACTTCCGGATAATCAGTTACCACTTTACGAAGAGTCAAATTAAAATTAGGACAATGAACGAGGGAATTTAAAAGATTTAATTCAATTCTATATTTTTCTACATTTTGTTTGATCTTTTCCCAGTTAACAAAAAATTTATATCCTCGGTTAGTATCAACAAGAGTATCATGAAAATAATCCACTAAATCATCGAAGGATTTATTGCTGAAGAAACTCTGATAGAGAGATAAATTCATCCTACTTTTTCTCCATAGTTGCGAATAATCAATTCATTGATTTCTCCACGTCGATTTGCATTACAGTTAATAAATCTCTTTGCAGGAACTCTTTCTATAAAATATCCTTTATAAAGTTCATCAAAAAAAATATCTTCTGGTTTTTCGTTTTTTGGATCGGAATTACTTTGGATAAGGAATGCACCACGCTTATCCATTTCTCGAAAATACTGAGCTAGTCGCTTCTGATCGTTTTCAGAAAAACCTTCTTTAGAATAGGATGTAAAACTGGAAGTTGAATTAATTGGTCGATAAGGAGGATCAAGGTACACTAAGGTTCCATTTTGAATAAATTGAGTAGAAAGGAAAAAGTCTCCACAAATAATTTCTGTATCTTGAAGAGCATAACTTGCTTCATTTATGGTTTTTTTATCACATATCGCTGGATTTTTGTAACGACCAAAAGGCACATTAAAGTCACCTTTCTTATTCAAACGGAAAAGGCCATTATAACAGGTTTTATTAAGGAAGATCAGCCAGGATGCTCTTTCTATCCAATTCTGATTGAAGTGAATATAGTCTAAGGATTTTCTCTGAGTATTATATTGGTTCCGAATTTGATAGAAATATTTACTCCTATTTTCCTCAGAAAGCTTGAGATAGTCATTTTGTAATTGTTCAAGCCTTTTGATAAGTAACAAAGGTTCTTTTTGAACAACTCGATAGCCTAAGATAAGTTCGGGATTAGAATCGATTAGATACGACTCGTTGATATGAAAGTGTTTCTTGAGAAAGAAAAACACTGCTCCACTTCCAATAAAAGGCTCAACATATCTATCGATCTGGAGACTTAAGAGTATGTGTATTGGGAGGCGTGTAACTATAGCATTTAAAAGTTGAGTCTTCCCTCCTGCCCATTTTAAAAAGGGCTTGGATTGTATTCTTCCCTCAATAACTTTCATGTTTTATTCACCGAGGTTATTTATCCTCTTTTATTTTAAATCATTTATTATGAGTAAAACTTATTTATCAATGTTTTTTAAATTGCGGTTAGAAAAATAGGGTTATGGCAACTCTCTTTCAGAAAACTTATTACAACTATTTAAATTATACCTGTAAATTTTTCTGGAACAACCCATTTACGAACATTTACAACATAACAGTTAAGTCCAAATAATCACAGGGCGGGGTCTATTATACAATTTAAAGAGGATAACGAGACATCCTCCGATAAAATGTAAGATGTTTTAAACAAAATTGTGGCTGTTGGGGTTGGTTATCCAGGGAACTGGGTTCACTTGACTCTAAAATTCCAACTTCGTTTTTTTATTGTTTCAGTCAATAATATAGGAACGAGGTACATGTCATGATACACAACCTCCTCCCCCTCATACCTCATAAAGAAAAAGAATCCGTTGCCGTTCCACTCTCACAGATCTGACAATATCCTAACCAAGAATGAGCATGAGGTTATTCTATTTTTATAAAACAGTAGAACCGAGATCATCTTCCTCAAGCCACGTCTATTATTTTTTATACAATTCAGGAATCAAGATCCAGCCTTCAGATTCTCACTTGTTTTATCTATATGGCTCTAATATAAATCGAGCTCTCTCTAATCTCAAAATCTCAAATGGATTAATACACTTAATGCCTAGACCGATGCAGGCATTGGGAATCTTAATCTTCTTGTATGAAGTTGATGCAATCTCATGGGTAACTATAGTATGCTTGTGGGCCAATGCATAAGCTACTAAATAATAATCAGCAACCTGGAAAAAGGTATTTACAGCGGTAGGCTCATAATTTTGACTGGTAGCCCAATCGCTGACTTTGCTGAGAACAGATAACATAGCGTTATCTGGCTTGAGGAAGAAATCTGGACTGCATTTCGCTACCCAATCTGTAAGTTCATCGTCACCTGCTTTGATTTCATCACTAACTCTTTCGATACTAAAAACTTTTCTTGAAACATTGTTAAACGTAAGCCAGTCCCAAAAAGCTGGACAGAAATCGAGACCATAGTGAAGGTTTTTTGCCTGTATGAAAACATTGGCATCAAGTAAATATGCCATTATAGTACTCCTAAAAAGTGTCCGAGTTCATGAAAGGTTGATATCTTCGATAAACCCAGCATACGGAAGGCGTCACGATAAAGTGTTTGTCCTTCAAGAGTATTTGCGATAAGGGCACGGGCAAAACGTTTTCCTACCCTTGCTACTTGGGTTCGATAAAAATCACCACCACTTGTTTTTGGAATCCCTTGAAATTTTTTCAATTCCTCATTATATGTTTTCTTAAATTGTTCCCAGGTTAAACCACCAATATCATAGATTCGGCGTAAGATAACCAGAGTACTCACCTTATAAATTCGAGCCAGACGGTTCGTTTCTGTTGTTAAATCAGCATCTTTTTGGTATTCAATTTTTAGCGATTCAAATGGCACTAAAAACTCAGCAGCAACTTGGTTACACCAAACTTCGATTTCATGTGAAGGAGATGAGGCTAAGCTTACATCTGACAATGCACTTTCACCAAGCCAAAGATGTGCAAGCTCATGTGCCAGGGTAAACATCTGTGCTGACTTGCTATCCGCGCTGTTGATGAATATCAGAGGTGCAAGGTTGTCCACTAGTGCAAAACCTCGAAATTCTTGGGGATCTAGCTTTCTCCTTGTATTACTTCCAACGATACCGCTCATCATAACCAGCACACCAAGATTTTCAGCCTTTTCGCTGAAATAGTGAAGGGCTTCAGTCCAACTTGTCATTTGTCGGCGCTCCTCAACATCAAACCTAAGCATCTGTCTCATGTTAGCTGCAGTAATCTCAATATTACTTATAAGATTTGATGATGCTACGAACTTACAACCCCTCTCGCCAACAGAACGCGCATAATCTCGATACCATTCTTGACGTTGCTGGCAGATATATATGACATCGAGTAAATCAGGGCTGGGGTGGGTTTTGCGTTCTTGATACATGGTACGAAAATCGGGAATTGGAATCCGCTCTACAGGAGTTTTGGCTAGGAAGAAAAACCCAATCGGGGTACGAGTAGCTTTGGCATAATCCTCCAATTGTTTGAGCGTTGGACTCAACTCTCCCTTTTCCCAAAGATCGAGTTTTGGAAATAATTTTTTCAAACTTTCTAGGCTCCGACCGGTTCGTTCGCGTGCCCAGAGCAGTATTTCGGGCTTAACCGTTACGCGGTTCATGGATCCTCCAACTTGACATTGCCTTTTCTACTAACGATGTAAAACATTATTTCAATTTTAATTAGTTTTTCGATCCTCGCTATCTTTTAGATAAGATAAGAAATATTATTTCTTGCTACTCTATGGCAAAATTTCAGATCTAGATCGTAATTCTATTATATCTTAATAACCAAACAATGACAGATATAAATCACCCTAAAATCTCATTACCAATCCAGCTGGATTGGTTATCCAGAAAACTGGGTTCACTCTGGCTCTTGAATTGCCACCCTTATATTTAGCTCCATTTTTCTGGATATATTTTATGAAAATAAAAAAAAGAGAATCCCACCTAAAAAAAGAGCAGGATAAATTCCAAAAATACTTAACGGGATTAACCAATCATAATCGGGTTTTGAAACTCCAACTGCAAACATGATGAATGGGATAGCCAGGATAAAATGAATAATATAATCAACTATTCCCATTTTTAACCTCCTTGATAAATATATCGATCCTTAATTTCTTTTTTTATTCTTCATGTAGAGTTACAAATTAAAGGGGTTAGGTCTTGGTTTTATGTTCACTCATTTCCCAACCCCTTATCATTTTAATGTGAATATAACTCAACTGCTGCTATGATTTATCTTCCATAAGTCCAAAGAATCATATCAATTTTTCTCGGTGTCCACGTTTCAGTTTTAAAAGTGCTATTTAATTCACTTGCTTTAAGACGCATAATTTTAATGAGAATTAACCCATCTTTCAAATTTAAAGATCCTGGATTCATCTTTTGAACTATTGAACATTGTGGTAGGTCATCTATACCACAAAGAGCTTTTACGACAAATTGGTCTACAGTACCAAAATATTTTGGAAAAAGAAGGGATAATAATCCAGATGCACCAGCTATTCCCAAACCTTTAATTTCACTTGTAATTCTGAGCCCTTCTTCAATATTATTTAAATTAAATGAAAACAAATTCTTCTTAATGTTTTCTAAAGACTTCATACCATTTATTTTATATTGCTTAAAAAATTTAGTTGTTGAAGCATATCGATTTGGAGCTGTGTATTTCCATTTGAAATATTTGTTTAAAAGAAAATTGTAAAATTCATCAGTGTTCATGTTTTTCACAACATCAGGATTTAATTCATCGAGTTCTTTTTCTAAATTTATATTGGTAGGTTTAACGAATTTCCAGTAATTATCTAATGCTTGCATCCATTCGTCTTGTGATTGACATTCCCATAGCTTATCAACTTTTAACATCCTTTGTCCTCCTTTTCTTGGGTCATGAACTTAGGCACTTATTCCTTATAGAATAGTTAATTAAATTTCTGTGAACCATTGTATTGAAACTACTTTTAGCGATAAAATTCCCTTAAGAAGGATATCTAAAGCCCGGAAGGAATCTGTGGCTTCCTGTCTTCCTGGCAGTATTTCAGAATGAGCGCTTAGGTTTCCATTCATGTATATAGTTAACATAGCATCCCTCTCTTTATGTTTTAGAAAACGACCGCACCCATTTATAAGCTCCATTAAACTTTTGTTGGAATTAATATAGTTTCTTCCGGTCAATTTTTTATCCACCTCTTTTAATGCTACTTCCAGAACAACCCGACACATGATGCAACAAGAATTATAAAGATCACTATGGTAACTAACATAAACTTCTCTATAACGTTTTTTTAACCAATTCGGTAAATTAACAAATCCAAAAATTTCTTTGTTTTCTCTTTTTGTTTTTACTGCATACATCGGATTCATATCCCCTTTCTTGGTTGAACTTGAAAAAATGGATATTACCTCACGATAATGCTTATTTAACCTCCTTTCTATTTTTTTTGTTTTCTTTTTGTTTTAGTTTGCTTTGGTTGTTCTTTTTTCGATTTTGTTGGTTTTTCACTAGACATTATTCCAAAGGTTTCCATTAACTTTTTCTTTCCCTCTTTTTGCCTTCTCTCGTGCTCAGACCAACCTTGTTTTACTAGTTCTTTTCCTTTTTCAAACCAGGTTGGATCATCAGCCCACATTGTTTTTAATATCTGTAGTCCAGTTTCTCCTTTCAAAGAGAAATATTCAGGATCTTCCTGTCGAATGACCATGATCATTATTTCTGCTTTTTCGAGAGCACTACCAGGAAGAATTTGTAGATAATGGTTTAAAGCTCTTTCTACATATCTGTTAAGACCGGTTTCTACTAACATACTTAGTTCATAAGCTTCATTTTCCAGTTCATTCATATTTTGCATCTTTTCTTTCAATGCTGTAACAATGATAGAGCCCATACCCTCCCCATCACCCAATGTTTCCATAGCTTTATTAAATACTTCTTCGTCCTCATCACGTATGTAAATAGTCTTTTTTCCCATGGTTGTCTCCTTTCTATTAGCCGTATATGGCTATTATATCATTTTTATACGTATACTGTCAAGTAGCTTTATATTTTATTTTTATTCAATCTCGCAAGATCAAACCTTGATTCTTGTTTTGCCATCATCATCGAGGATGTAAATAGGTTTTTTTCCAATGGTTATCTCCTTGAGTATGTATATGTATATGTGTACTTTTCTACCATTTTTCTAATGTATTGTCAAGTAGCGGTATAAAAAAATATAAAAACTTTTTTTGTCTTTAAAAATTATAAGAAGCAATGGTGAGGTACTGAATAATTAGGCAAGAATATGCGGGGATTAGGCCTTGATTCTTGAATTTCGGAGTATTGGGATTCTGGGAAAAGATGGAAAGATGAGATTCTCACGTCATTCGAGAGTATGCTGGGGTCTATTATACAATTTAAAGAGGATAACGAGGCATTCCCGGATAAAAAGGACGATGTTTCAGAGTAGTCAGAGGGGGTCAGGTCTTGATTCTTGAATTTTCTGGGGAATTGGAACATTAGGGAAAGATAAAAGATGAGATCCTCATGCAGGAAAGCACCACATAGAATGACGGATTAAAGGCACGCTCCCCTAACCACCCTCAATGGGGGAATAGACTGAACATTTCCTCTCCTTAGGAGGGGTGGCGCTTCGCAACGGGGATGATGCCTTTCGTTTTTTCCTGATTTTTTTTAGAAAATAATATAGAAAAAGAGGAGATCCTCATGCCCCCCCCCTCGACGTCTTCCTCTATTGATATATGGGAGTCTGGACGTGAGTTTAGAATTTTAGTTTTTTTCTCACTTCTTTTTGATAATCATATAGTTATGTTGAAACATAAGGGATGGAGATTTCGTCTCAATAGCATGGACTAAGAAAAGAATAATTGATAAATAATTGGAGATGAAGAAAAAGCAATAGCAATGACAAGAACAGCTGGAATGGTTTTAAGCAACTCGACTTAATACCTGGATGTATTCACCGAATCCCTAATCCTACCCAATCAATGATTTTATATGACTTTTTTAACTTCAAAGATTATTAATCAATTAACATTGAATCGGATAATCGCCACACTCTTTTAAGGCATTCGAAATTGCTCCAAAAGCCATTTCCCATCTTTCCATGGGATAGCTCTCGGTGCAGCCAATCATGAAGTTATCGCCAGGAGCAACGCTTTTAAGCATTTCTATGGTATATTCCTTTATTTCCTTGGCATCGGCAGTAGCTAGTAACGTACCAGGAAAATTAATCCAAATTATCTTTATCTTTCCACATTTTCATGGCGTCAGTAACCGATAGATCACCCATTGGGGGAGGAGTAAATGCCTCAATGATGTCAATTTTTGTTTCCTTTATCAGGTGAACAAGATTTTGTAAATTGCCATCCATATGCACTGCATAAACTTTTCCCTTTTTGTGCAGAATCTCAGCCATTTCATTATAAAAAGGAATATAAAATTCTTGAAATAAATCAGGAGGAGTAAGCATGCTGGTGAGATTTTCAGCAGACCAAAAGAGTTGGGCTGGCGCCTCAGCTGCTAATCGGTATTTCCTTCTTAAATTTTCATACAACACTTCGTAGAGTCTTCGAAATTTCTTTGGATTGCTATCATATTCAAGATAGCACCTTTCAATTCCCATCAGTTGGTACAGGAGGGTTTGAAAGGGAGATTGACCCAGGTTAGCCATTATAAAGCCATCTGAACCGATTAATTTCTCGGTTTTTATAAATTCTTCAAAGTTCGGACTAAATTGCATATTTTTATAAATAAATTCCAAAATCTCATAATCAGATTCAGACTGAAATGGAAAACCAGTTACCCATGAAAGCATTTCTTGGTCAATCTCGCTCCCAAACTTCTGAATGAGATCACCAGGAGTAGGAAGACTGTTTATAAAAAGTTCATGCTTTGTCGAGACCTCTCCACGAGGTGTACTAAACTTTCTGATTATTACATTTCTTCCATTGTCACTTCCAAGAAGATAGTGACTCTCCTCAGTCACTTTGACCTCCGGCATTGTCACTTTACAAATCGGAAAGTGCTGGTAAATCAAGGTTAATTCCTCGTTCCTGAATCTCCGTTCAGTTTCACCCCAGGGTGGATAGGATGCATACATTGTCCAGGGTATTTTATCAATTTTTTTATGATGAATAACAGCAGCAATTCTTTCCTTCTTATTCATATATTTCTCCTTAATTTATATAAAATAACAATCCTAGGGATCAAGTCTTGATTCTTGAATTTTCCTCCTCTCCACAAAAGAAGGTAATGCCTAATAACCTCATTATTCCCAGATCAATATTTTAATTTTGGAAAGATAGGGATTTTTTTAATTGAGGAAGATCTAATTTGATTATAGGGAGATGAGATTCATGCCTGTACCCTTCACCCTGGTATTCTTGAAAAAATAGAGAATGAGAAATGAATGAAAAGCCGAGTTTCTCGAGAGTATGCTGGGGTCAGGTCTTGATTCTTAAATTATTTATGTTTAGTGAATTGATGAAATGGAGAAATATTGGTATCTTTGATCAGCAAATCTTTTAAAGGTTAGTTTTTATAATTGGTTTTTCCCATTGAAGATTGGCAGCTTTCCATCCCTCCTAATTTGTGGCAAATACTCCCCTCTTTCGGTTAGCCAAATTTAATAGGTTTGTTATAAGTTTCTACACTGTTATTTTAACAAATTAATATTTATTACAATTTCTTAAATATTTGAAATAAAAATACGCTATAAATTATAATATCGGTAAGGTGGGTTGATAAATTAATAAAAAATTGGTTGAATTCCTAAAAGACGTATCAAGGAATTCATCTTAATGGATTCTCAAATCCGTATTTATGAATTTGTTTTTTTTAATAATTTTTTCATCAACTGAATCTGAAGTTAAAGTTATTGGAAATGTCGATAATTGATAGATAAATACCTTTAAAAGGTGGAAAAATAAGATGAGTAGTCCAGGATTTTGGTTCCGCTCACCTCAGCTTGCCAATAGAAATCTTTTAGGCTTGAAGGCTAAGAATATTGAAGAAGCCCTGGCTCTGCCTGATGACCAGATTGATCTTGCCACTGCTGCTCTATTGCTATCTCAGGAAGCATCTTTAAATCTATATCACCTCACTTTTAACCTTGAGAGTTATCGAAACCGTATCGACGAGTTGGCTCAGGTTTTGATAAAAAAAATTGGCAAAGAAAAAGATCCGCTGAAGAGCATTGAAACTATCAACCACTATCTTTTTCAAGAATTAGGTTTTGAAACCGCAGGAGAAGATGAGGAAGATCCAAAAGTCAATTTTTTGAATGTGGTCTTGGATGAGAAAAAAGGAAATGATCTTGGGCTGTCGGTTCTCTATCTGGCTCTTGCCGAGCGGATTGGCATTCCATTATTTGGTGTATACCAAAGAAGGCATTTTGCTGTTTTCAAAGATTTTACTCATCGATCTCATCCTCAACCCCAGAAAAGGCGAATGCCTTGGTATATTTTAGTCAAACCCGATTTATTCTATGTCCGCTCCGATGATGGTCAAAAACCGATCAACTTCGATCCTGCTCAAAAAGGAACGGTTCTGGCTGATGAATATGATTGTCGAGTTTTCAAGAACGACTATTTGAAAAACCAGGTTTATCTGAAAAGTCTAGGGAAGAAGGAAACCATCGGTATTCTTCTTGTCCAGCGGGGAGCGGTTTATTGGGAAAAAGAATGGTATGATCAGGCCATTGCTGATTGCAGTCTGGCTCTGACAATAAATCCAATGGATGACAGGGCCTACTATATTCGAGGAGTGTCTTACCATGATAAAGACCTCTCCGATCAGGCCATGGCTGACTATACTATGGCAGTGGAATTAAACCCCAGATATCCAGAAGCTTTTCATTACCGGGGAATGGCCTATGCCAATCAAGGTCTTTTTGATAAAGCAATTATCGATTACACTGAAGTTATAAAATATGACCCGTCAAATACCCAGTTCTATATTGAACGGGGAAGGATTTATTACAGCCAAGATCGCTTTGATGAAGCGATTGTCGATTTTACCAGCGCTTTGGAGCTCAATCCAGAATTGTTTGAGATATATAGTTTCCGGGGAGTCACCTATACTAAAATAGATCGCTTTGATGAAGCGATTGCTGATTTCAACCAGTCACTGGAAGTTAATCCTCATTTTGCCGATGCTTATAACAATCGTGGCTTAGCTCATTATGAGAAGGATTGCTATGATCAAGCCATCGTTGATTTTAATCAGGCTTTGAGGTTCAGTCCACAGAATGATGGATATTATTATAACCGAGGCCTTGCCTTCTCCATGAAAGGATTTTTAGATCAGGCTTTAGCTGATTTCAATACAGTTCTGGAGCTCAACCCAAGATTTATTATGGCTTTCTATTCCCGTGCTGAGATCTATGAAAAGATGAGTTACTGGAAAGAAGCTATTGGCGATTATAAGGTATTTCTTCGCTTTGCTTCAATGCAACATGGCCCCTATATTGAGCAAGCCAAAGAAAGAATACAAGCCTTAAAGGAAAAATAGACAATCCTAGGGTCTATCATACAATTTTGAGAGGATAACGAGGCATCCCCGGATAAAATATGCTATGCTATTTGAGACGGGGGTGTGGCTGTTGGGGTTCGTTATCCAGGAAACTGGGTTCACTCGACTCTGAAATGCCGCCCTCGTTTTTTTATTGTCCCGTAACATCTGCTGGGATGGTGCCGGTCGTGTGACTGTGGCTCTGTTAATAGACGCGATGTGGGACAATAAAGAATACATCCTCAATATATCAAGCTTGGAGGCTCCGCTCATGAACGAACACCTTCTGGTTGGCATCGATGTTGGATGTCATTCACATCAGGTTGCCATTGCAGAATCAAATGGCACACTTCTCAAAGAATTTGGGATTTCTCATAATGCCAGTGGTTTTAACTCTCTTTTTTCTGAAATTAATCATTATGAATCAACTTTGAAATGTCCAGTCATAATCGGAATGGAAGGGTTTAATGGGTATGCTCGACCTCTTGATCAATTGATTCAACAGAAAGGCTATATCCTGTATAACATCAATAATTTAAAACTGGCTCGATTCAAAGAGCTGTTCTCTGGTCCTGCAAAAACTGATGTGATTGTGCCCAAAAAGATTGTCGAGTTCATGCGGATTGCTCCTTCTTTCCAAGGAGAGCGTTGAGCCATCACTCAAAATCAAACCAGGAAACGGAGTGAATCAGACCCTCAAACGGCTCACTCGACGACGTCGACAGTTGGTGAATGAAAAGATCAGCATCCAGAATCGAATGCAAGGCTCTCCTTGCAATCAGTCGCTCCGGGGTTAGTTGATTTGGTGAAAAATGTTGATAGTCGCTGGTATCTCCATTTTCTCACCTGCCGTCCTTCACTCCGAAATCTCGCTACCATGCGGAAAGAGAGTCTCCTCAAGATTAAAGGAGTCGGGAAAAAGTATGCTGCAGTAATCGCTTCCTGGCAAAAAGAAGCTCATTTTTCTACTGATGTTGACTTGGTCAGTTCCATGATCATTGAGGATGCCAAACGCATACTAGCGCTTATGGAAGCCATTGCAACCATTGAAAACGAATTCGAGCCTCTCTGCGAACAATCAGATCTGGCTAGAACCATCGGAAGTATTCCTGGTTTTGGACCAATTTCTTCAGCTGAACTAGCTGGTGAAATTGACGATCTCAGTCGTTTTCCGCAAGATATGAGCTTAGCTTTGTACCTAGGAATGGCACCACTTGATAATAGTTCAGGGAAAAAAGAAGGCTGTAAAGTTGCCAAATCAGTGAATACTCGAACTAAAGCAGCAATGATGGTTGCGGTGGCTCATCATTCTTGGCAAGTCGAAGAATCAAAGCGATACTATGAGAAAAAACGATTAGAAGGGAAAAAGCATAATCAGGCTATCCGATCACTGGGGAGACATCTGGTGAGGGTTATTTGGTCACTCATAAAAGAAAAGCGCTTCTATGAAATCCGAGAAGAAAACGAGAGAAATATTTTAAAAATGGCTTGAAATTTGTAGTGGGATGTTCAGGTCTTGATTCTTGAATTTGTTACGTTTTTCTTTTTTAAAGATGATAGTGGAAAATGAGTATTTTGCTTAAATCAGTATTTAAATTTGTCGTAAAAATTAAATTTATAAATTTTGATGGTCGATTTCTTTAGAAAGATGAATCTTGAGAGGTTTTTGTCTTTAGACAAGGAAACGATGCTTCCCACACCTCTCTCTTACGTCACTTTTATATCCCTCTGTCATTTACCTTTCTTTTCTTTATTATTACTGCTCTAAGTTTTATGCTATTATTGGTTTGGGTAATTTAATTTAGGAGCGTGAAAAGCTTTGAAATACAAGTATCGAATTCTCATTGAAAAAGACGAAAACGGTATATATATTGCTTCTTGCCCTGCTCTACAAGGATGTTATTCCCAAGGTGATACTGTCGATGAAGCGTTACAGAATATCAAAGACGCTATCCAACTCCATATCGAAGCTCGCCAAGCACTTGGTGAACCAATACCTATTGAAATACTCATAGAAGAGGTTGAGGTTGTTGTCTAAAATTAAACCTGCCAAGCCTTTAGATGTTATACGTACTCTTGAAAAGCTTGGTTTTTAAAAAATTCGCCAGAGTGGAAGCCATGCCATTTTTCATCATCTCGACGGGAGGTGGACAACGGTTCCTATTCACAAAGGGAAAGATGTTGCGATAGGAACTCTTCGAAAAATTTTAAAAGATGCTAATCTAACTTACGATGAATTTAAAAAAATGAGTTGATAACATCCTGTAGGGGTCAGGTCTTGATTCTTGAATGTTTAAAGGCTGTGTGGCTTGGAAAGGATAAGATTCTTACTTCGCACAATGTGCTCCCTGCAATCAGACTATGTTACAAATACCAATTTGTATCAATAAAAAAAGACCTAAATATCGAATATAATTCTTGTTTTACAAGACTTAGAGTTACTTTTTTTTGTTATAAAATTAAGAGAATAATGGCCTAAGAAAGGATACTCTTATTATGGCTTATCGACCTGAGAATAGAAACCACCTGCAATTCTTGCCCCCGAGTATCGAAGAATACGTCACTCCCGATGATCCGGTTAGAGTTTATGATACCTTTGTAGAGGCTCTTGATTTAGAAAATTTAGGATTTAACCTGGATCCCCACCAAGCTGGGAATCCCGCCTATCACCCCAAGATGATGTTAAAACTCTTAGTCTATGGTTATGCCTATGGGATCCGGAGTTCTCGAAAATTAGAAGAGGCTATCCATTATAATCTCTCCTTTATCTGGCTGACCTCAGGGCTCAAGCCCGACCATAAGACCATCGCTGAATTCAGGAGAAAAAACCGCTCACAATTAGCCGAAGTCTTAAAACAATCTGCTTATCTCTGTATAAAGCTGAACCTGATTGGGGGGAACGCCTTATTCCTTGATGACAGTAATCTTAAAGCGAATTCCTCGATCAAAAAGAAGTGGGATAAGAACAATACCCAAAAAGTCCTCAAGCAGATCGATCAACGGATCGCGGATCTCCTCAGTGAATGTGATGAGCAAGATGAGGCTTAATGAGATAGCGAATCCGACGGGTTCGGGTCTTGATTCTTGAATTTCGGGGAATCGGACCACTAGGAAAAAATAAATGATGAGATTCTCACGTCATCCAGTGAAAGACCGGACACCTCAGAATGATTGAATGGACAAATCAGGTTGCCAAGTCATCCCATTAAAAAGCGGTTGGATTCCTCGCAATGCGTTTTTATATAAGTATTTTCATCCTCATCTGGTGACGTGAAATTGACATGAATACCTATACTTACTATCGAGGGCAGACTTTAGGCAATTTCCAGGTTCCATCCAAAACTCCCCTTTTTGGCCAGTAGATTCGTAAAGTGAGATCGAATCTTCCACTGGCAGGAACCGGAAGCCAATTCGGCTCCCATTCTGGCCCAGGTGAAGTGCTCTGTAAATAGATATCCAGCGATCCATCGGGATTGAGCTTCAATTCATTTTGCTTGCTGTTTAAATTATATCGTTTCATGGGATTCTCAACCAAATACCCCGATGAGTCATACACCGTAAGCGACCAAAATGAATAAGTCGGTGGGATTTGCCCTGGTTCAAAATGGACAACATAGTTTTTGCTGCCATCGAGGACGTCAGAGTTGCAATCTATATGAGTCACTGGGTATACAGCATCTTCAGGAAGATTGGCTCCAAGCCCAATATAAGCAATGGCAGCCCGGAACAAGTAAGACGTTCCATAAGATCCGGAATGTTGGGTCATAAATCGCCAATTATCAACAACCGGGAAGGGTATTTGGACTTGGATATTTTTTTGAGCATCCTGAGCCGCTTGACGGATGGTATCCTGGACATTCTGCTCTACACTGTGAAAGTCAAACTGTTTGCCCGGCTGGATGCCGATCTGACTCATTAATGCGACGATCGGCCAGTCTTGAATATGGGGAGGATTATCAATCATCAGTTCCGCAAAGGTTTCAAAAAAGGTTCCAGCATCCATCTGGGCTATGATTTGGGGTGGAATCATTTTACTGTTTTCTATCATTTGAGTTAGGGCAAGAAAACGAGGATCTTCCCGAGGGGCGAGTTCGGCTTGAGCGGGCAGATCCGTGGGATTTCCAATTTGCTCCAAGCGATAGCCATCTTGTATGGCGTGAAGGTCAGAATAGTCTTCTTCATTCCCTATTTCATCCCGACAGACAATCCAGACTTGATTGGTTGGTGATTTGATTAACCTGAAATCATTGATGAATTCCTTGATTTTTGGATCGGTGGCATCAGGAAGCTGGCCATTCCAATTGGGACCAACGATAAGGAATTGTCCTCCTTCTGAGCCGGTGGTTCGAGAACCGGGGCTGGCGAAGGTATCGGTCCACATATCCATCAATTGAACGAGATAGTAGTGACCTCGGGTCTGAGGAACGGTTAAGAGAATGGGACCTTCATTGAGGTTGAGCCAGGCTAACGAATACATCGTATCCCGATTCGGTCGGACGACATCACGGTTACTGGGGGATGGAACATCTCGATAATGGAGAAACTGATTATCAGGAATATTCTGGGTGAGTTGAGTCGCTTTGGTCAAAACCATTGGATAGGCATAGATATATGTCTGGTAAGCAATGTCATAGAGACTTTCAGTAGCTCCTACGATAGAACTTAAACCGAGAAAACAAAGACAGATTATCAATAGAATTTGAACCCTTAAATTTTTCAAACTACTCCCCTCCACTTCTTTGATCATTTATTTTTATTACGGAACTTATGTTGCCAGGTTTTGATTCTTGAATTGTTTTCATTTGAGAAACCGGTACGCTGGAGAAACTTCAGCAATCTCTTAAAAGGTGGTTTTTTCGTTGACTTTTATCTTTTGAAGATCGGAAATGTTCACTTCCACACAATTGTATTCAAATTCCTCCCTTTTTAAGAACAGCTAATTTAAAATAAACTTACCAAAAGGTATCACAAGGTTATTTAAACTGATTAATCTATAACACACTGTGTCAAAGATTGAAATAGAAATACACCATACATTAACATATCGGCAATGAGATTTAAAAAATCATAAAAATTTGAAAATTTGGAATCAGGCCTTGATTCTTGAATTTTTGGGGGGATATGGATTCTGGATAAAGTTGGAAAGATAAGACCCACACGTCGTCCGGCAAAAACACCGGACTCCTCAGAATGACGGGGAAAATTTCACCTCTTCGCCCTCTCTCCCTCGGCGTCTTCCACCAATTACGAATAGGAGTATATCAAACAATTTAAATGGATAACGAGGCATTCCCGGATAAAAAGGACGATATTTCAGAGCGGGAATGTGGTTATTGGGTTTGGTTATCCAGGGGACTGGATTGAGTTGGACTCTCGAAATGCCACCCGGGTTTTTTTATTGTCCCTAACAAAGGCATGGGAACGGGGCAACGGAAAACATGTTATGTTATAATATACAATCTCTTCATCCATTTTCCTTATAAACTCAACTTTCGCAGTTCAATAATAGTACTTTTCCTTTCAACCACGCTGGAAGACTATTCACAAAATAAGCAACTAGCTCTTTGACTCTTTCTTCTGAAAGAACGAAAATCTGTTTGATGGTCGTCTTCAGGAGCTCAAGAAGAAGAGTGAGTGCTTCCATAAGAGTGATATCCTGAATTTCATCATAGCAGGCATAGAAAAGCTCGCCAAAGGTTCGGGGATCGGTGTTTCTCCGGGCAATAACCGCGAGCATGATATAGCGGATAAAGACGATACTGGTATGGGATACCAGAGCATCATAGGATCGAACCTGAAATTCTCGAGTGAGTTTCAAGAAGGATTTCACCATCTTGAAGAAAACCTCGATATCCCAGCGTTTCCCATAGAGGGTGACGATCTCGTCTTCAGAAAGAGACAGATCGGTTGAAAGAAGTGCCAGCCACTGGTTTTTTTGTTTTTCACTTCGGACCAAGACGATGCGGGCATACAGGGGGTTATCAGTCAAATTGAGATTAATCACACAAGATCCAAGGATCGGACCCTGTGGTCTTTTCTGAATCCGGTTGAAAAGAGAGGAAAGAGAAAGAACTTTTCCACCAAAAGAATAGTAAATTTTTGGGGTGTTTTTGAGCATGCACACCACTGATAATCCGCGAAGAGCACATTTGCGGATGAGGGCTGGAAAACTGAACCAACTATCAAAGAGAATAGTTGAGACCAAAGGACAGTGTTTCAAGGCTCCATCCAGGAGGTTGAAGAAGACATCTGGAGCTTTTTCTTGGGATTCTTTCCGAAGGTGAGCTCTTTTGCTCCGCCCATCAATGGAGGCATCCATGGGACAGAGCTGGTTTTCTTTTTGGTGAGAACTTAACAATGAAAAAGCAAAGGGAATGAATGTAGCACCATCGGTGAGTCCTAAAGTGAGCATTCTGAAACCCCGACTGAACCGTCCTTGGGCGTGATCATAGAATCGAGAGAGCCCTTCAACTTTCAAGCTCCGAGGCCGTTCATAGGGGGAATCATCCACCACCCAGGTGTAGCGTTTCAAACTGGTAAAAGGAAGGAGCGCTTCAGAGACCACTTTGGTGCTCAAGAGGAAAAGGAATTTACGCCAGTTCCCACCAGTCTTGTGGAGGAAACGGTAAAGAGTGTCTTTCTTTCCTTGAAAAATGGGATTCTTGGAGCAAAATATCCCAGAGACGTTTTTTCCGGTAAAGACAAGGAGAAAGATCATCTGAAAGACGTCTTTGACTGGGAACCCTTTCTCTTTCCGGATGGAACATTTCCGGAAAAGCTGGTTCAATTTGAACTCCTTCATAAAGGAGGAAAACATTGGGAATAGAGTCCTTTCATTTTCCAAATTTTCTGGTAGGATAGTCATGAAGACACCTCTCTCTTTGTGGTGATTGGTTTTTTTTCCTAAGTCAATTCTACCAGAAAGGAGGGGTGTTTTCATTAAAAAACCCTTTATAATCAAGGATTTTTAGCATTTATTTATGTGCGAAAGTTGAGTTATAAAGAAAAAGAATCTTTTGAAACTTCACTCTCACAGATCTGGCTATATCCTAACCAAGATTAGGAATAAGAGTAAATTCTTGGGATGATCCAGGAGTGCAGAGATCGTCTTCCTCTAACAACGTCCATAATTTTTTATAAATTCAAGAATCAAGATCTGGCCCCAGATTTTTAACCAAATGGGAGTTGATCCCGTATGAATAATAAGTTGCTAGTTATTGCCAGAGTGATTATTTTCATAAGTATTGGGTTGTGGTTTTTTACTCATAATCAAAATGCTAGCCTCCAAGAAATCGACTTAGAATCGGTAAATAATAAAAAACCAGACATTATCATAACTTCAGTTTATGATAACTACCGCGTTGATTCAGATTTGAAAACTGCCTGGGGGTTTAGCTGTCTAATCGAGACACCTGCAGAAAGAATCTTATTTGACACCGGAGGGAGCTCCGATATTCTGCCCTTTAACTTAGAGAAAATGAACATTGACCCACGATCGATTCAAAAAATCGTCCTTTCCCATATACACGGAGACCACGTAGGTGGATTAAATGGTTTTTTGGAACAAAATAATCAAGTAACGGTTTATATCCCTCATACCTTTCCTTCTTCTATACGAGAAATGATCATAAACCACCACGCAAAAATCCATGAAATATCCGAACCTATGAAAATTTCCGATTTTGTGTATTCTACTGGAGAGCTTCCCGGCCCACCAAATGAGCAATCTCTCCTTATTGATTCTCAAAAAGGCGCTGTATTGATAACCGGCTGTGCTCACCCTGGAATAGTAAACATCGTTCTAAAGGCTAAAGATATTATAAAAAAAGAAACCATTTATCTTGCTTTAGGGGGATTTCATCAGCCTCCTTTATCCGTTGTCAAGGAACTGAGAAAAATCGGTGTCAAAAAAGTCGCTCCGTCCCATTGTACTGGTGATTCGGTTCGAGAAATATTTGCTGAAGAATACCAGGAAGATTTTATTGAATTTGGAGTTGGTCAAGTTATCAAGATTAAAAAAATAGCACATCGAGGCTCAGATTTTGATTCTTGAATTTTCCTCCTCTCCACAAAAGAAGGTAATGCCTAATAACCTCATTATTCCCAGATCAATATTTTAATTTTGGAAAGATAGGGATTTTTTTAATTGAGGAAGATCTAATTTAATTATAGGGAGATGAGATTCATGCCGGTACCCTTCACCCTGGTATTCTTGAAAAAATAGAGAATTAGAAATGAATGAAAAGCCGAGTTTCTCGTATCAGGATTAATAATGACTCAAATTGAGCAAAATGACTAAACCAGAAGGCATTACCAGTAATCCAGTTGGCAGATCTCAGGGAACCGTTGAAAAGAATAAAATCATTCTTGGGAAAGGTATAAGAAAAGGACGGTTAATTGATCTTTATCGTGATTCATGTGCAACGCTCAATAAAAGATCTTCTATGATTTTTAGCTCTTGGTCATTGACTTTCCCTGAAAAGAGATAGCGGATTATCCCAGCCTGATCAATGAAGATGAGATTCGATTCTCTGCTTTTTAATTGGTAATCCCGCAGCATATCTCCGGTCCAATCGGCATAGATAACTATATTGTTTTTTCGGGAATTTTGTAGGAGTTTTCTCTTCCATATGGTTTTGGTCAAGAAATTGGCACTTGATGCATTAACGACTTGGATGATTTGAAAATTTTGAAGGAGAGACAAATTGTTATCCCTAAATTGAGAGAGTTGGTGTTTTATGTCGTTATTTTTTTCGACTGCTGATCGATCCTCACAAAAAATCAAGCTCAGGGTACCGTGGATCATTTCTAAATATAATTTTTTCCCATCAGCCGATTCAATAAAAAAAGGAGGAGCCTCCTCTCCAACTTGCCAAGAGCCAGCAGTGAAAGGAAAGATGAGAATAGCAATCTGAATAAATAGGAAAACCCAAAAAGCCTTTCTCATTGTTACTGTGCTCTCCTTTGGTTATGAAAGTATCTTTCAAATCAAGTTCGCAATTTACTCATAACTAATACCAAAGATCCTTATTGACTCCTACGATCATTTCTTGAGAAATGGTGTTTGGTTTTAATTAACCAGGGGATGATATCAGATATTCCTTCTCGATGAAGTTTTTTTTCACGCAACTTTTTTGGGGAGTTACAGAAGGTTTTTTATCGTACGAAGGCCCAAACTGAAATAAACGTTATTCAAAATTTTAGGTGATTTGATCCACATAATTTACATTTCTTCGCCATTTGTTGAGCAGCGAGAATTAAACCTTGATTCTTGAATTTTCCCCCTCTTCACAAAAGAAAGTAATGCCGTATGTTCTCTTTTTTCAATCAACGATCCTGTGGAGTCTTTCATGCAATTTTGAGAGGACAAAGAGGTACTTACGGATAAAATTGACTCTCCTCTTTTAGACGGCGGTTCAAAAGCAGAATTACCGAGTTCGTTTTCCTCAAGTTATGTCCAAAATGTTTTATAAAATTCAAGAATCAAGACCTGACCCCAGATTTTTACTCCCCAAACCAATGATCATCTAAAGTTGGAATATTCCCAACCGGTGCCGGAAGGATAATTAGCTGGCTTATTTGAGTTCCAATTTTAAAAATTCCACCTCGTGAATAGTCAAAGACAAAAAGCAATGTCAGTAAGATCAATACCAGCAGTAACACTCTACTCGCTCTCATGTTTTACTCTCCTGCCGGCATGACGGTATATTTTTCTAAGATCCAGGAACCGAAAAGAAAAAGGAAGAAAAAACTCAAAAAGAACGCCGTTGCGGTTGGGCCGTGAATATTGATAGTTTGAATAGCAGTAACATCTCCTAAATACTGCCAAATTCCAGAAAGAAACCAGCCATTTAACTGCAAGTTGGGAATAAAGGAAAGGTATGGGACAAGCAGTCCAGAATAACGAATAATAACCCAACCAAAAACAAGAAAAGTCCAGATACTGATTAACCAACCTCCGGAGCGAAACACTCGACCAACCAGATAGGAAAATTGGCTTAAAATTGCCACTAAAATTGATAGTATCGATAAAAGTATCCCGAGCTGCCACAAAACTTGATTGGGAATGGGCTCCAAAAGGGCAATTTTACTAAAGGTGATGACTCCGATAAAAATGACCACTATAAAAATTACCGTTTCTATCCATATGATAAGAAGTTTGACGCTGGTCAGGGTAATCCCTCTCACCGGAAGGGAAAGAAGGTGCGCAATGGTTTTTTTCCGCCATTCTTCTCGAAGCAAATAAAATCCGCTCGCCAAGGCATAAAAGGGAAGGAAAATAATGGGAAGAAAACTTAATATAAAGACCAGGGTAATATCCCAAATATCCCTCCGGGTATAGAGAAAAAGATCCCAGACAACAACCAACGCAAGGAGCAGAATAATGCTTCCCAAGGAGTTCTTCAGTTCATCTTTGAGCAATGAGCTAAACTTTGATTTCATTTCTTCACCTAGTGTTTTAAAACCATACCTTCACTATTTTTTCTCATTTTTTAAGCTGCCGGTTTTGATTAACCAAACCGTCTGACAAGTAAGTTTAAAATAGGGGTGCTAGGATAAAAACACCCCCTATTCCTTTTTTATCTTTAACTCAAGGTAATAGTTTAACCTATTTTGAAAAATTTCTGAATAAGTGATCCGATAAATATGGAAATTTTTCCTCTCTTTCCATAACTCTTTCTGGAAAAAAGGCCCTTATTTTGCTTCACAATACTAGATGATAATGAAAAATATTTTTCTCAAAACTGCCATTACGAGGAGGCCAACCGTTTTTTGGCCAGACGAAGTGGCAATCTCATCCACCCACTCCTTCATTCTGAGGAGCGTAGCGACGTGAGAATCTCATCCTTCACAGTATTTTAAAACTAAGACATGGGAAAATGAGATCCTCACGCCCTCAAAAGACGAGGGCTCAGGATGACCGATTAAAGGCACACCCCCCTTTATCCCCCCTCAATGGGGGAATTTATAAGATGGTATTTTCAGGATAGACCTTCATGTTGTTCAACAGCACCAAATGAGGATGAAAATGAGTTGCCCCCTCACCTTAATCCTCTCCCACCAGGGGAGAGGAAAAAAGGAGAAAGTGTTTTTCCTCCAAGGAAGAAAACTGAAGGGGCGAGTGTGAGAGGGGATGATGAGGATGAACAAGTTGCTTCTCACAACTCACGGCTCACCCCTTACTTCATTTTTAAAAAACTATTATTGGTTACAAAATGACGTTTTGTTGTTTTAAAGTATTTTGTAACAGCTTGATATCAACATTGGGAAGTTTTTCAACTCCGTCTTTCAACGAAAGAGCAGCGGCAGTTCCTGCTGCTTGCCCAATGGCCATGCTGGTTGGCATTACTCGGGTTGATGCCTGGGCATCGTGAGTTGCCGAAATACATCGGCCAGCCACCAACAAATTATTTGCCCCCTTAGGAATAAGCGACCGATAGGGAATGGTATAGGCATCATCAAGCTCGACCCAGGTTCCCTTATCTCCAAAAGGATCGTGAATATCAATAGGAAATGATCCTTTACAAATCGAATCAGTAAATTTTCTTCCTTCAATAATATCTTCACGGGTAAGAACGTACTCACCGATTATCTTTCGGCTTTCCCTCACTCCGATCACACTCGATGAAGCAAGAATAAAACAATTTTCAAAACCAGGAATATACTTTCTTAAGGTTTCGGTGAGAGAAAACACCTGCTTTCGTGCCGACTTCTCAGCTTGAGTCAAATCTTCAACTAAATTCCCATTAATTCCATTCACTCTGGTTGCATTTATCGTCCATTCCCCTCTTCTTAAATCAGTAAAAAAGGTCACTTGATTCCGACCTAATTCCAGCTCTCCTTTACTCTTTGCCTCGGCAATAATATTAAAAAATCCCGATCCGGCCATGGGCTTCGACTCGTAGGTAGATAAAACCGGTTCATTGAGGACGGGCATTGACAACCATTCAAACTGGTCTTGATTTTGTAAAATATATTTTCGTGCCTTATCGGTATCAATTCCACCCAATGTGTACATAACACTAACTGGCTGGCACACTCCATCTACCTCTCGGCCGAGAACGTAATCGTAACCTGCTGCCGCAGCAACATCACCATCTCCACTGGCATCAATGACGATTTTGGAGGTAAAGATATAACGTCCCGATTTGGTTTCAGCAACAATATTTTTTATACTCTGGTTTTCCAGGGTAGCATCAGTGACCAAAGTATGAAGAAGCATTTCAACTCCAGCTTTCTCGGTCTCTACAATGAGCAAATATTTCAATATTTCCGGATCAAATACGGTGACATATCCACCCGTCCCATGGGTGTCTTGCTGACTCACCTTTCTGACAACAAGATCTCTTTTATTGTGATTTTCAAAATTAGGACAAGCAAAGGGGCCAAGAGCAGCATTGAGCGAATGCATGGTTTGAACTATTTCCCCATAAATACCATCGATAACCTTTTTATTCCCAACATAACTGGTCATAAATGGTTTCACCATACCAGCAGTCGCCATACCACCTAAGATGCCGTTTTTTTCCAGTAAAAGAGTTTGAGCGCCGTTCCGTGCACTGGCAATGGCTGCTGCACAACCGGCAGGTCCTGCACCAACTACTATTACATCTTTTGATATTGTGTAGGTTTTTCTTGGCACTAATTTTTCCTCCCTTTAGAATCTGAGCTCATTTTGGAAATTGATTTATCAATTTCCTTTTTCTTTCATGATAAAGTCTTTTCCTAAATTTTTTTCTAACGCATCATATTTATAATCATTCACTAACATAATTTTTAACGTTTAATAAAAATTATCCCCGCCTTTATAAATAAGACGGGGATAGGAATGACTACATGACTAAAACAGTATTACGGTAACATCGCTTCTAATTCTTTAGCAAGCCGATCCATGCTTTCTTGAACCGGTTGGCCTCTAAAGATTACATCGTGGCAGTAATTTCCAATTAAATCAATGGCTTCATTTGATCGATCAAAGGGTGGCCAATAAACTTCAGCATAGGGCGCAACTAAAGCTTCCATTTCGGCAGCTGGATTGTTCTGGACATATTCCTCTGAATTTAAGGTTGAAACCCGAACTGGGGTATTTCCAGAAAGACCCATGCTCAAAGCACCTTTTTTAGAAGCCAAGAAACGAATATATTCCCAGGCCAAATCTTTTTTCTGAGAACCTTTTAAAATTGCCATCGACCACAGAGCTGCTGAACCATGATGAGGACCCTGAGCTTGTAGGTCGGGAGGCAGCTCCGACTTGGTCAAAACCGCCGATCCGGCAATGTTGGATTTGGATGGATCATTAAAGGTAACACCATAGCTGGTGTTCCCGTCATAAACTGTTGATCGATTTTCCATAAACAGCTTTACTTCTTCGGCGTATTCATAAGTATGGACATCCGGCGGAACGATTCCTTCCTGATAAAATTTCTGCATATAGGATAGTCCTTCGACGGTTCCTGGTGAATTCACGGCTGGTTTTAAATCTTCGGTTATCAATCGAGATCCAAAATATCGTGCCCAGCGATCGAATATTTCAAAAATACTACCAATAACACCTCTCCAAGCATACCCAAAAACTTTTTCTCCATTGGAGCGGGTAAATGTACCCTTCTTGGCAATATCATAAAGCTCTGGTCCAGTTACTGTTGGTTGATAAGCCACTCCAATTTCATCCAATATCTTCTGATTGAACCATTGTATCCCGTTATAAACTACCCGGACTGGAATAGCATAGGGAACATCTTTAATTTTGGTGACCGAAAGAAGACCTTCCGGATAATCATTGGGATAATCTTCCAGCGGTTTTTCAGCTAAATATTTATCCAATGGTTCGAGGAAATTGGCTACCCGGGGTACAAACCAGGGATCAAGAACATGAATGATATCTTCTTCGGTCCGGTTAAGAGGACCAAGAAGATTCAACTTTTCCTGGGTTTTGGGGTTGGGATAGGTTTGATAGACAACTTTCACATTTGGATGAAGAGCTTCAAACTCTTCGATCAAATTATCTCCTTTAGCACTCGCTTCTTGAGATGAAGCAGCATTTAAATGAACTTGATGTCCGATAACGATCAGCTCGATTTTTTCTTGCGCTACCGCCCCGAGAGAAACAATTAATAATAGAGAAAAAACAACCAATAAACAGCTAAATATCCTTTTACTATACATCATTTATCCTTCCTTTCCTTGGTCTGAATACCAAAAAAAACCAAATGGTATTATCACGATGAATCAAAAAACATTATTCCCATCGACTACTTTCCAAAACACCCCCTTCTAGCTTATTTTTGTATATTTCCCCCTCCTTGAAAAAACAACCCTCATTCCATATAGCATAAAAATACTCATAAAAATTTGATTATTGACTGATCCTTGGGATGTAGGCACCCTGCTCTACCAAGATTTTTTGTAATTTTTTCGTATCAACTTTTTTGGGAATAACACCATCTTGAAGGGATAACGCGGCGGCCGTTCCCGCTGCTTCGCCCATACCAAAGCAAAAAGGCATCACTCGAATGGCACCCAGAGCCTCATGAGTTGCCGAAACACATCGACCGGCTACCAAAAGATTATCAACTTTGAGAGGGAGCAAACACCGATAGGGAATTTCATAATGGTGCCCTCGAGGTGGTTCAAATAAACCAAAAGAACCAGCCGGATCATGAATATCAACCGGGAACCCGGCAGCAACCACACAGTCATCGAAAGGCACGCAATTATAGACATCTTCCACTTTCAATACATATTCACCCTGGATACGTCGACTTTCTCTGACACCAACTTGATCGGCTACCTCGATGATTTCAGCGTTTTCACACCCTGGAATAAAGCGCTGCATAAATTCCAAGGCTTCAAAAACTTGCCTTTGTCCTTCCATATGAGCTCGGGTTAAATCTCCGACGTTGGTGCCATCAACTCCCAGCATTCGGGTGTGGTTGATAAGCCATTCATCCCATCGGACCGTTTGATAAAAGCCAATCCGATCGTGAGGTACCGAGTAATTCATTTCTATTCTGCCTTTTTTGATTATTTCTAAAAAACCATCTTCATCTTTCCCCACTGGAAAGCTTTTGCGAACAAAAGTAATCAACTTTTGAGAATCGACATTCCCAATCCGAAAGAAAAGCGATGATGGCTGCATTTTCTTATCCATATCTCTTCCTTTTTCCATAGGAACACCACTTTGAGCAGCAACATCGCCATCACCGGTGCAATCAATATATCTTTTGGCTCGAATAGCCTGAATTCCTGATTTATTGGCAATAAAAGCTTCTTGAATGCCGGTAATTCCGTTCGAAGACGCCGCCGTGGTTCCTAAAAAACGAGAGTATAACTTTAAATTCACTCCGACTTCCTGGCACAATTCAAAAGCGACCAATTTGAAAACATTTGGATCAAAAGGCGTAACGTGGTCATGCCCAATTTGGTGAAAGCTAGAATAAGGACTGGAAGCTGGAATATTAGCTGGGTGGATGGCTCCTCCCTTTTTCTCCATTTTGCGAACTACCTCATCAAAAATCCCTTTTACGATTTGATCCTTCCCATCACTGCTAAAACAAGTCATAAAAGGACCAACCAATCCAATCGTTGCCATACCCCCTAAGTTGCCGCTATTTTCCACAAGAGTTGTTTTCATCCCTTTTCTGGCTGAGGATATCGCACTGGCTAAACCTGCTGTCCCTCCTCCAACCACCAAAACATCGGTTTCTTCAATCGCTGCTTCTTGTGAAAATGTAACCTTCTCCATGAATACTCCCTCCAGTTAAATGAAATATTTTCTCTTTTTATTGTTTTACTGCTCCAAAACTCATTCCTTTAATTAAATAGCTTTGCATCATCCAGGTAAGAATCATCATGGGAATTAGGTGAATGACTGCGGCTGCCAATAACATCCCCCACTGAACACCCATGAAAGATCCCATAAATTCTGACAAAATGAGCGGTGCGGTTGCCGCTCTCCTGCTGGTAAATATAAAAGCAAACAAATATTCATTCCAGGCAAAAATTGCTGTGAAAATAATTGCTGCCACAATGCCAGGTGCCGACAGAGGAATAGTTATTTTAAAGAAGGCTTGAAAGCGTGAACATCCGTCGATGAGTGCTGCCTCTTCCAAGGCAACCGGAACATCGTCAACAAAGGTTTTCATCAACAAAGTGGTAATACTCACCATAAAAGCAGCATAAAGCATAATAAGGGTAAACTGTTTATCAACCAAACCTAAGGCATTAAAAATTGGAAATAATGGGATGACGACAATGATGGGAGGAATCATTCTGATGATGATGGTGAAGAGGGTGGACATCCTCACCAGACGATGGGAAAAACGAGAAAATGCATAAGCGCCCAATATCGAACAAAGTATCACGACTAAAGCTGTTCCTCCAGTAACAATAAGGCTATTCACCAAATTGCCGAAATATTGAGGCCAATCCCGGATTAGCTCCTGATAATTGGTCAAAGAGTAAATACGACCAAAAAACCTTGGGGGAAAATCCCAAATATGGAGAGGCATTTTAAAAGAACCTATTATCGCATTCACTATGGGGAAAAAAGCCCACAATACTACAATTGCCAATAAAATGCCGGGAAGAATTTTATCTACAAGCAAGTTTCTTCTCTTGTGGGTTAGCATTTTTTTTCACTCCTTGCATCGAAAATCCGACAGGTATCAATAAATTTTTTCATACATCCCCTTATAGATCCTTCTCACCAGAGGAACTGAAATCAAAATGGTAATAATCAACATGATGGTTGTTGTTGCTGCTCCTCTTCCAAATTCATAGTATCGAAAGGTTTGCCGGTAAAGATAAATGGGTAAAATTTCGGTTCCTCCCGCTGGGCCACCCTCGGTAAGAATCCAGATTATTCCAAATTCACGAAGGGCAAATATTATTCTGAAGGTTAAACCGACCAACAGAGCGGGTTTAATGAGTTGATATACAACGAACCGAAAGGTTTGCAGGCGATTTGCTCCATCAATTTTTGTAGCCTCAATTACTTCTTGCGGCATGGCGGTGAGAGCAGAATAGGCAATAATCATAATAAAAGGGAAGTTTTTCCAAACTGTAACGATAATGACGCCGATAAAAGAGGAAACAGCCGTTCCAAACCAGGCAATTGGTCCCAATCCAAGAAAAGAAAGAGCATAATTCACAAATCCGTAACTGGGATCTAGCATATACCTCCACATTACGCAAGCCACGACTTCGCTGATACAATAAGGGGCAATAAGCAATGAAACCCAAAGTTTTTGGAGAGGAAACTTTCGATTTAATAATAAAGCGCTTCCCAAACCAATTATAAATTCTAAAGCGACTACTGCCACGACAAAGATTAAATTATTAACCAAAGCGTTCTTAAAAAACCGATCACGAATAATTTGAACATAATTTTGTATGCCGTTAAAAACTGGCGTGCTACCTGGCGTGTATTGGGAAAAACTCAGAATTATAGCCCATATTCCTGGAATAACAATAATGACTACCAATAATGTTATGATAGGAACCAACATTAACATCGGGATATTCAATTTCGATTTGATTCTCATCAATCGCTCTCACCCACTCTGTTCTTTTTCATCTTGTGACTCAATCGGCTCAATATTATTCAGATAAATGAAAGTTAAAAAAGTGATTCGGATTTTCAATTATAAAATAATACAGTTTCTTACTTAAAAAATTCTTTTTTCTTCGAGGATCAAATTTTCATTCTATAGCCGATTAATTGTATAAAAACTGCCAATTTATTTTCTCTCGTATTCACTTTTTTATATGGAAAAAACCAATTTTATAATTCAATTCTCACCTCCCTATTATTCATTCTTTTGCAGGTGTCACCAATAATCAGCTCGGTGGAAAGAGTGATATCCATACGAGGTCCAATCAAATTGTTAAAAACATCGTAAAGCATTCGCGCAGCTACTCTTCCGATGTTTCTTTCACCTATTCTTATCCGGGTTACACTTTTAGGAAAAATTGAATTAATATCTTCACCCCTATATCCAGCAATGGAAATATCTTCGGGAACACGAATTTTCTTTTCACCGAGGTAGCGAAATACACCAGCCATCTGATTCATGTCGGTAGCTATAACTGCTGAAGGCCTTTCTTTTAAAGAAAGGATTTTCTCCATCCCCCGATAGCCACCTTGAGTGGGATCTCCTTGTTCTTCAACAATAAACTCCGGTTCGATGGCTATCCCATGTTTTTTTAAAGAATCTTTAAAACCTAATAATTTATCATGGAAAGAATAAAACTCGAGAGGCCCAACTATGATGGCAATTTTGATATGACCTAAACTGATCAGATAGTCGGTAACTTTATATAAACCACCATAATTATCGACTAAAATACGATAGGGAGCGCTACGGTATCTTCCAACCACAACAACAGTGTGACCCTTTAAAATCAGGTCTTTTATCAGCTGCTCACGAACCGGTATCCCAGCAATAATAATCCCATCGACTATTCTCTGATTGCTATAAAAAGGAAAACCTTTTCCATCTCTTATCCCTTGATAATCAGTGTGATTGATCGTTTTCAGCAATAAACTTTCATTTTGTTCATCTACTACTTCTCCGATTCCTTTTAATATTTCAAATAAAAGGAAATTGTCGAACAAAGATCCATAGTAGGATTCAGAAATAAGGGCACCAACAATGCCCAGGCGTTCGCTATGGCTCCCCAGCCGTTTGGCAAATTCGCTTGGTGAAAAGTTTAGCTTTTTAATAATTTCTAAAACCATCTGACGAGTTTCTGGGGAAACCCAAGATTTGTTGTTCAGAACTCTCGAGACCGTTGCCTTGGAAACCCCGGCTTTTTTGGCTACTTCTTCAATAGTTATTTTCATATTCTTTCCTGTAACACCCTGTTATAATTCCTGAAAACGCTTTCAGTATTTTTATTGTAATTATTCTTTAGAAAAAATCAAGGGCAGGTTGAAGTCGGTTTTGATAAAGAAAATTTTAGGAGGGTAGACATTCAAGTCATTTGGTAGCACTAGATGAAGATGAAAACAAAGATTCGACATGCCATGGCATGTCGCTACATTAAATGAAGATCTGGCTAGGTTAATCCTGCCTGTGGATTTACAGGGTAAATTACTAAAGATCTTTGGTTTCAGCTGGTGCGAGAGAGGGGAGTTGAACCCCTACGGATCTCTCCACTGGATCCTAAGTCCAGCGCGTCTGCCATTCCGCCACTCTCGCACTTTTTCACTCAACTATTATACTAATTTTTTTTCAATCAGCAATTCAGCAATTTGAATAGCGTTAAGAGCTGCCCCTTTGCGGATTTGATCGCCTACTGACCAGAGAGTTAACCCGTTCGGGCAGGAAATATCTTCTCGAATTCGCCCCACATAACAATTATCTTTTCCGGATACCAACCAGGGCATGGGATAGACTCGATTGGCTGGATCGTCCTGTACGGTGACACCCGGAAAAGCCGAAAGAAGCTCGATTGCCTTATCTCGGGTAATCTTCTTCTCAGTTTCAATATTCACCGATACCGAATGGGCACGGAGCACCGGAACCCGGACACAGGTCGCTGTTATCTGTAAATCAGGTTCGCCCATGATTTTTCGAGTTTCCCAAACCATTTTCATTTCCTCTTTGCTATAAAAATTATCTAGAAATACGTCTACCTGAGGTATGAGATTAAAAGCAATTTGATAAGGAAAAACTCCCGCTACCATTTCTCGACCAAAAGCGTACTCTTTTACTTGATCTTCTAGTTCCTGCATCGCTTTAGCACCAGCGCCCGAAGCCGCTTGATAGCTCGATGCTACCACTCTTTTAATTCTTCCATAATCGTGAAGCGGTTTCAAAGGAACAATCGTGACAATTGTCGTGCAATTTGGATTGGCAATAATATTTTTCTTTCTAAAATCGACAATGGCACCGGGATTCACTTCCGGAATAATCAAAGGCACATCGGGGTCCTGACGAAATGCCGATGAATTATCAATAACGATACACCCCTCTTGACCAGCGAGAGGAGCAAATTCCTTACTAATCGATGCTCCAGCGCTAAACAATGCGAAGTCCATTCCTTGAAAACTTTCCGTTGACAGAATCTCGACCGGGATCTTTTCTCCACGAAAAGTAACGATCTTTCCTACCGATCGCTGCGATGCCAACGGTTTTAATTGTTTAACCGGAAAATTTCTTTCTTCAAGAATTTTTAACATTTCCTGGCCAACTGCTCCGGTTACTCCGGCTACCGCGACATTATAGCTCTTCATGGATAGAGACCTCCTCATCTTCGATGAATTCTTTATGAAGCGCTTGAACAGCTTCATTGATACTCGAATTGGGAATTAAACATGATATCCTCAAATTCGAGGTACTGATCATATCAATATTAATCTCCTGCTCAGAAAGAACGTGGAACATTCGATAGGCTATATTGGGATCGCTGGCAATACCCGCTCCAACGATAGAAATCTTTGCTACTGCTTCATCCAGTTTGACCCCTTTGAATTGAACCTTCCGGCTTAAATTGTCCACCACTTTTTTTAAGCGATTATCATCTTCTCGAGATATAACAAAAGCTACGTCTTTTTTATCTTCTCGACCTTCGCTTTGAATAATCATATCCACCGAAACCGAGCAATCAGCCAACTCTTTAAAAATAAGGGCAGCAATGCCTGGCCGATCGGGAACTTCCAGAAAAACCACTTTGATAACATTTCCATTATGGGTAATCGCTCTCACTTTGACGTCTTCCATCGATCGCATTTTTTCCACCCACGTCCCTTCTTCTTGAGAAAAAGTACTCCGTACCTGGACTTTTACTCCATAGACCTGAGAAAAGTCCACAGAACGAATTTGGAGAACCTTGGCACCTAAATTCGCCATCTCGGACATTTCATCATAGGATATCCGATTGATTTTCCTGGCCCGGGGCACGATCCTGGGATCAGCAGTAAATACCCCATTGACATCGGTAAAAATTTCGCAATACTCAGCAGACAAAGCAGCCGCCAAGGCACAGGCAGTGGTATCGCTTCCTCCCCGGCCTAAAGTCGTGATATCATAATCCGAACTCATCCCTTGAAAGCCGGCGACAATGACCACCTTATTTTCATTAAGATGACGAAATATTCTTTGAGGATCGATGGTAATAATCTTCGCTTTGGTATGGAAATTCGAGGTGTGAATCCCTGCTTGGCCGCCGGTTAGAGCTATCGCTTCCTGGCCGAGAGCATTCAACGCCATGGAAAGCAAGGCGATGGATACCTGTTCTCCGGTCGACAGGAGCATGTCCAACTCTCGATCCGGGGGAGAAGGGTGAATATCTCGGGCCATTTCCATAAGACGATCGGTGGTTTTTCCCATAGCCGAAACCACCGCAACCAAACGATGTCCTTGATCCACATAGGATTTTATCCGACAAGCTACCGACTTCACCTTATCCAGATCGGCTACCGAAGATCCACCATATTTTTGAACAATAAGACTCATAATTGTTTCACTCGAATTCCTTGATTCTGCCAATTTACATTTTTTATAATCAGATCTTTGGTGCCCTTTTGAGCAAACAGTTCACTGATCTTTTCCTTGCCAGAGGTTGTGATCGGATCCCGAAGCATTAAAAGAACCGTCGAGCCCGAGCCACTTATAACTGCCTCTCCCATCCCCTTCTCACGTAAGTATCCACGAACCTCAAAAAAACCGGGTATTTTTTGCCCTCGAAAAGGCTGATGAATAGCGTCATCCAGGGCCGTAAAAAAACCTTCCCGGTCTTGACGAAAAATACTCCCCACCAAATAGGCAATTCGGGATAAATTAAATATAACATCTTCCCGTGAATAGTCAGATGGTAGAATCCTTCTCATTTCTTCAGTAGAGAGGGTATATTCTGGAATACAGGCAACGAGATGAATATTATCAAAAAATGGAAATTTTTGATAGTGTATTTGTTCACCGTTTTTCATGGCAACCGTCAAACCACCAACCATGGCGGGAATGACATTATCGGGATGTCCTTCGATTTGGGCGGCGAAATGAATCATTTCCTCAATCGACAGTGCTCTTCCGTTCAACTCATTTACGGTAGCTACCGCCGCGGAAATACAAGCCGCACTGCTTCCCAATCCCCGGCTGACTGGAATCTGATTGAAAGCTTCAACCTCCAATCCCAGCTCGGGAAAATTCTTCCATTTTGAAATTTTTTTTATAGTTCTAAAAAAGAGATTCCGTTCATCTTCAGGGAGATAGCGTTCTCCTTCCCCACGATTTCGAATAATATATTGGTTCTCTTTTATAGTTTGAACACGAACGGTATAAAAAATATCCAAAGCCATCCCCAATACATCAAACCCGCATCCCAAATTGGCAGTGGTTGCCGGTATGCTGACTTCAATCATGCTTTTCTCCAGATAATTCAAGGTGTTCAATGATTTTCTCTTCCGATGCCTCCAATTCTTCTATCCGATCCCGGCATTGTTCAATGGCGATATCAGGATCTTTGAGTCCATGGCCGGTGAGCACACAGACGACCGTTTCCTTTCCCTGGAAAAACCCGGCTTGATTTTTTTTCAATACACCTGCCAAAGATGCCGCCGAAGCCGGTTCAACAAACAATCCTTCTTCCCCGGCTAACATTCTTTGCGCTGCAAGAATTTCTTCATCGGTTACTGCTTCAATGCTCCCACCCGATTCATCACGGGCATTGATCGCCCCCTTCCAACTGGCGGGATTTCCAATTCGTATCGCCGTTGCAACCGTATGAGGTTTCTCAACCGGTATCCCGGTTACCAGCGGGCAAGATCCTTGGGCTTGAAACCCAATCATCTTGGGTAGGACGTTGATTTCTTTTCGGTTAAAAAGTTCCTTAAAGCCCTTCCAATAGGCAGTTATATTTCCGGCATTGCCAACCGGAAGAGCAAGATAATCCGGTACTCCTTTCATCCAATCAACGATTTCGAAAGCCGCTGTTTTTTGGCCTTCAATTCGAAAAGGATTGATGGAATTTACCAATGCCACCGGATAATGCGAGGTTATAGAACGGACAATAGTCAAAGCCTCGTCAAAATTACCCTGGATAGCAATAACCCGTGCTCCGTGCATCAATGCTTGCGAGAGCTTCCCTAAGGCAATTTTGCCTTGAGGTATCAAGACAATACATTGAATCCCTGCTCGTCGAGCATATGCGGCAGCCGAAGCAGAAGTATTCCCGGTTGATGCACACATGATTACTTTCTTGCCTTCTTCGACCGCTTTCGCAACTGCCATGACCATTCCTCGGTCTTTAAAGGAGCCAGTTGGATTCATCCCTTCAAATTTAAAAAAGAGAGACTTTAATTTCAAATGTTTAACAATATGCTGAGACCGGATAAGCGGAGTGCTTCCTTCCTGTAAAGTCAATTCCGGAGTCCGAGGGTTTACTGGAAGATAGTCAGCAAAATGTGAAATAACACCAGGCCAATACAAGTTCATGCCTCCTTGATCATAATAAAATAATTGAGATAAAGAATATCATAAAAACCCTTTATTTGTAACATCTTGGTTTCTATTCAGCAAGATTTTCTTTCAGATCGGTTTCATTGACAGAACAGACTAAAAATCATACTATTTTGATATCCTTAGAAAGGTAGTGTGCTATCCAATGAAAATTTCTACAAGAGCTCGATATGGATTACGATTATTAGTCGATTTGGCCGAACACTCAGGGAAAGATCCGGTTAAATTAAAAGATATTTCCCGGCGTCAAAACATATCCCTCAATTACCTTCGGCAGCTTATCATGCCCCTGGAATCGAATAATATCGTTCGAAGCATCCGTGGAAACCGTGGTGGTTATCTCTTAGGAAAAAAACCAGAAGAAATTAACCTTTTGGACATCATGAACCTTTTAGAAGGCCCAATGAATTTAGTCGATTGTGTTCATAACAAAAACCTTTGTCAAATATCGGATACCTGTCCAACTCGAAAAATATGGGTAGAAATATCGGAAAAAATGGAGCAGTCACTTTCTCAAAGAAGTTTAAAAGATCTCATGGAAAACAATGAAATACTCAACTAAAAATTGAACAGGGGGTCAAAAAAGATTGTCCAAAAACTACCTTCTTGCCCCATTTTTTTTAGCTCTCATTGTTATTGGTTTGGGGCTTTCTGGAATCGGGTCGGTCGTCCCCGAAATGTCCAAACAGTTTGGTGTCAGCTCAGCTGTGATGGGACGGGTTTTCCTTTTCCATGGATTAGGATACTTCATTTCCATTATGGTTGCCGGTTTTTTAGGTGATATTATTCAAAAATCTCTTCTTCTTCGTTTGGGCTTGTTAATTAGTGCTTTCGGGTTTGCCGGAATTTCTTTTTTTACCAATTTTACCCCGGTCATTCTCAGTTTCATGGCAATGGGAATTGGACTTGGTTTTTTAGACTGCATGGTTAATCCAATTTTAACCGAAATTTTTACTAAAAACCCCGGAACCATTCTCAACGTTGTTCATGCTTTTTACGGCCTTGGTTCCTTGTCTGCTCCTCGTTTGTACGCTTTTTTAAGCCAACGACAATATAACTGGCAGAATTTTTACTCTATCGTGACGGTTATCACCGTGGTGGTTTTTATTCTTTTTCTTCTCCCCTTCCTCCCCAAAAGTCAGGGAAAAATGGGCTTTCGAAATATCTTAAAAATTTTTCGCTATCGAGCTTTCTGGTTTATGGGAGCGATAACCATGTTTTATTCCGGTGGAGTGACCGTGTTGAACGGATGGATCGTGTCCTATTTTAAAGAGAAAGGACTATCCGTTCCCGTTGGAGCAGTTTACCTATCCTTTTTTTGGCTGGGGTTAATGGTTGGCCGTTTTGTTCTTTCCTGGATGGCCGATCGAATCGGACATCTCCGCATGATCCAACTCAATACCATTGGAGGAATAATTTTTGTAATTTTAACCATCAGTCTTCCTATTTCGGCAATTCTCACGCCCACCTTCCTCTTCTTTACCGGCTTCATGCTCTCCACTATCATGCCAACTACTCTTGCTTATGCCGTTGTCAATTATCCAGAGACAGCCTCAACGGCTTCGGGATGGGTCTTAACCAATAACGGGATTGCTACGCTCTTTTTCCCATGGTTTGGAGGGATTTTAGCTTCTTATACCAGTTTCCAAACCACCTTGTTATTAGTTCCGGTTTTGCTTGTCACCATGCTCGTTTTTCAGTGGTTATTAGCCGGGGAAATTAAAAGAACTCAAAAATCCCCAGTTAAAAGCACGGTCAGCGGTTAATAGGTTAATAGGCATATACCCTTCCATAAGGACGAGTAGTGGTAGGGAAAACCTTGACAAAATCATCCCTTTTAAAGTCTGGTATTTCCAGGTCAAGGTCTTGAGAAAACTCGTTCAGGTAGGAAGTGATTTCGTCATAATCTCTGGGAGTCGGCTGCTCAATGCCGATTCCCAGACCAGCTTGTTCCGGCCGGAATCGACCGCGAATAAATAATTTCCCTCCGTGCATTCCCGAAGCGATGAACTTCCCCACCGGAGAACAACTTGAATCATAACCAAGACCTAATACAACAATTAAACCCCCTGCCATATACTCCCCAAGAAAATCTTGGCTTGACCCACCGATAATGATAACTGGATAGTCGTTTAGATATGATTTCATGTGAATACCCACTCGATATCCAACATCGCCTTTAACCCATATCTTCCCACCCCTCATAGCATATCCGGCAATGTCTCGAATGTCGCCTTCAACGATAATCTTCCCCGAGTTCATGGTATTGCCAACCCCATCTTGAGCATTCCCATGGACAAGTATGGTCGCACCGTCCATAAACATTCCCAAGTCATCTCCTGGAACACCATTGATCTCGATTATTCCCTCACCAGATAAGGATCGGCCGATATAACGTTGACCGTTCACTCCTTGGAGAGAGAAATTACGAAATCCGTCTTTCCACATGGCTTCGATTTCCTGGTTAATTTCTCGGTAATGACGTCCTTGACAAGGGATAGTAGTCATACTTCAATACCGGCTCCTTTCACTAAATGTTTACGATACCGAGTCGGAAGGTTAATCAATCCGAAATTAGGTTCCAGTAACTTGTCAAAAAAAGCCTGAACCGGTAGTTTTTGTCGCATAAGGTTGATATAAATTCCTGATTTTTCAATATCCCCAATAAAAATCACCCCAACGATACAGTCATCTTTGATCACTAATTTCTTATAATTTTCCCGATCCTTCTTGATTATAATTTCACAGTTATCATCGGTAGGATTCACAATCCCAGCTGATACCAGCGCTTTTTCGCCAACTTCAACCGCATTCATAGGTAAGCTCCCTAGATAAGAAACCACCCGTCCAGACATATTCCAACCGGCAATGCGTCCTTGATTGACCGCCTCAGGCCAAATTGCTACCACATTCCTTTCGCCGGTCAATAAATGACAAGTTTCTGCAACATCACCGGCTGCATAAATTCCCGGACAGGAAGATTGTTGATATTCATCAACCAGAATCCCTCGATTAATTTTAATGTTGGAAGAACGAAGCCAATCGACATTGGGACGGACTCCTATAGCCATAACTGCTATATCGGCTGGGATTCGACGTCCACTTTTTAAAAGAACATCACTCAACTTCCCTTTTTCATTTTCAAAGGATACAATTGTGTCTTCTTTGATAATATGCACTCCGGAACGAAGTAGTGATTTTTCTAAATAATAGGATCCTTCTTCATCTAACATATTTTGCAGAAGGCGAGGTGCCAATTCGATTAAGGTAAGGTTTTTATTCATGCTCATCATGGCTTCACAGGTTTTAAGTCCGATAAATCCTCCTCCAAGAATAACGATATTCTTGGAGGAATTTTTTTTCATAAAGGCATCGATATTCGCCATGTCCTTTCGTCGAGTAAAGGTAAAAATTCCTGGGATTTCATGACCCGAAATCTCTGGAAGGATTGGAACGCCTCCAGAAGCAATCAGCGCTTTATTGAAAGTAATTTCGGTTTCATCGGAAAGAAAAGCAAGTTTTCTATTTACATCCAATTGCTTCACTTTCGTTTCGTATCTGACTTGCACTTGACTTGATTCTTCAAGTGTTCCGTGATAAGCAATGGAGTTAATGGTTTTACCCAAACCATAGGTAATTAAAGGTCTTGAATAAACAGTCTTTTCATCAGAAATCGCCTGGATGCAACAAAAGGAATCATTCTCAACAATACTTTTGATACACCACCAAGAAGCAACCGAATAACCGACGATAAAAAAATCAGTTTCAATTTTCTTCATAGCTGAGAGCCTCATTTGGACAGTTGGCGACACAAGCCGGTTCACCATCGTTTCCGCATAAATCACATTTACTGGCAATTTTGCGCTCTTTCTTTTCTCTTTGGATGACGCCAAAGGGACAACTCATAATACACATCCAGCATCCAACACACTTTTCCTCATCACAAATCACCGCCCCGCTTTTTTCATCCCGATGCATGGCACCAGTCATGCAATTCTCGATACAGGTTGCATCCTCACAATGACGACATTGCAGAGCAAAAGAAAGATATCCTTCTTCTTCCACATGAACTCGGGAAATCGGTCGAGGATATTCTTCCCGGAAAGCTTTAATAATTTTTCCAGAACTAGAATGCTTTACCAAGCATTGAATTTCACAAAGACGACATCCAATACAGTATTCCTCATGGATAACGATTTTTTTCATCATTACCACCCCTCTCCAGCCGGTTTCACTCCCAATATTTGCGACTCCTCCCTAGTGAGCCCTACCGTCCTGAGATGTTCTTTATTGCCTCGCAAACTTTGAATCGAATTAACTCCCATTCCCCCAAGCATTTCTTTGATTTCAAACGCCCAAGCTCTCATAAGATTCACTAGACGACGTTTTCCAATCGAAGGATTCAACCGCTTGGTGAGATACGGGTCTTGAGTGGCGATTCCCCAATTGCATTTTCCGGTATAACATTTTTGACAGAGATGACAACCCAACGCGACCAAAGTTGCCGTTCCGATATAAACGGCGTCAGCACCCAAAGCAATGGCTTTGATGACATCAGCACTGGAACGAATCCCTCCGGCTATAACCAATGAAGCTCGATGACGAATGCCTTCCTGACGCAAACGCTCATCAACCTGAGCTAAAGCTAATTCGATGGGAATCCCAACGTTGTCACGAATGACTTGGGGAGCTGCTCCGGTTCCTCCCCGAATGCCATCGATAGCGACGATATCAGCCCCGGCTCGAATGGCTCCCGAAGCGATTGCGGCGATATTATGAACTGCTGCAATTTTCACCGAGACCGGCTTTTCATAGGAAATCGATTCCTTTATAGCAAATATCAAACGCTGTAAATCTTCTATCGAATAAATATCATGATGGGGTGCCGGGGAAATGGCATCGGAACCCTCGGGGATTTTACGAGTTTGGGAAATTTCCAATGAGACCTTCTCACCAGGGAGATGTCCACCAATACCCGGTTTCGCTCCCTGACCAATCTTAATTTCAACTGCTCCCGCTACCTGGAGATAATCCCGATGGACACCAAAGCGACCGGAAGCCACTTGGACAATAATGTTTTTTCCATAGGGATAAAAATCGGGGTGCAACCCTCCCTCACCGCTATTACAGTGGGTTCCAACTTCGCGGGCGGCTTCAACAATAGAGTGAAAGGCATTATAACTTATCGAACCATAAGACATAGCTGAAAACAATATGGGAAGATTCAATTCCAGTTGGGGCGCCAGCTGAGTTTTAATCACCGGAAAATCTTGATTCCAATCGATATCCAGCATCTCTTCCTTTGCTCCTAAAAAAGTTTTTAATTCAATAGGCTCCCGGAGGGGATCGATTGATGGATTAGTTATCTGACTGGCATTTAACAAGAGATGATCCCAATAGATACGATAAGGTTGATCACATCCCATGCCCGAGAGCAGTACGCCCCCGGTTTCCGATTGTTTATAGAGGTTGCGGATATGTTGAACGCTCCAATTGGCATTCGGATGAAAACCAACTTCTCTTTTTTTAACTTCCAAGGCGTTGGTCGGGCACAGAGTAACGCATCGCTGACAGCCAACACAGCGTTCGTCTTGGCAAGAAACTGTATCGTCATCCTGATCGTAATGATGGACATCATTGGCACATTGACGAACACAGACCTGGCACGCTATGCAACGGTCGGTATCACGAATAACTTTAAACTCTGGAAACAAAACACTTTTTGCCATAGCTAATTTTTTCACCCACCTGTCCAGAGACGACTTCACCTGCTTGGAGAGGTCTTATTTCATCCAAATCAGGAGCAATTTCACGAATAGCCGATTCTTCGCTGGATAAATAAAAAGTTGAATCTTTCCACGCAGCGATCATGGGACGAAGTTTGATCCGATCCACTAATCCAAACATTCCCTTATCAAAACCAACAATGATACTGAAAGGACCATTTAATAGTGCACCGCCGTAAATCATCCGCAGTGAACGATAAAAAGTTTTTTCCGGTTCCGACATTAAATCGATCTCATGCCAGAAAGGACTGGCTAAAACCGAGCCGAGAAAGGGAATGCGTATTTGGTGTTTTCGTCCGAGCAAGTCAACTAAATAGGTAATAACCTCGGTATCGGTCTGCAAATTGCAGTGATAATCAAAATTTTGTAAATAACGTCGGTTGATCCCATAAGAAGAAATTTCACCATTATGAACAACCGACCAGGAAAGCAAACCGAAAGGATGAGCACCCCCCCACCATCCGACGCTGTTGGTGGGAAATCGACCATGAGATATCCAGCAATAAGCTTGATATTCTTCCAGCCGAAAAAAACGGCCGATGTCTTCTGGATAACCAACTCCTTTAAAAATTCCCATATTTTTTCCGCTGGAAATAACATAAGCTCCCGAAATCGAAGAATTTATTTTCATTACTAGCTTAACCACTTCATCATCTTCAGAGAAAATTTTTCCCTTCGGAAAGAGAAAGTACCTTTTAAAATAAGGATAGTTTTGGACTTCTTTGATTTCCCGAAAGGGAATCACTTCAGAGTGTTCGACTTCACATAAATTTTGGATGATATCTTCGGTCGTTATAACCGCTTGCCGATCATCATAAAGAATATGGAAAGCATAAAGATCGGGGAAATCCGGATAGATACCGTATCCCGCAAAACCACCTCCCAAACCGTTGGAACGATCATGCATAACAGCTATTGAACGGATGATTCCTTCACCCGAAATCCTAAATCCATCTTGGTTTAGAATGCCAACTACGGCACATCCAGATGGTATGCGGTAAAGTTGGTCCTCTCTCATGATTTCTTCACCTCGATCCTTCTTATAACAGCGAACAGTGATGAGAATAATTTCGCCCTATCCTCTCTTTCTCCCATTAAGGGAGAAAGAATCATGGGGTTGAGTCATCCAGAAGCTTCGTAATCGAAAGCCGTGAGGATCTCATTCTTTCTTCAATTTCAGCTGCCCATTTCCTCGGTTCTTCAATATCACTGCTGGTTAAAATTCAAGAATCAAGACCTGACCCCAAAAATTACAAAATCGGGAGATAGCGTTCTACTTCATAGGGATGGACCACAGTTCGGTATTCATCCCATTCAATTTGTTTACTCTGAATTAAATATTCATAAATATGATCACCAAGAGCGTTTTTCAGCAAGCTGCTTTCGGATGCACAATCAATAGCTTCTCTTAAGCTCCCCGGGAGTGATTTGATTCGGTAGGACTCCCGATCTTTCTGACTCATGTGATAAACATCCTTTTCTATCGGATCGGGAAGTTGGTAATTGTTTTCTATGCCGGCCAGTCCAGCAGTCAACATGGCCGAAAAAGCCAAATAGGGATTGCAAGCCGGATCGGGATTTCTCACCTCAATTCGAGTCGCTTTCTCCATCCCGGGTTTATAAAGTGGGACTCGGACCAAAGCTGATCGGTTTCGTCTTGCCCAGCAAATATAAACTGGTGCTTCATAGCCTGGTACCAGTCTCTTGTATGAATTAACCCATTGATTGGTTACCAATGCTATTTCTCGGGCATGGGTTAGAATTCCGGCAATATATTTCTTTGCCATATCAGAGAGATAATAAGTATCTTCTCCGTTAAAAAATCCATTATGATCGCCATTGAATAAAGACTGATGGACGTGCATTCCCGACCCATTGATACCCGCCAAAGGTTTGGGCATGAAAGTGGCATAAAATCCATATTTTTGTGCAATTTCTTTGACTACGATTCGGTAGGTCATCACGTTGTCGGCCATCTTTAAAGCATCGGTATAGCGCAGATCGATTTCGTGTTGAGAAGGTGCGACCTCATGGTGACTGTATTCAACTTTAATACCCATATCTTCTAAGGTTCGAATGGTATCCCGTCGGAGATTGGAGGCGGCATCCAAAGTAGTGAGATCAAAATACCCCCCTCTATCCAGTGGAATAGGCTCAGTATCGCTTTTAAAATAAAAGAATTCCAACTCAGGACCGACATAAAAGGACATCCCTTTTTCGGCTAATTTCTTCAGTTTCGATTTGAGAACATATCGTGGATCTCCTTTGTAGGGAGTTCCATCCGGATTGGTGATATCGCAAAACATCCGAGCCACCTTTTCTTCACCACTTCTCCAGGGAAGGATTTGAAACGTTGAAGGATCCGGAAAAGCCATCATGTCACTTTCATCAATACGAGCAAAACCTTTGATTGAAGATCCGTCAAATCCCATTCCTTCATTGAGGGCACCTTCTAATTCTTGGTAGGTAATGGCAAAGCTCTTTAAACTTCCCAACACATCGGTAAACCAGAGTCGGATAAATCGAACGTTGTTTTTTTCGCAGAAACTCAGAACTTCATCTTTGGTTTGCATACAACATGCCATTTTACATTAACCTCCTTAGTCGATAAAAAAAAGGGCGCTTTGCTCCAACAACGGAGCAAAACGCCCTTGTCTCAATCTTATTGTCCAACTCTGGACAATTTTCCTTTAGAAATCAAAAACAACTAAAACTTTCTCACTAATGAGAACATCTTTATGGAACTATTTGGTAAATTCTAATCAAAGTGGATGTTTCTGTCAATAGGAATAAGAGAAATATCTCAACTTCTTTAATAGCGAGTAAGGCTTAAATAAAAACGAGTCAGTAAGATTCCGATATAGGCCAAAAGAAAGGCAATAAATAGAATATTAATAAAAATTCCGACAATTGGAATCAAGCGAATCAACCAAGTGAGTAAATACCCAATAATTAACAACGACAATGAAAGGATGAAAAAAGCAAACACTTCGGCCAGATTTTCGTAAACCATGCGGAAACTGGTTTTTATAGCACTAAAAGGGTCGTCACCGCTGATAACTATTGCCGGTAAACAAAAAATTAATAAAAAGGCCAGAAAAAATCCAGCGAATACAAACCAAATCGAAAAGAATCCAATTAATAATCCCAAACCCAGACAAGCCAAAAGAACATCCGAATATCGGCTCTGGATGATGCGGTAAACCCGGCGAAAATCGACCCGGTTACGATATTGATAATCCCATACCAGTGCAATAAGAAAACACGTACCGAGAAAAACGCTAAACATACCAACAATTCCCAAACCAGCAAGAGTAAAGGATTGAAAGTATGACGATATCCACACCAATCGTCTTCCTGGAGATAGAAATAAAATAAGAGAAAATATCAATGCCGGTCCAATGGTTGGCAGAACAAACACCGGGCGGCTGATTAAGAGACGAAAACTTCCTTTGGCTTCATTCCAGAACTCTCGGCTATTAATCATGTTCTTCTCCTAAAAAAATATTCAGTTCTGTTCATATTACTATCATTCACGGGTCATGACAAGTTTTTTTCTGAGAAAATTTAAGTTGATGGTATAATAACAAAAAGAAATTTTAGTAAAAAAAGGAGGATGTGGTTTGAGAAATAACTTGATGACTGGGTTTTTTATCTTAACCCTTCTTCTGTTCTTCTGTTCAACCAGTTTTGCTTTAGGTGCTTTTGACCAAGCCCAAATCTATTTAGAGAGAGGGGATGTCGACCGAGCGATCCATACTTTAAAACCATTAACCAGCTCTTCGAATGAAGATGAACTCTCTCAGGTAGTAGAGGTTTTATACACCTTATATAGTGAAAAAGGACAAACCCAGGATGCAATTGAGGTTCTCCAAATTTTTATCGAAAAATTCCCTCGAACCCAACTAGCCTACTTATATCGTTATTGGATTGCCAAAACTGAAGAAGAAAGCAAAAAATACCAAGAGTCTTTAAAATTATTACAAAAAATTGCCTCGGAATATCCATCAGATATCAGTGATCCTTATAATATCCGTCAACAAGCGATGGAAGACATAGCTCTCCATCAGGAATACTACTTTGGAAACTATCCAGCCGCCATTGAGAGTTATTTAATGATTTTAACCCAATACCCCGCTTATGAAGAGAAATCGAGAATTCTACTACAAGTTGCTAACTGTTATGAAAAAACAGATCAATTCGATAAAGCCATGGAATCTTATCAGAAAATTCGCTTTCAAGAAACCGATCCGTATTATCTTGATCTTGCTGAGTTGAGGATTGAGTATTTGCAGTCCGATCCAACCTGGGCAAGAAAAAATGCAGCTATTTTAATCAAAGAGCTTCGAGATGCTTTTGAAAAAAAAGATCTTAAAACTATCGAAAGTTTAGCTAAAAAAGGCGATTTTTGGACTGGACAAATGTTCAGCGAATTTGATATTGTGAGTTTTTCTCAAATTGTTCAATATTTTTCAACCTATTTAACTCAATCTCCTCTCCAAGTTCACCCCGCTCAAAAAAGAGAAAATGAGTATATTCTTAAAATTACTTCATGGGGCGATCCTGACTTTTCAACTCTTTATCTCTATATTGTAAAGGGCATTTACGGATGGGAATGGAGTAAAATCGTCCTGTCCAATCCCGAAATCGAGTGTCAGGCAAACAATTTCGGTGACACATAATATGAAATAAATTTGATATTATTCATTTTTTTTGTAAAATAGAAGGAGTTACATAAAGTCAGCTTGTTATAATGGAATACATATCGATTCAATATTGATATATAAGCCCTCGTAACACCAAGCTGAATCCTCCTCAAGCTGGAGGAGTTGGATGAAACAATTCCTCTGGGGGGAGGTTTCATGCCACCTTCAGATTAAAAAAGGTTATTTAATATGAATATATTGTTCTATTCTACAATATATATAATCAATGAGGTGATTTTGTGCAAAAACGAGAAGCCTTAAAAAAAAGGACAACTCTTGAAACCGATATTGAAATATATATTCATCTCGATGGTCATCAGCAAATCAACTTTGACCTTCCAATTCCTTTTTTCCCTCATTTATTGAAAAGTATGGCATTTTTTGCGGATTGGGATCTCAATATAAAAGCTCGTGGAGATGTTGAAGTTGATTTTCACCATCTCGTTGAAGATATTGGTATTGTATTAGGAGAAGCTTTTCGAGCTGCCATTGGTGAAATAAAAAATATTCAGCGTTACAGTAACCAGTTTATTCCCATGGATGAGGCTTTGAGCATGGTTTCTATTGATGTGGGTGGTCGACCCTTCCTCTATTACGATGTCCCAATTGGCTCTCAATTAGTTGGTGATTTTGAGGTTGCTTTGATTGAAGAATTTTTAAGAGCTTTTGCCAATCATTCACAAATTACTATACATAGCAAACTATGGTGGGGTAAAAACGGACATCATATCTTAGAATCTCTTTTCAAGGCTTTAGGAAAAGCTTTAAAAGAAGCTGCAAAATTAAATGGTGAAACAATTCCCTCCACCAAAGGAATCATATAGGAGATTATTAAAAAATGATTGTCATTGTTGATTACGGAATAGGTAATTTGCACAGCGTTTCAAAAGCTTTGGAAAAATTAGGATTCAAGAACCAAATCAGCCAAGACCCAGATTTGGTTGAAAAAGCTCATGCTCTTATCCTCCCTGGGGTTGGATCTTTTGGTGAAGCGATGGAACAAATGGAAAAAAATAATTTCATTGAGGCTATCTGCAACTCGGTTCAAAAAGGGAAACCAATTTTAGGTATTTGTTTAGGGCTACAACTTCTTTTTGAAAAAAGTCAAGAATCGACGAAGAAAAAGGGGCTATCACTCATCAAAGGAGAGGTGCGAAAACTTCCACCAACCAATAAAGTTCCTCACATGGGTTGGAATAAAATTCTTTTCACTAAAAAAAAGGCACTCTCGGGATTGATACCCGATGGCCGTTTCTTTTATTTTGCCCATTCTTATTACGTAATACCGGAATCAAAAGAATGCATTGTCGGAATCAGCAATTATAATGTGGTTATTCCGGTTATTATCAATCAGGATAATATCTGGGGAGTGCAATTTCATCCGGAAAAAAGCTCAAAATGGGGAATCCATTTTCTCGAAACCTGGGCAAAGAGAGTTATCCCATGATATTTCCCATTCCAGCTATTGATATCATCAACGGACATTGTGTTCGCTTAGAAAAAGGCGATTATTCACAAATGAGCATATACAGTGATTCTCCATTGGAAATGGCATTGCATTGGGAAGAAAAAAAAGCTCCAATGCTTCACCTGATCGATTTAGACGGTGCAAAAATTGGTAAACCAGTGAATCATCCTCTATTTCAGAAGATCATTCAATCGGTTCAAATTCCAGTAGAGGTGGGTGGCGGTATCCGAAGTCTTTCCACTTTTCTCTCTTATCTCGATGCCGGTGCTCAACGAATAATCTTTGGAAGTATCGCCATCAAAAATCCAAATCTCATCGAGGACTGCCTTAAAAGAAATCAAGAAAGTGTGGTGATAAGTATTGACTCCCGAGGCGGCATGGTAGCCCTTCAGGGTTGGACCGAAAAAACGACCGTTTCGGCCGTTGACCTCACCAACCAATTAAAAAACCTCGGCGTGATCAATTTTATATTTACCGATATCGAACGGGATGGTGCTCTTCAGGGAGTTGACGTAGATCGCATTCAAAATTTTCTTCAAAAAACCGAAGTTCCGACTTTCATTGCCGGAGGAGTTACTACTCTCGAGGATGTGTTACAGCTCAAAAAATTGAATCCTTGGATAAAAGGTATTATTTTAGGAAAAGCACTCTATTCGGGTGCATTAAAATTTGAAGAAGTTCAGAAAATTCTTCAGGAGGAAGAAAAGTGCTCGTTAAGAGAATAATCCCTTGTTTAGATGTCAAAGAAGGAAAGGTTGTCAAAGGAATTCACTTCGAAAATCTGAAGGATGTCGGTGACCCGGTCGAGCTTGCCAAGCGCTATGAAGAAGAAGGCGCAGACGAATTAGTATTCTTGGACATCACCGCATCCTATGAAAAAAGAGAAACCATGGTGAATATTGCTGAAAAAGTTGCTGAGAATATCTACATGCCCTTTACCGTTGGAGGTGGAATCAGTACTCCTGAACACGTCAGCAATCTTCTCAAAGCAGGAGCCGACAAAGTATCCATCAATACTGCAGCGGTGCTCAATCCCGATTTGATTGCCCAATTGTCTGAAAAATTTGGAAACCAATGTGTCGTAGTTGCCATTGACGTCAAAAAAACCTGGGATCGTATCACCCGTCGTAGCTATTGGGAAGTCTACATCAATGGAGGAAGAACGCCAACCGGAAAAGACGCAATAGCCTGGGCGAGTCAAGTTGAAAACCTCGGAGCTGGTGAAATTCTTCTCACCAGCATGGATACCGACGGTACACAAAATGGGTATGATTTATTCCTCACCAGGAAAATCGTTGACAGCGTAAATATTCCAGTAATCGCTTCTGGCGGAGCTGGAAAATTAGAGCATCTTCTGACAGTTTTTCGTGAAGGAGGAGCCGATGCTGCACTCGTCGCTTCAATTTTCCATTATAAAAACTTCACTATCCAAGATGCTAAAGCCTTTCTTAAAAAGCGCGGAATACCAGTAAGGATAGAAGAACCATGATGGAATCCATTCTTGAACATCTTCATTTCGATGAAAAAGGTTTAATTCCGGCAATCATCCAAGACGAAAAGAGTGGAAAGGTTTTAATGATGGCCTATATGAATTCTGATGCACTGGAAAAAACCATCAAAACTGGTAAAACCTGGTTTTATAGTAGAAAAAGAAAAACTTTATGGAATAAGGGAGAAACCAGTGGTCATTACCAACTGGTAAAAGAGATGTATATCGATTGTGACCAGGATACTCTCCTGATTATAGTTGAACAAAAAGGAGTAGCCTGTCATACCGGATTCAACTCCTGTTTTCATCGCCAGGTTTCAGAAAATGGAATTGCTTCACCTCACCCAGAATTGCCACACTATGCCTTGGGATGCTTTGCTCAGGAACTTTTTGATGTGATTCAAGAACGAGCCAAGAATTCATCGCCACAGTCTTATACCAGCAAGCTTTTGCATTCCGGGGGGGAAAAAATCCTCCGCAAAATTTCCGAAGAAGCGACTGAGGTCATTCTGGCTTCATTAGAAAATGATGAACAAAAAAAAGAGCATTTACAATGGGAAGTTGCCGATCTCCTTTACCACCTTTTGGTTCTCGTCCAGTACGAGCAATTAAACTGGTATGATATCATGAACGAGCTCAAAAAAAGGCGAAAGTAATCAAGAAAGAATTCTAATTTCCCTTCTCCCACTCGCTCTCGATTTTTTCTCCTGGTGGGAGAGCGCTTTATTTTTTTTCCTCTTCCCCTGGTTCACCCTCTCATCTTGTCCTTCTCCCATCAAGGGAGAAGGAACCGCCAAAACCGAGACTGAAGGAATTATAAAATTAAAAATCGAAGATTTAAATCATTCTATAACCTATTGAAGAGGTATCTCCTATTTAAAGTTCGAAAATCTCTTGAATTGAAAAAAACGATATGATATTATGTATGCCGTCGCGTGGGTCCATAGCTCAGCGGTAGAGCAGTCGGCTCATAACCGATCGGTCCCTGGTTCGAATCCGGGTGGGCCCACCAATTTAAAAATCAATACCAATAACCCTATGACAACTCTCCAACAATTACTTGATTTTTTTGAATATCTGTATCCATCCCACTTTGCCCTGCCTGACGACCGGACTGGTCTTCAAATCAAGGGTGAACGGAACCAAATTTCCCGAGTTCTCGTAGCGCTTGAACTCAACCAGGAAGTTTTTCATAAAGTCCTAAAGCACCAAATCGATTTTTTATACCTCCATCACCCGCCAATTTGGAATCCACTTTTTACACTTAACAATGATGATCCCTGGTGCCGGATGATTACTCGACTTTTTCACGAGGGAATTAGTGTTCTTGCTCACCACACTAATCTTGACATCTATCCAGGGGGAATTGCCGATCAGTGGATATCAATTCTTCAACTCAATGGGGAGGTTAAACCGATATCTCCAAGATCAAGCTCTGCATTTAAAATTATAACTTTTATTCCACCCGATTATTTAGAAACAGTCGCTCAATCTCTTTTTCAAAATGGCGCCGGAATTATCGGTCCATATCGATCGTGTAGTTTTCAAGTTGAAGGTATAGGTACTTTTCTTCCTCTTGAGGGAGCTCACCCTTTTATAGGTAAAGTTGGGAATGGGGAAAAAGTCAAAGAAATCCGGATTGAGGTTAACCTTTCTGATCCGAAACTCATCAATCAATTGGTTGACGCTATAAAAACAACTCATCCCTACCAAAATCCGGTAATCGATATCTACCCCTTGTACTTTAATGGTTCGACTTCTGATGGTTTAGGCCGTTTCATCGCTCTGAACCAACCCTTAAAATGGAAAACTTTAATCAAACATCTAAAATCGTTGTTAAAAAATGAATCCTCTCTTTTCAGTCAGAAAGATTATGGAAACTCACTCCTTCAAAAAATTGCTTTATGTCCTGGGAGCGGTGGAAGCCTTCTTGACAAAGTCATTTTGGAAAAATCTGATGTTTATATAAGTGGTGATTTAAGCCACCATGAAATTGAAAAGTTAAAACTCTATCATATTGACTATATTCCAGTTCCTCATGGTGATGGAGAAAGAATCGGATTAAAGATGATCTTTGCGAATATAAAAAAATCTGCTACCGAACTTTTGCCCGAGGTAGTGTTTCTTTTTGAGGACGAGCTGAATGGAGAAGGCTGCTAAATCTCAGGTTAAATACGAATACTTAAGAAAAGTATCAGCAGTTTCTTGTAGATTTTATTGACAAAACCATAGATTACCTATCACAATAAGGAAAGATTTTTGCCAAGGAGGTTGCCTTTGCTCAATATCTTCGAAAACCTGACACATCTCCAGAATATCGATGGAATCATCCTTAGTCAAAAAAAGAAAATTGTCCAAAAAAACGAAGAAATTCGAAAAATTCAGCAAAATATCGAAAACAATAATTTAGAGTGGGAAAATTACCGAAAATTGTATGACAAAGAAAGAATTGAATTATCTCGCTTAGAACTGGAACTGAAAGATGTTGAGGAAAAATTAAATAAATCGCAAAATCAACTCTATAGTGGCAATGTTCAGTCTGGGAAGGAACTGAGCCAATGGAAATCTACCATGGAAAGCCATGAGAAAACTAAGTCGAATCTTGAAGATTACGTCATTAATCAAATTGATAAAATCGAAGGAATGAGAATTAAAGAAAAGGAAAAAGAACATCAGCTTCTTATTCAGCGATTTGAGAAAGATATTGACAGTCTAAAAAAAGATATTGAGAAAATGAAATCGGACCTTTCCAACAATATTCAGCTGAGAACCGATTCTATCCAGAATATTCCTGCTGACATCCTTTCTCTTTATGAAGAATTACGAAAAAAATTCTCCGATCCAGTTGTTGAAATGGACGGTGATACTTGCCGAGGATGCCACCTGGCTCTTCCCTCTTCGATTGCTAAAAGAGTCCGAAAAAAAGAAGAAGTAATTCAATGTCCGAACTGCCAACGCTTCATTTTCTTTAAGTAGTTTTTAAATGGTCCATTTGGTTTCAAATCACCCTCAAGAAAACCATCTTACCTTCATTACCATTCATTTTATACAATACTTGTCTTGATTTTAAAGATAAACCCTCCCACCAATTGCTGGCATCAAATGAAGTTGAAAACATATGCTCAATAACCAATTTTCCCTTTTAGCAAAGGGGGTTAGGAGGATTTGATTTTTTTTACTGCTCCGTCATTGCGAGGAGCGTTTTGTGCGACGTGGCAATCTCTCATTTGTTAGAATCAGTGAGTCGTGAGAAGTGTGACGTGAGCCGGATAAAAGAAACAGCAAGTGATGATAAAAACGACAATCTGGTGTTTCTTTCCCTAAAGGCCTGAAGATGAGATCCTTAAAAATAATTTGGAAATAAAAAAAATTAAAGGATGAGATCCTCACGGATTCAAAAGACGAATCCTCAGGATGACGCTTGCGGCGTCAGATGAGATCCTCGTGCTTCCGAATACAAAGCCTCAGGATGACGGCATTATTAATCGTTCCGGTATTTTTAGAATAGTGTATAATATCAGTGGGAAGATCTGGCAACCGCAGGTAAACAAACCTGAGGAAAGTCCGAACTCCACAGAGCAAGGTACTGGATAACATCCAGCGGGGGTAACCCCGGGAAAGTGCCACAGAAAAGCAAACCACCTTGGTTTTTTACCAAGGCAAGGGTGAAAAGGCGAGGTAAGAGCTCACCGATCACCGGGTGACCGGTGTTATCTGGAAAACCCTACCTGGAGCAAGGCCAAATAGGAAGGAATGAGGCTGCTCGCTGACCTTCGGGTTGGCCGCTTGAGGAACCGGGCAACCGGTTTCCCAGATAGATGGTTGTCGTTCTCTTTTGAGAATACAAAATTCGGCTTATCGATCTTCCTAAAAAAGAAAGGTTAAGTTATCTTTCTGATAACTTAACCTTTCTTTTTTTTAAATTTCCAGCAAAAATTATCTTTTACGCAAGATCGAATGCATAGCAATAGATACGATGACAATTAAACCATATATAAGCTGGGTCCAGAATCCGGTCATACCAATTGCAATGATTCCCGCTTCTAAGCATCCTAATATAATTGCACCGATAAAGGTGCCAAAAATGGTCCCCACTCCTCCATCAACCGGAGTCCCTCCTAAATATACTGCAGCAATTGTTTTCAAAAGATATCCTTGACCAAGAGTTGGCCAATAATAAGTTACCTCGAGGCTGGCAAGAACACCTGCAAAAGCAGAAAATAAACCCATTTGGGTAAAAACCATCATTTTTACCCAGTCAACATTAACTCCCATTACTCGGGCACTCTCTGGATTGTCACCGGTAAAGTAAACATGGGCACCAAATCGATGACGATTTAAAAAAAACCAAATAAAGAAAGCTATGATCACCGTCCAAATCATCTGCGCGGGAACCAAGCCTCCCAATCTTCCAACTAATAATTTATAGACAGCGCTGGTTTTAGCCGGAACCAGTGTTTTTCCTAAACCACCGCTGACTACCGCCGTTGCTCCAGCCCAAAAAAACTGGGTACCAATGGTTGTTATCATGGATGGAAGTTTGAGTTTGACAATCAATAAGCCATTCATCAACCCGGCACCTAATCCAAAAACCAAAGCCAATAGCAACGCCATACCCGGACTTCCGGTTCGATGGAAGATCACAGTAAATACCCACCCCGCAAAACCCATGATCGAAGGAAATGAAAGATCCATCTCACCTGAAATAACGACCAAGGTCAAAGATAATGCCATGATGGCAAAGAAGGGGATGGTTGACATAAAAGAATAATAAATATTATAGGATAAAAAGGTTTGAGGGCTTCCTATGGTAAAAAGGATAAAAATCCCAACCAAAACAATAATGACGCTGATTTGAGATTTACTTTCACTTAGTAGTGCCGAACTCATAATCTCCTCCGTGCTTCCTCTTAAAATGATGCCATAAGACTATTCAAGTCCCAAACCAATTTAATTTTAAGAAAATATTCACCTCTAATTTTTTCCGCTAATCTTACGGCATTTTGGATTGCATATCATCCTGGGGTTGATCACAAGCAACAGTTGAAGCCTCATTATCACTTAATTTTCCCGTTCGAGCTACCAGATAAAGTCGGTTAACTAATTCTTCCAAAGATACTTCATCTTTGCGAAATTGCCCAACAACACTACCTCGGTCCAGCACAACAATGCGGTCGGCCACCGGATAGACATGATATATATTATGTGTGATAAAAATACATGACTTCCCCCTCATTTTGATATCATCAACAAAACCAAGTACTTTCTGAGTTTCAGATAAAGAAAGTCCAGTTGTTGGCTCATCAAGGATGATAAGATCGGCTTCGAAGTGAAGAGCTCGAGCTATGGCCACCCCTTGTTTTTCTCCACCTGACATTGTTCCAACCACTGCATCAGTCGTTAAAGCCGATGAGGTAAAACCCATGTATTCTCTCATAATCCTTTCGGTTTCTTCCTTTTCCCTTTTTACATCGATAAACCCCCAGCGGGAAGTTATTTCTCTTCCCATAAAAATATTTCTCCAAAGACTGTGCTCTTCACTTAAAGCACGTTCCTGGAAAACGGTTTCGATGCCAATATCACGGGCTTTCGCTACATTATAATTGACCAGTTTTTCTCCCTTCCAAAAGAGATCACCGGAGTCCGGTTGATGGACTCCGGTGATAATCTTGATCAGGGTGGATTTCCCGGCACCATTATCACCCAATAAGCCAACCACTTCATTGGTGTTAATTTCCAGGTTAATCCCCTTCAAGACCTCAACATGGCCAAACGATTTCTTGATATTGCATAATTTGACCAAAGACTCTTGAGTAGCCACTAATTATCGAATCCCTTCTTCAGCCAGCTTTGCAACAGCTTCGACATTGTCAGCATCTATAAATCCGGAACCGGTATCGATATGCAGCCCGGAAAAACCATATTTTTTAGTTAAGCAAATCTGGAGTATTGGCAGATATCCTTGGAGATAAGGTTGCTGGTCAAGGATCAAATCGCAAAAACCATTTCGAATCGCCTCAACCGTAGCTGCGGTCAAGTCAAACCCAATCCCGATCACATCATCTGGACCCTTGCCAGCTCCCTTTAAATAGGTTTCCAAAGTAGCGGTGAGTCCACCGTGATCAGTCACGATAATTTTGCAATCTGGATGAGAAGAGAGATAACCACTAACTATTGGGGTTCCCAATGGAGCATCAGCGTTCACTTCAGGAGATATCTCGATATAGTCGACGACTAATTTGGCTTCTTCAAATGCATCGATTACGCCTTTGGTTCTAAGACCACGAGTTTCTTGGGAAAGTAATCCCCAAACCATGGCCCGATCCCCTTCCTTAAGTCCAAACTTTTCAATCGCTTTTTGACCTAAGGCAAGACCAGAAGCATAGAGTTCCTGACCAACATATCCAAAACCTCTATCTTTATATTTCCCCTCAGCTATTGGCAAAGCAGTGTTTTGCGAAGTAACGATAATGCCTGCGGCGACTGCTTCATCAATAAGCGGATCCAGGGCATCATCTCCAGGGTGTCCCATGATTGCTATTCCATCGGGTTTGGCAGCAATTGCATCTTTAAACTGTGCGACCATCCGGTCTGGTTGCCACTGGGAAAATACATATTCAACCGTGCAACCAAAGTCCTCTTCAGCCGCTTTAGCGCCTCGATATACTACCGAAGCAAAGGGATCTCCTTCTGATCCACCTGGGAAAAAACGAATCCGTATTCCTTCAAAATGTTTCCCCTGAGCCGATGCTGCTCCAACCAGGGTTAAAACTAAAGACAAAACCAGCACAAGAACTAAAAATTTCTTCATACTTAAACCTCCTTAATTGTTTATGAAATATTCTTTCTATTCCCCTTCTTAAATATTTTTTACCAACTTGACCTCCCCTCAAGTGTTATTTTTTCATTTATAAGTTTATTCTACCCCAAAAAGTATCATTTTTTCAACATATATCAGCAAAGAACTGGAAGTTTAACAAAGCCTTTCTGTACCTTGCGTTTCAATGGTTACTTGTTATTCGTCAGCTTTTTACGTGTATGACATCCGGGCTACTTGGTAGCATTGAATGAGAATGATAATAGCTATGGCTGTTTAAAACCATCGCTGCGAGGGGTGTGGCGTCGTGGCTCTCTCATCCATCCGCTCTGTCTTTCTGATGAGTTCGGCATTATTAACCGGATGACGCCTTACTATAATTCCTTCTCCTTTAAGAGAAGAAGGCCGTACTCTCCCCTCACTCCGTCTTAATCGGATAATTGCCGTGAGATTGAACTGTTTCCAAAAAGGTTAAAAAGTTCTCAATCGGGGTATCCAGTTGAATATGATGAGTTGGAGATAGGATTAAACCTCCTCCTGGAGCGACGTTTTGAATCCGAGAAAGAGTTTCTTGGCGAACATCCTCGACTGATCCAAATGGAAGGGTATACTGTTCATCAATAGTTCCCCAAAATGATAAGTTTTTACCATACCGCTTTTTGAGATAAACTGGATCCATTGCTGCGGGTTGAATTGGATTGAGAACATCAATCCCAATTTCGATTAATTCATCGATAATCGGATATATATTCCCATCGCTATGGTAAGCAATCTTCAGGTTTGGATTAATAGCTTTCAGTTCTTGACAAAATGCAGCCATTCGAGGCTTGAGATACTTTCTCCACATCTCAGGGGATATCATCATCCCTTTCTGAGTTCCTACATCATCACCAATCCAAATACCATCTGCTCCCATCTTGGTTAAGTTACTGGCAGCAACAAGATGATAATGAAAGGGAATGTCAAGGATGCAGTTGGCTTTTTCTTCATCATAAACCATATCCATTAATAAACGGTTTAAACCTCGAAGATACCATGCCCCCTCAAATATTGTACAAACTGTTACTCCAAGGATGTAATAATCCTTCCCATACTGCTCAATAATTTTACTAAAAGGGGCATAAAGATCTTTCCGATTTGGATCTGGAGGCTGGTAATTGTTTAATCGATCTTCATCGGCAAGAGGATTCTCGGCTATTTCAGTATATCGACCAACCCCAAACCTGGTATCATACTCGGCTTGCTTCCACTTAATACCCCAATCACAGGTATATTCATCTTCATTGGAAGCATAATAGGAATTGGCAATTCCAACTGAATACTGAATGATATCAAGATGAAAATGCTCTTCTAAATCATGGGTTTCTCCTCCATGGGGATTGACCAGATGCATAGGGAAATTCAGTTGTTTTCTCAATCGTTCAACAAATTCAGGGACAAAACTGGCAGTAACCGGAACTCGATCTGGTTCTTGATGTGATAATGCTGTTTTAACTCTTTCTTTGCTATTCAAAAATGAACACCAACCCCTCTATATAAATTTTAGAAAGCTTATCTCTCAATAAATGCCTCTACTCATTTTAGAATATTCTCTCACAAATCCAGAAACATTCAAATATGAGTAAAGATTCCTGTCTATCCTGAAAATACCATCTTATAAATTCCCCCATTGAGGGGGGATAAAGGGGGGTGTGCCTTTAATCGGTCATCCTGAGCCCTCGCTTTTTGAGGGCGTGAGGATCTCATCTTTTAATTTTTTTCTTCATAAATACTTTAAATGATGAGATTCTTACGTCGTCCGGCAAAAACACCGGACTCCTCAGAATGACTAAGTGGATGGTAGAGATTGCCACGTCGCACAAGACGCTCCTCGCAATGACCGAGCAGGAAAAAAAACTCAAATCCCCCTAACCCCCTTTGCTAAAGGGGGAAACGATTCCTGGGAAGGCATTTTCATCCTCATCTGGTGCTGCAAAGCAGCATGAAGGTCTATCCTAAAAATATAGGAATGAGTAAAAAGGAATCAAACAAAAAAGAAAAAGGCACACCCCCCTGAATCCCCCCTCAATGGGGGAATGAATTCAATAATTATAAAAGATGAGATTCTCACGTCATCCGGCAAAAACACCGGACTCCTCAGAATGACTGAGTGGGTGGATGAAATTGCCACGTCGTCCAACCAAAAATCGTTTGGACTCTTCGCAATGACGGTTTTATATAGGTATTTTCACCATCATCCTCACCTTCTCTAATCAAGGGAGAAGGAATTAAAAAAGCCGCCCTTTCGGCTTTTATCGCGCCCGATTAATAGAGCGACATGCCATGGCATGTCGAATCTTGGTTTTCGTCCTCATCTTACATAGGGGAAAGGAATGGATAGGACTCTGATCGTACAAAATATTAATTTTTTACCCCTTTCACCGAGTTCAATTTTATGAAAAAAAAGGATATACTACCGTTTGTATGCTTTTAACTGTCAACAAATAATACGCAAAATATTTTATAAAAGAAAATAAATAACTTAATCTTGAAGTGATATTCAAAGGAGAGTCTTTTGAAAGTAAATCGAGCACTGATAGCTGATCTTTCCTTGGCAGGAGTTTGCCTTGTCTGGGGAGGAACTTTTGTCATGATGAAAAACTTATTAGGCAGAGAAGCCCCGTTGAATGTTCTCTTTTGGCGATTTGCCATTGCCACTTTATTTTTGCTACTCATACTTCCAAAAAGAATACCAGATAAAAAAACCTTTAAATACGGCCTAATATTAGGAGTCGCTCTCTTTGGTGGTTATCTTTCTCAAACCTTTGGCTTAGTTTACACAACACCAGCCCGTTCAGCTTTTATCACCGGATTATCGGTTATTTTAGTCCCCTTTTTTTCTTTCATATTCCTACGAACCAAGCTGAAAAAAGAAACTATGATTGGAGTGGCTATGGCTCTGGTTGGATTAGCTTTTCTGACCTATAATCCTACCGAATTTTTAAAAGGGCAAATTTTTGGAGATTTATTAACCTTGGTTGGTGCCGCAGCTTATGGATTGCAGATCGTATTAGTTGAAAAGTTTTCCCAAAAAAGCCAAGCTCTTCCTTTAGTAATTATTGAAATGGGTACAGTGGCCTTTTTGAGCCTTTTATTAGCAATTCCTTTTCGATCTCTCCATTTTCCGGCTCAATGGACCGATATCGGCCAGTTTGTTTTTTTAGGGATTGCCGCAACTGGTTTGGCTTTCGCCATCCAAAAAGTAGCGCAAAAACACACTACCGCTATACACGTGGGAATCATTTTTGTTTTAGAACCGGTTTTTGCTGCAGTAGTTTCTTACTTTCTTTGGCAAGAGAAATTTACACCCCGCACTATAGCGGGGTGCTTCTTTATCGTTGCCGGGATTCTTTTTGCTGAAATATCACCCCGGCTTTTTAATCATTCACCGGATTCTGAATCAACAATTTTTAAATCAAATTCCAAGCCTTCAACATAGAGAAGATCAATAATTTTTTGAAGTAATCCCTGCTCTTCAGCTCGGCTCATAGGAGTCCCTTTTCTTCTAAAGTTAGTTAAAACAATTTTCATTTTATCGTCCTCCTGTTCCGGTCATGAGATCCGGTTTTATGCTTTTAATCGCTTTAAGGCAAGTTCAACTCGATCCATGGCTTCAGAAATATTTTCCATTGAATTTGAGAAAGAAATTCTTAAATAACCTTCACCCTGTTCACCAAAACAAGTTCCGGGGAGAAGCGCAACCCCAGCTTCTTGCAAAAGATAGGCAGCCATCTCTCGGGATGTTAATCCAAAAGATTTAATGTTGGGAAAATAATAAAAAGCACCATTTGGTTTGACGATTTGAACCCCTTCAATTTTGCTCATCCGATCAAATAAAAAGTCTCTTCTTCGACGAAATTCGTTGGACATATTCTGAACCGAGTCTCTCTCGAATAAAAGAGCTTCAGCTCCTGCCATCTGAGTAAAAGTACAGGTACATGAGTTGGAGTTGGTTACTAATAAAGTTAAATATCCGGCTAATTCCCGAGGAAGAACTGCATAACCCAACCTCCAACCGGTCATGGCAAAGGTTTTAGAAAAAGCATCGAGCAATACTGTTCTCTCTTTCATGCCTGGATATTGGAGTATGCTTACATGATCTCCATCATAAACTATTTCGCTATATACTTCATCAGTAAATACCATTAAGTCCTCTTCGATTGCAACTTGCGCTATTGCTTCTAAGTCTTCGGCCAATAATCTCGAACCAGTCGGATTATGAGGAGAATTTAAAACCAACATCTTGGTTTTCGAAGTTATCAAACTTTTTAGTTCATTGGTGTCCACCCGAAATCCATTCTCTTCTAAAAGAGGAAGTGGCACTGCTTTTGCTCCGGCAAAATCAATAATTGACCGATAAGCTGGAAACCCAGGATTAGGATATATCACCTCATCACCTGGCTGAAGAAGCATAAGAAAAGTTAAAAATATGACTGGTTTGGCTCCTGGGGTGATAACAACTTCCTCCGAATCAACGTTTACTCCCCGGGTTCTTTTCATGTAAGTTGTAACTGCTTCTTTTAAGTCGTTTAATCCAGAAGAAGGTACATAGTGGGTATGCCCAGTCTGGATAGCTTGAATTGCTTTATTTTTAACTCTTTCAGGAGTCTCAAAATCTGGTTCTCCGATTTCAAGATGAATAATATTTTTACCTAACTTCTCCAATTTTTGTGCTTGAGCTAAAACTTCAAAGGCACCTTCACCACTCAAGTGGTATACTCTGTCGGCAATAAAGTCATTCAGTTTGGCAAATTTTTTTACTTTCTCAATGGATTTCATGGTCTCACCTACCTTATTTGGTAATACTCTAACCACCGAACCGTCTTTTTGCAATACCTCAGTATTGAAATAAATAATAAACGGAATTACTCATTATATCATGAGAGCTCATTTTGCTAATATTACCCTCTCATTTCTTGAAGCTGATTTTGATGGGTAAATCCTTATGCCGTTTGGTAATAAACAGATAAGGATAAAATACAAATTTAGAAACGAATCGAATCCCGCATCCCCCCCCAGGAGAGAGGAAAGAAAAAAGCGAGAACTCTCTCGCCTGGAGAAAAAAATTAACTTGAAGGTTCGATCAGTGCTACCGCTTCGTAATGAGGTGTTTGAGGAAAAAGATCGATCCAGGTTATTTTTTTCAACATGAAATTATCTTCAGCAAATACCGCTAAATCACGAGCTAACGATGTGGTATTGCAAGAAACATAAACAATTTTTTCGGGATGAGCTGCGACTAAAGTTTTGATAACTTTTGGCGTCAAACCAGCTCGAGGAGGATCAACTATTCCTTTCTTAAGAGAACTTCCAATAACATCCAACAAAACCTTTTCAACTCTCCCACAAATAGCTTTATAAGAAGAAATCGAGTTTAGCGTCGCATTGAATCGAGCATCTTCAACAGCCTGGGGATTTTCTTCAATTCCAGTAATCCTGTTCCCCTGGCGTGACAGATACAATCCAATACTCCCATTCCCTGAATAAAGATCAAAAAGAGACTCTCCTGGTTGAAGATCAGTATAATTCTCAATAATTGGAAAAAGCAGCTCGCCGACATGAATATTAACCTGAAAAAAACTATCAATGGAGACTTTATACTGGGTTGAGCCAATGGTCTCGATATAGTATTCTGAGCCATATAATAGAATTTTCTCTTCAAATAGGAGGGCATTGGCTGGAGAATCATTAACAATATGTACCAAACCGGAGACACTGGGAAAATTATGGACCAAATCCTGAACCAGCCTATCCTCCTCGGGAAGTTTCCCACTTACTGTTGAAAGACCGATTAAATATTGGTCAAGGCTGCGGTTATAACGTATTAACAGATTTCTTAAAAAACCATCTTTGCGAACCGGATCATACCCTTTTAAGTTATTACGGTTCCCATAAGATCGAAAAAAATCTAATAACCCAGCAATCACCTTTTCATTCATCAAATAACAGGTTTGTAAATCAATAAGATCCCAGTATTTTCCCTTGGGTCTCAACCCGCAAATCAGTTTCCCATCTTGGGTACCAAAGTTAAATTCCATTTTGTTTCGATAGCCAAGGTGTTGAACTGATGGAATAAACCCTTCATAGTCTACTAGTGAAAGATTGACTTTCCCAATTCGTTCGATGGCATTGAGGGCATTTTTCTCTTTTATTGATACTTGCTCAGCATAATCCGCAAATTGAAGACTACAGCCACCACAACCCATTTGAAAATGAGGACAAACTGGCTCGATTCGCATCGGGGATTTTTCAATGAATTCACTGAGTTCTCCTTGCAGAAAATTTCTTTTGACTTTTCGAACTCCAACTCGACATTTTTCTCCAGGAAGAACCCCAGGTACAAATACCACCCAGTTTTGATGACGCATCACTCCAGTACAATCGGGAAGAGCAAAGGTCTCAACCGTTCCTTCGATAACATCACCTTTCTTCAGCATGAATGACTCCCCCGTTTTTGACGAATCACCTCATAAAGTCCTATACCAAAGGCAACCGATACGTTCAAAGAACTCACTAAATTTTCCATGGGAATAGAAACGACGTAATCGCAGAGTGAACGAATAATCTTTCGAACTCCTCGATCTTCCCCTCCTACTATAATTCCCCAAGAACCACGAGTAAAATCCATTTTCCATAAAGACAATTCAGCAGCAGCTTCAAAGGATACCATCCAGAAATTATTCTCGCGAAATTGCTTAACAATTCCAGTAAAATTATTTTCCTGAACAATATCGATTTTTTCCATTTCTCCCGCTGAAGCTTTTATTACTTCTGAATTTATCGGAGCGGTATGAGCCTTACTGGTTATAACTCCATCAACACCAAAAGCTGAAGCCGTCCTGAGTATTGCACCTAAATTACGCGGATCTTCAACGCTATCAATAAAAACCACCAAAGAATCCCTTTTGGATTTTGCTTTGATTAAAATGTCTTTCCAGGTTGGATTTCCCAATGGTTCATAAACCAAAAGAACTCCCTGGTGACGAGCTTGATAACCGGCAATTTTTTGCAAAGCAAACTTATCCAACCTAACAAGGGGTAAATTTAAACGATTGGCTAAATCGACAATTTTACTAATTACTTCACCTTGAATATCCTTTTGAAGATAAAGTTTTAATGGTTTTTTTCTTGGTGATTCCAACGCTCCTATTACTGGATTTCGTCCGTAAATTATATTTTGCATTGCTTTCCTCTTCTACAAACTTATTTAAATTCACTCTCAAATTTGATAAATCAAGCTTCTGCAAAAGATTTTATTATAGGGACGCAATTTACAGCATCCGATTAACGTAGCGACATGCCATGGCATGTCGAATCCAGGTTTTCATCCTCATCCTCACCTTCTCTCATTTTTCTTTTTTTCCTCTCCCCTGGTGGGAGAACCATTTCTCTATTTTTTCCTCTCCCCTGGTGGGAGAGGATTAAGGTGAGGGGGAACTTAAATCTCTTATCGAGTTTTAAATTCAAAAAACCATACTTGGGTTATAATCCAGCCTTTCACCCTCATCCTCACCTTCTCCCATCAAGGGAGAAGGAACTATAGTCTTACGTCTTAAGGATTGTGATTTCTCAGATGAGGATCTCATCTTTTAATTTTTTTTAAAAAAAATACTAAATGAGATTGCCACGTCGCTGCGCTCCTCGCAACGACGGAACAGAAAAAAAATTCAAATCCCCCTAACCCCCTTTGCTAAAGGGGGAAAATGATCGGCAGATAAATATTTTCATCCTCATCTGGTGCTGCTATGCAACATGAACACCTATTCACAAAAAGAGAACGTATCAATTCAATAAATTTTTCACTATTTTTTGGAATGGATTTTCAACAACGATCAATCATTGAAGTAATTATTTTGCTTGACTCATTAGATGGGGGAATTATGAATAACCTTCCCTAGCTTAATTGATCTTGAGCTTAGTTAATCTTCATCTCGATAATAACGAGGCCCCAGAGGTGTATCTTCGATGGTATAGCCGGACTTCAAGATGGTATCTCGTAGCAGGTCTGCCTGGGAAAAAACTCGATTTTTTCTGGCTATTTCCCTATCTTGAATCAGTTTTAAAACTTCTCGATCTTCTTCTTCCATTTCCTGAAGCGGTATCACGCCTAAAATTTGGTTCACTTGATTGAGAAAACCTAAAATACTTTTTAGGGTATTGAGATTCCATTTTTTTCTTTTGGGTTGAAGATAGGTATTCATTTCTTTAATAAAATCACTCAAAACCGCCAAGGCTTGAGGAGTATTAAAATCATCAGCAAGTGAAGCAATAAACTTTTCATACATTGACTGGATTTTATCTATTAAACTTTCATCGCTATCCAGCCATTTCGAATCTGACTGGATTTGGTTATAGATGAAAAAGAAATTCCGAACAAAATTTTTAATCCGATTTAAATAACTCCCAGCAGCGTCCAAAATCGTATCATCGATATTAATAGGATTGCGGTAATGAGTAAAAAGAATAACTAATCGCAAGACACGAGGATCACGATTGGTATAAAGTTCTCGAACGGTCAAGATATTTCCTAAAGACTTGGACATCTTTTCATTTTGAATATTTACATAGCCATTATGAAGCCAATATTTAACGAAGGTTTTCCCGGTAGCTGCTTCACTTTGGGCAATTTCATTCTCATGATGAGGAAATATTAAATCAATTCCTCCGGCATGGATATCAAGGGTCTCGCCTAAATATTTCATCGACATCGCCGAACACTCAATATGCCATCCCGGCCTCCCCTTTCCCCAAGGACTTTCCCAATAAGGCTCTCCTGGTTTGGCACTTTTCCAAAGAACAAAATCGGCGGGATTTCTTTTTTGGTAACGAGCTTCAACTCTCGCACCTTCCATCTGGTCTTCTAAAGGTTTTCGAGATAATTTGCCATAATCAGAAAAACGCGAAACATCAAACAAAATATCACCTTCGAGAGCATAAGTGTAACCTCGATCTTCAAGCTGTTTGATGAGTCCGATAATATCATCGATATGCTCAGTCGCTCGGGGAGAAACGGTTGGTTGTTCTATACCCAATCGATCGGCATCGATTAAATATTGTTCAATATAGTAAGAGGCAATTTCTTCTGGTTGAAGCCCTTTTTCCCTAGCTCGGTTGATTATTTTATCATCTACATCAGTAAAATTTTGTACAAAGGTAACTTCATAACCCAATTGTTTAAAAAAACGTCGTAAACAATCAAATACTACAAATACCCTGGCATTTCCAATATGGATTAAGTCATAAACGGTTGGCCCACAGGTATATAAACCTATTTTCTCTTTATTCTGAGGAACAAACAATTCTTTCTTTTGGGTTAGCGTATTGTAAAGGTAGATTTCCAATTTCGTTCCCTTTCCTGTTTTTCATTATGAATGAAAACATTAAACCAGTTTTGCCACAAGAAATATAATTATTTGGCCTTTTTCGTTATAGATAATTATGTCACGTGGTGGCCTCTGATAATGATAAAAAACTGGATTGAGCTCATGAGATTGCCACGTCACTTCGTTCCTCGCAATGACGAGCAGAAGTTCCTTCTCCCTTGATGGGAGAAGGTGAGGATGAGGGTGATTATTTTGAAACCCACCACACTCACCACTCGCTTCTCACTATATTTTCAGGATAGACCCTCATAATATGTTGCGACACTATTTAAGGATGAAAATCCAAGATTCGACATACCGTGGCAGGTCGCTACATTAATGAAAGAATGGGCACAATACATTGTGCCCCTCCAATTTTAATTCTTTTGTGAGAGCATGATACATCATGCCCTTCGGTTATTGAATGAAGTCAAATTTACTTTTTACCGAGTAAAGTCTAATCAATAACCTCAATAGTCACATTATCGACGCCATTTTGATGGATCCCAATGGTTTTTGCCGCTGCGAGCGATAGGTCGATTTCCCGATTTTTGCTTCTCGGTCCCCGATCATTTACTCTTACAACAACTCTTTTACCATTATCTGGATTCGAAATCAGTAGAATCGAGCCAATCGGGAGGGTTCGATGAGCAGCCGTAAAAGCATACGGATTAAATGTCTCTTCACAGGCCGTTGCCCTTCCGGAGAATCTTGGTCCATACCATGAAGCTAAACCAATAATTTTATTGACTACTCGTCCTTCGTATCCATCATATAAACGATAAAATTCCATTTGGATCTGATTTAACCAGAGAAGAGCAAGGTCTAACATTTCGGAGTTATTTAAAGAGGCATCGCTTGGGTAAACTGAAAATAGAAGTTTTTGGTTACAATAAGCATTTACTTGTTTTGATTCAGGTGAAACATAGAAATTAATGGTACCCGATGGTGGATGAATGAACAAATCCGACAATCGCTTATAAATTTTCTCAGCTCTTTCATCAATAGAAGAATAATCACCGGAATGACGAACCCGCATTATTCTCCTTCCGTTAATATGAATCGTTCCTGAATTTCGTGTCACCATTCGACCTGGTATCGATTTGTTTGCCAAAACTGAATTAGAAAAAATAAAAACTGCTAGGGATAAAATAAGGGTTATCGATATCCCTTTCATGAATTTCTCAAAATAAGACATACGGATAGGCATGCTATGCCTTCCCCCTTTCCTAAACTTCCTAGTCTTTCATTGGTCGTCGCTTTAAGGCCGATCGATTGAATACTTACCCCGGTTGCTCGGGACAAGTTTTGTTTCATTTCTAGAGAAAAAGGTGTGATTTGGGGAAACTCGGCAATGAGGGTGCAATCAAAATTAACGATATCCCACCCATCTCCCCGTATTTTTTGTGTTATTTCTTCCAATAATAAAAGACTGTAAGCACCAAGGAAACGTTCATCTTGATCGGGAAACCAATGCCCGATATCCGGGAGCGATGCCGCTCCCAACAAGGAATCCATTAATGCATGGCATATCACATCACCATCGGAATGCCCGGATAAACCAAGATGATAAGGTATGGTAACGCCACCTAAAACTAACTTCTTTCCTTCAACAAAAGGATGAATATCATATCCCAAGCCCACCCTTATGCCGTTCAGGATTTTATCCATCGTAAATTCTCCTCGGCTCGGATAAAGTCCTGGGGTGTGGTTATTTTATAATTTTCTTCAGAACCGATTACCAAGTAAACTGGAATTCCCAACCGCTCAACCATGGCTGAATCATCAGTCGCACAAAAACCGTCAGCTTTGGCTTTTTGGATGGCTTCCCAAATAATTGAAATCTTAAATGATTGAGGGGTCTGGGCTCTCCAAACCATTGATCGATCTAAAGTTGATTCAATACAGTTATTATTTTTACTCACCTTTAAGGTGTCAACCGATGGTATAGCACAGCACACCGCTCCATATTTTACGACATCCTCTACTGAGCGTTTGAGTATTTCATCACTTACCAAGGGTCGAACTCCATCATGAATTAAGACATAATCGTTAGGACGGTTAAAAATTAATTCCAATCCGGCGTAGACTGAGTCCTGTCTGGTGTTTCCACCAAAAACAAAACGTAATGCTTTTTTGGCGTGTATATTGGTTAGAACTTGATCCCGGAACTGCTTTTCATGATTTTTGTTAATAACAACAATTATTTCATCAATTAAGGGTGACTTTTCAAACACATCAATAGTATGTGCTAACAGCGGTTTTCCTAAAACCGGTAAAAATTGTTTGGGAATAATTGTGTTCATTCTTTCTCCAGTCCCGGCAGCAACGATCAACGCTATGAACAAACAATATCACCTCATGTTTCAGGATAATGAGTTTCTCTATTTTACATTTTTCCTCTCGGTTTGGCAAAAATCATCCTTCCCGCCGGAGTCTGTAGAACGCTGGTTACAACGGTATCTATTACAACATTGATGTATTTTTTTCCTCCCTCAACCACCACCATGGTTCCATCGTCCAAATACCCTACTCCTTGATCGGATTCTTTCCCTTCTCGAATGATTTGCACTCTCAGTTCTTCTCCTGGCAATACATAGGGCTTTAACGAGTTAGCGAGTTCGTTGATATTAAGAACTTCAACTCCTTCTAACTCAGCAATTTTGTTCAAATTATAATCATTGGTAATTACTTTTGCCCCCATTACTTTTGCCATCTTGATCAACTTGGCATCGACATCCCGTATCTCGATAAAATCTCTCTCAACGATGCGGATATTAACCTTTTTTTCCTTTCTCATTTTATTTAAAATATCCAAGCCTCGCCGCCCTCGACTTCTCTTCAAGGGATCTTGGGAATCGGCAACTTGCTGTAATTCTTTTAGAACAAATCGAGGTATTATCATGTCACCTTCAACAAAACCGGTTTTGCAAATATCTGCTATTCGTCCATCTACGATTGAACTCGTATCAAGTATTTTAGCTATATTGTTTTGCCCCCGTAAAAGTTTCATTTTCGGGATTCCGGTAAAAATCATAATAATATCTTCTTTGCGAATTATTGCCAATGCCAAACCAATAATGCCACAAGCCAAAGTCACTAACAGTGGTAGAGTAGTAATCTTACTAAAAAGGAAGGAAAGAGGGTAGGTTAAAAGGGCTCCAATCACCAGGCCTACAATCAATCCCCCTAAAGCAACTAAAATATCAATAGCAGACAGCCGATTAACTGCGAGGGAGATTTTATTCCATTTCTCCAGGAAAAAAAATCCGGTATATTTCTGGCTTAAATAGGCAATAAAACTATAAATACCGGTAATGAGAATAATTCCAAGCCATGAATACAGATTTAGTGAAGTTTGTAGGGATCGGTAAATTAAAGTACTCAGAATAAAGACAATAATAATCGAAACGATATACCCCCACTTACCACCACTCGTCATATCATATCTCCTCCTAACTGAATGGATAATAAGCTTCATTATCTCAATTGCTTATGTATTGGAGTAAGTCCCTCCTCTCTATTAGAAGTTTAAAGAAAAAAATATCTTGCGGTTTTAACCTTCTTTTTTTAAACCGCTTTTCCATATGGATAAGTTGAGATTATAATTCCCATATTTGAGTGTTATAAAAATAATTATAACACTCAACCAATACTATCCAAAATACTATTTATCTTTCATTCAGTTCCTGGTGGGCTAAATTCAAAAACCTTTCATTTTATGGTACTAAATTTTCTTTTTGTGCTGCTTCATAAAGGGTTTGATATCCAATAATTTTCAATCCCTTTAGCTTTTTCTTGGCGCTATTATGGAGATGATATTGCGATGTGACCACCCGACTAATTCCCATTCTAGCCGCTTCTTGAATCCTCCCTTCAAAAAAGTGGACTGGACGAATTTCTCCTCCTAACCCAACCTCTCCTAAATATATGGTGTTTTTATTGAGACTCTTTTCTAAACGTGAAGAAATGAGACTAAAACAGATGGCTAAATCAGGAGTAGTCTCGGTGACCTTCATTCCTCCAGCCATATTCAAATAAATATCTTGCTGACCGAAACGAATACGCACTCGTTTTTCAATTACTGCAACCAAAAGATGGAGGCGATTGACATCAAAACCAACACTCACTCTCCGTGGGTAATCAAGGTAAGATTGATTGGCTAAAGTTTGAACTTCAAGAAGTAACGCTCTTCTTCCCTCGGCAAGAACCGTGCGTGCGGTACTGCTATTGTCAATATCTTTTTCCACCAAGAAAAATTTTGAAGGATCAATCAATTCGACCAATCCTTCTTCTTTCATTTCCAATAATCCAACTTCTTGAGTTGAACCAAATCGGTTTTTTACACTTCGTAAAACCCGAAGTTGATGATGGGCTTCGCCGTCTAAATAAAGAACTACATCAACTAAATGTTCCAAAGTCCTCGGTCCGGCAACGATGCCTTCCTTGGTTACGTGGCCAACTAAAAAAATGGCAATATTTTTCTTTTTTGAAATATCCATAAACCGAGAACTCAAATCGCGGATGAGAGAGATGTTCCCAGGCATGACATCTAGTTCATCCAAAGATAAATTTTGTATTGAATCGATAATAATTAGAGACGGAGTGATATTCTCTATGCTTAGCTCTATATCGTTATAACTATCAGTTGAATGAAGCCATAAATTGGGGTTTGGTTTAAAACCAAAACGTTGTAACCTGATAAAAAGCTGATGGAGTGATTCTTCAGTACTAATATAGAGCACTTTTTTTCCTTGACGGGCAATTCCAGCGGCTATTGCTAAAAGCAAAGTGGACTTCCCAATTCCTGGGTCTCCACTCAAAAGGGAAAGAGATCCTTCAACAATACCACCGCCTAAGACACGATCAACTTCGACCAAACTCGTACCAAACCGCCGATCAATTTCGTAATTTTGATTAAATAGGTCTGGAAAAGAGATTGGTTGAGTATTGGACTTAGACCCATTTTTTTTTGCGGATTTTGGGGGCAAAGAAACAATTTCTTTAAAAGTATTCCACCCCCCGCACTGGGGACATTTCCCCAGCCAGCTGGGGGTGGAATATTCACAAGTCTGACAAACAAACTCCGATTTTTTCACACTAATCCTTTAACGATAGCTCAAGAGGCAACATTTTATCAAAGCGAAGGGATTCTTCTTCTAGTCCGATCAAAATCCGGTCTCCTTCTTTAAATGTTCCTTTTAAAATGAGATCCGAGATTGGATCCTCCACCATTCGTTGGATCGCTCTTCTTAGTGGTCGAGCACCAAAGTTTGGATCATACCCTTCTTTAGCAATTTTTGTACGTGCCTCCGGCGTTAATTCAACGGTTATTGATTGTTCAGCAAGACGTTTGATCGTCTCTTTCATCATTAAATCAACAATTTTCTCAATTTCTTCCTGCTTTAAGGGTTTAAATACTATTAATTCATCAATTCTATTAAGGAACTCAGGAACAAATACTCGCTTTACCTCTTCCATGACTTTATGCTTGATGTCTTCATAAGTACAACCTTCATCGGTCGTATTTCCAAAACCAATGGAAACATTAGATGAGATCATCCGAGCACCTAAATTGGATGTCATGATAATAACGGTATTTTTAAAGTCTACGGGTCTTCCCTGAGCATCGGTCAAACGTCCTTCTTCAAGAATTTGAAGAAGAATGTTAAAAATTTCCGGACTGGCTTTTTCAATTTCATCAAATAAAATGACCGAGTAAGGATGTCGTCGAACTTTTTCTGTCAACTGTCCACCTTCATCGTAACCAACATATCCAGGAGGAGAACCAATTAACCGGGATATGGTATGCTTTTCCATATATTCTGACATGTCAAGAGTGATGAGTGAATCCTCTTTCCCAAAAAGGAATTCCGCTAATGCTTTCCCTAATTCAGTTTTTCCTACTCCAGATGGACCCAAAAAGATAAATGAACCGATTGGTCGACGGGGGTCTTTAAGACCTGCTCGAGACCTTCTTATCGCTCGAGATACTGCTTTCACTGCTTCATCCTGTCCGATTAAACGTTTATGAATTTCTTCGTCCATATTGACCAGACGTTGCTTTTCTTCGAGTGCCAACCGGGAAACCGGTATTCCAGTCCAGTTGGCTACCACTGCTGCGATGTCTTCTTCCGTTACCAACGGACGCATGGTATCGATCTGTTGCAACCATTCGTCTTTATTTTTCCGGTATTTTCTCTTTAATTGATCTTCGAGATCTCTCAGGGTTGCAGCTTCTTCAAAATCCTGCTGTTTTACCGATGTTTCCTTTTTGACACGGGTTTCCTCAATCTCTTTTTCCAATTGCTTTAAATCATCCGGTAAAACTGTTGCTCGGAGACGAACCCGGCTGCTTGCCTCGTCCATTACGTCGATAGCCTTATCTGGAAGGTAACGATCGCTAATGTATCGTTGTGAAAGATGAACCGATGCTTTGAGAGCTTCGTCGACTATTTCAACCCGATGGTGTTCCTCATAACGTTCTTTGATTCCTCTCAAAATTTCAATACTACTTTTTACTGACGGCTCGTCGACGTACACCGGCTGGAAACGTCTTTCCAATGCCGAATCTTTTTCAATATATTTTCGATATTCGGTAATCGTTGTTGCCCCAATGGCTTGCAATTCCCCGCGGGCTAAAGCCGGTTTTAGTATGTTGGCAGCATCAATGGCTCCCTCCGCAGCACCAGCACCAACCAAGGTATGAACTTCATCAATAAACAGAATGATTTCCCTGGTTTGAACTATTTCAGAAATAATTTTCTTAAGCCTTTTTTCGAATTCACCTCGATATTTGGTTCCAGCGACAATTGCTGCTAGGTCAAGACTAACCACTCTTTTATTTTTTAGTATTTCATGAACTTCACCTTTAATAATTTTTTGACCTAATCCTTCAACAATAGCGGTTTTTCCAACCCCCGGTTCACCAATCAAAACCGGATTATTCTTCGTTCTTCGGCTCAAGATTTGAATAACTCTTTCTATTTCTCTCTCTCGACCAATAACTGGATCTAATTTTCCTTCTTTGGCAAGCTGAGTTAGGTCTCGGCTGAATTCATCCAAAATCGGTGTTTTACTCTCTCTTTTAGCTTGACTAGCCGGTGCAAAGGGATCTTGCTGTTGGGAATTTTCATTTAATATTTGATTCAATCTCATTCGGACGGTTTCAATATCAAGCCCGAGCCTCCTGAGGATCTGGGCACCTACTCCATCTCCTTCTCGAAAAACACCAAGCAGAATATGTTCGGTCCCGACATATTTATGCGATAAACGACGTGTCTCGTCTAAAGCTAGTTCCAATACTCTCTTGGCACGTGGTGTAAAAGCTACCTCAGTTGCGCCTTGATATTCAGTCCGGTCAACAAAATTTTCTAATTCATTTCGAACCGCTTCGACACTAATATCAAGACTTTCGAGAATTTTAGCCGCAATTCCTTCTCTTTCTCTTAATAAACCTAAAAGAAGATGTTCAGTCCCTATATAATTGTGCTTGAGGCGCACGGCTTCGTCTTGAGCCAATATAATTACCTTTCTGGCTCTTTCGGTATATCGCTCAAACATCGTAAAGTTCCTCCCCAGAGATAACTCTGAAAAAACGCAAAATATTCAAACATTCTTGTTTTAAACTGGTATCGTTTCCCCAGATTTTTTGCAATATCTGTCTTACTTCTAATAATTTTAAACCTTTACGCGGTGAAAATATTCCACATTGCCAGGCTAATGCCCAAACTGAAAGAAAATCAAAAATATCTTTTAACGAAAAATGACTACTACGATACAGTTGTCTTCCTTTTATCATAACCGTTTCTTCAAGTTCCCGACTTCGGGGTGGATTATTCTTTAAAGCTTCACGAACTTGTTTTTCCCACTTTGACAACGTACATCCGAACTTCTTTAAATCACTTATAATCTGCCACTCAGAAACCCCTAAAGAATGAATATTGGAAAAATGATAAATATGACCAATAACACCATCTTCTCCGCGGAAATTCTTAACCAGTAAATTTTTATCTGTCATCCATTGGATAAAACGGTTCTCACCGTAAAGCAAAGATAAAGCCGGAAGATGAATGGTTACTGATAGATCCATCCCTGTTCCGACTTTATTTACATGCGAAGTAAGAAACCCCCATTCTTCAGAAAAGGCATAATCAATGTTTTTTTCAATGATATTATCTAATTTATTGACATCTTGGTAAATTCGATTCAAATCTAAGCCTGTAGTAACTGAAAAAATTTGGAGATGATCCAGATAATTTATTAATATCCCCTTATAATTCGAATAAATCAAATACCGATTCGATGGATCTTCCAGTACCTCTCTGGGGATTAAGTTTTGATAATAAAACCTCTGAAGCACATTGTTTGGCACCGTATCAAGTTGCACCCATTGATATTTTTTGGGAGCAAAAAATTTTTGATAGAGATTTCTAATTCTTTGTTTGAGATCTTCAATCCAGATTGACGTTGCTCGGTTGGGAAATGGAATACCTTCTATATTACGAGATAAAGATATTCGAGAAATAACCTTTGACAATTCGCCTGGTTTTTGAGAAAAAAACTTGGGAAAGAATATTGTCATCTTAGATAGGACTCAAACTTCTTGAGTCTTCGGACTACACCACTAGCTTGTTCATAATTTTCTTCTTCAAGACATCTTTGATATATTTGCTTCATTTGATCGATATCTCTTTTTATTTTTTTTCTCCGAAATAACCGAACAGGGACTTTCCCACGATGAATGAGTTCTGGTTGCTTATCAATAATAAAATCCCGTATTAGTTCCTGAAAAGTACCATAACAATGAGCACACCCCAACAAACCACTTTCTAAAAAATCTTTTGCAGATGTGAGACAATAGCTGCAAGACAAACGAGATGTGTTCTTATCAGTTTCTTTTGGCAGGGAAAATTTCTTTAGGTGTAGTGGTTTTTGATTCTGGTTGGTTACCAAGCATGATACTGGAACCGTATTGGCACAAAATTCACACAAATAAAGTTTTTTTTCAATATTCTCTTCCTTATCTAAGACAAAAAAAACTATACTGGCAATCTTATCATTACACAGTTCACATTTCATAATCATACCCAACCTTTAAAACTTGAAGAAGCATTTCTCGAAGGATGTTGGACCGCAATATGTTCACATCCCGAACCGAAAGGAGTGAATCAAAGTTAAGTTTATTAAAAGTATCTATAATCGCCGCTTTCATCAAGGAACCTTCTCTTGAGGTAATAAATCCCTCTCTCTCTAACCATAATAATAAACTTTCTACTTCACTTTCTTTGATATCTTTTTCGGATATTTCAAGAAAATTAACTACTGGTTCCAACCGATCCATTTGTATTTGTTGTATTTTGACATACCCGCTTCCTCCCCTTCGGCTTTCGACAATAAAGCCCTTAAAAACATTAAAACGGGTCATCAATACATAATTGATTTGAGAAGGCGCACAATCAAACTCCTCAGCCACCCTGCCCCTTTGGATAGTAACAGTGTTGTTAGGTGATTTTTTAATGAGTCGAATTAAATATTTTTCAATAGAGTCGCAAAGGGAGTACACCTCTACCGACCTCCCATTTTCGGTCGTTCTGGCAATTCCAACCAGCAACAATACTGCCTCAAACTGCAATATTCTTTTTTGACCATTATTGACATTTACTATTATAGGAATAATCTTCCCGATTGTCAATCAACTTTCGGTCGGAGAATAGGAAAGAAAATAACTTCCCGAATCGAAGGCGAGTTGGTTAAAAGCATAACCAGTCGATCAATGCCAATTCCCATTCCACCAGTAGGTGGCATCCCATATTCAAGAGCTTCTATATAATCTTGATCAATAAGATGGGCTTCGACGTCACCCCTGTCTCTTTTTTGAACTTGATCTAAAAATCTCTTCTTTTGTTCGATAGGATCGTTCAGCTCGCTATAGGCATTTCCTAATTCTTCCTTACCAATAAAAAGCTCAAATCGTTCCGCAACCAAGGGATCATTTTTTTTCGCTTTGGCTAATGGTGATATTTCAACCGGATATTCTAAAACAAAAGTTGGATTAACCAGGTGCGGTTGAACAAAAATATCTAAAAATTCATTAACGTATTTTCCCCGATCCCAAGTTTGGTCACAGTTTAAGCCGGCTTTTTTCCCTCGTTGATATAGAGTTTCAACACTATCATTAAAAATATCTATTCCGCCTTCTTTTTGGATAACTTCTCGAAGGTTTAATCTTCGCCATGGAGGGGTAAAATCAATAGTCATATCTTGGAAATTTACTTCATAAGTCCCCAAAATTGAAAATACAATCGATGACAACATTTGTTCACATAAATTCATCATCGTCTCATAGTTTCCATAAGCCTGGTAGAGCTCTAACATGGTAAATTCCGGATTATGACGAACCGATATCCCCTCATTGCGAAAATTTCGGTTTATTTCATATACCTTTTCCATGCCACCCACAATAAGACGTTTGAGATAAAGTTCTGGAGCAATCCTGAGGTATAAATCTAAACCAAGAGCATTGTGAAAAGTTACAAAGGGACGAGCCAATGCCCCTCCAGGTATGAGTTGCATCATCGGAGTTTCAACTTCCAAAAAATCTCTTTCATCTAAATATTTTCGGAGCTCACTTAACACTTGGGAACGTATTTGAAACACTTCTCTGACATCAGGATTCATAATTAAATCGAGATAGCGCTTTCGATATCTCACTTCAACTTCTCTTAATCCGTGCCATTTCTCTGGAAGTGGATGTAAACATTTGCTAAGAAGACTAAAATTTTCAACAACAATAGTCAGCTCACCACTGTGGGTTTTAAGTAATTTTCCTTCTAATCCAATAACATCTCCCACATCCAAACTTTTAAATATCCCAAAAGAATCATCACCAACAGTATCTTTCTTAACGTAGATTTGGATCCTTCCCAAACGATCTTGTACATCAGCGAATATGGCTTTTCCGTGACGGCGAATAGCCATTATTCTACCGGCAATTCGCAAGAGAACATCTTGGTCCAGATATTTATCTGGATGAGATCGAATGCCTTGAATGGAATTTTTCTCGGGAAAGGGTACTCCGTAGGGATCAATACCTAAATCTCTTAATTCATGTAATTTTTTAGTTTGTTCTTCAACATTTATTTGGTCGAACTGCTCCTGCGCTTCTTCATTCATGATTAAACGGATTTACCTCCTTTTTCTTTATATCTATCACTCGATATTTTACCATTCCAGCAGGTACCTTTAATTCAATCTCATCTCCCTTGGTCTTTCCAATCAGAGCTTGAGCCAAAGGTGACTCAAAGGAAATCTTTTGGAGAGAAGGATTAGCTCCCACTGAGTCAACTATTGAGTACTCAATCTGTTTTCCACTGTTGAGATTTTCGAGCATCACTCGCACCCCTAAATGGATTTTTTCTGAATTTCCCCCAGTTTGTTCTTCGACGATTGTCGCTTTCATTAGCTTTTCTTCCAAAACCAAAATACGTCCTTCAATAAAGGCTTGCTCATTTTTAGCTTCTTCATATTCAGCATTTTCGCTTAAATCACCGAATGCTAAAGCTTGGTTAATCTTTTCTGCAACTTCTTTTCGCTTCACCGTTTTGAGATGCTTTAACTCTTTTTCCAAAATCTCATATCCCTCTTTAGTTAGCATAATCTTTTCGTCCAATTTTTTCTTCTCCATCAATTAAAACCTCCTGAAAAGCTTTTCCGCTATCGAAATACCATATAAAATGCTTACTGGGTTGTCAAGTTATCCCCAAGGAGATAATCTCGCTTTGGAAGGTTCATTGCTGCTGTTTTTTCTCGCGGAAGGATATCATTGTTATTGAAATATGAATTATACTTTTTTCTTAACTATGATTCAAGTCATTTTTTATTTTTCTACTGACAACATTGAAAAATGAATATTCTTAATGATCAATTCTTTTACCGATAATTTTCCCCCTATTTATAATTTTTGTTCGGCGAAGTCGAGGAATTTTTTACATAATGAATGGCAAGAGATGAAATATAACCGGTGAATAAACCGGTTAGAATAGCAAAGGGAAGTAGCAATAGTAAATACCAAAAAATATGAGTACTTTGTATATACAAATAAGCAACAATAATCTGGCCGATATTATGAAAAAGGGCTCCAAACATGCTGATGATGAGAACTGATTCGGTGGCCTTACTCGTCATTTTCATTCCCAACCAGGCAAATAATCCTCCACTCAATGAAAGAAAGAACCCAATATTGAGAAAGTTTCCGGAAATTAGTCCTCCTAAAAAAACCCTTAATAAAGCAACCAATAAAGCCTCGTTTTGGCCTAACAATACCAAAGCTATCAAGGTGACAATATTAGCAAAGCCTAATTTCGCTCCGGGAATAAATAAATTAGGAAGCGGGATCAAGCTTTCCAATCCATGCAAAACACTTCCCATTGCCACCAAAATGGCAACATATATTAATCGATTAATTCTGTTTGATTTAATAACCAACCGATTATTTTCCATTTTTTATCTCATATCCAAATATACTATAATTTTTTTATTTCCTGGTTTCTTTGGGAATGACAGCTGTCATATTTGGTTTAAAATATGAATGGACAAGTTCAATAAAGCTGTTATTTCAACTCCTTTATTAAAAAGAGCTTTTTAAATTTAAAGATATTATAAACCAATGGTGATGTTGAAATGGACAAAAAAAATAAAAGAAAAAACATTCTCATTACCGGTTTAACTTCACTCCTGACTGATATCAGCTCGGAAATGATCTACCCAATCATTGCTCTTTATTTAAAAGCCCTGGGAGGCAGCCCGGCTATTTTAGGAGTCATTGAAGGTGTTGCCGAGTCAACGGCGTCGATTCTCAAAGTGTTTTCCGGAGCTTTTGCTGACCGAATCGGCAAAAGAAAGCCTTTAGCAATTGCTGGCTACTCCTTTTCTGTTATAGGAAAAGTTCTGTTCTATTTAGCCAATGGTTGGAGTTTTATATTTGCCGGACGATTTTCTGATCGTTTTGGAAAAGGTGTGCGCACTGCACCCCGTGATGCCATGATTTCAGAATCAGTCGAAGGGAATAATCAGGGAAAGGCTTTTGGTCTCCATCGTACCATGGATTCAATGGGTGCCGTGATCGGAACACTCATTACTTTTTTCTTCCTCTTTCGTATTCAAGAAGCTGCCCAACAATCAGGTCATTCGGCTTTTTATGTTCCTACCTTTCGTCTTATTATTCTTCTCAGCCTTATTCCAGCAGCGATTGGGGTAGTTGTTCTCTTTTTGACCATTGAAACCGGCAGCGGTAAAAAAAGTACTCATGCTCTGCTTTCTTGGAACTCATTTCTCAACCTGGATCACAAGCTGAAGATTTTCCTGCTCGCCACCTTTTTATTTACTTTGGGAAATTCCTCCGACCAGTTTATCTTATTAAGAGCAACTGAACCTGATTTAGGATATAGCGCTGCTCAAGTCATACTTCTCTATCTGCTCTTTAATATTGTATATATGGTGGTTTCTTATCCGGCAGGATGGCTTTCTGATAAAATTGGTCGCAAGTGGATATTAGCTGGAGGGTTTCTCCTTTACAGCATCACTTATTATGTAATTGGTTTTACTCCCGGCTTTATTATCCCGGCCATGATCCTCTATGGTTTCTATATCGGTATGACCGAAGGGGTTGCTAAAGCATTGGTTTCAGAACTTTCACCTGCTTCAAGGAGAGCTACTTTAATCGGTCTTCACGCAACCATACTGGGAATTGGCCTCTTTCCGGCTTCTTTAATCGGGGGATTGCTTTGGAGCGCTTTTGGCCCTTCGGCAACTTTTCTATTCGGAGGATCAATGACATTTATCTCGGCTTTGATTCTTATTTTATTTCTATAAACATCAGCAACTATTTTGCAGCCAGGTCTTTTTTCCCTTTGATCCAACTGCTCTTTCTCACCATATCCAAAGGAAGAGGTGTGTTTTATGATTTTCACGCTTTCAAAGCCTCAAATTTTAAATTATTATTCTACTCTCCACTCACTTCTCACTAATTTACTAGATAATATATAATAATCATACCAACTCTTCTAAAAATGATTGGAATTATGGAGGCTAAAGATGCGTTTCATCGCCTTTTTAACCGATTGGGGAATGGCCAGTTATTATGTAGGAATTGCAAAATCAGTTATGAAGCAGATCAACCCAGGTGTTGAAATCATTGACATCAGTCACGATATTCAACCTTTCAATATCCGTGAAGCCATGTATATTCTTCATCGTACTTTTCCTGATTTTCCTCCCGAAACAATCTTTTGCTCAGTAGTCGATTACGGAGTAGGCACTGAACGTTTTCCAGTTGCCGTCGAGCTTACTAATGGTTCGTTTTTAGTTGGACCGGATAATGGAACCTTTACCCTCCTTATCGAACAGTACTCTATAAAAAAGGCAGTCATTCTCCAGAATCCTTCCTACTTTTTTCGGCTAAATCCCAGTAGTACCTTCCATGGACGAGATATTTTTGCTCCAGTAAGCGCACGCCTTTCAATGGGTGTTCCCTTAGAGCATTTTGGACCGACCGTGGATTCCCTCCGAACTCTTTCGGTCAACCGACCTAAATTTCATAACCACACCATAACCGGTGAAGTCGCTTTTTGTGACCGTTTTGGCAATATAGAAACCAATATCCCAGGACAATTGTTGAATAATTTTGAACTACAACCAGGAGATCCTTTGGATATTATGATTAATGAGTGCTCTTTTAATGCGGTTTTTTTCGAGGCATACGGATTGTCTAAAAAAGGACAAATTTTAGTTCATACTGACAGCTCAGATTTTGTCGAGATAGCTGTGAACCAAGGAAATGCTAGGGAAGTTCTACTTGATAATAAAGATATTAACCAAATATCAATCATTAACAAGAAAAAAATATTCATAAATAAAAAAACCTAACGCGAAAAAACACCGGCATGATAAACCAAGCCTTTCACCCTCATCCTTACCTTCTCCTATTTTTCTTCTTTTTTCCTCTCCCCTGGTGGGAGAGGATTAAGGTGAGGGGGAAATTAAACTCTTATCGAGCCTTTAATTCAAAAAACCATACTTGGGTTATAATCCAGCCTTTCACCCTCATCCTCACCTTCTCCTATTTTTCTTCTTTTTTCCTCTCCCCTGGTGGGAGAACCATTTCTCTATTTTTTCCTCTCCCCTGGTGGGAGAGGATTAAGGTGAGGGGGAAATTAAACTCTTATCGAGCCTTTAATTCAAAAAACCATACTTGGGTTATAATCCAGCCTTTCACCCTCATCCTCACCTTCTCCCATCAAGGGAGAAGGAACTATAGTCTTACATCATCCTGAGCGGTGCTTTTTCCGCGTGAGGATCTCATCTTTTAATTTTTCTTTTATTCTTTAATTTTTTTCATTCTCCTCTTCGCCTAATGGCTCTTTATTGATCCTCATTAGGTGTTCCCATAAAGTAACATGAAGTTCTATCCTGTCTTTCTTCCTTTTAAATACTGGTCAAAGAAAACGGCGAGGATAATAATCGCACCAATAATGATCTGCATAATAAATGGATCAACACCTAATAGGTTACCACCATTTCTCAAGGTTTGGATGATAAGGGCACCCAGCGCAGTACCAAATATTGATCCCACTCCCCCACTAAGGCTCGCCCCACCGATAACCACTGAAGCGATCGCATCAAGTTCATAACCCTGTCCACCGGTTGGCACGCCAGCCGCCATCCTGGTCCCAAGCATTAAACCGGCTATACCACTAAAAAGACCGGCAGTAACATAAAAATTATATAAATTAGAACCAATATTTATCCCTGATAACCTGGCAGCTTCAATATTACTACCTATAGCATAAAGATTTCTCCCGTACATAGTGTATTTTAAAACAAAAGCCATAAAAATAGCTAAAAAAATCCAGGTCCAGGCAAGGGCTGGAATACCCAGCATGGTTGCAACTGAAAATTCTCTAAATTCCATCGGGAGACCGGAAATCATCCTACCGCTGGATGAATACATGACAATCCCTCTCACCAAAGTCATCATTCCCAAGGTGGCAATAAAAGGTGGTACTTTACCGTTATGCACTGCTACCCCGTTCGCTAACCCGATTAACGCTGAAACTCCCAGAGCAAGTATAATTGCCAGGGATGAAGCCATCTGAATATCGCCCCGGTTAGAAGTTAAAAGCGCATAAACCATTCCGGATAAACCAACAATAGAACCGACTGAAAGGTCAATGCCCCCAGTAATAATGATAAGGGTCATCCCTATAGCAACCACTCCATTGATCGATGATTGTCGAATCAAATTGGTAATATTATCCCACGAGGAAAAATTACCTTTGGTTGCTATGGTAAGATAAACTGCCATAACAGCTAATATTATCAAAAGGTTTCTTTCGGCGAAGGCCTTACGTTGATTGCTTTTCATCACCTTATACTGCCTCCCTGATTTTTTCTTTTGAAACAATATTTTTCATCGCCAAGGTTAGAAGATATTCCTCCGAGAAATCCTTCCTTTCCACTTCACCAGCGACCATACCATTAGAAATCACCAGAATCCGGTCCGATAATCCTATCAATTCCGGCAGATACGATGATATTAAAATAATTCCTTTCTCTTGATTGAGAATTTCATTGAAAAGCCTATAAATTTCCGCCTTGGTACCCACATCAATTCCAGCTGTTGGTTCGTCAAAAATAAGAACATCAGGGTTTCTACATAACCACCTGGCTATAACAACTTTTTGTTGGTTCCCCCCGCTTAAATCAGATACCTTTTGATATACGCTCCCAATCTTGATAGAGAGCTTATCAACGTATTCTTTGGTTTGTTCGTAAGCCTTTTTGTAATTCAATATTCCAGCTTTCATAACTTTATCCAGGTTTATAGCATTAACATTAAATTCGATATCTTGCTGCGCAAAAGTTCCCTGATTTCTTCGGTCTTCAGGAAGATAACCAACTCCACTTTTTAACGAATCTTTTGGTTTTCTTATAGATATTTCCTTTCCGTTGGCTATTATCTTTCCTTTATCAAATTTATCAGCACCAAAGATTGCTCTGGCGATATCAGTTCTTCCCGCTCCAACTAAACCAAATATGCCCAAAATCTCTCCAGCTTTAACATTGATAGTAATATTCTTAAATTTGCTTCCCGAAAGGTTTTCAACCCGAAGGAGCTCCTGACCAATTGCAACTTCTTTTTTATAATACATTTCTTCAATGGCTCTACCCACCATCAAAGGAATAAGCTTTTCTACGCTTCCTAATTCTTCAGTAGTATAGGTTCCTACCACTGCCCCATCTTTGAGCACGGTTACGGTATCACAGGTATCAAAAACTTCTTCAAGGTTATGGGAAATATAAATAATGGCCGAGCCTTTTTCCCTTAAATTTTTAATAATTCGAAACAAAATTTTGGTTTCATTTCGAGTGAGCACCGCAGTCGGTTCATCAAATATGACCAGTTTTGGGTTTTGCCAAAGGGCTTTAGCAATGGTAATCATTTTCCCCTCAGCAGCACTTAACTCTTTTATGCTTCTTTTTACATCTATATCGACTTCTATCTCTTCAAGGAATTTCTTGGATTCCCTATGCATTTTTCCCCAGTCAATAAATGGCCCTCTTTTTGGTTGATTTCCCAGAAAAAAATTCTCAGCTACACTCAGATCTTGAGCAACCATTACATCCTGGTAAACTGCGTATATTCCTAATTCTTTTGAAATAATTGGTGAATTCCTTGAGACTTCTTTATCTTCAAATATCATCTTTCCTGAGTCTTTGATATAAGCCCCAGTAACCACCTTAATGAGGGTTGATTTCCCCGCACCATTTTCTCCAACCAGCCCTCGGACCTCACCCGCTCTCACTGAAAGGTTCACCTGATCCAAAGCTTTCACTGCGGGAAAAGATTTGCAAATATTGTCGAGCCTTAAGATCTCTTTTCCGAAGGACATAAGACCTCTCCTTTAGTTTGAAAATGATCACTGCGGATTTTTTTTCAAATAGTCTGTTTTAAAAAGATTAAGAAGTTTAAATTCCTTCTTTTTTAATCCAAGTCAAAACCGTATTATTTAATTATCATTTCAATCCCAACAAAATAAAGCCATATTGCAAAAAAGCAGTACGCTTATTTGAACCTAAGAAAATACTCTTAAAGTGCTTCTCTTCTTTGATAATTAAATAGAAATGAAATAGCGAGTGGATTATAACCACCCGCTATTTCATTCAATCTATTAGTATTTTTTTCTGGAGAAAGGATCAAGAATCCATATTGAATCATCAAGGTTTTCCTTGGTAACTACGTATACTCCAGTGTCATAATACTGTGGTAGTGGTTCGCCATTAATTGCCATAAAAGCAAACATGACACCTTTGTAACCCATACCATGTGGATCTTGAAGAATAAGGGCTTTCAATGCTCCACTTCGCAAGGCATCAATTTCCTGGGGATCGGAGTCATAGGCGACTGCAATAATTTTATCTTGTAGACTCCGTTCCTCGATCACCCTCGAAACACCATCGCCAGTATGGTTGTTATCGGCAAAGAAGCCTATTAAATCAGGATTTGCAGTTAAAAGATCCTCGGTTGCATTAGCAGCGACAGCAATATCGTTATCCACATATCGGGTAGAAAGAACTTCAAGATCTGGAGCTAACTCTTTAAGTTTGTCTCTGAACCCATCGTCTCTCTCAATAAGAACCGGAACTCCAGCCATGGCGCTAATGAGGCCAATTTTCCCTTGCAGAGGTTTTCCAGCCGCTTCGAGAGATTCGACTAGTTTTTCAGCAGCAAGGGACCCTCCTACTTTGTTGTTCGTTGCCAAGAAGGAATTATATTCTGTGTCATAAACAAAATTGTCAATCAAGATGACTTTTATGCCCTGTTTGTAAGCACCATCAAGGACCAAAGAGGTAGCTTCCGCACTGGTTGATGCAATAACAATGGCATCAGGTTTGGTACTAACAACATTCTCCAAGATAGCCACTTGCTCATCAATATCAGATTCAGAAGGTGGACCATAAACGGTTACTTTGACCAAGCCTTTAAGATCTAACTCAGCATTTTTTGCACCAACAATAGTGTATTGCCAGAAATCTGAGTCAGTTGCCTTAATAATAAATGCTACATCATAGGGTTCAACATCGGCAGCATAACAAAAAGCAGTTCCCAAGAGGAAAAACACCATAATCAATGTTAACATAATTTTACGCATTTTAGGACCCTCCTCATATTGTGTTTAGTATTAACTTTTTTTAAGTACTAACTCCCTCCTTTCATCATTAATCGATAGATACCACCTCCTTTTATTGGTTTGCAAAATAATTCTACCCAATTATATTTTCAAAATTATTATACAATTTTACATTTATAGAGTCCAATAATTAATATTAAATCATCGTGATTAGGACAAACCCCCCTTTAAAGGTTTATTTTTCTAATTTTTTAAATTCTCCTTTATGACCTTTGCTAAAGGGGGAATTTGATACCTAAGTAGGTATTTTCCATTTTCGTTTAAATAAAAATAAGTGGCATAGGGTTTATCCTAGAATCCCGCGGGCATGATAAATCAAGTCCCTACCAAAGATTATAAAATTGTAAGGGTACAATGCATTTGCCCATTCTTTAATTAATGTAGCGACATGCCATGGCATGTCGAATCCAGGTCCCTTCCTCACCTTCTTCCGTTTTTCTCTTTTTTTCCTCTCCCCTGGTGGGAGAGGATTAAGGTGAGGGGGAACTTAAATCTCTTATCGAGTTTTAAATTCAAAAAACCATACTTGGGTTATAATCCAGCCTTTCATCCTCATCCTCACCTTCTCCCATCAAGGGAGAAGGAACTATAGTCTTGTGTCATCCCGAACCCTCGCTTTTCGAGGGCGTGAGGATCTCATCGACCCAATCTGGCATTGCGAGACCTCGTTTTTTGAGGTCGTTGGCAATTTCATGAGTCATCTTTTATTATTTGTAGGATTGAGAAATTGTGGAATAGGTGAATATGAAAGGATGGGATTCTCACGTCGCACAATACGTTCTTCATAATGACGGAGCGGGTGGATAAGATCTTCAATTCACTCTGTTTATTGAATTGACGACTTTAAATATAAGTAACTTTCATTTTCATCTAATGCCAAAACCTGACTTTAGTGTCAATTGTTGAAATCGTTGAAAATAAGAAGGGATAAATATATACTATGATTATTAAAGCAAAGGGAGGGAAAAAATGAAAAAATTTTTTTGGTTTACTTTACTGATTGTTATAGTTACTCTTTCATTTGGAGCAAGCCTACTCTTGGCTGCTGAACCAGACTTTAGTAAAGTTCCAACTGCACCAAAACCAGAGAAATTAACGATTGTACTGTTTGAACCCGTAGAACAAAAAGCCGCCATAGAGGTGAGTAAGCTTTTTGAGGAGAAATTCGGTATAAAAGTTGAAATCAATGCGATTCCCTGGTCAAATCTACATGAAAAAATTATCGCCGATCTTACCGCCAGAACTGGAACCTATGACATCATTTTTATCCCGGGCTTATGGTCACTTGAGTTTATCTATGCTGACTACATTGAACCACTTAACCAATTTTGGGATAACCCCAACTTACCGAAGTTTGATATCGAAGATTATCCTGCCAGCGTCGTGAATCTGGTTTCTCAGGATGGGAATATTTACTGGATCCCTCATCATGGAACCACCCAAATCCTTTTCTATCGAAAAGACCTTTTTGAAGCCGAAGGATTGAAACCCCCGGAAACCTATGATGAGTTGTTTGAAATCGCCGCAAAGTTTACCAATAATCCCAAATATCCTGATGTTTGGGGTTTTGCAACTACTCCTGCACAGGGTGAATTCGCTTCCAGCACCTGGAGTACCTGGCTCTGGTCATGGGGTGGAGACTACTTCGATGAAAATTGGAATCCAATTTTTAATAATGAAATTGGTGTTGCATCTTTAGAAGCCTATGCCGAAGCAGTTAAGAAATTTTCACCTCCAGACTCACTCAACTGGGGCAATGACGATAGTGGTGCTGCCTTCCAACAAGGTAGATTGGCAATGCTTCAAATGTGGCCATATTTAGGAGCAGCCATGGAAGATCCCAGCCAATCCAAAGTGGTGGGAAAAGTTGGATATGCTCCACTTCCGAAAAAGGAACTTCTTTTCCCAAGGTTAGGATCGTGGGGTGGAACCATTTCAAAATTCTCCAAGAACAAAGAATGGGCTTATATGTGGTTAGCTTTTTATAATAGCAAAGAAAATACTGATAATATTTTAGTTCCCTCTGGTGTCGCTGTAGACCGGTTATCAACTGTTGAAGAATTAAAAGACAAAATACTCTGGCAAGAAGCTGTCAACTTAAGCTTTGAACACACCAAGGAAAGACCGGGTATCCCTGAAATTACTCCAATCATCGACGTCTGGGGTCTAGCAGTTTCGAAAGTGGTTACCGGACAAGCTGATGCTAAATCGGCTCTGGATGAGGCTGCGGTAAAAGTTCGTAAAATCTTAGAAGATGCTGGATATTACGATTAAGAATATCGACTAGAGATGGAGGGGTTAAAACCTCCCATCTCACTTTTAGATTCTTAATGGCTCTTTTTAAGGAACAACCTTAAAACACCGAAAGGACAAGTCAGATTATGCGATCTCCAGCTTATAATCCGATACCCTCCCAGTTAAAGAAGTCGAGAAATGGCAGTTTCCATTACAGCGAAAAATCCACCCCTTTTTGCATGCTTGCACCGGTTTTAGCAGGTTTGGCGGTTCTAGTTTATTTTCCTTTGTGTAATACAATTGGTCTTTCTTTTCTTCGCTACTTCTGGAACAAACCCCAGCAACCGATACGTTGGGTTGGCTTAAAAAACTATATCGATGTTTTTACCGACTCCTTATTCTGGCAATCGCTGAACAATACCATTGTTTTCACGGTGGTTTCAACCGGCCTAACCTTATTAATCGGACTGGGAATCGCTCTCCTGATCAGCCGGGATTTTCCTGGAAAAAACATTTTTATCTCCCTCATCCTCCTTCCGATGATGATTTCCCCGGTCGCCGCTGCACTCTCCTGGAAGTTCTTATATAATGGAGAATGGGGAGCGGTCAATTATTTTGTTGGACTGCTGGGTATTTCCAAACAAGCTTGGTTGGCTGATCCCAAATTAGCCCTTCCGGCTATCATCGTAACCGATATCTGGTTAAATGCACCTTTCGTTTTTTTGGTGATATACACTAGTTTGCAAGCTCTGCCTCAAGAACCAATCGAAGCAGCTCGAATTGATGGAGGAACGGGCTGGCAAATACTTTCCAAAGTTATCCTTCCCCTTCTGGCACCGAATTTTCTGCTCATTCTGGTTATTCGCCTAATGGATACCTTCCGGGTTTTCGATTTCATCTATGTTATGACCAGCGGAGGGCCAGGCGGCAAGACAGAAACCATTGGCTTTTTGAGTTATGAAAGAACTTTTCGTCATTTCAACATGGGTCAGGGCTCAGTCATTGCTATTTTTCTTCTTATAGCCGTCCTTTCCCTCTCGTGGTATTTCATCAAAACTCTTCGACTCCAGTTGCAAGAACAGGCTAAATAAAAGGGAACTGTGTATTGAGAATTAAACTCAAAGATTGAAAGGTAGCTTTGATTATGAAAAAACCGGTAACCTATAAAAAAATTTTCTTCTGGATACTTTTTTATTTTGTCCATATTTGTGTCGTCCTTTTTTTTATCTTTCCAATTTTTTGGATTGCGACAACCTCTCTTAAGCAAAGAGTTGATGTCTATACTGAAAAACCGGTCCTTATCTTTCGAGCGACTTGGGAAAATTATCAGCGTGTCTTTCAACTCCAAGACTTTAGCCGTTATCTGCTGAATAGTCTTATTGTCGCCGGTAGCGTTACTCTCATTATTATGTATTTAGGAGCTCTGGCTGCTTATGCTCTCACCCGCTGGCGGTTTGTCGGTTATAATTGGATATCGTTAGCAATCATCTCAGCTCGGATGTTTCCACCTATTGCTCTCCTTCCTTCGTTCTTTTTATTCGCCTCCCGTCTGGGTTTGGTCGACACTCGTCAGGTTTTGGTATTTGCTCATGCTACCTATGGATTACCTTTTATCGTTTTTATGCTGGCCGGTTTTTTCCGCCAAATCCCCAGAGATTTAGATGACGCCGCCTTAATTGATGGCTGCAGCCGCTGGCAGCTTTTTAACCGAATTATGCTTCCCAGCGTAGCACCCGGTCTGGCAGCAGCTGCGATTCTCTCTTTTGTATGGTCCTGGAATGAATTTCTTTTTGCCTTAGTTCTCACCCGGGCTTCCACCAAAACCTTACCGGTGGTGATTTCAGAATTCATTGGGTTTGTTCAAGTCGACTGGCAAGGTTTAACTGCAATGGCTACCATTTTAATGATTCCATCCATCATCATTACTTTTGCTACCCAAAGATACCTGGTTCGGGGGTTAACCGCTGGAGCGGTAAAATATTAGCTAACCAAGGAGGATATAGATAATGAAACAAGAATTGTGGGAAACCGTTAAAAAATATTATCTCAACTGGTGGAACAACGATTTCATTGGACGAATCCCCTTTTGGGTATCAGCCCCCAAGGACAATCCTCGATCACAAGAAACTCTCTTTGGAAAACATTTATGGATCCATGAAAAAGAAAAGTTTAATACCGAGAAGATCATTAAAAATGCCAGGGAGATACTCCGAGCCACTTTTTACGGAGGTTTAGCCTTTCCCTGTTTTTTCCCCAATTTTGGAACCGATGTTTTTTCCGCCTATTTGGGAGCAGATATGGAATTTTCCGATCTTTTCCCACCGGTTGCCACTGGACCTTCCTTTATTAAAGAAGATGTTATTTCAGTTTCCTGGGCAAAATGGGGCAACCCGGTTTTAACTGATTACTCCAATCTTTCCCAATTGCTAATCAATGAAGACAATCCCTACTGGCAAAAAACCCGTGAATTTATCCGCTATGCTGCCCAGCTTTCTCAAGGAGAATTTTTCGTAGGGGCAACCGATATTCACCCCAGCATGGATTCTCTGGCAGTTCTCCGCGGCAGCCCCCAGAATCTCTGTCTTGATTTGGTGGAAAATCCCCAAGGCGTCAAAGAAGCCATGGAATTGCTTTGGAAAGTTTGGGTTCGGGTTTACGAAGAAACCTATTACAACCTGATTAAAGATCAACAAGAGGGAACGACTGCTTGGATAAATCTCTGGGCACCAGGGAAGTTTTATCCGGTGGAAAATGATCTTTCTCTGATGATTTCGACCGATATGTACCAGGAGTTCTTTCTTGAAGAATTGGAAAACGAAATCAATTATTTAGACTACTCCATCTACCATTTAGATGGGAAAGACGCTCTTCACCATTTGGATATGATTTTAGATATCCCTAAATTAAAAGCTATTCAGTGGGTTGCCGGTGCCAGTGAGAGCGTAGCGGGAGTAGCCAAATGGATTCCTCTCTATAAAAAAATTCAAGCCAAAGGAAAAGCCATTATCGTTTATTGTAATCCTGACGAGGTAACCCTGGTTATCGACTCGTTAAAACCCGAAGGCCTCCTGATTTCGGTTAATTGCGAAACTGAAAAAGAAGCCCATGAACTCCTCAAAAATTATGGTTGGGAAGGGTTTTATTGGTGGGAGTAAATATCATTGCCTGTCACCCCAACATTTTTCATCTTCTTTGGTAGGGGCTTGATTTATCATGCCCGCATATAGGTTTTTTAGGATAGCCCCCTCATGTTGCTTTCGCAGCACCAGATGACAATTAAAACCAAGGATTCGAAATGCCATGTTATGTCACAAGATGATGATGAAAATAGGTATCCCCCTCACCCTGACCCTCTCTGTACGAAGGAGCGAGGAAAAAAAGAAAAATAAAATTCGTGGTTCCTTCTCCCTTGATGGGAGTGTACGAACGGGGACATAGGTTACACTTTAGTCTAAGGACATAGGTAACACTTTTTAATCATCTTGAATCTCCGTTGATTCAAAAGTAAGGGTCTTTTTATCAATTATACCAATATCATAGGTAGAGAAACTAACTAACCAGGAATGAGTATAGTCTTTGAATCCGAGAAGTTCACCAGCAAAGACTTTACTGATTCTGATCAGACGGTTGCCATAAAGAGAAATCCGTCCTGAGGAATCGACTTTACGAGTGAGCGTATGATGAGGATATTCACAATCACTTAAGGTTTTTGGATAGGGCCGGTCACTTTTGTGGTACCAGGAAGCTGGGGTTTCTTGGTTGATTGCTTCATGGGGTCGTACGGTGTTATAGATGGTTTTAAAGGTTTCAAAGCGGTCTTGTTGGGTGAAAAGATTGGTGGCTGGTTTTTGACAGGCCTCTTCTTTTAAGGTGCGGTGCATCCGTTCATGACGGCTATTTTGTTCTGGATGTCCCGGATCAATGCGCTCTAAGATGATGCCGAGTTTCACTAACCACACCGAGAGTTGAGTGAGTCCAAAGGGAGAGTGAAGAGAAGCAAAGGGACTCCCGTTATCACTGCGGATCACCTGGGGAAGACCATATGTGGAAAAGCACTCTTTGAAGACCGGAAGGGATTCTTGAATGCTGGGAGAGGAAAGAGCTTCACAGGCAAGGAGATACCGGCTATAGTGATCGGTGATGGTTAAAGGATAACAGTATTTCCGATCTTGGGTTCGAAATTGTCCTTTAAAGTCGACACACCAGATCTCATTGGGTTCATGGCTGGTTCGAAGTTGACTGGTTGGCACACTTCTTCTCAATCGACGAGGGTGTGATCTCACCAGTCCATGGCGAGATAAGATGGCACTGATGGTACTGATTGCTGGAAAGACAATATCGGGATACTGTCTTTCCAAGGCGGGCTTGAGCTTTTTAGCTCCCCAACTGGGATGCTTGAATTTGGTATCCAGAATCATTTGCTCGGTCAGGGCATCAGTTTGACCCGCCAGGTGATGAGGACGTCGGGATTGATCTTTAAGTCCATCCAAACCAAAGGCTTGAAAACGATGAATAAACTTATAGGCGGTTTTTCGAGAGATTCCATATTCTCGACACAAATCTGTCACCTTTTCCTTGTTGAGATAACGATAAATCAATTCTTGTCTGAGATCCACTTTGTGTACCTCCGTCCATGGCATAAGGCATTCCTCCTTATGCCAGTAGTATACAAAGTGTTACCTATGTGTCAGGAACTTTCTGTTACCTATGTGTCCGGATCATACCGAGAAGGTGAGGATGAGGGTGAAAGCCCAGAATGAGATCCTGGTTAGTTGCTTAATATGAGTTACCAATTAAAAATCATTCCGTTATTTTCAAAATAGACCTTCATGTTTTATAGTAACACCAAATAACACTGAAAATATTTATTTGGCAATCAATCCCCACCTTCAGAAAAGGGGGATGAAGGGGGATTTGAATTTTTTACTGTTCCGTCATTGCGAGGAACGAAGTGACGTGGCAATCTCTTATTTAATAGAATCAGTGAGTCGTGAGAAGTGAGACGTGAGCGAAATAAAAAGAATCAACAAGTGATGACAAAAACGACAAATCTGGTGTTTCATTTCCTAAAGGCCTGAAGATTACATCCTTATAAATATTTTTGAAGAAAAAAAAACTAAAAAGATGAGATCCTCACGCGGGAAAGCACCGCTCAGGATGACGGGTGTGGTGTCAGATGAGATCCTCACGGCTTCGAAAACGAAGCCTCAGGATGACGCCGGTGGTGTCAGATGGTATCCTCACACACACCCTCAAAAAGTGAGAGCTCAGGATTATTTAGAAAAATAACTCAATGGATTTATCAGATAGACGATTCATCGCGCTTCAACATAAGAAATTCATCAAGAGTCTAAACTACTTAAATATTGACAAAATTCGCCTAATTGCCTTTCACAATCTTTAAAAACCATCGAAATATTTTCAATAAGATGTTTTATTCGTTCTGGCTTAAAATGATGTGCATAAACGTTTCTTACCAGAAGACGGAATGATCGATATTCGTCTAACTTTTCTGATAGCTCATGAGTGATAACTACTGGTCTTATCCCTTTTAATGCGAATGTCATTTGCCTAAGGAGTTCTTGATGCCAACGGTTTCCGGAGAGCTTAATTCCATCAATATTTTCTGCAATGAATTCGAACAATCTTTCCAAGCCATTATAAAAATCATGGAGGTTCAATGCCACGCTATCAATATACAAATCATCTGAAGTTTTTTGAGCCTTTTCCCAGCCAAGTTGTATTCTCTCAGTAATTTTTTTAATTTCCTCAAATTCGTACTGAATCCTACTCGCCACAACCAAATATGGATTCATTTAATTTCTACACCTTCCTTTTGGATAATTTCTCGAAGTAAAGGTGAACAATCATAAGGATTAATAAGGTCAATTTTAAAATGAGGATGAAAATCAATCATTGCTCCGTAAGCTCGTAAATAAATATCATCCGGTATTCCCCATACCGCAAGGTCGATATCCGACCAAAGATGAAATCGGGATCGATCAAGGAGAGATCCAAAGACTTGAACTTTGGTTGCTTGATAATTTTTATAAAGAACTTGGGCTGCTTCCTGTGCAACTCTCCAGGCTTCATCAAATCTCTTTTTTAAATTCAAGTCTTGTTGAATTATTCTTTGTCGATAACTTTCTTTAAATTTCTTTAATTCTTCTTGGGTTAAATCCTTGGCAGTTTTAGTCACAAATAAATATCCTCATTATTAAAATTTAATAAAACAAAACCATTGTTTTCATAGCTGAAGATTTTTCTGCCTCCATTCTAATAAAACTACAAGCTTTTTACCATACAACTCCCCGATTAAAAAATCATCCTTTAATTGTATGCACTCATTGCACTTCTTTATTTTATAATATATTTTAAAAGGTTTGACTTATCAATCCAAGGGTGGATTGATAAAATGAAACACCTAACTTCCATTATCTTAAAATTCTCCCTGTTCACCTTTTACTGGTCACTGTATTTAGTGTATAGATTTTCCTACTGCTTTTGAGCTACCAGATGAAGATGAAAAACTATTCAGAAGTCAAATCCCCCTTCAGAAAAGGGGGATGAAGGGGGATTTGAATTTTTTACTGTTCCGTCATTGCGAGGAACGAAGTGACGTGGCAATCTCTTATTTAATAGAATCAGTGAGTCGTGAGAAGTGAGACGTGAGCGAAATAAAAAGAAACAACAAGTGATGACAAAAACGACAAATCTGGTGTTTCATTTCCTAAAGGCCTGAAGAATACATCCTTTAAAATATTTTTGAATTAAAAAAGAAAAAGATGAGATCCTCACGCGGGAAAGCACCGCTCAGGATGACGGGTGTGGTGTCAGATGAGATCCTCACGGCTTCGAATTGCGAGGGATCAGGATGACAGATGAAAGAATTCATTAAATGGTATTTATGGAATAGAAATTTTAAAGGATAAATAAAAAACTTAGTCCTCTTTTTCCCCAACCAATTTCAAATTCCGACTAATTAAATTAACTATATCATTATTTGTTGTAATAACTTAACATAAATGATAATATATTGATATGAAATGGGAAGAATTTTTAAAACAAGTTAATCATTTACCGGTGATTGAATCAGAAATGCTTCTTACCAGTGCGGCTGATCCTGCCGCCTTATCAGTGCAGTTAGTTCGGTGGGTAAAGGCGGGAAAAATCATTCAGGTGAAAAGAGGAGTCTACCTTCTCAGCGAGATTTACCGAAAAATTGACGTCTATGAACCTCATCTGGCATCGATTCTTATCAAACCATCATACATCAGCCTTGAAAAGGCATTAGAATTTCATGGACTTATTCCGGAGGGGGTGCCAGTTTATACTTCGGTAACCACCAAACGATCCGGACGGTTTATCACTCCGGTTGGAGTATTCGATTATCGTCATTTACAGCCCTCCATTTTTTGGGGATACAAGTCCATTATTCTCCGTCAACAAACCGCCTTTATTGCTCAACCTGAAAAAGCTCTCCTTGACTATTTTTATCTCAAAAAAATCAAAATCTCTCACGACTTCCTGGAAGAAATGCGTCTTCAAAATTGTGAAATCATAAGCAATCAGACTCTCATCGCCTATGCTCAACGTTTCCAAAAACCCGGTATTATTACAGCTGCCAAAACCCTCCAGCAGTATCTGATTAACCAAAAGGGTATTGTAAAACTCCTATGAAAGACTACTTATTAGAACTGGCATCTCAGCAAACCAACTCATACAATAAGCTGAATGTGATGCGGGAATATCTTCAAGCCTATACAATTCGTGTTCTCTTCGAAGAAGGTGCTTTCCGCACTCTTGCATTTATTGGTGGCACAGCCTTAAGATTTGTTTATCACCTCCCCCGTTATTCCGAAGATTTGGATTTTTCTATTTTAAAATCTTCACACAGATATTCATTCCTCACCTTATTAAACCGGCTAAAAAAAGAATTTATTCTTGCCGGTTATGAAATAGTCATTTCCTATAACGATCAAAAAACGGTGCAATCTGCTTTCCTCAAGTTCCCCAAGCTTCAATTTGAAGCGGGAATTTCATCATTTCCAGACCAAAATATCTCAATTAAGATTGAAATTGATACCAATCCCCCATCGAGTGCTCAAATTCAATCCCATATAATCAATAAATATTTTCCACTTTCTTTCACCAGCTATGATGTTCCTTCCCTTTTTGCCGGAAAAATCCATGCTCTTTTAACCAGAAATTATACCAAAGGTCGTGATTTCTTTGATCTGGGATGGTATCTTTCCCGGTGGAAAGAAATTGCCCCCAATTTTACTTTACTTATGAATGCTTTGAAACAAACTCATTATTCTGGAAACCACCCTACTCCTGAAAATTGGCGTCAAATTCTAATAAGCACCATTCAAAAAACCAATTGGAAAACCGTTACTGATGATTTCCAAAACTTCCTTGAAAATCCTTCTGACCTTACTATCTTTACCAAGGATAATCTCCTCAAACTTCTTAAAAAACCTTAATTTTATATCTTTCCCGATAATATTGAGGTATAGTTTAACAACTCAACTTTGCTTTTCAAACTGCTTCGAACTTATGTATACCAAGGTAGAATAAATTCTCATTCGATCATAGAATCCTAATAAAGTCCATAAAATTGTGTAAAAAGGGAAAGTCGATTTTAAAACCCTTGATTAAAATGAAGTATGAGATACACAACCCAAATTGGAGAGATTTTAAAATGTCATGATATCAAATTACCGAAATTTTCAAGCTTTTGTACCACCTTTATTTGAAAAAAACCAAGGATTCTGGGATTGTGATACTTATGGAATCAATCTTGAACCAAATCCACCAAGAAATAACTTAATAACTTTGGTGACAGGCATCATGACACTTTAGAGCTTTTTTTTGTTTTTTCCTTCTCCCCTTTCCCCTTCGTCTCCTAAGTCTTTTCTGATGGGAGAAGGTTAAAGTGAAGATGGTCTATTTTCTTCTCGCGACTCTAAGTCCACCACCTTTTCTGGGTTGATTAAATGTTTTTCAAAAAATGCCGATATAAAGTAAGAATAGTGTTATTCATTTTAAAATGTTTATTACGATAACAAAAATTTAAAGAAATGAAAATCCTTTAACTTAATTGGAGGTTGGAAAAATGAAAAAGTCTATTAATTTCTTTCTAATTATCATGTCTTTGATTTTAATTCTCGGTAGTGTAAGTTTTGCAGAAACAGTAGTTTTAGAAGAAATTTTAAAAGGTGACCAGACTATAGCTGTTGATACTCAATTATTAAGTATTATTCAGGGGAACGTCACTGTCGAACCAGGAATAACTTTTTATGTTGATGGTATTATTACTGGGAACTTAACACTTCAAGAAGGATCAATACTGGAATTAAATGGAATTATTGAGGGAAACGTATACAACAATAGCGGAAATAGTATTAATGAAGAAAGTATAAATGGAATAGTAAAAGGGGAAATCGTTGAGAATTAAATAGATTTTTTCTATAAATTTTCACTCTGAGAGGGTATTCTGTAAATGAGATTCTTTAAAAAAACACTTAATACCATATTAAAATATGATGAAAAAGGCTTTTCAATGATTGAAGTTATTGTTGTTATAGCATTGGCAGGATTTGCACTATTTGCCCTCTCTTCTCTTTTTTTAGGAACCAACCTTACCAAAAACGCCAACGAAAATTTATTATTAGCCAGCAATTTAGCCTCAGATGTCATGGAACATTTAAAAAAAACTAGTATTAATTACTACAATCGATTTGAAGATTTACTTGAAAGCTTGAATACCAAAACCATTGATTTCGATGACATTTTTAGCGTTGGTGCTTCATATGCTAATTTATATGATGATACTATTCCAAATTCATTCAATACATTACCAGATTCATTAAACCAATCATATATTTATTTTGAAGCATTAGATAGAGATCATAATAATAAAGCAACTAAGATTTTAATAAAAGTAGTTGTTAAATGGAAAGAGTTCTCAAGAGAGCAAAACAACGAACAGGAATATTCTGTAGCTACTTTCATTATTAAAAATGGTTTAGGATATTTTTTAAAATAATTCCAAACACTTAGCTCTGAATTATTAAAACAATATACTTTTCTACCAATGATTTGATTGAGGGAGGCTCTTGAGTATTATTGTTGATGAATAATCTTTTTACACAAAAAAAAGAAATTAATAAAAAAGAAAGAGCCCATGAAGATGGGTTTATGCTTCTTGAAGTGGTTATAGTTATAGTCATTACGGTAATGCTTATGACTACTTTATATCAATTTTTTGGTTTTATGAACAAAAAAAGCAGGTCACAAATAACTGATCAAGTGCTGTCAGATAGCATAAACGTTTTTTTAAGTTCAATTTCAAGAGATATTCGAACCGCAAATTATATCAAATTCAATAATTCTAATGAAATATACATAGAAAATGAATTAGGGCTTAATAATTACGTATCTAATACTTACAATTTCTTATCTGATAGTATTGAAAAAAACAATCTTAAAATAATTAGTGGAATGACTAATTCGAGCATAAATTACCAAAAATCAACATTTTATGATAATTCAAAGGATGTTTATTATAACTATTATTCAAAAATTACTATAACATTATCCACACCTCATGATAATTACTCAACTTTAGTTGTTAGAAGAAACCCACCATCAGTTGATGAATGAATGCTCCAAATAAAAAACTCGAGGTGAGTTATGAATATTTTTAAAGAAAATAAAGGTTCAATTTTAATAACAGTAATATCCCTTATTGCTATTATTACTGTCTTAATAGGTGTTGGTTCCACTCTGGTAATTTCAGGCAATAAAAAAGTTCATAGTACATCGAACAAAACCCAAGCTCATTATGTTGCCGAAGCAGGAATTGAAGAGGTAATATCAAATCCTTTTTTAATCAATAAAGTTTTAAAATCCTTCAATATTTTCTATAATCCAAGCAATCCAACAACTCCAGCTCCATCACCACCCTGGATATCACTAATTGAAAAACCTTTCCCATTAAACTTCGAAAACAACAAAACTGGAACTTATTCTGTAGAGGGTAAAGTCGATCCTGATTCTATAATTTTTGCTAATGGTGTTCCCCAAGAAGTAAAAATTAAGATTACATCAGAAGGAACAATAATAAATTCAAAAAATGATATTATCTCCATTAAGGAAATAAATTGTAGGATTAAAGTTGATTTAGTAACTTTTTATAATATTGGGCTTAAAAATGCAATTGCTACGAGCAATAGTTTAAACTCTGGCAAGGTATATATTGAATTAGATTCTGGAGTTACCAGTCCAGCAAATGTTTATAGTAATGCAAATATAACGAATATTGCTGGCACTATACCGGGTTCAATTTACGCAAGAGGAGGAGAAGTGATTATTGACAATAATACCATAGTAAATGGTGATGTAGTCGCAAGTGGTCGTGTTCAATTAAATAATAATGCACAAGTTGATGGGAAGGTGGTATCTTCAACCAGTTATGTGGATGTTAATAATAATGCAACAGTTGCAGGTGATACAGTCGGTTACGGTGTCGACAAAAAAGGGAATTCAGTTAATTTAGTTAACTCATCAGTCCATAACGTTTACACAAATAATGGAGAAAGTAGCTTCAATAGTAAAAACTCAAATTATAATTCAATTCAAATATTACCAGCGGAACCAAATTATCCGGCAGATTACCCAATTCCAGATGAAAATCTACCAATTATAACTGACGAAATAAGAGATTTATGGATAAAACAAGCACAAAGTGAAGGAAATATAATTAATGGTGATTTTAATCTGACTACTGATCAGGCAGAATCTATTTCAACAAATACCTTTATTGACGGTAACCTAATACTTGAAAATAATGCAATTTTAAACATTGAAAAAGATGCACTAATTTTTATTACTGGATACATACAAATTGAAAATAACGCAGTTATTAATGGAACGGGTTCTCTTGTTACCGATGATTACTTTATAATTAAAAACAATTCAATTCCAACTTCAATATCACTTATTGCGTTGGGGAGTACAACAGATTCTCAACTCACTAATAATTCAGCGACCACTGGTGCAATATTAGTTCCCAATGGCAATTTGGTCATTAATAATCAGGCAAATATTCATGGTGGTGTTTTCGCAAAATCCATTCCTAGTATTGGAAATAACGCAAAAATTGTTTTTAACCCCAAACTAAACCAAAATCTTCCCCCAACCCAAAATACCACTGAAGTTTTAACATTAGAATCTTGGACTGAAGATATAAATAGCTTGTTTTAATAAAAAAATCCTTTTCCATTTTTATTTTACTAATTTCCATAAATAATTTTCTTTTGCTTATTAAGTAAAATTACATTTCTTTCTTCCAAAATTTTCCTATATCGGCCCATTTCCTTCCTTTCCATCACCTATATATCGAAAGCGATAGATATCTAAATAGCGAGAAAATAAATAGCAAATTTTTCCTAATAGGGTTGAGTTTTTCGAAGTCACTTTTTCTGTAATCAGGTTTATGCCCACATCACTTAATGCATTAGTTTTTCCAGTTGCAAAAAAACCAATAAGTCGGGCTTCTTTATTTTTAAATTCTTAAAGGACAAAAACGGTGGTTCTCTGCATTAGAGCAAATGACCTTCTGTATCGAGATAAATAACTCTCACAAAGTGATCCCCTGCATCTGTAACTTCCTCGGCAATAATAAAAATTAAGCTTTTTCAATCCTCTCGATACTAGCCCTTTTATTAGTTGGTGGTATGAGGATTTATCCTAAGGATTATATTTTCTCCATCGATGAGTTTGACAAGAATTTCCAATTAAGCGTAAAATACCTTTTTAAAAGAATTGACTCATCCAGTTTTATAATAAAGGAGCTTTCTTGATAATTTGAAAAAAACCCATCTTGCTCTAAGGCAATCGATCAGCCCTTTTGTCCAATATGGAGCCACTATTGCTGCTCACCTATTCAAACATCCTCGTTATTTAACAGCTTTTCCTCGACTTTTCTTTCATTTTCAACAATGCAAAAAGCTCCGCCAGAATGAACTCCACAAAGGAGTTACTGTCCCCCTTTTTTTAATCCTTAGCCTCACCAAACGGTGTAATTTGAAGTGTGCAGGATGTTATGCCCATCCTCGAGAAACGTCTTCTCCATCAATCTCATTTGATAGCTGGAAAAAAATTATAAAAGAAGCCAATGACTTGGGGATTTTCGGATTTGTTTTAGCCGGAGGGGAGCCTTTCCTTTTCCCTAATTTAATTGAGCTCCCACAGCTTTTTCCTAACAATCTTTTTGTTTTATTTACCAACGGAACTCTTTGTTCGGAGAAAGACCTCAATCACATGTCACGTACTGCCAATTTAGCGGTTTTTGTCAGTATAGAAGGAGACGAACATCACACCAATAATCGGCGAGGTACAAGTGTTCATCAACATGCCATGCAAACTTTAACCCATGTCATTCAACGGGGAATTCCCTGTGGGATTTCGGTAACGATCACCAAAAATAATTATGACTATTGGATAAAGTCAGAAACTCTTACCGAGTTTATGAAGATGGGCATCCATCTAGGATTTTTCCTTGAATACATACCATCAAGCCAGCTCGACTGTCAGCTACAAATAACTGTCGAAGAACGAGAACGCCTTCATCGTTATATTGAATGGACTCGTGATCATCGTCAGATTTTTTTGGTCCATTCTCCCGGAGATGAAGTGCTTTTTGGAGGCTGTCTCTCGGCCGGTCGTGGCTTTGCTCACGTTACACCGAATGGCGACCTTACACCCTGCCCGGTATCCCAACTGGCTACCCATAATTTAAAAAACTCTAATTTGCGAGAAGGTTTGATGAGCCCATTATTTACCCGAATCAGACAAGATCGCCATCTTTTGGAAACTGAAGGATCTCCTTGTGCTCTTTCGGTTCATACTGAAGAGTTAGCAAAATTAGCAAAAGAAGTTGGTGCGTACCAGAATTCCTGCTGGTAGATGATCCGTCTGGTGTCTTTTACCGGATGACGTGAGAATCCCATCCTTTAAAGTATTTTTAAAAACCAAAGAAATATAAAAGATGAGATCCTCACGGCTTCAAAAAACGAAGCCTCAGGATGACGTCGGCGGCGTCAGATGAGATCCTCACGGCTTCAAAAAACGAAGCCTCAGGATGACCGATTAAAGAATTCATTTGATTGTTTTTTTAGGATAGACATATCATCAATGAAATGATATCATTAAATTCAAGAGGTGATATCATTGAGTAATATCATTCTTAGAGGAATTGACCCAAAAATTCATTTACAATTAAAAAAAGAGGCAAAAAGGAGAAAAATTAGTCTCAATGCTCTTCTTTTAGAATATGTTCTCGATGGTGCCGGATTAACAGACAAGAAAACAAATAAGACTATTTATCATGACCTTGATCCTTTAGCTGGTACCTGGGATAAAAAAGAAGTCAATGAATTTCTTTCATCAATAAAAGATTTTGAAAAAATTGAAAAAGAGCTTTGGGAATGAATATTCTCATTGATACAAATGCCTACGCTTCTTTTAAATACGGTGAGGAAACTACAGTTGCAATTCTTCAGAAAGCTGAGCTTATCGGATTGAGTGTGATTGTCATTGGCGAGCTTTTATCTGGGTTTCGTCTGGGAAAGTATGAAAAACAGAATTGTAAAGAGTTGAATGATTTTATTGCATCTACACGAGTGAGAATTTTATTCATTGATGAAAATACCACATATTATTATTCTATGATTTACCACCAACTCAAAGAAAAAGGGAAACCTATCCCTACCAATGATTTGTGGATAGCGGCAACAGCTTTCCAAAATGGTCTTCCAATATTTACTTATGATCGTCATTTTTCAGAAATTGACGGTTTATTAGTGATCAATTCACCAGAATTATTAATTTAATATAACTTATTGCCAATTAGTTGGAAAAAATAGAATCCCTTTCATTCTCCCTATAGCCAAAGGGAGAGGTTGATAAATAGGGAATTTATTTGCAACTGTATTCACAGGATAGATGTTCATGCTATTTTTGTGGCACCAGATGATGAGAAACCAAGACTCGACATGCCATGGCATGCCGCTACATTAAATTAAAAACCGGGTACAATAAATTTTCGCCAATGCGATATTTAAATTCTTTTGTAGAGAATTGATTTATCAAGTCCATGGATTTACAAATTAGATTTTCCATCAGAGCAAAAGGAGGATTTCTCATTAAAAAATTGAGAGTTTAAAATCTTATAGTATATAATCATTATGTATATTAGGAATGAAATGTAAAAAATCCTTGGCTTAATAAATAAACTTTACGGGTACAAACCAAACAATAAACTGGGGATATACATGGAGATTGATATCCGAACTCTCTCTTTAGTAAATAGCATCACTGCGGTTATTCAAGTCATTGCTTTAACCCTTCAATATATTCTGGTAAAAACCTACCGAGGGATTGGTTGGTGGCTAATAGGATTTTTAATGTTCGCTTTAGGATTCCTATTCGCTCCCCTTCGCGATATCAGTCAAATCAGTCAAATCAGTCAAATCTCAATTTTTTTTCATAATTTAACTCTTATATTAGGAATCGTTTTTTTATATATTGGTTTACTTCGTTTCTTGAATTTAAAAGAAAATAAAAAAATTATCATCTTTATTTTGGTTTCTTATATTTTTCTTTTTACCTTTTTTCTTTATATCCAAGATGACATAACAGCGCGAACGGTTATTTTTTCATCTTTTTCTGCTTTACTCATGTTTTCTATTTCTTTTCGTCTATTAAAAAACCTGGATAAATCCTTAAAAACTTCACAGCTTTTCGTTATGACAATTTTCTTTATACAAGGATGTTTTCTTCTCTTTCGAACCTTTGCCGTTATAACTATTTCACCAGTTTCTGATTTTTTTGCTCCAACCCTTACCCAATCATTAACCTTCCTTTCTTATATCATCATTGGTAATCTCTTCACTTTTGGTTTTATCATAATGGTAAACCAGCGGTTAAACATTGATATGAAAGAAGCCAAAGAACATTTTGAACTTATTTTTAATACCAGTCCTGATGCGGCAATTATTTCCCGTATCGATAATGGAAAAATAGTTAGTGTAAACAACGGCTTCACTAATCTTACCGATTATAATCGCGAGGAAATTATAGGAAAATCAATTCATAAACTTAACATCTGGAAAAACCTAGCTGATCGTCGAAAATTAATTGATGAGGTCTTGAAAAATGGTTTTTGCAATAATTTTGAGTCTGAGTTTTTGAAAAAAGATGGTACTCAAATATTTGGTATCGTATCAGCCAAAACTATGATCCTTCATAGTATCCCCCACATTTTGAGTGTTACTCGTGATATTACCATTCGAAAAAATGCTTTAGAAGCTTTGAAAAAAAGCGAAGAACGTTACCATTCTCTCTTTGAAAATATGATTGATGGATATGCTTATTGTGAAATGGTATATGGCAAACAGAATCAACCAGTTGATTTTATCTATCTCGAAGTAAATAAAGCATTTGAACGCTTAACCGGTCTTCAAAACGTTGCAGGTAAACCGGTTAGTGAAGTAATTCCAGGAATCTTGGATATGAATCCTGAATTATTAGATACTTATAGTCGAGTCGCTCTAAGTGGAGAATCAGAAAGTTTTGAGGTTTTCTTTAAACCTTTGAATATTTGGTTGGACATATCGGTTTACAGCCCTTCAAAAAATTATTTTGTTGCAGTCTTCGAAAATATCACCGATCGGAAAAAAGCCGAGGAAGAATTGCAATATCTTGCTTCAATTGACGGATTAACCGGTATTTATAACCGCCTCTTTTTTATTAAAGCTTGTGAAAACGAATTAATCCGGTTTCATCGTTACGGAAAAACCTTTACGTTTTTAATGATGGACATCGATAACTTTAAATCTATCAACGATCAATATGGCCATCTCTCTGGAGACCAGGTTTTACAATCCTTCGTTAAAACCATCGGAAAAGAAATCCGCAATGTTGACACATTGGGAAGATTGGGTGGAGAAGAATTTGGAATATTATTCATAGAAACTACGGTTAAAGAAGGCTTAAAAACCGCCAAAAGAATCCAGAATGCTTTAGAAAATACCGAAATACAACTTAACTCCGATCAAAGTATAACCACCAAAGTCAGTATGGGTCTTACTGAGGTTAATTCTGAAGACACCAATTTTGATTCGATTATTTCCCGGGCAGATCAAGCTCTTTATAAAGCAAAAAAATTAGGGAAAAACCGTATTGAGGTTTCTGAATGAATTTTGTGCTGAAAAGCTGAATGGGATGTCTATCCTGAAAATACCATCTTATAAATTCCCCCATTGAGGGGGGATAAAGGGGGGTGTGCCTTTAATCGGTCATCCTGAGCCCTCGCTTTTTGAGGGCGTGAGGATCTCATCTTTTAAGTTTTTTCTTCATAAATACTTTAAATGATGAGATTCTTACGTCGTCCGGCAAAAACACCGGACTCCTCAGAATGACTAAGTGGATGGTAGAGATTGCCACGTCGCACAAGACGCTCCTCGCAATGACGGATTTAGATAGGTATTTTCATCCTCATCTGGTGCTGCGAAAGCAGCATGAAGGTCTATCCTGAAAATACCATCAAATGAATTCTTTAATCCGTCATCCTGAGGATTCGCTTTGCGAATCCGTGAGGATCTCATCCTTTAATTATTTTTTAAAAAAATTTTCTCAATGAGATTGCCACGTCGCTGTGCTCTTCGCAATGACCGAGCAGGAATAAATTCAAATCCCCCTAACCCCCTTTGCTAAAGGGGGAAACGATTCCTGGGTAAGTATTTTCATCATCAATTGGTGCTTCGAAAGCAGCATGAAAGTCTATTCTGCTGTTCAACAGTCCAGGAGGAAACCCCTCCTTAAAGTTTAACTCCTTTTTATTTAATATTTTCCTTAGGAAAAACCAACCATTAACATGTCAACGATATTTTTAATCTTTGGATTTTCATATTCTTCAATCTTTCCAGCGTCGCAATACTCTGAAAGAACGGGATCAATTGGAAGTTCACCCAAAAATGGAATCTGCAGCTGAGTGCTGATATCCTTGCCTTTGGGTTGTCCAAAAGGATAAATAATTTCCTGACATTTTGGACATTGAATGAAACTCATATTTTCCACCAATCCTAACACCGGCTTTTGGAGTTGTTGAACCATATGAATGGCTTTTTTTACAATCATAAAAGCTAAATCTTGAGGCGAAGAAACAATCACAGCTCCATCCAACGGCATACTCTGCAGAACAGTGAGTGGAACATCACCAGTTCCCGGGGGCATATCAAGGATAAGAAAATCCAAATCAGACCAAAGAACCTCATTCCAAAAGTCCTGGATGGCTTTGCTTAAGAGTGGGCCACGCCAAATCACTGGTTGATCTGGTCTCTCCAGCAGAAGGTTGATAGAGATAACTTGTATTTTATATTTTTCAGTTTCTACTGGAAATATTCCGGCTTCATTTATAGTTGGCCGTATATTAACGATCCCAAACATAGTTGGAACACTAGGTCCGGTTATATCGGCATCCATGATTCCAACCTTAAGCCCTCTTCGGGCCATTTCTACTGTTAACAACGCCGAAACTGAGCTTTTCCCGACTCCTCCCTTACCGCTCATAACGGCTATCGTTCGATTAATATTTGGATTCAGTTCCATAGTTTAGGTCTCCTCATTTTTTAGTTTTAAAAATTAAAAATTCTATCCTGAAAATACACTAACACTAAAAATACCATTATCCCGAGTGGTGCTTTCCCGCGTGAGGTCTCATCAACCCAATCCGTCATTGCGAGACCTCGTTTTTTGAGGTCGTGGCAATCTCTTGAGTCATCTTTATTATTTGTAGGATTGAGAAATTATGGAATTGTGGAATCGGAATGAATAAGATTCTTATAATGTCCGGTAAAAAACACTGGACTCCTCAGAATGAAAGAACGGCTAAATGAGATTGCCACGTCACTTCGTTCCTCGCAATGACGGAGCAGTAAAAACTCAAATCCCCCTTACCCCCTTTGCTAAAGGGGGAACTAGTTTTTCCCTCGCCCCTTCGTGGGAGAGGGTCAGGGTGAGGGGGCAACTCGTTTTCATCTTCATCTGGTGCTGCTAGGCAGCATGAGAGTCTATCCGGTAAATTTTTTTAAAAAATCAATGCTTTGCATGACCCCATCCCGATCAAGCTCTGGCTCCAAAGAAACATATTTTGAGTATTGATCATTTTTCATATGTTGAAATATTTCTTGATAAGGAATATCTCCGTTCCCTAAAACTGAAAGATTATACATGCCATTTTTATGTTCGAAATCCTTGATATGCAAACTAAAAAGATGGGACTTAATAATTTCATATTCGTCGACTAAAGGAGCATCGGAGTATTCTTTTACCCAATCAAACTCCATGGAACGATAACTATTCCCCACATCCCAAAGTAATCTCAAGTAATTGTTTTTCATAACGCTGGTTAAATGAAAAGTCATAGTACCGCGAGGCAAATAAGAGAAGGGACAATTTTCTATAACCAACGGTATTTGATTGTTTTCCGCAATTTGCACCGGTTTGGAGAGCTTATCTGCAATGTCAGATATAAGCTCCATCGCTCGGGAAGGTACTCCTTCCTTTTCGATTCGGAAAGGAAAGATGCGAATGCAATCGGCACTAATTCTTTTTCCAATATCTATACACCATTCTAATTTATTGAGATGATTTTCAAAGGTATTATCATAGGTAAGAAAGCTGTCGCTAAATTTTTCGAGACTTGACACATCATGGTAAAGAGGACACATCAAAAATAAAGTGCTGGATAAGCAAGAAACCCGAAGGTGATATTTATTTATAGTCTGTGCCATTCGGTCTACTTCATCATGAGTGAGGTCTTCTATGGTTTTTCCCCATAGTGAGTGGATTTCAAGATATTGAAAACCCCACTTATATGCCTGAAATACCGCTTTATCAAAATCCATATCGATCTGATCAGTAATAATGGCTTTTTTCATTATGCTATCTCCTTTAAAAAATTAAAAAGTGTCACCTCATTCTTCTCTATTCACGTTCTTACGCATAAAATATTGATAACTTTGGTAACTCAAGCGCTTTATTTTTTCATTCGCTAAAAGATCATCAATAAACTCCCAGTTTAAATGTGCTTTTCTTAAAAAATCACGAACGGCATCTTCACGCATGGGATGTACTGAAATAATAGCCAAAAAATCTTCTTCGACTTTTTCCCCTATAGTAAAATCATTCCCCTCATAATTGATGAGAAGCTCGACTTTTGGAATTTTATCATTCCGGGTATAGATTTGATAAGCATTTAAAAAAACCTTTTCTTCCGGAAGGGTAACCCAGTTTTTAACCGGCGGTCGAATGGGAGCTGAAATAAATGCGGTTGTTACCCTAAGTTCACCAATGAACTGAGCAATTAATTCTATATTCTCCTCTGAATCATTCAATCCCTTCACTAACATCGATTCAGTAATAATCTGACCGGTAAAATTTTTAGCAAAAGCTTTCAAACCAAAGATAAATTCCTCCCAATTTAACTCATCAACAGGTTGGTTAACCTGTTTCCAAACAGCCGGGGATCCACTGTCAATTTTAAGAGAAACTAAGTCACAGTTCGATAAAGAATTTCGTATTCGTTCATTTCTCAGCAAAGTGCCATTGGTGATCACGGCAATTTTTATCTTGAGGTCTCGAAGCAAATCGATGGTTTCACCAAGATTTTTATCTAAGGTTGGTTCGCCATCGGCAACAAAAGTCAGATAATCAATTTTTTCATTTTTTTCCAATAATCTTTGCAGCTTCTCCTGAACTGATTGAAATATTTGATTTGGCGAATAATAGTCAGCAGCTTTTAAATGCTGATACCGTGTTTCTCCTAATTGGCAATATACACAGTTATAAGGACAGTGTTTAAAAGGGATATTGTTTATGCCCAGGCTTCTTCCTAACCGTCGTGATGGAACTGGTCCAAAAACTATCATATTGGTTTGCTCTTTCTTTTATTTTTAGAATAAAAACAACTCACATTAAAATTTTAAAACCATTCAACTATAGTCCCAACTCCCGCATGAATACAATTGGTTCCATAGATCTCATGAGCAAGGTCAATACCAGCAAAACCAGTACAATGACAAGGAGCAATCTTTTCTACTCCCATTTTTTTCAAGTTTTGAAAAATTGATTGTATCTCATCATCATCGCTATGGCAAAGATGAAATCCGCCCAAAGCCGCACCAATGGTTTGACCTGTAACATCTATTGCAGTTGATATCATTTTTTCCAATCCCGGATGACAACATCCTCCGATAAAAAGAGCCTTCTCCCTACCTCGAGCAGCTAACCCTTGCTCAGGAATAATACCTTTGATTTCACCAGTAGAAAAAAGCCCGGGAAGAATCTCCATTCCTTTGGTTACCTCTTTTAATAATAACCTCGGAGCAGGAAAATTTTCTCGAAAAGCTGTGGTAAAAGAAGGAAGGATTAAAATCTCCAAATCATTTCGAAAAGATACCATTGTCTTCGCTCCACCAACATGGTCATAATGTTCATGAGAAAGAATTACCTTTTCAATGGTTGATGGATCTATATTTAACTGTTTCATGTTTTGAAGCAAGAGAGGACCACTTTCTCCGGTATCAAAAAGTACTCTTCTCCCTTCATGATTTTCAACTAGGCAAGAAAAGCCGTGGGAAGAAAGGAGGTCGTCTCGGGTTGTTTGATTGTCATATAAAATTGTCATAGTAAAGAATGGATGTTGCATTTTATTCACTCCGTTCGGGAATTGACTGTCTGGAAAAAATTTACTAACTGATTCCATATGTTCAATATCTGCTGAGAAAAAATACTATTTGGATTATATTCATAAGTAGATAAACCAATAGTCATTGACTTTACAACATCATCACTAAAGGGGATTTCAGCTACTAAAGGAAGGTTATTATCCTGGCAAAATTTCTTAATTTTATTGGTATTTTCTAAGCTTAAATCAGATTTATTCACCACTACCCATGCTTCTATCTGGAAATGTTTAGCTAATGCCCATATTCTTCCCAAATCATGAATTCCGCTTAAAGTGGGTTCGGTCACTAAAAGAGCTAAATCACAACCGGTGATGCTAGCAATGACTGGACATCCAATGCCGGGTGCACCATCGATTAATATAAATTCAACCCCTTTTTCTTTGGCATATTGTTCAGCTTTTTCACGAATTGCTGTAACCATCTTTCCGGAGTTTTCTCCACCGGGTAGCAATCTCCCATGATAAAGGTTGTTTTTCCACCGGGTTATCGATGCCGATAGATAGCCACTGGTATGAGGTTCCATGGTAATGGCTTCAACCAAACAAAGGTAGGCACAAAGCCCACATCCTTCACACTTAATAGGATCGACATATGGGTAATCTAAAGATAGAGATATGGCATCAAATTGACAGGGACCCAAACAAGCTAAACACTGCTGGCATCGATCGGGATGAACCAGAGCTTTTTTGCTTGAAACAAAAGATTGATGAAAAAATTGTTCAGGATCAGCAACTAATGCTAAGTTAGGAGCATCAACATCGGCATCGACGAGAACCGCTCTCTTTTTTGCCAATGATGCTAATGAGGCGGTTACTGATGTCTTACCGGTGCCACCCTTCCCACTCAATATCGCAATTTGTTTCATAATTAAAACTCCTCTGGGTACTCAAATTTGTTTCTATCCAATAAATATAGTGAGAAGTAAATTGTGAGTAGTAAATAGTACAAATAATCACTCTCATACCAACCTTCTCCCATTTTCTTTTTTCCTCTCCCCTGGCGGAAGAACCATTTCTCTCTTTTTTCCTCTCCCCTGGTGGGAGAGGATTAAGGTGAGGGGGGAAACTTGGATATCTTCTGAAAGCTTCATTTTAAAACACCAACCCTGGATCTGAATCCAGGGTTTTCATCCTCATCCTAACCTTCTCCCAACAAGGAAGAAGAATTGAAGCCTAATTCTTGGTTTCTATTCTTTTAAAAATCGCTAAAAGCTCTTGAGCATAATTGTTTTCTCCATCTATAAGGGTCATGCCTTGAGCGTATTTTTCTCCAATCGACTTTTCAAATGGTATTCTCCCTAAAATTTCAATACCTTTTTCCCGACAAAAAACTTCGGTTTTATTTCCGTCTAAACCATGTTTATTGATGATAACCCCAAATGGAATATGAAGTTCTTCGATAACGGCAACTGCCATTTTAAGGTCTGAGAAACCAAAAGGTGTTGGCTCAGTAACCAATAAACAATAGTCAGTATCTTCAACCGCTGCTACGAGTGCACAACCTGTTCCAGGTGGACAATCAATAATAATAACTTGATTCGACTCTTGGGGAAGATTCTTTTTTAAAACATTAATAATCACAGGAGATCTCGGCTCCCCAATATTCAGAATTCCTCGTCTAAAATCAATACCATCCGAAGTCTTCCCCTTTTCTATTGTACCTTTTATCGTTTGATCCTTTTCAATGGCTGCCTGTGGGCAAACCACCCGACATCCTTGACAGCTATGACAAAGCTCCGGGAAAAAAAGTATTTTCTTGTTCACTAAAGCCAACGCATTATAGGCACAAAATTCAACACATTTTCCACAACCATCACATCGATCTTCTATCACCAAAGGAGTAAACGAGGTTACGGTTTGGTTCTCAAAAAAGTCGGGTTTTAAAAAAAAATGAGCGTTTGGTGCTTCTACGTCTGCATCAAGAAATATTACCGACTTTGATCGCGAAATAGTTTGTGCCAAACTCGTCGCGATTAGTGTTTTGCCGGTTCCTCCTTTTCCGCTGGCTACCGCAATTTTCATGATGGTGTTATACCTTCTCGAACCATATTTGTTCCACATTGCGGACACTTAACCTGAAAACAGGGGACGCCTGGTTGGTGTGGAACTTTGGTTCCACACTGTGGACATACACAAACTCCACCCGGACCGGCTCCTGCTCCACCTCCTCGTCCCATCCCTTTTCCTCCACCACCTGAAGATCGATTCCCTAATCCACGCATCGTTTTATCCTCCTTTTCAACTATTTCAAACCAAAATGAGAAGAAACATTCGCTTGAGTTGTAGGAGTCAACTTCCCATTTTTAAAATCATTAAGTGCCGATTCTCCCGTCCCGCTATTATTAATATAGACTTTAATTCCTGCCTCATTCAATACTTTTGAGGCATTGGGACCCATATTTCCTGTTAGGATTGCTTTAACTCCTCGATCAACCATAAACTGAGCGGTTTGAATTCCAGCTCCACCTCCCGCCGAAATCTGCGGATTGGGAATGGCTTCTACCTCATTTGTTTCATCATCGACAATTAAAAAATACTGGCATCGGCCAAATCTGGGATCGAGGTCATCTTTAAGAGTCTTTCCTTGCGAAGTAATTACGATTTTCATAATATATCCTTCCTTCCTTCGTGGATTCATATGAGAAGGAGTTTATTCTCCCTCTCGCCATCTTCCTTTCGGTATTTTCTTCCTGGTGGAAAAACTCACCTTCTTGCTATCCTCTCTTCTGTTCGTAAAGAAAAAAGGTGAAGCGGAAAAGCCTATTTTCAATCCTTTGTGGCACCACACCTGTGGTATGAGAGTTTATCCTGAAAATACCGGAACCAATTTTATAACTAACTCTTTAAGAACAACCAACCAGAACCTCAACCAAGGCTTTCACCCTCATCCTCACCTTCTCCCATTAAGGGAGAAGAACTCTGAATCGTCATTGCGAGGACGTGGCAATCTCTTAGGTATAATATTTTTCATTTTTCTTCTCCCTATGTATTAAGTGTGAAAATTTTTTACATCACCCCTTCGTGGGAGAGGGTTAGGGTGAGGGGGCAACCTATTTTCATCCTCATCTAACACTGTTAATTACCATAAAGGTTTTCTATGTCTCACTTCACTGTGTTAAACTGTGAATTAATCGTGGTGATGATCACAATCTCCATTCCCTGAGTCTTGTTCATGGGTACATGTACTTTCACCAGCAATGAGAGTCCCTTTCTGTAACTTTTTTATAACTTCATCAATTGGTCCTTCTGCTCCAAGATAGACATCAATTCCTACTTCTTGAAAAAGATTTTGTGCCCGAGGACCCATACCTCCAGCTACGATCGCATTAACTCCGCCTTTGCGAAGATATTGAGGTAGAAATCCTGGTTCATGACCGGGATTCTCAATAACTTCTTGAGCTATGACTTTTCCATCTTCTAAATCAATAATGGTATAGGTTGCGCAACGACCAAAATGCGGTGATACCTGGTTTCCATCGGTTGATATAGCAATCCTTATCATGAAAAAACCTCCCAATGTTAGGGTATGGAGGAGAGGGAAATTAATTTCCCTCTCCCTATCTTGTTCTACGAATTTTCTTTTGGTTGGCTTTTTTGAAGTTCTCCAATCCGCTTGTCGATTTCCTCCAGTTGTTGCTTGAGAAATTCAGCCTGTTCTTTTAATACTTCTGCTTCTTCCTGTGGATTTGTTGGCGGCGGAACATTTCCCCAAGCAGGCGCAAATGGCGGATTATAATATTGGGCTCTTGACCATCCGGGAAGTCCGGTTGCATAGTACCAGTTTCTCCAACCACGACCGCCTCCTCGGCCAAACCAACCACGTCCAAACCCAAATCTTCCAAACGCTGGATTCATGTATCCTGGTACATCATAACCAGCACAATATCCAGCTGCTCTCCCCGTCATGGGCCCCATGCCCATTGGTCCGGTTCCATCTCCTCTTGGCATATCAAAATACCTCCTTTATTTAATCAACAATAATAGCCTCTCGGTGAGTAATAATATCCCATTGGTCCTATTAAAGGATAGCCGTACTGGGCTCTTGCCCATCCGGGAATCCCGGTAGCGTAATACAAATGTCGCCACCCACGACCTCTCCCCCTACCAAACCGACCCAGAAAACGTCCACCGAAATACCTCGGTGAACCTCTTAACCAAAACTGGTTAAGATGAGGACCAAGAGAGGTTACACAATAACCTCTTCCCCATCCAGTCATCGGTCCTAAACCTAAAGGTCCGGTGCCATCAAGTCCGGGCATCTAATACACCTCCCTTTTATTGCTATTGAAAACCATTTTCATTTATAAAATAAAAAAAATCTATGATTTATTCAACTGACAGTTTTCACATAAGCCATAAAACTGAATAAGGTGTTTATGAATCTGGAAATGATATTTCTCAGCAAGCCCTTTTTCAGTTCGATCCAGCAATTCTTTTTCTTCATCAATAAAATCTGTATAATCTATAATTCGACCACATTCGGTACAAACCAAATGATGATGATGATGAAAACCATCCGGTCCTTCCGAAAGCTCGTATCGTGTTCGACCGTCACCAAAATCAAATTTATAGACAATCCCCATATTGACTAAAATTTCTAAGGTTCGATAGACCGTAGTGAGTCCAATATTATCATTGTTATACTTTTGTCGCAGGGTTAGATAAATGTCCTCAGCACTGGGATGTTTCGTTGTTTTACTGAGAATATCGATAATTGCTAGGCGAGGCGACGTTAACCGTAAGCCTGCTCCTTCAAATTTCCCTCGCCACCAGCATTTACGCATTTTCTATGAGCTCCTTTTATTAATCTTATTGAAAATGGTTTTCATTATTGGTTATATTATCAGACCTTTCTATCCTTTTGTCAAGAGATAATTATGGGGTTTAAGGTTCTTTTTATAAAAATTAAAATCTTGATATATGATAGCAGTAGATGAGGATGAAAATGATCTTTCTTGATGAGAGAGGGTGAGGATGATGGTGATATGTATTTTCCGGATAAACAAATAATACCTACATCATAATAAAAACTGATTATTATCGTATAATATGAAAACGAATTTATAAATCTCTGAAAATAATGAATATTTAGTTAAGGATGGATCAAAAATGGACATAAAAAACCTTAGAAAAAATCTACAACAAGGTAAAATCGTTGTAGGAAGTGAAGTTAACGAAGTTCGCTCCCCAGCCATTGCCGAAATATATGCAGCCGCTGGGTTGGATTTTATTGTCGTTGATATGGAACATACTTCATTTACAATTTCAGAAGCTTCTCAAATATATCGAATGGCAAGAAATTGTGGTATTGCTCCAATAGTTCGTATTCCAGCCATCGATTATGAAGTAATTTGCCGAAATCTTGACCAAGGCGCTCGAGGGATCGTCGTTCCTCGAATTACTTCTGCCGAAGAAGTCCTTCAAGTCATTGAAATGATGAAATATCCTCCTAAAGGGAAAAGAGGTCTTTACCCGGGAGGAACTGCCACTGGCTATTGTCCAACTTCTCCAGCTGACTTTATTCAAGATCAAAATGATACGACTTTGCTCATTGTTCAAATTGAAAACCAGCAAGCGGTTCAGAACCTCGACAGCATTCTTTCCATCCCTGAAATCGATGTGATTCTAATCGGCCCGGCCGATCTTTCTCTTTCAATAGGTCATCCCTGTGAATTCATCCATGAAGACGTCCTTTTATTAATTAGAAAGGTGATTCAAAGGTGTCGGGATTTTAAAATTCCTTCTGGCGTTGCTTATGCCAACCCTAGTTTAGCAAGAAGTTGGATATCGGAAGGAGTGCAATTTTTCTGGGTTAACAGCGACATTAACATGCTTTTAACTGGATCCAAGGCAGTAGTGACGGAAATGCGTAAAAACTGTAATCAATGATGAAGTAGTGAACCTTGAGTTAGATAAACACTGTATATTTGTCTCAAAGGATTAACTATTTTTGTTACACCCGTATCTTCACTTTCTCTTTTGAAGGGAGAAGAAATTTAAACTCTGTAAGTACTTACCCCCTCTAAAGGAGGAAGCAAGTACTTACTTCATTGTTTAATATAGCTATGCATCTTGGCAGTACATTTTTGTTAATGGCATTAAAAAGACCAAAGGTTCTTAAGAGTTCATCATTTTTGTAGTCCTGATTATCCTGTCCACATCGGGGAGGGCTTCAGATTCAAGAGAAGCTGCAAAAGGAACTGGGACATCTGCAGCAGCAATTCTCCGAACCGGAGCATCCAAATAATCAAAACATTCTTCCCCAATCGAAGCTGCGACTTCGGCTCCAAAACCCGAGCTCTTGCAGTCCTCTTCAATTGTTAGACACTTTCCTGTTTTCTGAACTGATTGAAAAATTGTCTCTTTATCAATTGGAGAAAGGGTCTGCAGGTCAATAACCTCGACATCAATCCCTTCCTGAGCAAGCTGATCGGCTGCATCAAGAGCAACATGAACCATTCTCGAGTAGGATATGAAAGTTATATCCCGGCCTTTTTTCATCAGGTTAGCTTTTCCTAAGGGCAAAAGATATTCCTCTTCGGGTACATCTCCTTTTTTCGAATAAAGTAATTTATGTTCAATAAAAACAACCGGATTCGGATTCCGAATTGAAGATTTGAGTAACCCTTTGGCATTATAAGGGGTTGAAGGCATTACAACCATTAAGCCGGGAATATAACAAAATAAATTCTCAAGGCTTTGTGAATGTTGTGCTGCGCTACCAGTTCCCCCTCCTCCCTGAGTTCGAAATACTGCTGGTACTTTTGCCTGCCCACCGGTCATATATCTGATTTTCGCAGCTTGATTGATAATTTGATCCATTGCAATCGTTGTAAAATCTATAAACATAAACTCTACAACGGGTTTCATATCTAACAAAGCTGCTCCAACAGCAATTCCAGCTATTCCGGCTTCGGAAAGTGGACTATTTCTCACCCTTTCAGAACCAAATTCTTTTACTAAGTTTTTGGTTACTCCAAAAGCCCCACCGTGCAAACCAATATCTTCGCCCATAAGAAACACTTTTTCATCACGAATCATTTCTTCACGAAGCGCTTCATTCAATGCTTGCGAAAAGGTAATTTCTCTCATAGTTCTCCTTCTTTCACAAAAATATCGGTTAGTAATTCTTCTTTTGGCGGCTCCGGACTATCAAAAGCGAATTGAACCGCCTGATCAATTTCTTTTCGTATTTGGCTTCTCATTTGGTCAATGATATCCTGAGTTAAAATATTTCGGTCAAGTAAATCTCTTTCCATTCTTAACAGCGGATCTTTTTGCTTCCACTGTTCCACTTCTTTACTGGATCGGTAAACTTCAGGATCTCCAATATCATGACCTTCGTGTCGATAGGTTTTAGCCTCGATTAATATCGGTCCACCATTTTGCCGGATCTTTTCTACCGCTGTTTTTGTCGTCTCATAAACCTGGAAAAAGTCGTTACCATCGATGGTTATTCCTGAAAATCCATACCCTTCAGCTCTTTTTGCAATATCATCCAATCGACAAACATCACGGATACAGGTACTAATGCCATAAAGATTGTTTTCGCAAATAAATAAAACTGGAAGCTTCCAGATTGAAGCCATGTTCATCGCCTCATGAACCGAACCTTGATTGGTAGCAGCATCGCCAAAGAAACAGGCAACTATTTGGTTACTTTTTTGAAGATGAAGTGCATATCCGGCACCAACGGCAATGGGTGTTCCAGCGCCGACTATCCCGTTAGCTCCTAATATCCCCAAGCTCATATCGGTAATATGCATTGATCCGCCCTTCCCTTTGCAATAACCGGTGCTTTTCCCCAATAGCTCAGCCATCATTTTTTTAACATCGCCACCTTTAGCGATACAATGTCCGTGGCCACGATGGGTACTGGTTATATAATCATCTTTTTGAAGTGCCGAACATACTCCAACTGCAATAGCCTCTTCTCCTAAATACAAATGAACTGGTCCACGAATATAGTTTTTAAGAAATAAATCGAGGACTTTAGATTCAAATAATCGTATTCGAAGCATATTTCGATAGGCATCGATATAAAGTTTTTCTTCCTTAGATAATGACACAATAAAGCCTCCCCAGGTAATTTTCTTTCCTAGAATACAATTTCAACCAAATTCCCTTTATATCCATCTCTCCCTTTGGATAAAGGGAGATAGTTCGGGAATCGATTCGTTACCATTAAATTCAAATCCCCCTTGCCCTCTTTTCTAAAGGAGAAGGTTGATTCTTTAGTATATTTTCATTGTCATCCGATGCTGCTAGGCAGCATGAAGGTCTATCCTGAAAATACCATCTTATAAACTCCCCCATTGAGGGGGGATAAAGGGGGGTGTGCCTTTAATCGGTCATCCTGAGCCCTCGCTTTTTGAGGGCGTGAGGATCTCATCTTTTAAGTTTTTTCTTCATAAATACTTTAAATGATGAGATTCTTACGTCGTCCGGCAAAAACACCGGACTCCTCAGAATGACTAAGTGGATGGTAGAGATTGCCACGTCGCACAAGACGCTCCTCGCAATGACGGAGCGGGCGGGTGAGATTGCCACGTCGCATAGGACGCTCCTCGCAATGACGGAGCAGAAAAAAACTCAAATCTCCCTACCCCTTTGCTAAGGGGGGGGAGATTGGTTCTTGAGTATATATTTTCATCCTCATTTGATGTTGCAAAGCAACATAAGGGCTACCCTGAAAAATCACGGGCATGATAAATCAAGCCCCTACCAAAGAATATAACATTGCAGGGCACAATGTATTGTGCCCATTCTTTAATTCATGTAGCGACATGCCATGGCATGTCGAATCTTGGTTTTTCATCCTCATCTGGTACTGTTAGGCAGCATGACCGTCTATCCAATAAAATAGTGAGAAGCGAATTGTCTAAATTTCCCTCTTATCCCAAATTTCTCCCATCAGGGGAGAAGGAACTCTGAATCATCATTGCGATAGGCAAAACGAGATAGCAATTGCCTCATTAAACTATCCTTTAATGCCTGTCATCGATATTCCTTCTATAAATTTCCTTTGCAAAAATAAAAAGGCAATAATAGTCGGTAAAGATGCGATAATAGATGTTGCCATGATTAAACCATACTCTCTTGCCTCCGCTCCCTCGCTCACTCCCGACATAACACTCGATAACCCGACCGGCAAAGTTATCGAGCTATTACTTTGGGCAATAACCAAAGGCCAGAAAAAATTATTCCAAGAATTGGCTAAAGTTAAAATAACCAGCACGGTTATTGCCGGTATTGAGAGAGGAACAACAACCTTCCAGATCGTAGTCCATTGACTAGCTCCATCAATTTTGGCAGCTTCGTTCAGCTCTCTTGGGATACTTCTAAAAAACTGGGTAAGCAAAAATACCCCTATGGCTTCGGCTGCTTGAGGAAGGATAATCCCGGTTTTGGTATCGATGAGATTCATCCAACGGGTTAACTTATACATAGGAACGGCTGTTGAATAAATGGGAACCATTATGGTAATAAGAACCAGAGCAAAAAGGAAATTTTTCCCTTTAAATTCCATTTTGGCAAAGGCATAAGCAATGAGGATATCACAAAATAAAGTTAGAACAAGAGTAAAGACCGCCGTTACTGCGCTGTTATTCAACCAATTAAACAAAGGCAATAACTCAAAAGCACGTTTATAATTGTCAAGGGTTAATGTATTTGGAATCCAACGTACTTGGCTTTCAAATACCTCCCATTTGGGCTTTAGGGATGTTGAAACCATCCACAAAGTGGGAGCCAGAGCAATAAGAATTAAAACAATCATGACCAAATAGAGAATTACTTTCATCGGTATCGGCGTAGATCTTTTAAGCTTTTCCTGCAACTGGGCTCACCTCTTAATAAACATGATTAATATTAACTCAAAGTCTGTTTATTCACCCTAAATATCCCCATTGAAATAAGGAAAATAACTATAAATAAAACAACACTAATGGTTGAGGAATACCCTAATTTAAACAAACGAAAACCGTTAATGTAAAGATGTTGGACAAGAACCAGAGTGCTGTATCGTGGTCCTCCTCCGGTCATCGTATAAACCTGACCAAAAACTTGTAAAGAATAAATGATGGTAGTAAGAACCACAAAAAAAGTAGTTGACCGAAGACAGGGAATAATAACATGAATTAATCTTCGAAAGGAGCCTGCTCCATCGATTTCGGCAGCTTCCATTAATTCTCGGGGAACATCTTGAAGCCCTGCCAGAAATATCACTGTATTGTATCCAATCGTCCACCAGACCGAAGCCATTACAACTCCCAACATTGCTGTTGAAGATGAAGTGAGCCAGTAAATTGGTTCAATTTTTAATATCATTTGAAGATAATGGTTTAAAATTCCATAATTTCCTTCCAAAATCCATCTCCATAAAGCACCGACAACTGTAACCATTATGATATAAGGCATAAAAACTGCTGCCCGAGCTATAGCTCTCCCCCGGAGAGGTTTGTTTAAAAGCAAAGCAATAAAAAAACCTCCAATAACATTGATTGGCCCAACTAAGGCTAAATAGTAAAAGGTGTTTTTTAATGCAATCCAAAAAAGCTTATCGGCAACTAAGCGGCTATAATTTTTAATCCCAACAAACTGCCCCGAACCAACTATATCAAGTTCGTATAAACTCACAAAAAAGTTCGAAACAATCGGGCCAAGTTTGAAGAGAAAAAATAAAGCAAAATAAGGAGCTAAATAAAGAAATGGAGATTCAACGATTTTCGACAGAACATTCTTCTTTTTAGATAAGGATTGATTATTCATTTTTCATTCCTATACATTTTGTTAAAATCTCTCCTCCTATATAGGAAGAATGAAAACTAAATTTTTGTTTGGTCACTCTTATCTTAACATTATTGGGGGGCTGAAGAATATCCATTTCAACCCCCATAATCCATTTTAACTTAAATCAAATAACTCGCATTTAAAAAATAGCATTTATTTCGCTCACTGCTAAATCCAGAGCTTCCTTGGGATCTGCTTCATCCAACATTACCGCTAATATAGCATTGAGAACCGGCGACATGGTATTGTCAGCTCCAAAGCTGGCAGTTTGGACGACTAAGGGTTCAAAGTGAATGTTGTTAGCTTGTTCAATAAATACTTTGTAGTACTTATAATCGGGGAGATTTTTATAAGCTTCGCTTTGAATAACCGACAAAGACGCCGGTATTTGGCCTGAATTTCCCCAATCAACGCTGTGAGTCACGATATAGCTTAGCAGCTTAATAGTCGCTTCGATTTTGGCTTGATCAGCACGTTTTGGAAGAGTTAAAGTATGTGATCCAGCCCAAACTGCTGGCTTTTCGAAAACTTGAGGGAACGGTGCAACAACTATATTTAGGTCTTTTTGCTCTTTGACTCCAGGAACCCACCATGGTCCTTCCATAAGATTGGCAACTTTCCCACTCAGAAAGTCCTTGTCGATATCGCTTTCATGTGGAGGAACCACTTGATATTTATAGCTCAAATCATGCATGAATTGGAGTGCCTTTACACCCTGATCGCTATTAAAAACAGCTTGGTTTTGTTCTTCATTCAAGAAAGCTCCGCCTTCTTGTTGGAATAACCAGCCATACCAATAGCGCATGGTATGAGAATGGTTGACGCCAATTGCTAAGCCGAAAACATCATCTTTGGTTGTTTTCTGCATCGAATCGATAAAAGATTCCATGGTATTCCAGGTTATATTGGGATCGATACCAGCAGCAGTATACATATCGGCATTTTTATAAACGGCCATAGGATGGTAATCGAGTGGAATCCCGTATTGTTCCCCATCGTAAAATTGACCTTCCCAAACATTCAATGGGAAATCTTCTGCTTTAATATTATTGGAAATAGCTATATCTTCAACATTCATTAACATTCCGCGAGTGGCAAATTGAGATATATCAGAGACATGCATAGCTAAAAGGTCTGGAGAAGCATTAGTTCCATAGGTCGTACTAAATTTTGTAAATACTTCCGTCCAAGGGGCAGTAAAAAATTCCACTTTAATATCTGGATTTTCTGCCATAAAATTATTAACAATTTTTTCCATGCCAAATTTATCCGGTCCGGTCCATCCACCCCAAAACCGAATTGTTACTGGGTCGGCTGCCATAGCCACACTTCCTAATAGAAAAACTACCAAGATTCCAACTAAAAACATTTTCATTAAAGACTTCATGATCTTTTCCTCCCTTTATATTTTTTTTAGAAGTAAAATTATGAAATGTACTTTAAATTAAAAACACCTCCTCTTTTTTGGTATTTACTGAAGAATGATAGAGCTTTTTAGAATATCCAACCAATTTTCAACAACTGTCACAATTGCATCTCTGGATTTTTCCATGACGGTTCTTGCTTCAACATAGGGATTTACCCCTTCATGAACTATGGTATCTACCAAAGTCCTTCTTAAATCAGTTCCCACGTTAACTTTTGCTACTCCTTCTTCGATGCAACGATGCACATCTTCAACCGGTATTCCCGAACCTCCATGAAGAACTAATGGTATTTTGGTTGCTTTCGATATTCGCTTCAATATATCAAAATGTATTTTTGGCTTCTTAACATAAACACCGTGAGCTGAACCAATTGATGGAGCTAAAGTATGAATTCCAGTTCTTAAAACGAAATCCCGAGCTGCTTCCGGATCGGTAATCTTGAGTTGATCGTCCTTTTGGGTGGTTGATTCGAAAAATTCGCGAGTTCCTAAAATCACTCCCAACTCACCTTCAACAGGCACTCCAAACCATTGGGCAATTTTTACTACCGATCGAGTTTTCTCAACATTTTCCTCATAGGGAAGCTGAGAGCCATCAAACATTATTGAAGAATAGCCACATCGCAAGCATTTTTCCGCTAATTCAACCTGAGTACAATGATCCAAATGAAGGAGAAAGGGAATATCAAATTTCTTGGAATAAATTTTCATCAAGGATACGGCTAGTTCAGGGGGAAAATATTGAATGTCTACCTCTCCAGTCGCAATAATAACAGGAGATTTTTTCTTTAAAGCTGCTATGGTAACCGCATGGAACATTTCATTATTAAAAACATTAAAAGACCCTAAGGCAACTTTTTCTTGTTTTGCTTTCAAAATCAACTCTAAAGGTGAAAAATAAAGCATACTTTCTCCTTTGTACTGAATTAGTTTTAGCTTATTAAATTAGACTGATGATTTTTTTTACTGCTGACTCATCAGTTATCAATCCATTTATGTATCCACCATGCAAAGCTCCCAAAATTGCTTCTGCTTTATGTTCTCCACCAGCAATTGCCAAGGACAGTGAAGTTTGAGCTAATTGTTCTAAACTTATGCCGATTATTCTTGGGTTGGATTCAAAGTTGCACTGCTGACCGAATTTATCAAAAAAACGTGAAAGAATATCTCCAACCGCATTGGAACGAAGTATTTCTCTTCGGTCTTCATCGGGCAAGTATTTAATATGCAGTAATGGTGGGTTGGATGGTTTTCTTGACTTGATTGAACCAATACCAATAATGGCGATATCTAATTCTTGCCATTTTCTTACTACTGATTGAATCCCACTATCAGTAAATAGGGTTTCTTTAATTTTCTGCGATTCAACCAATGCCGGAGCATGAAGGGAGTGGCTTATACCACCTAACTTTCTTTGTAAAGCCCGTATTATTTCATTCACCTGAAAATACTGTTCTGCTTCACCCAAACCTCCAATCATTGGGATCCAAGAAGGCTGCAAAAAGGTAAGATTCTCATCAGAAAATTCATTAATAAAGGCATAAATACTTTTTCCCCACCCTATTCCAATTTTTTTATTCGGTCCAATATAATTCATAAAAACTCGTAGTGCTCTTTTGGCTAAATTTTTATATAAAAGAGGGCTTTCAGGATCGCTGTTTGGAACAATTTCTAAAATTTTGAGCGGGAAAAAAGACATCAGTTTTTTACTCAAATCTTGATAAGTCGATTCTGAAGGGTCAATAACTCGAATTTGGACAATACCCAACTCATGGCCTTCTTGTATGAGTCGCACAATTTTTGTTCGCGACATTTTAAGTGATTCGGCAATTTCTTGTTGTGTCATTTTTTGTTCATAGTACATTCTGCAAACTTGAACGATGAGGGATTGATTATCCAAATCCATACTTCAACACCCTTTAATAAAATGAATTTAAATTCTGACCCTCCAAAAAAACCTTAAAAATATTATACATTTGTTCTCAACATATGTCTATATTAAGACAAATGTTCACTATTCTGAGGGTCAGGTCTTGATTCTTGAACTTATAACCAGTAATGGCATTGAAGAATCGAGAAAGTAGGCGATTGGGAAAAAGAAAGAATGAGGTCCTCACGCCCTCAAATTGCGAGGGCTCAGGATGTCGGATTAAAAAATTCATTTGATGGTATTTTCAGGAAAGATCCTATGCCACTTATTTTTAACCAAACGAAAATGAAAAATATTTATTCAAGAATCGATAATTCCCACCTTTTTTTAGCAAAGAGAGAGGAAAAAAGAGGAGAAATTCTCTTCTACCAGGGGGAGAGGAAAAGAAGTAAAGTGCTCTCCCATCGAAGAAGAGGACGGACCTCCCCTCCTCTATTTGCTCAGACTATGGATGTAAAATCCGCTAAATAAGGAGATGACTCCAAACAACAAAGCATATATTCCTACATATGATACGATAAGAAGAACTCCCAGCAGAGGACGAGACACGACAATAATACCAAATAAAATTGAAACGATACCATTGAGAATGATTAACCATTTTCCAGTATTGGGAAGAATTCGATAAAACTGAATAACATTGATAATTTGAAAAATACCAATAAATAACATCCAAAATCCAATGAGAAGCGTAATAACCAATGCCGACATTCCGGGCATTGAGATCACCAAAATCCCGATTATAATACTCATTATTCCTTCCAGAATGAGCGGCCATCCTCCTTTGGTTCTCATCGCTTGGATGATTACCATTATTCCACCAATAATAGCTACTAAACCGATTAACCGAAGAAAAGCCACCACGCTAATTGCCGGCCAAGCTAAAATCATCAAGCCAATTATTATTGCTATAATCCCTCTCCAAACCAAAGAACTCCAGCTACCGGTAAATACTTTTTGTTCAAATAACATTGCTTTAACCTCCTTGATTTTCCCTCATTTGATAGAATGAACTCATTAAATATGATATCGGTATTTGTATTGAAAAATTTAATTTAAACTCTCTCTTTTAAAAGGCGATAAAAATATTGCGCGTTATCGAGCATAAAGTGGTCATTATTAAAAAAAGCATAGATTTTCTCCGGCTTTAAAGAACAACATTGGTTGACAGCTTCTTCCAGTTCATAAGGAAGATAGTTATGGTTGTACCATTCGGTTCTTCCATGAAAACGCATGTAGATAATATTATTGGAGAGAATAATTTTATTCAGAAGATCAGGACTGTCCACGCTTACAAAAACAACTGAAATTTGCTCCAGCTCTTTGATCCATTTTTTTTGATACCACTCGGAATTTCTCATTTCGATCGCTAACAGGCTATTAAATGAGCGGGGAATATTGGTAAAAAAGCGAACGAAAGTATCGAATTGTTTCGTGGTGAACGAGGGAGGAAACTGAAATAAGTAAAAATCAATAAGACTTTGAAGAGGCTTAAAAAGATTGACAAAGGCTTCCCATATTGCATAAGAATTTTGGTTTAAACGATGAATATGGGTAATTCGTCGGGAAACTTTAATGGAAAAACGAATACCTGTCCCCTTTTGTGCCCAGGATTTTATTTGATTTGGAAAGGGGAAGCGATAAAAACTGGCATTGAGTTCAACGGCGTTTAGCTGACTATTATTTACATACCAGGTAAAATTCTTTTCCTTATTCCAAGAATAATACCAACCACTGGTTCCAACATAGAACTCCAAGAAAAAAATCCCCTCCTGATTTTTTCTTATAAGCAATCAAATACCTGGATTAAAGATTTATAGGCTTGAATAAAAACCGGATAAAGTCGGTCGTAGGTTTTGACGTCTTCAGGAAAAGGTTGATAACTATCTTTGATTTCTATTAATTTCTCAGCAATGTCGAACCCAGGGAAAATACCTACCCCAACTCCCCCGGCAATTGCAGCACCCAAAGAAGTCGCTTCTTCAAGATACTTTGGACGTAGTATCTCCATATTAAACATGCTGGATAAAACCTGAGCCCAGAATGCGCCTCGAGCTCCTCCGCCAATGACACGCATATTTTCAATCTCTATACCTTGTTCTCGGAAAGCATCCAGGATAATCCGTAAATTAAAACTCACTCCTTCAAGGACTGCTCTAATCATATGAGGTTTTCGATGGCGTGCAGTTAAGCCGATAAATGTACCCCGAGCGTGGGGGTTCCACCAGGGGGCCCGTTCCCCAAGAAGATAGGGCAGGAACAAAAGATTTTCAGCTCCGGCCGGAATTTTGCTTGCTTTTAAATTCATTAAATCATAAGGGCTGAGGCCAAGCTCACAAGCAAGGGCTTTTTCTCTTTCACAAATGGCATCTCGGCACCACTGGTAAGAGCCACCTGCCGCTTGCATGGTACCAGTGGGCATAAATAAGCCTTTGGATAGATGGTGAAAGGTAAAATTCCTTTTTTCTCGATCGTAAAACGGGCTTTTACTTGCTAAGGCAATCCAGGCAGAAGAACCTAAATAATTATAAGCCTGACCCTCTCTCACCACTCCAGCGCCAGCAGCAGCACAGGGACCATCTCCCCCGCCAATGACTACCGGTGTACCAGGAACTAATCCGGTTTCTTGTGCTGCTTCTGGTGTTACTGCTCCTATCACCTCCGAGGAAGCATAGAGTGGTGGAAGTTTAGCTGGATCGATTTGAACTGCGTCTAAAATTTCATCAGACCAGGTTTCTTTTACCAAATCAAATAAATTGGTACCGGAAGCATCTGAATAATCACTGGCAAAATTTCCAGTTAACCGATAAACAATATAATCCTTTGCCATAAGAAAATATCTGGTATTTTTATAGACATCTGGATAATTATTCTTTAACCAGAGGATCTTCGCCATGGAATAATTCGGGCTTAAACGATGCCCGCTAATCTTATATATTTGATCTTCATCGATTCTTTCTTTAACCCAATTGACCTCATTGACTCCTCGTCGATCAGCCCAAATTAAAATTCTATGCAGGGGCTTCCCGTCAGTATCAATCGGCAAAGCACCCATCTGCTGACCGGAAAAGCTCACTACGGCAATTTCGTTGGCATTAAAACCGCTTTTTTTAATAAGCCTTTGAGTCGAGATGGTCACCGCTTCCCAATAATCTTCCGGGTTTTGCTCAACTGATAAAGAATCAAGGAAGTAAGTTTCATAGCCAAAAAAATCACTTGAAATTAAACAACCATTTTCATCAAACAAAGTCGCCTTATTCCCGGTTGTTCCCAAGTCATGAGCTAAGATCAGTTTCGCCATGGTTTTCTTCCTCCTTTAGATTTTTTACTATTAAACGCAGAGTGACAATTCTTTTTCCTTTCATTCTTTCAACTTTAATTTGATAATGGTCAATATCAACTATTTCACCCAATTCCGGTATTTTTCCCAAATGCTCCATTACTAATCCACCGATTGATTCGAATTCCTCACTTTCGGGGATTTGAAGAAATAGCAGTTCGTTCAAATCAACAATTGGAGTCGAAGCGCCCACTAAATATTCATTTTCGCCAACCTGGCGATAAGGCGGGGCTTCTTGATCATGTTCATCATGAATTTCACCAACCAGTTCTTCGAGAAGATCCTCGATGGTTACTAATCCAGCTGTTCCTCCATATTCATCCAAAACGATTGCCATATGAATTCTTTTTTGCTGAAGTTCTCTGAGAAGTTCAATAATTTTTTTAGTAGCTGGGATAAAATGAACCGGTCGAATGAACTGTCGGACTTTCAATTCACCATTTTCTAATTTTTCCAAAGAAGGAAGAACATCTTTAATATGAACAAACCCTAAAATATTATCCAAATCATCTCGAAAAACCGGTATTCTCGAGAAATGAGAATTCATCGATAAATCAAGAAAATCTTTCAGGGTCGAGTTGTCTTCGATGCAAACCATGTCAGTTCGAGGAGTCATAACTTCATAAGCCATGGTATCTCCAAACTCAAATACTTCATTGATTAAGACCTTTTCCTCAATAGGAACTGTCCTTTGTTCAGTGATAAATATTCGGAGCTCTTCATCGGTATGAGTTGAATGGTCAATATGGGTAATACCAAACAGACGGGAGATAAAATCGGTTGATGCTGAAAGAATAAGTGCCATTGGCTTAAAAGCAATAAGTAAGTATTCTAAGGGTTTCGCCAACCGGATAGATAAAGCTTCTGGGTTGCTCATGGCTATTCGTTTTGGAACCAGTTCTCCAAATACCAGAGTTAGGTAGGAGATGACTAGAGTAACAGCAATCAATGCTATCTCTTCACCAAAACGACCCAATATTGGTAAACCGGAAGCTTCTAATTTCCTCCCCAGATTACGCGACAGCGAAACTGCACCGGTAGCACTGGCAAAAAATCCAGCCATCGTAACCCCAATTTGAATGGTGGCTAAAAATTGACTGGGATTTTTTAATAAACGATTCACTGTCTCAACTTGTTTTGATTTGTCGCTTTCCAGGAGTTTTAACTTGCTCCGACGTAAAGAAATAATAGCTATTTCTGAAGCTGCAAAAAAAGCATTAATAAATATTAAAAAGAATATAAGGAGTAATGTTGTTGCATAATTCATTTGCTCTCCATTTTGCTCCTTTCTTTAATAGACAGAAATCTTAAAATATTTTTGAGTGGCGGCAATAAAACCATTCTCTTTGCAAAAAAGGAAAAAATCCTGAATTTCTCTCTGACTCTTCTCTTTCATTAACTTTCTAACCATGATAGAGGAATTGTTATAAAAATCCAGGACGCCAGACTCGTTGGAATCACTACAATTTTCTTTATGGCTGAACATCGGTGATGAAGTAGAAAATAGAAAATGAGCAAAGCCTTCTTCAAACCACTGAGGAAGAATAATACCGTTTTGGTGAATAACAGCATGGAATAACTCGTGAGATAAAGTATTCTCTAATATACCCTTTTTGAGTAAAAGATGGGGATTTCGAAGATGAATCTCACCTTCTCGATACACTGCAGCTGACCAATTAGGAAAGGCATGTTTATGAAAAGTAAAACCATTAGGATGAAGAATGACTCGTATGTTTATTTCTGTATTTAAACCCGTGTAAAAATAGATGGTATCAGCTGCCCTTTTCAGGCATTGTTCCATCTCTAATTGCGGGTATTGTAATTGACCAGAAAGAGCTACATAGGTCGTGCTCAAACACCAGGCTGGTGTTGGTATGGTAATTAGTAAAAATACCACTGTAGCAAGCGTCACCCGACGCTTGCTACAGTGGTATTCATCTTCCACTGTTAAATTCATACTCTTTAGAGTACCCCCGTACTTCCGGGAAATACATTAAATAGGCTTGGGTAGGCCGTACATAAAATGAGCCTACATCCCGGACCCTCAGATAGTATCTTATCATATTTTCTCCTTCTTCAATACGGGAAACGAAAAGGACAGGAAGCTGGTCATAAATTTTCTTATTGATATAAATTGGAAAATCAGAATTATCGTACACTTGGTCATCATGAAGCTGGTACACATAATCATTTCGAATCAGTTCAAAGCCGGCAGCCATACCATCTTCTATAACTAAATTATCAAATTGGTAAGGGCTTTCAATCAGTATCTCGCATACCAACTCATCTCCAGGCAGAAGAGTAGAAATCGCTTCTTTGGTAAAGACAAAATTCCCCTCTTCGTTCTTTATTGGTTTGAGTTTCCAATAGTTTTTACTCACTTTAATTTGTGAAGAAGGGGGCACGTCGGAGGTAAAACCTCTTATTTTAAACGTCATGAGGTAAACTCCTTCACCAAACAATTCAATTCGGTTTTCTCCAGAAAGTAAATTTCCTCCATCCAAATCGATTTTTTTGTTGAAAATACCCGAATCGAATTGACCATCTTCTATTTTCTCCGAGTTCAGAACGATTTGATAGCGAGCTTCAGAAACCGTTGATTCTTCTTGGAATAGTGAAGCCAGTTTCATAAAATAAGCAACTTCCATGGTATTGATATACCAGTCGGATTGAATATTGCGCAGCAGCCAAAGGAAAGCTTTTTCAGCAAGGGGCCGATTCTCTTTATTCAACGCCAAGGTTGCCCAGCATGTCGCTAAAAACCGATCATCTTCCCAAGGCTTTTCTGGATTGGAATATCCATAAAAAACCGCATCTCCAACTGGTTGTGCTCTTTTTATTAGTTCTTCAAGGAGCCTATGTTGGGTATCTCCTTGCGCAACTAAGCTTAACCAGGCAATCTCTTTTGCATCCATCGCCTGCAATCTTTTGTCTATTTCAAAAGAAGTCAGGTCGGTGATTTTCTCTCCGGCCTGGCTTAATACATAATAGCTCATGGCTTTCTCCCAAGGAACCAAATCCTTGTTGATATTCATTAAATAAGATTTTGCCTGGAGAATGGAATTTTCGGAAACCAAATATCCCTTTTCCCGAGCTATGATTAAAGCTAACAGGGCATGAGACGTATTAAAAACATTACTATCATCAAGGTTCCACCAACCCCACCCACCATCATAGTGTTGCAAGGCATAGAGTTGATAAATTCCTTCTTGGATTTCTCGTGGTGCGGTTTTGGTCCATTCTAAATTGTCAGGAAGGGGCAAAGAAAGGAGAGAAATAATTCGACTGGAGGTTTGTTCGGTACAACCATAGGGATAATAATACATATCTTCCATGGTTTGGTAAAAAATGCCATTGAGATTTCGATACAAAATACATTCCACCTTGGGTGGGTGATTGAACATTTCCGGTTGATAAACAAAATCGAGACTCCCCTTCCCATCAGAAACAAATGTAGTAAATATTTGATCAATCTCAACGCCACGAGGTTTAACCTTTTGAGTGACTTCAATGGCATCTCCCGCAAGTTCGCCCCGTGCATACATTCTGACATAGGGTAACCCAGCTTCAATCGCTTGAAATTGGACTGGAATAACTAAATTCTGGTTGGCATCAATCTCCACTTCACGAGGATAGGTTCCGATTTTTATTTCAGAACCGGTTTGGGCTTCGAGCCGAACTTTTTGCTTCGGATACTCATTCCAAAGGGTCATCTGGGTTTGAAGCGAATCCCCCTTAGAAAGAAATGGAGGCAACTCAACCCGGAAAGCAAAAGGACTGGATGTTCTAAAGTTAATAACCGATTCTCCAAATTCATCCGCGGTGTTGGCTCTTACTTCAACTCGCCAACTGGCCAGATTGTCAGGACAGGTAAACTCAATTTCTGCTTCTCCTTGCTGATTGGTTTTTAGACTTGGCATCCAAAGCAGAGTGTCGGGAAAATATTTTCGCACAGTTGGTTCCACCGCTCCTCCTCGACCATTCCCCTTGAACTGAGGACGAACATTTTGGACTGTTTCTCCCTGACCATAAAAATACTCGTACCATGATGACTGGGTATATACTTTATTATATAAATTTTCATAATAGTGCTCGAAGATCTTTTCCCACCATTGCCAAGAAATATCAAAAATTGCTTGATCCACTATGGCAATAGAAAAATCGCATTGCCTGGGGAGAGAATCACTTCCGAGAATCGTTACTTTAAGGGTTCCTTTTTCTTGAGGAAGGTATACTTCTTTATCGGTTGAAATTTTTACCAGGAGTTCTCTCTCTGGAATGACTGGAATTTGAATACTTTCATTGTAATAGTTTCCATTATTAAAAGTCGACAAAGTTACATAACAACCTAGTATATAGTCTTTGGTGATGGGTATTGAAACCTGATAAGGCTCTTTGGCCTTAGATTTCACTTCAATTTGGTGAATTTTCTCTCCCTCAATGGTTAATAAATGAGGAAATTCCTCAGTTACCGGGGGAACTACAAGAAGATTCGCAGTTTCACCGACTTTATATTCTTTTTTGTCAAGATGAAGTTCTATTCCTGTGGTTGGAAGATAAAACCCGGATCCGGTGACATAAAAAGTATCAGAGGCGGTAATGGTATTCCCTTTTTCATCGCGAGTCTGGCAGGCCAAACGATAATATCCTGGTTTCTCCATGGCAAAATCAATATCGGCCTTCCCGTTGACAACTTCAAAGGAAAAAAGCTTTACCGATTTTTCATTCCAATCTTTCTTTTCTTTATCCCAAGTCAAAAGATATATTGTTGCGTAAACTTTTCCAACATCCACTTTTTTTTCTTCAGCATCATAAGCTTCAATAGTGTATTGGAGATTTTGATTGACTCCAACAAAATAGCGATCGGACTTAAGAAGTAGAGCAAAATCTCCCATCAAAACTTTTACATGTGCGGTTTTTTGCACTCCTCGATAAGCGGCATCAAATACTCCGACCTGCACCTCATACCAGTAAGCATTCCCCTCTACTTCGGGAACAAAAGATATTTCTGCTTCCCCATTTTCATCAAGAGTTCCAGTATTTTCTTCAACCATTTCGCTCTGACTACCATATCTCCAGTAATACATTGGGTAGCGAAGGACTTGATAGCGAAATGTTCCAGGAGTAAGCGGTTGTCCAGAATAATAATTCGCCTGAATTCTGACTGTCACTGTTTCGCGATTGGCATAAGTTTCTTTTTCAGTTTTTATTTCAGCCTCAAAGGATGGTTTTTCGTAGTTTTCAATGGATACCATCCGATAGAAATCGCTATTTTTCCAAGATAACTTAATCAAATAATCTCCTTCATCAAGAGACATTGGAAGGTCAAACCAGGACGATAGATTTCCATGCTCATCAGAAACCAGTTCGGTACTGGCATAGATATTATCACGATAATCAGTTAGAAAGGCTTTCACTTTCTCACCAGGAGGAGGTGCAATATAACTGGTTGCTAATTTTTCTCGTAACAGAGATTTAAAATAAACTCGCTGACCAGGTTTGTAAAGCGGTCTTTCAGTATAGATAAAAACATCCAGTTTAGACCTGGTATCTAAATAATAAGGATAAATATTCATAAAAGCATATTCTTTATCCCTTTGAGCCATGAGGGTCATTTCATTTGGCTTCAAGTCGGTTCTGGACCAAAGACCTTCAGAATTGGTTTCTCCTTCGCTGACCACTTGATTTTTTTCTAATAACCTCATCCGAACCTTCTCTAAAATTTGCCCACTTTTTCGGTCTTGAACAAATACCATCATCTGGTTTTGATCAATTTTGGATATGAGAGACAACCGGGTAATGGAAAAAATAACCCGAGCTTCTTTGCCTCCACCCGCAGCAGTAAGAAGATAAACACCTTCTTGAAGTGGATTGAGAGTGATGGTTTGATAGGTATAGGAAGAATCTTTGGAATAGCGGATTTCTTGTAACCAACTTTTCAGCAGTGAAGAGTTACGGTGATAATCATCACTGGTAATTTCAATTGGACGGGTGGGGATTGAACCTTCAATTCCTAAAATATCTTTTAAACTCTGTTTAAGACTTGGAGAAAGTACTTTGGAGGCAATCCCTCGTAGTGATTGGAAAAAACTAAATTTTAAATTTTGCCAATTTTCCTGCTTATTCAGTGGTCTCTTCGGTCTCCAGGTATCAACTGAGAAAAAATATTCTTTATTGCTTTCTAAGATATAGCTTCCCGGATCATCAATACGAAACAACGACATTTGAAGACTTTTGATTTCGCTCACATTAACCCTTGCTTCTATTGATTCACCCGGATAGATATGAGCCGGTACACTCAGTGAGATATATGGAGAAGCAAACGAACTTCCCGATAAAAAAATAAATACAGTTAAAAAAATGAAACTAATCCAGGATAAGAGTTTCAAGAATCTCCCTCCTTCGGGCTTATCTTTCTAATCATTTAAACCAAGGTTATAATATTTGTCACTCTAATATTTTAAACCGATAGAATCCTAAAAAAGATGGATTATCAACAACCGGCCACCAGCGACGATCTGGATGCTTTTTCAGGTCATCCAAAAATATTTCTTGAATATAACCTTCTTGATCCTCGATAGTTCCGGTATGATAAATAACTTTCCCCTTCCCCTCATAAATCATAACATGATAAGGAAAATTGAAAAAGCCTGGATGATAAAAAAAAATGAGATCTCCCCTTTCTGCCACCTGGATATCTCTCCCCAAAAAAACCACATTATGGGATAAAAGATACTGTGCCGAAGCAAATACCGAAAAGTCGGTTTCTATGGTATCGAAGCGCAAAGGACCTGGTTTGATACGAAAAAGACGCGTCCCCAACAAAGGAATCCGTGGGTAATTGAAGGATTGAATATCAAAAAGACTCTCTAATTCTCCTTGAAAACTCTGGAACCAAGCCGTATTATGTTTTTTCAAGGCTTCTCGGTAAGCAAAACGAACTAATCCCGAACAATCTTTTTCCTTCCATAGTTCACTTTCCTGGGCTATTTGAGAACGAGCAATATTGACAAATAAATCACGAAAAAGCTGCCGATCAGATTCAGTTTTTAATTCTGCTACATCGGGGAAGCCGTCTTTGTCTAAATCTTCTAAATAGGGATCGACTTCAACACTGAGATATGTAATTACTGGAAACGATCGAATCATTAATTCAGTTTTGCCTTCAAGCAGCTTCGGTGAAAGCTGCACTTGATCGGATACCAGCTTCACATTCAACAAATCGCCATCAACCGTCTTAACCTGTAAACTTTTCCACCAGGGAGAGAAACCCCAAAAATTTTTGATTTTAATAAGAACAGTCTTTTTCTCGCCTAAAACTTGGAGATTGATTTGTTCTGGGCTCTCAATTTTCCAAGGAAGGGCTAAGGAACTGATTAAAAAAAGAAGTAAAAAAACCAAAAGCCTTGAAAAGCGTTTTAACTTCATTCTCCACCCAAAAACCGTAAAGCAAGAAGGGAATAAATTCGTGAGGCAGCAACAATCTGAGTAATAGAAACAAACTCATTGGCAGTATGAGCTTCCTCAATTCGTCCTGGTCCAATAATGACGGTCGGGATGTCAACCTGATCCAAAAAAGCTGCTTCACAAGAAGCTGGAAAAGGAGCAAAAATTGGCATTTCTCCGGGAATATCGGAAATAGAACGGCTGAGTATGTCAATCCCCGGAACATCGCGAGGAATTTTAACTGGCGGAAGATGAGGTATTGACTGTTCAATTTCAAAAGTTGAAGGGAGATTATGGATTTCAAAGACTTTTTTAACTGAATCACAAATAAGAGATTTTATTTCATCAAGGGATAACCCGGGAACGGTTCGGACATCGACTTCAAAAAAACACAGATCAGGAACCACATTTGGTGATGTTCCACCTTGAATCTTTCCAACACTGAGAGCCGGTTTTCCAATATCATCATCTCCATATTGATCGAACTCATTTTGCTTTTCTTTAATAACTTGAAGAATTTCTGAGGCTATATAAATGGCATTTATTCCTCGATGAGCGATTCCAGCATGGCACGACTTTCCTTTGATGGTAACACGGAAGGCGGCAACTCCCCGATGCCCTAAGCTAATATTCAAACCGGTTGGTTCACCAACCACTGCAAAATCGATTGGTTCCCAATTTTTTTGCCAGATCTCTATCCATTTTTTTATTCCAAGATTATCTTGTTCTTCATCGACAACAAAAACCAGTTTTAATTTTCCAAACAGATTGGGAGTAAAAAGGGATACAATTTTTGCCGTATACATCATGGCAGCAAGCGATCCCTTCATATCACATGACCCTCGGCCATAAAGATAATTATCAACCACTTGGCCACCCAAGGGTGGCATGGTCCAACCGGTTCCAACCGGAACAGTATCTAAATGTCCATTCAGCAATAGACAAGGGCCTTCTCCTCTCCCTCCGTCAATTTCTGCAATTATATTGGCTCGGCCTTCTTCGACTTCTTGCCATTCCACTCGGATTTGATGGTCAATAAGATAATTGGCGATATAACGAGCAAGATCCGATTCTCCTCTGGTTCGAGAAACACTGGAAATACGAACTAAATTCTGGGCTAAGTGGATGGGCTCAAATAGGTCAAACTCGTTATCCAACAGGCTTTTTAAATCAGGCATTACTGGGTTTTCTCCTTCAAAAACAATTCTCTCCAATCAATATTAAATTAAGGATTTGCTGATAAATTTCGGCTTCCCCGTTTTTGGAGTTCGATATGTTCTTGACAGAGAGGACACTCATCAGGTGAATAGGTTTTAACTTCCATTTGCAATAGGGGCTGAAAGGGATATTTGAATTGAATCTTACCCCCACTTCGGTCAACCAGTATCCCCACTCCGATAATCTTGGCTCCAGTTTCTTCTATAACATCAATCACTTCTTGAGCTGAAGAACCAGTGGTAACCACATCTTCAACGACGAGAACTGAGTTATTCTGGTCCAAAACAAAATCCCGACGAAATTTCATTTTCCCATTTTCTCTTTCGGTGAAAGCCATTCGTATCCCCAATTGTCGTGCAACTTCATAAGCAAGAATAATACCCCCAACCGCAGGGCCAACAACAACATCCGGTGTCGCTCCCGAAAAACGCTCGATAAGCTCTCCTGCTAATAATTCAACATATTTTGGTTGTTGAAGTAATTTGAATTTTTCTATATAAAAGGGACTGTGTAAGCCGGAGGTGAGAAGAAAATGTCCTTCCATAAAAGCTCCAGCCTCGCGAAATAACTGAAGGATTTCTTGCTCTCTCATCACAATACCTACCTCACTTTTCCAATTAAATCATTAATATCAAAGATATTTTTTTGGACCAAATAAGTTTTGATACCTTCAATGATTTGAACAGCAGCCGAAGGATCAATGAGATTTACCGATCCCAACGCAACTGCCTGAGCCCCGATAAGGAAATATTCAAGGGCATCTTCCGTTTTCATTATACCACCCATTCCGATGATCGGAAGTCGGGTTCTTTGTATTACATCATAGACCAGTTTAAGAGCCAACGGCTTAATAGCCGGCCCGGATAACCCAGCGGTTTTTCTGGAAAAAATATAGCTCTGATTTTCAACATCAATTGCTAAAGCTGGAAAGGTATTGGTAACACTCAGTATATCTACGCCTTCCTTTTCCATAAATTGAAGAACGTTATTCAGGTCATCGGTATTAGGTCCTAATTTAACGATAAGGGGTTTTTGGATTTTCTGCCGCAAATTCTGAATGAGTTGGCATAAAACTTGACCATTAGACGAAAAACTTTCTCCACCTTGTTCGATATTAGGACAAGAAACATTCACCTCAATAGCATCAATCCGCTCTAATCCGTTCATCTTTTTGGCAATATCCGAATATTCTTCAATGGTTTTTCCCCAAATATTGGCAATAATCTTGGTTTGAAAATTCTCTAAAAAAGGCAAGTCTTCTCGAAAAAAGCGGTCAAATCCTTTGTTTTCTAAGCCTATTGAGTTCATTATTCCCGCATAAGTTTCGTGAATACGAGGTGGCGGATTCCCCACCCAGGGAGTTGAGCTCAATCCTTTAAGAGTGAAAGCTCCAACACGATCAAGATCTAAATAAGGAGCAATTTCTCGACCATACCCGGCAGTTCCTGAAGCTAAGATGATCGGGTTGGATAGGGTTAAATTTCCCAAGTGGACTTGGAGATTCATAGTTCAATTTCTCCTAATCGAAATACTGGGCCATCTTTACAAACATGGAAATATCCAGGTAGGCCTTTCTTTTTCACTGCACAACTTAGGCAAACACCGTATCCGCATCCCATTCGTGATTCGAGTGATACTTCTATCTGATTGGGTATAATGTCATCCATTTTTGCTAAAGTCTGAAACATTCCCTGTGGTCCACATGCATAAATTTTTGGAGCAGATTTTGATAAAGAATGTTGCTGACGCCAATTCTCAAAAGCGTCCAAAACTGTTCCACAATAGAAACCAGAAAATTCCTCCTGGCAACTTATTACTAAAGGAATTGGAAGTTGAGAGAGGTATTCAATAAGGACTTTTTCTTCTTGACTTCGAATGCCGAAGAAAAATTGAAATGGAACTTTTTTGTTGATAAAAATTTGGGCTAAAAAATAAAGGGGAACGAATCCACGACCTCCACCAATTAATAAAGCTTCTTTGGGATTTAACGAAAATCCATTCCCCAGAGGTCCAAGCAGATCGACCTGATCTCCAATCTCGAGCTGTGACAAAATTTGCGTTCCTCGACCAACAATTTCAAAAAGCAAACCAAATTGGTTTTCTTGACAAGCTAAAATTCCCAAGGGTCTTTTTAAAAAAGGGTCATAAGATGATCCAGTGGTAACCATCACGAATTGTCCAGGACTGGCGAGATGAGCAATGTCCTTTTCTTCCAGCCACAATTCAACAAAGGATGTTCCAAGGAATCTTTTTTGAACAATTTTGGCTCTTTTCATCGAAAAAGTTCCCAAAATCTTTCTTGATAGTAAATCGCTCGTTCTCGAGCCTTTTTTTCAAATCCCACTCCGGATTCGTTGTTCAAATCTTCACGGTAGGCAAAAATCACATCGCGAGATACGTTAACAATTGCACCTAAACCATCATCTCGAAAGGCATTAGCCAGGGATTTAATATAACCTTTTTGAGCTCCTACTCCAGGAATTAAAAACAAAAGTGAAGGAAAATTGGTACGAAGTAGTTTCAAGTCATCAGGATAAGTCGCCCCAACGACAATTCCAATCGAACTGAATCCTGATTCACCGATCATTTTTTCTCCCAAGGCTTCTACCATCTGAGCAACTTTAACATAGACTTTTTCTGGACCCGAAACGTCCTGTACAGTAGGTGCGCTTCGGTTTGATGTTCGACATAACACAAAAATACCCTTGTCGGTTTTGCCTGCTTCATCTATAAAGGGTCTTAAGCCATCTTCTCCTAAATAGGGATTTATCGTTAAAGCATCAACCTTCCAAAAAGATTCTATTTGACCACCTGGAAAAGAAACCGATGAGAGATATCCCCGTGCGTACGCAAGAGCAGTACTACTGATATCATTACGCTTTCCATCTAAAATGATGATATATCCCAAGTTCCGAGCATGTTCAATAGTTGATTTTAAGGCTGACATTCCTGGAATCCCCAACATCTCATAAAAAGCCATCTGAATTTTTATCATACCCACTGTGTCTTGGAGCTCATCTAGTAATTTATTATTGGTTAGGGTAACCGCTTGAGCCAGGGCTTCCCAGGTTTTTCCTTTTTCTTTCAGTTCTTGCTCAAGGATAAACCGGGGAAGATATTCAATATGGGGATCTAATCCAAGTACTAAGGGACCAAACTTTTGAATGCAGAGGCTTATTCTATCAGCAAAGTTCATACCATTTGGTTCTCCTTTACCATACTTCTTCTTTATACTTCTTATCACGAAGGTCTCATCATTATTTTACCATTTACTATCGTTGCCACCGGCCATCCTTTTAACTGCCATCCATCAAAAGGACAATTTCTTCCTTTTGAGACAAATTCATTTACCTTGACCTCATGATGGGTATCCGGATCAAGTATGGTTATATCAGCATCCATGCCAGTTTCTAAACTACCTTTTTTTATTAATCCTAAAAATTGAGCCGGATTGAAGCTAAGCAGTTTCCAAAAATCAAGCCAGTTGATGATTCCATCTTCAATCAACGCCTTCGCATAGAGTGGGACTGCAATTTCCAAGTTGGAAATACCAAATGCAGCTTCATTAAAATCACCTTCTTTGTCCTCATGGGTATGCGGAGCATGATCTGATGCTAAAATTTTAATAACTCCTCGCTGAATTCCTTCTTTTAAAGCAACAATATCGGTTTGATCCCGAAGGGGTGGTTTTACTTTGGCTTGATTCCCATATTGGAGAATGCTTTGATCATCAAGAAGAAGGTGATGTGGAGTGACATCGGAACTCACCTTAACTCCTTGGCCTTGAAACCATTCAATTAACTTGACACTCATTGCCGTTGATAAATGGGTAAAATGAACAAGTGCCTCAGTCGAATGGGCAAGGACTAAATCTCTGGCTATGATCGAGTCTTCGGCAACTTTTGGTAAAGACCGGTATCCCATTTTAAACGCCATTTTTCCCTCATTGACTTGACCCTCTCCAGCAATATCAGTATCTTCTTCGTGCAGAATAATAGGCATATGAAAATATTTTGAATAGGTCATGAGCCGATAAAGCAACAGGCTGTCTTTGACGCATTTTCCATCGTCGCTTAATGCTATTGCTCCGGCATTCTTCAAAAGCCCTACGTCGGTCATGGCTTTTCCTTCTAGTCCCAGACTGATTGCGGCAGTCAGAAAAACATTGACCAAGCCAATTTCACGAGCTCGGCTGAGAAGATAGGAAATCACTAAGGGAGAATCGATAGGAGGACGTGTATTAGGCATACATAGTACTGAGGTAAATCCACCCTTAATCGCTGCTCGAGATCCAGATAAAAGATCTTCTTTCTTTTCTTCCCCGGGTTCGCGAAAATGAACGTGAATATTAATAAAACCCGGACCTACTAAACATCCACTGGCATTTATCACTTCTGCCTTTCCGTCATTTATCCCCGGTTCAATTTGAACGATGACACCATCATCTATTAATACATCGGCTTCTATGGTCCGATCCTTTTGGGGAAGAATTACAGTTCCATTTTTTATCAAGAGCTTATTCATCCGTTCATCCCCCCAAGATAAGAGTTTCTAAAACTGCCATGCGGATGGCTAATCCACAGCTAACCTGTTCTTCAATCAGAGAACTTTCCTTTTCAACCAGAGATGAATCAATTTCTAATCCCCGATTTACCGGACCAGGATGCATGATTTTTTTCCAACGACCATTATTAGTATTTTTTAGATTTTCTTTCAGACCAAAGAAGTGTGAATATTCTTTTGTGCTAGGGAAAAATCCCGCTTCCTGACGTTCTTTCTGGATGCGAAGCAAGTAAACTACATTAGCTTGTCGGATCGCCTCCTCAACCGGATAAATAACCTGACCCTCTAACACCTCGATGCCTTTTGGAATGAGGGTTGGTGGACCAGAAAAAATGATCTGACTTCCTAATTTTTTGAGTCCTATGCTTAGCGAACGGGCAACCCGACTATGCAGAATGTCTCCAATAATGGCTACCGTATTTCGGGTAAAATCTATTCCATCTCTTTTCATAGTGAGTAAATCAAGAAGGGCTTGAGTAGGATGTTCCCTCATGCCATCACCGGCATTGATTATATGAAAGGGCAGAAATTGTGAAATATAGAGTGGAATCCCACTAGATCGATGGCGAATAACCAAAGCATCGGCTTTCATCCGTGCCAGAGTCCGCACAGTATCACGGAAGCTCTCACCCTTATTTAAACTGCTCAATTCATTGGTAAAGTTTACAACCTCCATCCCTAAAAGTTTTCCGGCCATTTCGAAAGATACCCGTGTTCGAGTGCTCGCTTCAAAAAACAGGTTGATAAGATAATAACCAGACAATCGAGTTAACTTTTTTGGTGATTGCTCTAACCAATTTCGGTATTGATTTCCTTTCTCAAGAAGGATTTTGATTTCTTCACCACTTAATTGATCAATCCCTAATAAGTGTTTATGTTTCCATTCCACTCCCCATTGACCCCCTTCTTTCTTATCAAGATTTAAATGAGTGACGAATGAGTGGTGAGCTTAAAAATAATCACTCTCATCCTCACCTTCTCCCATCAAGGGAGAAGGAAATCTGACTCATCATTACGAGGAACGGAGTGACTCGGCAATCTCATGAGCTCAATCTTTATTCATTCCTCTCTTTGGACAGAGGGAGATGGTTCGGGATCCGATTTTTCAATTTTTAAATCTCCCTTATTCCCCTTTTGCTAAAGGGGGAGATTGGCTCTTGAGTTTATTTTCATCCTCACCGTTTTAATAGCTCATTTAAAAAAGACTATGGACAATGATTTTTTGGCAAAAAAAAGTCCACCTTTCCTAAAACCAGGATAAGATGGACTTCTCAAATCGATTTTCTTTTTCCGCTTTCTTCTTTTCTAACATACTACAACCCTGAATAAGGATACTCATTTCAATGTTTCATGTCAATTATTTTTAAGAGAATTTTTTGAGGCTGCCTTCTCTTGCCAGGGTCATAATTGAATGCTAATCTTTATTAGCTGAATACCTTTTGGGAGGAGGATTGCAATGTCTTCTTTTATTGGAATCGACTTAGGAACTCAAAGCGTCAAAGTAGTTCTCTATGATGAGGCAGGGCATCTTCTATCCTTGGCACAACGGGATTATCCCATTTTAACTCCACAATTAGGGTTTGCAGAACAAGAGCCTGAAGAATGGTGGAAGCAAACTTTTTCAGCATTACAGGAAGTCATTCATTCGGCTCCAAATCGAGAAATCAAAGCAGTAAGTTTTTCCGGTCAAATGCATGGTTTGGTCATGTTGGATAAAAATTATAAACCGGTTTGTCCGGCTATCATCTGGGCAGATCAAAGAAGCGAAAAAGAAGTTCATTTTATAAGAGAAAAACTGGGACCTCGTTTGGCTCCTATCGCCGGAAGTGATATTGCTACTGGTTTTATGGCTGCTTCATTGTGTTGGATAAAAAAACACCGTCCTGAATCATACAAGAAAACTCACTGGGTTATGTTACCAAAGGATTATCTCAAAATAAAATTAGGGCTTGCGCCATCGTCAGATGTCGCCGATGCCGCCTCTACTCTTCTTTTTGATATCAATTCAAGAAACTGGTCGGAAGAAATCATCAATAAGCTTGATTTGAAGCCTTCCTTATTTCCTCCCATTTTCGAATCAGCTCATATTATCGGATCAATATCATCTTCGGTTCAAAGAGAACTCGACATTTCTGGGGAAGCCTTGGTCATAGCCGGAGCTGGTGATCAACATTGTGCAGCTTTGGGAAATGGAATTATTAATGAAGGAGAGGTCCTTATCACCATAGGGACTGGTGGGCAAGTTTTTACCGCTATTCAAAAACCCATTGTTGATAGCCAGCTAAGAATTCATACCTTTTGCCACGCAGTGCCTCAAACCTGGCATTTATTGGGAGCATCACTTTGTGCTGGACTTTCCTTAAGTTGGTTTAAAAAATCCATTCTTGACAATAATCATTACACTTTCGATTATTCATCACTTGATGAAGAAGCCACCCGGGGAATAGCTGGAACCAATGGCTTGGTATTTCTCCCTTATTTAATTGGCGAAAGAACTCCCCACCGCGATTCATTAGCTCGAGGTGCTTTTATCAATCTACACCTCACCCATCAGCGAGGAGACATGGTTCGAGCTATTATGGAGGGAGTCAGTATGGCAATAAAAGACTCAGTGAGCATTTTTGAAGAACTAGGTATTCAAGGGAAGAAATTCATCTTTGCCGGTGGCGGGGCTAAAAGCCTGCTATGGAGATTGATTCTTTCTTCTTTCCTTGAGCATCCCCTTCAAAGCACTAAAGTAAAGGAAGAGGCGGCTACTGGAGCCGCCATCTTGGCTATGGTGGGGAGTGGTCATTTTCAGAGCTTTAACGAAGCAGCTCAACAAATGATTCGGTATGATTCACCGGTCAATCCTCAAAATCAATGGTTTGAGATTTATAGAGAGAAATATCAAACCTATCGTTCTTTATATCCTGCCCTCAAACCCTTCTTTCCCCAATAGATTCTTAGGTCACATCGTGCCATAAATGAAAATGAAAATCCAAGATTCGACATGTCATGGTATGTCGCTACATTAATCGAGCATAATAAATTGCGACCCTACAGTTTCTTAAATCTTTTGTAGGGGCTTGATTGGTTATGGGCTTTCAAAGCAGTATTTTTGGATATTGCACACTACTTCATGACCTATGGTTTTATATTCAGGAACGAAAACTATTGGAAATATTTTCAATGCGGTTGAATAGATCGTCAGTAATATCAACATGAAAAACCTCGGCAATCACTTGAGTCCACCCATGAATAAAGTATATCCACCCATCTTCAACGGTCAGATTTTTCTTTTCTTTTTGGCGGAGTGCTTGGTGCATAAAGAGGAGGTCACCTCGATAATTAATCTCCCATACTAAGCTATTTTGAGGAAATTCACATTGATCAGAAAGCGGTGACCCTGGTCGATCTTTTCCTAAACCGGTCGCGTTAACAATAAGAGAAAAGGGTTTTAATTTTTTTAAAATATTATCATTAACAGTTACCTCAGGACAATGATGGTACTCAATAGGTGCCGCAGGACAGAGCTGTTTCATAATTTCTTTCATCGATTCCAATCGTGGGGTACTTCGATTGGCAACATACATTTTTGATGGGATATTTGTCCCTTTGTTTTTATCAAAGAGATAAGCAGCCATCGCTCGGGCACTTCCTCCAGCACCCATGATAAACACCTCACCACCGTGGTCATGCCAAAAATTTTTCGGCACAAAAGCTTCTAACGCTAAGCCACTCGATATTGGATCTTTGGCATGTCCTGCTAATCGACCATCTTTTTTAGAAATTGAGGAAAGCTCTCCAAAGGCTTGAGCATAGGGATCAAGAAAATCAAATAAATCCTTGCAGGCATTATACAAATCAATTTTATGGGTGGTTACCAATGCTCCTGAAGAAAGAGGGTCGTCTTTTATAAAGGAAACTGCTTTACGGTAATCTTCTTCTGGTGCATGAATGGTAATATCAATTCCTTTTAGGACGGCTCCATCTAAACCCAACTCTTTTGCCCACAAGGGGAAAAGCTTCATAATGGAAGACTTTTCAGTAGTGACACCGATAAAATACATGGTGGGTTGTGTAGCCTTATCAGGCAATTTCAATCCAATTCCCCCTTATTTATTTTTCCGTTTTGGGTTGTCGATAACTGTAACCTTCCCATCAATTTCAACGACCAATTTTGGATAACCTTGTTCTTCAATAGTGGCGTAATCATGACCGGCATCGGCAGGGAAAATACAATAAAAGACTAACAACTCCTTTCCAACATTCATGGTACGGTGCGACCAATTGGGGGGAATATAGGAAGCTGAACCAGGGAACATTTCTAAAACTTCACAATCACCATCGGTAGATTCCATAATCAATCTCCCCTGCCCTCGCAAACAAAAGTAAATTTCGGCAGTGCTAAGTTTTTCATGATAATGTCCTTTGGTTAGGAAATATTCATTTCCGATTTTTCCCGGATAAATAATGGTCGTGCAGTGGCCTAAGTGTCCCTGCTCTTCAGGTACATCAGCATAAATCACTTCATAAACCATTGGATCACCCTTCTGGATCAATTCTTCAGCAGCCTGGGTATCGTAAAACATGTTTTTCACGTCGCTGACTTTGCGAATTATTCGTTTACCAGGATCCAGCGTCCCTGATTCAAAATTAATTACGACATTATAAGGTTTCATACAAATCCTTCCTTTCTGAACTGAGTACAAATGATAACGGATTCTATAATCATTTCATAATAACTCTCGATATTTTTCAAAAACTTCATTCATTTTGTCCATGGTTTCCAAATAATATGGGATAAATTTTTCATAGGTTTTTGATAATTTTTCATCAGGATAATGAACTTTTTTCTTTTCAACCGAATTGAGAGAAGCTTTTTGCAAATCTTGAAATACACCGACTGCATGACCAGCGATTAAGGCTGAACCCCATACTGCATATTCTTGACGGTTTAATTCAACATAGGGTACTTTTAAAATGCTGGCTTTAATCCTATTCCAAAGAGGAGACTTTGCCCCTCCCCCAACCACCCGAACTTCTTTAAAAGTTAGGGTGGGCATCAATTCTCGAATGACCTTTAAGTAAAAAGCATATTCAAAAGCTATGCCCTCCAATATCGCTCGGTATAGATTTTCACGCCGGTGATCCCAGCTAAAACCAGCAAAAATTCCTCGTAACCATGGTTGGGTGGGAAAATTTCTTCCTCGTAAGTGGGGAATAAATATAACTCCCGAAGGTTTTGGCGCATTTTTTTCTATCTCCTGGGCCATTAATTGAAAAGCATCACGGGAATCAGCCCATTCCCGAAAGAGCTCTTTTTTTGCCCATTCTAAATCCATTCCCCCACCGTTAATATAAGCCATAGCATAATAAAAATTTTTTAAAACGGATTGGGCCAACATGAGGGCTTTGTATTTTACATCAGGATTGTATTCATCGACAAACAAACTAAAGCAAGATGCAGTCCCAGCAACATCAAAAGCAATTCCTGGTTCAGATACTCCAGCCCCTAAGGCATTAGCAGCTTGATCACCACAACCAGCTATCAGAGGAATCCCAGCTAATAACCCCATTTCTTTTGCCCATGGTTGTTGCAACTGACCAATTTGCAGACAAGGATCAACTATTCGAGGGAATTTATCCTCTTCAACATCAAATATCTGAAGGATTTCCTTATCCCAACGAAGATTCCGCAGGTCTCCAAAACAGGTAAAGTGTAGATTGGTATAATCTAAATAAGTTTCTTCACCAGATAACCCAGCTAACTTTTGAGCTATCCAACTGGAAGGAACGGTGAATTTTTTAATCTTTCGATAAATTTCTGGTCTTTCATGCTTCCACCATAAAATTTTTGGACCGTGATTGATGCTTGGTCCCATGCCACTCTGACGAATAACTAATTGTTCTGCTTTCTTTTTCATCTTTTCAGCATAATCTGCCGAACGAAAATCTAACCATGAATCATAGGGGGTCGCTGCTTCACCTCGATCATCGACTCCCATAATTCCTGCCATTTGACCATCGAGTGCTATTGCTGCAACCTGGTTCGGAGAAATACCACTCTTTTCCATAACTTTCTTGACCGATTGTATAACCGATTGAAACATTTCATCAGGATCCTGGGTAACACTCCGATCATCGCCATAAATTATATTGGAATCAACTTTCTCAACAACTATCAATTCACCCTTATCATTAAATAGAGCTGTTTTTGTAGCTGTTGTTCCCAAGTCACAACCAATCAAATAAGTCATTTTTTACCACTCCCCATCAAAATTTATCGGTTTTTGTTGTTTTATTGATCGGTGGGCATATTCCACCACTTGCACTGCCCGAAAACCATCTATCACCGATGGTTCAGGCTTTTCATCCTTCTGTATACATCGAATAAAGGATTTCATTTCTTCCAAATAACCTTCTTTAAAACGGTTTCTCCAAGCATCATGGGTATCACAAATAGCTTTTTTGTCCAAAGTCATTAATACCGGACCATTCCCTTCGGTGGTTCCAATTCTTATCATACCCTTGGTACCTAAGATTTCCATTCTTCCATCGTAGGCGTATCCAACCGGACAACCACCATCAATTGATCCTAATGGACCATCCTGAAAAGGAATAGTCACAATGTAATGGTCATAAAAATCGGGAAATTTCTCGCTGGCTTGGGGTGATTTAAAATTTTTAGCTTCCATGTAAATTCTTTCCGGTTTTTTTCCGGTAAACCATAAAACCGAATCAATATCGTGAGCAGAAACTTCGGCCAACATTCCACCGCTCTTTGATCGATCCCAAATCCAGGCCGGAGGAAGCCCTGGTCCTCGACCGGTCGATTTGATCACCACCAAATCTCCAATAATTCCATCTTGAACCATTTGATAGGCTTTTCGTATGGCTGGATCGTATCGCCTCATAAAACCGATTTGAAATTTTATTCCGGTCTGATCAACGATCTCTTTAATTTTTTTGGCTTCTTCAGGGGTTTGTGCTAAGGGTTTCTCGGAAAAAACATGCTTTCCTGCTCGAGCGGCTTTTTCAATGATCTCTCTATGGGTAAAAGTCAATGACCCAATACAGACTGCATCGACATCTTCTTTTTTTAAAATATCATCGAGGCTGGTTGAGTATTTTTTTACACCTGCTTCTTCTGCTGATTGTCTTGCCCGACTTTCATCAATATCAACTATTGCTACCAATTCAGCTTCTGGAATATAACCCGTTAAATTCCGGCCGTGAACCATTCCTGCTCTTCCGGCTCCAACTAAAACAAATCTGACTTTTTCCAAGTTTTATTCCTCTCTTTCTTCAATGATTTTTTGATTACCTTTCTAGTCTTTAAATATAGTGAAAAGTAAGTTATGAATTATGAATAGAAAAAATTCATCATCACAATTTTCTCCCATTTCTCTTTTTTCCTCTCCCCCTGGTGGGAGAGGATGAAGGTGAGGGAGATGCTTGGATATCACCCACAAACATATTTTTAAATACCTAATCCTAGATCTAAATCCTGTCTTTCGCCCTCATCCTAACCTTCTCCCATCGAGGGAGAAGGAATATTAGAGGTCATCCTAAGGCTTCGGTTTTCGAAGCTGTAAGGATCTTATCTTTTCATTTTTTTTTACTATTACTTCTCCCTTTGGATAAAGGGAGAGATTGATTTCTGAATAAGTATTTTCATTGTCTTCTCATGCCACCAAAGTGGAATGAGGTTCTATCCTATAACCTATCTAGGGGCTTGATTAATCAAGCCCTTTCAATAGATTTCGTAGGGGTGCAATTTATTGCACCCGTTTAATGTAGCGACATGCCATGGCATGTCGGAATCTTAGGCCTTCATCCTCAACCGGTGTTTCGCAACGGTAGTGATGTCTATCCTGCTATATCTTTCCCTTTATAATGAGAAATTATTTAGAAAATACTTCGACTTTGATTTTTCCTTTATCACCCCGAAAACGAGATTGAAAATAATCCATAATGGAATTTTCTGGGGTAAAAGTAATGTTTTTCATGAAAATAACTGGAGCTCCTTCGGGAATTTCCAGGATTTTAGAATCGAGGTCATCGGCAACTGTTGCTTCCAAGGTTATTTCGGCTCGATATGCCCGAAGATGGTACTTTTCAAAGAGAGTTCGATAGAGAGACTTATCGGTAAGGTCTTCATGAATGAGATCGGGACAAAGCGAAAAGGGAATAAAATTTGAAACTTTGACAATCGGCTCTCCTTCAACATAACGCATTCGTTCAATACAAATAATAGGATCATTTTCAGCAATGGTTAAAATTTTTCCAATATTGGGAAGGTCATTTCTCACTTCAATGTTTAGAACTTTAGTATGAACTTGATAGCCTTTCTCTGCCATGTCGTCATAAAAGGTTGAAAACTGCTGAATGAAACCGTAATTAAACTTGGGGCGGGAAACGAAAGTCCCTTTTCCTTTCTCGCGATTGAGAAGGCCTTCGTAAGCTAATTCTTTTATAGCTTGACGCACGGTAGGCCGGCTGATTTGATATTTCTCCGACAATTCCCGTTCTGAAGGAATAATGTCTCCTGGTTTTAAAAAACCAGTTTCAATGTCTTTACGAATCATTTCTATTAATTGATAATAGAGAGGTATTGGCGTTTTACGATTTAAGGTTGACACACAATTTTACTCCTCCAAAAGGGATGAAATAGGTTAAGTGGTTAATACCACTTAGCATGATAATATAGTACTTTCGTATAGTCAAGAATGATTACTCTTGAGTTTCTTTCCACTTGCCTTTTCTATATTTCAAAATGAAGAAAACTATGATCTATCCTGAAAATACCATCTTATAAATTCCCCCATTGAGGGGGGATAAAGGGGGGTGTGCCTTTAATCGGTCATCCTGAGCCCTCGCTTTTTGAGGGCGTGAGGATCTCATCTTTTAAGTTTTTTCTTCATAAATACTTTAAATGATGAGATTCTTACGTCGTCCGGCAAAAACACCGGACTCCTCAGAATGACTAAGTGGATGGTAGAGATTGCCACGTCGCACAAGACGCTCCTCGCAATGACCGAGCAGGAAAAAAACTCAAATCCCCCTTACCCCCTTTGCTAAAGGGGGAAACGATTCCTGGGAAGGCATTTTCATCCTCATGTGGTGCTGCATAAGCAGCATGAGGGTCTATCCTCATTATATTTCAATCATCTTGCCGCTTTCAGCCGACTTGATTTTCATGAAATAAATCTCCTTCTCTACGATTATTTATTTATCATTTTTTTTTATTTTAAGACAATACCTCAATATTTAATCCGATAACCGAAGCGATTAATTCTAAGTCATTTTTATAATGTCCGGTTAATATGCAATTGTGATGAGAATAAAGCTTATTCATCAAAAGGTGACCATCGGGGATTCGAATTAAAGCACCGTTTCGACAATCAGAACCAGGATATTGAACATACTTCTCTAAATATCCCTCTACTACGGATAAAGAAGAAAGCGAGGGACCAATTTTTGCCAGAGTAACCTCCCCTTCGGGAAATCTTGCATCAATGGCATTTGCATCTTCATGAACAATTTCAAGAACTCTTGGTTTTAATTTCCATTCATGAGAAAAAGAACGAGGAATGAACCCAAAATATCCACAATGAGCAATTAAGAGATGGTTATCGGGGTCTTGAATCTCGGGAAAAGTATCAATCTTTTCATGTTTTAAGGCAGCCATTCCCATTAAAAATGGATAGACATTACTCATCATGATTGGGACTTCTAATGTATTATAAAGTATGTACTGGGTGAGCATAGACAAAGTATCGGCTTCACAAGCCCACATGATTCCTTTTTCTTGAAACAACAAATCCCATGCCAAACAGGGAGTGGTTTTAAAATAATAAGATTCATTTAAGCAGTTCGTCCCAATCCCTTTGATCGCAGCATCTCTGTTAATTTCTTTTTTAACAGCAAGATAAAGCCTGAGGGCATTTTTAAGGGCTTGATCCGACACACCATCAATCGGTATATTTCGTTTTTCCTGAATCTTAATTACCTCTTCTTCTGATATTTTCTCAACATTTGCTGCGAGCAGTTTTAAACTTTTCCGAATGATTTCAACACCAAATTTTCGGTTGATTTGCTCAGTACATTCCTTCTCCCACCAATAAAAACGTTTAAATATACTGGCTTGCATACCCTCTCCGGGATTTTCCTGAAAAATAAGAAATTTGGTTGTTTTCATTTCTCTTTTTAGAGCTAAACATTTGAGGATTTTTTTTGACATTTCGATATTATAAGGAGCAAATACTTCAAGGCCTTTCATTTTTAAAAAACTCACCACTTCCCAGTCCCACATGGAAACTGTACCAAACTCCGAGGTTATTACCAAAATTGGGAGTTTAATATTATAAAAATCATTAATTTTCCGATAAGCTTCTCCTAATATTTGAGGAAAAACCACTGCATCAGCTTCGGGAAGTTTTGCTCCCAGTGGAATAGGATTTAACAAATCAGCCTCCTCTTCAAAGAGTGTTTTCAAATTGCTCATTTGCTGATAAAACTCTTCATCGGGATCTGATTTAAGATAAAGAGGAACTAATTTTGCTTTCAAATCTGTAACCCTCCCTTTCTTTTGAGACAAAAAATATACAATTTAATTTAATTTGTTAATTTTTAAAAAATTATTGATAAATTTTCTGTTGAAAGGTTTGGAAAAACTACTTTAGTTTCTTTTTCAATAATTTTAATTATTTTACCAATTCATGACAAAAAAGAGTATATTATGACGCTTATTGTTGAATTAGACAACATATGAAGGTGGAAAATAAATAAAAGTAAACTTTTCTATTGGTTTCGGTTAAAATTTATTAAATTGAATAAAGGTGGTGGTTGTATGAAGCTCCAAAATTTTCAAATGAAAGACAACTTAGTTATAAAGAAATTTCTCGAAATACGGAAAAAAACCAACTGGAAAAATCGCTTGAACTTATCCTGGAGCAACTGGGGATTTGGTATTGAACCTTTTGAAACCTCTTGCGCTCGTTTAGCAAAGCACAATATTCACTACATCGAATTACACGGTAACAAGTATGGACCTGATTTAGGGTATAAAGCCAAGGATATACGTCCAATTTTAGATGATTACGGAATCAAAGTCGGAGGAATCTGTGGTATGGTTTCCCCTGATTCAGAACTTTCCAGCAACAAACCCCATATTACTCAGAGATCAATTGACTACTTTCACCGACATATAGAATTTTGCGCCGAGATGGGCGGAAAATATATTCTTTTTTCACCTGGAGCAGTCGGTCGGCCTCAAAAGTACGATGATAGTGAATTTTACCGAGCGGGCGATGCTATCCGTATTCTCGCTGATGATTTTCAAAAACATGGAATTCGAGCTGCAATAGAGCCAGTTCGAGCTGCTGAGGTTAGTTTTTGTCATACCTTCAAGGAAGCGAAAGCTCTTATTGATTACATTAATCATCCTGGTGTTCAGCATATTGGAGGAGACCTTTACCATATGTTAGTTGGTGAAGATCACATCGGAACCACCATCCTTGAATATGGCAACTATCTAACCAACCTCCACACCGCTGATACCCAAAGAGGGGCACTGGGAAAAGGGTTCCTTGATGTTGATATGGTTATTATGGCTCTCTACTGTATTGGGTATAATAACGAATCTTGCTATGTTACCCCTGAGCCATTAGGACCCGGCGGAGACCCTTATCCTGCCATGTGGGGAAAACCGGATCCGAAGAGTTTAGATGAGTTAGTAGGGCAAACTGCCAATTACTTCTATGAAAGAGAAGCAATTATTTTATCGGCAACCGATGAAGAGCTATTTCGATAAAATTTTTTCTTAAAAAGAGACGGTAAAAACTTACCGTCTCTTTTTCAATTTCATTTTAAGCCGAATGAATAGCATTAAACATTGCTTCGATATTTTCTGGAGGAACATTCGCCATTATGTTGTGGATCTGCTGAAATACAAAACCGCCCCCTGGAGCAAGAATTCTTACTCTTTCTCGAACATCTTCAGCTACTTGTTCAGGAGTTCCAACCCCTAAAACATCTCGAGTGTTGCATCCCCCTCCCCAAAAAACCATATCTTGTCCAAACTCTCTTTTTAAACGTTCGGGTTCCATATCTTTACAAGTGGTTTGAACAGGGTTGATAATATCCAACCCTGCCTCGATCAAGCTCGGCAACAAAGGATAAACTCCACCACAACAATGAAGCATAACTTTTACATCAGCAAGTTTTTTGGCTTGCTTCCAAAGGCAACCGTGACGAGGTTTAAAAAATGTATCATACATCTTTTTTGACATCTGAGGACCGGTTTGCATTCCGAGGTCATCCCCAAATTGGATAATATCAATATAATCACCTACTGCGGAGAGATATTTTTCTAGATTTTTTGAATGATATTCAACCAATTGGTCTAAAAAATGGTGGGTTTTTTCCGGTTCTGATGCTAACATCATAAACCAATTATCGGCACGAAAGAGAAATTGGGGGATTTCGTGCAGATTCCCACCGTAAAGACCAACGATTGCTCGATCAGTCGATTCACGGAGTTTTTTGGCTCCTTCCCTCAACAATCGAATACCTTCAGGATCATAGCTTAATGGAGCCGGAGGACTAGATAACTTAGTCCACATCGATTTTTCAAAAGCAGCATCAAAATCCACAGACTTTAAATCATTAGCGTTTTCTAAAGGAAAATAGATTTGATCAAAATACAGTGAATCTTTCGGCTGGGTGGCAATTCGAGTCCCATCATCGGAGCAGACAAACCAATCGTCAGCTTCTTTAGCCAAATTGATGTAAGCAGGGATCTTGCAAGGAGTCCCGTCGGGAAGTTCCCACTCTTTCCAGTACTCTTTCTCCAGGCCAAAGCCACGGCCCAATTCAATAACGTCGATATGAAAGCGATCTAACACTTCTGGTTCGACAATAGCTAATTGCTGAGGAATATCGTAAACATAGATATCCCCGCTGGTAATTCCTAAATACTTTTTTAGACGCGCATAAGCTATTGCCATAATACCGCTGGATCGATGACCACTAAAATCAACTGCGACCCGATCTGGTTCCTTATGGTTGATAGCAGCGAGTACTCTTTCTCTTGAGGTCAATCCTGTCACCTCCCAATTGCAAATAATTTTTAATTTATTTCATAGTTATCTAATATCTTAACATTATTTTATATTTACTCATGTCTTTCTCTTGAATGTCATAAGAAGCTTATAATGAGCCAGAGGCAATTATTCCTGAAAAATGGGGGAGATAAAATATCTGCTCTCTTGGCGAGAGAGGATAAGTAAAATATTTCGATTTTTTATCAGATTTCTTATTCCGTACTGTGGCAACTTTAACTATTTACTGGATAATTCTTCTCGAGCGATTTCAATCCATTGCTTGATCTGTTTCAAGTCGTTTTCAAGAGTGCTGACAATTTGAAAAGCATCAGCACGGACAGTGTAATGAAGACCCTGACAGCAATCTTTAATCCTTCTCAGTTTCTCCTTCATCTCTTGAGGGGTTGCTTTTTCCACATCATCAACCGGATTGAGCACAATTTCCAGAATGATATCTTGATTGGCAACCAATGCAGCTTTTTCTAAATCGGTCCAGGGGCTAACGTGAACCATCTTTAAGAAAGGAATCTCCATAATATCCTTTAAAACTGGGTCAATCCGACCGCAACTATGCCAATAATCAATTCCTCCGTGAAATAGGCTTATTTCTTTTTCATAAGGGAGTATAAATTCGCGGTAGGCCTTGGGAGAGATAATTGGAACATTGACATCATCATTGGCAATATATAAGGACTGAAGAGAGGTTCCTAAAAACTTAGCCCTTTCTAATGACCAAGACTTCTTCACCCGAAGCAGAAATTTCATTAATTCATGAACAAAAACCGGGTTATCAATAAAATCTATGGAAAGATTTTCTAAACCTCTTAAGTGGGTAGCGATACCAAAAGGTCCAAAATCCCATTCGGGAAAAATAACCTTAAAACCATCGCCTACCTGTTCCTTTATACGGGCATAAAAGTTATGGGCTAGCTTTGCTGGGGCATAATTATAAAAATCTGGAATGGGTATTTTATCGAGGTCAGCCTTATCCTTAATAATAGATGTTTTCCCAACCCAGGGCTCATGTCCAGATTGAGCTGGTTCCTGTTGAATACCAAGGAGGCTTTCGCAAAATCCAACACCAAACCACATGGTTATGGCATCGGTTAAAGGATTATCATCAAAAAAATTTTGATAGGCATAAACCTTTTTCCTCAATTCAAACTCTAGGTAAGCATCGGGATCAGTATAAACCTCGTTTAAGTCCATCTGGAAAATCGATGCCCACATTTCACGATCAAGATCAGCAATAAAAGGAACGTTATTCAAATCTTTTTTGGGAAGGTGCCGAACAAATATCCCCGGTAAACCTGCAAAAGAGACCCAATTACTTTGGCGAAGCTGATTATCAATGCTCTCACATTGATTTTTAACAACTTCAATAAGAAATTGAATATGTTTACTACGGGATTCATTTCGATTTATCATAAAAATCTCCTTAACATTATTTAATGGCTCCTAATGTTAATCCACGAACCAAATACTTTTGTACGATCATCGCTAATACTAAAATCGGAAGCGATGCCATGACCGCTGCAGCTGACATATTTTCCCATTCAATTCCCATAAATCCAATATATCCAGATATGGCAACTGGCAGAGTTTGAGCAACCTTTCTGGTTAGAATAAGAGCAAAAAAGAACTCATTCCAGGAAAATAAAAAAGAAAGAATAGTTGATGCTACAATTCCTGGAGCAGCCAAAGGGAAAGCAATGCGAACAAAAGCACCTAAATCGGTTGTCCCATCTACCAAAGCTGCTTCCTCTAACTCTTGAGGAACTTCATTAAAAAATCCTCTCATCAACCAAATTACAAAAGAAAGATTAAAGGTGAGATAAACAATGATTAAAGTGATGTGGGAATCGAGCATTTTTAAATCACGGAAAAGCAAGAAAAAAGGAATAATTACAGCAATTGGGGGAGCAAATCGAGTACTGAGTATCCAAAATAATAGGTCTCCCTTCCGTCGAAAATTATAGCGAGACAAGGCATAAGCGGCTGGGGTTCCTAATATTACCGATAAAAAAACCGTGACAATACTGATAATAAAACTATTTAAAAAATTCCGAGGAAAGGCACTTTCAAAAAGGACTTTTCCATAATTACTCAGCAATGGTTTAAAAAACCAAACCGGCGGGATGCTGATGGCTTGAATTCGAGTTTTGAGAGACATGGTAACGATCCAATAAACTGGAAAAAGGAAAAAAACCAGGAGAATCCCGATGAGGATATATAAAATCCACTTGTTTTTTTTCATCTTCATGCCATCTCCTTTTCGGGAATAATCTTGGTATAAAAGAGGCAAAAAATATTTACTAAAATTATCATGATTATCGAAAAAGCCGATCCTTTCCCAATGTTAAAGAAATTAAACGAGATGAGGTATGAATAGATACTGGCGGTTTCAGTTGCGATACCCGGCCCTCCGTTGGTCATGATATATATGGTATCAAACCATTTAAAGGCATCAATGGTACGAAGTAAAACTGCAACTAAAATAACTGGTTTTAAAAGCGGAAGGGTAATCCTAGTTAAAACTTGCCAGGCATTAGCCCCATCGATTTTCCCTGCTTCATATGGTTCGGTTGGAAGGGCTCTCATTCCCGAATAAAGAACCAGGAAAATCAAAGGGGTCCATTCCCATACATCGGTTAAAATAACCGAAAATAATGCCAATCTTCCAGTTCCCAACCAAGCAAGCGGGGTTATGCCGAGGAGTCGAACAAAGTAATTAATGATTCCCAAAGTGTGATCATACATCAAACGCCAGGTTAGTCCCACAACTACCGGAGTCATGACCATGGGGATAAGAAAAAATGGAACAATCCTACTTCCTTTCTCGGTTCCATTGATCAATGAGGCCATAGAGTAGCCCAAAATCAATTGTATAATTCCCCCAAAAATCACAAAATAAACGGTTATTTTTAATGAATGCCAAAATCTTATATCTTCAAAGAGTAGTTGGTAGTTGGTTGCTCCAATATAAGGAGTTCCCTTGGCTGGATTGGTTAAATCGTAAAAACGGGTACTATTGTTAATACATACTGCAAAAGGAAATATGGCAACCATTATCAAAACCGCTAAAGCGGGAAGAAATAAAATATAAAAACTGGTTTTTTTCAATTTCATTATTGCTTCGCCCTTTCTCATTGCGGGTGGTTCAATTGATACAACCACCCGCAATATTTTGGCTTACCAAACAATAATTATTGGTAATAACCGGCTTGTTCTAACACTTTGTACATATCATCATAGGCAATTTTCATTGCATCTTCGACACTTGCTTCGCCGGTGACTGTTCTGGAAATCTGGGTTCCAATTGATTCGCAAAGTTCAGGGTATTCAGCAATATGTGGCATATAGTCGGGGTTAGCGAGCTTTAAAGCTTCAAGAATGACCGGTACACCTGGATAAGTATTGGAAAATTCTTCACTTGCCATAGCTGAAACGCTGGTTATACCGGTATTTCCGCCTTCAATCATCGTTCTCATCTGTATGTCTTTACTGGTCATCCACTGTAAGAATAACCATGCTGCATCAATATTCTTTGAGTCGGCATTGATTCCCATACCAGCAGTGAATAAGTGTGAAGCATAGCGCTCAGTGACTGGGCCGTGTGGTCCCGCTGGAGCCAGAGCATAACCAATTTTCCCAACAATTTGTGACAAATTCGGATCTTCAATACGACCTATAAAATCAGATGCGTCGAAAATAATCCCAGTATTGCCAGTTACAAAAGTATTCTGCACTTCGAGCCAGCTATAACGCGAGACATCGGGAGGGCCGTAATTCTTCAGGATATCGCTGAACCACTTTGCGCCTTGGATAAATTCCGGGCTGGTCACTCCTGGTTTCATATTTTCATCGAGCCACTCTCCACCATGAACCCAAGTCCAGGATGTAGAAATGATCGGGTTATCCTCTCCCTTAATTGCTCTCATGGCCATACCGAATTTATTATTGGCTTTATCAGTTAATTTTTCTGCCGCAACCATCAATTCATCGGTATTCACCGGAACCGTGATCCCCTTTTCTTCGAACAAGTCTTTTCGGTACATTAATATTCCAACATGGCCATAATAGGGAAGGCCCCACAGTTTCCCGTCATAACGAAGGGCATCGAGGTAAATGGGAGCAAAATCTTCACAAAAATATTCGGATTTCTTATTAGCCAGAAGATCATCCAGTGCAGCGACATATCCAGCTCGAGCATAGCGAGCAGTTTGCCAACCGTCAAGCAAGAAAATATCATAGGCACCGGTTTTTGCTGCCAGGTCGGCAATAACTTTCTCCCGAAGAACCGGCTCAGCAAATACATTCCAATCAACTTTCATTCCGGTTGCTTTTTCAAATTCCGGGATAAGTTTTTCAATAGCACGAGCCGTTGCTGTATCCCAAGTAATAATGGTGACAGTGGTGCCTGCATAAGGTTGATCTTGAGCGAGAACCATACCTGACAAACCTATAATGGTGAGTATAGCCACTACGAACCAAACGATTCCTTGATAACCTTTTCCCATGGTATTACCTCCTTAATTAATTAACACAAAATCATTCACACCCTCATAATTGCACAGGGTTCTAATGAAAAACCAACCACCCCCTTTTAGCTTTTATAAACCCGGCTGAAAACCTCCGAGCATTTTTTAAAATTTTGTATTTTGACTTTCAATCATTGGTAAAAAAAACAGCAATTAAACGCTTATAACTGGGTTTCAACTAAATTTCTATTTTGATATTTTTCCATTCTAAATATTGGTCAAGTCCATAATGGCCAAGTTCTAAACCGATTCCACTTTCTTTCCATCCCGGATAAGGTGCATACAAACTGTCCGGACTAATATTATTTATAGCTACATTCCCCCATTCCAGATTTTCTGCGACCCATCCAGCCTTCTTGATATTGCTGGTATAGACATAGGCAACTAAACCATATCGAGTGTTATTGGCTTTGATAACCGCTTCCTCAGCACTAGAAAAAGTGTCTATAGCCACGATTGGCCCGAAGGGCTCATCCATCATAATTTTCATTGCCGGCGTAACGTTGGTTATGACTGTTGGCTCAAAGTAAAACCCTTTGCTGAATTTTGGATCCTCCGGTCTCTTCCCTCCACATTCAATTCGACCGCCATGAGTTTTCGCATCTTGAATGAATTCTTCCATCTTTTTCACACCAGATTGATTGACCATTGGTCCACAGTCAGGAGCTGGATTCTCAAAGGGATCACCAATACGTATTTTTTTAGCCCCTTCAACAAAATTCTTCACAAATTGGTCATAAACACTCTTTTCAACAAAAATTCGATTGACTGAATTACAGATTTGACCAGTATTTCGGAATGATCTTTTTATGCCATCTTTTATAGCTCGATCCAGATCAGCATCGGCAAAAACGATAAAGGGGGAATGCCCACCCAATTCCAACATCAGTCTTTTAACGGTATGGGCAGAAGCTTTAATAAATTCTTTTCCAGTTTCAGTCGAACCAGTAAGAGCTACCAGTTTCACCAATGGATTAGAAAATATTTCATTACTGATCAAGGCATTTTCACCACTTACTACGTTTAAAATTCCGGCCGGTAACCCGGCTTCATTACAAACTCGCACAAATTCTATGGTGGAAAGGGGGGTTTCTCGAGATGGTTTGACGATAACCGTACAACCGGCAGCTAAAGCTGGAGCAACCTTCCAAGAAATAAGACTAACCGGGTAATTCCAAGCAGCAACCGCAAACACGACTCCTATTGGTTGCCGTAGGGCAATGCTTCTCAAATTCATAGCATTCGGGGGTGGAACTTCGCCTAAAATATTTACTCCCAAACAAGCATAATATTCCAAACAATCGGCTGCTCCAATAATCTCTTTCTCGGCATCTTTAATCGCCTTTCCTTGTTCTTTGGCTAAGAGTGTACCGATCTCGGCAGCTTTTTCCCTTACTTTTGCTGCTGCTTTAAAAAGTGACCGACTCCTTTCAATGGCAAGCTTTTTTGACCAGGTCTTAAAGGCAGAATGAGCAGCATCAATGGTATTTTTCATCTGATTGAGCGTCACTTTAGACACTGACGCAATTACTTCACCATTGGACGGATTGGTAACCTCAAAAGAACCTTCTCCTTCTTCCCATTTTCCATTTATTAAAGAATGATAATATTGCACTTTTAGTTCTCCTTTCCAAAATGAAAATAAGCCTGTTGGAAAATATCATGGAACAAGCGAAAATTTTTATACTGCTTTTGATATTCATAAAAATGCGATTCATCGGGAACATAGACCTGTTTTATTTTTAACCACTCCTCGGCTATCTCATCAACCGGATTCTGACTTATGGCAGAAAAAGCTAATAAGGCGGCTCCGATGATTCCACCTTCGGATTCAGCTAGAGTAAAAACTTTTTTTTGATAGATATCGGCTTTGAGTTGGCACCATAGAGAACTCCGGGCTCCTCCCCCTATCACTGACATCTCTTCTATCGTCCCCGAATACCGCTTTTCAATCTCATCCAAGCTCATTTTTAAGTCAAAGCAAACTCCCTCCATCACTGCTCGGGCAAAATGCTTTCGCTGATGGTGAGGACGCAGACCAAAAAAACTTCCCCGAGCCGAGGAAGAACCTAATAACCTCTCTCCCATTAAATAAGGAAAAAACAACAAGCCATCGGCACCAGCTGGAACATCACCTGCTTCTTCATCAATCTGAGTGTAAGATAGATTTCTACCATCTTCCTGATGATAAAAAGCCTCTCGAAGCCACTTTAAGCTTCCACCACCACTGTCTAAAATTCCAAAACTAATCCACCCATCAACAGCATGATGGAGATTCATTAAATGCTCGGTTAAAAGAGGCTTGGGGCTCAATACTGAAACATCTGCAGCTGTACCGGTTACATCACAAGAATGTCCTTCTCGAACCATTCCTCCTCCTAAAAGGAGACACAACATATCACCAGCTCCACAAATCACTGGAATAACAGGTTGGCAGCCGATTTGAGCAGCGATATCCGGAAGTAATTTTCCAATTATCGCGTTTGAAGGTAAAATTTCCGGTAGTTTTAATTTATTAATCCCAAACAACTTAATCAGTTCATTATCCCATTGTTTGGTTTTCCAGGAAAAAAGGAAACTACCGGATGCTTCAGAAAAATCGGTATATTTTTCACCAGTAAAACGGTAGTTAAGGTAGTCTTTCGCTGTAAGGAAAATTTCAGTTTGTTGATAGATCTGAGGAAGGTTATCTTTAATCCACTTCATTTTTGGCCCAGTCCAACTTGGTATGATGAGATTAGCGGTTAATTGGATCTGTTCTTGGGGCAAAATCTCTTTTTGGTAATGTTGACATATATCGGCAGAACGCTTATCACACCAGATAGGGACTTTATCCATCAATAGGTTCCCATGAGAATCAATTGGAACCACTGCATGCATTTGAGCACTGACCCCGATCGCTATAACTTCAATCCCAGGATGCTCAACCATGAGTTGTTTAAGGCACGCTATGGTTAATTCCCACCATTCATCGGGTTTTTGCTCGGCCCAACCAGGATGAGGTGAAAAAAAATCGGTAGACCGGGATTGAATACCAACAATCGCACCCGAACTCTCAACCAGAGCAGCCCTTACGCTCTCGGTACCGATATCTACAACCAGGAAACATTCTGGCATGGTGATATCAACCTTCCTTTTTGACGGTTATCCATACGTAAGAAAGAGGAAGATGATATGGGTTCTCAGTTCGATGAAATTTAGCAAAAGGGATATATACTACATCACCGGCTTCTGCTTCAAATTTTTCTCCTTCTATCTCCATTATTCCTTTTCCGGAGGTTATAAAATAGACCTCTTCCAACGGAGCATGTATATGACCACGAGTAAAGCATTGGGGATATATAGTCGTATATCCTACTTTAATTCGCCCTGATTCTGATTCGTTTTCTCTCAGAAGCATGAGGGTATCGCGAACCACATTACTATCAACTTTGCTTAGAATATCAGAAAACGTGTTATTACCCGTTTCCGCTTCAGCTTCCAGTAAATTTCTTTTTTTCAATATTTCTTTCAAAGAAATAACCTCCCTGTTTAATTTGCCATTTATTTTTAATCAATTAACATACAATTTTTCAATCTAAAAAACCATCACTCAGTCTTTAAATGATTTTCAAGAAAAACAAAGCTTTTTTTAGATTATTATTTTAACGAATTGATCTTTTAAAAAAGAATACGAGAATGACTCCCTATTTATCCTATCAGAAAATTTTAAAAATGAAACATCCTCACTTCCAAGTTGCTATCATTTTTGAAGGTTTTTGGAAACAAAGTTAAACCTAAAGAAGATTTATAAACAGATATAAACGATGCGGTAAGTTAATTTCTAACTTATTAAGAACGAATGAAATGACAATGAAATTTTATTTCAATTGTAAAATTCTGAATCTATGTATTAAAATTGAGGTGGTCTTCCTTTCAGAAAAACTCGGTATTGATATTTATCAGCTCGAATAACAGAAATAACCACTTCAAATGGTGTACCGTCTTCTAAGTAAGTAACCCTCAAAGCATGAAAGAGTGCTGTTTTTTCCGGAACTTGAAGAATAGTAGTTTCAAGAGGGCCACTATTATAAGCTTCTATTGTTTCAACCGCCTGATTCAGTCTTAATTTAAAATCCTTTTCAAATATTTGATAAAGGCCCTCCTCATAAAGTTGATCTTTTTTATCAGCAAGGTCGGGAACAAACCGAGGTATAATGTAATTGTTCATATATGCAATGGGTATTCCATCAGCAATTCGGAGACGTTGGACAAGGTATATTTTTTCACCTTTCTTAAGATTTAAAAGCGATGCAACTTTTTGTGGTGGATTGACAAGTTCAACATTTAAGCTTCCTGTTTCAATTTTTATGTTTTTCTCTTTGAGGGTTTCAGCAAAAGAAGTAATATAGTTCATATTTTCGATGGTTTTGGTTTCCATTACTACTGTTCCTTTGCCCTGTTTGCGAACTACTAATCCCTCTCTTTCTAACAATCCTAATGCATTTCGAATGGTAGTCCTACTGGTTAGGTATTTCTTTTCTAATTCGTTTTCTGTTGGAAGAAGTTCACCAACTTGATAAACACCATTTAGAATTTCTTCCTTTAAAATGTTGCTAATTTTTAGATAAAAAGGTATTTGATTGACTGACATAGTACAAAAAACTCCTTTATTGTATAGATAATTTTAAAGATAAATCTATAAAAACCAAGAGGAGTATTTTAGTTTTTAAATTATCAATATCTAATCTATAATTATTCTACAAACATTTTTAATTAAGAATAATATTTATTTTAAATCCTATTTTTTTTAAAACTAACACATTATTAAATTTTCATTATTAATACACTACAGGAGTGTAAATATTAAAAAACTAATCTTTATAAAAAACTATTACTTGACATGAATTGTTAACTAAATTTTTAAAGATTTCAACCGAGACTGGATCAGTCTCGGTTTTTTTAAAATGAAATAACCAGCCTTTTCTACCAAAAAATACCATCATTTTTCGTTTTTGTGTCTAATTATTTATTATTTTTATTTCTCCATGTCTACAAAACTCATAAGGAGTGCTTCAGGGATACTTAATACCTTGTCCTTCTCCCAATATTTTTTAAGGGCTGCATAGGAAAGCGAGTCTGAAGTTACAACATAATCAGGTTTTAATTCCATAATGTCGGCAATTCTATTGTTTGCTAATTTTTTTAAATAATCTTCAGATAATCCAAGAGGATAAACTGCTGGAGCCAATGGTCTGGCTTCTTCCCTACTGGTTCTGAGTTCTTCAAAACGAGTAAACAAAGGCTTTACTAACATCCTAGGAGTATCGAATTTTTTTAGGTATCTTGCCATAAAAGACCCATCATGATAAACAACCAATCCCTCATTTTTAATAAAGTTTTGTATGTCAAGTGGCCTCAATTTATATTCACTATGGTGCACAATTAACAAGTTTCGAAAGAAATCGGTTTCTAAAATTACCTCTTTATTTATCTCAATATTAATCTCTTTATACCACTCGGTTAAAGCATAAAACGCTTTAGGGGATGATACTATTAATTTAGACGCAGATAGATTATTTAAATAGTCTGCGGTATTCTTAGCTATGGAAGCAGCCTCATCCAAAAAACCAATTGCTTTAATATCGTAACCAGTTTCAAGCATATCCGAAATTATCGGTTTGACATTCTTTTTGTTCATTAATTGAATTGCAGCTTTTGGAATTTCCGGACTTAATGCTAACACCTCAGCATCGACTAAATAGATAATACCTTCATTCTTGCCGCTTTTATTAATCGCTTTAACTTCTTTAAGGACATTAGATACATCACCGTATAAATTTCCAAATTCCTTAATTCGCATTTCGGCTTCTTTCACAAAATCAGACTTTATTCCTTTTCTAATTATTTCATGTCTAATTTCCTGAATAAGAGGAACTGGATCCCTTGGTTTACCCTTTATTCCATATAAGCAGAAGGTTTTGCAAAGTCCACAACTACAACATTGATAAAGTACATCTTGAACATTCTCATCCAGTTCAATTTCATTTTTTATTATACAACGAGCCAAATATACTTTCCTTCCAGGATAAACGGTAGTAGTCCTGTTTATAGTAAATGCTGGACAGCCATAGACACACTGATCATTACACATTGAACAATCTTCCATTAGATCTTTGTATTTATCCAACATTTGCTTCACCTCCTAATCCAAGAACCGGAGGATTCATTATGTTATTGGGATCAATTGCTCTCTTAATTTTTTTCATTACCTCAAAACCATTATTATGTTCGTCAGACATCCACTTGCTTTTCAGTGTACCAACTCCATGGTGATGAGATATAGAACCACCGGCCTTTACACAGGCATCTAAAGCTTTCTTAACACATTTAAGGAAGTTCTTTTCTGCATCTTCAGAATTCTTCCCCCTTATTGTGTGTATGATGCAATATAAATTACCTCCAGTATGATACATATGAGAAAAGTGAACATGTATTATTTGAGCATAAGGAGCTATAGCATTTCTCATAGCTAACCATACATCTTCTAACTTGTCCCATGAGGCAGAAACTTCTAACGATTCCGCAGCGCCATTGGGAAGATGAGTTGTACCAAGTCCGTATGAGGTATCAAGTCTGTCCTTTTCCCACTGTTTGGCTGCTTGGTCACCTTTATAAAGGCCGCCCTCGGCACGACAAATTTCGTCACTAATATTCATTTCGAGATCGACTTGGTCCTTTCTCCCTTCAAAGCCAAGGTAAAGCAAAGCATAACCTTCTTCGAACTTATAGGCATCAATTGTAAAAACCGATTCATACTCATCATAAAGTCTAACAACTGCAAGCGTTGCCTGACCCAGTGACACAATCTTCCTAACTGCTTCAAATCCATCATGGGTTGTCTTAAAAGTATAGACAGAAAATTTCCTTGCTTCTGGTTTAAGCCAAATCTTGGCAGTTACCTCAGTACATATACCATAGGAACCCTCTGAACCAAGAAACAAATAATTTAAATTAATGCCGGTTGAAGCCTTGGGGGAATCTTTAGTATATAATACTTCACCAGTTGGTAAAACAACTTCGAGGGCAATTAGTATATCATCAAATTTTCCATATTTTGTAGAAAAAGTTCCGATGGCGCTAGTAGCTACAGAGCCAGCAATTGTAGCTGAATTCATAGATTGAGGAAAATGACCCATAGTATATCCAAAACGGTTTAATTCATCCTCTAACTGACCAATGTTCCAACCAGCTCCAACCGTGACTGACATCCCCTTCTCATTGAGAATAAACTTAGTTAACTTTTTGGTATCGAGGCAGATACCACCATTAAAAAACACCGACCCCATTACCGAACCTGAACCACCACCATAGGGTATCACCACAGTTTTATTTTTATTTGCTATTTTTAGAATTTCCGATACTTGTTCAGTAGTCTCTGGCCAAACCACTAAGTCAGGAATATAGGGATACTTGCCAGCTTGAATCCATTTATATTCAACATTAAATGCACCATGGCATACCGCCAATCTATCCACTATTTTTGTAGAAACAGCATCTTGTGGCAGTATTTTTCTCATTTCTTCTATAACTAACTCATTAATATTATTTTCATATACTTTTGTATTCATATTTTTACTTTTTTTTCTCCTTTGGTTTAATGGTTTTTTTCTTTTAACCTTAATGGCTATTAATTTAAGAAATATATTTTTTCTGGTGTTATTTATTTGATCAATTTTTAATACAATTAAAATAAACGTAATAATTTAATAGAATTCTATTATTTTCTAATAGTCTCTTTTTCAATTTTTTCGTCATTTTATTGTGTAATATTTAATTTATAAATATTTTTGGCTCTTTATTATAAATCTATTATTACATCCTCCTCTAAATTCCTTATTTCACAATCGTCTTGTGACGTACCTTCTTTAAAAACAATTAAAGTTTTACATTCCGGTTTTGCAATTGGGAATGGTCCCCAATGCCACGTTCCTTGATTTAAAACAACTGCTTGCCCACTATTAAAATAGAAGGCTTTAATATCTTTTATTGAATCCCTTTGGTCATTTTGTTTTGCAAAAAAAACAACCGAGTCATTTTCTAATTGAACAAGAATTTCAACGGTTTCCTTGTGTCTTTCTAAATTTTTCAATACCATTTCTCTTTTTCGACCGAATAATATGCCAACAGTCATCTCTCCATCGACCATTAATTTATAAACATCACTTATATATTTAAAATGTTCGTTATTTAATATTGGATCCTTTTTGCTCTCGCTTAATAAGTATCCATAACCTTTTATGCTCTCTTCTGTTAGAATAACTGGCTTCACGGTTTCTCCTCCTTAATCAATTTTTATAACTTTAATCATTTTCAATTTTAGTAATAGCGGTGAGTTCACCATCATCCTGAGATGCATTTTGTTACCTATTTTCCTGCGAGTTCCATATATTTTTTAAAGACTTCGTTATATTTTTGATGATTTTCTTCATTAAATCCCACTTTTATGCTATTTTTTAAATTCCTTTCTATCTTGCTGCGTGCATCCCAAATTCCAGCACCCTGCCCCGCCATGAGTGCAGCACCATAAGCGGCATCACAATATTGTGGGATAGTTGCTCCTTTTCCCAAAACATCGGTTAAAACTGCCACCCAAAATTTACTTTTAGTACCTCCTCCGACAAAAAAAACCTCTTGAACATTTTCAAACTCTTTCACTGAATTAATTACGTCTCGTATGGAAAAAGAAACACCTTCATAGGCAGCTCTTAAAAAATGCTTTCTTCTATGTCCTGAATTAATACCATTGAATTTTGCTCTTAATGAAGAATTGAAATAGGGAGCATTTTCACCCGATAAATATGGATGATAAAGAAGACCCTCTGAGCCCAATGGAACAGTTGAAGCTTCTTTATCCATAACAGTATAAGTATTGCTATCAGCTGGTAATTCACTAAAAAATACGTCTCTCATCCATTTGATTGACGCAGCACATGCAGTGGTATATCTCGAGATGATTAAATAATCTCGCATAACACCTCGAATTCCTGGCCAAATATCTTGATGTTTAAATTGGTCAACATGAACAACCATACCTATATCTGCCGCCGAGCCTAATCTTATAATCATTTTCGACATTCCTTCGATGCCGATAGAATATTTTTCTGAACCTCCATCTCCCCCACCAGCCACAACAGGAATGCCTTCTTGAAGTCCAGTCTCCAAAGCAGCTCTTTCGGTAACGGTTCCAATCATATCGAAACAACCAGTGAGCTCCGGAATTTTTGATTTTTCGACTTCACATCGGCGAATCAATTCATCCGACCAACAATTGTTTTTAACATCATTCAATCCAGAAAAAGATATGTTGTTTTCATCAGCAATGATTCGATCGGTTAATTTATAGGTAATAAAATTTGGAGCAAATGTAAACTGATAAGTTTTATTCCAATTACTTGGTTCATGCTCTTTTAACCAAGCAATTTTACTCACAGTCAAAGCGGGAGTCACAAGAAAACCAATCGTTTTTTCCATAATTTCACCAAATTTTTTGTTCAACTCATTGGTTTCACGCTCGCTTCGAATATCATTCCATAGAATTGAATTTCGAACTGGATTCCCATCTTTACCAATTAAGGTAATTCCTTGCATTTGCCCGGTAACACTTACTGCTACAATTTTTTTTAAATCTACTTTATCTAATTTATTGATTTGATTTAAACAAAATATAGCTGCTTCATACCATTCATTTGGATTCTGCTCTACTGTTCCATCGGCTTTGGTTATGGGAAAATATTCCTTCGACTTGGTTATTATTGGCTTCCCTTCTTGGTCTAATAACACACATTTACATCCACTCGTTCCAATGTCTATGCCTAATATGTATTCCATATTTTCCTCGCTCTTAAATAATGAAATATATTTATATAAGGATCAATTCCTATCATTTTTGCTTAGCTTCTTTTTTATTATAATCACGTATTATTTTTACCAATTCCCAATTATGCTGTGCTCCGGTGTGGGCGGTTAATCCCCCATCAATCACTAAATTGATGCCTGTAATAAAGGAGGCCTGTTCTGAAGCAAGAAATACAACTGCATTGGCAACTTCTTCAGGAAGGGTAACTCTTTTCAATGGATACTGCAAAGAATGTCCTAAATCTAAAATTTCTTGTCCTCCAACCGAATCAAAAAATTTACTATACATTGAAGTTCTTACCGATCCAGGAGCCACTGCATTAACACGAATATTATATTGAGCATAATCAAGAGCCATGTTTCTGGTTAGATTTGCCACAGCACCTTTTGCAGTGTTGTAAGAACAAAAAGTATAATCGCCTTGTAATCCGGAAATGGACGAAGTATTTATGATCACTCCTCCACCCTTTTTAATCATCTGAGGAAGAAAATATTTAGACATGTAATAAACTCCATTCACATTTACATCCATAGTTCGCAGCCATTCTTGGGTTGGAGTTTCATGGAGTATATGGGCGTCTATTATTCCCGCATTATTAAATAAAACATCACAACCATGATATTTTTCATTAATATATAAAGCAAAACTTTTAACTTCTTCTTCGTTGGTAACTTCTAATTGCTTATAATCATACTTACCTTGATAATTTTGATACTTGGTAAAATCCAGACAATCAGGTTTCTCTATACCAGTAAATATTACTGTTCCCCCAGATTCAAGAAAATTTTTAACTGTTGCTTCTCCTATTCCGGTTGAGCCACCACTCACAACAATAATTTTTCCGTCAAATCTTATATCCATTTTTTTCCTCCTTTATCTAAAAAACTAAATAATCAGGTATGATTACTTAAATGAATGAATTTCTATTTAACAAACATTACCTTTTCTTTCTCAAAGGATAACGATATGATGGTGATAAGGATTAAACCTTTCACCAATTGCTGATATAAGGTTGGAACATTTAATAGCACTAAACCATTATTGATTACCGAAATGGTAATTGATCCAAGAATAACCCCTAATAATTTACTATTTGCTCCGCCGGTGAGGGGAGTTCCACCCAATAAAACCGCAACTAAAACATCCCATTCAAAAAAATGCCCGGTTACCAAAGCTAAGGTACCTGCTCTAAAAACACCAAATAAAGAACATACCCCTCCAAGCATACCGGATAAAACAAAAGCTAAAATCTTCATTTTCTTTACTGGAACTCCTGAATACTCAGCGACCTTTTCATCAGAACCAATCGCTTTACTGAATTTTCCAACTTTAGTAAATTCAAAAAAATAGTACATGGTTAGCACTATAAGAATAAGAATAGGAATTTTATATTGCGATTTATCCAACACAAAAAGGTTAAATGGAATATAAACATACCCTCCGGGAATGTAATCCCATAGAAAATAAGCGAAGTTTCTTAAAACAAAACTCAAACAGAGTGTTGCGACAAAAGAAGGCACCTTTAAAAGTGAAAAAATTGATCCGGTCATTAATCCAAGTAACATCCCAACCACAATAACCATTGGAATGAATGAACCAGGAATAGCGTTTTCGCTAAAAATTCCAATTAAAGGTGCTAAAACTAAAATAGATCCTTGGGTAAGGTCCAAACTCCCTTGAGACATAACAAAAATGACACCCATACCACTAATTATCAATGCAACACTTTGGTTTAATATGTGTTTAATATTGGTAAAATTAATGTTTCTGCCTTTTGTCAAAATCGAAATCACAGTGACAAAAAGAACAAACACTATAATTGGTATGTATTTATCAATTTTTTTCAGCACTTAATTTTCTACTTTCCTTTCTCTTTTTAAAATTATTTAACTCATCAAATCATATAATTTATTATTTCTTCTTCTCGCGGTCTTTCGTCTCTAATAAATATTTTTTGACACAAATTTCCTTCTTTCATTATTAATATTCGATCTCCCATCCCGATTAATTCAGTAAGCTCCTCCGATATAAGAATAATCGATTTTTTTTGTAATTTTAATTGATGTAATTTTTGGTAAATATAAGCTTTTATCCCTACATCAACTCCTCGAGTTGGGCAGTCCAATATTAAAATCTCGCATTCTCGCATCAGCCATTTCACTAAACTGACTTTTTGTCTATTTCCACCACTGAGACCAATGCAAAACTGATTAATATTGGCGGTTTTTATGCTTAACTCTTTAACTCCCTTTTCAGCAAAGGTTACTTCATCTTTGGGACTAATAAATGAACTTTTTCGCTTAATTCGATCTAAAGAAACCAGAGTAATATTATCTTTCACGCTTGCCAGCAACATAACCCCTTCAGAGTCCCGGTCTCGAGGGAGGTATGCTATTCCCTGATTTATAGATTCAACTGGCGAGTGATTTTTTAAATACTTATTTTTTTCTGGTAAATAGATTGTTCCAGTATCAGTTTTTAATAATCCAAATATAGCTTTCCCTAACTGGGACATACCACATCCACTTAATCCACCTAAACATAATATTTCACCTTCATGCAATGAAAACGAAATATCATGAAATGCATCTTTCGAACTTAAATTTTCGACCTTCAACACAACTTTTTCTTTATTAAAGGTTGCTTGATTATCCTCACGATAATAATTAGATTTCAGTTCCCGACCCACCATCATTTTCTTTAAATCATCTTCGGTACGGTTATTCGAATCGATATTATCTATTATTTCTCCATCTCTCATGATGGTAATTGTATCGGTAACTTCTACAACTTCTGAAATGGTATGAGAGATATATATAATTGAAACACCTTCGTTTTTAACTTTTCTAATTACATCCCATAATAAATTTTTGTTATCCCGAGAAAAAGCATCTGCTGTTTCATCTAATATTAATATTTCAGGATTTTGATATAAGGCCTTTATTATTTCTATTAATTTTTTATCTTCAAATGAATAGTTTAAAATTTTTTCTTCTACTTTAAATTTCTTATCTTTTAGTATTTTATAAATCATTTGATTGGCAGCTTCATTTATTTCTTTCACCTTTATAAAACCATTCACAGTAAAATCTTTTTCTCTTCCGAGCAATAAATTATTTGCTATCGATAAATCTTCAATCAATCCACTTTCTTGAGTCACGATGGCAATTTTATTTTTGAAAGCATCCTGAATTTGTTTTGGGTTATACTCTTTCCCTTCCTTGAGCATCTTCCCGCCATCTTTTAAAACAATCCCTGCTATTATCATTGCCAAGGTAGATTTTCCGGATCCATTTTCTCCAATTAATCCCCTTATTTCTCCCCTTTGCAAACTAAAATCAACATTATTTAACGCCCTCACCGGGCCAAAACTTTTACTCACATTGATTGTTTGAAATAAAATATTTTCATCCATAGAATCAATTACTACCTCTTTTATTTATTTAACGATTAAAGTATTTTTACTGCTTCCGCGCGGTCCAAATGCCACCACACAAATTAATAAAGCGCCCATAACCATTTGCTGGATTGTCGTTGGCAACTTAATAATAATTAATCCATTCATTAATAAATTTATCGTTAATTGCCCAACCACAACTGCAATGATTATATTGACCCTTTTACTTATTGCTAAAGCATAAAAAAACCTGTCAGTGCAGGAAATACTAATAATAAGCTGGTCAGACCAATTTGAGGTTGTACAAAGCGCCCATAACTTTGGTAAAATACCCCTCCAATTCCTCCAAAAATCGCACAGATTAAAAAACCTATCAACTTCATCCTTTCAACATTGACTCCGGCATTTTTGGCGATTTTTTCCGAACTTCCTATGGTTTGAATATGCAAACCAATAATGGTTCGATTATATAGAAAATAGGCAATGACCCCACCAATGATCCAAATTATTAAATTATAGGGTGCGTGAGATAAGAGACCTAATCCATCAGGAAGGTATAAACCTCTGCCCTTAGACATAACGCTCGATAAAATTTCATATATCATTACTAATCCTATAGTTAGAATAACTGAGGGTACTTTAAACAATAAAAAACTAAATCCGTTTATTGCTCCAACGATGAGCCCAGTTAAAATTCCTCCGAATAAAAGTCCAATATATCCGAATTTTATCGCCAGTAGAGTGCTAACCATAGAGGCTAAAATTATGGTTACCCCAGGTGTCATATCATAACTTCCCATTATCATTACAAAACAAATTCCCCACACAACAAAAGAAGGAGCAACTGATTGTTGAACAATATTAAAAAAATTTATATAAGAAAAAAATCTATTTCCACCAAATATTGTAAAAAATACAACTAACAAAACTGGTAGGCCAATGATTGAAATAATAAAATTAAAATCAATTTTTTTGTTTAGCATATTATTTCCTTCAGTTAATCAGTCAGAAATTAATTTTATAAATTGATCTTTTTTTATAATTTAGGTGGAAGGATATCAATCCTTCCACCTAAATTTCAACTTTTTCAATTATTGAAAATCAATTCCCATGTCTATGTATTTTGGCGGGAATGCTATGCCTTCTTCTTTTTCTTTCATTCTTTGCTGATAAATAGATTCAATACTAATGCTTTTTGCAATTTCTTTAAACTTGTCCATATTCATTTCCGGATTGAATTTTACTACCAAGCTTTTTATTTCATCTTCGGTCAGAATTGGCCTTTCAATAAACCAATCTCTATATTTTTGTGCAGCATCCGCTGAATCGATTTGGAACATATCAACTTCAACATCATCAGTGTTAGAACCTAAAGGATTACCAGTTAAAACGTTATAAGCCCTTATTAGAGAGAGACCACAGCTAATCCAGTGACCACCAGAAACTGCAGCTGCACTTCCCTCTTTTATGTTGTCAAGAACACTAAGTGAAAAATCCGTACCAGTAACAAATATTTTACCAACTTTATTTAATCTCTTAACTGCTTCAATAGCTCCCATAGTATATGGTCCACCAGTTCCGTAAACACAATCAACTTCTGGATGGGCTGCTATTAATGACTCCAAAGCTTTTGCCGATTCTTCAGCAGTATACAAATCCCATTGAGTTGCCAGTACTGTTCCTCCACCTTTTTCAAATGCTTCTTTAAATGCTTCTGCCCTTACTTGGTGGACGGTACCATGTTCTGCACTTAGAACAACAGCATTTTTACACCCTTTTTTTAATAATACTTCGGCATTTTGATATCCGGGAACCTTATTATCTGCGGCAATATTTCCAATATAATACGGATTTTTATAGAGTTCATTTTTTATCTGCTGAGGTATATCTTGATCGTAGGTTCCATAATAGATTTTTGCATTTCCTAAAATTTCTGCACATTTTGGAGTTATAGTACCAGAGGGAGCCCAGGAAATAACAGCATCAGCCTTACTTGAAATATAGTTTTCCATATTGTTTATTTCATCTTCCGGGCGTACGTTATGATAGGTTACAACTATCTTACAATTCAGTATATTCGCAATATAATTTGCAAAATTACAAGCTTGGATAGACCATGGATGGCTACCACCCCAAATTGTAATCCCAATGGTATAATCTGGTTCTGCTGCCATACCTACAGAAAAAATACCGAGTGTTAAAGCGATAACCAATATTATTCCTATCTTTTTAATATTTTTCATAAAATGAAATCCTCCTTTAAGTTAATAAAATAATTAAATTTTAAAATCTCAATTCCTTACTTAGAATTCACCACCTTTCGATTGCAATAATGTAAAAAAATATAGGTTATTATTCAAAATAATCATTTTTTGGATAAAACTTTTTTTACTTCTTTCTTCTTTATTATTAGGTATTCTCATCTTAAGGTTCGTTGTTTTTTAAGGACTAATTAATTTTCCGAGTAGTACCAATTTTTTAAAAACCTATATCTTCATTATCATATACGTAAACTATTAATATTGTGAAAACTCAAAGCTTGGCTGATTGTCAATCTTCAATTTATTTTGTTTCGTTTTATATATTGCCACCTTAAAAAACCAATGTTATAAACAAGCTAACGAAAACTCATTATCTTCTTTGTTAATAGCATGACCTCATTACTAGAGCATTCATTTATTTTTTGAGTTTCCATAAAAAAGATTTAAAAATAATATTCTAGATTTTTATTCATTTTCATATAGAATAAGATTATGTTTTTGAGATATATTCTTTAAAGTCAAAAATAACGAACACCTAAAAATTTCTTTATCAATTTTATGAATATCTGTTTCATAGCCATGCTTTTAGAAACGTTAATGAGAGTATTAGTTAAAATGAATACTTTTACATATTGGTAATGATGACTTTCAATAAGTTGTTATTATATTCTCTAAAAATTATTTGTTTGTCAAGAATCTCTTCAAAAACTTTTATAAATTTTTTTTAATTATATATCCACAATTATGTAATATTAGCAAGTATTTTCAGCTAATATTTGAATTTATCAATTTTTTTTAGATTTTTTTTTGTCAATATTATTTTTTAAAATTTGTAATTACCTTTTAACTAAAAGGGAGGTATTATTATGTATTTTAAAGACCGTTTTGAAACCATTCATTTTATTGAAAGGAAAAAAATCGTAGCTATTATTCGAGCCAAAGAAAGCGGTTCTTTTTTAGATGCAGTTAAAGCCTTGAAAAAAGGGGGAATTGAATGCATAGAGGTTACGATGACTACTCCTGGAGCTCTTAAAACCTTAGAGGAAGTACGATCAAAAATCGATGACGTTCTCTTTGGAGCTGGTACTGTCCTTGATCCTGAAACTGCACGTCAAGCCATTTTATCCGGTGCCCAGTTTATCGTTACTCCATCTTTGAATCTTGAGGCTATTCGTCTTTCTCACCGTTATGATATCCCTATCATACCTGGAGCTTTCACACCAACTGAGATTCTTAGTGCCTGGGAAAACGGCGCTGAATGTGTAAAAGTGTTCCCAGCTTCCAACGTAGGTCCCGATTATATTAAAGCAATAAAAGGCCCATTCCCTCAAATTAAAATCTGCCCAACTGGGGGTATTGGCTTAGATAATATGAAGGCTTTTCTAAAAGCTGGTGCATCCTGTTTGGGAGTAGGTGGGAAGCTGGTCGATGCCAGTTTAATTAAAAATCAAAAATGGGATGACTTGACTTCGATTGCCAAGGAATACGTTGCCCAATTAAACGACTAATTACCCATCCTTATTAAATTTATATCGTTTTAGTGAGGATCAAATAAAAATTGTCATTCGTTACTGAATTTGCAGGATAGACGGTCATACTGCTTGCGTAGTACCGGTTGGGGATGAAAATCCAGTTACCCCCCCCTCACTCTGACCCTCCCACCAAGGGGCGAGGGAAAAACAAGCAAGCTTCCCCTTTAGAAAAGGGGGTAAGGGGGATTTGATTTTTTTACTGTTCCATCATTGCGAGGAGGACAACCGTTCTTTGGTTGAGCGACGTGGCAATCTCATTTATTATTTTTTTAAACAATAAAAGATGAGATCCTCACGCGGAAAAGCACCGCTCAGGATGACGGATTAAAGAATTCATTTTTAGGTATTTTCAGGATAGATTAAAAAAGTGAGTAGGCTTTGAAAGTCGAGCCTACTCATCCCAGAGACCAATTTTTTGTTTTTGAGCTTCTTTCTCCAGATTTTTAAATCGATCAACATACCGAACGTTGGGAGGAAAAACCACGGTTTTTGCATACCCATTAGCAACCAGCCATTCATTAACCATGATTCCATCTTCGGTATAAACATAAGCTAATAAACGACCATACTGATCTCTTTGTTCGACATCGAATTCCAATTTTACTTTTCGATTCTCAACTATTTTTCGATTGGCCTGAAAGGCTTCCTCAGCAAATTTTTCGGCATTTTTTTTAGAGCTTTGAAATTCTGGAGCGTCAATACCAATGTATCTAACCTTTTCTCCATCATTGAGTTCTATGGTGTCTCCATCAATCACTGTTTTTACGATATACTGACCCGTTTCCTGCTGGAAGTAGTTGTACATAATAAAAATAATTAAAACCGCCAGCAAAGTGGTTAAGGAATTTTTTTGGACTTTCTTCATTACACTACCCGGTATAGAGGCTCTTCCCCATTAAAAACTCGGATAAGGTTTTCTGCTGCAATGTTCCCCATCTTTAGGTTCGCCTCTCGAGTATGAGAGGAAATATGGGGAGTGGCGATAACATTAGGAAGTGATAAGAGTGGGTTATCAAAGGGAGGCTCATGAGTAAAAACGTCCAAAGCCGCTCCGGCAATACGATTTTCCTTTAAGGAAAGATAGAGAGCTTCTTCATTGATAAGCTCACCACGGGCAGTATTGATTAGAAAAGCTTCTTTTTTCATTAATGAAAGTAGTTTGTCATTTACCATCTCACGAGTTTCATCAGTAAGAGGTGCGTGGAGAGAGATAAAATCAGCGTCCTTAAACAAGATTTCGAGCTCGACTTTTTTATAAGGGGATATTTCATCGGTAATAAAAGGATCATAATAGAGTACTTTCATCGCAAAAGCTTGTGCATACTGAGCAACATTTTTCCCAATTCTTCCAAAACCTACTATACCTATGGTTTTCCCTTCGAGCTCTAATCCAAAGCTGGTTGCCCCCCATTCTTTATTTTTTACTTGCTCAAAAAAATGAGGAATTTTTCGAGCTAAAATAAGGATGAGAGTAAATGCCATTTCAGCAACCGATATAGAATTGGTACCCGGAGCATTGGCTACTACAACACTATGTTTTTGGGCAGACTGAAGATCGATGTTATCAACACCAACCCCATGCTTTGAAACCACTTTAAGATTCGGACAGTTGGTAAAGACAACTTCACCTACCCGATCCATTCCTACTAAGACTCCTTCGGCATCACCAATTAATTCCGACACAATTTTTTCATTCTCTGGATCAGGGTCTTTCTTAATTTCTACTTGGATTCCAGCTGTTTCTAATAGACGCAATGGATCCTTTGCAGAACGAGCAAAGGATCTGGCAAGAATAACCGCTTTTTTCAAAGACCATCACCTCAAGTTGGATTTTCTACTTTCTCACCATCTCCTGATAAAGGGCAAAAGCAACAAATAAATATCCAAACACTCTTAATACAACTAAAAAGTTCACCAATCGATCAGGAGAAACAAATAGAGTGACCAAATGGGAAAAACCAAAAATAGCAAAAGCGATTCCTATCAAAAGACTAATAATACTTTTCTTTTCTTTATATCCCCAATAGCCTAAAAATAAAACGAAAATACTCAGTGCACCGTTAACTAAACCTACAGTCATTTTAATATACCTCCAAAATTAGCTTAACCTTGTTCTTTAGGCTTTTTTATAACTAAATGTTACCCAAAATTGAACAAAAAAATTAAAACTGTACTTTAACCGGTTCCCGTTCTTCACCCTGAGTTTCAAAATATTCTCTCTTTTTGTATCCAAACATTCCGGCAAAAACATTCGCTGGAAATTTTTCAATAGACGAATTATACATGAACACAGTATCATTATAGAATTGGCGAGAATAGGCGATTTTATTTTCGGTTTCACTTAATTCATTCTGTAGCTGCATAAAGTTTTCGTTGGCTTTCAATTCTGGATAGGCTTCTGCAACAGCAAATAATTGACGAAGCGCTTGTGTCAGCTGGTTTTCTGCCTGGCTTTTCTCAGCAGGACTCTGCGCAGAAATAGCGACTTGTCGAGCTTTGGCAATATTTTCAAAGACCTCTTTTTCGTGGGTAGCATACCCTTTTACCGATTCTACCAAATTGGGGATAAGATCATACCGTCGCTTTAGCTGAACATCAACTTGAGCCCAGCTATTATCAACTTTGTTTTTAAGTACCACTAAGCGGTTATAGAGCGAAATTAAATAAACAACCACGATCAATATAATTATTCCTATAATCCAACCCAATATTGACACCTCCTCTAACTCTTTCTTTTTTTGCTTCTTGTTCGTTTTTAATCTACAATTTTGTCATACCGATCAACCGGCACTTGAACCTCCGCCGCCACCTCCTCCTCCACCTCCACTGGAAAATCCACCTCCAACCGAAGTAGAAGATTGGAGGGCTCGGGTAAGATTAGCCATGTTTGCCATATTTCTGGAGATTGATTCTAAACGGCTAAGTGTATCAAGCGTAGTCATGGTAAAAACAGCACCATGGGGAACCTGATACCAACTAGGATGGGATAATTCCGAACCGGTTTCTTGGATATAAATTTTCAAATTCTTTAGTAGCTTTTCCGCAACTCCTAACGCCACGGCATAGATCAAATACCGATCCCAGATTTGCAGTAAAATTGGAGGAGCTTCTTTCATTAGAGAATAGTTGGTAATAAAACGTTTAAAAGCTGTCCATCTCCGAAATTCAAGCAAGCCCTCTTTGCTCCAACGCCCCAAAGATTTACGAGCAATGAGAGCAAAAATAATTATTAAAGGGAAAAGGATAATACTCAAAACAACCAGCCCCGAGCTTCCTCCGAATCCCCAATGAATGGCAGAAAAAATGACCAGAAAAACCCCTCCAATAAAAGATACAACGCTAAAAATTAGATAGTGTTGTTTTTTAATTTCAGCTCTTTCATCATAAGTATAGAAATAGTGGCTTTCCCACCAATTTTTTATTGATTTTCCCCAATCTTCAATAAACAGTAAAAAATTACTTTTTTGTTGGGAAATCTTTTTACCCCACTTTTCAATCTCCAGGGTCGATATAGTACGACCATCGTTGGAAATTTGTTTCAATAGAACCAAAACATCATTTTCAAAGGGAAGTAAATCAGTATCAGAATTAATATTCATCATTTTTTCAGTGAAGGTAAAAACCAAATACTCTTTTTTTATAAAAAGAATCTTCATTTTTTCTTCCTCAACAGTCATGTAGCCCCGACGTGCCAGATCAAGAAGGGTAGCGGTAAAAGCTTTTCCCATATCGTTACGATTAAGAGCTTTTTGGTTCATTATGACTCCTAAAAAGGCAGGAGGAATATCCCGGGGAGGTTCTTGTTCAAACTGACGTTCATAATCGATTTTTGGTTCACGCCCATATTTTATATAAAATACGAAAAATAAGATGATACATAGGATTCCAATAGCAATAAACAATAAAAACAAACCAATTCCTACCCAGCGATTAGCTTGCCAGGAGGATTTATTACCCTGTAACTCTTTAGTGGCAGCTTCTTTTTCTTCATCGAGAATTTCTTCATACCGTGAGATTTTTTGTAAATGAACTCCTGAAAAAATCTGTGGGCTGGTTAAAAGACGGGCTTCAACAAAAGTATTGGCAGGTACATTCTCAATCCTAAAATCCACTCTCCGATGATCGGGTGAAAAATTCATTTCTCCTGGTTGAGCCTGAGTGTGAACAAAAAGTTTAAAAAGGTCGGGATTGGATTGAGGAATCTGAAGAATAGCCTCGAGTTTTTTTATAGATGCATGCTCTTCTTCAATTATCTTCCAATAAAATTCAGCCACATCTTCATAACGGTGGATGGGGTTTTTGAGAAGATATTGGATTCGAAATCCCAGAGTTTGGTTATCAGCTTGATAATACCACTTAAGTGTTTTTGAATTCGATTGTTCTTCTACCTCATAACGGAGAGGGCTTCCTGTGTCAGCATCCCAAACTCCTTGAAATTGGATATCCTCAACCCCGCGAAGAAGCAAATTCAATTGAGCCCAACTGAATGAACCAGAAAACGAAAAATATCGAATATCAGTAACTTCAACATCACCATTTTCAAGAAGATTAAAGGTTTGAGAAATCGAGGGATGATAATAAGACTTTGCAATGATGGGCATTGATAAAAACAAAACCAACCAAAGAACTATTATCATCTCAATTCTCAATTTTCTCATTGGAATCCTCCCTTAAATTTGCTATAGTTAGCATAACACAGGAAGTAAGCTGGTAAAAGAGACATGGGATTTTTTCTCCAAAAAGTATTGACTTCTTTTATTGAACCTCCGGGAGTATTTATAACCATTGCTTTGTTTTTTGGTTTATTAGCAAGAAAAAAGGGGAAAGAATCTTTGAAATGGATTGCTTTGGCAGTCATAATTTATTTTTTTTCCACTGGAATTGGCATACGTTTTCTTTCACCCTCGCAAAACATAACGCCTCGATATCCATCAATAAACCAGCCACAAGTTATTATTGTGCTTGGTGGGGGTACCTACTTAGATACCTATCAGAATCGTTTCCAACCTGGTCCTTATTCCCTGCTAAGATTGCACCAAGGGTATACCCTTTGGCAAAAAGAAAAAATCCCTCTTCTGGTGAGCGGTGGTCAAGTGTGGGTTAAATCGGGGCCTTCGGAGGCTGAAATCATGGCTGACATCCTTCTACAGTGGGGAGTTCCCCAAGATGATATCATCACCGAATCTCAATCAAGAAATACCAAGGAAAACGCTCAGTATTGCTCTCAGATTCTGCTCAACAATCATTGGAATTCTTTTTATTTAGTAACCTCAGAAATTCATTTAAAACGAGCCATGATGAGCTTTCAATCTTTTCTCCCCAATGCAAACATTATTCCGATCAGTGCCCATCCTCCCTACGATCGAACTCCAATAGTTCTTTCTGATTTCCTCCCATCCTCTCAAGCATTTTCGGCTTTTGCACAAATTATTCATGAATACCTTGGATTAGCAGTCTTACTCATTAACTAAAGAGTCATTAACATTCAATAGTGGTCTTGGTTTTTTCTGAGAGAGCCACACTCCAAGAGTAACTAAAACCATTCCAATTAAAAATCGATAACCAAAAGGCTCTTTAAAAAAAAGCCAAGCTCCTATTACTCCAAATATCTGGGTAACATATTGAAAGGCTGAAGTTCGTGATGCACCGATTTTCTTAATCCCATTCATCCAGATTATATAAGCCAACAAAGCTGATAAAAAGATAGCATAACCCATCGACAAATGAACCGTAAGAGTTAAATCAGAAATATTGAGGTCCTTGATTTCAACATATGAGACAGGGAACATAATCAGAGTTCCAAATATGATGCTCCAACAGCTCGTTTTCAAGGGTGAATATTTCCGCAGCATATATTTTCCGAAGTAAGAATAAAGACCCCAGCAAATAGCTGCAAATAGGGTAAGAATATCACCGAAAAGAATATTGGGAGAAGATGAAGTTTGATTTCCTTGACTGATGAGAAAGGTGACGCCTAAAAATCCAATGCCAATTCCTAAAAAATTATACCATTCAATAGATTCCTCTTTTTTAAAAAAAGCGATAAGGACAACAACAATTGGAGATATTGAAAGCAGGATAGCTGAATGGGAAGCCAAAGTTAATCGTAGCCCATAACTCCAAAGTGGCTGATAGACTCCAAAACCTAATGCACCTAAAAAAACAAAATACCAAAGATCTTTCTTGCTGATAAAAGGATTCCCCTCCATGCGCCATAATAAGACAATCATTACCAAGCTACTCACAGCAAATCGAATTATCGAAAAAGAAAGAGGACCAATGATCATAATCCCGTGTTTCACAACGCTAAAATTTATTCCCCAAATTAAAGAAACCATAAGAAGAGAAAAATATGGATTTTTAATTATGGGTTCAGATTTCTTTTTAGAGTGAGATGGCGATAATGGATTTAAGTTATCGGAGCTCTTCATTGGTTTGCTCTTTTCTCGTTATTTAATTTTTATTATAAAAAGAAAAAGGGACCCTATCTATTGGGTCCCTTAAAATTCAAAATAAACAATTAGGTTAATTCAACTTCTGCGCCAACAGCTTCAAGTTTAGCTTTGATTTCCTCGGCATCCTTCTTTGGAATGCTTTCCTTCACTGGCTTTGGAGCCCCATCAACTAGATCTTTCGCTTCTTTCAAGCCTAAGCTGGTAATGGCTCGAACTTCTTTAATTACTTTTAGTTTTTCGGCTCCAGCACTCTTGAGAACGACTGTGAATTCAGTTTTTTCCTCTTCAGCCGGTGCGGCAGCTCCGGCAGCAGGAGCGGCTGCTGCAGCAACTGGCATAGCAGCAGATACTCCAAATTTTTCTTCTAAGGCTTTCACCAAATCCGCTAATTCCAGAACAGTCATATTCGCAATAACGTCAATAATTTCTTCCTTGGTCATTTATAGGTACCTCCCTTATTGATTGCTTACCTTTTTTTCTTCTATTGATTTAAGAACCCATACCATATTTCGCATAACTCCGCTTAGAACACCAACTAAACCACTAAGTGGTGCAGCGATTCCACCTACTAACTGAGCAACTAAAGCCTCTCGGGTTGGCAGACTTGCCAGGTTTTTCACTTGATCAGGACCATATTGTTGTTGGTTAAGCCATACCCCTTTGATTTCAAGCTGGGGTACTTTTTTGGCAAAATCTGTTAGTGCTTTTGCCGTTAAAACTATATCTTCATAAGAAAATACCAAAGCATTTTGATCAGTCAATATATTTTCATCAAAGGGCATGTCGGCCTTTTGAAAAGCAATGTGAGCAAGGGTATTTTTAACAACTTTCATCTCTCCTTGAGTTTCTCTTAGAGCTTTTCGGATGGCTTCAACATTCATAACATTAATCCCACGATAGTTAAAAGCATAAACTGCTTGACTTTTTTGAAGTTTCTGAAAAACGTCTTCTATGATCTGGTTCTTTTTTACTTTATCCAAAAAAACAACCTCCTTTCCTCCGAAATAATAAAGCTCCCATAAATACCGGGAGCTTTATATCATTAAAGCCTCCCCAGGTTTTTTAAGCGAAAGCCCCCGGTTCATGGGCAAAATTATATTCAATTTCGGTTAATTATCTCTTAAGCGACTCTTTTCTCCATTCTTGCTAAAGTAGTGTTCACATCTAGCTTGAGTCCGGGGCTCATGGTTGAAGCAATAGCAATATTCCTTACATAACGACCCTTAGCTACTGAAGGTTTCATTCGAACTATAGTTTCTAATAAAGCAAAGAAATTATCCTGTAATTTACTTATATCAAAAGAAGCCTTTCCAATTGGAAGATGAATATTTCCATAACGGTCATTTCGTATTTCCAATCGACCTGCTTTTATCTCCTTAACCGCTTGAGCTATATCAAAGGTTACTGTTCCCACTTTGGCATTAGGCATTAATCCTTTTGGTCCTAATAACTTCCCCAAACGACCTACTATTCTCATCATGTCAGGAGTCGCAATTGCTGATTCAAAATCAAACCAACCTGATTGGATTTTCTCAATCAATTCTTCTCCACCAACATAATCAGCACCAGCTGCTTGTGCCTCACTGGCCTTTTCACCCTGGGCAAAAACCAAAACCCGAACTTGCTTTCCTATTCCATGGGGTAACGAAACCGTACCACGAATTTGCTGGTCTGATTGTTTTGGGTCTATTCCCAGCTTAACGGCAACTTCAATAGTTTCATCAAATTTCGCGTTCGCTAACTCTTTGACCATTTGAAATGCTTCGTCAACAGTGTATATTTTTCCTGGTTCCAATTTATTCTTTAATTCTTCAAAACGACGACTTTTGGTTGGCATACTTCTCACCTCACTCTCCCTAACCCTCTACAACTTCGACACCCAAGCTTCTTGCGGTTCCTTCAATTATGTTCATTGCTGCTTCAATCGAATTCGCATTTAAATCAGGCATTTTTTTCTGGGCTATTTCTCGTACCTTAGAACGACTTAATTTTCCAACCTTGACTTTGTTTGGTTCCCCAGAGCCCTTTTCAATACTCAAAGCTTGAAGAATTAAGAAAGAAGCTGGGGGTGTTTTCGTTATGAATGTAAATGAACGATCACCATATACGGTTATTTCCACCGGTGTTAAAATCCCTCGGTCTTTTTCTGTCCGAGCATTAAAGGCTTTACAAAATTCCATAATATTTACACCATGCTGTCCAAGCGCAGGCCCAACCGGAGGGGCAGGAGTGGCCATGCCTCCAGGAATCTGGAGCTTTACAACAGCTACCACTTTTTTTGCCATGTCTATTCCACCTCTTTATAATTTTTCAATATCAGAAAATTCAAGCTCTACTGGAGTCTCCCGACCAAATATCGATAAGAGAACGGTTATCTTCCCTTTTTCATGATCGACACTTTCTACAATACCAGTATAATTTAAAAAAGGTCCTGCTATAACTTTTATCGTCTCTCCTTTTTCAATATCTAGGCGCGGCCTTCCCTTTTCAACTCCAGTTTGTCGAAGGATTACCTTAACTTCTCCTTCGCTCAATGGCTCCGGTCGAAGTCCCGAACCAACAAAACCCGTAACTCCAGGTGTATTTCGTACCACATACCAAGAACGATCATTCATCATCATTTCTACCATTACATAACCTGGAAATACTTTCTTTTTAGTAAATCTCTTTTTTCCCCTCTTTACTTCAATGGTCTCCTCCATTGGAACAACCACCCGAAAAATCTGATCTTGCATTCCCATAGAAGCAATTCTTCTTTCTAGATTCGCTTTAACCTTATGCTCGCTGCCGGCTAAGGTATGAACAACATACCACAGTTTATTCATAATGGTGAAATGATAACCTCCGATAATTACTTAATGTATAAACCAATTAAAGCAGTCAAAATTAAATCAATCACTCCTAAAAAAACTGCAAATACAACAACTACTACTAAAACCGTAAGAGTACTGGATATTAATTCTTTTCGGCTTGGCCAAGTAACCTTTTTTAATTCACTCCAGGCATCTTTAAAGTAGTTCTTTAATTTAGTGAACAGCTTGACGAAAAAATTCACAGCACACTCTTCCCTTTCTCTTTTGAGTTTTTGGGATGTTTTAATTATCTCTTGCCGTAACAATAAAAAAGAAAATGGTAAATAACTATACCATTCTCCTTATAAAAAACGAATTCAAATGCTGCAACATTTTATCTTTTTTCCTTTTTTGTGTCAACAATCCTGAATCACCGAATGACAAAGAAAAAAAATGGCAGGCCCGGCAGGATTTGAACCTGCAGCCCCCGGTTTTGGAGACCGGTGCTCTGCCGTTAGAGCTACGGACCTGCAATTTTTTTATCTACTTCATTTCTTTATGTATAGTGTGTTTTCTACAGTGAGGGCAGTATTTTTTAAATTCTAAACGGGCACTCTTGTTTTTTTTGTTCTTCATGCCCTGATAGTTACGCCTTCGACAATCGGTACATTCAAAGGTAATAGTTTCCTGTACCATAGTATCCTCCTGACTCTACTCAGTAATATCAGTTACGACTCCGGCTCCGACGGTACGACCACCTTCACGAATGGCAAAGCGGAGACCTTTCTCCATTGCAATGGGGTAGATGAGTTTGACATCGAGGTCAGCATTATCTCCTGGCATGATCATCTCGACCCCTTGGGCAAGCTTGATCTCACCGGTGACATCGGTGGTCCGGAAATAGAACTGAGGACGATAGCCGTTGAAGAACGGAGTATGACGACCCCCTTCTTCTTTGGTGAGAACGTAAACTCGTCCTTTGAAGACGGTGTGGGGAGTGATGGAACCGGGAATGGCCAAGACCTGACCCCGTTCCACTTCTTTCTTCTCGGTGCCACGGAGGAGCACTCCGATATTGTCACCCGCCTGGGCTTCATCGAGGAGCTTGCGGAACATTTCAATTCCGGTGACGACCGTCTTTTTGATGTCATGGGAGAGACCAACGATTTCAATCTGATCTCCGAGATGGAGCACCCCTCGTTCCACTCGTCCGGTGACCACAGTTCCGCGTCCGGTGATGGTGAAGACGTCTTCAACCGACATGAGGAAGGGTTTATCCAGTTCCCGTTGGGGATCAGGGATATAGCTATCCAGGGCATCCATCAGTTCCCAGACACTCTTGCACCACTCACAGTCCCGTTTGCCACAACCACATTCCAAGGCTTTCAAGGCGCTCCCTTTGATGATGGGGATATCGTCTCCAGGGAACTCGTAGCGGTTGAGGAGATCGCGGACTTCCATTTCCACCAGTTCCAAGAGTTCCGGGTCATCGACCATGTCGATCTTGTTCAGGTAGACCAGGATGTAGGGGACTCCGACCTGACGGGCGAGCAGGATGTGTTCCCGAGTCTGGGGCATGGGACCGTCTGCTGCGGAGACGACCAGGATGGCACCATCCATCTGGGCAGCACCGGTGATCATGTTCTTGACATAGTCAGCATGGCCGGGGCAGTCGATGTGGGCATAGTGCCGTTTCTCGGTCTGGTATTCCACGTGAGCGATGGCGATGGTGATGCCTCGTTCTCGTTCTTCAGGAGCCTTGTCAATCTGGTCAAAGGGAACATAGCTTGCCATCCCGAGTTTGGAGAGGGTCTCGGTGATGGCAGCGGTGAGAGTCGTTTTCCCGTGGTCAACGTGACCGATGGTTCCGACGTTGACGTGGGTTTTGGTTCGTTCAAACTTTTGTTTCGCCATAGGTATCCTCCTCAAGCTAATACAAGCTCTAACTCATCAGGTGTTTTTTATCATCACTTACAACCACAGTGATCTTTGTATTATTATACTTGAAATATCAAAACCCAGAAAGTATTTTTTTTGGTTTCAATCTTTCACAAACTATTACTATTACCTATTTCACCAATTCAAACTGGAACAGTTAATAAAAAAATAAAAATGGAGCCTACGGCCGGGATTGAACCGGCGACCTCATCCTTACCAAGGATGCGCTCCACCACTGAGCTACGCAGGCTACATAGGGATTTTCTGGTGGGGAGGGAAGGATTTGAACCTTCGAAGGCGTTCAGCCAACGGATCTACAGTCCGCTCCTTTTGGCCACTTAGGTACCTCCCCATTTCTGGAGCCGGTGATCCGACTCGAACGGACGACCTGCTGATTACAAGTCAGCTGCTCTACCAGCTGAGCTACACCGGCAAACCGGTAACCTCCGGTTATGCCTGAATAAATATATCCAAAGGTTGAGTTGATGTCAAGGGTAAGAAACGAAAAATTGACTTATTTTTTAAAGATTAGCCCTATAACAACTTTGTTACTTGGACAATTGATAAGTGCAACATCGACCAAGGAATCCATTTGCACAATTTGATCGTTTTTCTAAAAAAAAAGAAAAATTACATAGTGTTAGTATTTCTTTTTTTAATCTTTAGATAATCTTATATCAATATTCATTCAATGATATAATGAATTGAAAATGTTACCGGAAAGGAGATTTCTATGAACCAGCTAAAGGTGGCCTGTGTTCAATTTAAACCGGTTATGGGTAACGTAAAAAGGAATTTAGAAACTATTGGTAATTTTATTGAAAAAGGGAAAGAGCTCAAAATTGATATAATGGTTTTTCCTGAACTTTGTGTTCAGGGTTATGATCCTAAATTAGTAGTGTCCAAAGCAGAAACACAGGGTGACAACTCGTTTCAATTCCTTAGCGAAGCCAGTAAATTTTCTGGAATTTATTTGGTTGTCGGCATTGCCGAAAAATCAAAAGATAAACTCTTCAACTCTTCAGTTTTATTTTATCCCGATGGAAAAATCGGAATTTATCGAAAAGTCCACCTTTGGTCAACTGAAGCCGAAATTTTTACTCATGGAAGTGACTATCCAGTTTTCGACACCGAATTTGGCAAAATAGCGATGTGGATCTGTTATGATACTCGATTCCCCGAAGTTGCTCGAATATTTGCTCTTAAAGGAGCTCGCATTGCGTTGGTCCCTACTGCTTGGTTGGCACGAGATATCGAACACTGGAAATTATCAGTTTGTTCACGGGCTTTAGATAATTTTATGTTTGTTTGTGGGGCTGACCAAATTCTCCAAGCCGATTACCATCAATCGCACGGAGCGAGCATAATCGCCAATCCTCATGGACAGATTATTAGTCAAGCCAATCTTATGGAAGAAATGCTTATATCCTCCAACATTGATCTAAGCAGCGTTGATGAATTGCGACAACTTATACCAGTATTAGCTGATCGACAAAGAAGTACCTATAACCGACTTTACACTTAAAAAACAATTATCAACTCACCCATAAGCGAATCCTTCATCGAGCATGATAAGATAATTGTTGACTGGAACATAATTTGCTATTGAATTTCCCGAACCTAGAGCATAACCTCCATTATTTTGGCACTTTTCCAAAATCGATCGAACGTAACTGCGAAGCTCTACTTCATTGCTTCGAATTAATCTATCTAAATCTATACCTCCCAGAACGCCAATTTTCCATCCATATTCCTGCTTAAAATCAACCACTGACATTATTTCATCTTGAAATGAATGGAAAGCATCGATACCTACCCAGTTGATCAGGTCATCCATTATAGGTTTTAATTGACCACAAGAATGAAGAAAGTAAACTTTCCCCTTCAAGTGAGCCAAAGTACAAACTTTTTTATGCCAGGGCAGGACATATTTCTTTAAAAGAGTAGGAGAAAGAATGGTAGAAGTTTTAAACCCCATATCATCACCTTGAAAAAATCCACCAATTCCTTCCAGGTCAGCTAGTCGAAGATAAAAACGATACATGATATTGCCAACTTTTTCAAATACAGCTTCCACCAAATCCGGCTCATCGAATAATAAATAACTCATATTCTCGATTCCCAATAAATTTTCACTCACTACTTCTAGCAATCCACTACTTCCGGCAACTAAAAGCTTCATCCCTTCAGGCATTTCTTGCTGGGCAAAAAGATAAGGAAACAAATCGATATTTTCAGGGTCTGGCCAAGGGTAATTTTCAAAATCGTCCCAATTGGTGATAATCCCTTGCTTCTCTTCTACCCAGTTCCTGGTTCCTCTCGACAAACTTGCTGTATCATCGGTTTTTCTGATCTGTGATGGAAACTCCAAACCAATTCCAGGAAGATCGATAATCATGGCGTAATCATATCCCATCCGATACCACCAACGAACATATTGTCGGATATACTGTCTTTGAGTTAGAGAAGTGAGTGAGATAATTTCTTCCAAAAAATATTTCTGACTAATTGTTGAGATAATTTCCTGATCAATCAACAGTTCAACTTGGTGGACTTTAGTCGGTTTTCTTTTTTGGATGATAACCTCGATAAATTGTTGAAAATCCGGTTGAGCTTTTTTCTTGAGAATATTCTCAATTATTTTCATAGGAACTGGTCTCCTATAATCTAAAAATCGATGCCATTTTTTGGATTATCTTTTCTAATTCATCTGGGCAAACCACTAATCGGTGACGCCAATTTGGATATTCGGTAATGGTTCCAGGTAAATTAATTTGAATATCACTTTTCATTAAATCATCCAAATTGACTATTTTCAATATAGAAGAAGTTTTAGATAGGTAGAAAAGGACGGCTTCAAGAAAGTCATCAAAACTATCAGGTTCTCTTAAATAATCCCATTCAATCAACCGGCTTTTTACCCCTGCAATTCTTTGTTGACGAATCTGGTGTTGTACTGTTGCTTCCTCTGAAGTAAATAACCCTAATTTTTCTCGTAAATCGATATCTTTCCCTTCCAAAAATGCTTTCAAGGGGGGCATATCATGAGTTCCAATGGTCACCATGGTTTCTCTTGGATAATGGTTTGGTGCTGGAATGAAACCATTTTGATCACTCTCGAAATAGAAAACTCGAGTTGAAAGAATTTTATAAGCTCTCATGGCTTCTCTCACCTGAGGAGGAACCGTGCCCAAGTCTTCACCTATAACAATTACTTTTTGACGATGGCTCTCGAGAGCAACAATCCCTAATAAATCCTGGAAAAAAGATCGAACATAGGTCCCACATTTTGGATCACATCCTTCGGGAATCCAAAATAATCGATACAATCCCATAATATGATCGATACGAAGAAAGGAACAATATTTCATATTGGCTTGAATGAGTGAAATAAAATGAGAATAATGATTTTCTCTATCCTTCCAAGGGTTCGCCGGTGGAAAACCCCAATTCTGACCAGCCGGTGAAAAATCATCAGGAGGAGCACCAACTCGCTGAGAAAATACAAATAGGTCCTGATTGAGCCACGACTCAATACCGGTTGGGGAAGTTCCCACTGGCAGGTCAAAAGCCAGCATATCCGACGACTGAAAATGGGTTTTCAGATAGAGCTCCATGAGCCATTGTAAAAAAACAAAATAATAGACTTCCTCATGATTTTGATCAATAAATTGGGCGATAGCACCCTTATCACCTCTCTGAAAATCAAGGGGCCAAGATCGGAAATCCCAACCTTGTCTTAAAGCATAAGCTTGGAAAAAAGCTGAATGGAGAATTCGTATTCCTTCATTGGTTAAAAAGTCAGAAAAACTTTTTTTATTCAAATCAGCCGAATTAATCTCTCTTTTCCGCCAAATTTGAAAAAAACTGCGAAGAATTTGATCTTTTCTCTTCCATGCGGATTCGTAATTAAGAAGTGAAGGATCTTGAGGAGATCGATCCATGAATAGGGAGAAAGATTCTGGTGCATTCAGCTCATGGTTCGCTGCTAATATTTGGGCAACCCATTCCAAAGGAAGATAAATGGGATTCCACTCTAACCGATCCGCTGGATAATAAGGGCTGATTCCATACGGCATTCGATTTTCTAAGAGATGGATGGGAAGTATCCCTAAAAAATTGCCACCGTATTTCTTAAGGAGATTACTCATTAATCTCAGGTCTTGCAAGTCTCCTATTTCCTGCTTTTTTCTGGTATTGGTTGAATAAACGGCTAGGTTCAAACCCCAAAAGTTTTTTCCTTCGGGAAGATAACAATATTTTGGAGTAAATATAAAAAAACTTTTATAATATAAAGTATTCAACGTGGTTCGAATTTCAAAATTGAGGGGATAATATCCCCACTCTAAATCCGGTGGAAGAGGAAAGCTCCACTTTTGGTTTTCAACTCGAAAGGGAATTTCCAAGATAACATCTTCTCGAGTGAAAAAGAGTGATCCCACAAGCCAATTCAATTGAGGAATAAAAGTAATCTCGAGATTTGAGGCAACAATAACCGGTGGAATAGGAAAAGCTATTTCTTCTGCTTTTCGATGGATATTTTCCTTCCAACCTGACCCGTTTTGAGAATATTCACCGAAAGAACCAAGAAGGTTTACTAAAACTTCATCTTCAATTTGAACATGATTCCCATGAATATCATAATAATCGGTTTCTATTCCGAATAATTGAGCTAATTTTCTCATTTCGCTCATATAACTCCACCTTTCCCTCTTTCATCTTTCATGATACACTACCTCGAAAATGGAATGAATACCTAGTGTAAGTTTTTCTATTTTTTTAAAGAATAAATAGAAATTTGCTTAACCAAAGGATTAATAAAAAACCTTCTTTTTAGAAAAAAATCAGTTATTAAACTAGTTATGCCGGTAAGAAAAGAGGATGGATTGTGGATCTCGCTATTGCATTATTACATGGAACAGTTGACCTATTCGTTGAATTCCTTTCACCGATTAGTCCCTATTTGATTAAAACCTATTCAGTAGAACCCCGAACCATTGCTATGCTCATTGCATCAATAATGCTGATGACGGCTTTAAGTCAAATTTTCTTTGCTATGGTTCTTCCCAGGGTGAAAAAACAATGGCTTTTGCTCTATGGAATTGTAGCTTTTGTCGTTCTTCCCACTTCACTGCTTTCATTCAAAATGAACATTATTGGACTATACTTGGTTTTTTTTACGGTTTTTTTAGCCAATGCTGCCTACCATCCTTTTGGTACAGCTTTGGCCAATCGCAATCAAAGCTCCAAAACGGTTACCTCTTTTGTGTCGGGAGGCATTGTCGGAGGGGCCTTGGGTCCAATTTTTATTACCTGGTGGGTTGGAAGCCTTGGGCTCAATAAAATTATCTTTTTTAATCTTTTAATTTTTATTATTCTTCAACCGATTCTATGGAAAATAAAAAGAAATTTCACTCCTATCACCAAACATCCAAATTTTTCTTGGAAGTCATTTCCAATTCTCATCCCAATTTGGATCATGGTTGGTTTAAGAACTTTCTATATGTCTTCTCTTCACACCTATTCACCAATGTATAGCAACTTTCGAGGGTATAGTCTTATTATTGGCGGTTCACTTCTCTCTCTTGGTTTGGTTTCCGGCCTGTTTTTTAATATCCTTGGTTCTCGATTTCGGATTCGATTCAACAATTGGCTGGTCAATGTGGTATCTTTTGCTGGAATGGGACTCTTTTTAAACATTTTTGTTCATATCGATTCTCTCGTTTTATTTATACTCTTCTATGTTCTTTCTGATTCATTTATGTTTTTCTCCATGAGTTCGAACGTCATAGAAGCCCAAAAAATTCTCCCCGGGCATCCAGCTTTCGCCGCATCGGTTTCAATGGGTTTAGCCTGGGCAACTGGATATCTACTCCATTTAAGCTATTCGTCTTTTTTTGGAAATCAGGTTGGTTTTGTCCTCAATAGTATCGGAATCTTCTCTCTTATTACCTCAGGATGTTTACTCATTTTCTCCCGTTTCTTTGGGAAAATACCAAAAGAATCATGAAAAAAAGTTATTCCCTCTTTCGGTTTTTTTCTCCTCAGTTTTTAATATTAATGTTGGTCGCTTTTGTTGCCAATTTTACCTATATATCAACTTCAATTCTTTTCGCTCTTTTTGCCAAGAAAATTGGTCTTAATGTTACTGAAACTGGAATTGTCATTGCAGCTTTAACCTTAGGTGCGCTCATTGGTGGACCAATCTGGGGTAAATTTGTTGATCGAACCGGAAAAAGGAAATTTACTATTCTCATCAGCATGATTGGTCAGGGTGTTTTTTGTCTTATCACTCCCTTTATATCTGGTTTTTTCCCTTTATTGATGGTGAGGTTTGGTTTTGGTTGGTTTTGGGTCGCTCAAACACCAATTGTGAATGAAATCATTATTAAAAAGCGGAATATCGAAGCCAGAAACCGTGAACTGAGTTGGATTAATATCATACGTGGTGTCAGCTATTCCTTTGCTATGCTCATTTCTGGTTATTTCAGTGATTTCGATCCGACCTGGAATTTCTACTTAGCAGGCTTCGTTTCCTTGGCAATAATTTATCCAATCTTTCTTTTGAAAAAAGTCGATGGATTAAGGAGCCAAAAAGAAGGTTTAAAAATCGATAATCGATGGATATTAAGAAGGAAAAATTTTCTTTTTTATCTCCCAATTTTCCTGCGATCAACAGCCGTAAACGGACTTTCTTTTTTCATCCCATTGTTTTGGAAGGAAAAGGGTCTGTCGGCAGCTTTCATAGGTATGGTTTTAGGAGTATCTAACTTCATTCAACTAATGTTTTTTCCAATCGTAGGAAAAACCTGTTCTCGGAAAACAAAAAATATCCCTACAATTATACAGTTTGGATATGCCTTAACTATGATTCCATTTATCGTAGCTCCATATCTCTATCGCGGGACATCAGTCTTCATTCCTCAATCGGTTCTTAGTATTAGTTGGGTGTTTTTCTATATTGGCTCTACCCTTCTCTTGGGGGAAATAGCTCCCCATTCCCAGAGAACCGAAGCTTTGGGGTGGATGGAAACCGCCTTTAATCTAGGAGGAACCATCGGCCCCATTGCTTTCTCATTGGTTCTTGCTGAAAGCAGCAATAACTACCTGCTATCTTTTTTAAGTTTTTCTTTGCTGGTTTTTTCTGCTTTGATTATTTTTTCCTCCTATGAAAGGAGATATCATAAAAGCTAAAAGTGCCACTCAGCAAAGTCTATGAATGATTCTTAAAAAAATTGGTTCGAACTAAGGCTTGCTTAATGACAATAGCAATAGCTCCTCCTACTAAAGCAGTTATCAATTGAGGAAATTGCATCATTTTTGCAACTGGAGGAGGAACGCTTACTAAAAAAGTTACCGATTGAGAAAGCACCAAATATTTAGCAATTGATCCAATAACAATCCCCAATCCCAGGAAACCGATATTATTTTCTCTTCTTGTGGTAATCAAAAAAAAGACGATCACTAATGTTACATTCCCTAACATAATGAAAGGGATCATCGGTCCCATCGGAGCCGGTAAAATACCCCGAGAAAAAGCTACCCAAGGTGTAAACAAGCCAATAACCATCCCACTTGAAACTCCCACCATCATAGTTGCTAGCAGTAAAAAGGCATTGACTAATGGCCCAGTAATAAATTGCGGCAAGCCAAGCAATTGGATAACCAAGGTAAGAGCAAAAAGGACTGCTGTTCGACTCACCCATCGAATCATTGATTGAGAGGTACTTTTCATTTTTTTTATTTTCTCCTCTTGGTTTGAATTATTTTCATTTTCTCATTCAAGTGACGAATGTCATCCCGTAACTCCAAATATAATCGATACCAGGGAAGAAGACTCTCCCTTAATTCAGGACCCGGTTCATAGATTTTTGCCAAATGAAAGGTTTTCCGATAGGCATCTTCCGGATCATTATACAGTCCCACCGCCATTCCAGCTAGGATTGCTGCTCCTTTACAACTCCCTTCTTTGTCTTGGGGAACTAAAATTTTTTCATTTAATACTGCTGACTTGACCTTCATCCAAAAATCGTTCTGAGTACCTCCCCCGACATTGGTTACTCGTTCAACCTGAATATTTAAGTTTTGCGCCATAATATCCCATAAATCCTTATATTCAAAGCCTAAACTGATGATCAAGGATTTAGTGAGGTCGGCTTTTTCCATCTGCCCTTCCAAATTTATAAAAGCACCGCGTGCACCGTCATAATCAGCCCCCAGGAGATATGGGAAAAAAAGACTAACTTCTTTGGGAATCTCTTGGGACATCTTTTTAAGATACTGATAATTTTCGTTAACCAGTTTTAAAAACCATTCCAAAGAATATCCGCCGCTGTAAATCCCACTCATTCCATAATACCGTTCTGGTATAGCATGATGTCCCCAGCTAAAAGAACGCTTTAGCTGGGAAAGATTGATTTGAGGGATGCTATCTAAGGCCATAGTCAGATTTTCAGTAGTTCCGGTTGAAATAAGAACCTGACCCTGCTTAAATACCCCCACTGCGACTGCTGCACACAAGTGATCATGCCCGCCGGTAACTACTTGAAGGTTCTCTGGTAATCCGGTAAGGCGGGCGATATTTTTTTGGATTGTATCTAAAACTATTCCCGATGGAGTGAGCTTTGGCATTTTTTCAAGAGGTACTCCAATGTTATCGAGTAACTCTTGAGACCACTGTCTATTTTGTTGGTCAAAAAACATGGTTCGTGAAGCCAAAGAATAGTCAAAAGAAAGCACTCCAGAAAGAGCAGATAAAACATATCCTGACATCGAAGTCCAATAACAAACTGATTGAAAAATCTCTGGTTCAAATTTTTGATGCCATAAGAGTTTATATAATGAGTATTTTGATTGAGGCGACAAACCAGTTAATCGATAGATATTATCACTTTTGATGGTATCTTTCGTTTCTTGAAAAATGGTATCGGTTCGAGTATCAAACCAGGCCGGACTTTTGGTAATCGGTTGAAGGGATTTATCCAAACCAACCATCACTTCAGCAAAGCTTGATATGCTCAAGGCAACGACTTCTTTTTTTGCACCAGATGAAAAACTTTTTAAGTTTTCCAACAAAACGTTCAAAACTTCCTGAGGTTGGTAACATCCACCATATTCATCACTTATAAACGGGGTGGGAAATGCCCTTTCTTCAACAATATCTCCATTTTCTGTAAAAATAATGATCTTGGTGTTAGTCGTTCCAATATCAATTCCCAACAAACAGGCCATTTTCTCCTCCAGTTCTCCCAAAATTTCGAAAAAAGAACTTAAATTTTATGAATTCAATGCTGAAGAAAGAGCTTCTTCTATATCCTTTTGGTCCTTGGACATCAGATGAAGAATACAATGGGTGGGACATTTTTCCACACATAAACCACATAACGTACATTTTTCCTGATCGATCTGGATCACTCCATCCTGGAAATGAATGGCTTGAACTGGACAGGTTTTCACACATAGTTGACATTTTATGCACCCCTTACTGCAAACCCGCCGTACTTCCTTTCCACTAGCTGGAGAAGAACATGCTAATCGAACTTGTTCTCTCCCCGGAACTAAGACTAATACCTTGCGTGGACACTCCTCAACGCATTTTCCACAACCAGTACATTCTTCCCAATCAATTACTGGAAGACCGGTTTCAGGATTGATATGAATAGCGTCAAAGGGACAAATTTTCTCGCAGGTGCCCAATCCCAAGCAACCATTAACACAACCGATATGAGATACACCTAAAACCGCTGCTGCTCGACAATCATCAATTCCTTGGTAAGCACCTAACTCTTGAACTGTTCCTTTTCCGCCCTGACAGACCAACATTGCCTTTTTGGTTTCTAAATTTCCAGTGGTTTTTCCAGTAAGCTTAGCGATTTCAGTCCACACTTTCACGCCGCCAACCGGACAGGCATTCACTGGAGCGTCTTCGTTGACAATTTTTTCTGCTAACCCGGAACAACCAGGATATCCACAGGCACCACAATTGGCACCAGGCAAAATCTCCTCGATCTTTTTTATTAAAGGGTTGGTATGTACAGCAAATTTCTGGGCGAACCAAGCCAGCATATATCCGAAAGCTACCCCTAAAATTCCAATCAAAACCGTCGGCAAAAGAATCGACATTTCAGCATCCTCCTCTACTTAATCAAACCCTTAAACCCAATAAAGGCAATGGCAAGGAGAGCGGTAACAATAAACGCCATTGGATACCCCCGATAAAAATTCGGTACTTTTGCATACCGCAATTTTTCCCGAATACCGGCTAACAAAACGGTGGCAACAGTAAAACCAAGAGCAACACTGATACTATAGATGACCACTTGAAGAAGATTGTAATTATAATCAACACCAAAAAAAGTAACTGCTAATATCGCACAATTGGTGGTTATTAAAGGGAGATAAATCCCCATGGCTCGATAAAGATTAGGTAGGTTTTTTTTCAGTAATATTTCGACTAGTTGCACCAATACTGCAATAACTAAAATAAAAACCATAATTCGTAAATATTCAAGTCGGAGAGGAATAAAAATATAATTCCAAAGACCCCAGGTTACGATGGACGAAAGCACCATAACAAAAGCAACCGCCATCCCCATGCCAAGTGAATTGGAGATATTGGTCGACATACCAATATAGGGACACAACCCGATGTATCTGGCTAAAAGGATATTTTCGATAAAAGCAGCGCTGATAATAATTTTAAAGAGGTCAACAAAGGTTACGCTCATTTATTCGTCCTCCTTGATACATGGTTGAGTACCCCGATATAAATACCAATCAGGAGGAAAGCTCCTGGAGGAAGAATCATAAACATCATGTTTTGATAGGTTTCGGGTAAGATTGGAACGGAGAGGATTGAGCCATATCCAAATAACTCACGAACCACTCCGATTGCAGTAATAACCAGTGTATATCCGATTCCCATTCCCAAAGCATCGGCTATCGACGGGAGGAGCGGCTTTCTGGAGGCAAAAGCTTCAGCGCGTGCCATAATAATGCAATTGACTACAATTAAGGGAATAAAAACTCCCATGGCTTTAGATAAAGGTGGTAGATAGGCTTTCATAACCAAATCGACAATGGTGGTAAAAGTTGAAATGACTACAATAAAAATTGGAATTCTAACTTGATCAGGGATTCCTTTTCGTAAAAGAGAAATGACTATACTCGAACAGGTCAATACAAAAATGACTGCAGCCCCCATTGCAAGACAGTTTTCGACTTTTACCGAAACTGCCAAGACCGAACAGAGCCCTATCATGAGACGTAAAACTGGGTTTTCTCCGATTATCCCGTTTTTAAAATAAAACCAAAACTGTTTCATTGACCGGCCTCCTTTCCCAACTCCGACAAAACACCTTGGCAAGCTCGAATAACCGCTCGGGAAGAAATTGTTGCCCCAGATAAAGCTTGAATATCGCGATTGAGTTCGAAAGAATCAGTTAATGGTTTGTTTTGAAATTGTTCTTGAAAATTCATACTAGTGATTTCTGAACCCAAACCTGGAGTTTCTTGGTGTTCCAAGACTCTCATTCCAACCATGGTGCTGGTTTGAGTTGATATTGCGATTAACAATACAATCTGACCACCATATCCCTTGGAACCTACCCGATACACTTTTCCAATTTTTTGGTCACCTTGATAAGCTTGATATTGAGCGATGATGGTAAAACCCTGGTTTTCTGTCTCAGAACTTACCTCCCGATCAGATGCCCCCTCCAGCTCAAAACGATCGGCTATTGGATAAACTATTTTCAAAGAATCCTCGAGTTCTTTTAAGCTATTTATCGCAATTGCTTTTTGTGTTACCTGATTGACAGCTGCCAAGGATGCAGCTGCAATAGCGCATACAACTGCCAAAGTAAGAGAAATTTTCAATTGTGGTTTCATGATTGCTTCACCCCAAAACGTCTTGGTAATAATTTATCCAGAAGTGGAACAACTGCGTTCATGACTAAAATCCCGAAAGTTACTCCTTCAGGATAACCACCTAAAATTCGAATAATACAGGTAATTGCACCCGCACCAAAACCAAATATGATTCTCCCCTTAAATGAGAGAGGCGAGGTGGTATAGTCATTGGCCATAAAGCAGGCTCCGATAATCGCCCCTCCGGCAAAGAGATGATAGATGGGGTTTTGACCGGTGATGAGGGCAACGCAGGACAAGCCAATAAGAAAAAAGAGTGGAACATCCCATTTTACAATTCCTAATCCCAACAGTAAGAAATACCCAATGAGAAGGAGCAAAACTGAAGTTTCTCCGATGCTTCCAGGAACGGTACCAACAAAAAGCCGCCAGAGAAGGCGGGGCTCAAATTGAGAAAGGACTTGAAATCCATATTCCTTGGTTAAGGTTAATGCTGTTGGAGTGGTAACTGCATCAATCCCCTGGGGCATGGTGGCTAGCCCTTGATCAATCGTGGGAAAAGCAAAGGGAGCCTTGGCATACCAGGAAGTCATAACTTTTGGCCACGATATGAGCAGAACTGCGCGACCTACCAAGGCTGGATTGAAAATATTTTGACCTAATCCCCCAAACATCTGTTTTCCCAAAATTATCGCTATTCCTCCTCCAGCAATAGCTATCCAAAAAGGCGAACCAGGGGGAAGAGATAATCCAAGCAGAAGACCAGTTACCAGGGCACTGCCATCCTGGATGGTCACTGGTTTTTTAAAAATTTTACAATCAAGCCACTCGAAAAAAAGACAGCTTAAAATACAAATTATAAGAGGTGCAAGAGTTAATTTAGGACCAAAAAAATAAATACCCCAAATTGTTGCAGGTATTAAAGCCACAACGACCATGAACATAATTTTCGGAACGGAAGCTGGACTTTTCAAATGTGGTGCAGGGGTTTGAAAAAAACGCAGTTCTCCCATCTTTATTTCCCTCCTTTCTTTGCCCGAAGAAGAATCTCTGCTTTTGCAATTTTAATGTAATGAGTTATCGGTATACCGGCGGGACAGACGTAAGAACAACTCCCACACTCTATGCAATCAAGAGCTCTTTGTTTTTTTGCTTCCTCAAAATCACCATGTTCAGCATATCGAACTAAATCGGTTGGCAAGAGATACATTGGACAGTGGTCAACACACCGTCCACAGCGTATACAGGAATACTCTTCTTTTGTAATATTTTTCCTCAAAAAAACAAACCCAGAGGTTCCCTTTACAACTGGTACTTCCAAGGTAACCTGGGCAATGCCAGTCATCGGTCCTCCCATAATAGTCTTTTCAGGAGACACCTGAAATCCTCCACAATAATTGACCAAATCCAATAAACGTACTCCAATTGGAACATCAAGATTCTCTGGATTAGTTAAAGAATCTCCGGTTAATGTAATGACTCTTTCAATTAATGGAATCCCCTCTTGGGCTTTTCGTCCAATTGCCCAAGCAGTTTGCACATTACTCACCACCACTTGAACATCAAGAGGTAATCCCCCCGGTGGTACCTCTTTTCCTAATATGGTTAAGATTAAATGTTTTTCTGAACCTTGAGGATATAAAACCGGAAGAGGGAAAATTTGAATGGGCAGTGGAAAATTCTGAAAATTGCGAGTAATTCTTTCAATACAATCTGGTTTATTTTTTTCAATACCAATTATAATTTTTTTAGCACCACAAGCTCGAGCTAAAAGAAAAACACCGGTTAAAATGAAATCAGTTCGCTCGACCATAACTCGATGATCACAGGTAATAAAAGGTTCGCACTCTGCTCCATTGATAAGCAGAGTATCAATTTTCTTTCCTGAAGGAGGGCTCACTTTGACGTGAGTTGGGAAAGCTGCGCCTCCTAAACCAACAAATCCACCTTCTCGTATCCAATTTTGGATACTTTTCGGGTCCATTCCTTCCATTTCTTCTTGAGATAAAATCCCATTTATTTCATCCTCTTGAGAACCATTATTTTCGATAACTATCGCTCCAAACTTTCCTCGAGTTGGATGCGGACATTCTTCAATTCCTAAAACTTTTCCAGCAATAGGAGAATGAAGAGGTGCGGTAACAAAAGCGTCAACATCGGCTATTTTCTGACCTCTTTTAACCATATCACCTTTTTTTACTAATGGTTGTAGCGGAGTCCCAGTATGTTGAAGAAGGGGAAGATACACTTTATCTGGAGAGGGAAATTTTTTAATTGGCTTTTGAGCCGTCAAATCTTTAAATGTAGGAGGATGAATACCCCCATGAAACAATTTGCCTATCATCATCTCTTCCTCCATATTAACAATGAAAAATTTATCGATCAAATATCTTCGATTTCATCTTCAATAAACCGAGTATGAAATACGCCTCTTAAGAAATCATCATTTTGCAATATTTTTAAATGAAAAGGAATTGTAGTCGGTACCCCTTCGACGACAAATGAATGAAGTGCCTCTCGAGAACGACGTATTGCATGGATTCGATCAGTATCCCAAACAACTAACTTAGCAATTAAAGAATCATAGAATGATGGGATCTCATACCCGGAATAACAATGTGAATCAATTCGAATTCCTGGCCCACGAGGTGTTTCATAATTTTTGATAAAACCTGGTGCCGGAATAAAATTCCGAAATGGATCCTCAGCATTTATTCTCATTTCGATGGCATGACCTCTTTGATTGAACTGATTGATATTTAATTGGAGTGGTTCACCTGAAGCTAATTGAATTTGCTCACGAAGGATATCCACACCTGATATCATTTCGGTAATTGGATGTTCTACCTGAATACGAGCATTTAACTCCATAAAATAAAATCGCTGATCATCGGTGACTAAAAATTCCATGGTACCACAAGTAGAATATTCTAATGCCTCAGCAGCCTTAACTGCAGCATCACAGATTTTTTTTCTTAAGTTATCATTTAAAAATGGAGACGGGGCCTCTTCTAATATTTTTTGCCTACGCCGCTGTAATGAACACTCTCTTTCCCCCAAATGAATGGTTTTCCCAAATCGATCAGCTAAAATCTGAACTTCGATATGCCGAGCATTATCAAGTATCTTTTCAATATAGATCTCTTCATTTCCAAATGCCATTTTTGCTTCTCGACGAGCACTTTTGAATGCCTCTTCTAAATTCTTATCGTTCTCGACCACTCGGATACCTCTCCCACCTCCTCCCAAACAAGCTTTCATCATAAATGGAAAATTTATTTCGCTGGCAATTTTTTTGGCTTCTTGTAAAGTATTCACCACTTCCAGGGAACCAGGGACTACCGGCACCCCTGAATCATGAATTATTTTTTTGGCCGAGAGTTTATTCTTCATTTTTTGGAGAACATTTACACTTGGTCCAATAAAAGCGATTCCATTTTCCTGTAATTTTTGAACAAAAAGAACATTCTCGGACAGGAAGCCATAGCCTGGATGGACAGCATCAGCTTTGGTGAGGAAGCAAGCTTTTAAAATTTTATCAATATTAAGATAGGATTCAGCTGGGGAGTTTCCGCCTAATGCAACTTTTTGATCAACATCGCGAAGATGGATAAGATTTCGATCAATATCAGAAAAGACTCCAACTGTTTTAATATCCATTTCACGACAAGCCCGGACAATCCTCAGCGCAATTTCCCCGCGATTCGCAATCAATATTTTTTGAAACAATAAAATCACCTCGTATTCCACTAAATCAAATAAACTATTGAGAGATGACAACTATTTAGAAATCAACTTAAAGCTGAACCCCCTCTTCGGGGTAAAGGATACATTCCTTTTCATCTTTCTTCACTGGATAAATTGCCAAACCCAATAAACCCACTTTTCCATAATACATCATAACCATAAGAAGAAACTTACTCAAAGTAAATAATCTTGGCGTTATTCCGGTTGATAAACCAACGGTACCAAAAGCTGAAAATACTTCAAAAATTATTTGAGTTGGGTTATTGGGTTGATAACTCATTATAATAATAGATACTACCGAAACTAACAAAAAGGGCAGAATCGTTTGAGCTATAGCCCGATAAATGGTTTCGTTTGGAATCCGGCGATGAAAATATTCAACACGGTTTTTTTCTTGTGCCACACCCTTGACTATCCCCAATAGTAAAGCAAGGGTGGTAGTCTTAATGCCACCCCCGGTCCCACCCGGGGATGCGCCAATAAACATAAGAAAGATCATAATAAATAAAGAAATTGAACGCAAAGAACGAATCGGAATCGTATTAAATCCCGCCGTTCGTGGAGTTACCGCCTGGAAAAAACTCGTTAGTACTTTATGGCCAGGACTAAGTATTCCAATCGTATTCGGATTATTCCACTCAGTTAACAGAATGAGAAGTGTTCCAGCCAGCAAAAGAAGAATGGTAACCCGAATCACTACTTTACTATGGAGACTTAAAATTCGATGTTTGGTGATGACTTCCTTGAGAACCATAAAACCCAATCCACCCGAAATAATCAAAAAACACAAAGTCAAAACAACCAAAGGATTTTGAACAAAATCTTCAAAACTATTTGAAAATATTGAAAACCCCGCATTACAAAAAGCGGAAACGCTATGAAATATTGAGGCAAATATCGCTTTGGGCAAAGGATATCGCCCGATAAAACTGATCAGGAAAAGAAAGGCTCCTAAGGCTTCAAAGGTAAAAGTATACTTTAATACATTGAGTGTAAATCGAACAACTCCACCAGGAGTTTCTAAACTAAAAGTCTCCTTTAAAGCAAGACGGTCACGATATTCAATTCTTCTTCCCAAACCAATAGCGATCAGGGTGGTTAAAGTCATGTAACCCAAACCACCACATTGGATAAGAACCAAGATGACAATCTGACCCCAAAAGGAAAAAAATGTTGCAGTATCAACCACAATTAAACCAGTCACACAGATGGCCGAAGTTGAGGTAAAAACAGCATCGATAAATTTCAGGTCTTTTCCAGGAGCAGTCATACCAGGAAGCATAAGTATAAAAGAACCAAGAAGGATAACGGCTATATATCCCAATAATATAATTTGAGCGGGTTTAAACATTATATGCCGCTCATGATTGACCGAACCAAAGATTGATGTACTTTTTCCAGTATCCCGAATAACTAACATAATTCAAGTATGATTTATCGTTTTTTAAATATTTTTCTTGCTTTTAGGAAGCCAAGCCAAAGATGTATTTATTTCAATTCAATCTCGCTTATTCTATCACATAACTTGCACAGGATTAAATCGTAGTGTAGTATTATGAATATGGATAACAACGAATTTAATGAATTTGATAGAAAGATTATTCACATTTACGATTCTAAAATAGTCCGGTTATTAAAAAAGCTCGGTTATTTGGTTATTGTGATATTCCTTGCAATTTACCTGCTTACTGGAATTTACATAGTCGGTCCTGATGAAGTTGGAATGATTAAACTTTTCGGTGAATTCGTCCGGCAGGTCCCTCCAGGAATTCATTATCATATCCCTTATCCTTTTGAAACTGTCATTAAACCAAAGATTACCGAGGTCCGCCGTGTGGAAATTGGGTTTCGAACCCTCAGCACCGATCCAATCCCCCGCTATCAATACTTTCCCGAAGAATCGCTGATGCTTACTGGAGATGAAAATATTGTTGATTGCCAATATACAGTGCAATACCGAATTAGTGAACCTTATTTGTTTCTATTCAGAGTGAAAGATGTCGATTCTGCAGTAAAAAAAGTGGCTGAATCAGCTCTTCGGGAAATAGTCGGGAAAAAGGATATTGATGAAGTTCTCACTTCAGGAAAAACTGAAATTCAGGATGAAACCAGGGCTCTTATTCAATCAATTTTAGATCGATATGAAGCCGGCGTTCAGATTATTGCTGTTCAGCTTCAGGATGTCCAGCCTCCTGAAGAAGTGGTTTCGGCTTTTAAAGATGTTGCCAGCGCTCGGGAAGACAAGGTTCGTTTTGTAAATGAAGCTGAAGGGTACCGTAGTGAAGTTATTCCCAATGCTCGTGGGCAAGCCGAGCAAATCATTAAAGAAGCTGAAGCCTGGCAAGAAAAAGTGGTGAAAGAAGCTGAAGGAGACACTTCCCGTTTTCTTCAAGTTCTCCAAGAATATATCCTGAACAAAGAAGTTACCCGTACCCGTCTCTATCTGGAAACCATTCAGAAGGCGTTTCCTCTGGTTCAAAAGTATCTCATCGATAGTTCCACGGCTTCCCAAGATATTCTAAAGTTACTCCCCTTAACTGGAAAGGATGGTTCAGCCGTTGTCTATTAATAAGTCGTTCTGGAAAAAAATGATTTTGATTATCATTATTCTAATTCTTATTTCAATTACCAAACCCTGGTTTACCCTTGATGAAACCGAACAAGGAGTCATTCTCCAGTTTGGCAAGCCAATTGCAGTGGTGCAAAAAAGTGGACTTCATTTGAAACTTCCTTATCCTTTACAGGTCATTTACGTTTTTGAAAAACGGATTCTTGATTATGATTCACCTCCGGAAGAAGTTATTACCGAAGACAAAAAGACTTTGGTGATAGATAATTATGTTCGTTGGCGTATTGTCGATCCACTCCGTTTTTTACAAACCGTGGTAACCGAAGCTAGTGCGATGGTTCGAATTGATGATATTATCTATTCTGAGTTGAGAGTTGAAATTGGCCGCATACCACTCTTCGATTTAATATCTATAGAGCGGCGTCAAGTTATGGATACGGTTACTGCCAATTCCAACCGGAAGGCAAGTGCTTTCGGAATTGAAATTATTGATGTTGGCATCAAAAGAGCTGACCTTCCCAAGCAAAATGAAGAAGCGGTGTTCCAAAGAATGAAAACTGAAAGGGAAAGGCAGGCGAAACAATACCGTTCCGAAGGCCAGGAAGAAGCTATCAAGTTGCGAGCGGAAACCGATAAAGAGAAAACCCTCATTCTAGCCGAAGCTGAAAAGCAAGCAAAAATTATTCGTGGCCAAGGAGAAGCCGCAGCTTTACGAATTTATGCTGATGCCTTTAAACAGGATCCAGAATTCTATGCCTTTCAAAAGACCTTGGAAACCTATGAAAAAACTTTTAATAATAAAGATATTTTGATCATGACACCGGATACTGAATTTCTCCATTACTTATTTAAAAGCAATCAGGAAATTGAAGAATGAACTTTAAAAAAGCCGGCGGGAGCAATTCCCGCCGGTTAACTAAAAAGATTTACTATTCGGTCAGTTGGTCAATGATTTTTTGAACTAAAGGTAAATAAGTAAAAGCCGGACCTCCACCCATAACCACTCCAACTTGAGCCGCTTCTAAGATTTCTTCTGTATTGGCGCCAGCCTTTACTGCTGCTCGGGTATGTAACCAGATACAATTATCACAATGTACAGCTACTCCAATTCCTAATGCAATCAACTCTTTGGTTTTAATATTGAGACTTCCATCAGCCATAGCTTGTTGGTAAAAACCATTGAAGCCTTCCAAGGTTTTTGGTGAAACATCTTTTACTCTCTTCAAGCCATTTCGATATTCTTGAAAAAAATTATTATCTGATGAACTCATGCAATCTACTCCTTCCTTTTTTCCACATAATCAAGCCAATCGATATAAGTCTCCTCTTCTCCCCGAATCACTCTAAAAAATATCTCTTGTAATTGTCGGGTCACTGGACCTGGTTTTCCATCGCCAATTGGCCTCCCATCAATCTCAACAATTGGGGTTATTTCTGCTGCTGTTCCAGTAAAAAATGCTTCATCAGCCAGATAGAGGTCATCTCGAGTACAATGAGTTTCTCTGACATCGAATTCTAAGTCGAGGGCTAAGCGTATAACTGTATCCCGGGTAATCCCCAGTAATATTGAATAAGGATGGGGAGTATACAATACTCCATTTTTAACTATGAAAATATTTTCACCACTTCCTTCTGAAACAAATCCCTGCATATCCAAAAGGATAGCCTCATCATATCCTAATTCTTTCGCTTCGGTCTTTGCCAATGCTGAATTGAGATAGTTGGCACTGGTTTTTGCACGGGGAGAACTGGCATTCATTGAATTACGAGTATAGGATGAAATCTTCGCCCGAATTCCATGTTTTAACCCTTTTTCTCCCATATAGGCACCCCATCGCCAAACTGCTATTGCTGAAATCACCTCGCAACTAGTAGGATCAACACCCATTTCACCATAACCACGAAAGACCAAAGGCCTTATATAACATTCATCAACTTGGTTCTCACGGATAGTTTGAAGAGTTGCTTGATATAATTCATCATGACTGTAAGGGATGCACATTTTGATAATTCTTGCCGAGTCAAATAACCTTTGAATATGATCTCCTAGCCGAAACACCGCTGATCCCTGAAGGGTTTTATAACATCGGATTCCTTCAAACACCGACGTTCCGTAATGAAGGGCATGGGTTAATACATGGGTCGTCGCGTCCTTCCAATCGACAATTTTTCCATTCAACCAAATCGAAGATAATTCCTGCATTCAAACCACCCCGTAATTCTATTTATTATATTTTATTCAGAGTATAACACTCTTTTCGGTAAAATGAGCTATCCTCATTCGCACCTTTTAAAAAAATAACCAGATTTCATAAAAAATATTGCAAACTCATCAAAAACGAATACAATTAAAGAAGATGCGGGGGTGAAAACGACGTATTGGGACGAATATTACGAGTTGATACCACGTCATAAGCTTGAAAAAATTCAATTAAATCGTTTAAAAAGAGTTTTAATTCGTGCTTATCACAATCTTCCCTATTATCAACAAAAAATTGATCAAGCCGGTATTGATATTAATGATGTTCAATCACTTCATGACCTTCAACACCTTCCTTTCACGACGAAACAGGACTTAAGGAATGTTTATCCATTTGGCGCCATTGCTGAACCTTTAAAAAATATTGTTCGGATCCATTCATCTTCTGGTACCACTGGAACAGCAACGGTGGTTGGATACACCCGTAATGATATTGAAATCTGGTCTCAATTATTAGCCCGTACTCTTTGTGGATGCGGTGTTACCGAACAAGACACCATTCAAGTGGCTTTTGGATATGGTTTATTTACCGGAGGATTAGGAGTTCACTATGGAGCAGAAAAATTAGGCGCCACTGTTGTACCCATGTCTAGCGGGAATACTCTTCGTCAAATTCAAATATTAAAAGATTTCCGGATTTCAGTTTTATGTTGTACTCCATCTTATGCTCTTTATCTTTCAGAAACAGCCAAAGAAAACCAAATTGAATGGTCGCAAACTTCCTTTCGCTTGGGAATATTCGGTGCCGAACCTTGGTCTGAAGAGATGAGAATCGAAATTGAAAAAAAACTGCCAATTCGTGCTTTTGACATTTATGGATTAAGTGAAGTCATTGGCCCGGGAGTGGCATTCGAGTGTGAATTTCATCAAGGTCTTCATATTTCAGAAGATTGTTTTATACCGGAAATTGTTGACATTCACACTGGGAAGTCCTTACCTCCTGGTGAAATTGGTGAATTGGTTTTCACCACCCTAACCAAAGAAGGAACACCGGTAATCCGATATCGGACTGGTGACATTTCTTCTCTCAAATATGATGAATGCCAATGTGGTCGAACCATGGCGAGAATGGAACGGGTCACATCACGAACCGATGACATGCTTATAATCCGTGGAGTAAATGTTTACCCATCACAAATCGAAAGTGTCATCTTGAGTTTTGATGGAATTGAACCCTATTATCAAATTTTAATAAGCCGAGAAAATTATTTAGACAAAGTTGAAGTTGAGGTTGAAGTCTCATCAGAAATTTTTTCAGATGAAATTAAAGTTCTTGAAAACCTCAGAAAAAAAATTGAAGAGAAAATTAAATCTGAGCTGAATCTTTCCTGCTCGATAAAACTCATTAAGCCCAAAAGCATCACTCGTTCTGAGGGTAAAGCAAAGCGGGTTATCGACCTGCGGAAAAAAGAGGGATTCTCATGAAACAAATATCGGTTTTTTTAGAAAATAAACCAGGAAGTCTTCATGCGGTTTTAACCAAGCTGAAAGAATGGAATATCAATCTCCGCGCTTTATCATTAGCTGATACTGCGGATTTTGGAGTACTCCGCTTTATCGTTGAAAAACCAGAGCAACTGGTTGAGCAACTTCGCAAAGAAAACTTTACTGCCACTCTCACAGAAATATTGGTAGTCGGTGTTGATGATCGACCTGGAGGACTTTCTCAAATCGTTGAAGTGCTCACTTTAAATTCCATCTCCATTGAGTATCTCTATGCTTTTGTTTCTCCCGAAGGTCAAAAAGCCTATGTGGTGATGAGGGTTGAAGATGTCCAACGTGCTTCAAACATTTTGCGAGAAGCACAGGCATCCTTACTCGATGATATTAACATTTAAAAAAGCTTTTCAAGAGTATGGTTTCTGAACAGAAACCATAAGATAATATTTAAGCTAACCAACCAGTGACAGTGCAATAAGTATGTCACTGGTTGGTTAGTGACATTATGATGTTTTCAGCAATAGTCATTCCACCATTGGATTTTCCTTCCCAAACTTTTTGGCTAAAACTCTCGGCTGCTTTTTGATAACTTTGAATATTCAAAAGAGTATTTTCAAGGACCCGGGCCAGTTGCGAAGGTGTATCCCCCCCCGGAATCAATGCTTCTCGAAGGAGGAGTTTTTGTCGGTTTTCAATAAAATCCCGATTGGCTTGAATCGCATTTTCCTGCCAAGGTTCAATAGAGGGAATTCCTAAAAAAGCTGCCTGTTCAATAGCAGTACCGGCAAAACCAACCACTAAAGCTGATTGAGAAAGATGTTGAAAATAATCGCCTTGACTCCAAGTCATAAAAAAATGATGGTTTTTTAAAAGTGGCATCAAAAAAAACTGTATATCTTGAGTATCAACGCCTGGCGAAAAAACCAAATGGATCTCAAAGTCTTTAATGTATTGAGTATTCGTCTCTTTAAAAGCCTCGAAAAAAAATCCGAGATTATTTTTCCAATCCTTTCGGCTTCCAGGCAAAAAAACGATTTTCTTTCTATTCACTGCCTCTTTTTTAATATCTGGCCCTAAAAATCCTAAATATTCTGCAGTAATCCCCAACTGGAGAAACCATTGCTCAGTCAACCGGTCACGGGTATAGACCCTACGGCAACCATATCGGAAGAGATGTCGGGTCAATCGACCTAACCGCTCCAAAGGTTGATTACTTCTTTTTAATAACCAGGTATGGGCACAAGCCACCATATATAAATCTTTTTGTAAGAATAACTTATTCAATAATGGCGGGATAAAATCACCGATACCAATGACTGCATCAATTTTGTTTTTTATTCTTTTTAATTCGCGCAAAATAAACCCGCTATTCGGTAAAACCCCGCGAAAGTAATCTTCAATGAATCTTTTCGATTTTTGCCAAGCAGATCCTAAGTATACTCCTCCATTCGGCAAAGAAAAGGGTGGAACAATAACCGATACTAAATCCGGATATTGCGATCGGCACTGATAAAATTGCGCCCCTTCTCCGACCAGAGGAATAACCAAAAAAGTACTCGGTATTTTACACCCTCTAGTTAATTGAACGAGTTTTTCTAACAAAAGAGAGGCAAAAGAATCTTCTCCATATCCATTACTGAGTAGTAATAATGTTTTTGGCGACATTGAAAATTTAACCTTAATTAATAGATTTTTATTCTTTTTTAAAAAGATTATCTAAACTTAAAAAAATGCTGTTTACATATTGACCACAACTTTAATTGATTCAGCTTTATGTTCATGGGCAAAAAGTAATGCTTCCTGAGATTTTTCTAAAGGAAAGCGATGGGTAATCAATGATTTTAAATCCACTCGTCCTGAATTGAGCAAATCAACACAACCGGGATAGGCATTCGCATAACGGAAAATTCCTATTATATTCAGTTCTTTATCGATGGTTTTAATGATGTTAAAATTAAATTCAGATTGGGAAGGAAGACCAATTAAAACAACCCTTCCTCCTCTTTTCGTCACTTCAGCGGTCATTTGAGTCGTCGCAACACTTCCTGCTGTCTCAAAAACGACATGAACTCCTTTATTGCCGGTGAGATCTTGTACGGTCTTCACGACATCTTCTTTTTGAGAATTAATGGTGTGAAATGCTCCTAGTTCTTTTGCTTTTTGCAATCTCATATCAACAACATCAACTGCAATTACTTTCGTTATCCCTCTTGCTAAAAGTGATTCAATGGTTACCAAACCGATGGTACCACTTCCTAAAACTAACGCGGTTTGCCCCGGTTCAACTCGTGCTCTACGAGTAGCGTACATACCGACCGAAAGAGGTTCAACCAGAGCCGCTTCTTCAAAAGAAACCTGGTCAGCAATTGGGTAAGTAAAACCAGCAGGATGAGTAACATATTCGCAAAATGCTCCATCAATGGGAGGTGTTGCCCAAAAAATCACATCTGGACAAAGATTGTAACGGCCAACACGACAATTTTCACATTTGCCGCAGGGAATACCTGGTTCCATTGTTACTCGATCACCGGGCTTTAAATCTTTAACTCCAGCACCAATTTCGACAACTTCGCCAGAACACTCGTGACCTAATATAAAGGGAGGCTTAACAATATAGTCCCCAATCCGACCTTCGATAAAATAATGGACATCCGAGCCACAGACCCCAACGCTTTTTATTCGAACTAAAACTTCATCCTCTTTTGGTTTTGGAATGGGGATATTTTCAATTTCAACTTTTTTTATTCCTTTCATCACTGCAGCTTTCATTTGTTGAGACATAATTCATACCTCCTTTTTTGTTTATTATATTGATTCACATCTGTCCAAAATAGCTTTTTCATATTGAAAGGGGAGTCCCAATCGGGTAGATTGGTAATTGCAAGCTAACAAAAAACCCGAAAGGTGGCTTCCCCTATGAATAAGTGTAGCAGTGTTTTTGGTCAAATTCTACAAATATTTAACCGGTATGAATTTGAAAGAATGGTCAGGAAAACCCAATCTGAAAAAGGAAGCAAGGGTTTTAGTTCCTGGGATCAATTCGTTGCCATGTTGTTCTGTCAATTAGGTCAAGCCCATTCCCTCCGAGAGATCTGTGGAGGACTGGCGACGTGCCTGGGAAAAATAAAACACTTAGGAGTGAAAGGAGCTCCCCACCGGTCAACACTGGCTTATGCCAACGAACATCGACCCTGGGAGCTCTATCAAAACATGTTCTATGCTTTGTTAGAAAAGTGCCAACCCCTCCAGAAGGGAAAGAAAAAGTTCCGCTTCAAGAATCAGCTCTTGAGCTTGGATGCTTCAACCATTGAGCTGTGTAGCACTCTGTTTGACTGGGCTCGGTTTCGGCAAACCAAAGGAGCCGTGAAGCTTCATTTGCTTTTAGACCATGAAGGCTATCTTCCGGTCTTTGCCCTCATCACCGAAGGATGCGTTCATGAGGTCAATGTTGCCCGAGAGCTTACCTTCCCCAAAGGTTCAATCTTAGCCATTGATCGAGGTTATACTGACTATGCCCTCTTTGCCCACTGGACCGACACTGGGGTTTATTTCGTCACCAGACAGAAAGACAATGCCAGTTACCGGATCATTGAAGAACGAACCGTCCCCCACCACCGTAACATCCTTCACGATGAGATCATTACTTTTACTGGCTATTATGCCAAGCAACACTATCCTGGTCCTGTGCGACGAATCGAAGTGGATGACCGCGACAATAACCGAGTGATCGTTCTTCTGACCAACCACCTAGAATTTGGAGCCACCACCATTGCCCGTATTTACAAGGACCGCTGGCAGATTGAAACCTTCTTTAAGACCATCAAGCAAAACTTAAAGATCAAGACCTTTGTAGGAACCAGCCAGAATGCTCTCTTCATTCAGATTTGGACAGCACTCATCACCATCCTCCTTTTGAAGTATCTCCAGTTCCAATCAACCCGTGCCTGGTCGCTTTCAACCCTAGTCGCTTTGCTTCGTTACAATCTCTTTACCTATCGGGATTTGTGGACCTGGATCAACCATCCCTTTGAGGTTCCAGTGATTGTTCCAAATGTAACGGTGATTCCTATCCCCTTTCAATAATTTGGACAGCATCCGAAAAGAAAAAGGAGGAACCTGGTTTTGAAATGACTCATGAACCTGTCTTAAATGCTTGTGTGATAAGAGGTGATATTATGATTTCAGATTATTTTGGACAGCAGTGATATTGATTAATAATTAAATAAGTTTTCTAAATGTCTTTTATAACCTGGCAAATTCTCGATATCACCACTGGGACAATTTTCAGAATAACGAAGAATTCCATTTTTATCGATCATGAAAATTGCCCATTCTGCCAAGCCATTCCTTCCTTTCACTCCAAAAGCACGAATGGTATCACCGCTTACGTCGCTAAATAAAGGGTATATCAGCTCCATTTTAGTGGCATAATCTTTCTGAACATAAATACTATCCATACTAACGGCAAGGAATTTTCCACCAAGTTGGTTAATTGATTCCGATAGACGATTGCAATCAACTAAAGCTTTCTGGGCAATGGGGCTAGCAATTGAATCAAAAAAAAGAAGAACTGTCGGTGTTTCTTTCACTATCATAGAAAAACTCATTTTTTCTAAGTGAGTATCATAAAGAAAACCTTCTGGGAATGGATTTTTTAAACGAGGTTTGGATTGTGAGAAAAAACTCATAACTTCTTTCATAAAAACTGGCAAATCATTGGGCCCTTGAGCGGTAAGAATGTTCCCATCAACCACAGTTTGATAATCGACATATTCACCACCAGCATTCACAATATCATCACGAATAGCTCGATTCCCAGTAATTCTTTTCCCCCGAACAACATCTGCAGAAATTAAAACACTTGGTCCATGGCAAAGTGCCCCAATTAGTTTTCCCTGTTGAAAAGTCTCTTTTACTAAATTTATAATTGCTGGATAACGTCGTAAATAGTCGGGGGCAAACCCTCCCGGAATAATTATTCCATCAAAATCTCGTGATGTTATCGAAGAAGCGGTTGTCTCGGGTTTTGCTGGAAAACCATTTCTTCCGGAATATAAATCGGATGATCCTGTACCTACTAACTTGGTCTCTATTCCCTCTTCTTTGAGCCGAAGTAAAGGGTACCAGAGTTCCAATTCTTGATATAAATTCTCAATAAAAATCATTATCCTCCGATTATTCAATTGGCTCAATCTCCTTCATGATTCAATATAAATTATCTACCAAGTTCTTTTTTTATTCCCAATAAAATCGCATAATGTTTTTTCTCCTCCTGAACAACCTTCTTCAACCATTCTTTTTTATTTTCTGGAATCATGACTTCCATGCTTTCATAAAAACGTACACTTTCCTTTTCAACCTGCATACCAACTTCTAATGCTTTTTCCACACTGTTATCACCTTGAGTTAGATCGATACCCTGTAATACTTTTCCAAGCACACCATTTTCAATCAATGATCCAAGGTAGTTAACTGTTTCATCCATGGTGTCGGGAACAAAATCAATTTGAGTATTTAAGTCATCCTTGGTATTTTGAAAGTATTCCAAATGCTTTTTTTCTTCTTCACTTAAAAAAATAAATATTTCTCTTGATTTTTGATCAGAAGTTTTCTTGGAAAGGTTTTCATAGAAAGCTATTCCTCTCCTTTCTAACTCAACAGCCATTTCTAATACCTCATCCGCAGAAAATTGCATGGCCATAAATATCACCCCTTCATAATCACTCTTTTTAATTGTAACATGAAAACCTCTTTATACAGCACTTAAAAACTTATATTTCTTTCAAAAAAGCCACAGGTCAAACAACCGCGCCTGGTAGCTATGAAAAAACCGTATTTTTGTCATCTTGTTTATTTCCTACTAAGGACAAATGATTGAGAAGGAGCAAGGGGTTTGGCTTTTGTTTCTTTTCCCTTGAGAAGAGAAGGTCTGGATGAAAGTGAATCAACAATAAAGTTTTATTTCGGTTTATGTTATGATTAGGCAAAAGCGAAAGGAATCACCATATGGGAACTATCAAAAAACCAAATCCAGTCAAATTTTTTATTGCTGTCCTTTTTGAAAACATTTCAGTTCTTGAGTCAATAATTCCTCAGTTAGAAAAAGAATTTGGTCCAATCCAGTGGAAAAGCCCAATTATCGATTTTACCCACACCAATTACTATCAAAAAATTGGTGAGAAACTAAAAAGGATTTTTCTGGTCTTTCAAAAACTTATTGATCCAGAGGATTTAGCCAGTCATAAAGTATTAACCAATCAGCTTGAGTCCCAAACCGGAGATACCCATGTAGCCAGAAGGATTAATCTCGACCCTGGTTATTTTGACGGGGGTAAAATCATCCTGGCTACCACCAAAAACTTTTCTCATCGTGTATATATAGGAAAGGGAATCTATGCTGAAGCAACCATCCGATGGGAAAAAGGAGATTTTCGACCTTTCGAATACACCTATCCCGATTATGCCAGCAAAGAATACCGACCTTCTCTCATCCAAATTCGGAAACTCTACAGAGAAGATCTATCTCGAGCTTCTATCAATGAGTCAGTTCAAAGATCCCTCCCAAATATTTGATAATAATAAGAACTATTTTTAAGCAGCTCTTGATGGGCTCCTATATCCTGAATCTCTCCGTCTTTGATCAAAACGATTCGATCTAAATCTTTAACCATTCTTAAAGAATGAGCAATCAGAATAACGATTTTATCCTTTCCGATGTGGTTGTGAATAGTATCCAAAATATAATCTTCAGATTCTGGATCAAGGCTGGAAGTCGCTTCATCTAAAACCAGGATAGGTGGATTTTTTAAGAGAGCCCGAGCAATGGCAATTCGTTGTTTTTGTCCACCCGAAAGTCTCTTCCCCAAATCACCCAGGTCAGTATCGTAGCTGTTTTCCAAACGGACAATAAACTCATGGGCGTGCGCCCGTTGAGCTGCATCAATTACTTCATCCATTGAGGCATTCAAGTTTCCATAGAGAATATTTTCTCGAACTGTTCCACCGAGAACCAATGAATCTTGAAGAACCACACCTATTTGTTGACGAAGGGACGACATTTTAATTTTTCGAATATCAACACCATCAACTTCAATTCTTCCTTGATCGGGGTCATAAAATCGAAGAAGAAGATTAAGGAGGGTGGTTTTCCCCGCGCCGCTAGGGCCAACAATTCCAATCTTTTCTCCCTTGGGAATTTGGAGAGAAAAATTTTTTAATATCACTTCTCCTCCATAAGAAAAATAGATATCTTTTAAATTGATCTCCTGATTAACACTATGAATAGGTACCGATTCGGGAAGGTCCTGAATTCGGGGAGCAGTATCAAGAATTTCAAATATTCTTTCAGCTGATGCTAAACTTTGCTGCAAGCTTTGAATACCATTGGAAATATGAGAAAGAGGAGCTGCTGCTGTCGCAATATACCCCAAAAAAGCCACCAATCCTCCCGGGGTAAGTTTTCCAAATACGACTTCTCGTCCTCCAAACCAGATCATTATAGTTAAACCAACCGATGAAACCAATTCAACCAAAGGAGTTAAAAGGGCTTTAGCCTTGGCTTGTTTCATTGCCAAATAAAAATTCAGTTCATTCTCTTTTTCGAATTTTTCTACCTCATAATGGCCGCTGACATAAGATTGAATTATTTTAATACCCGAAACCGTTCTTTCAATGAGTTGGGTTAAGACTGCAGTTTTCGACTGTAAAAGATGTGAGGCACCTCGTATTTTTTTTCCCAAATAATCTATGCTCAATCCTACCAAGGGAAAAACCACAATGGAAAGAGTGGTGAGTTTCCAGTTAATGTAAAAACATACTCCAATTGAACCAATCAGAATGAGAAGGTCCATAAAAATATTCATAAAAGTATGAGAAAATAGGTTTTGTATATTCGTTACATCATTGGTCATACGGGAAATAATGTCCCCGGTTGGGTTTTCTTGAAAAAACGATGCCGATAGAGAATAAATGTGTTGATATAATTCAGAACGGAGCTTGGTAATAACACGAAAACCAGCTTTGGAAACCCAAAGATTCTGAATATAAGAAGTGAGTCCTTTAATAAAAAATATAAAAACAATTCCAAAAGTTATGAATAATAATAATAACAGGTCCTTTTGAATAAGAACTCGATCAATAATAATCTTTACCAGCCAGGGAAAAATGAGGCTTATACCTGCTCCTAAGATTCCCATAATGAGCGCTCCAGCCACCAACCCACCGTAAGGTTTGAGGTAGTTGAGTAGCCTAAAGAGACTTTTCCCTTTTATCATAAAAATTCTCCTGGATTAATTGAGTTAAAACTGAATCGGCTGTTGTTGGAAACTCGTCTTCTGGTATTTCATAATCGAAATCTGAATCATGAATCATATTTTCTATTTTCCTTACCACATCTTCAGGACAAACCTTCCCCCGCAATTCAGGAAAAATTTCTCTGTTCATTAAAATGTTTGGCAAGGATACCCACTTTTTTTGACTATTCATTGAATAAATTATCTTTTTTTTAATGATAGGACCTATTCCAGGTATTTTTCCAATAAATTCTGGGATTCCAGTCAATGGTATGTTTTGACTATTCGCTTCCAAAGGTAAAATGATCAAAGCTTTCTTCTTCCGATAAAATAATTCCAAATTAGAAGACCCAGGAATGGCAATAGCAACATCAGCTTGGTTCATTAAGTGAGAGGTTACACCAAAATAAAATGGCATTTCCAATTCTCCCCAATCATCGGCTGGCACATCTTTTGTCGAATAATGTTCAGGAAAACCAACTACTGATGAGGATTTGGGAAAAATTGGAAGTAATAAACGGGCAATTTTTTTATAAAAAGGAATGAGATAATCGTAAGCAAATAACCGACTCCCTGGAAGAAACAATATTCGAGGCTCACCATGACAAAAAAAACGGTTTTCCTGCTCGGTTGGGTATTTTTTCTGTATAACATAAGAATAAAGCAAATCACCAACAAATTTCTTTTGAGGAAATTGATACTGTTCATAATCGCGAAGAAAACGAGCTAAATATAGATCTACATACTTTGGCCAGCGTAAATGGCTCCCATAAACCCATAGAGGATATCCACTCCTCTTCTTAAGAAGGACAGCGTTATAAATATCTCCGCCCAAAAAAAGGATTAAACCCTGTCGTGGAAAGGGTAAAGGTTTTTTCCCCCAACAAATCTGTTTGGTCTCTGACGGTAAAAATACTTTGGCAATGGAATGGTTTTCTTGAATGACCTTTTGTTCATAACCTGTACTAAATTGACAGGGTGTTAAAAATATCCATATTTGGATTGGCAACTTACTGGCAATGATCGAATTCATTAAGGTCAAAGCCCAATAATAAAGCTCTCCAGGACCATTTACCGTTATCATGACCACCGGTCGATTATCAAAGATAATTTTCAATCACCTCAACAACTTGAGAGTAGGTATCCCCGTGAGTTAAAATCTTCCTGATTTCTTGAGCATTTTTTTGCGTAGAACTGTCTCCTGGACTATCATTAATGAGTCTTTCCATAGCTTGAGATAGATTTTCACTATTAAAATCCTTCTGAATCAACTCGGGACAAACTTCCCTATTCAGGAGGATATTTGGTAAACCAATAAACCTCTTTTTTAAAAATAACCGTGCTAAAAAATAGGTCAAATTTGACAATCGATAGACAATAATCTGTGGTATTCCCATCATGGCGACTTCCAAGGTTATTGTACCAGAACAACTTACGCTGAGTGAACTTCCTTGCAAAACCTGGTATAAGTCCTCTCTAGTCTTTAGGTTTATTGGTAATCCCGATAATTGCTTTTCAACCATATTTTTGTAATGTTCACTGGCTAATACCAGAAAAAAATCGTAATCGGGATGCCGATTGATAAAACCAACCAAGGCTTTTTTTAATATTTTTAGATATTCATTAATTTCCTTTTTCCGACTCCCTGGCAGAAAAACTATTTTCTTGTTGGTCTTATTTGAATCAATAGAATCAAAAAGAGGAATTTTTAATGCGACTGGATGGCCAACCCATTTTACTTGAGCTTGACCGCCCTTAAAATAATTATCCTCCCAAGGAAAAATAGTAAAAATCCAATCTGCATATTGAGAAAGTAGAGTTGCTCTCCGTTGATTCCAAACCCATACTTGTGGAGGTATAAAATAAATGACTGGAATGCCAATTTGGTGACATAAGCGAATAATTCTAAGGTTAAAACCCGGGTTATCTATAAGAATAACCACTGATGGAGAAATGCCCTTGAGAATTTTTGCTGTCTTATCCCAGACCGCTTTCCACTGACGTAAGGTTGTAAGTAGCTCTAAAAAACCAAAAGTAGCAATAGCAGTCGTGTCATAAATTAAGTTGGCACCAGCTTGAACAACACTCTCTCCTCCAAGCGCAAACACCTCCAAATCACATCTTTCCTTGAGGCGTTTAATAATTTCACCAGCGTAAAAGTCGCCTGATATCTCTCCGGTTGAAATAAAAATAGATTTTTTCGGTTTCATGGGTTTGCTATTGATACGCCTACCACACCAACTTCGAGTTCATTAGCTGTTTCCACAACTTCGTCTCGCTGGATAAGAAGAGTCTTTTCGTGTTCGATAGCAATTATTCCTCCACCATGGTAACCCAAAGTCTGAATGGTTTGAGCTCCTATCGTTGGAACATCGATTAAAAAATTTTGCTGGGTCCTCGCCACCTTAATCACAACAACGTTTCCTTTCCCAATCAAAGCTCCCCTTTTAATGGCTTCATTCGTCCCTTCAGCAGCCTCAACTGCCAATATTGCCTTTCTTTTTATAACTAAAGTTTGCCCTATTTCATTATCGGCTAAATATTTCGCAATTTCTAAACCGTAATGGATATCCTCCCATTCATTTTCATTCGGAACTCGACGGGTTAAATTCCCTAACGGGGTTAAATGTCCTCTCAGAAATTCAACGGGGGAAATGAATTGTATGCCTTGTTGCTTTAACTCTTGAAAAATCGCATTTAAAACTTGATCATCACGAAAACTTGAGAGTTGATTAATGAATTGCTTCAGATCGTTATGAATCAAATTTTCCTGAAATAAACAAGATCGAGGAATTTTACCCGACAAGCATAAATAGTTGGTTTGATAGGTTCTCATAAATTGGAGGAGAGTATTTATGGAAAATTCATCCATGAGATGATGGGGTACTTCCGACTGATTATAGTTGAGAAATCGAAACCCAACCCAATTGACATCGATATTCTTTTCCCGAGCATTTTGATAAACTATTGCTGGAATCGATCCCTCCCCGGCTACTAACAAAAGCTTTTTAATAAACATCGTTCAGCCGTTTCTCTTGAATAAATCGGGTGATTCCTCGTCGACCTTGAGAAAAAAAGTTTATTATTTCTGCAACATATTCGCCGGTAAAATCCCTTTGGATGGCTTCGAGAAGTTCTGGTAGATTTCCATGTCTTTCAAATATTATTGAATAGATCTTTTTTATCTGATCTCTTTCCGCTTTTGAGTACCCGTGTCTTCTCAATCCAACAACATTAAGGCCAAAAAGACGAGCTGGGTGTCCGTCAGCAAGAGTAAATGGGGGGACATCCATGACAATTTTCGATAAACCGCCCAACATAGAAAGCTTACCAATTCTTACAAACTGGTGAACTCCCACAAATCCGCTTAAAGTCGCCATATCGTTCACTTCTACGTACCCGGCTAACGAAGCGTTGTTTGCCATGGTTACCTCATTTCCTAATCGGCAATTGTGGGCTATGTGACAATATGACATAATATAGCACTTTCTTCCGATTCGGGTTTCATTCCCCTTTCCCGTCGCTCGATGTATTGTAGAAAATTCACGAATAACCGTTTCATCCCCTATCCATACCTCAGTTTCCTCGCTTTGATAGGAGAGGTCTTGGGGAGGTGTGCCGATTACAACATGATGTCCTATAATACACTTCGATCCAATATGCACCTTTCCTTCCAAAATAACTCCACTCCCAATCGATGTCCCCTCACCAATGGTTACGTCCTTCCCAATGATTGAATAAGGTCCAACCTTAACATCTTCAGCAATAATCGCTCCTTCTTCAATAATCGCTCTTGCATCTCTATTCATCCAATAACCTCGCCTTCTTTGCTATCAGTTTGACCATTTGATGATTCAAGCTGTGTCCAGAACGTATTCCGATAAAATGACCGATAATTCTACGGCCAATCAACATGAGATCGCCAATGAGATCAATAATTTTATGATAGGCCGGTTCTCCTTCAACGCTAAACTTTTTATCCGATTGTCCCTTTTCATCAAGAATCAAGGCTGATTCTCTGACTCCTTTCCCGAGACCAGTTTGGATTATATGTTGAACCTCATCTTGGAAAGCAAAGGTTCGCGCTTTAGCAATTTGGCAAAATTTTCCTTCATTTTCAGAAAAAGTCATACATAAAGCAAAGGCTGACCCAAAAAAATAATCTAATAAATAAGTTATTTTAAAAACATCACTTGGCAAAGCAAACAGATACCGTCCATGATTTCCTACTTCAAGTACCTCTTGTATTTGATAGTAAGCTCGATTGTGTTTTTGCTCTTTTATACCCACTCGATTAAAATTCTTTACCCAAAAAGAGCAACTTCCTTCTCCAGCCGGGAGTTCTTCGCCCTCAACTTTAACCAAAAGATTATCCACATCTGCACCCCATGATGCAGCTAAAAAATGCTCTATCGTTGAAAGAGAAATACCATCTTTAGTTAGTGTTGAATTTCGATTACCAGAATGAAGCTGATTATAATTGGCAGGGATTATTCCGTCTTTTTGATTCTGAAAAACCTGGAATACAATGCCCTGGTCTACTTCTGCGGGATGAACCTCAACTCGGGTATCTCTGCCTGAATGTAAACCTTTCCCAATAATTGAAAAAGAACCAGAGATAGTTTTTTGCTTCTTTGCAGAAATTAAGATTTGAACACTTTTTTCTCCAAATTCTTGATTCTTTGCCATAAATCCGGTAATTTCCGTAATAGCACCTTCTCTTTCATTTCAGTTTTATGGTCCTGAGCGGGAAAGCCTGAAACCATTTGATCATCAGGTATCGAATTGACTACTCCAGATCGTGCGGCTAAACGGACACGGTTCCCAATTTTTCCATGATCAACAACACCACATTGACCTGCCATGATGACATCATCACCCAGACTACTACTTCCTGCTATCCCAGATTGGGCAACAATTATACAGTTCTTACCGATTTTAACATTGTGGGCAATCATAACCAAATTATCAATCTTGGTACCTGTTCCGATCCTGGTTTCTCCCAAGGTCGCCCGGTCAACAGTTGAATTTGCTCCAATTTCGACATCGTCTTCCAAAATAACTTTACCTACATGGGGAACTTTTAAATAAACATCTCCATATTTTTCATAACCGAAGCCATCTCCACCAATGATGACTCCACTTTGAAGAATGACTCGATCACCAAGAATACAATTTTCTCGAACAACTGTCTGCGGATATATTAAACAACTCTTTCCAATCCGTGATCCCTTTCCTATGTAAACCTGAGGAAAGATAATGGTATCATCAGCAATAACGACATCGGTTTCAATACAAGCTCCTGAACCAATTGACACCCTTTCTCCAATCTTTGCCTGAGGATGTATAAAAGCTGTTGGGTGGATACCTGGTTCGGGATAATCTTGAGAATAAAATTTTGGAAGTAGTTTAATAAAAGCTAAACGGGGATTTTCAACGAAAATAAGATTTTTGGCACGAATATCCATTCCTTCTTTACAAACAATAACCTCGGGGATAGAAGAAATCGAGCCGGATATTTTTTGTTGATGAAATAAAAACACCAAATTCCCCGAAGTTATATTGTCTATAGTACCGATACCAAAAACTTCAAATTCGGGGTCACCAACCAGGTGACCACCGATGTAAGACATAATTTCTTTAATTTTCAAAGAATTTCACTTCATTCTCAGGTCAATTGTTCAAAGTCTTCAATTTTTCAATAACTTTATCAGTGATATCAGTCCCACCATATAGAACAACCGGCATGTCAACCGCTTCATTCTGACTGACTGGAACTCGAATTTGAGTCCGAATAACTAAAGAGAGCTTCATCGATTCGGCAACTGCTTTTATTGAGTCAATCACATCACTATATCTCTGATTAATCAGCTCTTGCCTTTGTTTTAGCATTTCTTCTCCAACCGGAGCCCATTCAATATTCATTTGATCTTCTAATTCACGAACCTCTTCCCTGGTCTTCCCTTTCCCTTTCTCGTTAAGGTCTTGTTGTCTTTTCTGCTTTTCTTCAACAAATTGTCTTTCCAAATCAATAATTTTCTGGGTATTGGGATGAGCATTAAATAATTTCTCAACATCAATGAGACCTATATTTTGGGAGGTTGTTGCCGCCCACGAAAAATTTCCCACCACAAGAAGCGACATAACCACCAGTAATCCAATGCATAGTACCTGCTTTTTCATAATAAAGACACTTCTCCTTTCTTTCTCTCAAAAGGGCTATAATCCCTTCACGATGCTTTTTTAGCTAATTGAATTTCTTTTAAAAAGTTTGACCAATACTAAAGTAAGTTTGTCCTCCTTCTTCCCCTAAACCATAATCTAAGCGTATTGGTCCAAGGGGTGTATCGAATCGCAGACCAACCCCATAACCAAATTTAATGTCATCAAGTCGGATTGGTTCATCCAAAGCCCAGGCATAACCAGCATCACCAAAGACGACCAATTGTGTATTGTCAGCGACATCCCAACGGTATTCAGCATTAAAAACCAGCATCTGTTCGCCTTCAAATTCGGCAAGGTCATACCCTCGTAGGGTATTTACTCCACCAACCGTGAACTTTTCATATTCAGGTAAGGTCGTATCGGCTATCCCTCCCATCAAACGAAGGGCGAGAACCGTATCCTGGCCAGTATCGATATAATTTCTCAAATCCAAAATGTATTTATTATAATTATTATCTCCGCCTAAAAATCGACCGGCAATTTCTGCTTGAGCAATTCCATACCATCCATTATGAGGATTAAAAACATCATCTCGAGTATCATAAATGATCATTGGGGTAAGAGAATTGGTAATGCCTCCTCGGTTAGGAACTTCTCCTTCCAAAGCAGTGATCTTTATATTTTCAGTCTTGTAGCTTAGTCTCCATCTCCAATAATCAGAAAATCTCCTTCCAAAAGAAACTTGGCCACCAACTCTTTCTTCTTCATAACGACCAATAATTTCTCCTTCTTCCCGATTTTTTCTCTCACGTATTTGATCATAAACTGAGAGAGAAAAGTAAGTTGGCGTATCAAAAAGCCAAGGTTCTTCAAAATAGAGCCGATATAAAGTCCTTGATCCAAATTCATACCGAAGTTCCAGTTTCTGGGCATTTCCACCAAAATTACTTTCTTGGTAGCGAACAAAACCCAACCAGCCATCTTCGGTGTTATATCCAACTCCCAAACCCGCTTCACCGGTTAATTTTTCAATCACTTTTATAACAATAATGACTTGGTTCGAATCGCTACCGGGTTCAATTTTCATACTAATATCATCAAAAAAACCTAAGTTGTAAACCGCCCTCATGCTTTTTTTGATTTCAGAAAAGTCAAACTTGGTTGGGGTTTCGAAAGATAATTCACGAATAATAACATAATCTTTGGTCTTCTCGGTTCCTTCAATTTTAATTTGTTCAATAATCCCTTCATGAAGGGTGAATTTCAAAATGCCATCCGTAGAAAAATCTGTACCATCTACTGCAGTGATCATATAACCATTATTGCTATACAAGGCTTTTATTCGGTCTAAATCGTTTTGGAATATCTTCCAATTCATGACCTGACCAGGCACTAAAATCATTGCCGATCGGATTTCCTCAATGGTCATTTGGGTGTTCCCCTGGATCTCAATCTCCCTTAAAATTTGATTTTCTTCAACTTTAAATATCAGTTCGATTCCATCTGGATATTGCTTGGTATCAACCCAAACCTTGGTAAAATAACCAAGATCAAATATCGATTTAATATCATTTTTAATTTTTTCTTGATTGAATGATTCTTTGAGGGATATTGAAACTGCCGATAAAATAAGCTGGCTATTGATATTAGTATTACCCTCAACACGTATGGCGACTATGGGAGGACCATTTTGTGCCCATGACATTTGACTTATTGGAGCTAAAAGAAAAAAGATGAGAATAAAACCGATCAAAAATATCTCTAAATGACGATATCGCATAGAATCCCATTCCCTCCATTTCTATTTTCAATTTGAACCCAGTTGACAAGATGTTTCATGCAATCAACTCTCAGTTTAATATTTAGTTCCTTCATTCCCAATTATTTCTATTATTAAAAGGACTCTTCGGTTTAATTTAAAAACGGGAGTAGTCCCTTATACTCTAATTTATAATTTATCCCTTGGCAATTCACCTTTTATATTTTTTCAGAAAAATTTTATTGAACAGGTAGCCTATTAATTTTCCTCCAAAAACTGAAAAAGGGAAATTCTGGTTATCAGCCTCTTAAAACTGAGTCATGATCAACTACCAATATTCTACCATTTAAAATCCCTTTTTTTCAGAATTTAGTAGATTAAAATCGAGTAGTGAATTCCAATTCCCAACCATAATCGCCATCGGTACCAAATTCGGATTTGAAAGACCATTCCCGGCTGAGATCGAGTTCAAAATTCCAAGTAGAATTATCTCCCCCACTTAAGTCATGAGTATAACTTATTGAAGCAATTTCTCCAAGCTCTTTTGTTAATTCAATACCAAAGAACCCTTCATTCTCTTGATTCGGCGCAACCAACTCAACACTGTCAAAAAAAAGAACATTTTTTAAACCTGTCCCTTTCACTCCTAACAAAAAACGCAAAGCGCTTAGCAGGTGAGGCTCTAAGTCCAAAGTATCTAAAGATTGGTAGGCATCTTTATCGCCAACGAACAAGAGAGAAAGTATTTCTTCCTGAATAAGAGGTGGTTCAGATTGGAATTTCACTTCATAATCATCTAAAGGTCCATCAGCTTTCAGAATAATATCATATCGATTTACCTCGAAACGTCCTTCCAAATGAAGTTGAGGAATAAAGCCAAAATAATCTCCAAATAGGACATATCCTTGAATCGGAATCGTTCTCACAACCAAGTCATAACTTCCTTCGGTCACATCTAAACGACCTTTAATTTCCATAGAATCTTGTAAATTTTCAAGAGTTAATCCACCTTTAAGTTTTAAATCTATAAAACGAGTCTTTACTCGAAAATTATCATCAGTTTTTAAAACAAGTTTCAATTTAATTGGAATATTTAGGAACGAATCGTCTAAATTTTGGAAAATTGTTGATGAACTCTGGTTTTTATCTAAATGCGTTGTATCAATAAAACCATCATTCACTTGTATCTCCCCTTCGGCTCGGAGGTCAGAAAATTCACCTTGAAGCGTAATTTTCCCTTGCCAAGCACCTTGGAAATAATCAAACTGACCTAATAAGCCATTTTCTCCGCTAATGTCAAAATTTAAGTTGACTCCCGCCTCTGCTATCGTTCCTTCGGTATGAAAATCAAAACCGAACCATTGGCCATGACCTCTGGATATAGTTAATTCTTTACCATTTATCGTAGAAAACACATCTTCTAATTGAATTAATTCTTTTTCCTGTTGCACAACCTTTCCTTGGTTTACTTGAATCCAACCATTATATTCCGGCTTATCCGTGGTACCTGATAGGTTCAATTCGGCATTTCCGGCCAAATACACATCAAGTCCATAATCAGGGAGAGGGAGGTTGGTATCATATTGGCCGGTAAACTGTCCTTGTATGGTTTTGTCCTTGACATTGTAAGTTCCAGAACCAAGAAGATCAATATTTCGTGCATTCTCTTTCAAATGTAGTTGTTGAATGTCAATTTGATCATTTTTAAAACTTCCCAGAACCGAACCAGAAAAACTTAAAAAGTCTTCAACCTGAAGATTAAGATTCTGGCTCTCTAAGATCCAAATTTTATTTGAAACATCCAACTGTGCTTCAAGATCTCCTTGACCTATCACCTTATAAACATCGTCGATATCCTGTTCAAAATGAATACCTTGAATTTGAATATTTCCTTTTTTAAGAATTTCAGGATTTAAATACCTTTCGAAGCCGATTTTTTCATTTTTCTTAGGAAGTGCACTTTCACCTTCAATTACAATTTGAAAAGTGGTCCCCAATGGCTGTCCTTGATAGGTTAAGCCCTCTCCACGAGCAGTGATCCCAAAAAGCACATCATCCCAGGACCCCTGAGCAGCCAGCAGTATTTCTTGAATTTTACCTTGAAAATCATAGTCATTATCGGGAAATTCGAGATGACGAATTGTCCCATTTAAATTTATTTCTTTATAGGGCATTATTTCGCCCACCAATGACAAATCACCACCCAATAGTTGAGTCTCGCATTTTTCAATAAGTATTGTTTCCGGTGATATTTCACCTTGAAATTTAAAATCAGTTCCGGACCACTCATCATAACTCCAGGTTGGTGCAACAAAATCAGCAGCTATTTCCCAACGTCCTTCAGAATACAGAAATGATCCAACTCCTTTCCCAATCATTTTAAAAGTGCTTTCAGCAATAGGAAACGAAATAGCGTAATCCTTAAAACGAAGATTACCCTTTATATTCTTAATTTCTTTCTCGGTCTCCCCTTCGATCTCCCCTTCAATCACTCCTTCATGGTTTCGAAGTAACAAATCGGTTATGATCATCTTTTCTCCCAAGTAATTCAGGTGAGCCGTTAATTGGTCCCCAATAAAAGTATTATTCCAAAAAAGTGTTCCGTTGGTTACGGTTAAGGAAAAAGCCAAAGGATCACTGTTTGCCTTTTGAACCTCAAATTTACCAGATATACTACCAGTTAATGGGAGATCGTCTCCACCAATAAATTGGTCTATTTTACTCTTTTCGAAAGAGCCGGTAGCTTGTAATTGCTTTTTAAAATAGGTACCGTCTAGAGTTACCTTTCCATCGAATAAATATCCAACTGCTTGAAATAGGATTTTCTCTAAATCATACTGAAATTGCATTTGGATATTTTCAATTCGATATTTCTGATATTGGATCCATTCGCTATTCAATTGCCCTTCTGCCTTGAAAGATCCTGAAGAAAAAGTTGCATTCCCATTGATTATGCCTTTTCCAGTTATCTCGTCATATTGAATCTCCATTGGTTGGGAAACAAATTTGACATTTATCTGCTGATTGGAATATTTCCCTTTAATTTCTCCTTGAATCGGATTTTCATCAATGATTGATCCTGGAAGAAGTTGAAGGGAAAAACTTGAGCTTTCGGGCAAAAAAACTATACTTGAAATAATATCAATTTTAGGTTCGCCTGTTTTTAAATTGAGACTCCCAACTATTTCAGAAGCGTCTTCGAGTTGAAGGTCAAGATTTAAATCATAAGCATTTTCAATTATTCCACTTTTTATTTGTCCGTTTATTTGGATTTTAGGTTGATCTTTTAAGAACAATCGGCTATTCCCAAAAAATTTGATACTATTTTTCTCATCAGTAATATTCTGAATACTAAAATCTTGGAGCTCAACTCCATCTTCTTTTTGAATGAATAAAGCAGAAAAAGAGAAATCCATTTCGCTTTCAATGGTCCCTTTTAAAGTATCATCATTTAAAGAAAAAATCAGTTGACCTTGGAGAGGATAATTCTTATTGAAAACTTTATATTCAGCCTGAATTTCTTTTTCTGAAATAATATCACCGTTCATAGACAATTCAGGGTGATTGATGCGAAAGGATATTTTTTTATCTTTCTTTTGGAGGAACAAAGGAAAAGCGTCTAAGGTGTATGTATCGCTAGGAACACTCAGACTTTTAATATCAATTTCGAAATCCGGCACAACATGAAACTGAAAATCCTTAATACTTTGAATAAAATTGTTTGAATGAGATGAGATTACAGCTTTAGGAATAGTTGCGGCAATGCTCTTTTCTTTACCAAAAAAAAGACCCCAATTTAAAGAAAGATTAACTTGGGGAGCGTGAAAGGAAAAATCATTATTTTGTAAAGAGACTTCAAGAATTTTGATATTCAGAGGAAAGGAAAAACTCACCTGTTGGTAACTCAGCTGAATCGGTCCGGTATTGAAGGAATTTAACAAGCGATCAAGGGTAATGCTTGCTAAACGTTGAAACCCAAAAAAGAAAATTCCAACTAAAAAAAAGACCAATATCGTTATGGCGACTATGAACCTTTTCAAGATTTTACTCCAAAACCACAACGCTGCCCGTAAAAGAACCTTCTAAAACAAAAGGAAGCGAAACGACTTCAGAAAAAAAGTTTTTCTGAGTATCGCTGGAATAGGTTTCACTTTTGCTTCTCATTTCAATGATGAGACCATTCGATTTCAATTGTTTTACTTTTTCATTAATATAATTATCAAGATCAGCTTGCGGAGAGGACGATTGAATGTTTTCATCACTCCAACTCATGCCTCGAACCACCACCTCGGCTTCACCTGGAACAAAATCCCTTGGAACAAACAACCCAAAATCAAGACTTCTGATATCCTGACGATAGAGGTTTAAATCAATTCTTCCTTTTAAATCATTTCCTCTTTTTACATCAACTGGTAAAAAGAGATTTCTAAAGGTTGCTTCTCTAATGTCTGGAATAAATATTATTTTAATACTTATTTTTTCAGCTTTTATCGGTTGAAAAGGATTTTTAAAAATATCTTCAAGAATTTTTCCCAGATTATTCGAGGTATAACTGGAAATATCTATTTTACTTACCCAGAAAAATTCATCTTGAAAGTAAAATTCATTTCCATCAATCGATAAATTCACTTTAACGCTTCCCGGTCTTTGGCTGTCCAGCGCTTGGTCGATAGAATTTAAAATAATCTCTGGAAAAAACTCTACCACAACATTTTCGTCCTGAATGATCTCAAAGTTATTTTGAGACAAAATACCTGTTTCGTTGCCGATTTCAATATCGGCTTTTATCGCTTTGGGAATCACTCCTAATCGACCAGCTATCCCCGCACTTCGGTCCTCATCAACAATCCCTATTGGTTGAATGGGTGTGCCCACTTTAAAAGGAAAATCTTTGCCTTCTAAGCTAAAATTGACATACATCGAAGACAAAAAATAATTCACCTTTCCTTGATGGAGGAAGGGATGTCCAAAGGCTAAAATTTTGTTATCATCTCGCCAGGTTACCGTGCCCAAACTGACCACGTCAACATCACCATGTATTAATTGAACACCAATAGCGCTTCCTGGTTGAATTTCAACTGATTGTATGTTCGAACGTTGGCTATATAAGGTAGCAGGCAAAGAAACAATTTTCCGAGAAAAAAAACTGGTTTTTTCTTCAAGTCTTTTCCCAGCTCTTTCACTCAGTCCAATTGTAAAAATGACCGAACTGGGGGCAACCTGTAAAACCGTTGAAGACTCCGGTATATTCTCCCAGAGCTTAAGCATGGCTTCAATTGGAGTTACCACTCCGATCAAGTTATCTTTGGTTTCCCAACTATAAGCTAAGGCTCCGGCTAATTTTCCGCTAAAAAAAATAGGACTTCCGCTCATTCCAGCCGAAATCCCGCCCATTTTTTTTATTTTTTCATCAGTCACTTTAACCACAATATAACTTTGATTGATGTCCTTCCCTATGACAACATCCAATACTTCAACAGAAAAATTCTCAATCCTGGTTCCATAAAAAACACTCTTCCCTATCCCTTCCATATTACGCCGAATTGATTGAATCGGGAAAAAGGGAACATTCTCAGCATAACTACAATTTGGAAAACCTATTATTAAAAGGGTAAAACAAAATATGAGGAATATCCATCCTAACTGTTGCGCTTTCAAGAACTAACTATTCCTCCTTTTTGTATATAAGAACCCCTCGCGAAGTGATTTTAAATTATCAAGCACTTTTCCTGCTCCTAAAGCCACACAGGAAATCGGTTCTTCAGCTACATAGGTTGGAGTTAAAAGTGCTTTCCCAATCATCTCATCCATTCCATGAAGCAGAGCTCCTCCACCAGTTAAACATATTCCTTTTTCTCCAATATCAGCTGCTAATTCAGGAGGAGTGTGCTCTAAAATAATACGGGCGGCATCTACAATTGATGAGAGTGGCTCTGAAAGACATTTATAAACCTCGGAAGCAGTAATGGTGATCATTTTAGGAAGACCTGACACCAAATCTCGTCCTTTTACATCAGCTGCCTTTTCTTCTCGCGGTGGCACTGCCCATCCAATTTCAATCTTAAGAATCTCGGCAGTACGTTCGCCAATCATAAGGTTAAATTTTTTCCGAAGGTGTCGAATAATTGCTTCATCTAATTTGTCTCCTCCTACCCGGACTGATTGACTGATAACGACACCACCTAATGAAAGAACCGCAATATCAGTGGTTCCTCCACCAACATCGATAACCATATTTCCCGAGGCTTCTGCGATATCTAAGCCAGCACCTAAAGCAGCTGCCATTGGTTCTTCAATGAGAAAGGCTTTTCTTGCACCAGCATGATAAGCAGCATCTAAAACCGCTCTTTTCTCCACTTCTGTTCCACCCGAAGGGACACATATTACAATATCAGGTTTAAAAATACTCCTCCCGCATGTCGATTGTATAAAATGGGTCAACATCTTACGGGTTATCTCATAATTATCGATAACACCACCTTTGAGAGGCCGATGGGCTACAATGTATTCAGGGGTTTTCCCAATCATTTCCCTGGCTTCTTTACCGATAGCTAAGATCTTATTTGTCCCTTTAGCCAGCGCCACTACCGAGGGCTCATTCATCACGATTCCTTTTCCATTAACATAAATAAGAGTGGTTGCCGTCCCTAAATCAACTCCCAATCGCTTATTCCACATAGAGAAAATCCTCCTGTTTATTCGTAAACCCTCTTTATTGAGGCACCAAGTTTATGAAGTTTCTTTTCTAAATTTGCATAGCCTCGATCAACATGAGAAATACCATAAACATCAGTCGTTCCCTCTGCTGCTAAGCCTGCCAAAACCAACGCAGCTCCTGCTCGCAAATCCGAAGCAGTAACCTGAGTTCCAGTAAGTTTTTCCACACCAACTACCACTGCACTTCTCCCCTCAACTTTTATATTCACTCCCATTCTTTCCAGTTCTCCCACATGGGCAAATCGATTCTCAAAAACTGTTTCGGTGATTACACTAACCCCATCAGCCAAACAGAGAAGGGTCATAAATTGAGCTTGCATATCGGTGGGAAAACCAGGATAAGGCATAGTTTTAATATCGGTTGCACGAGGTCTTTCTTTCATAGATATGAATAGACTATCTTCAGATACCTTGGAAATTTTGGCACCAATTTCTTCCAATTTGGTAATAATAGAACGCATGGCAATGTGATTAACTCCCTTGATTTCCACATCTCCACCAGTAATTGCAGCTGCGACACAAAATGTGCCAGCTTCAATTCGGTCGTTGATGATTGAATAATCACAACCATATAATTTAGGAGTTCCGTATATAACAATAGTATCGGTTCCAACTCCTTCGATTTTCGCACCCATTGCCATAAGAAAGTTTGCCAGATCAGTCACTTCCGGTTCTCTGGCTGCATTCGCTATCACCGTATCCCCTGGAATAACCGAAGCCAACATCATTATATTTTCAGTTGCACCTACACTCGGAAAATCTAAGTAAATTTCACCGGGGTGTAACTGATCCGTCCAAGCTTCAACATATCCCGAATGCATTGATACTTGAACACCCAAATGAAGAAATCCTTTTATATGAAGATCTATAGGCCTTGAACCAATTGCGCATCCACCGGGAAGCGGGACTTGAGCTCTTTTTAATCTTGTGATAAGCGGTCCGGTGACCAAAAAAGAAGCTCTCATTTTTCGTATTAATTCGTAAGGAGCATCTGATTTTATGAGAGAGTCAGGAAAAATTTGAAAGGTCCCTTCAGCCAACTTCTCGATTTTGACTCCTAACCCTTGAAGAACCAAAATCATGGTATTTACATCTAATAAATCAGGAATATTCCTAATAATGGAGGGTGTCTCACTTAAAAGTGTTGCGGCAAGAATAGGAAGTGCTGCATTTTTAGAACCGCCAATTTCTACTAAACCTGCTAAAGGATTTCCACCGTTGATTACAAACTTTTCCACGCCTATTCTCCTTTTCAATCCAGACGCATTTTCATTTTAGAAAAATGCGCCCCTTGAATGCTCCTTTTTTTAGTTGTTTATAATCAGATACTTGTAATATTATATCTTATTCTCAATCACATTTTTTATTAATTATAATCTCTTTTTACCTTCTCATTTTGAGCTTTTTTCCTCAAGCGTTGAAACCGAATCATTCTTCTTTTTTTGGGTTGGTGAGTTAAATTCAAATCCAATTTTCCCACCTTCCTGGAGAATCAACCGTGCTTTAAAAAATTTCCCCTTCTTGGATTTAAAACCTGAAATAACATCTGTTCTTCCTTGAGTAATGAGTTTTTGAGCCTGGCTACGGGTAATGGTTTTCCCCAAAATTTTTTTCCATAAAGTAAAAGGACACCCTTCTTTCCATTGAATACAGGCAAAAGCGCTTCGGTTTTCCTGAACTGGCGAACCACATATTGGACAAGAACCAACATTGCTGTTCATTTTGGCCCTTTCACCATTATCTGGTTTTTCTTTAACCTTGGCTACAATCTCCTCGGTCAATTTTTTGATTTCATTTATAAATTCTTTTCGAGAAAATTGTCCCTTTTCTATTAAAATGAGTTTCTTTTCCCACTGGCCAGTTAATTGAGGGGAAGCCAACTCAATAACTGGAATACTTTCAACTAAATTAATAAGTTCAATCCCCTTTGGAGAAGGAATTAAAGTTTTCCCTTCCCTTTCTAAATATCCAACCTCGATTAATCGCTCTATTATTGCAGCTCGGGTAGCAGGGGTACCCAACCCCGACTCTTTCATAATATCCTGCAACTCTTCGTCTTCAACAAATTTTCCTGCTCCCTCCATTGCAGAAAGAAGAGATGCTTCGGTATACCGTGGTGGTGCTTTGGTTTCTTTTTCTTCAACCCAAACTTTTTCGGTTTTCACCGCTGTTCCAACTTCGGCTTCTGGAAGATATTCCGACTCTTCGGATCCGGCTTCTTTACCGTAAACTTTTCTCCACCCTGGCTCAACCAACACTTTCGATTTACTAATAAAATTCTCATTTTCCACCTGAGTTTTAATTCGTCTCTGAGCCCATATTGCTTCGGGATAAAAAACCGAAAGAAATCGCTTGCAAATAAGATCCATAATTTTTTGATCATCTCGTCCCAGAGTATCCCAATCAATTTTTTCTCCGGTCGGTATGATGGCATGATGATCAGATACCCGGCTATTATCAAAAACTCTTCTATCTTTTAATGCCTTTTTTGAGTCAAAAGGGTCTTGGGTCAATTCATCAAAACCGCATTTTCGAAGCATATTCCATCCCGTTGTCACCTGGTCGACCAAATCATTAGAAAGATATCGGGAATCGGTTCGTGGATAAGTAATCAGTTTGCGAGCTTCATAGAGTTTTTGGGCTGAATTAAGAGTTCTTTTGGCAGAAAAACCAAATATTTTATTGGCATCACGCTGTAGTTCAGTAAGGTCATAAAGAAGGGGATGCTGTTCTTTGGTTTTTTTATCAGAATACTCTATCACTTTACCATTTTTCCCTTGAACTTTTTGCTCAATTTGTAAAGCTTGCTGTTGATCGTAAACTCGGTCTTCACCATCAATCCATTTTCCTAGATAAGCCCCTTGAGGTGAAGAAAATTCAGCAAAAATTTCCCAATAGGGAGTTGGTTTGAAGTTTTGAATTTCTTTTTCACGTAAGACTAAAATCGCTAAGGTTGGTGTCTGAACTCTTCCAACCGACAACAGAATTTTAAAACGAGCAGTAAATACCCGGGTTCCATTTATTCCCATCAACCAATCGCTTTCCGATCGACATTTGGCTGCTTCTGCAAGTAATTCCAGTCTCTCTCCTGGTAGGAGATTGTTAAATGATTGACGAATAGCAGGAGCAGTCATTGATGAAAGCCAAAGTCTCTTAAACGGTTTTTGAGATCCGGTAAATTCATAAATATATCTAAAAATGAGCTCTCCTTCCCTTCCCGCATCACATCCATTTATAATTTCTTCAACATCGTCTGATTCAATGAGATCTTTGATTATTTTGATTCTTTTCTCGTTTTTCTTAATAGGCTTTAAAAGAAATTTATCAGGAAGAATGGGAAGAAGGTTTAATCTCCATACCTTAAATCTTTTTTCATAATCTTCAGGTTCAGCTAAAGTAATAAGATGGCCTATTGCCCAGGTAATATAAAATTTCTCGCTTTCTAAGTACTCTTTTCGATTGGTAAATTTCCCTAAAACTTTTGCTATATCTTTTGCGACACTCGGTTTTTCAGTAATAATTAGAGTTTTACCCATACTTTACCTCGATTCCTATATAAAAAAATATATTTAACAAAGATTCCGATCCTCTCATCTTTTAACACAATCGAGCGCTGGAAATCTGTGTCATTCTTAAAAAAATGGAATCCATTTTTAAAAATATTAAAATTCCTTTTTTCAGCAAACTCTGGGTAGGTATTATATTGGACTGGTGTATATCCGTCAAATCATTCACTGATCAAAAACAGTAAGATAGCTGGGCTCTTTAAAGAGATAGCTCTGATCCCCAATCTATAAGGTTGACTCTACGATGGTGAATTTTTCCCGATTCAAAAAGATCTCCCCCATAACTATCATAGGCAACTAACAGTGGTAAATCCCGAACCCAAAGCCGAATTAAAGCTTGAGCTCCTAAGTCTTCGTATCCCAACAAATCGGAGCGAACAACAAAGCTGGATAAATAGGCCGCTGCTCCACCGCAAGTAATAAAATAGACTGAATTGTATTTTTCCAGAAGTTTTTTTATTCCTGAGCTTCGTTCACCTTTACCAATAGTTGACCTCAAACCTCTTTGAAGGAAATATTCCAAAAATTGATCCATACGGCTTGACGTTGTTGGCCCAACCGAACCCACAACTTTTCCTGGTGGCGTCGGGCTTGGACCAGCATAATAAAAAGTGGAATTCATTAAAGAAAAAGGGAGCTCTGATCCCGACTTGATATCAGCAATCATACGACGATGTGTCGCATCACGAGCACAATATATTTCTCCATTCAACAACACCTTATCGCCGCTATGTAAGATTAAAACATCATCTATGCTCAAAGGTGTTTTCAAGATATATTCATTGACATTTTTCATTTCGATCACCAAGATAACATCTTTTGACGAAAAACATGACAGGAGCAAACCATCCCAACCGGAAGGCTGGCTATATGAGATGGATGGCTCTCAATACGAACCTCTAAACAAGTCATCTTCCCTCCTACTCCTTGAGGACCTATGCCGAGTTGGTTAATTTCATTTTTCCATTGTTCTTCCCATTGATGGTATTCTTTACATCGATTGGGCGTTCCCAAGGGTCGCCCAAGGGCACGGGAAGCAAGATACATAGCGTAAGCGGCATTTCCTCCAATCCCAATACCAACAATAAGTGGTGGACAGGCTCGACTGGCGTTTTTATCCAGCTCTTGCAAGACAAATTTTTTTATTTCATCCGAGGCAATTCCTGGAGTCATCATTTTTAAGGCACTAATATTATCGCACCCACCACCTTTAATCAGAAGATTAACACGAAACTCGTTGCCAGAAGTTTGTTGAATAAATACAATTCCAGGCGTATTATCTCCTGTGTTCTTCCCGATTAAGGGGTCAGATAAAATTGACTTTCGGAAATAGCTTTTTTGATAGGCTCGACGGATTGCTTCATTCAAAGCCTCTTGAAAGGTTCCCCCTGTCAACACAACTTCAATACCAATTGATACTTCTGCCATAACCATACCAGTATCCTGGCAAAGAGGAAGGCACTCTTCTTGGGCAATTACATAGTTTTCTAATATTTCGGAAAACATTTCACGAGCGGGATCGCTTTTTTCCTGAGTTAGTGCTCCCATCATGCAATTTTGTAGTTTCTCTGGACTCTTTATATTCATCTCTATCAAAGCGCTTTCCAAAGGCGATATCAGCTCTTCGTGCGAAATATATTTCATCATTGCTTCTCCTGAGGAAGAGGAATATAATCTAATTTTACTAAATCTTTCACCATATCCTGGGCTCTCTGGATAATTTTCTCAACTTCTTTCCGAAGTTCATTAAAATCTTTCTTTTTCTGTGCATGATTTTGTTCAACAGCAACCTGGGCAACTGCTAAAGCCTCTTCAATGAACAACTGCCATTCTTCCATACTGGGAATTATATAATCTGGATGGAGTCCTCTTTTCTGCGCAAATCGATAAATAGCCTTGGAAGCTGCTATGCACATATCGTCATTAATGCATGCTGATTGAACCGAAAGAATACCTCGAAATAATCCCGGGAATCCCAATGAATTATTCACTTGATTCGGGAAATCCGATCGTCCAGTCGCAACAATTTTAGCTCCAGCTTCCTTCGCTTCCCAAGGCCATATTTCCGGATTCGGATTGGCACAAGCAAATACAATGGCATCTTTTTCCATGGTTTGAATCCATTCTGGTTTGATTACACCAGGACCCGGTGTCGACAAGGCTATAAGCAAGTCACGATTGGCGATTGCTTCAGCTTTTCCACCTTTTAAGTTATCACCATTGGTCATTTGGCACAGCTCCCATTTCCAGGGATGATTTTCTTCCAAATCCTTTCTTTCTCGATGAAGCGTCCCACTTCGATCGCAGAGGACAATGTTTTCGGCAAGAACTCCAGCTTTTATAAGCAAATGAGCAATTCGGATATTTGATGCACCTGCCCCTACCAATGCAACTCGAATTTTATCCAAGGGTTTTTGTACAACTTCAACTGCTCCCAATACCCCCGCAACCGTCACTAAGGCAGTTCCCTGTTGATCATCATGCCAAACCGGTATTTTCATACTTTTTTGTAAAGTCTCTAAAACAGTAAAACACTCCGGTTGCGATATGTCTTCTAGATTAATCCCTCCAAAACTCGGTTCAAGAGATTGGACAATTTGTATTAATTCTTCGGTGTTTTGAGTCTTCAAGCAGAGCGGCCAAGAATCAACTCCTCCTAAATAACGAAATAAAAGTGATTTTCCTTCCATAACCGGCATTGCAGCTTCTGGACCAATATTTCCCAAGCCTAAAACTCTTGTTCCATTCGAAACCACCGCCACAGTGTTCCATCGATTGGTGTATTCATAGGAGAGCTTAGGATCACCTACTATTGCTTTGCACACTTCGGCAACTCCTGGAGTATACCATATGGCAAAATCATGGTAGGACCTTACCGGACATTTTAAATTCATTTCTATCTTCCCATGATAAAACTCATGAAGCTTCATCGCTTCTATTAATGGTTGATTCAATTCCATCTCGGTTTTCTTTTGCATTTGAGGTCTCCTTATTTAAAGTCTATTCTTGAAAAACAGCAATGAGCAAAATAGGCGTCATCCTGAGGCTTCGTTTTTCGAAGCCGTGAGGATCTCATCCTTTTAATTTTTTCTTCCTTTGGTTAAAGGCCGAGGCTTTTTTCTTGAGTTTCTCGCTACCAAAATACATCAATTCTTAATTTTTTTTCGACTCACGTATCACTTCTCACGACTCAATGTTTTTAGGAATGATATTGCCACGTCGTTCAACCAAAAAACGGTTGGGTATCCTGCAATGACGATTTTAGATAGATATTTCCTTCATCGTCTAGAGACGCTATAAGCATTTTGCACCATTCATTCATTTATTCACTTAACGATTTTCCCTCATATTCATACAACTCTATTGGGAAATTTTACTACCATAATAATAGGCAGTGGTCAAAACATTCGCAAGAGTTCTTCACCGCTAAATTCTATCATCAATTTAAATTGTTATATTCTAATATGAGTCTACCATTAATTGAAGTAGGTTTTCATCTCCTTTTAAATCTGGTAGTATTGAGAGAAATTTGAAAAAATTAGTAATAGGAGGAAATAGAGTATGCCAGAAGCAACTGAATACCATCAACAGGGATTTAATTGTTGTGAGTCAACATTATTGGGATTGTGCGATCATTTAGGAAAAACCTGCCATTTCTTCCCTCGGTTGGCAACCGGTTTTGGGGGTGGGTTAGGTCATACCGGTGATGTCTGTGGGGCTATAACCGGTTCAATTATGGCATTGGGTTTAGAATTCGGGCGTGACCAGGGGAATGATAAAAAAACCCGGGACGATCTCTATTTATTAGTAGAGCATTTCATAAATGATGTAAAAAAAGAATTAGGAGCCATAGATTGCATTGATTTAATTGGTGTTCCCATGAATACTGAAGAAGGATTAAATGAGTATCGAAAAAATAATATGCACTTAAAATGCCGAGAATTCATTAAAACCATATCCCAAATAGCTAAAGAATATCTCGACCAAAATCGTCATTAACCAAACTATTTATGGAGAAATATCCAGTATTTGTCTATTATCCGACCAAAAATAAAAATAGTTTGAACATCCTAATAGGAGCATTACAAAATCATCCCTCATGGAACCAGCTTCAGTTTTTTTTTGTTCAAAAGAGGTTGAACTATTCTCTGCTCTCACTCATCACCAATCTGGTTTAATATTGATATCAGTTATGACCCCTGATTGTGAACAAGTTCAACCTCTTTTAGTAAAGTGTAAATCCATTAATCCCCAAGTTAAAATTTGTCTTGGAGGTCCTCACATCTCGGCAGAACCAGAATTCTTCCAAGGTCTTGCTGATTGGATGGTTATAGGAGAAGCTGAAAACCTCATTCAAGAGATAATTTCATGTGCTATAAATGATTTTTCCGTTATGAACCCGGTAATCCTTAAATCAAATCAGCGGGTTCATCTTGATCTCTATCCTCCCTCCCCTATTAAACTGGGAAAATATGGCTTCATCGAGATTACTCGCGGATGTCCCTATGGATGTTATTTCTGTCAGACAAGCTCGTTATTTGGAACCGATGTTCGACATCGCAGTCTTGAAGCCATATTTGAGTACTGCCGAGAAATGAAGAAAAAAAATTTGACTGATATCCGTTTCATCACGCCAAATGCTTTAGCTTATGATTCGATTGATGGACGATCTTTAAACCTGAATTCTCTTTTTTCCCTCTTAGAAGGGATTAAAAAAATTATTGGTGAGACCGGTCGAATTTTTTTTGGATCCTTCCCCTCCGAAATCCGTCCCGATTTTATCACTCTTGAGTCAATACAAATTTTAAAAAAATTTTCTGATAGTAAAACTCTGGTCTTTGGCGGACAAACTGGGAGTAATCGGTTATTAAAAAACCTTCATCGAGGTCATTCTCGAGAACAGGTTTTTTCAGCGGTGGATCTGGCCATTCAAAATGGTTTCCAGGTAGCCGTCGATTTTATTTTTGGCCTCCCTGGTGAAAAAGAAGAAGATGAAAAAGAAACCGTTAAATCCATCCAGAAGCTTATAAAGCAAGGAGCAAAAATTCACGCTCATTCTTTCCTTCCTCTTCCTGGAACTCGTTTATCTGATGCTCAACCTACAAGCATGTCAGCATTTTTGAGGCATTTTTTGGGGAAGATAGCCCGAGATGGTTTCCTCTTTGGACAGTGGCAAACCCAGGAAAAACTTGCTCAAATTATTAAAAGAGATTATTAAATTGAAAAACCTTCTCCTCTCATTAGCGGAACTTTTTTTCCAGGAGGAGAACACTCTATTCTATTTCAACAATAGCATCTATTGGTTTTAAAGTATGACCCTTCCGGTTTATTTCGCGAATAGCTTTTTCCAGTTTCTGCCTGGAAACCATAACAAAATGACCACATTTAACACATTTCATCCCAATATCAGCACCAATTCTGGTCACCTTCCATTGTTGGCTCCCACAAGGATGGCTCTTTTTAAGAGTTAAAATGTCCTCAACTTCAATTTTAATGATTCCCATTCTTCTTCTGGTTGTTGTTTATTCAGAAAAGCTTTCCTGACAAATAATCCTTTCCACCGGTCTTCTTGAAGTCGGCGGAACAGTCTTTACTGGGTAACCAAGAGGCGTAATCGCCACAACTCTTACCACATGAGGAATGCTACATATTTCCCGAATCTTATCTTCATCAAAATCTCCTATCCAGCAGGTACCCAGTCCTTTGTTCCAAGCCGATAATATTAAATGGGTCACAGCAATTGCCAAATCAACAGGCCAGCTTTCCATATATTTTCCAATATATCCACCTCTACCTATTGCACAGGCAACAACAATAACAGGAGCTTCTCCAATAAACTCTTGGCCGGCACATGCTTGAGCAATTAAACGTTTCTTTTTATCATTTCGAATCAAAATGAATTTCCATGGTTGGAGATTGTTAGCCGAGGGTGCCAATTGCACAGCTTCAAAGATCTCATTTAAATCTTGTTGGGATATTTCATCAGAACGATATTTTCGAATACTTCTGCGGTTCTTTATGATTTCCATAAGGTCCATAAAATCAAACCTCCCTTATTGCTAATAATCTTGTTTCGACTAATTCAAAGTACTTAAACGAGGTATTTTTATTTCAGTATAAGGCTGCAAGTTATAAGGGCTATCTATTATTTCAGAATTCGCTTCAAGGATTTTCTCCCATTTGGTTCCATCACGATAGTATCTTCTAGCAATATTCCAAAGGTTATCCCAGGGAAGAATGACATAGGAAGTGTATTTTTTTGACTCATCTAATTGTGTAGAAAGCTCCTGTATTTTTTTCTGGAGTATTTCAATTTGACTCAACTTGTTTTCGAGGTCTCTGGTTAAATTTTGTACTTCTTTTTCTACTCGTTTTTTTTCTTCCTCCAGTTTTTGGATATTTTCTGCTGACTGTTTTTCTTCCTTTAAAATGACCAACTCTTTGTCTATTCTATTCAACTCTTCCTGTTTTGTCCCCAAACCCTTTTCAAGGTCAAATTTTTCCTGACTCAGTCTTTCTATTTCAACTTGCAAATTATCCTTTTCCTGGTTCATAATTTGAAGAGATTGTTGGGTTTCTTCTATATGTTTTTGCCCATCAAGAGCTTCATATAACAAATCAACCCTTTCTTCGATTGCTTGTTTTTCCTGTTTTAAATCATCAATAGCTTCCTTGATAGTTTCAACCTCTGGAATACTTATTCCATATTCCTGAACAATAGTATTTATTTTCCCTTCAACTACTGATATTTTTCCTTCTATTGCATCGACCCGATTGAATATTTCTTTTTTATTTAATTCTTGGTTAAATTGTTCAAGTGTTCCAACTCGGTTTAAAACTTGATTCATTGAATTATTAAAAGTATCTAAAGACATCTTTAATTTTTCGTCATCAATTTTCTTGGAAATGTCAGTCTGAATTTTCTGATATTCTTCCTTCACTTCTTCAACAAACTGCTTTACATCAACAGTATTTTTTTCCAATAGACTACTCATTTCATCCCATTTATTTCCCCAATCTTGAGTGGTTGATTCCAATAATTGAATCTGTGCGTCAGTTTTAGCGAGTCGATCCTCTAATTCATTTTTTATATTCTGAAGGGATTGGACCTTCCCCTCAATAATGACCATAGTCTCATCACCTGACGTTTGTTTACTCCGAACATTTTCTAAGTTTTCCTGCAGTAAAGCAATATTTTTTTCATTCCCCTCAATTTCAGCAAGAAGCATCGCTTTTTCATTTTGAATGAATTCAATTTTTTGCTTTAATGATTCTTCATTTGCTAACAACTCACTAATTTTTGATTGCATTTCATCTAATGATTCAATATTCGGCAGAGAGATTCCAATTGCTTCAAGTTGATCCTGGAGCTCCAGTAAAGTTTTTTCCTGTCCAACCGAAATTTCATTTTTTATTTGGTCAAATTGTTCATTGATTTTTTCTGATAAATTGACCATTTGGCTTTTAGTTGCTTCTAAAGAATGGTTAAAACCATTTACTAAACTTTCTAGTTGATCTGAACGAGACCTGATGGCCTTTTGGGTTTCCTCCAGTTGGTTAATATTGGATTCCAAAACATTTGTTTTGGAATCCAAATTAGTTAGCTGAGTATTTATGAGCGAACTGAGGTTGGTCAGTTCATCAACGTAAGATTGTTGAGAAGTTTCCATTCCCTGCAGTGAACTGGAATAGCTATCAATTTGTTCGCGAATGGATTGTACTTGGCTTTCTACCGTTGTCTTCATGGTATTCATTTCACTTCGCAGGTCCTCAACGGTCTTTATCGAATCGACCAATTGCTTTTCTAGCTGTTGTTTCCAACTTTCAAATTGACTGGTTGTCTCAGTTAAAGTATTTTTAACGGTATCTAAGTTCGCATTGAGCGTTTCATATTCAGGAAGAATTGTAGAAAGTTCAGCTAATTGAGCAGATTGATTCTTAAGGTTGGTCAGTTCATCAACGTAAGATTGTTGAGAAGTTTCCATTCCCTGCAGTGAACTGGAATAGCTATCAATTTGTTCGCGAATGGATTGTACTTGGCTTTCTACCGTTGTCTTCATGGTATTCATTTTTTCTCTAATATCTTTTATTGATTTATCCGATTCAACTGTCTTTGTTTCTAATTCCTGAACTTGAAGGAACTTATTATCCAGAGAGGTAATATTTTGCGTAAGTTGAGCAAAAGACTCTTTCAGTTGATCTATTTCAGAAATACGGGTTTTAATAATGTTCTGTTGGGTATTCAGTTCATCATGAAGGGTGGTTAAGGCTGTCTGGTTTTCATTTTTGAATTTTTCCAGTTCTTCTTGCCAATTACTTTGGAAAGATACCAGTTCTTGCTTTTGTTTTCCGACATTTTCTTGGAAAGAATCCAACTTTTCTATAAAAGAAAGCTTTTCGGATTCATTCTTCGTCCAGTTTTCTTCAAATTCCATTTTTAAAGATTCTATCTGGTTTAATAAGCTGTTTTTCTGGGTTTCAATTATTTCTGCAGTGTCAATAAACCTTTGATCGACATTTAGAGAGAGAAGTTGGTCTTTTATGACTGGAATCTCGGTGCTCATGGTTTCCAGTTGGCTTAATTTTGTATTGAGTTCAGAGAGTTGCGTATCTTTATTCTTGCTTAAATGTCGTAATTCGATGAACGCCTTTTCTAACCCCTCGACTCGACTAACAGAATCGTTAATGGTTTGATCAAGCATATCAATCTGGGTACCGAAACTCTCGAAATTTTTTAATTTTTGAGCTAATTGATCACCTTGTTCGCTTAATACATTTAATCTGTCACCAGCTTCCGCAATACTTTTTTCATAAGAGGAAAAATCCGGTAAAGCAGAAATTTTTTCGGTGACTTCTGTAAGCGAAGTACCTTGATTTTTTATGCTCTCTTCTAATACCTTCATTTTCTCTGTCGTTCCAGTAAGTAACCCTTTCACTGGATATAAAAGTGAAAACATCACTAAAGACAGAATAATCGCAATAATAGCCAATACAAGTGAAGGCCAATTTCTCAAAAAATCACCCCCAACTCAATCTTATCTGTGACTTCTTGCTAAATCACAAGTAGAATAATTTAACTTTGTAATAATAAACTTTTCACTCTCTCGAAAACCTGATAATCGTCTACCGAAGCAGGATAAGAATACATATCCAAAAAAATGACCACAAAAAAAAGAAAAAAAAGAATTAAAATGAATACCCAATTCCGGTCGTAAACTCTTTTTTGACCAAGGTCAACATTTTGAATCCAAGTCGGTAATGCTTTTTTTCTTTTAATCATGCTCTTTCTCAAAAAAACAACAGTATTTTAGCTAAACATTTTCTTCGCCTGAACCTTCAACTATTTGCGCATATACTGCCCGGGCAAAATCTTTTTTAGTTGAACGATCAACAAATTTCAAAGCCTTAAGTAAATTATATTCCTCACCGGAAAGAGTACCATTTCTCAGCAAGCGATCTAGATCAGGTATGATAAAATGTGATAAATAAAGAGATGCAACCAAAAACTCTCGCCCTTCTCTTGACCTTAGACGAGCTTCTAATTTTTCAACAACCGACACATCTCCAGAACGATACATTTCAATTACATCTTCACCTGACAAACCGGGAATACTCTTAAAAACTGTATGGATAACAATATCTCCCAGTGGTTCCCCTGATTGAACTTTTTCTTTTACATCCCACAGTAATGGAGAAAAATCAATGGTTTCTTCGGTTAAATTAACTTTTATGTTTTTGGCGTCTAAACTTAATTCTTGTAATTTCTTCAATCCTCGTTCAATGATTGCCTGTCGGGGTTCCTGTGTTTTTTTCTGGTCAACAAGGGGTATTTTTGGAGCTTCTTTTTCCTTTTCCGGTTCAACATAACGTTCTTCAGTTTCAAATTGTTCCATTTCTTGGTTTTCAAAACTCATTTTTTGCTCAGGAGGAACAACAAAATCTTTTTTCAATCTCACTTCTTCTTGAGGTAGTTCTTTTTCCCGAGGGATTCTTTGCCATAGACGTTTCTCCTCGATTTCTTTTAAATCATTTTCCATTGTCGGAGGAGTTGGTCTTGCTTTAATTGGAAAATTAATCTTTTTTTCGGTAAAAAGACGCTTTTTAATCTTCGGTTCCTCTTCAAAATCCTCATTCTCTTCTTTCCAAAGCTTTCTTTCCCGAGCGCTTTCTCGAAGAATAAGAATAATACTGATTAATATAGCAACAATTAATATCGCTAAAATCAAACCAATTATATCTTGAATTCTTAACATACCTTGCATAGGCCCACCTCTAACCCTTTCGATCAAAATATATGTTTTTCCCTTGGGCAGAAAGAGGAATTCCCATTACTACGTCATCCTGAGTATAACCCATTTTTCTTGCTAACGCCCCCACTCTATACATAATACGATTGTCAACATTTAATAGTGAGGCAGTTTTTACCGCTGACCCAAGAGCAATACCCAAATCAAGTAAACGAAACATACATTGAGGCCCTTTAAATTCGTTTTTCTCAATCGGCTGCAACTCTTGACAGGTATCTAACCCACAAGCTCCACAATTTAAATTCATTACTGCTGCGTCCTTAATTCCTATTAATACTAAAACTTCCGATGCAACTAGATTTTTCCCGTCACGAATAAAACCTGGAATGTTTTTTTCCTCGCCGTACCGAATCATCCCTTCTCCAATTTTTTGGACATCATCCCCTTTTACCACGTGAACATGAACAAAATCAGTTCCACCTGATTTAGGAGCCGTTCGGGCTGCAATTGCCATCAATTCTCCAACTTGCTCTAACACTTCTCTCATTCTATCACCTCTCGGTAGAAACGCCTCTCTCTGGCTTCTATAATAACTGAAAAACCTTTTTAGGTCCACCTTCTTATCAATGATCCTTTTTTAAAGCAATTACCATGATGATTTGAGTAATTCGGCCATTTCTGATGACTGGAAAGGTCGTGGATTTTCAGTAATATTTTTACCGATATTATTAATATTTAAAACCGATATTAATTTGTCAAGAGGAACATTAAATTCTTTAAATCTTTTCCGTAAATGGATTTGGTCAAGAAAATCTTCAAAAGCCAGAGCAAATTCCTCTGCTGGGTCCTTCTTTCCAGTTTCTTTAATACCGATTTTGTTAACAATATGTAAGTATTTTTTAGAAAACACTTCTCGATTAAAACGAATAACCTGGGGCATCAGAACCGCACAGGTTTCTCCGTGGGAAATAGAAAACTTTGGCCCAATAAGATGAGAAAACCCATGAGCAGGTCCAGATGATGAATTTGCAAATCCCATAGCACTCAACATGCTTCCTTTGGCTACATATTCACGGTTTAAGAGGTTCGCTCCGTCTTGAACCACCTTAGGAAGATATTTCCAAAGGAGTTCAATGGCTTCTAACACCAGTGCATTACTAATCGGGTTAGAACGAGGGCTCGTATAAGCTTCGATTGCCTGTATTAAAGCATCTATTCCAGAAACAGCTGTGAGATAAGGACTCATTGATAAAGTAAAATTAGGATCAATGATAACTAACCGTGAAATTAAAAAAGGACTGCGAACGCTTCTTTTAATTCCAGTATCAACATCGGTTAAAACCGAATTACTGGTCATTTCCGAACCGGTTCCTGCCGTCGTTGGAAGTGCGATCCAAGGAACACCGGCCTTAACTATTGGTACTCCTTCAAAAAAAGGCTGTATGGTTTTTCCATTCCCAATCAATCCGGCAATAACTTTCCCACAATCAAGAACACTTCCTCCACCCAGTGAAATAACCATTTCACAATTAAAATCAATTGATAGTTTTAATCCTCTGTTTACAGTATCCAAAGAAGGTTCGGGTTCAACCTGGTCAAATATAGAATATATGAGCCCATTTCGATCAAGAGACTGGGTAATTTTATCGAGAATACCACTTTCCTTAACCGACTTTCGGCCGGTTATAATGATCGCTCTTTTCCCAATATTTACCAAAATTTTACCAATATCGTTCCCTTGGTTGGTTCCAAAAAATATTTCCCTGGGCAAACGAAAAACAAATGAATCTCCCATTATTACTTCCTTTTCCTTTCTTTTTTTTTCGAACGCTAAAACCAGTATTAAGTTTTATTTTATTCTTATCCATGCTTATTCTATCAACAAAAAAACCGAATTCCTCTTATTTCAATCCTAAAAATATAATAATGTTTAAAAAATCCGTCATCCTGAGCAGTGCTTTTCCGCGTGAGGATCTCATTTTTTAATTATTTTAAAAAAATACTAAATGAGATTGCCACGTCACTTCGTTCCTCGCAATGACGGAACAGTAGAAAATCAAATCCCCCTTACCCCCTTTTCTAAAGGGGGAGATTCATTTCTGAATGAGTAATTTTCATCCTCATCTGGTGCTGCTAATCAGTATGAGGGTCTATCCTGAAAATCTAAGGGCATGATAAATCAAGCCCCCTACCAAAGAATTAAAATTGTAGGAGCACAATATATTGTGCCCATTCTTTAATAATGTAGCGGCATGCCATGGCATGTCGAATCCTTGTTTTCGTCATCATCTAGCGCAAACAAGCAACATAAATACCTATCCTATCAAGCTGACAATGCAACTTTCATCTCGATTTTTTTCTCTCTTAAATTCTCCTCTTTCTCCTTTGGTAGGCTAAATATGGAAACCTCTAAATATGATAATATCCCTAAATACCCTATTCTACGGAGTCTCAATAATCTTATCACTAGGCTTCAACATTATGAAGATTTTTAAATATTAAATAATTGGACAGGTTAAAGTAGATTTTACTTCATGAATTTTTTGAATTTCTTTAAGCAGTCTTTCCCCAATTTCTTGGTTATCCTCGGCTTCAACCAAAAGAATAAGGTCAAAAGGACCCATCACTCGATCTATTCGAATAACCCATGAATACAAAGCTAACTCTTTTTTAACATTCTGTGCTTTCCCAACCTGAATTTGGAGAAGAATATATGCCTGAACAGCCATAGTTTCTCCTTGACACCTGACAATCTATTTGAATTAATATTTATTAAATTAATAGAATTCTAAATAGAAATTTTTCTATAAAACAACCCAGCTCACACCAAAAAAGAGAATTTTCATCATTGATCTTTAATAACCAATTTCTCCTATTCTATCCAATGAAGATATCAACTTTTGAATTTTTTTATTATAACATGTAACTCATTTTTTGAGGTATTTATGTTAAAGAAAATGAGATGGTTAAAGAAGATTAAATTCACTAATTAAAAGTGCTACAATAACTCTGGTTTTAGATTCACTCGCCAGAAAAAAGCTGAATACCCGGGAAAGGATGATGAAAACATGAAAAAGAATAGGATGGGAAAGCTTGACCTACAGGTTACTGAATTTTGTTTTGGTGCTCTTCCCATGGGACCTCTCCAAGCAAATATTCCAATAGATTACGGAGTTCACTTGATTCGTAAAGCCTGGGATAATGGAGTAAACTTTTTTGATACTGCCGAAATTTATCAAACCTCCACTTACCTTCGAGAAGCTCTGGTTGATTTTCCAGAAGCTATCATAGCTACGAAATCTACTGCATCGACCTATGAAGAAATGGAAAAAAGCATCAATAGAGCTCAACAGGAACTAGACCGATCTATGATCAACATTTTTCATTTACATGCAGCCCGGTCTACAGCAGCAGTTTTCGAAGAAAGAAAAGGTGCATTTGAGTGTCTAAAAGATTATAAAAAGAAAGGAATTATTCAAGCAGTTGGAATATCAACCCACGCCGTTGACGTTGTTGAAAAAGCAGCTGAAGAACCGGATATTGATGTTATTTTTCCTATCATTAATATTGATGGAATGGGTATCATCCGGGGAAATACTACAACAATGATTAAAGCAATTCAAAAAGCTTCCATAAGGGGAAAAGGAATTTATGCAATGAAAGTCCTCGCTGGTGGTCACTGTATTGATCGAATATTTGATGCTATCGAATTTGTACGCAATATCCGAGAAATTAGCTCAATAGCAATAGGTGTGGTCAGGGAAGTCGAATTAGATTTTCATCTCCTTCACTTCAATCAACAACCAATTTCTAAAGAACTCATGAATCAGTGTCTAGATCGGAAACAGAAAAAACCGGTTATGCTAAATAATTGCCGAAAATGCCGATTATGTGTGGAAACCTGCCCCTCTGGAGCGATTACCATGGGATCTGATCGACCTTTAATAAACCTGGAAAAATGTCTAACTTGTGGATATTGTTTACCTGTTTGTCCTGAATTTAATATCCGCTTTGTCTAACCATTTCTCGATTGCTTATTTTCAGTGTATTTTTTTCATTTTATATAATTAGCAAAAAAATCTAAGCCAGAATGACTTTTGGTTTTTCAAAACCATTAAAGGTTGTCGCCGAAGCCCATGAATAGGCACCAATATTGGGAACGAACACCAAGTCATCCAATTGCATCTCGGGCATCAAAACTCCATCAGCAATAATATCGACTGAGTCGCAAGTTGGTCCTGCCAATATGCAAGGATATTTTTCACTTTCATCTTTAAAAGTATAAAATTCAAAAACTGATTTATCAAAAGGAATAGCTGTAAATGTCCCATAATATCCATCGTCTAAATAATACCAGTTTTTACCCGAGCGTTTCGCTCGTCCTATTACTTTTGAAATCAACAATCCAGCACTTCCCACCAGACTTCTTCCCGGTTCGGCAACAAAAGTACAATCTCTGCCAAAATATTCCAATAAGAGGGGAGTGAGTATTTTACCCATCGATTCAACACTCACTTTGATATTTTTAGTCTGGTAAACCTGAAGAGGAAAACCGCCTCCGATATCAATGGTATGAAGGTGAATCCCTTTGGATGCTGCCTGTTCGAAAATTTCTACCACTAATTTGAGAGAAGCAATATAATTTTCTACATTCGTGCAAGGTGAACCGACATGAAAACTGATACCAATTGGATTCAAACCAGCATCTTGTGCCTTGAGTAACAAATCCAAAGCTTCATTGGGTTCGGCACCAAACTTATAGGATAGATTAATCCGACTACCTACCGAAGGTGTCTTAATCCTTAAGATAACCGACGCCCCTTGAAAAACCCGAGCCATTTTCCCTATTTCATCAAAATTGTCGTAAGTCAAACGGCTAACGCCACTATCCTTGGCAAAACGAATACCTTTTTTTCTTTTAATCGTATTAGCAAATATCATGCGTTGTGGAGAAATACCGTGGCTTAAAACCAATTGAATTTCTTGAAGGGATGCCACGTCAAATGAAGATCCAATTTCCCCTAAAACCTGGATAATATAGGGATGTGGATTTGCTTTCAAAGCATAATAAACTTCAACCCCTGGGAAGAAAGATCGAAAAGCCTGATAGTTATCTATTAACCTCTCTCGAATTATAATAAAAAGTGGAGTGTCATGCTGTTCAATTAACTTGTCAATTTTATCATAGCTTAAACCAAACACACCGGCTGAAAGGTTACTTTTCTCCAAAAATAATCAACTCCCGCTTTTATAATATGGAAATTATTAAATACCAAAATTGGAGCAAAAAGAACGATCATCCTTAGGAGGAAAAATTTGAATCAATACTCAAGAAGTACTTGCTCTGACAACTGTGAAGTATAAACTTTCATCACCGGATTTTCAAGAGTTTAGAACCATCGAGTCAACAAAATTTTTAGACGACCGCTGCTGGCTCGATGGTTACTTCAAGTGTTCTTTAATGTCCAGCGCTATTTACTGGCTTACCGGAATTTCTCCTTCTACTCCTTCGACAAACCACGAGAAAGACAAGATATCTTGATCAGACATTTTTTGCCCTTCAGCAATTTTCTCATTTCCATTTTGGTCTTTTATCGGACCCCAGAATACATCCCAGGTTCCATTAATTATTTTTTCCTGCTCTTCTTGAACCAAGGTTTTTACTTCTTCCGGCACATCTTGGCTAAAGGAGGTAAGTTTTACAATTCCCGTATCCATACCCCACCAATCGTCAATTGGTTTCCAGTTTCCTTCAATAACCTTTTTTATTATATCGACATAAATTGTTGACCAATCCCAAACCGAGGAAGTCAGGCATTTCGTCGGAGCATAGCTGGACATATCATTGTTATAACCAATAACATATACCCCTGACTCTTCAGCAGTTTGTGGAGTTGACCCAGAATCGGCATGCATACCAATCATGTCGGCTCCTGCATCAATAAGTGCTTTAGTAGCTTCTTTTTCTTTTCCAGGATCAAACCAAGAATAAAGCCAAACAACCTTCACTCTTGCGTCGGGATTCGCCTTACGGGCTCCTAAGGTAAAAGCATTAATCATACGGATTACTTCAGGGATTGGATGGGCTGCCGGAAAACCAATGATATTACTTTTTGTCATGCTTCCCGCCACTAACCCCGATAGATATCGAGCTTGGTACATCCTACCAAAATAGAGACCAACATTGTCAGCCATTTTATACCCCGAACAATGCATGAAAATTACGTCTGGGTATTTCTTAGCAACTTCAATAACCTGGTCCATATATCCAAACGATGTGGCAAAAACCAGCTGCGCTCCGTTTCGAACAAATTGTTCCATAACTCGTGCACAATCTGGCCCTTCTGGGACCGATTCAGCATACATGGTCGTTACCCCGGGAAACGCTTTTTCTATTGCTTGGCGTCCTTGGTCGTGCATATAACTCCATCCCCCGTCACCAACTGGACCTACAAAAACAAAGCCAATCTTGAGATCTTCCGCTGGAATCGGATCAAAAGCTAGAGCAACCGATCCCATGGCAAAAAAAACCACCAGAATTAATAACCATACCCATTTGTTCATTTTCTTATGACACTCCCTTTCCTTATTTAGTAAAATTAATGTCAAAAAAATTATACTTGATTTTGGTTCACTTATTCACTTTCTTCGCGAAAATAAGGTTGACCCAAAGAAGCTGGGGCTCCAAACAGGATACCCTTGCCTTTTCCAATTGAAATAAAAATGAGGACACAAACCGTAAGAAGATAGGGAAGCATTAGAAGTAAAGGCGTTGGGATGCTCGTTCCAGTTGCTTGAAGTCTTAATTGAAAAGCTTCTACGCCTCCAAAAAGATAAGCCCCTAAAGCAGCCCGGGTTGGATTCCATATTGCAAATATAACCAGAGCCACTGCAATCCAACCTCTTCCTGCAGTCATTGATTCAGTCCACATTTTATTATAAGCTACTGAGAGATAAGCTCCGCCTATGGCAACGATGCCACCACCAATTGCCACTGCTAAATAACGAATCCGATTAATGTTTAATCCCATCGCATCAGCAGCCCTGGGACTGTCACCTACTGCTCGTAAGTTTAAGCCTATCCGAGTCGAGATTAAAAACCATGAAAGGAAAATAACCAGGAAAAAGGAAAAATAAACCAGCAGGTCATGATTAAAAAAAATCGGACCAACAAAAGGAATGCGGTTTAAAACTGGAAAAGGAGTTTTTAATAAACCTGGAATGGTCTTACCGATGAATGCTTTTCCCATAAGGGAGCTGACCCCGGTTCCAAATATTGTCATTGCCAAGCCACTTACCACTTGATTGCCTCTTAATGTGATAGAAATAAAACCATGGATAAGAGTTATAAGAGCTCCTAAAATAAAGGCTGCCATTATTCCCAACCAAGGATTACCGCTCACTAAACTTACAGAAAAACCCGTGAGAGCTCCTATAAGCATTATTCCTTCTAAACCCAAGTTTAAAATTCCCGATTTTTCGATGATAATTTCCCCTAAAGTTGCAAATAAAATGGGAGTACCACTTCGAACTGCTGCAGCCAGAATGGAAACAACCATTTCCACTTAGCGCTCATCTCCTCTAATAAACCGTATTCGGTAATTCCTAAAAAATTCTCCCCCTAAAACAAAAAACAGTATTAATCCTTGCAAAACCAAGGTGCTAGCGATGGGTAATCGCATTACAATCTGCAGGCTTTCGCCTCCTACCTGAAGGGCACCAATAAGAAAGGAAACCAGCATAACCGAAATAGGATTCAAACGAGCCAACCAAGCAACAATAATCGCAGTAAATCCGAATTCTGCAGTAAAACCATGCTGTAGGCGTCCCTGTAAGCCTGAAACCTCACACATTCCGGCAATCCCTGCTATTGCCCCAGATATAAACATAATTAGGACAATATATCTTAAATAATAAATACCAGCATATTGAGCTGCTTTTGGGCTTTCGCCAATAACTTGTATTTCATACCCCCAACGGGTATAACGAAAGATAAACCAGAAAAAAATTGCAAAAAAGATTGCAATAAAGAGCCCGTAATGGATTCTCGTCCCAACGAGAAGAGGAATCCGTGCCGCCTCAGGAAAAGGAGCAGTCATGGGAAATCCCAAGCTATCTGGGTCTTTCCACGGCCCATAGATAAAATAATCAACCAGGTGTATAGCGACATAGTTAAGCATTAATGTAGTAATAGTTTCGTTTACATTCCAACGAGCTTTTAAATATCCTGCTATAGCGGCCCAACTTCCACCAGCAATACCAGCTAATAAAAACATGATAAAAAACATCATCCAGTGGTTATCTACATAAAAATACCGAACTGCAGCAGTCGTTGCCAAAGCTCCCAAAAAGATTTGGCCGGCAGCACCAATATTCCAAACGGTGGCTTTAAAAGCCAAAGTAACCGCTATGCCTGATAGAGTTAAGGGAATGGCTTTTACAATGGTTTCACTAATTCCATACCAATCACCGAATGCGGTTTGAAACATTCCACGATAAGCTTGAAGTGGGGATACCTTGAGAAATGCTAAGAAAATTGATCCACCGATCAAGGCTAACAATACCGATATGATAGGAAGAAAAACACTTAAAAACCAGGAGGAATAAGTTCGTTTATCAACTCGAACAGAAATACTCATGCAGAAACCTTTTGAATATTTTTTAATGGAGTTCCTGCCATCATCAAGCCTAAAACTTCAGGTGTGATCTCCTGTGGTTGGTCAACAATTCCCATGATTTCTCCTTTACATATGACGGCCAGTCGGTCACTCAAAGCAACTAGTTCTTCTATGTCTTCAGAAATTAAAAGAACCGAAGCCCCTCGGTCTCTTTCTTTTAGAATTTGTTCCCGAACAAATTTGGTAGCCGCAACGTCTAAACCCCATGTTGGATGCATAGCAATAATAACTTGAGGTGAATCGCTGAGTTCTCGCCCTAACATTAGTTTTTGAAGATTGCCCCCGGAAAGATTCTTTACCGGATAGCGACTATGAGGAACGGCAATATAAAATTTTCGAATTAAATAGCGGGCATATTGATCCACTTCATACCAATTAATTAATGATCCCTTTGAAATGGGGTTTTTCCAATACTTTTTCAAAATTGCATTTTCATCGACCATCATATTCGGAATTAAACCAACTCCACGTCGGTCAGCCGGAATATATCGAAGACCTTTATTTATAAAATGTCGGGGCGGTCGGTTGGTAAGTTCATGTTGATTTATTTTTATTTTTCCTGACTCGATCCTTCGTAAGCCTGATAGCGCTTCGCATAATTCCTGTTGACCATTCCCTGCCACACCAGCCATTCCAAGTACTTCTCCTTGATGTATTTGTAACGAAAGATCTCGAATAACCTGAAATCCACGATCACCACGAACTTGAATATTTTCAACATCGAAAACTAAAGGACCGGATAATTTTGGTTGCTTTTGAATCGAAAAAACAAATTTCTGCCCCATCATCATTTCCGCTAATTTTTCCTTGGTGGTTTCACAGGTAAGAACCGACCCAACTTTTTCACCTTTGCGAAGAATGGTTACCCGATGGGATAACCTCATAACTTCATCCAATTTGTGTGAGATAAAAATTATTCCATACCCTTCCGATGCCATAAAAGCAAGCATTTTAAATAAATTCTGGCTTTCTTGAGGAGTTAATACTGCCGTTGGTTCATCGAGAATGAGCAGTTTTGCCTTCCGATAGAGCATCTGTAAAATAGCTACCCTTTGTTGTTCCCCGATCGACAATTGCCAAACAAATGACATCGGATCTATCTGAAGACAATATTTTTCCGATAATTCCATTATCTGCCTTTTTATTTCTTGTTTGGGAAGAATTTGAGGAAGATTATTTAAACCCAAAATCATATTTTCCCAGACGGTTTGACCAGGAATCAGCATAAAATGCTGATGAACCATCCCTATTCCAGCCCGAATTGCATCAAAAGGTGAACGAAAATCACATTTTTGACCATTAATAAAAATGTTTCCCGAGTCGGGAAGGTAAAGACCATATAAAATATTCATTAATGTTGATTTACCGGCGCCATTTTCTCCTAATAAAGCATGAATTTCTCCATATTTTAAATCAAAGTCAACCTTTTGATTGGCTATAACGCTCCCAAAAGTCTTGGTGATTCCTTTCATTTCAACGCCACTCATCAACTTAACCTCCAAAAATGAATACCTTCCACCTTAGAAAGAACAATTTTACTCTACGAATTAAATATGGGCAAAATAAAAGTATCGCTGAACAGAATACCAAGAAAAAAACTGGTTTTTTTATACAGAGTAGGTTAAAACTTACCCTGTTGAGGGCATAAAAAGTACTCGTTGCAAATTATATCAAATATTACTGGTTGAAAAAAAGCATTATATTTATTAATATTGCACAAGTGTTACTATTTATGTTTTATCTTTCGAAATACTTCTCCAATTTGAAATATTTTATTCTCGGAATAATCCTTTAGAAGGAGAGCGATATACCATGAAACACACCATAACCCTCATACCGGGAGATGGCACCGGTCCAGAGATCACCAATACGGTAGTCAGTGTTCTGGAAGCAACTGGTCTCGAAGTTGAATGGGATGTTCAGGAAGCTGGGTCTGATGTTCTTGAAAAATATGGAACCCCGTTACCAAATCATGTTCTTGAATCAATAAAAAAGAATAAAGTCGCACTCAAGGGTCCGATTACGACTCCGGTTGGAACTGGTTTCCGGAGTGTAAATGTCGCTCTTCGGAAGGAACTGGATCTCTTTGCTTGTGTACGACCTTGCAAAACCTATCCAGGGGTTCGGTCGCGATATGAAAATATTGATCTGGTTATCATTCGGGAAAATACCGAAGACCTTTATGCCGGTATCGAGTTTGAAGTAAATAAAGAAACCACGACTCATTTAATCCAAAACATAAAAGAATTAAGTGGTCACTCAATACGCAGTGATGCCGGTTTAAGTATTAAACCAATATCGGTTTTTGGTTCAAAGCGAATTATTACTTTCGCATTTGAATATGCCCGTCAGAATAAACGGCACAAGGTCACTGCTGTTCACAAAGCGAATATCATGAAATATTCTGATGGTCTTTTCCTTCAGGTTGCTCGTCAAGTGGCAACAAGTTATCCGGATATAGAATTTGAAGATCGCATTGTTGACAATATGTGTATGCAATTAGTGCAAAAACCAGAACTTTATGACGTATTAGTTCTCCCCAACCTCTATGGTGATATTCTTTCTGATTTAGGAGCTGGTCTGGTTGGAGGTCTAGGTGTTGCACCTGGAGCAAATATCGGCAATGACTATGCTGTATTTGAACCAACTCATGGAAGTGCTCCCAAATACAAAAACCAAAACAAAGTAAATCCTATTGCTATGATTCTTTCGGGAATGATGATGCTTCAGTATATCGGTGAAAAAGAAAAAGCCCAGAAGTTGGAAAAAGCTGTTGCCAAGGTTATTCAAGAAAATCGTTTTGTAACCTATGATATGAAGCCTATTTCCGATCAACACCAAGCAGCCAAAACCCATGAAGTTGGAGAAGCTATTAGCCGAATTCTTACCAAATAATTCTAAAAATTGATTAAAAGGGGTGTCCTTCCATGAAATATTTACGGTTTCTAAAACCTGATACCAATCAGTGGAGTTGGGGCATTATTGAAAAAGATTCAATCATAGAAGAATTTTCCGATTCTTATTTTAATTCATCAGAAAAAAATGGATTTTCGCTTAATCTGTCTCAGGTAAAACTAGGATCACCCACTCTCCCATCAAAAGTTGTTGCTGTAGGCTTAAACTACCGCGACCACATCCAAGAATTCGGCCACCAAGTTCCCGATCATCCTATCCTGTTTATCAAACCATCAACAGCGGTTCTTGAACCAGGAGGAACTATACTCCTTCCCCAACAATCAAACCAAGTAGATTTTGAAGGCGAGCTTGCAGTGGTAATAAAACAAACTGCCTATCAGATAACCGCCCAAGATGCTCCAAATTATATTCTCGGTTATACTTGTTTTAATGATGTCACCGCTCGTGATTTGCAGAGCATTGATGGACAATGGACCCGAGCCAAATCTTTTGATACTTTTGCCCCAATCGGTCCGTGGATAGTTTCCAAGTTAAACCCCAACCGCCTCCAAATCCTCACCCGGGTAAACGGGACAATTCGACAACAATCAAATACTAAACATCTGGTTTTCCCAATAAACGAATTAGTTGCCTATATATCTCAAATTATGACTCTACTTCCCGGGGATGTTATTGCAACCGGTACTCCATCAGGCGTTGGTCCTTTAAAACCAGGAGATCGTGTAGATGTTGAAATTGAGGGAATTGGAATTTTAACCAATCTCGTCAGGAAAATATAGATTATGTACCATGTTCTATTGATAATGCTAATCCTGATGGGTTTGGGAATCGTTTTGCAGATTTTTAAAATATTCCCGCCGGGCACTGCTTCTCTACTAAATAAATTTGTACTGTATATTTCTTTCCCCTGCTTGGTTTTTCGGTCTTTACAACCAGCAACTATTGAAGCCGCTTACTGGAAAATCCCACCGTTAGCTCTTTCCATCATAACCATCATTTTTCTGCTTTCTTATGGTTGGGGAAAATACCGATTAAAATTCTCCCCGGCAAGTAGTGCAAGCTTTGCTATGGGGGCTGCTTTTGGCAACACAGCTTTCCTTGGCTATCCCTTTGTTATGGCTTTGCTGGGTGAAAATGCGCTCCCTCCGGCAATTTTTTTTGATCAGATGGGTAACTTTTTAGTAGTCTATACTGTAGGGGTAGCCATCTGCGCGTATAGTAAGGACCAGAAATTTTCTTTTACTAGTTTCAAAGAAATTTTAAAATTACCACCCTTTTTAGCTTTTATTGTCGCTTTGCTCCTCAATGGGGTTTCGATACCTGCAGTCTTTATGGATTCCATAAAACGATTAGCCGATACCACTGTCCCAGTTATTATGATTGCCATTGGTTTATCGCTTTCAATAAAGCATCTATCACGCCGTTTGGTTCCAATACTTTATGCCACCGGTATTAAGTTAGTCCTTCTGCCAATATTATTTTTAATTTTGACTCGATTCATTCTTTTTGAACCGGTAACCCGACAAGTCATGGTTATTCAATCCGCGACTCCCACTCTCATGAGTTCTTTTGCTTTAGCTTCGCTTTATTCACTTGATACAGAATTATGTTCCAGTATTATTTTTACTACAACGATCATATCCTTTGCAACTTTACCGTTATGGAACTTTATCCTTCACTATTTCTAAGCGAACTCGTAATGGTCCGATGGTATAAATATCGTTTTCTGCTATAGCATTAATTAAAACTTGATCACTCAATTGAGAGAGCTGACGGCTTACATCGGTCAGGTTCAGAGCGGAAACCAAACCGATTCTTCCTCGCTGCGGTATAATCCCCTGTTTTACGCCAAGGGTATTTAATTCACTTAAGATTTCGGTGAGTATTTGCTCAACATTGCTCTGGTCAGAATCCACACTAACTTCCTTTTGATAAACCAATTGACCAGCAGCAAAGATTTTTTTATTATCATCTAATAAAAAACGGGTAATAACTGGCTCTCCCTTTAGAGTATTCAGTGCTGAAACGAGCCGAATTACCGTCTGGTTTTGTGATAATATTAATTTTTCTAAAGCTTGATCAAAATTATCACCCATCACAAAAACTGCCCTCTGGCTAGAACTATCTTGCCCAGCTCCCCTTCTTAATGCTAATTCGTCAGCCCTTTGCAACAAGGTAAGTAAGTAGTTTTCAGCTTCTTCTCTTGCCAACCCGGCCGGTGCAAGACCCCTTAGCATCTCTTCATCTTCCTGGAATACAATCTCACCCTGGCGAATAGCAACAATGGTTTCTTGAGTCCGTCTCAATTCTAATTGAAGAGATTGAATTTCTTCATTGAGACTATTTCTCTGTTCAACCAGGTCATGGATATTTCCATTTAAAATTTCAACCTGACTTTCTAATTGAGATCGAGACAAAATTAAATCTTTTTCCTTTTGTTCTAACTCAGCAATCCTCTTTTGAAAATTTTCTGCTTCCTTTCTCATAACATCTAATTCCGTGTTTCTTTGTTTCACCTCATAATTTAAAGAGTCAAGCTTTTCTCTCAATTCTCTCATGCCAAACAAGGCAGTTCTTACATCCTCTGATGCAACAGTCAATATCGCCAGGGTTATAGTTGCAATCATAACTCCAGTGATAATACTCATTAAAATAGCCGTATAGCGAGGGCGCAGTTTTAATACTGATAAGCGTTGTTTACCTATGCGTCTCCCTAAAACATCTCCTAAATAAGCAACAACTCCACTGATAATAATAATTGAAATTATGAGCAGGAAACCGGAAAAGTCCAAATGTGGTTCTCCTTTGATTAATATTTCTCTTTAAACTGTATCAGACCGACACCAAGAATACCAGTGATAATATTACTCAGCCATGCCCCTAAAAAAGGAGACATACCGCCCCCCTCAGCGACTGTCCCGCTAACCGAAAACAACACATAATAACCGAAAACCATTAAAATACTCATTCCTATCCCCATTACTTTACCCGAACGAGGCGACGCTATTCCAAGTGGAACTCCCACCAAGGCAAAAAAGATTGCTGCAAAAGGGATAGCGGTTTTTTGCCAAAGCATAAGCTGTAGTCGGTATTTTTGTTCAGGGTTTTCATGTTCCTGAGAAATATACTCTTGAAGTTCTTTATAACTCATTTCTTGTGGATTTTTTTGACTCTTTAAAACATCTTCCATGCTTTGTTGCGTGTACATTTCCTCTTTTTCAAAACGTACAACTCTTTCCACCTCACCACGGGAACCAACCTCATACATGACTCCTTTAATAAAAACCCATTTCCCATTATCCAAAAATGCTTGATCGGCATTCAAAATCCGCTTTAACCCATTGTGATCATATTCTTGAACAATAACTCCTGACAAGAGTGGTTGTTCTCGATCAATTTTCTTAACGTAAAAAATTCTTTCTTGGGATTCATCAATCCGATCGCGGAAAAATGTATTTTCCTGAAATAACCAGCTGGTTACCGAAGTTCCACCAATCAAACTCTGTAGTTTTTGAGAAGAAGTCGGTAATATCCTTTCTTGTATATAGATGGTAAAAATACAAGACCAGATTCCTATTAAAAGAAAAGGAATAACCAAACGTTTTACACTGATACCTGATGCTTTTAAAGCAATTACTTCGCTATCGGCTGCCATTCGATTCATGGTAAGAAGAACTGATAGAAGGACTGACATAGGAAACACGTATACTAAAAAAGATGGAAGGCTATACAAAAAAACCTGGGCGATGGTCATAAATGGCACTTTGGATTGAAGCCATAGTCGGGTAAGCCGAAATAACAAATCGCCAGCGGTGAGGATGGTTAGAAAGAGCGCAACACCAAGAAAAAAGTTGTGAAGCGCTTGTTTGAGGAGATACCAATCAAATACTTTCATGCTCTCTACATATTAAATCTTTCGCCCAAGTAATATTTTCGGCTTACCTCAGAAGATATTATTTCTTCCGATGTTCCAGAAATTAAAATTTTTCCGTCAAACATTATATAAGCTCGATCGGTTATAGACAAAGTCTCTCGAACAGCATGATCAGTAATCAGGACGCCAATATTTTTCTGGGCAAGATATTTGATAACACCTTGAATCTCCTCAACTGCAATTGGATCTATCCCTGTAAAAGGTTCATCCAATAAGACAAAAGAGGGGTCAGTTGCTAAAGAGCGTGCGATTTCCAGCCGTCTTCTTTCTCCTCCGGAAAGAAGGTTTGCCGATGTCTTTGCCAAATGACTTATTCCAAACTCTTCTAACAATTCCTCCCGTCGTTTTATGATATCTTTTCTTTTCAAACCTTGCATTTCAAGGACCAAATCAATATTTTCCCAAACTTTAAGCTTACGAAATACCGATGGTTCTTGGGCTAAATACCCAATTCCTAGCCGAGCTCGCAAATACATTGGTAAGTGATTAAGTTCTTGGGAATCGAGAAACACTTTGCCTCCACTAGGACGAATCAAACCAACAATAATATAAAAAGTAGTAGTTTTCCCTGCTCCATTCGGTCCTAACAGCCCAACGATTTCTCCTCGAGAAACCTGAATACTCACTTCCTGAACGACTCTTTTTTTGGAATATTCCTTGGCTAATCCTTCACCCTTTAACGATTGCCAACTTCTTTCTTGGATCAATTGGTCTCTTCTCCTTCAATCGCCATTATATTTATTTCAACATTTCCTTCCACTCTCACTTTTCCAGTTTCAACATCAATTAAAATTTTCTCTCCGCGTAGCTGATTCCCATCCTTCTCGACAGTAGCATTCCCCTCTAATACAATAAAATTTGATCCTTCTTGATATGTGGCGCTTTTTGACTGGCCCGACCATCCTTCCTTTGCAATCACGACCGAAGATGCTAACCATTTTTTTTCATTTAAGCTATAATCAACTTGTTGAGGTCTTATTTGGAAACTATTTATCATTAATAATGGGTTACCGGTTAGAAGGATCTTTCCGGGAGATAGAAAAAAGTCCATCTTTTTGGTCTGGAAACTAAAATCCTTTCCTTTCCCTTGGATATCGGTCATTACTACCTTTTTTTCCTTTCCATAAAAAAACAAAGACTGGGAAAAAATCGTTTTGTCTTCCCAAACCACCTGGATTTCACCCTCACTTTTTGCTTCTTGCTTGACGGTATCGACTTCAAGATAAGGGCAAATCATGGTAACGCCCTGCCATTGTATCGTAGATTGTCCCTTGGCATAAATAATACCGGTTTTTTCATCAAATTCAGCCGATGAGGTTTTTAAAGTTACATCGGATGAGCTTTGAGCAGCCGTAATCCCTTCCCTACTCAATAAAAATAGAAAAATAATTAAAACTAAAACAGGCCAAATATTTATTTTTCTCATAAATTCCCCTCGCTCTTTAAAGTAATAACAACCTCTTCGGGAAAAGCAAGTAATCCTCGAGATAAATCGTACCAAAGCTTCTTTGATTCAATCAGCATATTTTTTTTCTCAACCAAAACATTTTCTATTCTCATAAATTGCTCATTACTTAGCCACGTCAAGGTCTTACCAACGATAGAACCACCTCCATCAATCTTTACGAGATTGATATCTTCAAGCCGTGCATCTGAGTTTTCAACATCCACTTGTCCCTTTTTCGCCTTAATCTGATATTGCGGTTGGTTCTCTTGAAATAAAAAACCTTGAACACCATTTAAATAAATGTTTTCTCCGTCTTTGCTTAGGTCGTCGGTATGGATTTCCCATTCCTTCCCTGAATCGGACACTCTGCTAATTTCTGCTTTTTCCAACTGGATAACCAAAGAACCCTGGTTAATCGGGGTAGGAGAAATCAGCGCTGTTCGGAAAGTTTTTGATCTTTCCAGCGGATTGATCCAAAAAACCAATATCAATATTACCAATAAGACCAAAGAAAGGTATAACCATAAAAGCGTTTTCCAATCATTACTCATTCTCAACATTTAATTGATAATAGACTTTTTGAAAGCCTTTGAGTGCCATTTGCTGGCAAATCTCACGACTCTTTTCATTATTACTGGAAAAAACCAAATAGGTCAAATTTTTATCATGAGTTTCTAAGGCTTGATTCAGATCAGTTATCACCTGATAACTAACATTTAGTTTATCAGAATAGGGATTTTCATTTTCTAAACGGAAATCAAGCAATTGAACCTGGGGAGATATTTTGATAAGATTCTCAGCTTCTATCGGTAATAACCCCCTATACCACATTATCCGTCCTAACTTTTTCATGATATTATCGCGATTGGTGGCTCCGATAATGAAATCAACGATATTCCCCAAGGGATCAATAAAATATGCAGTTGGAACTCCAAATATTTGATAAAGTCCTACTAATTGTGCTTCCTGATCAAGTAAGGTCAAATAATCATAAGGAATGTTTTCCAACATTCTACCAACGGTGTCTTGGCTCTCACCGAGATTGATTGCAATCACTTGAAGACCGGAATTTTCTTTATAAGTATGATAAATTTCGTTTAATAATGGAAGTTCTTCGGCACAAAATCCACATTTGGTAGTAAAAAAGCTTATAATAATAGGCTTTCCTAAAAATTCACTCAATGAATACATTTTACCATCAAGATCGGGGAGTTGAAATTGAGGCGCAGGTTTTCCCGCAGCAAATAGAGAGAAGAAAATCATGGTAGTTAAAACGAATATTGTCATAAAGAAAAATCTCTTGGTTTTCATTGAACGTTTAACCCCCTATTTGAAGTCATTGTTGTATATCTTTATTGAGAAACAAACGTTCAAAAAACAGAAATATTCCGTATCTTTCACAAAATTTTTTTATTTTCTTTTCCTCAAAGAGATATTTCCGAAACAAAAAAAGGGATTGGATCCAAAAAGAGGAACAAAAAAAAGACTCAAGAATCTTGAGTAGAAACACCGAGTAATATGCAGGAAAAAAGACAAAACGAAGAATTCTTAGAATTCACATCGCTATCAAAAATTCAATCTCGCTTTTTGAAAAAGATCATTCACTGCTTGAAATATCACTTAATAAATCAGCAGCTTCCCGACCCATCAATTTTTCAACGATATCGAGACCATGAATGTTGTAAGTTCCGCTTTGAATTTTATTCTTTAAATCCTGAACAAGGTTTTCACGAACAGTTGGTATTTCACGATACTTCGCATGATATCTTTTCAAATCAAGAGAAACCAGAAGCAGCGAAGTATTATGAAGTATAACATGAGTATTCGTAAATATTTCAGGATTTTTCTTCATTTTTTTTTCTTTGTATATCCCAATAACATTTTGAATTTGCGCTTCCGAAATTTTCATTTTGGCGCCTCTCATTTTCTTTCCTATTTAATATATCGGTTGGAAATAAAAAAAGTTTAATTTTATTTCATTGACTTTTTGGAGAATTTAAAAATTTTCTTCTAAAAAATTTCAGGTACTCCTCATTGCATCTAATTTTTTGATTGTTATACCCAACTCCTTTTTTCAAAAATGAAAATAAAGGAAAAGAAATATTAATATTTTTAGTAAAATAATTATAAATTTACTGATCTTTTACTTGAGCGACAGCACGGATAGGAGAACCGGTACACTTAACAAATTTCAATGGGAAAGCACAAAAAAAGGCTTCTTTTTTTAAAAGATGCTGAAGGTTGGTTAGAAATTCATAAATGATAACTCCAGCTGGTAGAAACACTCGATGGCTATCATAGGGCGCATGATCAATGCTCGGCGCATCAATTCCAACTCCCTTTACCTTCTGTTCAACTAAATATTGGGCAGCTTCCCCAGATAAACCTGCATATTGCTTAAAATATTCTTCCTGACCATATCGGATGCTGTCATTAGTATAAAATAAAACAATATCATTAGGAAAAATCGTAATTCCTTGCTGATTGATTGTTCTTTGTAGCTCTTCCCTTGAAAGGCTCTCTCCCGGTTTAAAATGACTTATATCAACTATGAGGCATCTTCCACAAAACCGATCAACTGGTATTTCTTCGACTGATAATCCTGTCTTATCAAAATGAGAAGGGACATCGAGATGAGTCCCGGTATGTTCTACCATAAAAAAAGCAGTTGTTGCATTAGGGTGAAGATCAAGGGTAGTCCAGGTAAAAAAAGTGGGTGATGGTTGTCCGGGAAAAACTGGTGATCCATTGTAGACTGGTAGGGTTAAATCAATCCAAGTGGTATTTTCGTTTGACAGCATTAGTTTCCCTCCCTCATTATCATTTTATCTTATTATAATGTTAAATAATATCTTCCATTTTCAATATGATCCATTAATAAGCAATAAACAACCTTATGTCTCCAAGGCTTAAAGCGCTTTAAGAAAACGCGACTTTCCTCCGCAGAAACCGGCTGACCTTTTTTATAATAATGACCTATGGCTTTTCGTAACCCCAAGTCATCAAAAGCAATTATATCGCTCCTGGTTAAATAGTAGGGCGATTAGGTGTTCCTGACTCCTCAATCTTGTTTAGGAATGGAACCTGGTTTTATTTAACAAAACTAAATAGAGTCATCGTTAAGCCAAATTCACGAAGAATCACTTCTGGATGCATAAACTCTTTTTAAGTACTTGAGGGTGAAAGGTGATGGGGGTTCACAAGTTATTTGCATCATCGTCTATGAAGCTATGGCCCCCTTCTTTAATTATTCACTATTTTTATAAAGGGATAAAAATTTTTGAAGGGAACGGTCATAAGTTTTTTCCACCTCAGCTGGGAAAAAACAGGCAGGTAGTTCATGATGAGACCAGTGATATTGAATACATTCACAACATATCCCTTTTCTTGGACATGGTTCATAGGTACAGGGACATGCCGAAGTATTCTTCTGTATTTTACACTCGCGCATACTTTTCATCCTTTTTTTCAGAAGATTTATCAGGGACAACAATTTCCTTCATTTTTATTTTGCTTTCATAGAGCAAGTAAGCGTAAATAATTTCGAAATACATCTTAATTCGATGATAAAAACCTAAGAAAGGACCGTATTTTTCTTCTTTATGATAGTGAGAGATGCCCCAAAGTGGGACCATTTCAACCTGACCACCAAAATCACGGGCATAATGAGTGAGAAATACTTCAACACCAAAACGAGACCAGGAAAAATCTTTCACTCTTCGTATCCACGTTCCTCGAACTGCTCGCTGTCCGTTTAAAATAGGGCAAACTTTCTGAGCTAAATCTGTTGACCCTCTCCCTCCTTTGAACACCCCAATTGTCATTACAATCGAAGGATCTTTAACCATGGGATTAACCAATTCGTAAAGATGTTTTTCATTCAAACGAATAAGGTCAGCATCAAGAAATAAATAAATATCGCTTTCACTCTTGTTCCTTATTCCACTGATTAGCGCAGCACCCTTCCCTTTGTTTCTATTATGTCGTAAAACATCTACAGCCATGCTGGGAGGGACTTGGACTGTTTTATCTCGAGAACCATCGTCAACCACCAGGATATCATCAATGAATTGAACGTTCTTTAATACTTTCAATACCTGTGAAATCCTTGGTTCTTCATTATAAGCCGGTACTATCGCAGTTATTGTTTGATTCTTTAACATATTAAATTCCCAACAATACCTCTTTTATTTGTATTCAAGAACACGTACAATATTATACACAAATAACCAGGAAGGAAAAGACAAATTTGACTTCTGAGAAAATTCTTGTTAATCTTTATCGGCTTCTTATTGCAATTATTATCCTCTTTGTTGTTTATATCCTAAGAAATATTCTCATCCCATTTGCCCTGGGAGGAATTTTAGCCTATGCACTAACACCAGCAGCACGCTATTTAAACAATCGAGGTTTTTCTTGGAAAACATCGGTATTGATCATATTTTTAGCTCTTCTCATTTTTTTTATTTTGCTTTTTTTCCTAGTTCTTCCAGAAGCTGTTTCTCAATTTCGATCTCTCACATCAAATCTCCCTGAGTATACTTCAAAAATTATTGATATAGCAAAAACTATCGATGAACGCTATCCAGCGTTAGGTATATCAGAAGCTATTGAAGAATTTATGATCAATCTCAGCTCGAACCTCCAGTCGTATTTAGCCACCATCCTGAGTAATATTGTTAATCTATTTTCGCTCATCATGAGTATTATTTTTATGGGATTTGTGCTGACTCCATTTATTCTTTATTACTTTATGGCTGATGCAGTTAAAATCCGTCGTGCTTTAATTCGCCTATTTCCCTCCCAAAACCGAAAGAAATTTGTCAAACTTATTCGATTGACAGACAAAATAGTTGGTAACTTTATCCGTGGCCGATTACTAGTTTCTTTATTTGTTGGCATATGCGTTACGATAGGTCTTTTCTTGATGAACATCGAGTTTTCTTTGGTAATCGGTGTCATTGCTGGTATTCTTGACATTATCCCCTATCTTGGTCCAATTATTGGAGCCATTCCGGCTTTGATTTTCGCTGGAACCAAATCCATATGGCTGGTATTGGCTGTAGCTTTACTTTTTGGAGGAATTAACCTCATCGAAGGAGTCTTCATTGCTCCTAAATTTATGGGGAAAGAAGTTGGTTTACATCCAGTAACCGTTCTTTTTGCCTTATTAGTAGGTGGTGAATTGTTTGGAGCGTTAGGAGTTATTGTTGCCATCCCGGTAGCTGGTGTTTTAAAAGCCTTCTATCTTCACAACCGGAAACATATTCAAGACGATATCACCTAAGCATTTTCTTCAAATTTTTTTATCTCTTCGTCAAGAAAATGGAGAATGCTACTTGCTTTCCCGTTCAGTACAAAAGCCGCTTTTTTATCAAATGGAGTTTCTTCTAAATTAATAATCATTAGTTTTGTTGCCAAAGAAGGAATCAAGTTTGCCGGCGATACTTGCAGACTGGAACCTATCACTAACAAAGGAAATTTTTGAACCATTTTTGTTGCTTGTTCAAAACTGGAAGGAAGCATATCACCAAATAAAACAACATCCGGCCGCAGAATACCTCCACACCGACAACGAGGAGGGATTTGTCCATCCATTACCAAGGATTCAAGTTTTTCAATTGAAACTGTTCTCATACATTTCACACAGCTCGCCGTTCGCAAATGGCCATGGATCTCCATCACTTTTTTTGAACCAGAATCGATATGGAGGCTATCAATATTTTGGGTTATAACAGCTTTCACCATGCCTTTACTTTCCCAACTGGCTAAAATATCATGGGCAAGATTTGGACGAGCCTGTTTAAATTGCATAAGGACCGAAAATCCAGTTTTATAAAATAATTCTGGCTGGTTGAAAAGGACCTCAGTAGAAAGGATTTCCATAGGATCATATTGATTCCACAACCCGGTTTGTGGACTCCGAAAATCGGGAATTCCACTTTCAGTTGAAATTCCTGCACCGGTTAGGACTATCCAAGGTCGATTAAGCCATAAACATTCAGCCGCTTTTTTTTGCCTATCATTGTGAAAATACATATATATAGTATTCCTCCTAAACTTTCAATAAAAAATCTGATCTATCCTGAAAATACCATCTTATAAATTCCCCCATTGAGGGGGGATAAAGGGGGGTGTGCCTTTAATCGGTCATCCTGAGCCCTCGCTTTTTGAGGGCGTGAGGATCTCATCTTTTAAGTTTTTTCTTCATAAATACTTTAAATGATGAGATTCTTACGTCGTCCGGCAAAAACACCGGACTCCTCAGAATGACTAAGTGGATGGTAGAGATTGCCACGTCGCACAAGACGCTCCTCGCAATGACGGATTTAGATAGGTATTTTCATCCTCATCTGGTACTGCTGACAGCATGAGGGTCTGGCCTATCGATTTAATATTTTTCCGACTGAAGATACTTTAATTTGTATGGCGTTATGGGGACATAATTCCTGGCAACAATAGCAACGGATGCAATGTTTATAGTTATGTTGAGGAACATGGTGTTTTTCTTTCCAAAATAACGCTTTGGGTTGAGCCGGACAAATATCTATACAAACTCCACAAGCTTTACATTTTGAATAATCGATGATTGGTTTCGATAAAAAGAGATTTCTAAAAGACCTTAAAAAACCTTCTTTTTTATAAGATACCATCGATTCTCTTTGAACATCAAAATCTGCCCTGTAAAAATGAGAAAAATCATCTCCAACTAATTCAATGCGGTCTTCTTGCCAATATCCCAGCTCCCCCTTTTCTCCTTCAAGACAAGTGATTACCTTTCTTGGATCCAGTCTTATAAGGCGACTAAAAGTAGCATCGATAGCAATTGGGTCCTGGGAAAAGGCGATCAAACCCATTAATCGAGGCCGTCCATTTCGTGGTCCATTTCCCTCCATAGCAATGATAGCATCCATCACATAAAAATCAGGCTTTAATAGTAAGTTTAAATCAACTAACATTCGAGAAAAATGAAGTACATCAGGAAGTTTAAAATGAAATTCACTCTTGAGCAAACCGGGAATACAACCATATTGATTTTTTACCGCACCGGTAACCCGGGTTAAGCCATGAGTTTTCCACTTAGGAAGACTTAAAAGGGCATCGAAATTAAATAAATTCTTGGCAACAGTAAACTGCCGATTTTGCGTTGCTCTTGAAAAGGTTACCTCTTTCTTTTCAACAAAATCAACCATTTCGATTTTAAGATTTCTTAATGGATCATAGATTCCGGCTTTTTTTGCAACAGTTTCGCTAGAACCAAATCCTGGTGAATCACCATATCCACAAATAAAATCATTTTCAATGAGAATCTCTGCAACTCCCTGCAATAAGGAAGGATGAGTGGTGATTGCTTTTTCAATGCTATCCCCGATTAGTAAATTTGGCTTCAACAGTATTCTTTTTTTATTTTGAAATATCCTTTTAACTCCACCAAAATAAGAAAAACCCCTCATCAGGGCTGTTTTTACTTGGTATAATTCGTAGCTTGGACAACCAATTAGAGCAACCTTACTCATTTATTTCCTTTCTTTTGATGAAGTAAACTATTTATAAATATTTACCTAATTCTCTTGCCTAATTAAATTATGAATCGTTATAATGGTTCGAAGTCAAATATGTTAAAAACTTAAAAAAAGTATATATAAAAGGAATTTTAGATTTTAATGATGAAGATTACTTCCAAAGAACTGGTCATAATCAGTCTATTTATCGCGATTGGAGTCATCCTAACTCGTTTCGCCAGCCTCAGAATTCCTGTGGGAGGAATCGAGGGAATACGGATTGGTATTGGACCTTTAGCAATTATTTTGGCCGGAATTCTTTTTGGACCTTTTTATGGGTCACTCACTGGAGTAATGGTCGATGTAATTGGCTATATTTTAAGCCCCATAGGACCTTATATGCCCCACTTTACCCTAACGTCTGCTTTATACGGTCTTATCCCTGGAATAATGAGTTTCCAAATCATCTCTCATTCTCATGAATTTAAAAACCTCCCCAAGCTTCTGATCTGGGGAACTGTTTCAATGACACAAATTTTGGTAGGATTTATTCTCACTCCTATTTTTCTACATTTAATTTTTGACATTCCCTGGAAGCTCCTTATCATTCCGAGACTTATTAGTACTCCCATTCAGGTGCTCCTTTTTGGATTTATCCTTCAACTTCTATATAAAGCTCCTCCTTTTTCATCGTTATTTTTTTCTACTCATCAGTCACGGTAAAATCATACTGGAATAAAATTGGATATTATTGATCTCAATCCTGAGGATACTGGGGAAATGTTTCTTGGCAATCGTTTAAATATTCCCTGGTATTAAAAAGCAAATTAAAATGACGGTACTCTTCACCGGCTAAAAAAGACAAAAAATCTTTAATTTTTTGATCACCAATTTCTTTCTCACTGGTAGCAAAAAATCGATGAATGCTAGTTTCCAATGCCATGGCCTGATCAATAATTTCTATTTCGGTTAACAAGGGCGATGAAGATTGGTTTTTATCTTGAACTATTTCAGAAAATATCGAATCAAAACATTCCCGAGAAGATCTCCTTAAACCTTCTCGGGAACCATTGGAAAATATTTCTCCCTTTCTGAGTTGCTCATACCCTTCTTGAATCCTTTGCAAGTGGAAAGATTCATCATCGATTATTTTTTTAAAAATTTCTTTACACAACAAATTCTGTAGTTGGTTTGATTTCTCAAGATAAAATTGATAAATGTCTTTCTTGTTGTGGAGTGCTAACTCAAAAACGGTTAAATCAGACAATTTTTATAACCCCTTTCCATAACAACCTCTCGCCCAAATAATTATAAACTGACATTGATTATTTAAAATATACAATCCATTTTAACATTATAACCAACAATCTCTTTAAAAAAGATGTAAAATAGTCATGCTATCTTATAGAGTAGTCGGACTGATATCTTAGAAAAACCATAAATAAGATTCAACAACTTTTAAAAAACTTGTACTCTTTTTAATCACTTGGTAGAATACCCAAAAATGATTTAGGTTTCAGGAGGAAAAAATGCAAGAACTTCCTTTAAGATGTAAAAGCTGCAAAACCCCGATAAATACTGAAGATATAACTGAAATTGGAATTTACAAAATTCCTGCTTATCGAGGTTCTGCATACATTCGATATATCTGCTCTTATTGTCGAGAATTCGGAGAAGCAACCTTTAGTTTAGAAAAAATGGAAGATGTCGCTCGAATTACTCGAAAAAAGAAAAAAGATAAACCGAAAGGACAAATTACTATAGATGAAGTTATTGAATTCCATAAAGACTTGGAAAATTTAAAAAATGCTGATTTTTTAAAAGACGCATGAAGGTAGGAAAATGTTGATGGAAAAAACCAAAGATCAACAAAAAATTCTTTTTCAAGAGCTTTTAATGCCCGAATTAGGCGCCTTGTTTCGAACCGCCTTGAGAATGACCAGGAATCGTGAAGATGCCGAAGATTTAGTTCAAGAAACAACCACCAAAGCTTTTTCAGCAATCGATCGATTCGAAGAAGGAACAAACTTTCGAGCTTGGATTTTTAAAATTCTCACTAATACTTTTATCAATAACTATTATCGGGTTCGAGAGCGCAATAAACTTCCATCCTTAGATGAAATGGAAGAAGAATCGGCATTTCAACCAGCTTTTGAAGGAATAAGTCCTGAACAAGCATTGTTAAATACATTGACGAAAGAAGATATTCAGAAGGCGATCGATGTTATTCCCATAGATTTTAAATCAGTTGTTGTTCTAAATTTGGTTGAAGGGTTCTCTTACAAAGAAACTGCTGAAATTTTGGACATACCAATTGGTACCGTTATGTCCCGTTTGCATCGTGGAAGAAAAATTTTACAAAAACTTCTCTGGGAATATTCCTCGTCAAAAAATAGTACTGAAAAGGGGACAAAAGAAGAATGGACTGCAAAGAAGCAGTAGAGAAATTATATCTTTACCTTGATGGAGAGATTCTCACACCTCAAGAACGTAAAGATTTTGAAGAACATCTAAGGATCTGCCGAAAATGTTGTGAAAAGTTTGATTTTGAAAAAAACCTTCTAAATTTAATAAAATCAAATTGCCTTGATACACCCCTTCCGGCAACTTTAGTAAATAAAGTTCTTACTGTTATTAATAGTTTTTAATAGTTTTTGAGGAGTAAATATGGAGATTGAAAAAAAAGAAAAAAAGATTGCCATTGGTGATTTGGCAAAAACCTTTGTCGAAAGTTATAAAAAGACTGATTTGATTACCAATATAGAAAAAAAGCAATTCCCCTCACGAATCAATGTCATTCGTATAACTGAGGAATTACGTGAAATTCTTTTCCCGGGTTACATTGGTCGAACCAGTTTAAATTGGTTAAATGTTGAGTATTACGTTGGAGGAAAGTTAGATCGTCTTTTCGATGAATTACAATTAGAAATCTCAAAAGCTTACGGTGAAGAATATTCAACGAAATCCCTTTCTCAAGCCGAGTGCATTCAGCTTTCTTGTGATCAAACTCTTACTTTTTTTCAAAAAATCCCCGAGATTCGAGAAATGCTTGAGGATGATGTCCAAGCAGCTTTTGATGGTGACCCAGCGGCAAAAAATACTGATGAAATTGTATTTAGCTATCCAGGCGTAGTGGCTGTCTCTATTTATAGGATGGCTCATGAACTCCTGGTTCAAGGTGTACCTCTCATCCCCCGGATGATGACCGAATATGCTCATAGCATAACTGGCATTGATATCCATCCTGGTGCAAAAATCGGAAGAAGTTTTTTTATCGACCATGGCACTGGGGTAGTTATTGGTGAAACAACTATTATTGGAGATCAGGTTAAGATTTATCAAGGCGTTACTTTGGGAGCGCTCTCCTTCCCCAAAGATGAGCGGGGCAAAATTATCCGTGGTACAAAAAGACATCCAAGCATAGAAAACAATGCAACTGTCTATGCAGGAGCCACCATTCTCGGTGGCGAGACAACAATTGGAGAAGGAAGTGTAGTTGGTGGTAATGTTTGGCTTACTCATTCCATCCCCTCCCATACCAAAGTAATCATCGAGGAGCCTCGGCTAAAATTTTTTGAAAATAAAAAAGAATGACTTGGCATTGGCATTTACTGTTTTTTTTGGGTTGGATCTCGGTTAGGTTAATCAGTGAGTCTTTCCCCTCTCCATATATTTCTTTTCTCTTTTTTCCGCTTTTCCCAATTCTTTGGGTCAGTTTGCCGCTTTTTTTTGCCGTTAAAGCCTTTATTTATTCCTTCCATCATGGAGGCTCTTTTTTAACAGCACTGATCAATGCCATCGTCGGATTTTTTCATTATCCACATTTTCTTTGGTCTCGGAGGTTAATCTTAGATTTATCACCGAATGCCATTCAAACCATCCTAAAAAAATCAACCAAAATTACCAAAGTTTCTGCGCCCGATTCGCTCTTTTGTCCTTTCTGTAACATAGAAATTCCTCAAGCACTGCGTTTTATTTCTGGGGAAAATATAACCACCACCAAGAGACCAATGCTCTGTCTGCGATGTGGATTACGATTTGATTGCTGTCGCTACTGCCAAAACTATGAGATGAGTGGGAATCAAAGTTGGATGTTTGAAAATTCTCGCGGTAAATGTAAGGTTATTAAGGAAGTGCAAAATATTGATTCCTTTTGCGATCCTTCCATGGCAAAACGACTCCATGATATGGGATGGGATAGCTTATATACCGGGCTTTCGATCCCCGATAATTTTACTCCACCTGATCGCTGCCGCCAGTTTATACTTGATGGAGAAAAAACCAAAATTGATCATATCCCGGGTATGGGTAAAATTCGGATTCGCTTAATGAAGCTCCAAAAAAAGCAGGATTGACACTCCTGCCGCTCAATCGGTACCGCTTGACAACCAAAACGCTTTTCAAAAAAGAACAGCATTAGGAATCCAACCGCCCTTGTTTATAACGGTTAGGTATTCCCGGTTTAAAAATGCAATAAGGAGGCTTTCAGCAGTTTCAATTAATAATGCTATAGGATAACCACCTGATTTCCTGATCTCTGATTTTTTACAATAATTCTCTATTTTTAAAGGATTTTTTTATTCCCAAGCCGCCTCCTCATTGTCATCATCTCGATGCATTACCGATAAAGCGAAATCAAAGCCTATGAGAGAAGTTATTTCAGTGTTTAAAGCCTGGGTAAGTTGAAATAAACTTTTTTCTGCCTCCAAATAGGAACGAATGAGTTGGTTATTGTTTGCTTTTTCATGCAAATTGTTAAGCTCGGCAAAGTCATTTTCTTCAATATCACGTTCACAAGATATTTCCAGCAACCGTTCTTGTTCATCCCTCAATAAATTCATAATTGAAGAGGCAGCTTCATCTCCAAGGATTGCTGAACGGGTGATCTGGAATTTTTTAAAAACGGTTGTTTGCATTATTTCTTCGGCAAATTTTCTTGAAACATTTTTTAAGTCTTCGTTTAAAAGTAACGAACTCATTTTTTAAGCCTCCCTAATTAAGTATAAAACACAAAACGATAGGATAACAATAGATGTTTGGCTATTCTAACATATTGAACCAAAGAATTTCTTTTTTAAAGGAAAGTTTATGGGATACAACCACATGATTTTCGAATAATTATTTCTGGTTGTAAAACAACTATCCTTTTTTCTCTTATCTTTTCCCCAGAAATTCTTTGAAGTAAAAATTCTGTGGCCATGCTTCCCATAGTATAAGCCGGCTGTTTCGCTACTGTTAGAAAAGGACAAGTATATGAAGCCATCTCAAGGTCATCAAAAGTAACTAAAGCTAAATCTCCAGGAATTTCAATACCCATCTCTCGCGCCGCTCGTATTATCCCAATAGCAATAAAATTATTGCCGGCAAAAACAGCGGTAGGTTTTACGCCAGAATATTGTAAAAACTTTGATGCCATCTGATATCCGAAATTCTCTTTAAATTCTCCAGAAATAATCCACTCAGAATTTTCTTGAATATGATATTCTCGAAGAGCTCGAAGATACCCTCTTACCCGATCTTGGCTCGTCGATAAAACCGGTGGTCCTGAAATAACGGCTATTTTCTTGTGATGATGAACTTCAATAAGATGTTTGGTTAAAAGATAAGCACCTTCTTCACTATCCCCAACCACACTATCCCAGCCATTATTAACAGAAAAAGTGCGATCAACAAGAACCAACGGGAGGTTGCGGTTTTTAATATCACCCAAATTGTTACCCGAACCACAACTGGCAATAATTATCCCATCTACTCGTCGTTGGAGCATAAGATTGACATAAAGCTTTTCTTTTTCAACATTTTCATCAGTATTACAAAAAATTGTATTAAAACCCCTCTGAGAAGCATAGTCCTCAACTCCCCTTGCAACAGTAGTAAAAAAAGGATTCGTAATATCGGAGATGATGAGAGCTAAAGTATTGGTTTGTTTTTTGACCAGGCTTCTCGCTAAAAAATTGGGTGAATAATTCATCTCTTCGGCAATTTTGTGAATCTTTTTTCTGGTTTCTTCTTTTACTATATTTTGATTGTTCAATGCCCGCGAAACTGTAGCCGGCGAAACTCCCGCTCTTTTGGCTATATCGTATATAGTTGACAATGAAATCACCACAACATTCTTAATAGATTCTTTAATTTTAAGGATTATAACAATTATCGATCTCGCCTACTCATTCTTCACTCGTTATAATTTAATTGGATAAGTCCCTTTTTGTTTAAGTAAGTTAATCATTCGATCATACCATCGGGGGTTCACGTTTCCTGCTATTGAATGATCTGAGGCAGGCAAATATCCTCCACCCTTAGCCGCATTTAACTTATAAAGAACCTCCTTCTCAATATCTTCCCAATTGCCTTCTCCAAGCAACCGTGTATCCAAACCACCATAAAAGGCAATTCTACTTCCATATTTTTGTTTTAGCTCAACTGGATCCATTCCCGCTTTTGCTTCCAAAGGATTATAAACATCAACCCCGGCTTCAATCAAATCTTCAAAAATAGCAAGACTTTTTCCACAACCATGATATACCGTTATAATTCCATGAGAATGGATAAAATCGCATAATTTTTTGACACAGGGAAAAAATATTTCCCTTCAAAGAGAGGGAGAAATTTTTCGTAGATTTTTTCGTAATCTCCCCCATTAATAAAACAAGCCTTAATTATCGTTCCACCAAATCTTCCTAATTCAAGACCGAATACCATACTGACTGACAAAACTAAAAAGCAAAATCAACCCCACAAAAATCATCTTTTTCAAGGTTTTTCCCTCTTTTTTTTAAAAACCTCTCTCAAACCCTTAAAGACTGATCCCTTAGTAAAATCCATATCACCCCCTTCGAATATAATTGTAACCGATTTCATATTATCATTGCCCTAAATGGATTGTCAACAATTTAAAAGATAGCAAAATTCTTGGTTGGTCTAAAATATTTAAAATATACTATATGATATTTTAACTTTTAAATAAGCTATTTCTATAATTATTAAGAAAATTATATCTAAAATTTTTTGATTTGCTATTTCACTTTAAAAATTTGACATTTGCAGGGTAAAAGCGATAATATTGATGAAATCGATTGCTTTTTTTGCTTTGGATAAAGGAGGAATAAAGAAATGAGTAAAATTGGTATCATTACTTTTTCCGATGGTCGTCCTCATGTTCACCAGGAATTATTAGCAATGAATTTAAAATTCCAGGAGAATTTAGTAAAAAAACTTCAACAAGAAGGTCATGAAGTCATTGTTGCCGATGAGCCCCCCTGGACAAATCAGCTAGCAGTTGCGGCTGGAAAAAAAATGCAACTCACTGGCGTTGATTGTACAATTTTCAATTATGCTATTTGGGCTTGGCCTCATTTTACCGTTTTAGCAGCTCAGTTTGCACCGGGTCCTTTTCTCTGTCTTTCTAATATCAATCCTGGGTACCCTGGTCTAGTCGGTATGATGGCCAGTTCTGGTGCATTAGATAATATTGGAATTCCTTATACCCGGATTTCAGGTGATTTAAATCAGGAATCAACTTTTAAAAAAGTAAATTGTTTCATCAAGGCTGCCGCCTGTTTGAAGCAAATACAAGGTGAAACCTTTGGGTGTTTTGGAGGGCGGCCAATGGGAATGTACACCGCCACCTCAGGAACTGATTCTTGGATGAAGACATTTGGAATTGATACCGAACATATCGATCAGTGGGAAATAGTCCGGCGATCAGAATTCCTGCTTTCTCAAAATCCGAAAAAAATCGAACAGGCTTTTCAATGGTGTGAAAAAAACATCGGCTCGATTCAATACGATGGGAAACAATTGACTCCAGAAATCTTAAAAAAGCAAATTGCCTCCTACTATGCAGTAAAAGAATTATGTCAAGAAATGCATTTAGATTTCTGTGGAATAAAGGGACAACCCGAGCTTACCAATAATTTTTGTACTATGGATGTCGCCGAAGCTTTTATGAATGACCCCTACGATTTCGATGGACCTAAAGAACCTATCGTTTGCTCTACCGAAGCAGATATGGACGCAGCATTAACCATGGAGATTTTCAAAAAATTAGCAAAAACCCCGGTACTATTTGCTGATGTTCGCCATTGGCATGAAGATTATCAAATATTGGACTTGTGCAACTCTGGCGAACACGCCACTTACTTTGCCGGAGCCAGCTTCGATTTTCGAGACAACCTACCTCGAGTTTCTTTCCTTCCTGAAGGCTTCTATTTCCAAGCTGGCGGTGCCGCAGTTCATCATCTTGCCCATCCAGGAAAAGTCACCATGGCACGATTAGGAAGAAAAAATGGAAATTACTGGATGGCTATTATGACTGGGGAATTTCTCCAGTTTGATGAGAAAACCAACCAAGAAATCATGACACGCACTCAAATTGAATGGCCCCATGCATTTTGTAAACTTGATACGAGTATTGACCGATTTATTGAAAAGTTTCCCTGCAACCACATCCATGGAGTATATGGTCATTTTGTTGAAGAACTCAAATTGGTTTGTGAATTTCTTGGTATTCATTGGGAAATCATTTAACTTAAACCCCTAATTAAAAAAGAGCGGGTGTAAAAAACCCGCTCTTTTTTTAAATAATTATTTCAAAACTTATAATTCAGGTCCAAAGTGTTTTAACATGACCAACATCGTATTTTCACTTGGATTGGTGATGGTTATTCCTTCCCGGGCTGCTTTTTGGGTTACAAACAATTCGTCGCTGGTCATTTCTCCAAATCGAATTAAACTTGGAGCATCGATAGATAAGGATCCAAACTGGCCATGACCCTCAATGGTAATCAGCCCATAGGCTTCCTTATCTTTGATGGTAACCGTACTCCCGGGAAACACCCTTAGCTCTTTCGCTGAAAAATCACTGGATTTATAGGAAATCCAAAATTCCTCATAACCTTCCGTTCTCATTTCTTCGACTGGTTTGACTGGTTTGGGTTCAGCAAATCGATTATGATAAAAATCTGGATCAACGTTTAAATCCCAGTTTATCAGGCTAATGATAAAATCAAGATCATTTTTATACTCTTCAGGAACATTTTTTACCAGTAATTCCCAAGGTGTTGGGACATCCCACACTAATGACTGGAACATAGCAAATACATCCGAACATCTTTGGGGTTCATAGGTTAATAAAGAACCAGGCGCATGAAGAATGCCAGGGGGGACGTCCCACCCAGTTCCTGGTTTGAGTTTATATGCTCGAGACAAATACAGTATCCCATTATCACCCTTGTTCCAATCTTCTAAACATTTTCTTACCTCATCCTTGGTTGTTCCGGGATTAAGACCAAAAAAAGTATAAGGAAACCAACCACCATGATTATTCAACTGGGCTGGAAAAAAGTAGGATTCCGGTTTTCCCATAGCCCCAACATGAGCAGCTGTTTCATCATCATGATGAAGATGATGAGGAAGGGGTTCCATATTGTCAAAAAACTTACTAAACATCAACCAGCCGCCAAATTTTTTCATAACGTCGGTCCCTAAGATATCATTCCCCATGATATCAATTGCTTCTTTGAGAAGAACTTTTTCCTCTTTCCTTCCATCTTTAAAATAAATATAGCTTAAACCCTCATCTGGAAGCGTCTCCGGCCCGTTGTCCGCTTTGGTCGTCGAAGCAAACCATCGTTCATCAATGCCACCCCGATGTGCTCCAAAAGCATAGTAATCATCAGGGTGAAGTTTTATGCGTTTACCAGGAATACAAAATGAACGAGGAACCCAATTGGGAAATAACCGAAATATTCCCTCTCCTTGTTCTAAAGCTCTTTCTACAACTTCTGATGAATTCGCCATAATACTCCCTCTTTTCTATTGTTTGTTTTTTAATTATCATCTAAAAATTTACCATAAAACCGTATCCCTATTCCATGGGAATAATCAATTATCTCTAATATAAAGATTTTATTTTATTAATCCAAGCTCACATTTCACCTTTTCAAAGGACGGGTTGATTCGCGGATTATTAAGCTCGGTTCCAAAACAATTCGATTGAGAGTGATTTCTTTCTTGTGAATATGATTTAAAATAACTTGAACTGCTTTTTGACACATTTCTTGAAATGGTTGGATAATAGTTGTAAGCGATGGAGTAACCATTTCCGAAGAGCTAATATTGTCCATCCCAATTAAGGAAATATCTCCGGGGACACGAATGTGATTTTTGTTGAGCTCTTTCAGGGCTCCAATTGCCATCATATCATTTTGGGCCCAAATTGACGTAATTTTAATACCATCACTTAAAAATTTTTTAATAGCGTAAATCCCCGATTCAAATTTAAAGTCTCCTTCATATATGAAACCCGAGGGCAATAGAATTCCATTTTCAGAAAGAATGGTTTTAAAGCCTTTTAATCGCTCTCGACAAAGAGCGATATTTAATGGGCCAGTTATACAGGCTATATTTTTGTGATCCAAGCTCATCAAATGCGAACCGGCTAAAATTCCGGCTTTATAGTTATTCAGAACAATACTGGGAATATGTTCCTTTTCCAAAAAACGATCAACAACCACAACTGGAATATTGGTTTTCTCAAGAATTTTGAAAACCCGGCTTTGATCAGAAACTCGAGAAAAAATTATTCCATCGACATTTCTTCGAATCAGGCTATCAATAAATCGTTCTTCTTTTTCCGGATCTTCATTGGTATTTCCTAAAATCAAATCAAATCCATGATCAACAATTTGTTCCTCTACATAATGAATGAAATTGACAAAAGTTTGATGGATGATTTCAGGAACAACCAAACCAATAATACCTCCACTTCTCATGCGAAGACCTTTAGCAAGGAGGTTTGGTTTGTAGTGGAGTTTCCGAATCGCCTTTTCCACTCTTAAGCGGGTTCTCTTATCTACCGGAATACTATTATTTATTACTCTGGATACGGTTGAAACCGAAACACCAGCGATTTGAGCGACATCTTTCATTGATGGCATAGATGACCTTATTTTTAACTTTAGAAACTAACTCTCCTTTTTAATCATTTCTTTTTAATAAGCTTATAATCTCATAGGGGAGTAGCGTTCTCCCCTATGAGATTATTTCATCTAGAAACTCTTTTCAGCTTGATCAAGATTATCCTTGGTAATTACAGCCGGCTCAATTAAAACCACCGCGTTTTCTGGGGTTTTACCTTCTTTTACAAAGTTATAAAGAATTTCAAAACCGGTCGCTGCTTGTTTCCCAGGAAATTGTTCTATCGTTGCATCTAGTATACCATCATCTATCGATTTTAATGCATCGGTTAGTGCGTCAAACCCAATCGTAATCACTTCTTGGACATTGAATTTAGCACTGGCTTGCAAAGCCTCAAGAGCACCGAGAATCATTTCATCGTTCGCTCCAAATACAGCATCAATTTCCGGGCTGCTCATAATAAAATCTTCCATAACCTGCATGCCATCATCTCGACGGAAATTAGCAGTCTGTGTCTTAACAGTTATATTTGGATATTGCTTCATAACATCCTGGAACCCAGAACTACGGTCAATAGCCGGACCAGCGCCTGGTGTACCATAAAGTTCAATTACAGTTCCCTTAGGATCACCAAATTTTTTGCTCAGTTCAGCAACAATAAATTCGGCGGCTTTCTTCCCACCGGTATAATTGTCTGCTCCGACATGGGCTAAAATCTCTACAGGAACTCCCTCTTTCAACCTGCGATCCACAGTCACCACAGGAATAGCAGCTTTATTGAGTGCTTCAACACCAGGAACGACTGCTTCGACTTCGATTGGAACTAATAATACTCCATTTACTTTTTTAATAATCATATCTTCAATAATTGATATTTGTTTTGATACCTCATCATTTGCTTCCAATGATACAACATTCACTCCCAATTGGCTGGCTTTGTCTTTCACAGCTTGTTCGAGAAAAGCAAACCAAGCAAAAGAAAGGGATGGGAATGAAAGCCCAATAGTGTATTCTTGAGCAAGAGCTAAAGTTCCAAACATACAGCTAAAAGCCAAGATTGCCACAATAAACAACAATCCAATTCTTTTCATTTTCTTCCTCCTTTTGGTTTTTCTCTAAAAAAAGAAAAAACATAATTTTTCTTTTTTTATCACCCCCCCCCTTAGTTAATTTTACCAGAAAAGAAATTAAATCTCCTTTGAATGCTGTTTAAGGAATGCTTCGTACTTGAAAGTATTTTTTTTAAACAGTCCGGAAACGACGCTTCATCCTATCCATAAGAACCGCAAGGATGATAATTGTACCCTTAACCATCATTTGCCAATAGGGTTGGACTCCTAATAAGTTTAAACCGTTAGAAATAACCCCGATGAGCAATGCGCCGATTAAGGTTCCATATACTCCACCTTCCCCACCCATCATACTGGTTCCACCGATAACCACTGAAGCGATTACATCTAATTCATAACCCTGCCCTGCTACCAGCTCTCCAGAATTGAGCCTTGATGTAAGGATAAGCGCACTTAATCCTGAGAGAGTGCCAAGAATTGTATAGGTAAGAATTTTTACTCGATCAACCATAATACCTGAAAGTAAAGCTGCCTCTTGGTTCCCCCCGATAGCGTATATGTAACGGCCAAAAACCGTTCTTTTAAGAATAATACCAAAAACGATGACACACCCTAAAAAAAGAATGACCGGGAAAGGAATAGGACCGATCATTCCAGCACCAATAAATCGGAAAGCAGGACTCATTCCAGAAATTGGTTTCCCCTGGGCTATGAGTAATGTCGCCCCACGAAATATACTCATCGATCCTAATGTAACAATAAAAGGATGTATTCCACCTTTGGTGGAAACATATCCATTAAAATAACCGATACCCGCTGCTACGAGTAAAGGAATAATTAAGCTAAGAAAAAAGTTACCACCCCATTTTACTTGAAATCCAGCAGCAATAATACCGGCAAAAGCAACAATGGAACCTACCGAAAGATCTATGAGTCCTAATAAAATTACTAATGTCATGCCAACTGCCATAACCCCGATGATTGAGACCTGTCGAATGACATTAATGATATTGAGGGGATTAAAAAAAACTGGATTAAGAATTCCAAAGACTACACAGACCACAATAAAAACTAATAGGATCCCAATCTTATCCCAAAAAATAAAGAAACGTTCAACTAATCCCTGATTTTTATCTTCAGTCAGAGCGTCCATTTAAACGTCCCCCTCCTATTGCTAGTTTTAAAACTTCTTCTTGGTTCGCATTTTGGCGGGTTAAGGTTCCGGTAATCTTTCCTTCTTTCATAACCAATATATGATCGCTCATCCCTAATATTTCCGGTAATTCTGAAGAAACCATCAAGATTGCAGCCCCTCGTTCTATAAGTTTGTTCATTAAGTGATATATTTCAATCTTTGCTCCCACATCAATTCCCCGAGTTGGTTCATCAAAGAGGTAAATATCGCACTCTCGAGCAAACCATTTCCCCAACACCACTTTTTGTTGATTCCCCCCGGAAAGAAACATGGTTTTCTGATGAAAGAAAGGAGTTTTAATATTCATCATTTGAACCATTTCAGAAGTGATATGATTGAGTTTCGTATCATCAATAAAACCACGATTGGATATCTTGGTTAAGGAAGGTAGCCCAATATTGTCCGTGACCGATAATAACAATACCAAACCTTGGGTTTTTCTTTCTTCAGGGAGAAGCGCAATGCCCAAATTAATGGCATCATGCGGAGATTGAATGGTAACTTTATTCCCTTTCACAAAAATCTTTCCGCCATCTAAAGGATCTAAACCATATATAGCCCGTAAGAGTTCAGTTCGACCTGAACCAACCATTCCGGCAATTCCTACGATTTGTCCCTTTTTAAGGGAAAAATTAATATTGTGCAGCACTCCCTTCCGGTTTAAATTTTCTACTCTTAAAACCTCATCTTCAACTTTATGATCCAGATGAGGAAATTGCTCAACTAATTTCCGCCCAACCATCATTTTTATCAAATCATCAATCGTTAACGTAGCTGTATTGCTGGTTGCAACATGCTTCCCATCTCTTAACACTGTCACTCGATCGGATATAGCAAATATTTCGTCGAGATGGTGTGAAATATAAATTATGGTTACTCCCTTTGATTTCAGGAACTGGATAATTCGGAATAGTGTTTCAATCTCTTTTTTTGCTAACGCTGCCGTAGGTTCATCCATTATTAATATTTGTGCATTGAGTGAAAGTGCTTTTGCAATCTCAACCACCTGCTTTTTTGCAACTCCCAAAGTTCCAACCTTCGCATCAATATCTACATCCACTTCCAGAAAATCTATGAGCTTCTGAGCTTCCTCTTTCATCTTTTTCCAATCAATAAATCCTCGCTGGTTGCGAATGTGGTGACCCATAAAGATGTTTTCAGCTACTGTTAAAGCAGGTATTAAATTCAGTTCTTGATAGATGGCAGCTATTCCGCTCCGTAAAGCTTCATGTGGGTTTTGATAATGAATTGATTGACCTTGAAAAAATACAGCTCCCGAAGTTTTTTGATATACACCGGTGACAATTTTAATTAAGGTCGATTTTCCAGCTCCATTCTCACCTACCAAAGCATGGACCTCTCCCCTTAAAACATCAAAACTGACATTATCTAAAGCTAACACACCCGGAAAACGTTTAGTTACCTTATCAAATCGTAAAATCCAATCCTCATCCTTAATGGGATTATTCATCAATCCTCTCCAATTTGTTTAACCTTTGGATATTTGAAATCGTTTTCAAGGTATTATAAAAAACACTTTCACTACTATTCTATATTCTCTTATTATTTTTATCAATTTAATTTGACTTTTCTTTTCAGCTAAAAAATATCTAATTTCTCAAATTTTTATCATCTTTTTCTATCCTTGACAAGGCTTATGAAATACGCTATTTTATATTTTGCCCTTCGCCGAAGTGGCGGAACTTGGCAGACGCGCTGGATTCAGGTTCCAGTGAGTTTAACGCTCGTGGGGGTTCAAATCCCCCCTTCGGCACCAGATGCGCGATTAACTCAGCGGTAGAGTGCCATCCTCACACGGTGGAAGTCGCTGGTTCGAACCCAGCATCGCGCACCACCATTTTTTGTTTAATCGCAACCAGAACTATCAAAATAGTTATAATAAGGTGTTACTCTGAGTAATCCTTTTCCATCGAGGCAAGAATGGTGATTTCAGAAGGTGAAAAATTTGCTGAAATATTCGGTCAATAAAAGAGTGAATACCTTTCTGTGCTTTCTTAGACAAAATGCAACACCAAATGAAAGTGTTGTAATAATAAAAAATACGCCAATTTTTAACCTCCTTTTTTAATATCAATCCAATTGCACCAATAATTTTTAATAAAATTCCATCACTTTCAATTGAATCAATATCAATTTAATTTCGGTTCTGGATTGGAGCTCTCATGAAAAAGAAAAGCGAATTGGAAAGTCAAATTAGTTCGACTCTCATCCAGTTTGAAAAAGAATACATGGGAAGAGGGCCAGTCGATATAAAGACTTACCTTTTTGATGATATTGTTTTTATACGATTGAAAGGCGTCCTCACCAAAGCAGAAACGCAATTAGCCTCAGGGGGGAGTAAGGATAACCGCGATTTAATAAAGCGGGTCCGTATTGAGCTTTTAGAAAAAGGAAGACCGCTTTTGGAAGCAATAATTGAAAATATTCTTAATCGAAAAGTAGTGAGCTTGCACACTGATATCAGTACTCGTACTGGTGAGCGGTTGATAATCTTTACTTTAAATGAACCACTGAATGACCTGGTCTAAAGTTTGCTTAATGAGAATATAAGTCTCTTTGAAAAAAAACACCACATCATGAATCTAATTTCTTGCATATTCAACTCTTCCCTTTTTTAAAGAAAATGAAAAAATGACTTTATTTCACTAATTTTTTCCATAAACATTGACAGCGGATATCATAATGAGTAGAATAACCACTTAAATCGGTGGAGCACTAAGGGTATTGGTGTTTCGCACATAAAGAAAGATACAGTCGGAAGCCAAAGAGTATTAATGACGATTTGGAGAGGGCTGGGGTTATAATCTAACTCCAGCCCTTTTTTATTTTAGAAAGAAGGAGAAAAAAATGAAAAGCTTTACTTTAAGGAATAAAGAAGTGATCATTCATACTGAAGGAGAAATTTGTGGTAACATCCAAGAATTAACCAATAGCCCCATTTTCGAAAGAATGGTTTACGCCTTCATGGATCATATCAAAAAGCACAGTTCTTTGTTAAGCGATTCTTTATTTCCTCCAGATGTTGAGCTTTCCTATCGTTCAAAAATAGTTTCTCTACTGCGAATTTTAACCACATCATCTCTTGAAGAAGTTGTTAAAATCTTACCTGATTATGGTTTCTTTTTAGATAAAAAAAATTTACTTCATGAATTTGTGGAAAAGCTCTATAACTTCTGGCGTCGATATGAAAGGTATATGATTTGTCATTCCGAGTCTGGAATCTATTCTCATGATCAAAAACCTTATCGAACTTTTAACATGACGGTTGAGCGTCTTTCCCACTTAGTTCGAGCAGGATATCGCGATATATGCGAAAATATCACTGGTACTCATCCTCGAGTTTATCGTCAAGTCGATGCCGGTTGCCAAGCGGGAATTATTGCGGTCCCAAAAAAATGGAATCTTCCTTCGGAAGAATACGCTAAACTCCTTTCCATCCCCTTTATCCGACAATTGATGATACAACCGCCTCTCATTCTCGATCCTCCAATGAATAAACGAACTGGACATTTCCATAAAATTCCTCAAAACGTATTATCCAGCCTTGTGATCGAGGGGAAAAAATGGCTTTGTTATCCAGCCCAGGTTGGGAAATTAGTCATCTTCATCTATTTTGAAGAATGTTTTATGGGATTAGGTTGTTCTCTGGCCAATCTTTTTGAGTTGGCTGATGATGATCAAATCAGCAAAGGACCGGATGCTATTTACCTTTATGGGATTAATCCCACAACGTTTCCTTCCAATCTCAATTCTGAAACTGTCTTTTTTGATGATGAATCGAATAAAATTCTGATCGGTTTCGTTCCTGGAAAAGAGCAATATGGGTACTTCGGCTATCTTAAAAAGATGGTGCTCACGCTCCACAATATTGTCATGATGAAAAAAGGAATCCTGCCTTTCCATGGCGCAGCTTTTCGTATCACCAATTTGGATAAATCAGTTTCGACTATTGCCATTATTGGAGACACGGCTGCAGGGAAATCGGAAACTCTGGAAGCTCTTCGTATTATGGGAAATGGATATATTGCTGACCTAAAAATTATTGCCGATGATATGGGCTCTTTTGAGATTGATGAAAACAACCATCAAATTCTCTGTTTTGGTACCGAGATTGGTGCCTTTGTTCGACTTGATGATTTAGAAAAAGGCTATGCCTTTGAACAAATTGACCGAGCTATTATCATGAGTCCTCAAAAAATGAATGCCCGAGTTATTTTACCAGTAACAACCGTAGATTGTATCTTAAAGGGATCCCCAATTGATTATATTTTCTATGCAAATAACTATGAAGAAATTGATGAGTTACATCCAGTTATTGAACGGTTTCCGACCGTTGAAAAAGCTTTGGAAGTATTCCGGGAAGGAAAAGCTATGTCAAAAGGAACCACCACGTCGGTAGGTATTGTGAATTCCTATTTCGCAAACATTTTTGGGCCTATTCAGTATCTCGATCTCCATGAAAAAATTGCCCATCGCTATTTCTCAAAATTTTTTAAAACTAATATCTTTGTCGGTCAAATTCGTACTCGTTTAGGTATCTGCGGTCAAGAAATGAATGGACCGCAAACTGCCGCTGCTGCTCTTATGGAGTTAGTTGGTCTAAAAAGAACCAAATAAATCAAAAGAGATTATTCGGTTTTGATATACAAAAATTCAAAAACATAGAGTGGAATTTTTTTGGGATTAGTGGTTTGAGCAGTCGGATTAAAGCGTGCAATCGGCCGAGGTTTATCGGTTTTGTTTAAGAATTGCAAGCGTTCAGCTAATGATTCTTTAAGAAGGACTTTTATTTCTTCTATGGTTTTTGACCGAACCTCTAAATCAACTATATCAGGGAAACAGGCGTAAAATTCCTTTTCTCTTTTTTCTACCACTGCCCAATATCCCATTTTTCATCCCCTCCCTTCAATTAAAATATTAACATCAACCAGTGGATTCCCCCTGGTTGATGTTTGATCTCTTAAAGAGAAATCTATGGTTACTTTCATTATACAAAAATTTAATCTTTATGGCGAAACCATTTCAATTATTGTTATCAATAAATAACTTTTACTCCAAATCTTTTTATCTTTAATGGTACAATATTGAAAAAGTATCCTTGGCTTGGTTAAAGGAGGTTGCCTATCAATGTTCAAATTTGGAGTTGATACCTTTATTTGGAGTGAAGCTTTCTCAGAAAAAGATCTATGGGTCATTCCGAAAGCGAAAGAACTTGGTTTTGAAGTATTAGATATTTCCATCAGTAAACCAGATAGTTTCCCCACCCAACTGGTCAAAGAAAAGATTCAAGAAACCGGTCTCGAAGTGGTTACCACCACCACTCTGGGTAAAGAAACCAACCTGATCTCATCTGATCCGGCCATTCGAAAAAACGGCATTGAATTCATGAAGAAGATGGTTGATATCAATGTTGAGCTGGGGTCTCGAATCATCGGTGGCGTAAGCTATGCTGCCTGGGGATACCTGAGTGGGAAACCCCGAACCCAACAAGAATGGGACTGGTCGATTGCCAGCATGAAAGAGATTGCTCAGTATGCTCAGGAGAAGAGCCAAATCGCCGTCTGTGTTGAACCGGTGAATCGCTTTGAAACCCATTTCTTAAACATTGCCGATGATGCAGTTCGCTATTGTCAGGAAGTTGGCTATGAGAATATCAAAGTCCATCTCGACTCCTTCCACATGATTCGGGAAGAAACCAGCTTTCGGGAAGCAGTGAAAACCTGTGGGAAGAAATATTTGGGCTATGTCCATGTCTGTGAAAACAACCGAGGAATTCCCGGAACCGGTCTAGTCCCCTGGAAAGAATTCTTTCTTGCTCTCAAGGATATCAACTACACTGGCCCGTTAGTCATCGAATCTTTTGATCCCAGTTTTGAAGAGCTCAACCGTCAATGTGCCATCTGGAGAAAATTGGCTGATTCTGGAGAAGAATTAGCGGTTCAAGGGTTGAAGCATCTCAGAGCAGTCGCCAAGGAGATTGGAGAGTAAACCATAGCAAAGGAAGAGCCCTCTTTCGACTCGTTTTGAATTTCAATGCTTGATTGAGGGCTTTCTCGACCAAGCTCTTGCCTCACATCTAAGATGATTATCAATCCTGGACCGTTTTTTCAAGCTTGTCTATTTCGCTTTCTATAAAAGTTCTCATAGCTTTTAGCATTTCAATTCGAGCGAGGGAAAGATGATTTCGTACTTCCTCGCTGACTTGTGGTCCAAAAAAATTGGTGAGAGGACTAAAAAACATCTCCTCAAACATTTCTCTCATATTTTCTTTTTCATTACTCATCTTAATGAACCTATCCTTTTTTTAATTGCCTTTCCAATAAAAGCTGGGCATCTCTATCACTCTTAATCGCTTGAAAGTCAGTAACAAATGCCCCGCTTGACTCCATATTCGCCATTAAACGCCGAAGGGCTTTATCGGTTCCAAACAAGGAGGGTCGAACATAGGCCACCGTTTTCTTCCCCTCCATTCCAGCTACTCCTTTTAAAAAGTTCACCACTTCCGGTGAAATCTTGCCACCAAAAGCACTGACTACCGACGCACCAATAAAAATTACATCATATGGCCTTAAATTAATAGGTGAGGATACATCCTCGATTTCAATAGCTTTCACGGTATGACCTGATTTTTCAAAAGCATTGATCATGTAACGCGTACTCTGTTGTAAAGCTTTATCTTTCCCGAGATAAACGAAAGCAACTCTCAACCAATTAGACACCTCTCTTTCGCAATACCCTATTCATAGTTTAAAAATTTCAACATCTAAAAAACCTTGATATTCTTATTATAGCCAAAAAAGCAAGTCTGTGTCCACGAAAAAAGATTGAAAAATTTATAAATGAACTCTTCAATATTTTTCTATCTGAGAATTCCTATCTCGTTTTTTTTGGCAAAGAAGCGTATTCCAATTATTTTTCTGGTTTGTATGTATTATTTCAAGAGAAAGCATACCAACAGCCTTTTCAATACGAGAGTCATCCTCTACTTGAAAACCTGATAATACTAAATAACCAGTAACAGGAAGCATATTGCTCAGGAGGGGTAAATTTTCTAAAATAAATTCGGCTCCAATATTCACTACGATAAAATCAAAAGAACCTTGCACGCTGGAAAGATCACTCGTTTTTGCCTGAATCCGCTCAAAAGGGACTTGATTTAATGCACAGTTGCGTTTTAATTCTTCCATGGCCAAGGGATCAATATCAATAGCAGTAACATCTCCAGCACCAAGACGAATAGCTAAAAGAGAGAGTATCCCCGATCCCATGCCAACATCTAAAAATTTCATTCCCGGTTTAAAAAATTGAGATAGGAATTCCATACAGGAAAAAGTTGTTGGATGATCACCGGTCCCAAATGCGTAAGCAGGATAAATAACCAAATCTACCATTGAAGGAATTGCTGGTTCCCAAGGAGGACGAATGACAATGGCTTCATTTACTATTATCGGTATAAAGCGTTTGCGCCATTCTTCAGCCCAATTTTCATCAGGTTCTTCTTCACGTTCTGCAGCAACGATGTATTCTGGAAAGGCCCCCTCTGGCCAATCTCGTAGGTAGGCAACTATGGTCAAACTATCTTTCTCCCAGAAGCCGTACGGTTCCTGATCTTTAAACCACAAATAAACCTGCTCGCGATAGGATTCATGCTTTATTCTCAGAGTGAGTTTCTTCCATATTCGACTCATTTTTATTCCTTTCGGCTACGACTAATAAACCTGAAGCAGAGCGGGCACCAACCCCCAGCACCTCAAATTGAGAGTCATACTCTTGGCAAATTCCCAAAAATTGTTGATAAGTTTTCTGGTTATTCACGATGCGCTGTAAAGTCTTGGTTTTTATTAATCGGGCTAACGTCCCGGTTGCCATTGCTCGAATCGGTCGAAAATTTTGTTCGATAATCATATTTATCAGCTCTTTAGGAAGAAAGGCATGGAGTGGGGGAAAAATATAACGATTTAAAAAAGAAATCTTTTTCTCAATCTGTTGCAACTTTTCCGGGTGGTCCCAATTGCCTTTTTCTAAATAAGACCGAATATGATTTAAGGAACCGGTCCAGCCCATTTCCAACTCAATTGCTATCGGGAGCTGTCCCAAACGGTTTACCACCGAAACAATAACTCTTTTTCGACTCACCCGACATATTTCTTGTATAGCTCGGATATGATCAGGGTAGGCATAAGATATTGGTGCATCTAAACAGAGAACTAAATCAAAACATTGTTCGGGAAATTGATGGAGATTTTGCACCCTTCCTTCAACAAATTTTATTGAATGTATTCCACTTTTTTGGGCTAAATTCTTTGCCTCTTGCAGCATAGCCGTAGAAATATCTAAAAGGGTTAGTTCACATCCTCTTCGAGCTATTTCTAAACCATATCGACCATAACCCCCTCCAGCATCAAGAACTTTTATTCCGGAATGTAAATAAGGTTCGACTTCCAGCCAGACTAAATCGGTATGAACTTTTTTTTCAATATTCCTTTCTCTTCGCTTTTCTTTTCTCACCCCGGCATTCCAATACATTCGGTGTTGAATATCTCTATCCATATATCCTTCCGTTGTATATTTAATGAAAATCTATCCTATTCTGAAAATACCATCTAATGAATTGAATTCTTTAATTCATCACCCCGAGGCTTCATTTTTCGAAGCCGTGAGAATCTCATCTTTTCAGTTTTTTAAATTATCCTTTAATTCTTTTTTCATTCTCTCCCTCGCCCTCTCGCGCCCTCTCCCCCTCAGTCTTTAAGGGCGTGAGGATCTTATCATGGACTTTCACCCTCATCCTCACCTTCTCCCATCAAGGGAGAAGGAACTCTGACTCGTCATTGCGAGGAACGAAGTGACGTGGCAATCTCATGAGTTCAATCTTTTTTATTCCTCTCTTTTTAGAGAAATGAAGTTTAAGAAGGATTCGTTTCTTCCGGTTCTTTCAAATCCCCCTTACCTCCTTTTATAAAGAGGGAAACTGGTTCTTAATATATATTTTCATCCTCATCTGATACCACAAATTGGTATGGATGTTTTTCCTGCCAATAGAACAATCATCATTCATTCCTGTTTCTAGACTTTTCACGATACTACATTATTAAGTTTTGAATTTCGTTTTGAATGCGAAGGAGGAAATCCTGCAATGAAAACCCTCCTAAATCTCCTTCTTTTCTTTCCCGAACGCTTACTTGATGGTTTTCAACTTCCTTATCACCCATGATTAAAATATAGGGAATCTTCTGAAGCTGGGCTTTTCTAATTTTTGCTCCTAAGGTAGCATTTTCATCATTTAACTCCACTCGTATCTGAGCTCGAGCTATTTGTTGTTTGACTTCCTGAGCATAGGAATAATGTCTTTCGGCTATTGGTAAAACCACCACCTGCACCGGAGATAGCCATACCGGTAAAGCACCGGCAGTGTGCTCAATAAGAATACCAAGAAAGCGTTCCACGCTCCCTAAGATAGTCCGATGAAGCATAACCGGCCGATGTTTCATTCCATCTTCGCCAATATAATTGAGATCGAAGCACTCCGGCATGGTAAAATCAAGCTGAATAGTCCCACACTGCCATCGACGTCCCAGAGTATCCTTTAAATGAAAATCAATCTTAGGACCATAAAAAGCTCCGTCACCCTCGTTAACCCTGTAAGTTAAGTTCTTTTCTTGAAGAGCATTTTCCAAGGATTTGGTTGCTAAATCCCACATCTCATCTGAACCCATCGAATTTTCCGGTCGAGTACTTAGTTCTAATTCATAATCAAATTGAAAAAGCCGATAAATATAATCAGCCAACTCAATAACTCCAATGATTTCTTGTTTGACCTGATGGGGTTCCATGTAGATATGGGCATCATCTTGGGTGAAACATCGCACCCGCATGAGTCCATGGAGCACTCCGGAGAGTTCATGACGATGAACTAATCCCAATTCGGCCATCCGTATCGGAAATTCACGATAACTATGCAGTTGACTTTGATAAACTAAGATCCCACCTGGACAATTCATCGGTTTAACCGCAAATTCTCTTTCATCAATTGAGGTAAAATACATATTATTTCGATAATGGTCCCAATGCCCAGATCTCTCCCATAACTCACGATCAAGGATAATCGGAGTTTTTATTTCATGATATCCTCTTTTAATATGCTCTTTTCGCCAGGCATCCAAAAGGGCATTAATAACCACCATGCCTTTAGGATGGAAAAAAGGGAATCCTGGCCCCTCTTCGTGAAGACTGAATAATTCAAGCTCCTTCCCTAATTTTCGATGATCTCTCTTTTTTGCTTCCTCCAACCGATAAAGGTACTCTTTGAGTTTATTTTTATCATCAAAGGCAATGCCATAAATCCTTTGCAACATTGGATTGGTTTCTTTCCCTCTCCAATAGGCTCCCGATACACTCAAGAGCTTATAGGCTTTAATTGAGCTGGTTGATGGAACATGAGGACCCCGGCAAAGATCAACAAATTCTCCCTGTTGATAAAGACTGACCTGATCTTCAAGAATTTCATCCAACAATTCGATTTTATAATTTTCTCCCCGGGAAGCGAAGAGTTGCTTTGCTTCATCTTTAGAAAGCACCTTTCTTTCTACTGAAAGATTTTCCTGAATAATTTTCTCCATTTCATCTTCTATTTTCTTTAAATCTTCTTCATTCAAAGCGTGATCAATGTCGAAATCATAGTAAAATCCCTCTTCAATTGCCGGTCCTATGGCTAATCGAGCTCCAGGATAAAGCCTTTTCACCGCCTGTGCCATCAGATGAGAAGTACTGTGCCAATAAATAGCCTTCCCTTCTTTATCATCAAAAAAAATATATCTTTCAATATCTCCATTATTTTCTCGGAGATCAACCAATTGACCCGCTTTATTCATTGCAGCAATCGCTGAATTGATTGAGTTTTTTGCCATTTCATTTTCCTCCTTCATAAAATCTTACCAGCTAATTTATAGTAGCTTTGAGAAAGTTGTCGGTTTGTATATAAATTTATATCATAAAATCATACCACTTTCGAACATTTCTCAACAGGACAATAAAGCTTGCACAAATGAAAAGGGCGCCATTCCTAAACCGGAATGGCGCCCTTTCAAATCTTCTGGTGGGCGGCACAGGACTCGAACCTATGGCCTCTTCCGCGTCAAGGAAGCGTTCTTCCTCTGAACTAGCCGCCCACATATTCTATATTCTTGGAGGCGGCACTCGGACTTGAACCGAGGATGAAGGATTTGCAGTCCTCTGCCTTAGCCGCTTGGCTATGCCGCCAAAGTCTTCCATTATCTGGAGCGGAAGACGGGACTTGAACCCGCGACCCTCACCTTGGCAAGGTGACGCTCTACCAACTGAGCTACTTCCGCCTCTCAAGCTACAATGGTGCCGAGACCCAGAATTGAACTGGGGACGCATGGATTTTCAGTCCATCGCTCTACCATCTGAGCTATCTCGGCACTCATTTGGCGGGGTCGACGGGATTTGAACCCGCGGTCTTCAACGTGACAGGCTGACGTGTTTGGCCAGGCTACACCACGACCCCGCTCATTTGTACTTCGGATTCAGGATACCTCCCTCGCCCGAAAGCAATTAACATTTTAATAGGTCAAAAGGCTTTTGGCAAGTCTTTCTTGAAAATATTCAGGGAAAGCTTTATTTATTTTCCTGAATAACCTTATTATAATCATCGGAACTTAACAATTGCCCAACTTCTTCCGGTTGAGTCGATTGAATAACACAAATCCATCCTTTTTCATAAGGACTTTGATTAATAACCTCTGGTTTATTTTCAAGGAGAGAATTCACTTCAGTTATGACACCAGAAATTGGTGAATAAAGGTTGGATACCGTTTTAATCGATTCAACATCACCGATTTTATCTCCCTTTTTAACCGTTAGGTTCGGTTTTGGCAACTCAACATACACTAGGTCCCCCAATTCTTCCTGAGCAAAATCAGTGATGCCACAGCGATAAGCGCCATTTTCCTCTTTTACCCACAAATGCTCGGGAGTATACAATAAATCTTTGGGAATATTCATATGAAACCTCCTCGTTTTGGCCAGATGTTCAATCCAAATAACTATTTAAAAAAGATGCAATGAAGATCCAAAGACAGAATCAGCTGCTTCCATAACGGTTTCAGTGAGAGTGGGATGAGGATGAATGGTGTGGGCGATCTCTTCGGGAGTCGATTCCAATGCCATTGCCAAGGTTAGTTCACCGATGAGATCAGATGCGTGAGGTCCAATTATATGAGCGCCTAAGATCTCACCAGTTTTTTGGTCGGCAATAATTTTAGTAAATCCTTCGGTTTCTCCTTCAATTAAGGCTTTCCCAACTGCTCGGAAAGGAAACTTTCCAACTTTCACATCGAATCCTGAGGCAATCGCTTCATCCTCGGTTAAGCCTACTGAGCTGATTTCTGGTGAACAAAAAATACAATTCGGTATGACTCGGTAATTCATGGTTGCTTCTTTTCCCATTATACTATTAATAGCTACTTCTGCTTCTTTAAAAGCAACATGGGCTAAAAGATATTTCCCATTGACATCACCAGCAGCAAAAATTGATGGCACCGAAGTTTTCATTTGTAAATCGGTAGTGATCGCTTTTTGATCCATCTTTATTCCGGCTTTCTCTGGATAAAGACGGTCAGTCATTGGCACTCTTCCGGTAGCGATTAAAACATAATCACCTTCAGCCACCTTGGTCTCAGAATTTTGTTCATAGGATACTTGGAGTTTTTTATCTTTAGAAATTCCAACCACTTTCGCATTGGTATGAATCTTCATTCCTTTCTTTTCTAATATTTCAACTAAAAGCTTGACGACCTCACTATCGGCAATGGGAAGGATATTGGGAAGCATTTCAATCACTTCAACTTGAGTTCCAAAGGTGTTGAGAATGCAGGCCATTTCCATTCCGATATAACCGCCGCCGATCACGACTAATTTTTCCGGAATAGATGGTAAATCCAATACTTCATCACTATCAATGACTCCATCCAAATCCACCCCTGGAACCGGTAAATGGGCAGATTTCGAACCGGTCGCAATCAGGATGTGTTTGGCTTGAATGGTTTCTTTCTTTTTCTCTTTCCCTATGACTTCAATTGTCTGTTTATCCAAGAAGGAACCAATCCCGTCAATAACTTCTACTCCGGCTTTTTTTAATAAAAATCGAACTCCTCCGGTTAATTGTTTAACCACTTTATTCTTCCGAGCCACGACTCGAGTCCAGTCTACTCCATCTACTTTTAGCTGAACTCCAAATTCTGCAGCTCGTTCACTGAGGTGAAAAATTTCCTGTGATCGAAATAAAGCTTTGGTTGGAATACAGCCTCGGTTTAAGCAAGTTCCTCCAATATCACGACTTTCAATCAAAAGAGTATTTATTCCTTTTTGTCTTGCACGAATAGCAGCCGCATAACCTGCCGGCCCACCTCCAATAACAACCAGATCGGTTTGTTTCATTCTTAACCTCCAATTATAATCTTCATCAATTCTGGCAAATCCGTAACGATTAAGAAATTTAAAGATAACATCGAATAACCCAGAAATTATCGTTGCCCAAAAAGTATGGTCATTCACAACCCACACTTTTTGAAGTCATGAAATAGCTCATCTGATGAAGATATTGCCATTCTGAAGCTTCGTATTTTATACCATCAGGGCTTCAATTTTTTTTCATCATGATTTATTTTTTAAATAATCATCAATGGCTCGTGCAGCTTTTTTCCCGGCTCCCATTGCTGAAATAACTGTCGCAGCACCAGTCACAATGTCACCTCCAGCATAAACCCCCGGTATGCTGGTTGCACCAGTCACTTCGTTAGCTTCAATATACCCTCGTTTATTGAGTTTTAACTCCGGTAAAGTTTCAAGGAGCAAAGGATTTGGTCCTTGTCCAATAGCCACGACTACGGTATCAGCCGGGATAACAAATTCCGAACCCGGAACTGGAATCGGTCGTCTTCGACCACTTTCATCCGGTTCTCCTAACTCCATTTGAATACATTCAATGCCCGTAACCCATTTATTTTCATTTCCAACAAAACGAACAGGATTAGTGAGAATGATACAGTTAATGCCTTCTTCTTCGGCTCGTTCAATTTCTTCAATTCGTGCCGGCATTTCTTTTTTTGTCCTTCTATAAACCAAACAAACTTCTTCAGCGCCCAATCGAAGTGCGGTTCGTGCTGAATCCATAGCTACATTTCCGCCACCTATAACCGATACCCGGCGACCAACTTTTGTGGGAGTGTCATATTCCGGAAACCGAAAAGCTTTCATGAGATTAGAACGGGTTAGAAATTCATTCGCCGAATATATTCCATTTAAATTTTCACCGGGAAGATTCATGAAATGGGGTAATCCAGCTCCAGTTCCGATAAAAAAGGCTTTAAAGCCGTCTTGAAGTAAATCATCAAATGTTAAGGTTTTCCCGACAACCACACTTAATTCAAGCTCAACACCTAAGGATTTGACATAATCAACTTCCTGAGCAACGATCGCCTTGGGAAGACGAAATTCAGGAATACCATAAATTAAGACTCCTCCAGCAGAATGGAGCGCTTCAAATATCGTTACTTTATGTCCCATTTTGGCGCAATCCCCGGCACAAGTTAGTCCAGCCGGACCTGATCCAATAATTGCTACCTTTTTCCCGTTTTGAGTTGGCATTTTTTGCAAATCTATACCTTGTTCTCTTTCATAATCAGCTAAAAACCTCTCTAAATAACCAACTGCTATTGGTTGTCCCTTTTTACCGAGAACACATAAACTCTCACACTGTTCTTCTTGAGGGCACACCCTCCCACAAATAGCTGGAAGACTATTTTTTTCCTTGATTTTCATAACAGCTTCGTCAATCTTCCCTTGGGCTAACAGACCAATAAACCCAGGAATATCGATTTCAACAGGACAACCCTTCATACAACTTGGTTTTTTACATTGTAAACATCTTTTAGCTTCTTCAATTGCCGCCCACTTCTCTAAACCAAGCGGGACTTCATCAAAATCACGGATTCTTTCCTGAACAGTACGTTGGGGCATTTTAGGACGTCCGTTTAATCGATTATTTGGCATGGTGAACTCCTTCCTCGGCTTTTTTCATCAACCAGTTCTCAACAGCTCTTTTTTCTTCTTCAAGATAATTTCTTTGACGAGCCAATAGCTCATCATAATCTACGGAATGGCCATCAAAAACCGGTCCATCAACGCAGGTAAATTTGCATTCCTTCCCAACGGTTACCCGGCAACAACCGCACATACCAGTTCCGTCCACCATAATCGGATTTAAACTGACCAGAGTTGGGAGCTCATATTTCTTCGTTAAAAGACTGACCATTTTCATCATCATTAGAGGACCCACTGCTATAACTAAATCAATTTTTTCTTTTTGTATGACCCGATCAAGAACCGAAGTCACAAAGCCTTTTTCTCCATAAGAACCATCGTCAGTCGTTACGTAAAGGGCATCACTAACCGACTGCATCCGATCTTCCCAAAAGAGAAGGTCGGAAGAACGAGCTCCAATGATCGAAGTAATACGATTACCCAACTTTTTCAAAACTTTGGCTTTGGGGTAAATCGGTGCGATCCCAACCCCTCCTCCCACACAGACTACGTGGCCAAAATTCTTTTCTTCGATTTCTTTCCCCAGTGGTCCTACAAAATCAGTAATATGATCTCCTTCGTTCAGCTCTCCGAGTTGTATTGTGCTTTTCCCAACTTCTTGGAATATTATGGAAACAGTTCCTTTTTCTGAATCAAAATCAGCTATAGTAAGCGGTATTCTTTCGCCTTCTTCATTAATTCGAACAATGACAAACTGTCCGGCTTTGGCATGTCGAGCTACTCTTGGTGCATCAATAACCATGAGCTTGATCTGTGGTGTAAGCACTTCTTTTTTAATAATTTTTACCACAATTATTTCCTCCCCTTCTGTATATACCTCGTTCAAAGTAAGGGTATTTATTTTCTACCGACTCTGGTAATCACAGCAAGAATTATACTATATTCCTGAACCATACCAAAATTACATTCTAATGAGAATTAGGGTTCTCATATAGAGGGAGATTAAATTAAGAAGATGGATAAAATTGCTTAGGTATGTCGATGAGCTACCCTTGAAGCCCCGAATGAATGAGGTTTTACTTTTGCAGTAAATCCCAAATTTTCTATCATTCCCGTTACTTCTTGTATAATGTTTCGTGTTGGTCCATTTGCTCCAATATCAACATGAATTTCAACTCGATAATTGGACAAATGGTTATCTGGAAAGGTATTAATTTTTTCCATAAAAGCCCAACAGGTTTCTAAAGAAAGCATGGCTTCTTGATAAATTTTGTCCCGTATCCCTCTGAGGTTTTTTTGATAAGTTTTTCTCCAAAAATAACGAGCTCCATATCCAACTTTATGAACGATTATTGCTGTTACGAAACTCTGATAATTGGGACTATCTTTCGATCCTTTTGAGTCAGTTCCAATGATAACTCGATAAGTCCCTTTTGGATCTTGTCGAATAAAATCAAATAAGGCAACAACCACTTCATCGAAGGAAATGCGACCTTGAGTATAATTATGAAAATAAAGATTTCCAAATCGCTCTGATAATTTTTGATTCGGGACAAAGTTCTCTCTCATCTAACCTGCTCTTTTCATCACATTTTCAAATAAATATTTTAACACTTTCCTAACAATAGGAAACACTGCATAATTAAATTGGAACTATGAGTCTCATCTTTTTTTGTTGCCATCATCCAGTTGATTCCGTATACTCTTCATTGGAGGAAAATATGAAGAAAAAAGTTGTTATTCAGTTTAAGAAATTAACCGAACGAGCCAATATCCCACGGTTTGCCTATCAAGATGATGCTTGTTTTGATCTTTTTAGCCCGGTTGAAATGATTGTTTTCCCTCAAAAAAGCGTAATCATTGACCTCGAAATTGCTTCCGAATTCCCTGTTGGTTTTGAAGTTGTATTAAGACCTCGAAGCGGCTTGGGAATCAAAAAAGGGATAATGATCCATATTGGAACAATTGACTCAGGTTATCGAGGGAGCTGGATCGTTAGATTATTTAATTTCGGCGATCACCCTTATACCATTCATGCTGGAGATCGAATTGCTCAAGGAGCATTGCGAGAAATACCTCAAGTTGAAATTATTGAAAGCGATGAAATATCTTCGTCTTCTCGCGGAACCAATGGTTTGGGATCGACCGGGAAATGAAAATATCGAAGAATTCGAATTGGGAGTGTTTAAAATGGATAGCATTAAAAATTTGCAAAAAGAAGAAACAATAGCATATTTTTCTATGGAAATTGCTTTAACTCATGAAATTCCTACTTATAGTGGAGGACTTGGTGTTCTTGCCGGTGATACAGTGCGAGCGGTCGCAGATTTTTCTATACCTTTTATTGCCGTCACCTTATTGAGTCGAAAGGGGTATTTTCATCAGGAAATAACTCCCGATGGATGGCAGAAAGAATCTCCAATCGTTTGGGATATTGAGAAGCACCTTAAACCGTTTGAGCACCAAGTACAAGTAACCATATCAGGACGAACTGTTCATATCGGAGCATGGCTGTATAATTGGAAAAGTGTTTCAGGCGGAGTCGTACCGGTGATTTTCCTCGACACCAATTTGGACAAAAATGCTGAAGAAGACCGCAATATAACCGATTTCTTATATGGTGGAGACCGGGAATATCGTTTAAAACAAGAAATTGTTTTGGGCATCGGCGGGACAAGAATGCTGGACGCCTTGGGTTTAAATGTAAGAAAATACCATATTAATGAAGGCCATGCCGCCTTTCTGACTTTAGAGCTTCTAAACAAGAACAAGAGAAGTCTCGAAGAAGTTTGGGAAGAGGATAAAATTTGGGACATCGATCAGGTAAAAAACTTGTGCGTCTTTACTACTCACACCCCAGTCGAAGCTGGTCATGATAAATTTTCTTATGATTTGGTAAAAAAAGTATTCGGTGATTACGTCCCCTTGTCAATTTTAAAAAAATTGGCTGGAAATGATGTCTTAAACATGACGCTTCTAGCTCTAAATTTAAGCGGGTATGTTAACGGGGTAGCCAAACGCCATTCTGAAGTTTCCCGCGATATGTTTCCTGGATATATTATTCACGATATTACCAACGGTGTTCACAGTTTTACTTGGACTTCTAATTCTTTTCGTGAACTTTTTGACCGATATATTCCTGGCTGGGCTCGTGAAACCGAACTCCTTACTCGAGTTGATATCATTCCTGATGAAGAAATCTGGGAAGCCGGTCAAACTGAAAAGCGAGTTCTCTTAGATTTTGTTAAAGAAAAAACTGGTATCGCTTTAAATGAAAATGTATTAACCATCGGATTTGCTCGCCGAATGACTGCTTATAAAAGACCACATTTCATCTTCACTGATCTAGAAAGACTCAAAAGAGTGAAAAGAAAAGGTGATTTCCAGATTATCTTTGCTGGAAAAGCTCACCCTCATGATGAAGAGGGAAAAAGATTAATACAATCAATTATCCAAATCGCCAAAACACTTCAAAATGAGATCAAAATCATTTTTCTTGAAGACTACAATATTGAGATAGCCAAAAAATTGGTTTGCGGAGTTGACGTCTGGCTCAATACTCCCCAAAGACCTTTGGAAGCGTCGGGAACCAGTGGTATGAAAGCGGCTCATAATGGTGCGCTCAACTTCAGTGTTCTAGATGGGTGGTGGGTGGAAGGCTGTCTAGAAGGAATAACTGGATGGGCAATTGGACCGGCACCAAACGAAAAAAGCGATCCGGCCGAGCAAAGCCGGGAAGAAATTGACGATTTATACAATAAGCTCGAATATTTAATTCTCCCCACCTATTACCAACGTATTGACTGGTGGATAAAAATGATGAAAAATTCAATTGGTAAGATTGCTTCCTATTTTAACACCCATCGTATGATGGAGCACTATATTACCGAAGCCTATTTTCATCATATTGTCACTCAACATCCCAACGGAAACCGTTTGATTGTATAATGAGAAACACCAAAAAAGATCTGTTGGAAACCTCCAAAAAAACACACCATCTCCTCACACCTATTAAAACCAGGGTGTGAGGATTTAATTTTTTTTAGTTTTCCTAATTTTATTTATCAATCCTTGAAATTTTATATCCGAAAGAAAAAAAAGTGCTATAATGAAGTATATTTTAATTTGCAAGGAGGGAACAAGATGAAAAAGTTGTCGTTTCTTGCTGTGGTTGTTTTATTGGCTTTCTTGATAACCAGTTGTACTCCAACTCCATCACCAACACCTACCCCAACTGCTCCACCAACCGGTACCACTGCACCAAGTGTAACCATTGTTCGTGATGGAGGATGGACTGGTAAGATCATTCAGAATGGAGATCCAGTTCGTTTCAATCGAGATATCTATTTTCAAGGTACTGCTCCAAGTAGCTCGGTAATTAAGGTCTATCGTGATAATACCCTAGTAGACCAAACCTCAAGTAGCCCAGCTGGCGAATTTATGTTTGTATGGAATTCAATGGCAACCGAAGCTACCTATAACCTGTTTTTCACCGCTACTCAAGGGAGCTTAGGAGAAAGCACTAAAACTCCATTTACTATCATAGTTGATGGGACTAAACCATATATACAATCTCTATCTGCTAAGGCCGATACAATTCTCGGCGCTGCTCCTACCATCACTGTCAACTTCAACGAGGAAATCGTAGTTACCGACATGAATGCTTTTACCTTCCCAACCGTATGGGGATTCTCCTCAATTGGAGCCAGCGTTTTTAACACTACTCAAGTAGTTATGAATGCAGGAAATCAAAGCGTTACTTTGACTGGGAATTGGATATCAGACTCCTTGATCACCGGTGATACCATTGTGGTAACTTTCCTTTATGTCCCAGCCATGGGTGTCACTGATAAAGCTGGAAATGCTTTCAACGCCACCTTAAATTTCGCCACCGGAGTTGTCGCAGCACCGTAAGCTTATAATAAGCCCTGTAAATCAAGTTACAGGGCTTATTATCATTCCTCTTTGAGTTCACACAAAAATATTTCAAGATATTACATTCTTATTTGGTGATAAGAGTGCTTGTTTTTCTATAATGCCGCGTTTGTGAATTCTTTTTTGGTTTTAAAAAATTCAATGGTTACCAATAGGAGGGGGGAATCCCTATTAAAAAACTACTCTTAATTGGTCTAATAGTTCTTATGTTTCTGATTGGTTGCACCAAAACTCCAGCTCCTACTTCAGTACCTTTGTCAATTACCAATATAAATCCCAATTGCGGAGCACCCGGAGCAACGATCATTATTACTGGAACCAGTTTTGGAGATACTCAAGGATCAAGTGTAGTTACTTTTAACGGAGTTCCGGCTGTGGTGACTTCCTGGTCGAATACTCAGATCTCAGCCCTGGTTCCGAATGGAGCTATTACTGGGAATGTATTGGTAACAGTGAATGGAGTAAACAGCAACGGGATTTGGTTTACCATTCCTTGTTATACCCACGTTGCTCATATAATATAACTCACTAGTTTCAGCGAAAGGGGAATTTCTTATGAAAATATATATTCCGATTGGAATACTGGTTCTTCTTTTATTGGTTGGTTGCACCAACACACCAGCTCCCACACCAGTACCTCTAACTATTACCGATCTTAGTTCTCAATGTGGAGTAGTGGGAGAAACGATCATTATTACTGGAACCAGTTTTGGAGATACTCAAGGATCAAGTGTAGTTACTTTTAACGGAGTTCCGGCAACGGTAAATTCTTGGACAAATACCCAAATTGAAGTACTGGTTCCGAGCGGAGCCATTACCGGGGATGTGGTGGTAAGGGTAAATGGGATTAACAGCAATGGGATTCGGTTTACCATTCCTTGTTATGGACCAATGCAAGGGATGATTGTTGATCAGATTAAATGAAGAGAATCTAAATCACCAATTGAATCATTTGTTACTTAATATTACATAATTCAACTAGCTATATTTGATAATAAAAAACCCCCTGGTTATTTGTTCCCAGGGGGTTTTTTATTATCTTAGGGATAAATCCGATAAATCTGACGAGGGAAGGGGATGGCTTCCCGGATGTGCTTGACACCAGCTATCCAGGCTACTGTCCGCTCAATACCCAGACCAAAACCGGAATGAGGGACGGTTCCATAGCGACGGATATCCAAATACCATTCAAAAGCCTCTCTGGGGAGATGATGTTCTTCTAATCTTTTCTCCAGTAAGGCGAGGTCATGAATGCGTTCGCTTCCCCCAATAATCTCCCCATAACCTTCCGGAGCGATGAGATCATCATTTAAAACCATAGTCGGATTTTCCGGATCGGGTTGCATATAGAAAGCTTTGATGTGAGCTGGATAATGATGAATAAAAACCGGTCGATCGAAACCTTCGGATATCATGGTTTCTTCATCTCCTCCGAAATCATCACCCCATTGAGCTGGAGCTCCCTTCTTTTTAAGAATATCGATGGCTTCGGTATAAGAAATCCGGGGGAAAGGAGGTTGAATTTTCTGAAGAGGAGCGGTATCTCGTTCAAGAATTTCAAATTCATTTTGGCATTTTTTTAAAGCCTGATTGACGATAAAACTCACTAAATTTTCCTGAAGGACCATGTTGTCCTGCCAATCATAATAAGCAACTTCCGGTTCCAACATCCAGAATTCGGTTAGATGCCGTCGGGTCTTTGATTTTTCAGCTCGAAAAGTTGGAGCCAAACAGTACACTTTCCCAAAAGCAGTTGCTCCGGCCTCCATGTACAACTGACCACTTTGAGATAAATAGGCTTTCCCGATATCAAAATACTGGAGTTCAAATAAAGTCGAAGTGCCTTCACAGGCTGCTGGAGTTAAAATAGGAGAATCAAGTAAAATGAACCCTTCGCTTTGTAAAAATTCATGGATGCTCATCATAACCACATTGCGAATCCGTAGTAGAGCATTTTGTTTTTTGGAGCGGAGCCAGAGATGTCGACGTTCCATTAGATAATCTACCGAGTGTTCCATTTTTTGAATGGGATATTCTTCCGAAGGAAAAACCAGTTGAAGAGAATTGATTTCTAATTCGTATCCCCCAGGAGCACGTTCTTCTCGACGAACTTTTCCTTGTATTACGAGGGATGATTCAATCGGTATCCTTTTAATCTCATCTAATTGATCCTTGGTGAAAAAATCTCCAACAAATGCCGTTCCCTGAATAAAACCCGACCCATCGCGGATAATAAGAAAGGCAACCTTCCCGCTTGATCGTTTATTCGCTAACCATCCACGCAGTTCAACAACTTTTCCTTCGAAATCGGCAATCCGTCCTATTGACACCCAGGGTATATCCATCTTTTTCCTCCAGAATGTAATTCAGTTTACAAAGTGATTCTTAAGCAAATCTTTTTATAAAAAGGTTTGATAGGGCATGGCTTTACATCTTCAACATTACGCCATATTTCCATTGATTTTTTTCTAAATCTTGAATCGATTTGACTATGTAATCCACCAGAACATTAAACATCTTTTTGCCTTTTTCCGCAGTTCCTTTGGTCGGGTCACCAGTCGCTCCATAGGGTGTTATTTCATTAAATTTCCATTTAATGTCCAATCCCTCCGGGAGATCGGGGACTACTCCCTGTGCTTCTTCCGGCTGGCATAATTCTGGAAATAGATATAAGGAAATCGATGTTTCTCCTTCCCCAGCATGACCCAATCCATTCCAGACTTCAAAAGTATCTTGAGGCAAAAGCTCTCCGGCTTTGACCCACCAGGCATCTAAAGAAGCGATAAAAACATCTGGGTGAGCAACTTTCACCGAACGAGCAGCAATTTCAATCGGTGCGATGTTTCCATCATGACCATTGATGATAATAATTCGATTGATTCCCTGGCGAATAGTAGAATTGAGTATGTCTTTCAAAACCTCAATTAAAACTTCGGGTCTGAGGGTTAAAGTAAAGGGGAAATCATCATAATGATAACTGACTCCGACGTTCACTGGGGGAAGAACTAACATTCCATCAACTTTTTGGGCGACTGCCATAGCAATCCCATGAGATACCAAAGTATCATTACCAAAAGGAAGGTGGAATCCGTGATTCTCTGCCGATCCCACTCCAAAAATTGCTTTGTTAAACTTACCTTCTTTAAATTGAGTATAAGTCATCTCTGGATGATATACTTTTTTTGACATACTCATCCCTTCTTTCTTATCTTTTCAGTTGTCTTTTTCCCATAATACCTTCGGGTTTCCAGAGCATAATGATAATGAGGAGAGCAGCATAAACCAATTCGATAAAACCATAGACTTTCAGGTGTTCTTCGACTGGTTTAAGTGCATAACGAAATGCCATTAAAGAGAATGTCCCAACTAAAGGTCCGCTCATGGTGCCCATTCCCCCCACAATAAGCATGATCACTATTTGGAAGGTCATGGTAAAGGAAAACTCAAAAGGCCGTATCGCTTTGGTAAAATGAGCAAATAAACCACCAGCCACTCCGGCAAAAAAAGCCCCAACGACAAAAGACATCAGTTTATATTTCATCGGAAAAATACCCAGAACCTGAGAGGCGGTTTCATCATCTCGAATTGCCATCATGGCACGTCCAAAACGGGAATGAACTATTCTCCAAACCACATAAATTGCGATGAGAAGCCATAAATAGGTCCAATAAATATTGGTATAAGAAGGTATGGCATTGATCCCCATTGATCCCCGGGTGATCCCTTTGAGAGTTTTGGCAAAGGTAGTCACTATGACCATAAATCCCAACGAAGCGACAGAAAGATAATGCCCTCTTAACCGGAGAACTGGGGCTCCAATTATCACTGCTGATAGGGCAGCAAAAAGCCCTCCGACGATTAAAGCAATGATAAAGGGCATAGCTCCATCGGCGCCTGCCAAAAAAGAGGGTAAAAGCGGAAGTTCGTATGACTCCCTCAGATGGAGCGGAAAAGCCAGCAAGGTAGAAGTATAAGCCCCAATTGCCATAAATGCAGCATGGCCAAGAGAAAAAAGACCAGTATATCCATTGGTCAAGTTGAGACTGACGGTGGCGATTGAATAGATACCCATCAGGACAATAATATGAATGAGGTATCGATTAAGAGTCTGGGAAAAAATGAAGATGATAAGGAAGAGGAGACAACCTCCAATTATGAACCAAAATTCCGGGATAATTCTCTTCTGGTTCATACTCGAATCTCCTCCTTTACTCCCATAATCCCTGAGGGCTTAATGAGTAAAACTAAAATAAGAATAGCAAAAACGATTCCATCCCGATATTCGGCAAATCGAGTAGGAAGTAATGCTACCGAGAGTATCTCGGCTACACCTAAAATAAAACCACCTAACATTGCTCCAGGTACGCTTCCCACCCCTCCAACCACGACAGCTACAAACGCTTTTACACCGGTTAAAAATCCCATATCATAAGAAATTTGTCCATATTTTGCACCCCAAAAAAAACCGGTAAAGGCAGCAATTGCTGAACCCAAAACAAAGGCAACCGATATAACCTTATTGATTTCGATACCCATCATGTTGGCTACTTCCAAATTTTCTGCAGTTGCTCTCATCGCAATCCCCATTTTGCTTTTTTTGATAAAAAGCGAAAAGGCGATCATAATTGCTATTGAAGATACAATGATGAATAGATCGATTGACCGAAAAGTTAAAAGTTGCGTTCGATAAAGAATATTTAAATAATCGGGAGTTTTAAATGCATAGGGTTGGGGAGAAACTATTAATTTTAAAAAATTCTCAATAAAAGTATAAAAACCAATCGAGGTAATCAATAAAGCAACTTCCGGCCCCCCGCGCAGCTTTCGATAGGCTACAATATCTAAAACTAAGCCCATTAAACTGCCAAATCCGATTACCAAAAAAATACCTGCAATAAAGGGGAATCCATAACTGATACTCACGAAGTACACAAAAAAAGCCCCTAAAGTGATGAGTGCCCCGTGAGCAAAGTTGATTAGTCGTAATATTCCATAGACAACCGTCATTCCCAATGCCAACAAGGAATAAATACAACCTAAAATGACACCATTCATCGTTTGTTGTAAAACATAGCCCAGTGAAAACATAATCAACCTCCCAGATAAACCTTTCTCACATCTTCAAGAGATTCAATTTCTTTGGGGATTCCCTCCAATTTCACATTGCCAGTTTCAATAAGGTAAACGTAATTGGAAACTCGTATCGCCATCGTGGCATTTTGCTCAACCAGAAGTATGGTAACACCTTGCTTTAAAATCTCTTGGATCAATTCATAGAGCTCTCGGACTACCAAAGGAGCCAAACCCAAAGAAGGCTCATCTAAAAGCATGAGTTTTGGTCGTGACATTAAACCTCTGCCGATTGCTAACATTTGCTGTTCCCCGCCGCTCAGCGTACCAGCTATTTGGTTCTCCCTTTCTTTAAGTCGAGGAAATAGGGAGTACGATTTTTCCAAATCTGAATTAATTTCTTGTTCATCACTCCGATGATAAGCTCCTAAAAAAAGATTTTCCCTCACAGTTAAACGATTAAAAATACCCCTTCCCTCAGGAACCAAACATATTTCCTTGCGAACCCGTTGTGGAGTCGGCATCCGGGTAATGTCTTCATCACGATAAACAATGCTTCCATTCACCGGTTTTAGAATCCCCATAATTGTTTTTAAAGTGGTTGTTTTCCCAGCACCGTTTGCCCCGATGAGGGATACTATTTGACCGGTTTTCACTTCGATTGAAATATCTTGAAGGGCTGGTATGACTCCGTATTTCACACTAAGATTTTTAACTTTAAGCAATGGTATCACCCGTTCCTAAATAGGCTTCAATAACCTGAGGATTATTTTGTATTTCTTCAGGAGTACCCTGGGCAATCACTGAACCATAGTCTAATACCTGAACAATACCGGCTAAACCCATTACAAAAGGCATTCGATGCTCAACGATAACCAGAGTAAGACGGAATTTCTCCTTAATTTGAAGAATAAGCCGGGCTAAATCTTCTGACTCCCCAGTATTCATTCCTGCCGATGGCTCATCCAAAAGAACTACCTTTGGATCGGTCATCAAGGCTCGAGCAATATCTAATTTTCTTTGTAAACCATAGGGTAAATTGGTCGCTAATTCGTCTTTATATTGAGTTAAGCCAAAAATATCCAACATGGTATCAACTTTCTTTTGCATTTCTCTTTCGGAGTGAAAAAAACCTGGTAAGTTCGAAAGTGAAGAAACAAAAGAATAATACAGATGGATATGGTTAGCAATTTTTAAATTCATCTCAACACTAAGCGATGGAAAAAGACGGAGATTCTGGAAGGTTCGAGTCAAACCAACCCGGGTTATCTGATCGGGTCGAAATTGAGTAATATCAATTTGATTAAAAACGATACGACCTCGATTGGGTTTTAAAACTCCACTTAAAAGATTAAAAATTGTGGTTTTTCCAGCACCATTAGGACCTATAAGTCCGTAAATCATTCCCAGGGGAAGCTCGAGATAATAATCATTTACTGCAGTAAGGCCCCCAAAACTTTTCCACAAATCAGTTACTTTCAATATTGGTTCAGGCATTTCTTTCTCCGTTCATAAGTCTATCATGATAGACTGCCATGGTATGACAATCTAAATTTTTTAAAGGAAATGACGAAGGAAAGATAGGATAAAACAAAAGCGGACTCAAATATTTGAGTCCGCTTTTAGAAAAGATTATTTTGCAATAGTTGGATCGGACAAATACTCTGGAGCAATTTGTTTTACTGTGACAAAATTTCCATCTTTCACTTCGATAACTGAAACTGACTTATTTGGAATCTGGCTACCACCTTCATAGCTAATAGTTCCAGATACTCCCGCAAAATCTTTAATTTGGGCTAAACCTTCTGGAATTTTGTCTGGGGCATCACTTCCAACTATTTCAATTGCTTTTGCCACTAATTTCACTGCATCATATCCTAATGCTGCAAAAGCGTTCTCGGGTGGATTCCCATACATGGCCTGGTAATCAGCCTTGAATTGCTGAATAATTGGGCTGGGATCTTCTAATGAAACGTGAGTAGCAAAAATGACGCCTTCAGCAGCTTCTCCACCGGTTTCGACTAAAAGTGGCGTATCAAAACCATCTTCGCCATACATAGGGATTGTAACTCCATTATCTCGCAATTGCTTGGCAATTAAACCACAGTTATCAGGTATGGCACCGACATATACAAAATCTACTTCGCCTCTATCTTGATATTCTTTTAATCGAGCAGACATGGCGGAGAAATCTTTCCAGGTTACTTCAAAGTAGTCTTCGTAAACAACTTCGCCACCGTAGTGTTTTAAAGCATCGGCAAAGAAAGCACATACAGCAACACTAAAATCAACTGCCGTATCTACCCAAATAACGCCTCTTTTCAACCCAAGGTCCCTCACGGCATATTCGGCTATTGCTGATGCTTGAGCATTATCTCCAAAGCAAGCTAGCCAAGCCCCAAAACGCTCGGGGATACGAGGATGGGTAGCTCCTGGAGTCATAAAAGGAACTCCGTATTCTTTTGCCATCGAAGCAGCAATATTCACCCAATGGGTATCTCCGTAACCGATTAAAGCTGATACTTTTTCATTTTCAATTAATCGAACAACAGCAGCACTGGTTTCTCCCTCGTCAGCCTTGGTATCAACAACTTTCAAGTCTATCTGACGACCCAACACACCCCCAGCTTTATTAATTTGTTCGGCTGCCAATTTCGCACCATTGGCACTAGGGTTATCAATTGATGCCCAAGGACCGGTAAGATTCATAACTATACCAATTTTCACCGGTTCTTGTGCAAAGGCTAATGTTCCTGCCATTACAATGAATAAAGAAATCACTATAATAAGTATTCTTTTCATAAATATACTGTCCTCCTCCTAAATAATATTTTTATTATTTATACCTTCAAGGACACCATTCGTCAATATTAAAATGGCTTGTAAAGGAATTTGTTTTTTATTTTTGAGCATTTATTCCTCTTTATAAATAAGAGATTTGTTTCTTATTTGAGAGATAAAACAACCTTCTTTGCTGATAGTAAATGGTTACGCCTTGAAGTTAAGATTCGATCGTTTTTTTAAAAAATCTGAGTAGGGGTTAGGTGCTTTTCTTTATAAGGAAAATCCCTTTCATATACTTCGAATTATACTCCTTTTTTCCTCAATGGCGGAGAGGGTGGGATTCGAACCCACGAGACAGTTCAGCACTGCCTACTCGATTTCGAGTCGAGCGCCTTCGTCCAACTCGGCCACCTCTCCAATACCCCTTTTTTTCTTAAAATACAGTCTTAATAATTGGCTGCAACGATCTTCATAAATTCCGTTATATACTTCAACAGAATGATTAAACAGTTTTTTGCTGAAAAGGTCAAGAACACTTCCGGCAACACCAGTTTTGGGATCTTTGGCACCATAGAATAACTTCCGAATGCGAGCCTGGATAATTGCACCAGCACACATCAAACATGGTTCCAATGTGACATATAAGTCACAGCCCTCCAATCTCCAGCTACCTAGAACCTGTGAAGCTTTCTGAATTGCCTCAATTTCAGCATGAGAAGTTATTTCTTGTTTTTGTTCACGACGATTATGACCAACACTTATTAATTGGTCCCCTCGAATAATACAGGCTCCGACTGGAACCTCATCTTCGTCATAGGCTTTCTGGGCTTCTTCAAGAGCAAATTTCATCCCATCAATCATAATCTTTAAGAACCTCGCTCTAAACTAACAACGGTATCTTATCAATTTTTAAAAAGAAAATACAGTACTGCTCTGATTTGCTCATCAAACCTTTTTTATGATATAAATAACTACATACTTTTTTTTGGATAGTGATACTGCCTGGCAATATTATATGAAGTTGGAAAATGCCTGTCTAAAGCTATCATCCCAAGAGCCCAACCGTTTTTGACTTGAATGGTGGGGCAATCTCATCAGCACACTCCGAAATTCTGTGGAGCGTATTGTGCAGCGTGAGAATCTTATTTTTTTCAGTTCCATAGTCTATAAAGGATCAGGCCCTCACGGCTTCTTAAAAATGAAGCCTCAGGATGACGCCTTTTTTTATAATTCTTTAGTAGGTGCTTGATTTATCATGCCCGTGGGTTTTTAGGATTGACATTCATGCTGCGAAGAAGCAGCAGTTTAGAATGAAAATATATAACCAAGAGCCAATATCCCCCTTTTGCAAAGGGGGTAAGGGGGATTTGAGTTTTTTTTACTGCTCCGTCATTGCGAGGAGTCTAACTGTTCTTTGGTTGGACGACGTGGCAATCTCTTTCATTATTTTTTTAAAAATAATAAAAGAATGGGATCCCCACGCGGAAAAGCACCGCTCAGAATGACCGATTAAAGAATTCATTTTTAGGTATTTTTAGGATAGACCCTTATGCTTTATAGCAACACCAAATGAGGATGAAAATAGGTATTTCCCTCACCTTAATCCTCTCCCGCCAGGGGAGAGGAAAGAAAAAGGAAAAGGAAAAAGGAGAAGGTGAGGATGAGGGTGAAAGTCCAAGATTCGACATGCCATGGCATGTCGCTACTTTAATCAGGTGCAATAAAACAAGCGAACAGATGGGTCTCCAAGATAAAATGTATATCCTTTAATATGAATTTAATGGTAGGTCATATACTCTATAAAAAAGGAGGAGATGATTATAAATAAAATCCTCGTTGCATTCAGTAAGAAGATATTTGAAGAAAGAGAAAAGAATTTTTATTCCAATAGACCCGATTTACAGGGAAAAACGGTTTCTATGGTTATCGAAGCTTTAGAGCAAAAAGGTTGGGATTGTCATCAGCTCAACGTTGATGTTCCACTTATCGAACTCGTTCCCTCCCTCTCCAATCAAAATGCGAATTTTGTTTTTAATCTTGCGGTTTGCTCAGCAGAAGCTTATGATCAAGCTTTCTTGCCATCTTTATTAGACGCTTTAAACATCCCTTATCTTGGCTCTAATTCTACTATTCACTCCTTATGTCTCGATCGAGCTCTTACCAAACTCTCCATGAGGGGCATTGGTATTCCCACCACCTCATCGATTCAATGGTCGCCTGGTGATTCCTTACCTGATGGTCTTGATTATCCTTATATAATAAAATCTCGCTTTCGTAATCACTGCCAAAAGGTATCATCAGATTCAATAGTCAATGACCAGGAAAGCCTTTTAAAAAAAGCTGAGGAAATTTTTACCCAAACCAACGAGAAAGTGTTGATTGAAAAATTCGTTGAAGGTCGAGAAATGGTGATTGGTCTCTGGGGAAATGGGAATAATCCCGAAGTTCTTCCTATTATGGAATTAAATCTCTCCCGAGAAAAACCTCTTTTTGATGCCGAAATCGAAAGCAAAAAAGGATACGTTGACGATATATCCTGCCCAGTAAAATTAAGTGATGAACACAAAACCATGCTGGAAAGCATGGCTATTAAAATTTTCCGTGAACTTAACCTTAAAGATTTTGCGACTTTCCACCTCATTTTTGATCAAAAAGAAAACCTGCCTCTCTTTTTTGAAATAAACGCTCTGCCACTGCTCCACTACAAACATAGTGCTTTCCCAGAAATGTGCTCTTACCATGGCATAGAATATCCTGTAATGATAAAAAAACTCCTACAAATAGCTCTGGAAAGGAAAAAAAATGAGCGTCATTGATGCAACTCACTTTGCAGTGTTGGGAGCCGGTCATGGTGGGCAAGCTTTGGCTGGATATCTTTCTTTAAAAGGTTTTAAGGTCAACTTATACAATCGATCTTCTGACCGATTAAATTCCTTAAGGCTGATGGGTGGTGTTCAGGTCGAAGGAGAAATACAGGGATTTGCTCCATTAAATGTTGTTACCTCTAACATCGAAGAAGCAATCAAAGACGCTGAAATAATTATGGTGGTTGTTCCGGCAACTGGTCAGCGCTTCATGGCAGAAAATCTCGTTCCCTTTCTCAAAGATGGTCAAATCATTGTTTTAAACCCCGGCCGAACTGGTGGTGCTTTGGAGTTCAGGCAAATATTTAAAGAGCGAAATGTAACCGTAGAGGTGATCATCTCCGAAGCTCAAACCTTTCTTTTTGCCAGTCGGATCAGCGGTCCAGCCCAAGTAAAAATCTTCCGAATTAAAAATAGTATTCCTGTGGCAGCTATTCCAGCTTATAAAACTGTTGAGGTAGTAACGGCGCTTCGCAAAGCGCTTCCCCAGTTTGTTCCTGAGGATAACGTCCTCAAAACCAGTTTTAATAATATTGGAGCGATTTTCCACCCCACTTTAACCATTCTCAACGCTGCTCGCATTGAGAACACCCATGGTGAATTTGATTATTATATCGATGGGATCACCCCATCAGTTGCTTTAATTCTTGAAGCAGTTGACAGTGAACGAGTTAAGGTAGCCGAAGCTTTAGGAATCCGAGCTATCACCGCACGAGAATGGCTCTATTCCGCTTATGATGCCTATGGGAGAAATCTCTACGAGGCAATTCAAAACAATCCTGGTTACCGTGGAATCCGAGCTCCCTACACCATTTTTACTCGTTATATTACCGAGGATGTCCCAATGAGCCTGGTTCCCATTTCATCTTTTGGGAAAATGTTACAAATCCCAACTCCAACCATAGATTGCATGATCCAGTTGGCTAACATTCTTCACAATAAGGATTACTTTGTAGAAGGAAGGACAGTAGAAAAGCTGGGATTAGCAGGGCTTAGCGTAAAAGAAATTCGAGAAATGGTCGTGGTAGAAGCGAACTCAAGTTCATAATTGGAGGTTTTGACATGGTTGAGAAAAAAATCATAATTGGTGCAACCCTGGGAAATTGTGTTCATGTCGCCGGAATTTATCGGTTTCTCAGTTTGGCCGAAGAATACCAATACACATCCTATTTTTTGGGACCAGCAATTCCAGTCAACCAGTTAATTCAATGTATTAAAGAAAAAAAGCCCCAACGTGTTATCGTTGGTTATCGTTTAAGTGAAGATTCAGCTCAAATTCTCTTCACCGAATTACGCCGTCAATTAGAAGAAAATCATCTTCTTGACCAGAGTACTTATATTCTTAGCTGTACACCGGCTTTACAACCAATCGCTCAGAGTGTCGGTGTTTTTCAATATATTTTCAGCGGAAAAGAGAGTTTTGATGAAATTCTTGAAAGCATTCACCAAGTTACCCAAGATATCCCTCCCGATAAAAAATATGCCTCTACTCTTCCTGAAAGAATTCTTGCCAAAAAACCTTTCCCTCTCCTTCGACATCATTTTGGAAGACCAAGTCTTGAAGAAACTATCAAAGGCATTGTTCAAATCAGCCAATCAAAAACCATCGATGTCATTTCTTTGGGACCTGATCAAAATGCTCAAGAGTTCTTTTTTGAACCTGAAAAGATGAAAGTGGATGAAAGTGGAGCTGGTGGAGTCCCGGTTAGAAGTCGTGAGGACCTGGAAAGAATCTATACTGCTTCTCGGGATGGCAACTACCCTCTGCTGCGTTGCTATAGTGGGACCAACCATCTGGAAGACTGGGCCCAATTGTTATTTGAGGCGATTCATATCGCTTGGGGTGCAGTCCCTTTAACCTGGTACAGCCGACTGGATGGCCGATCTCAACGTTCAATAAAAGCTGCTATTACTGAAAATCAAAAAGCCATGCAAAGATATGCAGCCCTTGGCGTTCCTCTGGAAGTCAACGAATCTCATCAATGGAGCCTGCGAGATGCGCCTGATAGCGTCGCCTGTGCTTCTTTTTACTTAGCAGCTTATAATGCCAAAAAAGCCGGTGCAAAACATTACGTTGCTCAATATATGCTCAATAACCCCAATGGAATCTCTCCACGAGCTGATTTAGCAAAAATGCTTGCCAAAAAAGAATTAATTGCACCCCTTCGAGATAAAGATTTTATCATTTATACCCAAACCCGGGGTGGGTTGGCTCATTTTTCCACCAATATGAACATTGCAAAAGGACAATTAGGAGCATCTACGGCATTAGGTTTGGCGCTCAAACCGGACATTATTCATGTAGTTGGTTACAGCGAAGCCGATCATCTTATCTATCCCAATGAGCTTATTGAAAGTGCCGAGCTTGTTCAGGGTGTCATCAAGGACTTGCTTTTTGATTTTCCCGATTGGGAAAAGGATCAAGTGATTCAAACAGAAAAAGAACGTTTGGTTTATGAAGCGAGAATCCTTCTTGAGGCTATAAAAAATATTCACCAACATGGAGATGGAGATGATCCCTGGGCTTCTCCTGCTACTCTTGCCCGTGCCATCCAAAAAGGTATTTTGGATGCACCCCATCTTTTAGGAAATCCTGAAGCTTACGGCCAAGTCCGGACTCGAATTATTAAAGGTGTTTTAAGAGTAGTCGATAAAAATGGGGAAATTATCGAAGAAAAAGATCGCTTAAAAAACTTTCTTTAGTTAATGCATTATAAAGGAAAAGAGGGAAGCCAGTTTTCGTTGGCTTCCCTCTCATGAACCAATACTATACATTAAAAATCAGTGGAATTTACGTTTATTTTCCTGGTGTTTTTTGAGATCAGTAAGCCTGTCCTGGCTTTGTTTAAGAAATTTGTTCAACTTTTGCTCAAACATAGCTTTACTTTTCTCTAATTTCTCTAAATACTCTTCATCCTCATTCAGTCGTTTTATCGACAGGTCAATTTTACCATCATCAGAAATGTGAATAACCTTGGCTTTTACTTTATCATCCACCTTAAGAAAATCATTCACATCCTTAACAAATTGGTTTGAAATCTCCGAAATATGGATGAGTCCTTTTTTCCCATCCTCTAATTCAATAAACGCTCCGAATTTAGTGATGCCAACAACCGAACCTTCAACAATATCATTCACCTCAATCATGGGGTGACTCGTTATCCTCCTTTGTATCATTTTTCCTAATTTTTATCATGATAATAAAGTATTGAATAAAAATTGACGTCAACCTGAGCCCTTTTTTTCGAGGGCGTGAGGATCTCATCTTTTCAGTTTTTTATATTATCCTTTAATTCTTTTTTCATTCTCCCCCTCGCCCCCTCGGCCTTTAAGGGCGTGAGTATCTCATCTGACACCGCAGGCGTCATCCTGAGCGGTGCTTTCCCGCGTGAGGATCTCATCCTTTAATTTTTTTTTATTTCCAAATTATTTTTAAGGATGAAATCTTTAGGTCTTTAGGAAAAGAAACACCGGATTGTCGTTTTTATCATCAACTGCTGCTTCTTTTATCCGGCTCACGGTTCACTCCTCACCAATCACTGATTCTAATAAATGAGATTGCCACGTCACTCCGTTCCTCGCAATGACGGAGCAGGTGGATTAGATTGCCACGTCGTTTAACCAAAGAACGGTTAGGCTCCTCGCAATGACAGATTTATGTAACTATTTTCATCCTCATCTGGTACTGTTATACAGCATGAAGGTCTATCCTAAAAACCAGTACCTCAAACTTCTCTCAATACTGTATAAAAGTAAATTTTAAAGAATGTTTAAAATCTTTCAATGGAAAAGCGAAATCATTATACAAATGAGTGAAGGAGAGTGTCAAGGATTTTCTGAAGGAACAACTTTAATCAATACCTCACCCGGTTTGGCAAGGTTTAATTTTTCCCTGGCTAATTTTTCAATGTACCAATCTTGATTTAAATTTTGCTTTTCATCTTTTAAAAGTTCGATATCATTATAGAGCCTTTTTTCTTCTTGGGAGAGATAGGTTTCCTCTGCCAGCAAATTATAGTAATTTATCAATTTCCCGGCAAAACCAAAACACCAAGATAAAAGAACTAAAGCAAAAATAATTGAAAAAAGCATCTTCCTCCAATTAAACGCAAGTTTATGGGAAACATCAGGTTCGGTTTTTCCGTCGTAATAATAGGAAGATACCATCTTCTCAATCCACCAAAACCTTAATGAATTTCTTCCCCAAGGATTTTATCCTAATTATTTTGCGGCAAAATCCTTAGGGAAGGTTATTTTTTAAATTAATACCCTTTAACTTTGAAAACATCCCGTCCATTAAACACTGCGGCTTCTTCTAACTCTTCTTCAATCCTGAGCAATTGATTATACTTAGCAATTCTTTCCGAACGACATAATGAGCCAGTTTTAATTTGACCGGTGTTACAAGCTACAACTAAATCCGATATGGTCGTGTCCTCGGTTTCACCAGATCGATGGGATACAACCGCAGTATAACCAGCTTTTTTTGCGACCTCAATAGTTTCTAAGGTTTCACTGAGGGTACCGATTTGATTGAGCTTGATGAGTATGGAGTTACAGCATTCTTCTTTAATACCTCTAATCAAACGTTCCTTATTGGTCACAAAAAGATCATCACCAACCAACTGGATCTTATCACCCATAGCAAAGGTCATTTTTTTCCAACCTTCCCAATCATCTTCGGCTAATCCATCTTCAATGGATATGATTGGGTATTTTTCCACCAACTCTTGATAAAATTCAATCATCTCATCGATATTCCGACGAGCGCCTTCTCTTTCAAAAACATAAATACCGTCTTTGTATAATTCCGATGCCGCCGAATCTAAAGCCAAAAAGACATCTTTCCCTGGTTCGTACCCTGCTAGCTGGATAGCTTCGATGATAACTTCCAAGGCTTCATCGGAAGAATGAAGATTTGGAGCAAAACCTCCTTCATCTCCAACTCCTACCGAATACCCTCTTCTTTTCAAAACTTTCGCTAAGTGGTGAAATACTTCAGTTCCAGCTCGCAAAGCTTCTCTAAAATTTTTTAATCCACAAGGAGCGACCATAAACTCCTGGATATCAACACCACTGTCGGCATGCTTCCCACCATTTAATATATTCATCAAAGGAACTGGTAACTCGCAGGCATTTGCACCACCAATATACCGATAAAGTGGAAGACCGGCATATTCAGCCGCAGCTTTCGCAATCGCTAAGGAAACACCAAGAATCGCATTAGCTCCTAATTTTCCTTTGTTGGGAGTTCCATCCAGATCTATTAAGACTTTATCTATCTTGGATTGATCAAGAGCATCGAGTCCAATAATTTCCGGAGCAATAATTTCGTTCACATTTTCAACTGCTTTGGCTACTCCTTTGCCAAGATATCGATTTTTATCGCCATCGCGAAGTTCAACTGCTTCAAAAGTTCCAGTTGACGCTCCCGAAGGAACAGCAGCCCGACCAAAAGCACCCGATGCTAAAGTCACTTCTGCCTCTACTGTAGGATTTCCACGGGAATCAAGAATTTCTCGAGCATGAACATCAAAAATTGTACTCATCAGTTTACCATCTCCTTTAAAAAGTCAACTTAAAATCAATGAACTTAACCATTGCAATAGTTTCCCTAAAAACTACAGTATGGTTTAAAAAATGCCTCCCACACCGATAGCTGTCTTACTCCGCTTCCAGTTTTTTTTGTTCAATTACATCAAAAAAGTCATCAGAATATTGATTGTTAACCGGTATTTGTAAAACCTTTACCCGAAGCATCATAACCGGAGAAACAATCTTAATCTCATCTCCAACTTTAACCATTGATGATGGCTTGGCTATATGACTATTTAAATAAACCCGGTTATTTTTACAAGCAATTTGAGCTTGAGTTCGTCTTTTAATTAACTTGGTAACTTTTAAATATTTATCCAGTCTCATCAGTTTCCCAGGGGAGAATCGATTCTTCTGGTAACTCTGGAAAACACGAGTATTCCACACCTTTACCCAAAACCACTAATTTAACCAATGATAATACTTGTTTGGTTTTTAAAAAATTTTCCAGTTGGAAAACCACTTGTTCATTGGGAAAATGATCAACAACCACCAATACTCTTTTGTCTCTTAACTCCCCACAATTGTCCCAATTCACTTTTAAATGGTCATTCTGATATTGGATGGAAAGAGTCCTGATATCTCTTGGAAAAAAACTATTCAATATGCCACACACGATTAAACCGGCTGAATTGACTGCCAAGTAAATATCGGGATTCCATCCTTTTACTAACGGTAATAATACTTTGATTCGATTAAATAAATCTCCAAAATCTATTTGTTGTTTTGGATAAGTTTGATTTCTTGTTTCGCCTTGTTCCATAACTCATCCATCTCCTCTAATGAGAGGTTTTCAATTTTCTTTCCCTGTTTTTTTATTTCGTTCTCCATATATCGAAAGCGTTGTGTAAAACGTTGGGAAGCTTTTTGAAGAGCATCCTCCGGTTGCAGGTGAAAATGCCGAGAGAGATTGACTAACGCAAAAACCAAATCCCCCCATTCTTCCTCGATTGATTCTTGATCATGGCTTTTCCAGGCTTCTTCCAGTTCATTCTGTTCCTCAATAACTTTTCTCCAAACCTCGTTGGCATTTGGCCAATCGAATCCTACCCGAGCAACCCGGCTTTGAATGACTTGAGCTCGAAGTAAAGCCGGTAAACTTGGAGGTATAGATGAAAGCATGCTCTCTCTTTCCTTCTCGCCTTCTTTAATGGTTTCCCAATTTAATAAAACTTCATCCACATTTTGAACCTGGATATCTCCAAATACATGAGGATGTCTTTTCTTCATTTTAAAGATGAGCTGTTTTAAAACGTCAACAACAGTAAAAGAATTTTGTTCTGCTCCAATTTGCGCTTGAAAAACAATATGAAGCAACATGTCCCCTAATTCTTCTCTTATATCGGCTTCGTTCTTTCGATCAATGGCATCAAAAGCTTCATACATTTCTTCAAGCATAAGTGGCTTTAAACTTTCTCGAGTTTGTTCTCGATCCCAAGGACAACCATTTTTGCTCCGGAGGATCGTTACCAATTCAATTAACTCTCCAAAATATTTTTTGGCTTCTGAATCAATCATTTTATCCATTAAAGAAAGATCTCCATTATTCTCAATTAACAGGTTATTTATAAAATCTTTTTTACCCTTTTCCTACCAACGGATCAAACAGACGTAACAATGTATTTAAATTTTGAAATGGTATCCTTAAAGTTTGCTTACCATGGTAATTTACCAACATACCTTTTACACCATGGTTTCGGAATTTTTCATTGAAGCTGACCAGCACCTCAATTGGAGCACCGATATAAATTTCCCCATTTTTTTCTTCAATTGTATCAACCAGTGCTATTTTACCATAATAACGCAGGGTTGTAATTTTTAATAGAGTTTCAACTTCCCTTGGCAAGCGTCCATACCGATCTTCTATCTCAGCCCTCAGATCTTCAACATCATTCATTTTTTGAGCTTGTAACAAACGTTGATAATAGCTAAAACGCTCGTTTTCTTGCTTCATATACCAGTTTGGGAAAAAAGCATTTTCTTGCAAAATTATGGTGGTTTGGGGATTCGTTTCAGTATTTTCTCCCTTCAGTCGGGAAATTTCTTCTTGTAACATTCGAGTATAAAGAGAAAAACCAATCTCCTGGATAAATCCATGCTGAGCTTGGCCCAAAATATTTCCCGCTCCTCGGATTTCCATATCGCGAAGGGCTAATTTATAACCCGTCCCCAATCCCTCGAATTCCAACAAAGCATCCAAACGCTCCTGAGCTTCATGGGTTAGTCTTCTTGGATAAAATAAATAGGCATAAGCCTCTCGATCAAACCGTCCTATTCGACCACGCAACTGATAGAGTTGAGATAATCCAAAAAGAGTTGCCGGATCTACAATCAAAGTATTGGCATTCGGAACATCTAATCCAATCTCGATAATTGTTGTACAAAGTAAAATATCAATCTCAGCATTATAAAACTTCTCCATTACCTTTTCTAGGTCAGGCCCGGAGAGTCGTCCATGAGCAGTTCCAATTTGACAATCAGGAAAGAGCATCGCTAACTCTTCATAAATTTTCATTAAGTTTTTAATTCTAGGGCTCACATAAAATACTTGGCCTTTTCTATCGAGCTCATATTGGATCGCTTCCTTTATCATTTTTTGACTACGAGGTGCAACCACCGTATGAACCGGCTTACGTCCTTCAGGAGGCGTTTCGATAACGCTGATATCCCGGATACCAGTAAGGGATAGATATAAGGTTCGAGGAATAGGAGTAGCGGTTAAAGTGAGGACATCCACAGTTGATTTCATTTTTTTAAGCCGTTCTTTATGCATAACCCCAAACCGCTGTTCTTCATCGATGATAACTAAACCGAGGTCATGAAATTGAATATCTTTTTGAATGAGCCGATGAGTACCGATTAAGATATCTATTTGATTATTTTTAACTCGTTCAACAATTTGCTTTTGTTCTTGGGTTGACTTAAAGCGGTTGATGACCGCAATTCGAACCGGAAACCTTTTCAAACGCTCTTTAAAGGTAAGGTAATGCTGCTCGGATAAAATGGTTGTTGGCGCCAACAAAGCAACTTGTTTCCCATCCATAACTGCTTTAAAAGCTGCTCTTATGGCAATTTCAGTCTTCCCGTAGCCCACATCACCACAGATGAGTCGATCCATTGGTCGTGTAGACTCCATGTCACGTTCCACATCAACAATTGCCTGTTTTTGGTCAGGTGTTTCGATATAGGGAAAAGAAAGCTCTAGCTGTTTATGCCAGGTAGAATTCAGAGAAAAAGCGTGTCCTTGATCCAAGTTGCGACGAGCATATATCTCCAGCAATTCCCGAGCGGTTTCCTGTATTGATTGGGCAACTCTCTGTTTTGCCTTTCCCCATTCATCTTTACCCAATCGGGATATCTTCGGTTTTATATCTCCGCTCCCAATATACTTTTGGACCAAGGAAGCGCTCTCAACTGGAACATAGAGGATATCACCGGCAGCATATTCAATGACTAAATAAACCCGGTGTACTCCTTCCAAAACCATTTCTTGGATTCCCTTAAAAATTCCGATTCCTTGTTCTTCATGAACAATATAATCACCCGGTTGAAGCGAACTCACCATTTCTTCTTCAATTGGCGATTCTGCTCTTTTTTTACTCGGTCTGGTAAAATCTTTTCCAAAAATTTCCTGAGTTGTGAAAACGGTAAAACCCAATTCGGGAAGGATAAATCCTTCTGCCGGAAAACCCTTTAAAAGAAAAATTTGGCCTGGACTCTTAACATCTCTGCCATAGGGGATCTTTTCCTCATCTAAGATCGCTGCAAATAATTCGATCTTCTCAGACGGGAAAATTAAATAAGTCTTTCCCCATTGGTTTTCCTTTAATTCATTGACCAATTTTGGTATTTCTCCAAAAAAAGTCGGCGGTCGAGAAGCTGATATAACCATCTCAGGAAGATTTTCCCTGGATACAATTCCGGTAATCACCTGAGGAATATGCGATAAATGAGTGTTTTCTATAAATACATCGTCCCAAAAAATAAGACTGGCTTGTTCCATTATAAGCTTAATTAAGGGTATGGTTTTAAATTCTCCATCACTGGGAATTACTAAGGCGTGTTCCAAATCACGGTCGGTCCTCTGGGTATCGGATTGAAAATTTTTCATTTTTTCTATGATGTTTTCCCACCAGTAAGTTCTGATTGGTTCAATCCCGTCAGGGGGATAAACGTCAACGACTTCACCACGAATCGCAATATCACCCTTCTCTCTGACAAAATCCTTTCTTTCATATCCCATCCGATAGAATTGATCAATCAATTGATCGCGCTGATATTTCTTCCCTTTCTCCAATAATACTGACAGGCTCATAAAATTTTCCAACTCAACGACTTCTTGATCGAGTTCATTGACATTTAAGACAATAACTAAATTCTTTTTTTCACGAAGAGTTTTTTGAAGAACAATTCCTGAATATTTCTCCTCAAAACCAACACCAATTGCTACCATCTCATCCTGATTAAAAAAAGAAAGACCTTCAATTTGCCGAAAGACCTTTCTTTTTATTTCTTCGCTAGCAGTCATATAAAAAATTGGAGAATAATTGGTTCCGGATAAAATTTGGGCAATAAAAGGTCGAACCGGTTGAATTGTTGAAAGCGAACACCGGTTTGCAGATCGGATTTGTTGGATAATTTTTTGAAGAAATTGAGAAATGTTCATGAAAAAAGCCGAATGATTAAATAGGTTAATAAGATCGAAAATCCACTCCCTATGACTATTTGAGGAAACGTATGCTTTTTAAGAATATAGCGTGCCCATCCAATTGGTATGAGTAAAAAATAAGCTAACACAAAAATGGGGTTCACTAAAAAAATCAATGCCGTGACCGGTCCAGCTATTCCAGCCATATGCATACTGATTTTCCAAAAAAGTGATATGAAAGCTCCAAAAAAAGTAACAGCGATATAAGAAGCCGTGATTGCCAATATTTGGGAAGGAGCACCAAGGTACCAAAAAACAATAAAACCGATTATATATAACCCTACAATACTTAAGTAAGGGATAAAGCGCTCGCGCCGGTCGGGTAGATCAGGATCGGATATTTTGTTATAACGAGCAAGGATATAAACCAAAACTATCGGCGCCAGAGCAACGAATACGATACCCAGTAAAGCATACCAAAATCCCTTAACCGTGGGAACAGCAGATAGTGAAACGATAAAATAAAGAGCTATTGGTATAAAGGTCGGTTGAAAAATAATAGATATTCCTTTGGCTATTTTTCTGGTCTCCACAATGATGTATCTCCTCGGCGGTTATGACGCAGATATTGAGTTAAACCGGTTCATGGCATATTGAACACCATGAGTAACAATACAGATTAATGCTTCGACTGATCGCTTTTCAGAATCAGCGAGTACAGCTGCTTCTTCGGAAGGAGGCTTGAGCAATACGTACTCAGTGATTTCGTCTTTTTGTATTGGTTTTCCAACACCTACCCGTAAACGGATAAAATTTTCCAGATTAAAGTATTCAGCAATGGAAAGAATGCCCTTATGACCTGCCGCTCCACCGCCTCGACTAATCCGGATCCTTCCTGGAGGAAGATCAAGCTCGTCATGGACAATAATCTTGTCCTCAAAAGATTTGGCTATATAGCTTAAAAAGGATAAAAGCCCCAAACCACTCAGATTCATATAAGTTTGGGGCTTTACCAGATAGAGTTGGTGGCTGTCAATTTTACCATAACACCATTGAAAACGTTTTGCTTCTTTCCATATCCATTGATGCTGTTCAGATAAATTATCTACGATTCGAAAACCAATATTATGACGGCTGTATTGATATTTTTGACCGGGGTTTCCAAGACCGACAACCAAAAACACTTACTCTTCCTCGGCTTCTTTCTCCTTTTTCTCGCCTTTTTTAACTACTTCTGGTTCTGGTGCTTCACCTTCTTCTTCCAAAACCTCTTCTTCTTCTTCAACTAAAACCTCTGGAGCTGTAACAACCACTACGACATCATCAAGATTTTCAGTAAGTAAAACCCCTTCCGGAACCGTAACATTCTTAAGATGAACTGCGTCACCAATTTCCAGACCGCTGATATCAACTTCGATGAATTCGGGAATGACGTCAGGCAAGCATTCAATCTCAACATCTTGCATAACCTGCTCTAGAGTACCACCCGCCTTAACTCCTGGCGCCTCACCATTGAACATCAGTGGCACTCTTAAAGTAATTTTCTGATCAGCCCGTACCCCATAAAAATCAATATGTAAAACCTGTTCTTTAATGGGATTCCTTTGCAGTTCTTTAATAATCCCTCGATGAATATCACCGTCGATAGAAATATTTAATAATTGATGGGTTGCTCCTGGTGCTTTTAAAACTCTTTTTAACTCACTTTCTTGAATTTTCAATAAAACTGTATTTCCTTCTTTGCTTTCATAAGCATAATAAACCCCAGGTACCCAGCCTGATTTTCTTAGCTTTTTCATACTTTCTTTTCCAATAGATTCTCTCTTTTCGGTATTAACGGTCAAGATTTCTCTTTGGTTCATAGTATTCCCTCCGCTCTCAAGCGTATGATAGTTTTAGATTTGATTATTTAGTGATTTTTATTTTAAACCGATGGAGTTTTCTCACAAGAAAAGCTCACTGACGGATAGTTCACTATATATTCTTTTTATTGCTTCGGCAAAAATTGGTGCCACCGATAGAACTTTTACTTTATCACTGGTTCGGATGCTCAACTCGTCTGCATTGGAAGGAATAGTATTGGTCACAACCACTTCTTTCAAATATGAATTCTTGATACGATCTAAAGCTGGTTCACTAAACACCGGATGGGTGGCACAGGCATACACTTCAACGACGCCCCGTTCTTTTAAAGCTTGTGCGCCTTCAACTAAAGTTCCAGCAGTATCGATAAGGTCATCAACTAATATTGCTCTTTTGCCCCGAACATTTCCGATAACATCCATAACTTGAACTTCAGCATAGGTCGGTCGGTATTTATCAATGACGGCTAAATCAACACCGAGATGATTGGCAAAATTTCGAGCCCGTGCTGTACCTCCAACATCGGGACTTACCACAACAATATCCGATAGGTTTTTCGAAGCAAAGTAGCGAGCCAGGAGTGATTGAGCAACTAAATTATCGACAGGAATATCAAAAAACCCTTGGATTTGACCAACATGCAAATCCATGGTTAAAACTCGATCAACACCAGCGGTTACCAGTAAATTTGCCACCAGTTTCGCTGAAATTGGTTCCCTTCCTTTGGTTTTTCGATCTTGTTTTGCATATCCATAAAACGGAATGACTGCCGTTATTCTTCTGGCTGAGGCACGACTCAATGCATCAATCATGATCAGAAGTTCCATAATATGATCATTCACTGACGGACAAGTAGGTTGAACAACAAAAACATCACAGCCTCGAACGCTTTCTTCAATTTGTATACGAATTTCTCCATTCGGGAAACGACCTACATCAGCCCGACCCAGAGGAAGGTCAAGATACCAACAAATTTCTTGCGCCAGGAATGGATTTGCTCTTCCAGTAAAAACTTTCATATGCTGGCTTATATCACCATAGCAAATCATTTTCCAATCAGCTCCTGTTTTTTTTCTTTTCAGTCCATTTGTCAATGTTAACCTGTCTCGCTCGACCGACACCGAGAGCTTGAGAAGGAACATCACGGGTAATCGTTGAACCGGCAGCAGTATATGCTCCTTTACCAATGGTTACCGGAGCAACTAATGAATTATTGCTCCCGATAAAAACCTGGTCATGAATAATGGTTGGGTGTTTTTTATATCCATCGAAATTACAAGTAATTGTTCCCGCTCCGATATTAACCTTTTTTCCTAATTGAGCATCACCTAAGTAACTATGATGTAATGCCTTGGTTCCCTCACCAATTTCAGATTTTTTTACCTCAACGAAATTTCCAATCCGAGCATTTTTCTTTATTAAGGAATTCATTCGAATATGGGAAAATGGGCCAATAACCACCTCATCCTCCACAATAGAATCTTCTATAACACTATATTCAATTCGGCAATCCCTGCCAACTTGTGATTGAACTAAATGGGTGTAAGGCCCAATCTTCGTGTTTTCTTTAATTTTACTTTGTCCTTCAATAACCGTTCCGGGATACAACCAGACATCCTTTTCACATTTGACGTCCCAATCGACATATACCGATTCTGGATCGACAATTTTAACTCCTGATTCAAATAGCTGATTAATTTTTGTTCTACGAAACAATCCTATCACTGTTGCTAAATCATCAGAGGAATTCACGTTAATAAACTGCGTATCCCAGGGAACAGTGTAAACCAAGGTTTTATAATTGAGATTTCTTGCGACTTCAAGAACATCAGTCAGATAATATTCTCCCTGAGCGTTATTCCTTTGAATTGATTGAAGAACTATCCCTATTTCGTTTCTTTGAAAGGCATATATTCCCAAATTTATTTCAGGAATTTTTTTCTCTTCAACCGAACAATCTTTTTCTTCAACAATTTTCAGGGGAGTTCCCTGAAAATCCCTTTTAATTCGACCAAAACCATCAGGAAACTCTGATTTGGTGCTTAAAAGCGCCACTGGAGCACGGTTTTTTTCGAAAAAAGTCATAAATTGATGTAGAGTATCAGCTTTCAAAAGTGGCATATCAGCATATATGACTAATATCTTCTGAATCTCAGAATCGAGATGGGGTAATATAGAATTTACGGCATGGGCGGTTCCCAAGGGTTCTTCTTGAACAACTAATTGAATCGCTGGATCAACAATCGATTGGATTTGGTCATAAGAGAAAGGAGAAACGACTGCCAATCGTTTCCCACCAAAATTGGGAATCTCAAGTTTCAAAAGATAATTAATTAATGGCCTCCCCAAAACCGGTAAAACAACTTTTGGTTGTGAAGATTTCATTCTTTTCCCTTGACCAGCCGCCAAAACACAAATACACCAATCATGATAATCCATAAAATCCTCCTGGAAAAACTAACTCATCAATAACCTACTTCATCATCAAATTCTAAAAAAACAAACCTCGTTTGGGTGGTCTAAAATATATCTGAGCAGATTCTAAGGAACCATTTAAGTGGACTTGATTCCCCAAACCTTAATATTTTACCTCATTCTGATATATTATTATAATTCAGTCCTACAAAAAATAAAACGCGACTGTTTCAGCCGCGTTTTATTCTCAACTGGCTGGGGCGGAAGGATTCGAACCTTCGGAATCAGGGATCCAAAGTCCCTTGCCTTACCGCTTGGCCACGCCCCAACTCAAACAAAAAGCGAGTTAATTATATATAATAGTACCTTTGAAGTCAATTTTCTTTCTCTAATTTCTAAGACTGGTTATTGGAGCTGGAATTCTTCCGCCCCGGCCAATAAAGTTTTTAGGGTTGGTGGGATTCACTCGTATAACCACCGTTTCTCCCAACAATCCTCCCCAAACAACTTCATCGCCCGGTTTTTTCCCAACCACCGGAATGATTCGAATTCCCACGGTCTTATTGTTAATAACCCCAATCGCCACCTCATCACCAATAATCGCAGAAATAATCTCTTCCGGTGTATCGCCGGGAATTGCAATCATATCTAATCCAACCGAACAAACACTGGTCATAGCCTCAAGTTTTTCAAAATTTAATCTTCCCGTCTTTACTGCTTTAGTCATGGCTGCATCTTCACTTACCGGAATAAAGGCCCCACTTAAACCTCCTACTGATGAAGAAGCCATGGCACCTCCTTTTTTACAGGCATCGGTTAGCATAGCCAGAGCAAGAGTTGTCCCCCATCCTCCACAGGTATCTATTCCCATGGCTTCAATAATTTCTGCCACACTATCACCTACTCGAGAGGTCGGAGCCAGAGATAGGTCAACAATTCCAAAATCTACACCCAGCTTCCGTGAAACCTCTCTCCCGATTAACTCCCCTACCCGGGTTATTTTAAAAGCGGTTCGCTTGATAATTTCGGCAACTTGACCCAAATCAGCTCCTGGATGTCTACGGATCATTTCCTTCACAACACCGGGTCCGCTCACACCGACATTAATAACCGCATCTCCTTCCCCCGGCCCATGGAAAGCGCCTGCCATAAAAGGATTATCTTCTGGAGCATTGGCAAAAACTACCAATTTGGCACAACCAATTCCATTTTTGTCTTGGCTTAAATGAGCAATTTCTTTAATAGTTTTGCCTAATAATAAAATAACATCAACATTGATACCGCTTCGGGTCGATGCCACATTGACTGAAGAACAAATATGGTCAGTTTGGGTCAAAATAGCCGGCAAAGAATGGATGAGATTTCTTGCAGCCGGGGTCATCCCTTTTTGAACTAATGCTGTAAAACCGCCGATAAAATCGACTTGAATTTCCCGAGAGAGTTGATCAAGAAGGAGTGCGAGTTCAAATGGACCATTGGCTTCGTCTTTTCCAAAAAGAAGAGAAACTGGAGAAATAGACAAGCGGCGATTAACAATAGGAATTCCAAATCGGAGTGATACTTCTTCAACCACATCATGAAGGGATTGAGCATAGGAACGAATTTTATTTACCACATTTCGACAAGTATCCTTTTCATCTTTTCCACGACAATCTAAAATATTGATCCCCAAAGTCACCGTCCGAACATCAAGGTTTTCAATTTCAAGCATTCGAATCGTTTCTAAAATTTCTGATCGATCATATAACACCATAATCCCTCCGAATAACCTTAATCCGTTTAAAAAATCCGTATCATGTTTCGAGGAAACCCTTTCTTTAAATGCGATGCATGGCTTGGAATACGCTGGTATGTTGAAGAAAAATTTGGACACCGATTTCTTCGCCTTTTTGAATAAGGCATTTCTTCAAATCTGCCAAAGGAACAACACTTTGACTTATATCACCTATTAATATCATGGTAAAATATTTATCTAAAACTTTCTGAGTAATATCTTCAATATTCACCTGATTTTCAGCCAATAAGGAAGTTACAGCTGCAATAATACCCACACGGTCTTTGCCGACGACAGTAATAACAACTTTATCCTGCTGCTCCGCTGGTTGTTCCTCAACAAAACTCGATGGTGATATGTCATTGATGTTCAAGAAATTCCACCTCATTTCTTTTTATTTTATCCGCATAAAGGTGAGCAATCCGAGTCGGTTCTGGAATTCGATATTTACCCGTAACCCTTAATGTCCATTCAATGGAGTTTTGTAAATCAATACGATGACCCGGGGATACAAAAATCGGTTTTACTGCTTTCCTGCTCCGAAGAGCAGCACCAATTTTTTGATCATGGTAAAAAATCCAGGAATATTCGCCCTTTTCTAAGAGCGGCTCGGTATACTGACCTACTAACAGACTTTTTGCGACCCCAATTGACACAATATTATAAAGAATTCCCATATGACTGGCTAATCCCACTCCCCTCGGATGGGCAATTCCCTGACCATCGAAAAAGAAAATTTGAGGAATGCTTTTTAATAGTTGAAAAGAAGACGCTACTGCTGGCCCTTCACGAAAAGAGAGAAAGCCTGGGATATAAGGAAATTGAACTTTTTTTAATGAATGAACAACTTCAATGACTTGGAGTTCAGGATAAGAAAAAGCAACAATGACTGCACAGGCAAGGTTTTTTTTCAGATAAGAAACATCAACCCCTGCTAAGCAATGTACTTCTTGAGGGTGGAAAGGAAAAGAAAACGAAATATGTTGGGTTAGGTCTTTCTGAATCCTAACCGCTTCCTGAGTATTGACATCAAATGGAAAAATATGTTTTGGTTGAATCATTTTTTGATATTTTAAATGGATTCCTCAAAAAATTGAATACTTTGAATTTCCATCACCATTCCATTATATAGAAAAAAGACTAAAACTCCATTGAAATCCATCAAGGGAAGAGTTAAAAAGAAGAAGTTCGAAGGAAGAGAATGTATCTCTTTCAATTGTTATAGGGTATTAAAAAAAGCATATATTCTTTATATCAATTCAAGTTCAATGGTTTTGGTAAGAATATCAACATAATTAAAAGAAATCCGTTGGCAACATCCATCTACATCCATCTTTAGCGTGAAAAAGAATGGATAAGCAGTCTCAATTACTCCTTCTCTTATGACCGTTTTTTTGCGACCTTTATTAACTTCGATCCGGACTTCTTTCCCCTTTTTTTCCAAAACCCAAGCTTTAATTTGGTCAACGCTCTGGACTGGCAATATTATCTCATTCTCCATAATTTTAGTTAATTATAATACTAATCTAAAAAAAAATCAACGAAAAATGAGTTTTAAAAACCAATGATTATAGCTCTATTTTCTTTAACTGAGTTAAAATTTCCGCGAGTTTGGTCCATTCCAGTTCAGTCAAATCTTCTGGTCTTTTGGTGATTGGAATTCCAGCATTATTGATAACTTCGGGATCAATAATCCTTCGCAACCGACTGGAAATTCTCTTTCTTTTCTGTTGGAAAAAATATTGAGTTAAGTTTGCCACTCTATTGATCGTCGCAATGTCTGGTGGATAAGGTCCGGGCAAGCATTTCAGAACCAATGAATCTACCCGGGGCATAGGTCGAAAGCTGCCCCGGGATACTTCAAATCGTTGCTGAACTCGATAACGCATTTGAAAAATAACTGATAAAGGAACTCGTTTTTTCTCACCAGGTTGAGCCATAATTTTTTGGCCAAATTCTTTTTGGACCAATAAAACCAATCTTGCCCAAAGTATGGGTATTTGTAGGATTTTATACAAAATTGCTGATGAAATACTATAAGGAATATTCGCAACAACTTTGAAAGAGTATTTAGAAAACGGGGCTAAAATCTGAAGAAGATCAGTTTTTAAAAAATTCTGATTAAAAAAGTGGATATTTGAATGAGAAGGCAATCTGTGTAGCGTTTTTTGGTAAAGAATAGGGTCAATTTCAAAAGTCAAAACTTTACCACCGTACTGGGCTAAATGCTCGGTGAGATTCCCCATTCCTGTACCGATCTCAACCACACAATCACTTCGGTTGAGATCGGAGAACTCAATTATTTTCTCCAACACACCAGTATTCACTAAAAAATTTTGACTCAATTTTAACGCTTCTTGCATTCTTTTAGGTCTTTGTCAGAATCTACCCTTTCACCGTTGCTGAGTTCCCTTCAAGAGTCGAGAGGTGATCAGGGAAGAAATAATCACATCTATCAACCGGTACAGTTCTCTCTTTTTGCTCTCCCAATAAGCACCTATAAATGCCTACTTTTTTCTTTTCAGGATCACAGTACCGACAAACCTGACAAAGACCCTCGGGATTGTACAATGTACATCCCCCCTTCAATTTTTTATTTTTTAAAAAAATAGCCTCCTTTAAATATTGCCAGTTCAGGTCAGCTGAATGACCACTCTACTTTTCCAATTTCAACATTCACCTTTTTTAAAGAAAAACCAAATTGTTTCTCAACAATTGAATAGGCTTTGTTTTGTACATCGCTGGCAACTTTCCAAAAAATGCAGTTCGGATCAAGAGTTAAGGTAATGTTGGCTTCTATGCTCCGATGTTGGACATCAATCTTATCATTGGTTTGAAATAATTGTCCGTTTTCTGAAAACTTTATCAAATGGAGAAGGCTTTCAAAAGAATCCATTACACCAGGTATTTGAACAATTTCTCGGGCAATAACTTCACTGAGAGTGCTGGCGCTTACCCGGATCTGTCCATCAGTATTCTCAACCGCAATGGTCATTTCCTGCCTCCTGGTGGAAAATTATAACAACTAAAAAACACTATGATCCCTAAAGACTTTTTACTTATCCTGACCCAAGTATTTTTGAAGGTCTTCAGGTTTCAAGGTTTCTAAAAATTTACGGAAGTCCTCAATTTCTTTATCATCAATATCACCCATAGCTACCGTGGTTGAATTCATAATTTCTTCGGAAATAAAAATTGGCGCACCAGTCTTTAACGCTAGTGCGATACCATCGCTGGGACGAGAATCCACAGTAACTTCTTGTTCATTCAATTTAAGATATAACAAAGCATAAAAAGTGTTGTCGACAATATTGGTGATAACCACCTTATCCAATTTGGTATCAAGTTTTTGAAGAATGGATGAGATGAGATCATGGGTAAGCGGTCGTGGAGTATCTACTTCCTGAAGACCAAGTAAAATTGCTTGTGCTTCAAACAAACCTATCCAGATAGGAAGGCTTCTTTTTTCTTCCTCATCTATAAGAACCACGACAGCCATGGAATTTTTTTGATCAAACATGAGCCCTTGAACTTTCATTTTAAGCATAAGCAACATCCTTGTTTCAAATATCTCCTATTTCATTATAACTCATTTCAGCTTTTTCCGTTCCCCTTTCTAAAAAAGTTTGTATTCATCGTTTGGTTTTCATGGTTTTGTTTTTTCTCAACGTTTAACTTATTCTTTATGTTGTATTTATTCCCCCATTGAGTGGGGATTTAAGGGGGGGGTGCCTTTATTTTTTGTTTTAATCACTTTTCACGTATTCCGGTATCTTCAGGATAGACCCTCATGTTGCTTTGCAGTACCAGATGATGATGAAAATACTTACCCAAGAATCGTTTCCCCCTTTAGCAAAGGGGGTTAGGGGGATTTGAATTTTTTCCTGCTCCGTCATTGCGAGGAGCGTCCTATGCGACGTGGCAATCTCATTTAGCCATTCTTTGATTCTGAGGAGGGCGGCATTTTTTACCGGACATTATAAGAATCTAACTTATTTCAATTACATAATTCCACAAATAATAAAAGATGACTCATGAGATTGCCACAACCTCAAAAAAAGAGGTCTCGCAATGACGACTAGAATTTCCTTCACCCTTGATTCAACTTTTCTCCAAAAATGTCCTTTATATTTTGGAAGATCTGATCCTGCAACCTATCCAGTGAAATGCCCAACAATTCGGATAGAAATTTCGCAGTTTCAACTAAATAAGCGGGCTCATTTCGCTTCCCTCTTTTCTTTTGCGGAGCAAGATAGGGCGAATCAGTTTCCAAAAGAAGCCGATCGAGAGGAATTCTTGGTATGAACCCTCTTAAACGACGAGCATTGGGAAAGGTCATAACACCTCCCAGAGAAAAATAAAAGTCCATTGCTAAGGCTTTGAGAAAAGCTTCTTCATCCCCTGAAAAGCAATGCCAAATGAGTGGAATGCTTCTCGCCGAATTTTGGCAAATTTCAATCAGATCTTTATCTGAAGACCGAGAATGAAGAACCAAAGGGAGCCGATTTTGTTCAGCTAATTCGATATGAATTTGAAGCGCTTTTTTTTGGTTGAGAATATATTGAGAATCCCAATAATAATCTAATCCAGTTTCACCAATCGCCACAACTTTTGGATGAGAAATTAACTTTTCCAGCTCAGTAAAATCAGGAAGGGATTCTTTGATTTCCTGGGGATGTATGCCTATTGCTACAAAAACTGAAGAGTAATCACGGGCTATCTGAAGCGATTCATGGCACGAAGAAAAAGAAGAGGAAGCATTGATAATGCATTTTACATCAACCTCTTCTGCTCTTCGTATAACTTCGCTTCGATCGGGATCAAACTCCCGCCCATCCAAATGGGCATGGGTATCAACCCAAAAACTCATCTCACCTTGCTACCTGGTGGCATATCTCGATTAAGAGTTAAAAAACTCACGGTCCCCTGCCCGTCATCAGCAGCCAATAACATGCCTTGGGATTTGATTCCACGAATGTTAGCCGGTTTTAAATTGGCCAAAACGATGATCTTTTTCCCAACCATTTCTTCCGGAGAATAATAGGGAGCAAGGCCCGCCACCAAAGTTCTTTCCTCATCACCTAAATTCACTTGAAGAACCAGGAGTTTATTAGTACCTTCTAATCGTTCAACTGCTAAAATTTCTCCCACTCGTAGATCAATCTTTTGGAAGTCCTCTAAGTTTATTTCTGGGAGAGGCATATAGATTCCTCCTTCTTTCTTGGTTTAATTCTCATTTAATAATATCCAATACAAAATTTGTGATGAGTAATGAATGGACGATAATCGATAAAAATATCATCATTCAATTTCACTGATATCACGTATTTGAATAGCTCATAAGATTCTTGGGAAGAGTGGAACTGGCTTTTCCAGCTCAAAAAGATTTGGACTCTGATTCCAAATAACTTTATGGCTTAAAGTCAATGACGGAAGAGGAGTTTTAAACCCTAATTGACTCCATAACTGGATAGCTGTTGAAGGCATAAATGGGTAGGTCATCAGAGCCAATATCCGACAACTATCCAACAACAAATACATGACCTGATTTAGTTCTTTTCTTCGATCCTGGTCTTTATTCAAAACCCAAGGTGCTTTTTTCTCGATATAGCGGTTACAATAATGGACCAATTTCCATATGCTCTCCAAAGCCTGAGCAAAAGCAAATTTGTCCATATAATACGTCAGGTTTTCCAGCACTTCTTTCATAAGCCTTTCCCATTCTGACTCAGTTGAACCATCGGGTTTAGGAACTTTTCCGTCAAAGTATTTCCAGGCCATATTCAAGGTTCGATGAACAAGATTCCCAAAATTATCGGATAAATCCGAGTTGGTGCGTTCCACCAAACCTTTTTCGGAAAAATCACCGTCGAGACCAAAGCTCACTTCTCTCATAATAAAATAACGGAAGCGGTCAAGACCGTATTTTTCAATCATAAGTTGAGGGTCAACTACATTCCCTCGAGATTTAGACATCTTTTCACCATCCACAGTCCACCAGCCATGGGCAAATATTCTTTTTGGCAAAGATAACCCTGCTGCCAATAACATCCCTGGCCAGAGCACCGAATGAAAACGAAGTATATCCTTCCCTACCAAATGATGAACTGACGGCCAAAAAAGCTCAAATTTTCCGGAATTCTTACCATAGTCAACAACGGTTAAGTAATTAATAAGAGCATCAAACCAAACATATAGGGAATGTTTTTCATCCCCTGGAACGGGAATTCCCCAATTCAAACCAAGCCGGGAAATGCTCTGGTCTTTCAAACCACTCTTAATAAAACTAACGATCTCATTGTAACGGGATTCAGGCATTACAAAGTCAGGATGTGACTCAAAATAATCTAATAATGGTTTCTCGTAACGTGATAGAGCGAAAAAGTAACTCTCTTCGCGAACCTTTTCAAGAGGACGTCCACAATCGGGACAAACCAGACGGTCATCCAACTGATTTTCTGGCCAAAAGGTTTCACAGGGAACGCAATACCATCCTTCATATTCTCCCTTGTAAACATCTCCTTTTTTTTGAAGAGCGATAAATAATTCTTTTACCGTCTCTAAATGTCTCGATTCAGTGGTCCGAATAAAATCATCATTGGAAATTTCCATTTTTTTCCACAGCTCTTGAAAGCGGAGGATAACTCGATCAACTAAAGCTTGGGGTGTGGTATTTTGCGCGGCCGCAGCTTTTTCGATTTTTTGCCCGTGTTCATCGGTTCCAGTAACAAAAAAAACTTTTTCACCCAACAACCGATAATACCGAGCTAAAATATCAGCGGCACAGGTTGTATAAGCATGACCAATGTGAGGTACATCATTGACGTAATAGATCGGTGTTGTTATATAAAAACTGTTCGAGTTCATTTTTATCCTCCGAATTGAACTTATTCTTGCTTGCAAAGAGAGTAGCTATGCCAACCACTATACCATTTGAACTGAAACGATTGCCCGGTTTTTCAACCAAAAGACAATTTTACTTATCCTTTATTCTAAGAAGTCCGTTGTTTTTACCGGACAACGTGAGACTCTCATCCACTCCGTTTGTACTCCACCCCTCCAAGGAGGGGAATTATTCAATTCATTCCCCCATTGAGGGGGGATTCAGGGGGGGGGTGTGCCCTTCTCATTTTTTTTATCACTGTTTACCCATTACTATATTTTCAGGATAGACCACCATGCTGCTTCGCAGCACCAGATGAGGATGAAAATACCTATCTAAAACCGTCATTGCGAGGAGCGTCTTGTGCGACGTGGCAATCTCATCAACCCGCTCCGTCATTGCGAGGAGCGCAGCGACGTGGCAATCTCATCGTTTTTTTCCTTCTCCCTTGATGGGAGAAGGCGAGGATGAGGGTGAAATTTTACTATTCACGCCTCGCTTCTCACGCTATTATCAGGATAAAGATTTTGAATGCAGTATATCCAAACTTCACTGGTTTTTCAACTTATTCTCGATTAGAATAAATAGGCTCATATTCATCAAGATATATATTTAATTAGGCTTTTTACGTAATATAGCGAGGTTGCTCATGAAAGTGGGTCATCAAACTGATTTTACCAGCGGAAATATCCCTAAACAATTAATTTCCTTCTCAATCCCTATGCTCTTAGGAAATATCTTGCAAACCTTTTACACCACTGTTGATAGCATATGGGTTGGTCGTTTTCTTGGTCCAGAGGCATTGGGTGCGGTCTCGGTAAGCCATCCGGTGGCTTTTGTCATGATTGCTTTCGTACTTGGTTTAGGTATGGCAGTCAATATCATGGTTGCCCAATATTTGGGAGCAAAAAAACACCTTGAACTGAAAAATACCATTGGAACTTCGTTGACGCTTTTCACTGCCATTGGTGTTATTCTGACCGTTTTTGGCCTCTTATTCCACCAAGGCATATTAGAGGCTATCCAAACCCCGGACACTATCTTGCCCCTGGCTTCATCCTATCTCTATGTATATTTTTGGGGATTAATTTTTATATTTCTTTACAATACCATTGGAGGAATTTTAAGAGGTTTAGGCGATTCAAAGACCCCTCTCCTTCTTCTGGTCTATTCAACCATCATCAATATCATACTCGATCCATTCTTTATCATTGGAATTCCGCCTTTTCCTAAAATGGGAGTTGCCGGTGCATCCTTGGCAACTGTTATCGCTCAAGCATTCTCCGGACTTCTCGGTATTTTTTATATTTATCGAATGAACCTTTTCCATTTTACTCGGGATTTCCTTTCCCCAAAAATTGAGCTCATAAAGGTAATGCTTAAAATCGGCTTGCCTGCTGGAGCTCAACAAACTTTTGTCTCTCTTGGCTTCTTGGTCTTAACCGCTTTTGTAAATGGCTTTGGAGATAAAGTAGTTGCTGCTTACGGAGCGGCGACCAGAACTGATAATTTCTCCTTTCTTCCGGCAATGACTTTCAGTTTGGCTATCTCATCAATGGCTGGTCAAAATTTGGGAGCAAGAGATTTTACCCGAGCCAAAGAAGTGGCACGCTGGGGAGCTATTATTTCAGTTCTTTTTGCAATACCTGTTTCAATAATTGTATACTTCTTTGCTGATACATTATTAAAAATTTTCACCACTGATTCTGAGGTTATTCGAATCGGTGTCTCCTACCTGCGAATAGTCGCTTTTACTTACATCCCCTTTTCAGCAATGTTTGCTTATAATGGTTTTCTCCGGGGAGCCGGGGATACCATGCAAACCATGATCAACACCCTTCTCTCACTCTGGGTTATTCGAATCCCTATAGCAAAAATTCTTTCTATGAACCATTTATTAGGAATCAATGGGGTCTGGATTGGTTTTGCCATTGGTCCTTTAGCTGGATTTTTACTGGCTTATGGATATTTTCGAACTGGAAAATGGAAAAATAAAATTATCGTTAATTCCTTCTATGGAAGTGAAAAATCTTGAAGATTTAATCCAATTCAGATTCTTTAAAAACTCGGGGTTCCTTAACCCCCAACAAGAGAACAAAAGCAATGAGGTTAATGATCAACGAAACCCAAAATACCCTTTGATATCCATAAAAATCAGCTATTTTCCCACCAATGATCGGGGTGAAAAAAGAAGGAAAAGTTGAAATAAAATAACCCAAACCAATATACATGCTCTTTAGTTCTTTACTGCCAAAATCAATAATAATGGCAATACCTCCCACCCATATAGCACTCCAGTAAATACCAAAAAGAGCAAAAGCTAAATAGAAACTCGCAGAGCTTTTCACGGTAATCGCCACTAAATTGCTGGCTAGTAAAGAGATACCCCCTAAAAGCAAGACGAATTTATGACCTTTTCGGTCACCCAGTGGTCCCCAAATAAAATTACTCAAAGCCTGAGAAGCTAAAAAAACTGCGTTATACCTGGCAATTATAGCCCCGGTAGCCTGAAGGTTTTCCAAGGCATGGACGGTATAAAAGGATCCACCCATGACTCCCATGGCTAAAAAAATCCTCCCCACAGAAAAACCTCTAAAATTTCGATCCTTTTTAAGGATGTTAAAAAGAGACTTTAAATAGTTCGATGGAGCTTTAAGCAATTTTTCTTTTTCTTCCCGAGTGAGAGCTAAAAATAAATAAGATATCAACATGGCACCAATAGTAAGTAAAAAACAATACCCAAAATTTTTAGCGAACGGATATTGAACAATAAATTTTTCCGCCAAACGGGAGCCCCAAATTCCCATCAAAGCTCCAACCCCATTCCCAACTGCAAAATAGGCTCCTTTTCGTAAAGGATCGATCACCTTGCCGACCATTTCCATCCAAACTGGAGTAATGATGCCCATGGCACAAAAAGAAACAGCTAAAAATAGAAAAAAAAGTGTGAGCGAGAAACTGGTATTGATGCCAACTAAAAAAAAGGCAATCAGGGCAATTCCTAAATAGGGAAGTCTTTCCAGTAGGGTAAATTTTAAAATAAAGGTCAGCTTTCGATCGATTCGAGAAGAATACAAACCATTAAAGAGTGAAGGAATCGAAAGTCCTAAATAATAAAGAGCAGGTATTAAGCCGATTTCGACATTGGTTGCACCAAGATTCCTGGCAAACAAAGGAAGTAATGTAGTTATGGATGCCACCGCTGTGCCTAAACTAAAGAATGCATAATCGAGAGAACCGACGACAAAATTAAAAGAGTAATCCTTCTTTGTAAGCAATCACGTTCGCCTGCTTCCATTATTTTTTAAATATTTGGTTAAAAACAATAAAATACGGGCACAATAAATTTTAATCCCCCCACCTTTAGTCAAGCAGGAGAAGTTCGATTTATTAAGCCCGCTTTTTAGTCATAAAAATATGAAAAATAAAATTCTTTTGCCTAATTTACACGTCTCTATCCTATAAGCACACGGGCATGATAAATCAAGCCCCTACAAAAGAATATAAAATTTAGTGGCGACAATTTATTACACCCGATTAATGTAGCGACATGCCATGGCATGTCGAATCTTAGGCTTTCTACCCCTCATCCTCGCATTTTCCCATTTTCCTTTCTTTCCTCTCCCCTGGTGGGAGAGGTCTTTTCCTTTTTCTTTCCTCTCCCCTGGTGGGAGAGGATTAAGGTGAGGGGGATGCTTGGAATTTTAATCGAGTTTAATTTTAATAATAACAATCCTGGTTCTCACACAAGATTTTCACCCTCATCCTGACCTTCTCCCATCAAGGGAGAAGGAATCATAATGATGCGTCATCCTGAGCGGTGCTTTCCCGCGTGAGGATCTCATCTTTCAATTCTTTTTTTATTATTCCTTCTCCCTTTATCTGAAGGGAGAAGGAATCTAAATCCGTCATTGCGAGGAGCGCAGCGACGTGGCAATCTCATGATTTATATCTTTATTCTTTTTTCTTTCCCTTTAGCTAAAGTGAGATGGTTCGGGATTCGATTCGTTACCAATAATTCAAATCCCCCTTCCCCCCTTTTCTAAAGGGGGAAACTGGTTCTTAATATATATTTTCATCCTCATCTGGTGCTGCAAGGCAACATGAGGACCTATCCACCATTTACTAATTATTGTTTTAATATCTTCGATAATTTCTCTTATTCTGCGTTTTCATACCAAATCTTTTTTTAATCTTTAAATCGACTTCATCTTCAATCTCGATATATTGGGTGAACATATTATCTCTTCCCAGTTCATAGCCACCTATCAAATCGTTCAGTTTTAATAATTCACCAATGGTCATTTTTTCTTTTTTTACCCAAAAAGCCAAAGAATTTTCCTCCACTCAATAAATAAAACCAAAATAATTATTTATTGTTATTTTCAATCTTTTTGAAAACGGTCATCCTAAGAATCACTATAACTGACTACCATTGATTTTCTGAACGATCAAGAAGCCATTTGGTATAAGAACGAGTATCAATTTCTTTGAGAAAGCGTGAAGGCTTCCGTATAAAAGAGGTTTGAGCCCGATTTCCTTCAGCTACGATTGGATAGCAAAGAAAAAGATAATCCTTGGCACGGGTACAGGCTACATAAAATAACCTTCGTTCTTCTTCGATATCCTCTTCTTTTTCAATGCTCCTCCCCGAAGGGAAACCTCCCTCACAAAGCCAAATAACAAACACTACCGGCCACTCCAAACCCTTTGCTTGGTGGACTGACGATAGAGTAATCTTTTCGTCAGGAAGTCCACCATCAACAATATTTTCTGCTTCCATATTACCTAACAGTGCCAGTTCACTTAAAAAATCATCCAGAGACTTATATTGGGATGCAAAATGAGCCAATTCTTCCATATCTTGGAGCCGTTCCCGGTAATCAGGATAATGGGTGGTTAAATATTCACTGTAACTCCCCTGGATAATTTTTTGGATCATGGTTCCTGGTTGGAAATCTATTTCTTCTAACTGGGAAAGCAATTCTATCAAAGTTAATAACCCTTCCCGGGCTCCGCGAGAAATATTTTCAGGAAGCTCTCTTTTTTGGACCAAACCTAAGGGATCGACTGACTCTCTAAAAAACTCCCATATTTTTTCGCTGGTCGCTTTTCCGATCCCGGGATATATTTTTAAAACCCGTTTCCAGGCAATTTCATCTCGGGGATTGGCTATCACTTTTAAATAAGCAACAATATCCTTAATATGTGCCTGCTCAAAAAACCGTAAACCAGAGCGTACTTCAAAAGGAATTCCTCGCCGAGTGAGTTCCATCTGGAGTTCCATGCTCTGATAATGAGCTCGGTATAAAACCGCTATATCACGAAGCGAATAACCATTGTCACGAATGGTTAGAATTTGAGTGGCAACAAATTCACTTTGTTGTGAAGTGTTCCTTGCCGGGACAACAACAGGCTTTTCGCCAGACTGTCTCACCGCCTTCAAAGTTTTTTGATATTGTCGCGTATTATTTATAATCACTTGATTGGCCAAATCGAGAATGGGTGGGACGCTCCGATAGTTGGTCTCTAACTTAAAGAGGACACAATCGGGATACTTCTTGGGAAAATCCATGATATTGGCAAAATTAGCTCCTCGAAAGGAGTAAATACTCTGCGAGTCATCTCCGACTGCCAAGATATTCCGATACTCACTGGCAAAGAAATCGACAATTTCAGCTTGAATAAGGTTGGTATCTTGGTATTCATCTACCAGTACGTGATGAAACATTTGAGCATATTTTCGTCGGGTCGCTTCATCTTGTTGAAAAAGCTCCCAAACATAACTCAATAAATCATCAAAATCCATGCAGTTCAATTCTCTTTTTCGATTCTGGTAAAGAGCAAAAATATGGCTTATATTGCCTGCCCATTCTCTAAATTGGGGATAGTTCTTATCAATGATGTCCTCTATCGATACCAAGGTATTTCTACAGAGGTTGATGACCTGCATAACGACGTCAGCCTTAGGAAAACGGCGAGCTTTGATATCAACTCCGGATTGAAGAATACAGGTTTCAATCAAATCTTTTTGGTCTTCTCGGTCCAAAATGGTGTAATTAAAGTCAAAGCCAACTTTTTTCGCTTCCCGTCTGAGAATCAAATTTCCGATATGATGGAAAGTCCCTCCCCACATTCGGTTCAATGAAAGACCCAATAAGCACTCTACCCGATGGAGCATTTCTCGAGCAGCTTTATTGGTAAATGTAGCGAGTAAAATATTCTCGGGATTGACACCCTGCTCAATAAGACGGGCAACCCGATAGGTAATGGTCCGGGTTTTTCCACTCCCCGCCCCCGCAATAACCAGCAAAGGACCCTCACCAGCAAACACGACCTTTTGCTGTTCTTCATTTAACTCTGTCTCGTAGTCAATTTGGAAATATTTTGATTTATGAGTGGAAGATTGATTCACTGATTCGAGTTGATGCGAAGAAAAATCCATAGAAAAAACATTCCTCAGCTTTCTTATTTATTTCCGTTCGATAAACTCATCAACGGGCTTGATAAATCAAACCCCTACTAAAGAATTAAAAAATGTAGGGGCGGCAATTTATTGCGCCCGTTCTTTATTTACTGTAGCGACATGCCATGGCATGTCGAATCTTGGGTTTTCACCCTCATCCTGACCTTCTCCCATTTCTCTTGCTTTCCTCTCCACCGGTGGGAGAGGATTAAGGTGAGGGGGGCTCTTGTACTTTCCTCAATCTTTGTCTCAAAGCACCAATCTTGGATCTACATCCTAAGTTTTCACCCTCATCCTGACCTTCTCCGGTATGATCCGGACACATAGGTAACAGAAAGTTCCTGACACATAGGTAACACTTTGTATACTACTGGCATAAGGAGGAATGCCTTATGCCATGGACGGAGGTACACAAAGTGGATCTCAGACAAGAATTGATTTATCGTTATCTCAACAAGGAAAAGGTGACAGATTTGTGTCGAGAATATGGAATCTCTCGAAAAACCGCCTATAAGTTTATTCATCGTTTTCAAGCCTTTGGTTTGGATGGACTTAAAGATCAATCCCGACGTCCTCATCACCTGGCGGGTCAAACTGATGCCCTGACCGAGCAAATGATTCTGGATACCAAATTCAAGCATCCCAGTTGGGGAGCTAAAAAGCTCAAGCCCGCCTTGGAAAGACAGTATCCCGATATTGTCTTTCCAGCAATCAGTACCATCAGTGCCATCTTATCTCGCCATGGACTGGTGAGATCACACCCTCGTCGATTGAGAAGAAGTGTGCCAACCAGTCAACTTCGAACCAGCCATGAACCCAATGAGATCTGGTGTGTCGACTTTAAAGGACAATTTCGAACCCAAGATCGGAAATACTGTTATCCTTTAACCATCACCGATCACTATAGCCGGTATCTCCTTGCCTGTGAAGCTCTTTCCTCTCCCAGCATTCAAGAATCCCTTCCGGTCTTCAAAGAGTGCTTTTCCACATATGGTCTTCCCCAGGTGATCCGCAGTGATAACGGGAGTCCCTTTGCTTCTCTTCACTCTCCCTTTGGACTCACTCAACTCTCGGTGTGGTTAGTGAAACTCGGCATCATCTTAGAGCGCATTGATCCGGGACATCCAGAACAAAATAGCCGTCATGAACGGATGCACCGCACCTTAAAAGAAGAGGCCTGTCAAAAACCAGCCACCAATCTTTTCACCCAACAAGACCGCTTTGAAACCTTTAAAACCATCTATAACACCGTACGACCCCATGAAGCAATCAACCAAGAAACCCCAGCTTCCTGGTACCACAAAAGTGACCGGCCCTATCCAAAAACCTTAAGTGATTGTGAATATCCTCATCATACGCTCACTCGTAAAGTCGATTCCTCAGGACGGATTTCTCTTTATGGCAACCGTCTGATCAGAATCAGTAAAGTCTTTGCTGGTGAACTTCTCGGATTCAAAGACTATACTCATTCCTGGTTAGTTAGTTTCTCTACCTATGATATTGGTATAATTGATAAAAAGACCCTTACTTTTGAATCAACGGAGATTCAAGATGATTAAAAAGTGTTACCTATGTCCTTAGACTAAAGTGTAACCTATGTCCCCGTTCGTACACTCCCATCAAGGGAGAAGGAATTATAATGATGCGTCATCCTGAGCCCTCGCTTTTTGAGGGCGTGAGAATCTCATCCACTTACTCCGTCATTGCGAGGAGCGTCCTTTGCGACGTGGCAATCTCTTACACCACTCCGTCATTGCGAGGAGCGTCCTTTGCGACGTGGCAATCTCATTTAGAAGTATTTTTTATGAAATAATTAAAGGATGAGATTCTCACGTCGTCCAACCAAAGAACGGTTGAATTCCTCGCATAACAGTCTATCATCTTTATTTATAGATTGAATTTCCCTTAAGTTCTCGATTGAACCGCATCCATCAAAACAGCAGTAACCAAAAAAACAAAAAGGACAAAAGGACTTTGCCCAAAGAAAGTATCACTTTCCCCCAATCTTTTCAACACTTCACAAAAAGCAACCACCAGCAGCGAACTTCCCAGCAAAGAACTCAAGGCTCTGAGAAGGCCTTTCCAGTTTATGCATAGTATTCCTATAATAATGGAAATAACCAAAACCCCTAAAAAGCTAAAATAACGCATAAAACGAATTATCTCAACCCACTCCGATAGCCAGATTAATGCATAAAACACATTGATGGCGACAATAAATCCGGAAAAAAATCTTCCGATATAATCACCCTTTCTCGAGGAGATTGCAAGAAATGAAACAAATAGAGCAAGAACAATGACTATCCAAAAAATGATTGACTTGGGATTAAAAAACCAGTGGTCAACTGCACTCCTGCTCCATCGAACCGGATTCGTGCTAAAAGCCAACAATTGTCCTCCCATGAGAAAGAACAAAAAAGTGGAAATAACATAAAATAGTTTCTTGAGTTTCTGAAAAAAGAAACCAATTAATATCCCTAAAAAAAGAAGAGAAAAGAAGAAAATATACCAACCTAATTGATTGTTCAAACTTTTCAACCAGATTTCAAGAAACACTCAACAGCCCCCAGTCTTAAAGATTTATCAACGAGAAGTAAGAAACCATTTTTTGTTTATATCCAAAAATCCATTATAGATCCTCGTACTGATTTACACACCAGATAAGGCTGAAAATACCTATCTCACTCCGTCATTGCGAGGAGCGTCCTATGCGACGTGGCAATCTCATCCACCCTCCCCGTCATTCTGAGGAGCGAATTTTGCGACGTGAGAATCTCACTCTTTAATTTTTTTTTCTTTATTTTTCTCTCCCCCTCGCCCCATCGCCCTCTCTGCACTGCATTTCTTGGCCCGATCTTCATATAACGTAGCGACATGCCATGGCATGTCGAATCCTGGTTTTCACCTTCATCCTCACCCTCTCCCATTTCTCTTACTTTGGACTTCCCCCGATAAAGCGGAGGCACTAAGAAGCAACAAGACAAGCTCTCCTTTCAAACTGTTCTGGACTCAAATATCCTAAAGATGAATGGAGACGGACACGATTATAGAAATGTTCAATGTATTCAAAGAGACTGCTATGGGCTTCCTGTCGAGTCTGGTATCGTTCATGATACACCAATTCCATTTTTAAGGTTTTAAAGAACGATTCAGCACAAGCATTATCATAGCAGTTTCCTTTCCGACTCATACTGGGCAGGAAACCATGTTTAGTCAGAATATTTTGAAATTCGAAACTCACATACTGTCTCCCTCGATCAGAGTGAAGAATTAGACCAGGACCAGCTTTTCGATTCTGCATGGCTCTCTGTAAAGCCATGCACACTAAATCATGAGAAAGACTGTGGCTGGTTGCCCACCCAACCACTTTCCGAGAAAACAGATCCAGGATGGTGGCTAAATACAACCACCCTTCCTGGGTGGGGATATAGGTAATATCAGACACCCAAACCTGGTTTGAACACTCGACGAGAAAGTTTTGATTGAGACGATTATCAGCAACTGGATGCTGATGATTCGAATCAGTGGTGACCCGATAGCGACGATGGGTTGTAGCTCGTATCTCATGGTGTTTCATGAGGCGAGCAACTCGGTTCTTACTACAGGACCACCCTTTTTCTTTTCTAAGCCACTGGGTAATTCGAGGGCTTCCATAGCGTTTCCGGTGAGCATGGAAAGTCACTCGGATATCAACCAATAGTTGCTCATTGTCGATCTCTCGTTTAGATCTTTTTCTTTTTCGAAACGCATAGTACCCGCTCACTGAAACATTCAAAACGTTGCACATCCTCTCCACCGAAAACGGCGAGCGGTGCTGATGGATAAATTGGAAAATCATCTTGGTGTCTTTGAGAAGATGGCAAGTGCTTTTTTTAGGATATCTCGTTCTTCAGTCACTCGTTCTAGGTCACGTTTTAACTGTCGGAATTGTTCATCTTCTGGTTTTAAGTGACCGGTTCCAGGAAAAGCATTGACCGGATCTTCTTCAAAGGCTTTCTTCCATTTATAGATGGTATTTTTTCCTAATCCAAAATCTCGAGCAACGTGGGCAATAGGTCTTTTTTGTTCATTGACTAAGCGAAGGATTTCTAATTTAAATTCTTTGTCATACTTTCGCCGTTGTTCTTTTTCTTGATTCATGATTCATTGACACCCCCGATTTATTATATTCTCTTCTCCAAGACTCTACAAAATCGGGGAAAGACCACTTTCCTCTCCCCTCGTGGGAGAGGATTAAGGTGAGGGGGCTCTTGTGCTTTCCTCAATCTTTATCTCAAAGCACCAAGCTTGAATCTTCATCTTAAGTTATCACCTTCATCCTCACCCTCTCCCATTTCTCTTGCTTTCCTCTCCCCTCGTGGGAGAGGTTTTTTCCTTTTTCTTTCCTCTCCCCTGGTGGGAGAGGATTAAGGTGAGGGGGCCCTTGTGCTTTCCTCAATCTTTGTCTTAGAGCATCAAGCTTGGATCTACATCCTAAGTTTTCACCCTCATCCTGACCTTCTCCCATCAAGGGAGAAGGAATATAAATCCGTCATTGCGAGGAGCGTCCTATGCGACGTGGCAATCTCTTACATTCTCCCCGTCGCAAAGTGGCACCCCTCTTAAGAGAGGAATTATTCAATTTATTCCCCCATTGAGGGGGGATTCAGGGGGGTGTGCCTTTTTCTTTTTTTTAATCACTTTTCATTCTTTTCCGTATTCTCAGGATAGACCTACATGCCACTTTCATGGCACCACATGAGGATGAAAATACCTATCTAAATCCGTCATTGCGAGGAGCGTCCTTTGCGACGTGGCAATCTCATCCACCCTCCCCGTCATTCTGAGGAGCGAATTTTGCGACGTGAGAATCTCATCCTTTTTAATCTTTTCCAAAATTAAAATATAAAAGATGAGATCCTCACGCGGGAAAGCACCAATCCGGATGACGTCATTTTTAATCATTACTATATTTTCAGGAAAGATTCTAATTAATTAGATGTATCTCTTTGAGAAAGGAGTATTTTTGCTGCTTGCACTGCAACCCGAGACATTCTTTCCTCGACTTCCTGAAGTGTTTTCAGATCAACATCCTCCTTCTGATTCCGATTCACGATTACCCCACAGATAGCACCTGCTTTTAATCCAAATACTCGTACAAGGGTATAAAGAGTGGCAATTTCCATTTCATAATTTAAAATTCCTAATTTCTTCCATTCCTGAAAACTCCCTTGCAATGAACGAATAACATAATGGGTAAAGGTATCATACCGTTCTTGACCGGGATAAAAGGTTGCCGAAGTACACGTAATGCCAGAATGATAATTATATCCCAATTGTTTTGCCGCCTGGTTGAGAGCGGTAACAACAGAAAAATCTGCACAGGCAGGGAAGGACATTGGAGCATAATGTTCCGAAGTACCATCCATCCTCACTGCTCCCTCACTGATGATTAAGTCCCCTACCCGGATAAAATCCTGAATTGCTCCAGAAGTTCCCACTCGAATAAAAGTTTGAATTCCCAGCCGCGCTAACTCTTCAATAGCAATAGCCAGTGAAGGACCTCCAATACCAGAAGATACCACTAATATTCTATCCTTCCCATCATCAGCGATAACACTTCGGTATTCACGATGGAAAGCGATTTCTTGGTAAGAACCAAATTCTTGGGCAATGGTTACGACCCTCTCTGGTGCTCCAGGGATAAGTGCAATCGTAGCTCCCCGAAGGTCGTCTTCTGCCATTGAGAGATGATAAGCATAATACTTCATTCGCTGCCTCCCCTTACCAAAAAAATTCACCCGATTCCATCATATCCTAACACAAAACGAAAGGAGACAGTAGATATTCAAAATAATCTACTAAAAGAAAACCCACGGGCATGATAAATCAAGCCCCTACCAAAGGATATTTTTATGTAGGGGCGACAATTTATTGCACCCGGTCTTTATTTAACGTAGCGACATGCCATGGCATGTCGAATCATGGGTTTTCATTCCTTTCTAGTACTACTAAGTGGCATGAGGATTTATCCTATCCTAAAAATATCATAAAATAAATTCCCCCATTGAGGGGGGTTAGGGGGGTGTGCATTTAATCGGTCATCCTGAGCCCTGGCTTTTTGAGGGCGTGAGGATCTCATCCTTTAATTTTTTTTAATTCATAATCTTTAAGGAAGAAATCTTTAGGTTTATAGAAAAAGAAACACCAGATTGTCGCTCTTATCACCAATTGCTGTTTCTTTTATCCGGCTCACGCCTCACTTCTCACGAATCACTGATTCTACTAAATGAGATTGCCACGTCATCTAATCAAAAAACGATTAGATTCCTCGCAATGACAGTATTAGATAGTTATTTTACCTTCTGGCAATAACACAAATCCAGCATTTGTGACGTTCCTATTAACCAGATTTTACAGAGCAGTCAAGTCTGAGTACAATAATAATCAATCAGAAGAAATTTTATATTTGGCGGTGATCGAGATGAAAGCATCCTCGTGTTCGGTTACTATCAACAATCAGCAAAAACTAAATATCACCCCGGGCATGACTATTCTCGAAATCGCCCGCAATTCTTTTCCTGACACTTACCAAAACTTTATGGCAGCTCGCTTGAATGGAGAAATAGTTGACCTCAACACCAAAGTTGATAAATCCAGTGAAATATGCTTCTTGGATTTCTTCCAACCCGAGGGACATCGCACCTATATTCGTAGTTTGCTCTTTATGCTCAGTTATAGTATTCACATCCTCTATCCTAAAGCCCAGCTTCATGTCCTTCATTCGATGAGTGATGGTTTATTTTGTGAAATATCAGGAGTTGGAAATTTAACGACCGAACACTTAGATAATATCAATCAAAAAATGCAAGAATTAGCTCAATCCAATATCTCATTTGAAAGAGAAATAGTCGATTGGGATAAAGCTATCAGTATTTTTGATCATCAAAATCGAGAAGACCTTAATCGACTTTTCCGCTATTGGCGAATAACAGCAATAACTCTTTACCGTCTGGATAAATATTATGATTATTTTTATGGACCTCTTTGCCCTTCAACCGGTTATATAAATAACTTTGGATTTGTTATGGTTCCACCCGGCTTTTTTCTTCAATATCCTCGGGTAACCGATCCCGAGCGACTTCCCACCTATGTTTTTCATCCCAAATTATTTACCACTTTCCAGGAAGCCGGTCAGTGGGCAAAAATCATGGAGATAAAAAATGTGGGAGATTTGAACCAATCTATCGCTCATGGTGAAGGTCGAGAAATTGTCTCGATGACCGAGGCTTTTCATGAGAAAAAAATCGCCCAAATCGCCGACCTCATCACTCAAAGAAGAGGGAGCTTGAAGATAGTCTTTATCGCTGGTCCCTCCTCCTCGGGAAAAACTACTTTTGCCCGGCGTTTGTACATCCAATTAAGAGTGAATGGCTGGAAACCGGAGACCATTTCTCTTGATGATTACTTTATCTCCAGAAAAGATGTAAAAACCTGGGACAATCAATACTATGAGCGCCCGGAAGCTCTTGACCTCGAGCTTTTTGAACAACAAATTGAAGAACTCATCGATGGAAAGGAAGTTGAAATTCCTCGATACAACTTTATCACCGGAAGCCGGGAACCAATGGGAGCCAAAATGCAGTTGGGTCATGATGGGATTATCATCATTGAAGGACTACATGCCCTCAATCCCTTGCTTAGTAAAAACATACCCGAGGAAAGACAATTCAAGATTTACGCCAGTGCCATCACCCAGCTCAATATTGACAATCACAACCGAATGTCAACCACCGATTGTCGGCTTATTCGCCGCCTGGTGAGAGACAGCCAATTTCGAGGGAGTACTACTGAAGAAGTCTTTAAAACCTGGCTGCACGTCCGTGCCGGAGAAGAAAAATACATCTTTCCTTTTCAAGAAGATGCCGATATTTTTTTCAATTCATCCCTGATTTATGAATTAAGTATTTTACGCCAATATGCCGAACCGCTTCTCCGGGCAATCACTCCTGAAAATGAAACTTACTTAGAGGCGTATCGACTTTACGCCTTTTTAAGCCACTTCATCCCGCTTCAATCTTCTTTTGTACCATCCAATTCAATCTTGCGAGAATTCATCGGAGCCTAAGAGTGTCATTACAAGAAGTGCAACTATATGTCAATATCAATGCCAAAAAACGTGAAGAGTGAGCCGTGAACCGTGAACCGTAAAAATTTCACCCTCATTCTTACTCTCTCCAATTTTTTGTTTTTTTCGCCTCCTCGGCACTTCTTTCATCCGTTTAATGTAGCGACATGCCATGGCATGTCGAATCATGGGTTTTCACCCTCATCCTCGCCTTCTCCCATTTTCCTTTCTTTCCTCTCCCCTGGTGGGAGAGGTCTTTTCCTTTTTCTTTCCTCTCCCCTGGTGGGAGAGGATTAAGGTGAGGGGGCTCTTCTACTTTCCTCAATCTTTGTCTTAGAGCATCAAGCTTGGATCTACATCCTAAGTTTTCACCCTCATCCTGACCTTCTCCCATCAAGGGAGAAGGAATCATAATGATGTGTCATCCTGAGCGGTGCTTTCCCGCGTGAGGATCTCATCTTTCAATTCTTTTTTTATTATTCCTTCTCCCTTTATCTGAAGGGAGAAGGAATCTAAATCCGTCATTGCGAGGAACGAAGTGACGTGGCAATCTCATCCACCTGCTCCGTCATTGCGAGGAACGAAGTGACGTGGCAATCTCATGATTTATATCTTTATTCTTTTTTCTTTCCCTTTAGCTAAAGTGAGATGGTTCGGGATTCGATTCGTTACCAATAATTCAAATCCCCCTTCCCCCCTTTTCTAAAGGGGGTAATTGATTCCAAAACTAGTGTTTTCATTGTTTCCTGGCATTGTAAAAGTAGCATAAATCCCATTTCATAAATCTATCGACGGGCATGATAAATCAAGCCTTTACAAAAGAATTAAATAATGTAGGGGCGACAATTTCTTGTGTCCGGTCTTTATTTAATGTAGCGACATGCCATGGCATGTCGAATCATGGGCTTTCACCCTCATCCTGACCTTCTCCCATCAAGGGAGAAGGAATCATAATGATGTGTCATCCTGAGCGGTGCTTTCCCGCATGAGGATGACCGATTAAAGGCACACCCCCCTTTATCCCCCCTCAATGGGGGAATTTATAAGATGGTATTTTCAGGATAGAAAAAGGTCGATTCATTGATTCCGTTTGATTTTTATTTAATGCTGGCTTATTTTCCACATACACAGAATCTATTTAACTCACTACTCCTTCATCACCGCTTTCTCCGCTTCTTCAATTAACAGCAAAGCTGAATGAAGTAAATGGTCGCCATCGGTCCCAATATAAACTTTCTTCTCTTGAAGGGATTTAACCTTTGAGCTGATCTCTTGAATCACCGAACTTTCCACTGCCGGTGCTTCCGAAACACAAACTTTTTTCTCTTTTTTCACCAGCTCAATCGAATCACCTAACTGAGGAACCACAACCGCTCTACCCCGTTTTTCAAGAATACGTCCAAAAGTTTCAGCGATTTCTTCTTCACCGTGGGTAACAACGAAGGTGGGATTCGATTGGAAATAATCCGACCATTTCAGCAGATCATCCTGGTCAGCATGGGCTGAAAATCCATTAATCGTATTAATTTTAGCCTTTACGCTAATTTCCTCACCAAATAGCTTGACCTTTTTTATACCATCAACTAACAGTCGGCCTAAAGTTCCTTGTGCCTGATAGCCAACAAAAATTAAATCGGTATTAGGCTTCCACAAGCCGTGCTTGAGGTGATGAATTATTCTTCCTCCAGTGCACATTCCACTACCAGCAATTACAATGGCTTTTTCGATCTGGTTGATTGCTCTCGATTCATCGGGTGAACTGACATAACTCATTCCAGGAAGAACAAAAGGATCATGGCCTTGAAAAATTTGTTTTTGGATCTCTCCTGCCATTAATCCCAAATATTTTTGATAAATTTCAGTCGCTTTGCTTCCCATCGGACTATCGAAAAAAATCGGGAAATCGAACTTCATTTTATTTTTTAGCAGAGAAAGCTCATAAATTAACCTCTGGGCACGGTCAACAACAAAAGAAGGAATGAGAACCTTCCCCCCAGATTTAAGAGCTTCTCGAATGGCATTTTCAAACTCTTCCCGAGTTTCTTCCAGAGTTTTATGCCGGCGATTTCCGTAGGTTGATTCTAAAATGACATAATCCGCTTCATCTATAATTGGAGGCGATCCCTCCATTACGTTATAGAAGGGTCCTAAGTCTCCGGAAAATACCAGTTTAACACCATCAACCCAAACCTCAATGGTTGCTGCACCAATAATATGTGCCGCATTTCTGAAAACTGATTCAACAGTGTCAACCGGTACAATTTCGTCATATCCAACCGGTTCAAAAAGGTTTAAAGCTCCCAAAACATCTTCTTCGGTATATAATGGTTCTATTGAAGGTTTTCCGGCACGAAGATTTTTTCGATTGGTCCGGTTGGTTTCTTCCAACATGATTTTATACATATCGAGCCAGAGAACTTCGCACAACTCAATGGTGGGAGCTGTGGCAAATATCTTTCCTCGGAATCCATCTTTATAGAGAAATGGAATCCGACCCGAGTGATCAAGATGAGCATGGGTTAATAAAACAAAATCAATGTTCCCGGGATCAAAGGGAAAAGAAGCAGCATTTCTCTCTTCACCGCTTCCCTGCACCATTCCACAGTCAACTAAAAAACGCTTATTCCGTCCTTCTATGAGATAACAGGAACCGGTTACTTCTCGAGCTGCTCCTAAAAATGTAATTCTCATTTTTACCTCCCCGGCTATCCTTTTAATATTTCCATTGATCTCTCCACCAGTGGTAATATGTTACGATCAATAGATTCATCGTTATTTTCAAACTGGATATCGCTGTATAAAAACCAGTTCTCGATATGTTCATGCATTTCCCCTGGATTTATCAATTTAAGCGGGCTAAGAGTTTCCACTTCGCAGATGTCCGGGTTGGTATAAAGCTCGGTAGATGAACCGTAATCAGGGTATAGGGCTCCTTCTTGATAGTTGGTAATTTTAATAAATAAAAACCCATTGACTCCATAAGCTACCCAACCCTTTTTATTTCCAAATCCGGCTTTGGTCGGTTCCTTCGTATCCGTTCTTTGCTGGAGTGTTACATAACGCTGACCCCATCGCCAACGGGGATCACTCATATTGGTATATCCCCATAATGCCATCGGTCGAATTGGAGTTAATAAATCGGTATGAGGAAAAAATTGCTCTTGGGGTACAATTGCCATGCCCCCAACGTTCATAACCGATAATGACCAAACGGCAAATTCAACCGGCCAGAGATTTTGATTAAAAAGCTGATGAGTCACCTTGACTCGATTTTCATTCTCCGATAACTGTAAAATTAACTTTTTTTGAATTCCAGAGGTATTTTCAGTCTCAGTGGTTAAAACTAAAATATTTTTATCCCCGGCAACCGCGACCGGTTGATTATCAGGAAAATAAGTTCGTGGTATGGCTTCTGGTGCGTGCCAAAGACGATGTCCCCCATAAATCCTCCATTCCTCTCCACCAATCTTGCCTAATTGATCAGAAAATTCTTTAAATAAATTTTGTTTTCCAATGAAACCGGTTCGAATGACACGAGGACCGACTTCTTGGGTTATAACTAATTCAATTTCACCATTTTGCATTCGGATACACTTTTCCCAACCACCATAACTCATAACTTCCATTGATCCCTACACCTCTCTCAATAATGAAATGACTATAATATAATACACCTATCCCTTCAAAACCGTGAGTTCACCCTATTTTTCTTCTTCAATTATCTGCTTTAAGAATCCTTTCAATTCTTCACCAATATCTTTCCGCTTCAAGGCAAAAGCCACATTGGCTTTTAAAAATCCAACCTTATCCCCTACTCCATAATACGTCCCTTGAAATTCATATGCATAAATTTTCTCTTTATTCAAAAGGCTTCGAATCGAATCAGTGAGCTGGATTTCTCCCCCTTTTCCTGGTGACACCTTATCAATTGCTTCGAATATTGATGGAGTTAAAATATATCTGCCAACAATCGCCAAATCGGAGGGAGCTTCGTCAGGATCGGGCTTTTCAATCAAATCCTCAACCTCAAATGTTCCTTCTCCCACTTCCATGCCCTGAATAACACCCCATTGAGAAATTTCCTCACGAGGAATACGAGTCACAGCCAGGATTATTCCTGGTCTTTTCCGGTACAAATCGATCATTTGCCGTAGTACCGGATCCGTTGTATCAATGATATCATCGGCTAATAAAACTGCAAAAGGTGCATCATTAATAAAACGTTTTGCCTGATAGATAGCATCTCCTAAGCCTCTTTGCAGCTTTTGACGGACATAAAATATCCGAATCATTTCCCCAATATCACGTACTTCCTGCAAAAGATCAAATTTTCCCTTGTTTTCCAATTCCAATTCCAATTCAACTGCGTAATCGAAGTAATCTTCTATGGCTCTTTTCCCTCGGCCAGTAACAAATAGAATGCTTTCTACTCCAGAATCGATGGCTTCTCTCACCACATATTGAACTGCCGGTTTATCGACAATCGGAAGCATCTCTTTCGGCTGAGATTTGGTTACCGGTAATAAACGGGTTCCATACCCAGCCACTGGGATCACTGCCTTGGATATTAATCTTTCCTTCATTGGTCACTCTCCTAACCAGTTTTTCCATTCTGTAAATCTATTTTCTTTCTTTCCTCTCCCCTGGTGGGAGAGGATTAAGGTGAGGGGGTCCTTGTACTTTCCTCAATTTTTTTATCTCAAAGCACCAAGCTTGGATCTTCATCTTAAGTTTTCACCCTCATCCTGACCTTCTCCCATTTTCTTTTCTTTCCTCTCCCCTGGTGGGAGAGGATTAAGGTGAGGGGGTCCTTGTACTTTCCTCAATCTTTATCTCAAAGCACCAAGCTTGAATCTTCATCTTAAGTTATCACCCTCATCCTGACCTTCTCCCATCAAGGGAGAAGGAATCTAAATCCGTCATTGCGAGGAACGAAGTGACGTAGCAATCTCATTTATTAAAATCAGTGAGCCGTGAAAAGTGAACCGTGAACCGGATGCAAAATAGAGCAATGATAAAAAAGCATTGTGAAATTTTTTGAAACTCTGAGGATCTCACCCACCTGTTCCGTCATCCTGAGGATTCGCTTTTCGAATCCGTGAGGATCTCATCCTTTAATTTTTTCTTTTTTTATTACTCTTCTTTTTCTCCCACTCGCCCCCTCGCGCCCTCTCCCCCTCTGCATTTCTTGCATTCTTTTAATGTAGCGACATGCCATGGCATGTCGAATCATGGTTTTCACCCATACCTCATTCCACTAAACTACATAAATATCATTCCACATTTCGGTATTCTGCCTTTAAAAGCACTATTATTATACCAAACCAGCCAAAAAGAGAAGAATAAACAGCGAGGAGTATAAAACTGTAGATCGTGAAAAGTGAGCCGTGAATCGAAAAAAATCGCAAAATGGAGAAACGTCTTTTATTGTCTAAATTTCTGAATTCCTTTTCAAAAATTCCGTTATTTCATTTTTAACTTCAACCGGTTTTCCTTCCAGGATTCTCATTTCCAAATCTCGGACAAACTGGACCAAATCATCCCATGGTAAAGAATCAGTGTTGTTAACAATTTTCAAAATTTTCTGATGGGCAGTATCTGAAACCTCTTCATTATCTTCCCATAGTTTTTCAATGATCTTTTCACCGGAACGGATACCGGTTACCTCGTATTGAACATCTTTTCCTAAATCATATCCCTGTATTTTACAAAATTCTTTCGCCATGTCTAATATGGGCACTAATTCACCCATCTTTAATACATAGGTTCCACCATTGTCACCCAATAGACTCGCTTCCAAAACTAAAGTGACCGCTTCTTGAGTGGTCATAAAATATCTTTTCATCGCCGGATCGGTAATAGTAAGGGGTTGATTCTTCTGTAATTGACTTTTCCAAACTTCTAAGACATTTCCACGGCTTCCCAACACATTTCCAAACCGGACGACCACCATCTTAGAGTCAAGCTTTAATTTTGCCGACGAAGAAATCAAAATTTCAGCCATTTTCTTGCTCAAACCCATCATATTCTCCGGTTCAACCGCTTTATCAGTAGAAATAACCACAAATTTCTCGATTTCTTCTCCCATAGCTTCAATGCAATTTAAAGTTCCAACTACATTGGTCAGGAAAGCTTCCTCATGGTTATCCTCCATAAGAGGAACATGTTTATAAGCCGCAGCATGATATATCAAATTGGGATGATACATTTTTACGATATTTTTTAACCTTCCCAAACACCGAATATCACCAACCAAAGGATGAACTTGAGTTAAATTACTAAGTTCATTATTGAGGTCAAAAATACCGGTTTCGTTGTTATCCAACAAAATGAGCTCAACTCCACTGATTGCTAATTGCCGGCTGATTTCACTTCCGATCGAACCACAGGCTCCGGTAATCAATATCCGTTTCCCGGAAAAGTAAGCGGCAACTTTCTGCAAATCAAAAAAAACTGGATCACGGGAAAGCAGATCTTCCATCTTAAATGGTCGCAAGATGTCAAATGAGATCTTTTTCCCAATTAATTCATAAATCCCTGGCATAACTAAAGTCTCAATGGCAAAAGGAGAAACTAAATCGTAAACCCTTTGAATGATTTTTCTTCCGGCACTGGGAATGGCCACAACAACCGTTTCAATATTTTTCTTCTTGACAATCTCAGGAAGTTTATCGATTTTTCCCAACACTCGGATCCCATGGAGATGTGAGTTGATCTTTCTGGCATCGTCATCAACAAAACCAACAACTCGATAACCCAGTTCAATATGTCGATTGATTTCCCGGTAGATTTTCTCTCCGGCATCACCAGCCCCAACTATCAAAGCTTTTTTGGTATCTTTTTTTAATAAATTAAGAGATCGCTCAGAATAATACCCAATAACAAAACGAGGGATTAACATAAAGCCAAAGCTAATTATTGGCATTAAAAGAAAAACTGAACGGGGAAAATTTCCACGAAAGAAAAGAAGCATACCAGCAATAAAAAAGGCGGTTTCTAAAAGAACAACTTTAATGAGTTGAATAATTTCCCGAAAGCTCGTGTATCTCCAAATCTGTCGGTAGGTTTGATAGTAGAAAATAAAAAATAAACCGAGAATACTATTAACAAGTGTCCCCCAAAAAAGCGCTTGCTGGTGACGGCTAATGACAGTATAGATGTTAAGATCCAGACGCAACCAAAACGCTATTATTGTGGCTAAGAAAAAAGCTAAAAAATCAATGATAAATTTTATTCTGGTCGAAAACATTCTTTCAGTCTGCCTCACAAGAAACTTTATTAATAGAATTAATAATTATTAAAACTCTTTAGGAGAGTAAAATAAAGCCCCTAAAACATTTTACTCTATAGGGGCGATAATGAATTTTCTCAACAGTTCTTATATTGTACCATCTTAAACACATTAACTCGTGATGAGTATAAAACCCTAAGTCATGAAGAGTGAATGGGAAAAGATACGTAGATGCTTTTCATTACAAATGGTACCTATTTAATTTTACACTTCTTGATTTCATCAGCTCAATCATTACCAAATTTGAACTTTATCTCATCTGACGCCGCAGACGTCATCCTGAGGATTCGTCTTTTGAATCCGTGAGAATCTCATCTGACACTGAAGGTGTCATCCTGAGGCTTCGCTTTTCGAAGCCGTGAGGATCTCATCTTTTCAGTTTTTTCTTTTATCCTTTAATTCTTTTTTCATTCTCTCCCTCGCCCTCTCGCGCCCTCTCCCCCTCTGCATTTATTGCGCCCTTTTAATGTAGCGACATGCCATGGCATGTCGAATCTTGGATTTTCACCCTCATCCTTTCCATCTCCCATTTTCTTTTCTTTCCTCTCCCCTGGTGGGAGAGGATTAAGGTGAGGGGGTCCTTGTACTTTCCTCAATCTTTGTCTTAGAGCATCAAGCTTGAATCTTCATCTTAAGTTATCACCCTCATCCTGACCTTCTCCCATTTTCTTTTCTTTCCTCTCCCCTGGTGGGAGAGGATTAAGGTGAGGGGGCTCTTGTACTTTCCTCAATCTTTGTCTTAGAGCATCAAGCTTGAATCTTCATCTTAAGTTATCACCCTCATCCTGACCTTCTCCCATCAAGGGAGAAGGAATTTAAATCCGTCATCGCGAGGAGCGAAGTGACGTAGCAATCTCATTTATTAAAATCAGTGAGCCGTGAAAAGTGAACCGTGAACCGGATACAAAATAGAGCAATGATAAAAAGGCATTGTGAAATTTTTTGAAACTCTGAGGATCTCACCCACCTGTTCCGTCATCCTGAGGATTCGCTTTGCGAATCCGTGAGGATCTCATTTTTTCAGTTTTTTTTACTTATTATTTTTCTTTTTCTCCCCCTCGCCCCCTCGCGCCCTCTCCCCCTCGGCACTTCTTTCATCCTTTTAATGTAGCGACATGCCATGGCATGTCGAATCATGATTTTCACCCTCATCCTGACCTTCTCCCATCAAGGGAGAAGGAATTTAAATCCGTCATTGCGAAGAACGAAGTGACGTTGTAACCTCTTAAGAACAATTCTTTTATTTTTTATTTTGTAAATAAAAACCCACAGGTTTGATAAATTATGCCCCTACCAAATCTCTAAAACAGTAGGGGCATAATTAATTACTTCCCAATTTAACCAAAAAAATAATCACAGAAATCCTTTTATACTTTCTTATACTGCTTCATCTTATCTAAGAATTCAACAAAAAAGGCCATAAATATGGCTAAAAATAGACCGGCTACTGCTGCCACTGCCAGAATAAGTTTAGCTGAAGTACCTGCCGTTGGTTCAGATGGTGGGATTGCTTGAGAAAGCAAAGTTACATTAGTATCTCCTGTCCAAGCTGAAATCAAGGTTTTTATTTCATTCAATTTTCTAAAAGATGTTTGATAGTTATTAAAATATACTTCATACTGTTTCTCAAGAGTTCCCAACTCTTTTTCAAGTTTAAGTAATTGTGTCTGCTTTTCTAAAATCTTCTTATGAAGGTTGTCAATGATTCCTGATTCCTGGAGTGTCTCTTTCCTTTTCAAATCACCAGCCAAGCAAATATCCAGATCAGCAAGTTTCTTGGATAGTTCTATGTAATTTTGGTTCAACTCCTGACTTATAATTGAAAAAGACATAGGTTCAATTGGTTTTTCGGCAGATAATAAATACTCCATAATAATCGGTTCGTTTATAATCGATTTTTTGATTTCAATAAATTGGCTTTCTTTTTCAAGACTTTCTTTGGTTTTTTGAATCTCAACTTCCTGGGCTTTAGCTATAAAATCTAAATCAACCAGTGTTTTTTGGTAATCAAGATATTGCTCGGTCAATTTATCCATCTCTTTTTGAATTACGATACGATCCATATTCTTTTCTTTTATCAATTCTATCTCTTGCGAAATCCAGTCAAGGTCTTTCCTGTCGGCATCCACTCGGATGGTTACCAGTTCAATTATCTTATTGAACTGATCTTGAATGGACTCATTTAATGCCTCCGTAAAAACAATTGCCCAGTTATTCGCTATTTCAGCTGCTCGTTCAGGATCTTTATCCTTAACCGTTAATCTCATCAGATAGGTTTTTTCAGAATATTCTGCTTTCAGCTTTTTACTCAAACTCTGAACAGTGTAATTTTCGGATGGCTCCAAATTTTCAATCAATTTTTCGATAATCATAAAACTTGTAGCTATTGTTATATAAGTTTCGTTGGTAAATTGGGGGTAGGGTAAAGTTGCATTCAGCAAATTTTCATAGGAATCATTCGATTGCACAATCCCTGTCAAGCTAAACGGATTCACCATTATGGTTGCAACTGCTTCATAGTCTTTGGAAGAATAACGCATATACCCGGCATAGAGAATTCCCAAGGCAAATACCAGTAAAAAAATTCCCCACATTAGTTTTTTCCGCCGGCTTAAAACTTCAAATAAATCATATAAAGACACTTCTTCTTCCATAAAACTCCTCCACAAGCTTCAATTTCACTAAATTCTCTGAAAATTTTTTCCTAATATTAAATTAAAAGAAATGATTGTATTAAAGACCAATAAATATGACTCTAATTATAATCAATATACTCCCTTTTTGCTTCTCATTACACTAATAGTTTTTAAAATTATGCTGATATCCAAGCTAAATGATAAATTTTTTAAGTAATACTCGTCGGCATCTACCTTTCCCTCCAAACTCAAATCCTCACCACCACTAATTATTGCCCATCCAGTCATACCTGGTCTTATTGTATGAATATTCCTCTTCGTTCTCATTTCAATAAGATCATATTGATTGAACAATGCTGGTCGAGGCCCAACTAAAGACATGTCTCCTTTAAGAATATTAATTATTTGCGGTATCTCATCGAAAGCATTTTTTCTTAATTTTTTACCAACTTCGGTCATATAGGTATCCATTCCATTTGGTGAGTTCTTTAATATTTCTTTAGCAACATTTGGAGTATCAATTCTCATCGTTCGAAACTTAAAAATCATAAACTCTTTATTACCTTTACCAATCCTTTTTTGTCTAAAGAATACTGGACCTGGTGAGTCTCGCTTTATTAAAATTGGAATGATAAGAAAAAAAGGAGATAAAACAATAATACCGATTAAAGAAACAACAAAATCGAATATTCTTTTAAATGGAAGGTAAAGTTTATTCTTATTCTCCATAACCATTATTTAATCTTTTTTTATTTTTTAGCTTTTATAAATTTAACAAATCCTTTTCTGATCGAATAATATTATTTATTCCCTAGATTAACAACCAATCGACAATACTTGACTACACAAATAATCTTTCTTTCTGTTCTTTATTATACCGCTCCACTTTATATTCAAGTATTTAAAGATTGCTTCTGACTTCTTCAAAATTAAGAAAGTTGAGGTAGCTCCCACCTAAGGATATAGCCAGAATTCCCATTTCAGAAGCTTTATAAATAATCGAATCGTCAAGACGGAAAGAAGCAATGCAGCCGACAAGTCGGTATTCCCGAATTTTAAACTCTGGAAGAAGTTCTTTGGCTTTCGGAAGAAGAACCTCGTAGAAATATTTAATATATTCAATTTTGTTATAGGAGCTTTTCACATCAATTATAAAAAGGTATTCACCTGCTCGGGCTACCACGTCAAACTCCCAGGAATTGCCTTCTTGGTCTTTTATTCTCCTTCGAACACCAATATCTTCAACAGAAAAATTAAAAGTTTTTTCAATTAGAAAAGGGAAACCAGGTGCAACGATATCTTTATCGATAGTACCCATTTTAATCGCTAATTCTTCCCATTTTCGGTTCATATCAGCTATAATATTATCCAATCGCTCCATATATACCTTCGTCTCATTTTTAAAGGTCGCCATCTTGTATTTGAAGACCTTCACCTCGTTCTTGAATACAGCCATTTCGTCAACAAACGCAGCAAAGCGAATATCCGTCTATTTCGACTGATAGACCATCTGCATTAATGTATTTTCTAAATCAGTCACTCTTTTTTCAACCGTTGTTCTCGCCATACTTAAAACCTCTCTACTTTATTCTTCTCATTTTATAAAATTTAAATTGATTTAACAATCTATCCGTCAGTTCAACTCTTTTTGCCCGAAAATACCGTGAACCGCTACTTTCGTTCTCACTTTCTATCATCCTACAAATACAATCAAATGAATTCCACCACTGAAGGGAGTTTGAATTTATTCCTGACCCGTCATTGCGAAAAATCCAACTGTTCTTTGTTTGGATGACATGGTAATCTCTATTTATTAGAATCAGTGAGTCGTGATGAGTGAGCCGTGAGCCGAATAGAAAAAAGTAGTGAAAAATGATGTTCCAAGGTTTCATTGTTTGATGTTTTGAAGGCATCATCTGACGCAACTGACGTCATCCTGAGCCCTCGCTTTTTGAGGGCGTGAGGATCTCATCCTTTGATTTTTTCTTCACTATAATCATTGCCAGCAGCTGTTATTGCATCCTGTCGATTAAATTCCAGAGCCTCCCTTAAGGTAACCTCTAATGTCTCTTTCAACTCCTTGTAAGTTTTTTCCTGGCAATTCACCCCAGGAACTTCCTCGATCCATCCTACCCACCAATCATCTTCTTTTTTAATAATAGCAGTATATTCATTCTTCATAGCTACAACCTCAATATATAATAAATTTCAGTTATTATATCAAATATTTACTTCCCAAAAGCCGTTATTTCTAAGAGTCTAATCGTCTTTTGGTTAGACGACGTGGCAATCTCATTTATTAAAATCAGTGAGCCGTGAAAAGTGAATCGTGAACCGAATAAAATAATAAAGTACTGACAAAAAGACATTGTGAGGTTTTTTGAAACTCTGAGGATCCCAGGACGACACCGCAGGCGTCATCCTGGGGCTTCGTCTTCCAAAGCCGTGAGGATCTCATCTGGACACCGCAGGCGTCATCCTGAGGATTCGCCATTCGAATCCGTGAGGATCTCATCCTTTATACCTGTTTTTTCCGTTATTATCTCAGGACAACCATTAAAGATATAAAAACACCCTCCTCTCCTCAAGTGGTATCCCTCCACGGAAGGGAATTGTTGAATTCATTCCATCATTGAGGAGATTCTGGGGGGTGTGCCTTCATTTCCTTATTCACCTTTAATCGTTCCTGTATTTATGAAATAGATTCGACATGCCATGGCATGTCGCTACATTATAAGAAGATCGGGCGCAACACATTGCGCCCCTCCATTTTATATTCTTTGGTAGGGGCTTGATTTATCATGCCCGTGTATTTTCAGGATAGACCCTCATGCTGCTTTGCAGCACCAGATGAGGATGAAAATGCCTTCCCAGGAATCGTTTCCCCCTTTAGCAAAGGGGGTAAGGGGGATTTGAGTTTTTTTCCTGCTCGGTCATTGCGAGGAGCGTCTTGTGCGACGTGGCAATCTCTACCATCCACTTAGTCATTCTGAGGAGTCCGGTGTTTTTGCCGGACGACGTAAGAATCTCATCATTTAAAGTATTTATGAAGAAAAAAAACTAAAAAGATGAGATCCTCACGCCCTCAAAAAGCGAGGGCTCAGGATGACCGATTAAAGGCACACCCCCCTTTATCCCCCCTCAATGGGGGAGTTTATAAGATGGTATCTTCAGGATAGACCCCAAAATTCCAAATTAGAATGAATTTGGTTTACAAAAGAGTCTTTAGCTCTCCGATTGATAATCGGGATTGACGAAGGATTGATTGGAGTGTACTTCGTGAAAGGTCTCGATTATGGTAGGGGATGGTCACAAGAAGATTTCCTTTTTTCATCTGAATATGGCTTTCCTTTGGTTCTTTCAATGCTAAAGCCGGCTTTCTTAAGAGCTCGAATGAGTTGTTGGGGACGTAGAGCAAGAAATTCAGACATGAACCTTTACATCAAGTGATATTTTGATATCAAAGACTTCGGTTACTTGATCCGGACTTTTCATTAGAGGACTTTCATTTTTAGGAACTGGTCGAAAAACCGGTAGACCATTCTCAATTGCTGATTCTAGATAGAGAGATACCGCTTCTATGAGGTTCGACTTGGCTTCTTCTGGGGTCAATCCTTCAGAAGCGACATCAATTTCGATACAAATCGAACTAAACTCATTATTTTCTTTTATAATGACACCAGTAAAAACAAATGTATTATTTTGCATCATTACGGCTCCATGTTGTTTTAGAAATATCTTTTATTATTATATCTTATTTAAAAAAATACAGAAATCTAATTGGTTCATCCAGTAGTCGTTGGCACTAAATTGCGTTCCCCCAATCTTTAAAAAATCTTTTATAGTGGCTTGATTGATCAAGACCGTAGATTTTCAGGATTGACGGTCATGACACTTTCATGGTACCAGATGAGGATGAAAATACTTACCCAGGAATCGTTTCCCCCTTTAGCAAAGGGGGTTAGGGGGATTTGATTTTTAACTGCTCAGTCATTGCGAGGAACGAAGTGACGTGGCAATCTCATTTATTAAAACCAGTGAACCGTTAGGAGTGAGCCGTGAACCGGATACAAAATAGAGCAATGATAAAAAGGCATTGTGAAATTTTTTGAAACTCTGAAAATCTCACCCACCTGTTCCGTCATCCTGAGGCTTCGTCTTACGAAGCCGTGAGGATCTCATCTGACACCGCAGGCGTCATCCTGAGGATTCGTCATTCGAATCCGTGAGGATCTCATCCTTTATACCTGTTTTTTCCGTTATTATCCCAGGATAACCATTAAAGACCGAAAGGCACCCCTCCACGGAGGGGAATTGTTGAATTTATTCCCCCATTGAGGGGGGTTAGGGGGGTGTGCCTTCATTTCCTTATTCACCTTTAATCGTTCCTGTATTTATGAAATAGATTCGACATGCCATGGCATGTCGCTACATTATATGAAGATCGGGCGCAATACATTGCGCCCCTCCATTTTATATTCTTTGGTAGGGGCTTGATTTATCATGCTCGTAAGTTTTCAGGATAAATCCTCATACCGAACAGAGATACCAGGTGAAGGTGGAAAGATCGAAGAGAAGAGGATACAAGAGAATAAGAAAAATATAAAAGGATGAGATCCTCACGCGGGAAAACACCGCTCAGGATGACGATAACGTAAAACGACGCTATATTTTCAGGATAAACCTTCATGCCACTTTTGTGACACCAGATGAGGATGAAAATCCAAATTCGACATGCCATGGCATGTCGCTACATTAATTGGATGTAAAAAAGTTCAAGGGGAGAGGAAAAAATTTAATAAGGTGAAAATGGGAATAACGGTTCACGGTTCACGAAATTATGGTTCTAACCGATTAATACCATCTACTTTATCAAAATCACCATCATAGGAATAAATTTCACATTTCTTTTGAGTAATCATTTGAGCAGCAACGAAGGCGTCAGTCCAATCAATGTTTTTTTCAACATAAAGTTGAAAAGCTAATTTAGAAATTTTCTTGTTATTGTGGCGGAGACCTTTTAATTCCAGGATAGGAATAAGTAACTCTTGGATTCTTTGTTTTGGTTGTTTATAGAATTTCTCAAGAGTCCATACAATGCCAGCAAGGACTAAATCAGGAAGCCAAACCTCTTCCGAACCAGATTCAATACATTTTAACAATTTTGTACAATGATCAGCTTGTTTTGGAATATCATTGGTTAAAAAACGGAGAATAATATTGGCATCAATGATGGGTATTTCTTTCATTGGCGAGCTCTTTCATTGCTTGGTGACGAACGACTTTAAAATCCTGTGGTTCACTTACCTGAATGGTTCCCCTTAATGCCTCAATCCCATTTTCAACTGGGACAATTCGAATGCAATCCTCTTCAAGAACGAACCGTACTCGAACACCGGGTTGAATATTTAAATGCTTTCTTGCTTCAATTGGAAGGGTAATTTGCCCCTTGCTTGAAACCTTAGAGCCTTTCATTCTTTACCTCTCTATTTAGAATTTACTTTATAATAATTATAAATCAATAATAATATAAGTAAACCTTCTCATAATATGTAATGAATTTACTTCTCCCACTCTCCCCCTCGTCTTTTAAAAATCCCTTCCCTCTAAATATGTATCCTGCATAACATCTTTTAATTTTGTTATAATAAAAACATGAAAAAGATAAGAGACATTTGTCAAAAATATAATATTGCTTTAGTCTATTTATTTGGCTCGCAGAAAGAAAATTCATTAAATATCCTCAATGAAGAAAAAGTCGATATCAAAGATCCTTTAGCTGATATCGATGTTGGAATTGTATTTTCTCAAGATATTGAAAGTATTCCGGATAGACACAAAGTCTACTCGAACATATATAATGACTTTGAAGACTTATTTCTACCCTATCATTTAGATTTGGTTTTTCTTCAAGAATGCCATTCGGTTTTCCAATCCGAGGCTCTTTTGGGAATTTGCGTTTATAGTATTTCCGAAGAATTTAAAGACGAATATGAAATGATGGTTTTAAGAAGAGCTGCTGACTTTAAATATGTCTTAGACAAATATGCTGAAGATGCTTTAGAAAAATATTAAGGATGGAATGAGTTTTGATCAACAAACAATTTATTAATGAAAGATTACTTTTAATCAATTCTTTCCTCAAAGAACTCCAAGATTTAGCTACCTTGGATAAAAATTCTTTCCTATCACAAAAGAGAAATGTAGCTGCAGCTGAAAGCTTCCTTCGAAGAACCTTAGAAGCGATATTTGACATAGGACGCCATATTTTAGCCAAAACTGATCATATAGACTTGTCTATAGAATATAAATCTATTGCGAGAGGACTCATAGAAATTGGTACTGTTGATAATAAATTAGGGGAAATATTAACACAAATGGCAGGCTATAGAAACCGTTTAGTCCATATGTATAACATCATTAGTGATGAAGAATTATACCAGGTCATTCAATCGAACACGAAGGATATAGAAAATTTTGTTTCTAAAATAAAAAAATACTTGGATACTCTTAAAAATGAAAATTAGATAGCTATCAACTATGAAATAATGATCTTCTACTTGATTTAGTAAAGACTTGGCGAATATAACCATCTAATAAGTCAAGGTTAAAAACCAGATCACTATTCAATCACCACAATTTTTCCATTCTTTCCTCGTTGTTACTTTTTCATTAAACCTTATTCTTTTCAGTTAGTTCTATAGACTCTTCAAATCCTACCTTACAATAATTCCAATCATAATGTTGGGATAGGTTTTTATCATAAATAAGATTACCAAATATTTTATTCACCATTGGAAACGTGTTCTTTCCAGCTCTCAGTAACCCACCTAAAGCTTTTGATACTAATATTTTCTTTCCATAAAAATGAGCAATTATTTTTGCCATGTTTAATGTATCCACATATTCCTTATTTTGTGGGAAAAATAATCCTTTATCCTGGTGATCAACTAAAAGTCTTATAAATTCAGTAAGGTTATTAATAAATATCATGCTCCTTTGGTTTTTGAGATCGGGTAAAATTCTTATCCTCCTTGCATATTTTCTTAAAAATCCATAATTACCAGGACAATTTGGTCCATATACCATCGGGGCTCGAATAATAGCAATAGAAAAATGATAATCTCCTAATTTATTTATTTCATTTTCAGCTTCAAGCTTGCTTCTACCATAAAAAGAATTTGGATTGCAGGGTGTATTTTTGTTTATAATTACTTGTTCGTCAATTTTTCCTTCATGTCCATATACCGCCATGCTGCTCATGAAAATAAATTGCTTAACACCTGACTTTTTGGCTTTTTTTGCCACCTCTACTGCAAGATCTCTATTTACCGAAAAATAACTATTTTCCATATCTAGTTTTTCTTTTTGATGAACAATTCCCGCAACATGAAACACTTTATCGTAAAGAGAAAAATCATAATTTTCCCAATTATCATTTATCAGGCAGATTGTATCTACCTGATAGACATCAGGCCATTGATTTAACCATTTCTCAAAACTCATCCCTATATAACTGTTTTTGCCAGTTATAAGGATTTTCATAAAAACCTCCTATTTTAAGCAAAAGAAAAAAACTAAATTTTAAAAAAATTTTTTAACAGAGATATGGATAAAACTTATCAAATACCCTTATTAAATTCTTTTTTATACCATTAAACTTTTATCTATTATTCCATAATTTTTTTAATCCATAGCTTTTATGAAATTCCAAACTTCTTTTAATTTTATTTTCATGAATAATTTCAGTTACTTCCCTAAATCCTGAATAATTCTTAAATAAAAGCAGTTCCCCCCTGTTCATCAGTTTCTTTCTATATTTCTTTTAAAATACTGTTAACGGGATTGATCGTTTAAACTCTCATTACTCGGCATCGTCCTTTAGGTTTCCTTTTTAATGTATAAAAAAATTAAGACCTTAAAATTAGAAAACAAACGAGTACACAAAATTTAAGAATCAGGGGCTAACTTCAGATGCTACTGTTTTTACTGCTTCAACAACCACCGAGAGTTCCTCATCTGTAAGCAATGGTTCTATCGGCAAGCTCAATACTTGCTGAGTTGCTTGTTCGGTAGCCTCCAAAGGATAAGGAATGCGACACTTTCCTTCAAAAACCTTCATTTGACTTAGGGGAATAGAATAATAAATCATGGTTTGTACGCCCTTGTCTGACAGCATTTTTTTGAAGGTATCTCTATTTTGTGTCCTTATAGTAAACTGGTTATAAACGTGATAGGCTTTTTCGGATTCTTTGGGGAGTAGTATCTTTGAACAATCGGATAAATGGGATTGATAATATTTAGCGATTCTTCTCCGTTTCTCGTTCATTTCGTCAACGTATTTCATTTTTGCCAATAAGAGCGCTGCCTGCATAGTATCTAAACGGCTATTGTAGCCAAGATGTTCAACATTGTATTTATCTTTCCCTCCGTGTTTGCGGAGCATTTGGATAATATCGTAAAGTATGGGATTGTTGGTCGCGATCATCCCACCATCACCGAATCCACCTAAATTTTTGGTGGGGAAAAAGCTGAAAGCGCCACAATCTCCCAGGGAACCGCTTTGCTTCCCGTCCCAGCGGGCTCCAAAACTCTGTGCGCAATCCTCAACCACAAAGAGGTTATATTTTCTCGCACACTCCATGATTGCGTCCATATTCGTCGGATACCCATAGAGGTGAACAGGAACGATACCAACTACTTTTTCTCCATGTTGACCTAAATAGCGTTCTACTTGCTCAGTATCGAGACAATAATTATCTAGATTGATATCCAGGAATACTGGAGTGGCTCCAGAGCGAAGTATCGAGGTACCGGTCGCTGTAAAGGTAAAAGCTGGGGTTAGGATTTCATCACTTTTTTCAAAATATTCAATTCCTTTTCTTTGAATCGCCAAGGCACGCAGAGACAAAACTAAGGCATCAGTTCCAGAGGCTACCCCTACAGCATTGTTCACTCCTAAATAGTCAGTGACCTTTGCTTCCAATTCTTTCACTTCAGGGCCTAAAATCCACTGTTGGTGCGATAAGGCCTGAGCCAGCGCACCGTCGATCGCTTCTTTCATGTATTGGTATTCTCTATTGAGATCTAATAAAGGGATGCTCATCCTTTAACTCCTTTCCGTTTCCGGTCTTACAGCGCCATTTTCTAGCCGGTAACGTTGCCCACACTCCGGACATACCAGTGTATTTCCATCATCCTCTCTCAATCTCACCCCACATCGGCACATCCAACCAATTTGACGAGCGGGGTTTCCCACCACCAGAGCATAATCGGGGATGTCTCGGATCACGACTGTCCCTGCGCCCACAAAGGAATATTGGCCTAGTGTCACCCCACACACGATGGTGGCATTAGCTCCAATTGAAGCACCCCTTTTCACCAAGGTTTTACGGTATTCGTGTTTACGCTCAATAAAAGCACGGGGGTTGATTACATTGGTGAAAACCATGGAAGGACCACAAAAGACCTCGTCTTCCAGGGTAACATCTTTGTAAATAGAAACGTTGTTTTGAATTTTACACCCATTACCGATGGTAACATCAGGGCCAATTACCACGTTTTGCCCAATTACACAGTTTTTACCTATACTCGTGTTTTTGAGAATATGAGAAAAGTGCCAAATTTTTGTCCCTTCCCCAATCTGGACGTTTTCATCAATAAATGATGATGAATGAACAAAATACGGTGTTTGTTCTCTTTTACCTTCTGACTCTTCCACGTTTTCCTCCTTCAGGGCTCTTTGAGCGGCAATAAGCGTTTTCAGTACCCGTAGTCCTTCCTTACCGTTGGTCAAAGGAGTCTTTCTTTGTTGAACACACTCTAAAAAATGAATACACTCGTTACGTAAGGGTTCGCTGTCATCCAGCTCCACTATAGTTTTTTTTGCAAAAGAAAACGGTCGGTTGACCATTTCTTTCAAAGGGCTACCATATTCATACCATACGAGCTTTTCATTCTTTTGCAGATCATCAAACAATAGCATCCCCTGACTTCCCACTAAGGTAATCCGTCGTTCCTTGAGCGGACTAAGCCAGCTCGTATAGATATGGGCTTTTCTATGGTCCCCGAAATCCAGGGTAACCATGACCTGATCCTCAACTCCCGGCTGGATAAAGTCTCCTCCAGCAGCATAGATTTCTGTTGGCTCAGAATTGAAGAAAGCCAGATGGAGTGAGATATCGTGCGGTGCCAAGCTGAACAAGGCATTTTCATGCCGGCGAATGATCCCCAGGTTCAGTCGGTGGGAAGAGACATACCACAGATCACCAATCGCCCCTTCTTGCAATAACTCCTTGATTTTCATCACCGCTGGGTGATAGTGAAGGAGATGACCAACCATCAAAATTCTCTTCTTGTTACTGGAAAGCTCCACAAGTTCCTTTGCCTCATCCACCTTGAGAGTCATAGGTTTTTCCACATAGAGGTCTTTATTCCATTTCAGACATTCTTTTGCCAATTCATAATGGCTTTCTGGCGGCGTTGCAACCACCACGCAATGGATAGCCGGATCACGTAAAATCTCTTCAAAGGATGCGGTAACATTTAAACCTGGATACTTATTCCTTAAATCTTCACCAATAATCGGGTCTTTCTCGCAAACCGATCGCAATACTCCCAGTTCATGAAAAACTCTCACCAAATTTTTTCCCCAGTACCCGGCTCCAACCACCGAGATTTGTATGTTTTCACTCATCCAATTCTTCCTTTCTGCTTCATACTCAAAGCCCTTTTAAAGTGATATCTCCGGTTAATGCGGGAAATCCCCATAATATTTCAAGAATATATCGCGAAGTTTTTCCATCACCGTAGAGTTGTGGGCGTATCTCTAATCTATCTTTCTTTAAAACTGCATTCGAAATAGCCTGTGGATCAGTCCCAACAAGGACATTCCATCCCATCTCTACCGTTTCTACCCACTCTGTCTCACTTCGCAAGGTGATACAGGGCGTTCCCAATATATACGCCTCTTTTTGCAAACCACCTGAATCGGTCAATACCGCTCTGGCGTTTTTGACCAATACCAGCATATCAAAATAGCTAACTGGGTCTATACATTTAATGTTATCGGCTGAAATTAACTCCCGGTTTATCTGTTCCATTAATTTCTTCGTACGGGGATGAATAGGGAAAATGACTGGTTTCCACTTACTAACCTGAGCTAAGCCTTTCAAGATGTTTATAAAATTCTCAGGATTATCGGTATTTTCTGCTCGGTGTACGGTAACAACATAGTAGGAATCGGGATCAAGCCCGAGTGAAGGAAGGATAGTCGATTCTCTACCTGCAATGTCTAGACTCATATTCAGAACCTCGTACATCAGATCACCAACCATAGCACACCATTGGACCGATCTTTCTTCTCCAGTTTTCACCCATCGAGCATTTTCTAATATTAAACGGCCTTTCATTCCTTCCCTACTCAGGTTATCCATTCCAGCCTTGGTTGGACAAAAAAGGACTGTGGAACAATGATCTGTGAGTACTCGATTAATCTCCTCCGGCATTGTACGGTTAAAACTTCTTAAACCGGCTTCGATATGGGCTACAGGGATATGGAGCTTCACTGCCGCCATTGCTCCGCCAAGAGTTGAATTAGTATCTCCATAGACCAACACCCAGTCAGGTTTTTCTTTTAGAAGCACCGGTTCAATATTTTTCACCATTTCAGCAGTCTGCCAGCCATGAGTTCCCGATCCAATCTCAAGATTCCAATCAGGCTCTGGAATGCCCAGTTGATCAAAAAAAATCTTGGACATCCGATAATCATAATGCTGACCGGTATGGAGAACGACATGGTCAACGCCGGGGTATTCCCGGAACCTTTGACACAGCGGGGCAAGTTTCACAAACTGTGGCCTCGCCCCAACAACTGATAAAAGTTTCATTATATACCTTCCTAGTATTAGTTGAGAGTTGAGTGTTTAGGGTTTAGGGTTGATTAAAATTTTAATATCAACAGTAAAGCTGTTTAGGGTTTAGAAATTATACACCAAAGGCCATCCCTCAACACTCAACTGCCTTTTTGCTCTCAACTGCAAAAGCTGTTTAGGGTTTAGAGTTTAGAGTTGATAAAATATTATATCAACTGTCCACGGCTTTCGCGTGATTGTGTAACGCGCTAAGGCGGGGTGCGATGGCATCTATACAACTCCTCAGGGATATATACTCTTCTTCGGAAATGAAATCAAGTTCTTGAGCAATTATCAACTGCGATAGTACTTCCATCAGAGAACCGCAGAAGCTGTTTAGGGTTTAGGGTTTAGGGTTTGGAACTATACATTAACAGCAAAACGTTTTTTCTCCCTCAACTGTTTTTAGCCTTATTTTTTTCTTCTCTAAACCCTAAACTCTCCACCCTCAACTGCTTTTTCAGCTCTCAACCCTCAACCGCCCTTTTCTCTCAATCCTCAACTGCTCTTTTAGCCCTCAACTTCCTTTCCTCCCTCAACTCTCAACGCTAAACTCTCAACTGCTCTCCTCACGCTTTTACCACATTCCCTCCATCTACCACATTCCTGGTATCTACAATGAGTCGGGCGTGTTTCTGAATCCAAGAAAAATCATAGGAAGAATGGGCAGTGAGGATGACGACACAATCATATTGACTTAAATTTGCCTCGGTAAGGGGTACTGATGAAAGGGGGAAATGAAATTTTCTTAAAGATGGGAAGGTTGGAAAATAGGGGTCATTATAATCAACCTGGGCTCCCTTTTTCACAAGAAGGTCAATCACCCTTAAAGAAGGCGATTCCCGTAAATCGTCCACATCCTTTTTATACGAGAGGCCTAAAACAAGGATACGAGAACCTTTCAGACTTTTTTCTCGTTCATTAAGAGCATCTGCAACCCTGGAAACCACGTAATCAGGCATTGAATTATTAATCTCACCAGCTAACTCAATAAACCGAGTAGAGAAATCAAACTCCTTTGCTTTCCAGGTAAGATAAAAAGGATCTACCGGGATACAGTGCCCCCCGATTCCAGGACCGGGATAAAAAGCCTGAAACCCAAAAGGTTTGGTCGCTGCTGCGTCAATCACTTCCCAGATATCAATTCCCATGCGTGATAAAAGAACCTTTAGCTCATTAACCAGAGCAATATTCACTGCTCGATAAGTATTTTCCAAGATTTTTGCCGCTTCCGCCACTTCTGGGGAAGAAACCGGTATAACTCGATCCACTATTGGCGAGTATAGCTCCACTCCTCGACGGAGACAGTTTTCAGTCATCCCGCTGACAATCTTTGGTATAGTTTTTAAAGTATGGATTTCATTACCGGGATCTTCCCGCTCTGGAGAATAAACCAAATAAAAATTTTTTCCCACTTCCAACCCACTCTTCTCAAGAATGGGTAACACCACTTCTCGGGTGGTTCCAGGGTAAGTGCTCGATTCCAGTGACACTAATTGTCCCTTTCGCAGGTATTTCGCAACGGTTTCTGCTGTGCTTTCCACGAAGACCAAATCTGGCTCCCGACGTTCAGTAATCGGCGTTGGAACGCAAATAATTAGCGCATCTGGTTCTCCTAAGCGGGACATATCGTCGGTTGCTTCAAATGAAGATAATGATGAAATTGTTTCTTCGGCAATATGTGAAATGTAAGACTTCCCATTCTGTAAAGCCCGAACTTTTTCTCTATCAATATCAAATCCAATAACTTTTTTTCCTACCTGGCAAAATCGAATTACCAGCGGCAACCCCACATAGCCAAGACCAATGATACCAACTCGTTCGTGCATAAATTTTCTCCCTTGTCTTTAGAATACCCAGCGATCAGCTCACTAAAGCAGTTTAGGGTTTAGGGTTAAGTGTTTAGGGTTGATGAAAATTTAATTACCAACAGTCAGACACCTTTTCTCCCTCAACTGTTTTTAGCCTTATTTTTTTCTTCTCTAAACCCTAAACTCTCCACCCTCAACTGCTAAAGATGTTTAGGGTTAAGTGTTTAGGGTTCTAAAACTATACATCAACAGTAAAACGCTTTTCCTCCCTCAACACTAAACTCTCAACACTCAACCGTTCTTTCAGCTCTCCATTTCTCCTTCATCTTGTAGTACTCGCAGGTAAAGTGCGTTACTTACATGAAAACCAGCTATATCACGTAACGTTGTCAAAATAGGTTTGACAGCACGAATAATCCTCTTATGTTTTGCTTCAATGAGTATTCCAATAAGCCCTGTATAATGCAATCCAAAGTAACGGGCAGTTTCCCGCCCCATGTGTTCATCCATCAGAAGTAACTCGGCTTTTATTTCCAATGCCAAAGCAATAGCTTCAGACTCTCCGGAATCAAGGTCCTGCTGCAATGCTTGAACTAGTTCTTTGTTGGTGACATTGAGCATTGTGATCCAGGAAGCTCGCTTGATAGCATCCGCCCCCGCCTGCCCTTCCCCCTCAACAACTACCTCTTTCCATACTGCCTCAGGAACGATGAGTTCACCATACAATTGGTGAAGTAAGTCAAGTTTTCCAATTCTCGACAAATTGATAAGCACAGAAGAGTTGCTGACAATGCTCACAGCCGACCAAGTTCCTCCAACGTTTCAAGGTCTTCCTCATAGTCTTTAAGGTCATAATGTACGGGAATACCTCTACTGCCTAGTAGCTGTTGGAAAGCCCAAGCAGTCATAGCAGCCATCTCCCGAGCTTTGCCAAAAGAAAGCTTGCTTTGCTGGAAAAGATAGACAGCCAGTTCGCGTTTCAGTTCTTGCGGAGTCATCCGAGTAGCATGGACAACTTCACTAGGTATTTCAATAGAAACCACAGAAGACGCTTTCAATCTCCACCCTCCGTTCTTCTCTTATAATATTGGCTTTCTTAAGATTTTCTATTATGCTCTCCGTTTAGCCTTAATGCAATTATAACAAGATACAAATAGCCAATCAACGGAATTTTAAGCAGGTGTTTTCCCGCACTATACTGACCTTTTCTCTGTCAACCACTAAAGCTGTTTAGGGTTTAGAGTTTAGGGTTGATAAAATATTATATCAACTGTCTGACATCTTTCTTCCTTCAACACTCATCGCTCAACTCTCAACCAGTAAAGCTGTTTAGGGTTTAGGGTTTAGGGTTTAGGGTTTAGGGTTTAGGGTTTAGGGTTTAGAAATTATACACCAAAGGTCATCCCTCAACACTCAACTGCCTTTCTTCCCTCAACTTTCAACTGCCTTTTTGCTCTCAGCCGCCTTTTCCCCCTCAACACTAAACACTCAACTCTCAACTGTCTTTCTCCCCCAACTCTCCACTCTCAACTGCTAAAGCTGTTTAGTGTTTAGGGTTGATAAAATTTCAACTGTCCACGGCTTTCGCGTGATTGTATAACGCGCTAAGGCGGGGAGCGATGGTGTCTATGCGACTCCTCAAGGATATATACTCTTCTTCGGTAATGAAATTAAGTTCTTGAGCAATTATCAACTGTGAAAGAACTTCCATCAGTGAGCTATAAGCCATATGATAAAAATGCCCCTGATCCTTGCTGCTTTTCCGGGAAGCACCTTCGGCGATGTTAGAGGAAACCGACAAAGCAGCTCGATTGAGCTGCGATACTAACCCATACTTTTCCTCAGAGGGAAATTTCTTTGTACAAAAATACACCTCTTTCACCAAATCCTTCGCTTGCTGCCATACCTCTAGTTTCTCAAAAGGGTATTTATGATATTCTCTGTTTTGCATCGCCAGTCGCTTTTTCTCCCCCACTGCTAGAGATGTTTAGGGTTGAGAGTTGAGTGTTTAGGTTTTGGAACAAGACATCAACAGTAAAACGTTTTTTCTCTCTCTCAACCGCCTTTATCCCCTCAACCCTAAACACTCAACTCTCAACCTTTTTTACCGTTTTTTCAATAACTTCCTGATACTTATCGGTCAAAATTGAGAAGTCATGGTATTTTTTCACATATTCTATTCCCCGTTTTCCCATTTCTTCCCTCTCCTGCGGGCTCATTTTAAATAATTTTATCACAGCTTCTGCCATAGCTCGTAGTTGACGGGGAGGTACGGTCAGACCTGCGTTTGCTTCTGATACAGGATTGTTCATAGAACAACAAGAGAATATGACTGGTTTTCCGGCGCTTAAATATGTGTATAGTTTATTTGGACTGACCCCATACTTAAATACCGGTGAATCCTCAAGACAGAAAACAAAAGCATCAGCTTTTACCAATTTAGCCGGTATTTCATTGCTCGGTATCGGATCAGCAAAACGAACATTATTTATCTTTTTATCTTTTACCATCGCCATTAAGTTTTTTTTCTCTGGCCCTTCTCCCACAAACTCGAAAAGAATGCCATCCTCTCCCTTTTCCATAATTAAAGCTGCCGCATCAATTATCATGTCTAAAGCATTTGCCTTCCCATGAGCTCCAGCATACATAACCACAAATTGATCATTGTCGCTTTGTTTAAATAAAGAATTTTTTGAAATGTAATTGTCTGCATTTACACCATTAGGTATCCAGAAGACCTTATCCTCCTTAACTCCTCGATTCTTAATATACTCTTTCGCACCTGGTAGCAATGTAACAATCGCATCTGCTCTTTGATAAAGAAATTTTTCCAGCCTAGCTAATACCCAAATAAAGGGATGAGAGGGAGAAAATTCTCCAAGATCGATAAGTGACTGAGGCCAGAGGTCACGTACCTCGAAGATAAATTTTGCTCTTTTCCACTTGGTTAATAACCAAGCTGAAAACGCAGCAAAGAGATGAGGGGAAGAACCAATGATTACCAAAGGTTTTTCTTTTTTTCGGAGCCCTATCCAAAAAACCCTCCAGGCAAAACTGATCATGTTCAGTACTCTTTTTCCGGTATTTCCCCTATAAGGTGAGGTCCTTATCCAGTTCCAGTCCATTCCCTCTAAAGTTTCTTGAAAGAGCTTCTTTTTATTCACTTCTGTTTTATGATATCGATAAGTATAATGAAGAAAATCTGAACAAAAAACCGAAACTCGATACCCTCTACTTGTTAAACGGCGACCAATGTCGAAGTGCCGACTTCCACCTGGAAGATCAGGAGTATGAGCATAATGGTTAATAATCCATATCTTACAATTTCCTCCTTTTTTTTCCTCAAAGTTCAGCAGTTCATTTTCCATCATTTAATATTAGCCTATAAGCCTCTAACAGCTTCTTCTCCTCTCCCAACCAATTATACTTCGTCTCAACTGCTTTTCGACCTCTATCCCCCATCTCTCCTGCTTCTTTTTGATTATCAAAGATAAATTGAATAGCACTAGCGATCTCTTTTGGATTTTGAGGATCTACCGTCAAACCGCACTGATTCCCCTCGATAATCTCCTTCCAGAGGGGGAAGTGAGAGGCAATAACCGGTAGTCCTGCTGACATATATTCAAACATTTTATTCGGCTGAGCATTAATATGGTTAGGAGCTGGATGAAATAAAACCATTCCTACTCGAGCCTTTGCTAGAGTATCTCCCACCTGTGTTCGATTTAACCATCCAAGATACTCCACCTGATTCCAACCTGGCATTTTTTTTGCAGCATCTTCCAATGAACTCGGAACAAACTTCCCACCAAGCAACAATTTCGCGTTATATGAGGATGGAATCATCTCAATAGCCTGTATCATTTCCTTTGTTCCCCTATTTACAGTTATGCCCCCAACATAGACCACAGAGTTTGATCGATTCTTCCTCTCATCAGAATTCCCATCGCTTCTAAAAAGCTCTCCCAGTAAAGGATAGTTGTGAACGACATCTACCCTTCCCCGAAGATGTTCAAAGTTTTCCGCAATTGATGGCGTAGCACAAATAACCCCATCGAAACGATGGGAAAATGTTTTTTCGAGAAAGCCGGTCACTTTTGCAATCATTACTCTAACTGGTTTCCAAATCCATTCCTTAGTCCGAATCTGTCGAGGTACATCCTCGTGAACATCATAAATAACCTTTTTCCCTCTCCTTTTCAGCAGCCACCCAATAATGATAAGTTCTGGATCGTGAAAATGATAAAGATCGGCATCAACCTTTATTGCCTTGCGATAACACTCCAAAAGTGTTTTGGTCATTCGAACTATTCGATTTCGCGGTGTCTTCAAAGGGATTATTCTAATACCATCGACCAGCTCTTCTTTTTCATGCCTTGCAATAAGCGTTACTGAGTAGCCTGCTTTGGCTAAACTTTTCGCTTCTTTATGAAAAATACGAGTATCGAAAGGAGGATGAACCGTAGTTAGATGACAGATTTTAGGCTTTTCGGAGTACATCTTCATAAACCTTTATTGTTTTTCCAGCATTTTTCTCCCAAGTGTAATTCTCCAAAACCATTTGGCGTGCTCGTTCTCCCATTGCTTTTGCTTCTTCAGGATGGCTTAACAAATAATCCATAGCCTCGACAAGGCTATCAACGTATTTTAGCTTCACAAGCATTCCAGTTTTCTTATGAGTAACCACATCTTCAATGCCCTCGCCCTTACATGCAATAATCGGCTTTCCATGAGCCATTGCTTCAACATACACAACACCAAAAGCCTCATTCCAACTCGGCAGAGAAAAGATATCACATTCAGCCATATATTTCATAACTTCCTGGTGTGATTTTCTACCAAGGAATTCAATGTGTTCATTCATCTTTAAATCATTAACCAATTTAGCCAATCGGTTTTTCTCAACTCCATCTCCAACGATTTTATAGTGTAAAAATGGGTATTTTTTGCTTAAAGCATGAATTGCTTTAATATTATAATCAATACCTTTAATATTTATTAAATTGGATACACTAAGAACTATCGAAAAATCTTTGTACTTTTTTGTGGTAAATTCACCTTTCATAACCACCTTTGTAGGATCAATTCCATTAGGTATAATGGTATATTTATCATTAATTTCATGAATACTATTCCCAATAGTGTATAGCTTTTTACTGACTAAAATTACTCGAGAAGCGTATTTAATAACTTTTGTTACTGCCTGAAGGCATGAAAAATTTCTTTTAATTGTCTGTTGAAAGTCTTGACCATGAATTGTCACGATTAATGGTTTATTTAGCAATGATGATATACACATTCCCGAATACCCATCAGGAAGCGCCACATGGGCATGTATCAAATCAAAAGAGGATTTTTTTTCTAACTCGGTAACTAAATTTTTTATACCATGAAACATCCGTTGTCCTGAAGAAGCAAAAAGAAATCCTTTAGGCAATGCGAGGTATCGAGGATGCCAAACAGGAATTCCCTCCAATTCCATATAACGGGGAACATTTTTATACCCTTTCCATTTAGAACTCAAAAAACTGAGAGGATAGGGAGACCAAGGTGTTGGACTAACAACCTTCACTACTATACCCTTTTTTGCTAATGCCTTTACCTGTTCATGTACAAATATTCCATGAACTTCATTATAAGGTTTAGGATACATATGAGATATAACAAGAACTCTCATGGTTAATATTCTCCAGTTTTGGCCCATTTTATAAAACTGACAGAAAACGCATATAATAACCAATGAGCAGTAATGGCCATAATTGAGCTTGAACTGATACTACCTATTAAAAAACCAATAAGAGAAAGGAAAAGTGCTTCAGATAGCATTTTTTCGCTTCTATCGATTGATTTTTTCCACACTCTCCAGAGAGAACGTAACATTCCAAAGAAGAAGAATAAATATGCAAGAAAAATAAAAATACCATAATTTACCAAAACCTCAAACCACCAATTATGAATATTCATTATTCCTCTCGTATCATATATTGCACGGTTGGCCATATAATATTCTATATTGCCCGGTCCCACTCCAAATCCAGCAGTTGAATAAAGAAAATGCAAGCCATTTTTAATTAAATTTAGTCTAACAGCTACAGAACCTATCCCCAATTTATATTGTGTTCTAAGTGATTCAATACCAGATATTATTTCTCCAATCAAATCTTTAACTGAACCAATATCATAACTCCAAAAAACACCCAAAACCAAAACAAAACAAACTAACAATGCTATTCTTGCCTTAGAACGAAAAAAGAGGAAAAATACAATCCCCTGTAGAAAAAAAGCTAAAATATTTGCTCGTGACCCGGTAGCTACTATTAACAATAATCCGCTTGAAGCTATTATTACTCCTAATAGCTTCAACCATAAAAAAGAGTTATAACTAGTTAACGCTAGTGCAAATGGAATGCTCAACACTAAATACGTTGCATAATCATTAGGATTGTGGAAAGTTCCAGTTGGTCTGTACATAAGCCATGTCCTTGTTTCTCTAAAATACCCAGAAACCGGCAAATGAAATCCAGTTCTTATTTCCCAAAATCCAATAAAAATCAAAATTAAAAAGGCTACCATCCATAACCAGAAGTAAATATGAAAATCTTTTTTGGATCGTAGGTAGAAACAAGAAAATATAATGGTAGAAATTCCCATAAAGAGGAATATCCAGTCACGAATCCCATCACTTATTGCTGCAGACCAAAGAAGAGATAATGTTCCATAAAAAAGCCATATAAACAAAAATAATAAATTAAAAATTGAATTTTTAAATAGTAAGCTAAAGCTTTCAGGTTTTAACAATAAATGAATAATAAACATAAACCATAGAAAAATAAGAAATATACGATAAGGAAATAGATGAAATAAACCAACATTAATTGGGAATAAAGCAGATCCAAAAAAACCGGCAATAATAGCCAAAAAAAGTACATATTTTTCTAGTTTATAAAAACTAAAACAATATTTTAATCTCACATAATCACCGGGACCTTCAAAATCATTTTTCTAATATTGTTACCCTCAATCTATATGTTTGAATACTCTCTCAAATAGTTAGCCTTTCTATAAAGTATAACAAATTAGGTGTTCCCCAATAAAGTAAAAATATTAAGAAAAAAATTCCTCTTCTAAACCGTTTTGTATTCATATTCTTAAATTATTTTGAAACCAGATACAATTAGAAAGATTTCGATGATTTTTAAGACGCTGTTTCAAGCTTCTTTTTATGTTTGTTATCTTATATGATACTCAAATTTAGTTTATAGGTTTTAATGAAAGATTCATTGCGGAGCAAAATTCTCTTTATATTAGAAAAGAATCCATGGTAAACAAATATAGTTTGATATTCAAAACCAATTCACTTTACCCTAAATTAGAATTGAGAATAAAATCTTGAGCTGGTTTACTTTCTCGAATTGTCTTTTCTAAAGCAATAAAAACCATCATTATTAAATGGGTTGACTGTTCTAATATCCTTCTATTTTTAAGAAGAAGATCGAGAATAGTCATTATATAAGGTTATTTTCCCAGTTTAGAATAAAGGTAACATCTGATATTTATGTCTTGTTGTATCAATAGATAAGAAGTAATGATTGAGAATATTTTTATAACTGAATATAAATGATGAGAACAAAAAATCTTCTGATATCGGTGATGTGGCTCAAATCCATCATTATTTTTCTTTTTTAATTAACTACACCTTTCTCCACACAAGATTATCTTTCTTCTTTCGAAGAAACAAGATAATCCGAATTTTCTACAGCATTTTTTCTTAATAAACAGATAAATCCTATCTGACAGCAATATATAGTCGATTATTATTCATCTTAAGTTAAGACTATTTATTGTTAGGTATAGTATCTGTAATAAAATTCACCTATCATTTTAGTTAATTAATAGTATATTTTTATAATTATTTATCTTTAACATTTATAATTATTAGCGTTATTTCTAGTTTATTTTTTTATTGCTTTTTGATGTTTGCGTCTTTGCAAAAAAAATCGTTTTCTATTAAGTAATATTATTTGTCGATAGAAAGAAACCCCTCCTAATGATATTAAAAAGTGCTTCCAAATTTTTCCGTAAAATGGTTTATAACTTAAAGCCTTCCTCCAACACAAAAATCCAGTCATCCGTTGACCAGACATAACATAGTATTGACCAAGCTTAAACATATATTTGTGTGTTAAGCCTAATCGACATATATCATTCATATAACGATTTACTATACATTGCAAACCTTGAGCTTTTAACTCCATATTTATACTAATACTATCATCTTGAAGCCTATATTCTATCAGAATATCATCAATATAATTCACCTTATACTTTGAGCTTATGCGTAATAAAAATTCGAAATCTTGAAAGCTTTTAAGCTCATTATCAAAACCTCCAATTTCATCAAAGGCACTTCGTCTTACAACAAAAGCCGACGTACAAATTCCACTTGCACGCTTAAGATGATCACTGAATTGGAAGCCAATTATGCTAGGTTTTAATTCTTTATAAAAATCCTGATTAATTTGCTTAATACCACAGCAAACCATTCCCACATCTGGAAGAGATAATTCAATAGTCGAAACCTGCCTAGAAAGATAATCTTGGTACCATAAATCATCACTATCAAGAAAGGCAATATACTCCCCCTTTGCTAAGCTTATCCCGGTATTTCTTGCAGCAGATCCACCTTTGTTTTTATCGTGTTTGTAATAATAGATACGATTATCTTGAATTTTTTTTACCACTTCCTCTGTATTATCACTTGATCCATCATCTACAATAATTAATTCAAAATCTTGATAGGTCTGGTTTAAAACACTTTGAATTGCTCTATCAATTAAATGAGCACGGTTATAAGTTGGAATGATAACGCTTACCGTTGGTTTTACATTCATTTTTTACCAACTCACCTCTAAGTTTAAAAAAGATAAAAGCTTTTTAAGCTTAAATCTTCCTTTGGTTAATTTTTAATTATTTAAAAATTTTTATCCAAATTCTCCAACCCTATGCCTTTTTTCCAACAAATATCTTTTCTCCCCTTACTAAGCTGTACTTTATACAATCTTCCGGTTTTGCTGTGTAAAAAGTAACTTCAAATCCTGCATTGGTAATTCTCTCAATAAAATCATGACTATAAAACCGTACATGATCGTGTTGTCCAAAATGAAGTTCTCGTTGCACAGGATCTTTAATAGCTATATTTTCATAAGTTTTTTCCCATCCTTCACAAATTGGAACCATAGCAATGAATTTCCCTACTGGCTTGAGAATAAGCTGATAGATTTGAGAGCTTTTTTATCATCCACATGTTCTAAAACATGTGAACATAAAACAGATTCCACGCTCTCAAATGGAAGTGATATGTTCTCAATATCCTCCTTAAGGTCGACATCTGATCTGAAAAGATCGGCTCAGGTATATTTATTCACTTTATTTTGCAAATAATTTCTCACGATTGGCTCAGGAGCAAAATGGAGAATAGATTGAACCCCCTCTAAAATTCCCTTATCTCTATCAATTAAAAACAATAATCTATGTCGTTCCAATGAACCACATTGCGGACATTTTGCATCATATCGTGGAGGGTTACCAAAAGCTTTAAAAATACCAAGATAACCACAACAAGGGCATTCTCTTGGATGTAATCCTTGTAAATTTTTCAATATATTTTTAAATTACGTTCTATTACTAAGTATCCAAAATAATAAAGTATTTAAAAAACCTAGGGTAATGAGTATTTTCTTAATTAGCTTTTTCCATACTCACCGATCACCCAGCATTGCTCTCCATTTAAATTATTGATATTTACTATTAATCAGATTTCGATATATCTCCACTAACTGCTGATTCAATTTTTTGATATCATAATGCTCTTCCACAAATCTCCGTCCAGTTTTTCCAAACTCCTGCCAAATCTCTGGATGTTTGATAAGATGTTCTAGCCGCTCAACCAGAGCATTCACATCTCGCGCAGGGGCGAGGAAACCAGACTTACCATCAATAATCACTTTAGAGGTACTGCCTACAGAGGTAGCCACCACAGGAAGACCAACTGCTTGGGCCTCCATTAAAGAAACTGGTAATGCCTCAGCAATGCTTGGAAGAAGAAACAGGTTAGCCCTAAGCATTTCCTGTACCACATCTGCCTGTCCCATCGGTCCTAAGAAGTGTACAACTCCCCCTAGGCCTAGTTTTTCAACCAATTGTTTTAACTGCTTTTCTAGTGGTCCCCCTCCAATAATACGATACTCTAACTGGAGCCCATGATTCAGTTCTAACAATTGAGCAACTGCTCGAATCCCATACTCAAGCCCCTTTTCCTCAACTAACCGGGCAACAGTAAGTATTACGATAGCGTTTGAATGTCCAAACCCTGCAGATCTCCATCGATAAGGAAAAATATTAAGATTAATCCCTACAGAATGGAAGAATATTTTTTTTGGGTCTGCACCCAAACGTATAAGGTTTTCATAGTTATAATCCGAAATAGCCAAAATGCAATCACAAGATTTAAAAAGCTTATGATAAATATTCCCACGTTTTTCTATACCAAGTCGAATATCATAGCCATGAAACGTTGTTACAAGAATACCTTGAATACCCAGTTGTTTAAGCAAAGCCCCCAAATTACCATTCGGCCCAAATTGACAGTGAATAACGTCGTAATCTTTCTTCTTACCAAGGAATGGAATAATAGCATAAAGAAGCCGAAGCGATAGTGCACTCTTCCCAAATATAAAAATATTTAATGCTTTTAATAGTATGACCGGGTCTTTATGAAAATTAGTAGTTAACAAAACTAAACCTTTAAACACCCTCCTAATTTTATTGGTCGGCATGTTTAAATAATAGACATTTTTCATTATTTTGTATTTCTCTATATCTGGTTGCACCTTTTTCTCGTAAGGGTTAAAACCAGCAAAAATATCAACTTCATGGCCTAGCTCCAATAACCCAGTAATTTGGTTTAAAATAAATGTCTCAGATAATTTTGGGAATGCTCCGACGATAAAAGCTATTTTCATTTTATGTACCCAATTTTGTTTTTAATTAAGTTAAAAACAAGCTCAGCATTTTGTTCTGATTTCTCTTTTATATGAGGAAGCTTTTCGTTGATTTTAGCTTTAATCTGCTCATTATGGGTTAAGGCTTCACTCACCTTTTTTATTAAAATTTCTAAATTAATTTGATTGATATCTATTAAGTAATTTTCAAGGTCAAAGAAATTCAAGAGACCTAATGTCTTAAACTCATATTGAATGGCAACTACCGGTGTCTTCGCTAGCATAGCGAGTATATTGGAATGCATCCTAGTCCCCACGTGTAGGTCCATGGTTCTATAAAATGCCAATAATTCCTGCGGTGTATATTCACCATATAAAATCACTGGGTTTTTCTCTTCATAATGTTTCATATGATTAATAACTTCGTGAGCTATTACCCGATCATCATTGTGGTAACCAGCAAAACCGGTACAGGTGGACGCAAAAATAACCTTAGCATTCTTTTCTATTATAAGCCAGTCTGCTAAAGCAGCTATGATTTTAATATATTTCTTATGTCCATCAGCTGTCTTATAATGACCCCACTGTCGAACAGAGATACTTACCTTTAGCTGATCTTTATTGTTTAATTCAATTTTCTCATAACGCATCATTTGCATTGGTTTACATTCAGTTAAGGGCATTGCAAAGGCAGAATCAGAAGTAACATAGATAGGTGGTCTGGTAACTCCAATCGAGTCAAGAATGCCCTTAGACTCTTTATCGCGTAAGGTGATGAGGTCCGCTTTATTGAGCACATACCTAGCGATCCATCTATAGAATGGTTTTTCAAAAGGACCTATAGATTGAGCATAAATAATAACCGGTTTCCCTAAAACCTCAGCGAAATAAAGTCCCCAAAAGCGCCCAAGTACATCTGGGGCATAGTAATCACTAAGAAAACTTCCACCTTTGCTAATAACTATATCAGCATCTAAATAGGGCTGTATTCGCGGATGCTTAAATTTGGGGACAGTAATTTTGTGTTTTTGTAATCTGGCACCAATTAACAGATAAACCATGGCTAATCCCATCTTCCATTTGTTCCATTTAAAATTAGTCATTGGTTGTCTATTTGCTTTTACCCCGTTGATGATTTCCGCTGCCTCTGGGTATTCTGTCATCACTACAAAGTCAGCATTAGGGAAAAATTTTTTTAAACACCATATCGCTCCTTCCAAGATTGCTGAATCTCCTCTTTCAGCAGCACAATGGTGATCGGTAATTACTATTTTCATATCATACCCCCTGATCATAGCTTAGCATTTTTATGACAATTCCTTCATCCCATTTAAGCCTACAAAGAGTAAAAAAAGATAAAAAAACAACAATCTCTAAAAATACTAATATTGTCTTAATTACCATCAGCATCAAGGACGACCTGATGATTGGTAACACTATAGATATAAAAAATTCCTTAAACCTTCATTGTGAGCTTTTTTGATTCTTTCATACAATTTTGAAAGGATAAAAAGCCACTCCCTGGAAAATATGCCTATTCAAGCCTTGATACTTGAATTTTCTTTTTTCCGCACATAAAAAATACTTTGCAATTTTAATTAATTCTTGCATATTTTCTAATATTCCCATAAATTTAAAAATTCAATAATTGTTTCTATATCAAAAATAAAATTACTTAAGCTTACTTGAGATTAAACCGTTTATACTAACAATGGTTATCTTGTCTTTCTTGCATTCATCTTCCAAATCCTCATGCTCTTGATATTATTATCTAGAATTAATTATTACTTTTTGACTATCTCCAACAATAGTAATACTAGTTCATATCGAGAAGATCTGAATTAGGAAACAACTGATCAACTGAATTAATATTCTTCATAATATCTGGATACATATCCATTCAAAGAAAAAATTTACGATTGATTATCATGACCACTCTCTTACTCTTTCCTATCAAATAGTATTTGAAAAAGGTTTTTTTCTTAAGCAAAGGTTTTTTCTGCTTGTTTCAATATTTGATCCAATTACACTTCAACTAATAAGGCTACTAAGCTTGCTTCTGAAAATTAACTCAGGTTATTAATTTATTTTGGTTCCTTTAATACGATAAATAAGATATTCTGTATTTTATTAGAAACCAAACTATCGGGAAATTAGTAAATCTAACTCCACTCATATAAACAATATTTATCAAATAATCCCACCAAATACTAGGTTAATTCGACATGAAAAAATCCACAAAAGTTGAATATTATAAATAGATATAAAAAAAATATTTACTTTCTTTAATTATGTCTATCATACTTTCTTACAATCTCCTGAAACTGAGGGTTTTCATTGGCTAATACATCAAATTTCCCTTGAGCAATTATACTACCTCGATCTATGAGATAAATTGTATCGCAATTTCTCACCGTACTAAGGCGATGTGCAATAATAATTAGTGTTTTCATTTTTGATAAATTTTCAATGGCTTGGTAAACCATCTCCTCAGTGATCACATCCAGGGAACTGGTGGCTTCATCAAGAACCAGAACCTCCGGGTCGTGATAAAGTGCTCGCGCAATGCCAATCCGTTGTCGTTGGCCCCCGGAAAGGCGTATTCCTCTTTCTCCTACGATTGTCTGGTAATCTTTGGGGAGTTCATTGATAATAAAGTCATGGATTCCCGCAGTGCGAGCAGCAAGCTCAACTGCTTGGTGGTCAATTATTTGTTCTGGAATGCCAAAGGCAATGTTATTAGTGACGGTGTCGTCACTCAGAAAAATTTGTTGGGGAACATACCCTAAATTTTCTTGCCAGTTTGCTTTATTTCCATTTGTAAGAGGAATACCATCAATAAGAATTTCTCCTGAAGTTGGATCTAAAAGCCCCAGGATGAGATCTACAGTGGTAGTTTTCCCCGAACCAGTCGGTCCAACAAATGCCACCGATGTACGCCAGGGAATGGTTAAAGATATATCCCTCAGGACTGGTTCTTTCACTTCCGGATAGTAAAAATTTACCCTTTCTAAACGAATTTCTTTTTGGAAAGGAAGGGGTGGTTTATCAACAAAATTTTGAATGCCCTCAGGAACTACTTGTTCTGCTCCTGATAATTCTTCTGTTACTTTCAATACAGTAGGATAGTTAAAACGAACTTGGGTTAATGAGAGAAAAAATTGTTGGAGTGCTGGCATCAACCGATAGCCAGCAAATGCATAAAGGCTTACCATCGGAATGATCTCGCTTGCACTTCCTCCTGTACGAAGCAGGTAAAGAACCAAAACAATAATTCCACCGAAAGCAATTGTTTCCAAGGCAAAACGAGGGAGGCTTCCAATTAGAGAATGAGAAATCATCAAATTTGAAAAGAGATGAGAAGCAGAAGAAAATTTTTTGAAATAGTAGGATTCCCGTCCCATCAGTTTGAGGTCTTTAATCCCTCCGAAGGCTTCATTTACTGAAGTATAGCGTTCCCGATTGGTTCTTATTCGTTGTACACCGGTTATACCCAAACGTCTTCGATTAAGCCAATAGACAATGAAATAAGGCACACCAAGAAGGAGAAGTGTCACCAGGGTAGTTGAAGGATTTACGAAAAAAAGTAACAAAAGAACAAATAACACCACAAACAAATCTGAAATCATAGTAAAAAAAGGAATCAGAAAGCCATTAGTTAGTTGTTGAACTTCTGAAAGAACATTCTTCCCTAAATCGGCACTATTTCGATTCAAGAAAAATGAATATGGTCGCGAAAGGTATGAATATAAAAGCTTTTGTGATAGTAAATGGTTATTTCTCCATGTAAAGCGCAATCGCATCCAGACAGTTAAAGCAGAAATCGCATTGGCTAAAATAATTATTCCGAGGGTAATGAATCCAACTGTAATTACAAAAGATTGTAAATTTTGGAAATTTCCCCATTGATAAAACCATTTTAACCATTGATTGGTTTCAACCATCTCTGGATTAAGTACCAAATTCATAAAAGGAAGTATCGAAGCTACTCCTATTGCTTGAAACAAGCCCATCAAAATCATTAAGAAAAGAAGTATGAACATCTGTCGTTTTTCTTGAGTAGTAAAAATTTTAAGAAAGGAAAGAGGGGAAAACCCTCTTAAAAATGAGTGTAAGAAATGAACCTTTTTCATCTCCTCCCCACTCCTTCATACAAGAATCCGGTTTGATGACACGTTTCTGGATCAAGGACATTACGAGTATCAAAAATGATCTTTTGTTTGAGAAGTGATTTAGCTTTTTCTAGGGCAAGGTTCCGATAGGCATTCCATTCGGTTAAAATAACAATGGCATCGCAATCCTTCATGGCTTGGTACATGTCTTCATAGTAATTCACAGCATTTTCGAATAGCTTCTTTGCATTCTCAAGGGCTTGGGGATCATGGAGGTTTACTTGAGCTCCTTTTTGAAGAAGGATTTTGATGATATCAACTGCTGGTGATTCGCGGATGTCATCGGTTTCAGCTTTGAAAGCAATACCTAAAGCACAAATCTTTTTCCCTTGTAAGGACCCAAGGAGGCGTTCAAGTTTCTCAATCATTCTTGATCTTTGTTTTTCATTTATCCTCACCACTTCACGGACCAAACTCATATCCGTATCGTAGTGTTCTCCGATTTTTATCAGAGCTCGAGTGTCTTTGGGAAAACAACTCCCTCCGAAGCCGGGACCAGGATGAAGGAACTTAGGGCTGATACGTCCATCCATTCCCATGGCTTTGGCAATGATATTCACGTCAGCTCCGATCTCATCACAGAGATTGGCAATCTGGTTGATAAAAGTGATTTTAGTAGCTAAAAAGGCATTATTGGCATATTTAATCAGTTCGGCAGTTTCATAATTACAAAAAATAAAGGGAGTGTTGAGAAGATAGAGAGGACGATAAATTTCTTGCATGGTCTTTTGAGCTTTTTGATCATCGGTCCCAATCACTATCTTATCAGGGTGGAAAAAATCATACATGGCTTTACCTTCCCGTAAGAACTCAGGATTGGAAACGACACTGAAGGGAATATTGGGGTTTTGTTCTTTTAAGGTTTCTTCTATCCAACGGTTGGTTCCAACTGGGACAGTGCTTTTGGTTACTACCGTTTTGGGAGTAGTACTCTTGTTGGCAATGGTCTTTACGGCTTCTTGAAGGAAGGCAAGGTCCACCTCACCATCGTCTTTGGATGGGGTTCCAACAGCGATAAATATAATGTCACTGTTTTGGATGGCTCGATCAACATCTTTTTCAAAGGTAAGCCTTTGTTCTTTACGGTTTCGGATGAGGTATTCTTCCAATCCTGGCTCATAGATAGGAATGAATCCCTTGCTAAGGAGATCCATTTTATCTCCATCAATATCAGTACAGATAACTTGATTGCCAAAGTCTGCGAGTCCTACGCCACATACCAATCCGACATACCCAGTTCCCAGAACGGTGATTTTATAGGGCATGGTTTTTTTCTCCTTCTCCCCAAATCGGTATTGATTCCTTTATTTTTAAAGTCTCTTTTAGCTTTTCCAATTCTTTATTGTTTAATACCAGAAAGCGGATTTTGCGATGGATAAGAGACTCGCCTTTTTGGATGAGCTTTTGGAGGTAGGATTGATCGACTTCCCCTACTATGACCAGATCGATTATCCCGGAATCTCTACCTCGAGCGTAATCTCCGGTGATAAAAGCTAGATCGATTTTCCCTAACTTAGAAAGGACTTGTTCCAGGAGAGTATCGATACCGGTAAATTTCCGCACCATGCTTTGGATATCGGGGAATAGGGGGTGTTTGGGGTTGGATTGGTAAACTTTGGTTCTCCCGTTTTCAGTTGTTTCTAAAAGTCCTGCTTCGGCAAGGCGATTGAGCTCCAAGCGAACAGCATTGGTGGATTCCCCAAATTCTTCGGCCAATTCCCGAAGATAGGATTTGCTCTCCGGATTGAGAAAGAACTTGAGGAGCAATTTTATCCTGGTTTTAGAAGTGATTAGCGAATCTAACATTTTTTCCCCTTAAAAAACGTGATCCGTGAACAGTGAGTCGTGAATGATTATCATTTAATAGTACCTTATCTCTACTCAATAACATACAATGATATTTACTCAATAATGAATTATTGTCAAGAGCAAAGGAAGAATTTTTAAAGGTTAAGGGGAGATAAATGGAAAAACTTGTTAAAACTCACAAGGACCTAAGAATCTGGAAATCAGCGATAAACATGGTAGAAGAAATTTATAAATTAACCTATCAAATCCCAAAACATGAAGTGTATGAACTAACAAGTCAAATAGGACGCATTGCAGTTTTAATCCCTTCAAATATAGCTGAAGGTGCTGCCAGGAATTCTAAAAAAGAATTCCTTCAGTTTCTTTATGTTGCATTGGGCTCATTGGCTGAACTGGAAACTCAACTGATTATCGCCCATCGACTCCATTATATTTCATCTTTTCCTGATGAGATAATTGAAGATGTTAGAAAGCCACTGGTTGGATTAATAAAAGCTTTAAAAAGAAAGGAAAATGAATGATATCCGCAGTTCGCCTCAATGCTCACGCCTCACGCCGTGGGGGTCAGGTCTTGATTCTTGAATTTCTCTGAATTTTAGTCTCTCTCTTTATTCCGATTTTGAATGTGAGGATTTCATTTTTCCCTTTAGTTTTAATCTTTTTCTCCCCATCTCCCCCTCGGTTTTTTCATTGTGGGGTCTTTCCTTAGCATTTTCCACCAAATATAATACTCATTCCAAATCATTCAATAACACTCTAATGTCGCCATTTAGGCGAGAGAAATGTTTCTTATCTAAGGTATAAACGGTTAGAGGTCCTTTTTTATTGGCATATTGGACGAGATAGGAGTCAATAAAATCGACGTTTTTCTCTTTGTAGTCCTGTAACGCACCAACGATGACTTCTTTATCTGGGACTACCACACCCTTCGCTTCAACGAGCTGTATCATTACTTCTGCAATCTTTTCTTTCGAATATTCATAGTAACTTTCTAAAGTCCAAATAATTTCAGCGATAATGATAGGATGGATATATATCTCCAAATCACCTTGTTCAGCTTGAAGGAAAAGAGGTTCAACTGCCTGGAAAAGTTGAGGATCTTCTTTTAACAAAAAACGAAGAATTACATTGGTATCAAGCCAAGCTGATTTTTTCATTTTTTTATTCATTCTGAGCAATCTTATGTGCTACTTTCATTTTGGTGAGTTCTTCTTCTTCCTCTATCCCGGGAAAAACCTTTTTCTTGGGAAAAGTCCCAGCTAAATCGAGTAATTTTATCTTTTTTACAAATTTAACTCTTATTTCCTTCTGATCAGTAAGCTCAAAAAGGAAAGTATCCCCAATTTCAGCTCCAATAGCTTTACGAATTTTGGCAGGAAGTTGTATTTGTCCTTTTCCGGTTAAGCTGGTTTCCTCTCTAATCATTGATATTACCACCTTTCATGATATATATTATAGCATTGAATTTTTTATCAATCAATGAAATAACATCACTGGGTCAGGTCTTGATTCTTGAATTTTAATCTCATTAATCCGCTCTGGGATTTGATGGATCAAACTTTTTCAACAGATGATATAAAGCTTTGGAAGTATGCATATTAGTAGTAACGAGTGGAAAAACAGTGATGAGTCTAAATATAGCGATTTATAAATTAAATTTCGAATAAAAATTATCGAGAATTATGATATCAAATGATGAAAACCTAATATTTATTCGGCATGCCATGGTATACCGCTACATGAATCGGGTTCAATAAAGGCTGAGGGGGTGAGGGGGAGAGGGGGGAGAAAAGTAAAAAAACTGAAAAAGATGAGATCCTCACGCGGGGAAGCACCGCTCAGGATGACGCCGGTGGCGTCAGATGAGATCCTCACGCCCTCAGCCCTGAATGTATTTTTCAGGGTTAGCTTTGAATCCTTACATTGTTTTTTCTTACGTCGTAGACTGCGGGCTCAGGATGACCGATGAAAGGCACACCCCCCTAACCCCCCTCAATGGGGGAATTCATTCGATGGTATTTACAGGATAGACCACCATGCTGCTTCGCAGCACCACATGAGGATGAAAACTGAGAGGGTCTATCCTCTATCAGTTTCAGTTTTTTTATCTTTTCATCTTACGCCGTAGGCTGCTATCCTGTGCAGTTTACAGGATAGATAAAATTTTCAGTTAAACCTCAGGAATCATTGGCATAACTTCATTTTCCAAAAAAAAGCCCTTCCCTTTCACATTTTTCTTGCAATCACTGGCGAATTAAATATTGTATGATTAATCGTCGGATAAAATATTGAATAATATGATGATATATTATAACATTATTTGTAGGAGGTGCTGTAGGATGAAATTTGTTTCGAGCAAGGAATTACGAAATAATCCAGCGGAACTTTGGAAATCTATAAATAAAGAAGAAGTAATTATTACAGTGAATGGAAAACCAAAAGCTATTGTTATTGAGGCTGAAAATAATATCGAAGAACAACTCAAAACTATTAGGAAAGCCCGGGCTGAGGTCGCTCTGGAAAAGTTAAGGTCCTATTCGGTAAAACAAGGCCTTAATAAGCTTACTGAAGACGATATCGAAAATGAAATTAAAAAAATACGACGGTAATAGCGTAAACAACATCGTTCTCGATACCAATGTATTAGTATCTGGTATCATTAACCCTTATGGGAATCCCGCTAAAATATTAAACCTTATCCTCAATGGGAATCTTATTATCAATGCTGATGCCAGAATTCTTACCGAATATGAACGAGTTTTAAAAAATCCGAAGTTTTCATTCCCTCCGGATCATATAAAAATTCTCATTCAATTTATTTTCCACCAATGTTCCTTCATCGTTCCTTCACCCCTTCAGATTGATTTGATTGATGAATCCGATCTTCCTTTTATTGAAGTTGCAATTCATGAAAATATACCTTTTATCACGGGAAACAAAAAACACTTTGATAATATCGATGAACTCAAAATCTTTTCTCCAAATTCTCTGGGGTCAGGTCTTGATTCTTGAATTTCTCTGAATTTTAACCTCATTTATTCACCTGTAGGCTTGATAAACAATATCCATCCACCCCACCCCTTCCACCGTTTTTTTACTTCTTCCCAAAATTAGGAGCAGAGAGCTCTCATTGTCACCCTTATCCGCGAGCCAAAATTGGGCAAAGCATTTTTTAACTCTTTCTCTCATCCGAGATTGCTTCGGGGGCGTATACGCCCTTGCAATGACGAAAAAGTGGAGCTCTTTCAATGAAGAGTAAGCATCTTAAAATATTTCTTCTCATGCTATATAATATAACTGCGAGGTGATATTTTGTGGCAATTGAACAAAAAGTAGATAAACTCGAAGAAGCCTTAATGAGATTAGTATATATTCAACAGAAGACCGAAATGGAGCTTCAGTCATTCAAAAATGAAATGTTAGACTTTAAGAATGAAATGAAGGTCTTCAAAGATGAAATGTTAGAGTTCAAGAATGAAATGAAGGTCTTCAAAGATGAAATGTTAGAGTTCAAGAATGAAATGAAGGTCTTCAAAGATGAAATGTTAGAATTTAAGAATGAAATGAAGGTCTTCAAAGATGAGATGTTAGACTTTAAGAATGAAATGAAGGTCTTCAAAGATGAGATGTTAGACTCTAAGGAGTGGTCAAAAAAGAACATTGAAAGTATCAATCGCCAGTGGGGTAATCTGGCGAATAGAATGGGAACGCTTGTGGAAGATATCTTCTTCCCCTCCATGGATCAAACTATCGAGAGATATTTTCATATACGGTGTGACATCCTTGAGAGGAATAAACGTATCCGTAAGGATGACAAATCTTTAGAGATTGATATAATGGCTACCTTGAAGAAGGCCAAGCAGGCTTTTATCGTGGAGGTAAAATCGAATCCCGATCGAACAGAATATATCGAAGAATTTCTTGAAAAACTGGATAAAATAACTCAATTTCTTCCGGAACTTGAAGAGTATACCCTAATCGGTATTTATGCCGGATTAGATATGAGCAAAGAAACGGTTCATCTTCTCACCAAAAAGAGAATCTATGCTATGGTATTTAAAGGAGATATCCTCGAAATTGTAAACTATGATGAATTCTCTGGGGTCAGGTCTTGATTCTTGAATTTCTCTGAATTTTAGTCTCTCTCTTTATTCCGATTTTGAATGTGAGGTTTTCATTTTTCCCTTTAGTTTTAATTTTTTTCTCCCCCTCGCCCCCTCGCTCCGTCTCCCCCCTTCTCGAAAATTGCTGCCAGGTCTTGATTCTTGAATTACCTTATTTGTCAATCTCATTCATTCCTCCGCCGGTTGGGACAATGAAAGCATTCATAAAAAGAATTGTGAAACTTGGGAGTCGGCAAAAAAGTTGATAAGCGATGAAATGAACTGCAGAAGCTGAAGTATTGGGTAAATAGAGAAAATGTTTGAACTCAAACTTGCTCTTATCAGGATCGATGAATATAATGTGGGAAAAATATGTGATAAGTAGGAAGATTTATGTGAGCAAGAGGGAGAGAAATGATTAAAACATTGAAAATCGGCAAAAAATCACAGATCGTTTTACCTGTGTCTATAAGAAAAAAGCTTCATATTTCTGAAGGAGACGAAATCATTATCCATTCAATTGGAAATACCATTGTATTGGTCCCAAAACCAAAAAGTTATGCCAAATATATGAAAGGCCTTCATGCAGAGATGTGGGAAGATGAAAATCCCGACCTTTATGTAAATAAATTACGAGAAGAATGGAAAAATTCAAACACCTGCTAAACAATCATCGCATTATTGCCCTCGATACCAATTGTTTCATTTATTACTTCAAAGAAAAAAGATACCTTAAAGCGCTTGAATATTTGTTCTCCGGCATAGAAAATGGCAGTTTTCAAGCTTTAACTTCAGTCCTGACGATCACTGAAATTCTGGTCAAACCTCAATCTTTAGGTTTACAAAATGTTGTTGACGAATATATTGCCCTTTTGGGTGCATATCCGAATTTGAAAATAATACCCTTCACTTTAGATATAGCGGTACGTGCTGCAGAAATACGATCTACACATAAGTTAAGAACACCAGATGCCATCCACTTGGCTACTGCCTGGGAGAATCAGGCTACCCTTTTTCTTACCAATGATTTAGATTTTCCTCCTGAAATCGGAAATATAAGGATTATTCATTTAAACCAATTCTCTTAGCAAGGTAAATCCTTTTAGATTAGTTCTAGGTTATTGAATTTTTTCATTTCAATTAAATTACTTATCCCCAGGCTTGACTGACTAAAACATTACCCAAAGGTTGTGGAAGCTCATAAAAGCTGTAAGGGGTAATCAATGAAAAGGTCTTTTGGTAGAAGGTCTAATTAGGAATACTAATGGGTAAATAATATCAAGAAAAGAAATCGCAAGTATCTTATTTTTTCAATATTTTTGTACTCTACAAATACTTTAAAGATGAGATTGCCACGTCACTTCGTTCCTCGCAATGACGGAGCAGGTGGATGAGATTGCCACGTCACTTCGTTCCTCGCAATGACGGAGCAGGTGGATGAGATTGCCACGTCGCTGCGCTCCTTCGCAATGACGGATTTAGATTCCTTCTCCCTTGATGGGAGAAGGTGAGGGTGAAACCAGGATTTAGTGCTTGGCTTGGTATTTAAAGCTAAGATTGTTGGAAAACCAAGCATCCCCCTCACCTTAATCCTCTCCCACCAGGGGAGAGGAAAGAAAGGAAAATGGGAGAAGATGAGAATGAGGAAGGCAACTAAGATTCGACATGCCATGGCATGTCGCTACATTAATTAAAGACCGGACACAAGAAGTGCAGGGGTACGAGGAGATTTTTAAATTCCAAGAGGGTAAGGGGGCGAAAAAGAAAAATAATAAAAAAAGAAAAAAGATGAGATCCTCACGCCCTCATAAAGCGAGGGCTCAGGATGACGCTTGCGGTGTCAGATGAGATCCCCGGGGTTTCGAAAAAAACCTCACAATGTCGTTTTATTGGTGCCTACTTTTTTATCCGGCTCACGTCTCACTTATCACGGTTCACTGATTTTAATAAATGAGATTGCCACGTCGCTGCGCTCCTCGCAATGACGGATTTAGATTCCTTCTCCCTTGATGGGAGAAGATGAGAATGAGGGTGAAACCAGGATTTAGTGCTTGGCTTGGTATTTAAAGCTAAGATTGTTGGAAAACCAAGCATCCCCCTCACCTTAATCCTCGGTATGATCCGGACACATAGGTAACAGAAAGTTCCTGACACATAGGTAACACTTTGTATACTACTGGCATAAGGAGGAATGCCTTATGCCATGGACGGAGGTACACAAAGTGGATCTCAGACAAGAATTGATTTATCGTTATCTCAACAAGGAAAAGGTGACAGATTTGTGTCGAGAATATGGAATCTCTCGAAAAACCGCCTATAAGTTTATTCATCGTTTTCAAGCCTTTGGTTTGGATGGACTTAAAGATCAATCCCGACGTCCTCATCACCTGGCGGGTCAAACTGATGCCCTGACCGAGCAAATGATTCTGGATACCAAATTCAAGCATCCCAGTTGGGGAGCTAAAAAGCTCAAGCCCGCCTTGGAAAGACAGTATCCCGATATTGTCTTTCCAGCAATCAGTACCATCAGTGCCATCTTATCTCGCCATGGACTGGTGAGATCACACCCTCGTCGATTGAGAAGAAGTGTGCCAACCAGTCAACTTCGAACCAGCCATGAACCCAATGAGATCTGGTGTGTCGACTTTAAAGGACAATTTCGAACCCAAGATCGGAAATACTGTTATCCTTTAACCATCACCGATCACTATAGCCGGTATCTCCTTGCCTGTGAAGCTCTTTCCTCTCCCAGCATTCAAGAATCCCTTCCGGTCTTCAAAGAGTGCTTTTCCACATATGGTCTTCCCCAGGTGATCCGCAGTGATAACGGGAGTCCCTTTGCTTCTCTTCACTCTCCCTTTGGACTCACTCAACTCTCGGTGTGGTTAGTGAAACTCGGCATCATCTTAGAGCGCATTGATCCGGGACATCCAGAACAAAATAGCCGTCATGAACGGATGCACCGCACCTTAAAAGAAGAGGCCTGTCAAAAACCAGCCACCAATCTTTTCACCCAACAAGACCGCTTTGAAACCTTTAAAACCATCTATAACACCGTACGACCCCATGAAGCAATCAACCAAGAAACCCCAGCTTCCTGGTACCACAAAAGTGACCGGCCCTATCCAAAAACCTTAAGTGATTGTGAATATCCTCATCATACGCTCACTCGTAAAGTCGATTCCTCAGGACGGATTTCTCTTTATGGCAACCGTCTGATCAGAATCAGTAAAGTCTTTGCTGGTGAACTTCTCGGATTCAAAGACTATACTCATTCCTGGTTAGTTAGTTTCTCTACCTATGATATTGGTATAATTGATAAAAAGACCCTTACTTTTGAATCAACGGAGATTCAAGATGATTAAAAAGTGTTACCTATGTCCTTAGACTAAAGTGTAACCTATGTCCCCGTTCGTACACTCTCCCACCAGGGGAGAGGAAAGAAAGGAAAATGGGAGAAGGTGAGGATGAGGGTGAGAAAGCCTAAGATTCGACATGCCATGGCATGTCGCTACATTAATTAAAGACCGGGCACAAGAAGTGCAGGGGTACGAGGGGATTTTTAAATTCCGAGGGGGTAAGGGGGCGAAAAAGAAAAATAATAAAAAAAGAAAAAAGATGAGATCCTCACGGCTTCATAAAGCGAAGCCTCAGGATGACGCCTGCGGTGTCAGATGAGATCCTCACGCGGGAGAAAGCACCGCTCATGTGATAACAGATTAAAGGTGCACTCCCCCCTGAATCTCCCTTTAATGGAAAATGAGTTTTATTCTACTCAATAACTCAACAACATGAAATTCCTCTCTTCGGAGGGGTGGAGTTTTATAATCTTAATGGTTATCTTTATGTAATTGCTCTCTTCTTTCAAAGATTATTCTGGAAAATCTCAAAGCCTTGATGAAGAAAGTGTGAATCGAAAGTAAATACTGTCGATATGTTAAGACGGTTCATAGTATAAAAAGAAGAACAATCTACTATGCTCAAACCTCGGGCATTCATTTCAAATAGAAAATAAATACTCGTGTTGAATGAGTCTTCTTCTATCCAATCAATTAACAGGATTGGTTGAATTTTTCTAATAAATGTTTTTAAGGCATTGATACCCAATCTATTTTGAATCAGTGCACAACTTTCAACCAGTACAAAAGAATTAATAACCAACTCCGCCTTGGAATCTAATAGCTTTACCCAAGCTGATTTAGCTATAGTATGATAATTGTCATTTCGATTGAGAACCGCCAAAAACGCTGAAGTATCAACATAAACATCTCCCACGGGAAGTTACTCCCAGTATTGGTCGTGGTTGATTGATAAGTCATGAGGACCACTAAATTGCCCTGCTATTTCTTTAGCCCTTTGGCGATTCATCTTATCAGAATGCGCTCCTTCTCCCTCTAGAAAATTGTCTACCGATTGGCGAATAAGCTCGGATAGGGAAATCCCTTTTTGATTGGCAATTTCTCGAAGCTTTTTTGATTGAGTTTCGGTTAATTGAATTTGAGTTCGAATCATTTATTTCACCTGTTTATTATGATTACATGATGTATATATTATAACATTATGATGTAATTATTAAAATAAAGGTAACCGTTATTAGAATTAGGTCTTGATTCTTGAATTGAACTGGTTTTCAACCTGGTTAATTTATTGGGGAGTTTGTCAAATCAAACTCCCTACAAAAGAATTTAAAATTGTAGGGGTACGAGATATTGCACTCGATTGAGGTAGCAACATGCCACGGAATGTGGAATCTTGATTTTCATCCTCACTTGGTGCCGCTAGGCAGAGTGAAAGTCTATCCTTAATTATTTATTGTCATTCTTTATGATTTCATTATAAATCAATTTAAATTGATTTATAAAATTAAGATTGAGTGCTTGAGAAAAATCCTGCAACCATTTATCGACGTATTGGATATCAAAATGAGGATTTTTTAGTATCATGGTTTTTATATCTTCGATGTCCCTTGGCCTACCCGAGATAGTTTTTTGAATGAGTAAATCTTCAAAGGATGCATAACACACATCAATAGATCCAATTTTTATCTTATTCACTCTTTTTAACGCTTCCTGTTCATACTTTGAAAAGGAGAAAATGAGATCCACTCGAAAACCAGAAGGTTCATGGAAGGTTGGTAATACCATCGTTTCTCGAACAAATTTCTCCTCGTTTTGAACCAGAAGCGTTAATCCAATTTGAATGGCGATATTTCTTATGCGAGGGAGCTCGTTAATATCAAGACCAAGAGTGACATCTATGTCTTTCGTTAGCCTTGGTTCCCCATAGAGCAAAACTGCCTGACCACCAATGATCATATATGGAATATGTTCTTTCTCAAATACTTTGGCAATTTTCTCAAGGAGCTTTGGAAGCGAAGTTGATGGCTCGGGCATAGCGAATTTTATCCTCTCTATTGATCGTTTGGTCTTCTTTAAATACACCAAGAAATAGCGCCTGTTGGTGCAACTCATGAACAACTCGGAGATTTTGATAAAAATCAACCGGTGAGTTACGTATTAAATTTTTTTCAAATTGTTCAAATAGCTTCTGATTTTTAATCATTTTGGGGTCAGGTCTTGATTCTTGAATTTAATCCTTTCTGGCATTTTTCTCAATAAACCTTTTTAAGGCTTTACTGACTGTTGAATAGTGAACACCTAAATAATTGGCAATCTCTATTTGAGTATAACCATGCTCAACGTGAGCACTATAAATCTTGCTTTCTTTATCTGGGTGCAGCTTCCCTTCGTTAAAAATCTCAGTTAATTTCTTCCGAGCCGCAAATCTTTCAACTTTAGGTAATTCTCGAATGGTTTTCTTCTTATCGATGTAATGCTCAATCTTTTCAACAAAGCTGTCCTTACCTAAAATAAACCTCCCCCTTAAGTCTTTCCAGGGAGCTTCTTTCCCAAGCCCAGCTAAAACAAAGTCTTCATAGCTTTTTTTGGCAATTCCTTGTTCTTCATGAAACTGAGAAAGGATCCATTCGGTTGATAATAATTTAGGTTTTTCGGCTTGTTTAGCCGTTGCTTGATAGCTACTCCATTGCCAATCCCAGGGATATTGTACGAAACCAGCTCGGACAGGATTTAAAACAATATACCTGCATAACTCTAAAAGATAGCTTTCCTTCTCAACTAAAATCGCCTTAAATCTCCCTTGAAATACATGGCCTACTGTCTTATAAGCCCAATTCAATTTTTTGGCATACACTCCATTTAATTCCCTGATCCCTAAGGATAGATTCCCATTGGGAGTTTCTATCATTAGATGGTAATGGTTGGGCATGAGACAATAGGCATAACAAATGAACTGATACCTGGTTACCGTCTCATTCAGGATCTTTAAAAAGACCATTCGGTCTCGGTCACTATTAAATATATTCTCTTTTTTATTCCCCCTGGCGGTGATATGATACAGGGCACCAGGGAATTCAATTCTAACTGGTCGAGCCATGGTAAATCATTCAGATATTAAAATTCAAGAATCAAGACCTGACCCCAGAAATTACCAGCGGTGGTGAACATCCTGCTTTATTGAGGTTTCATAGATTTTTTGGATTTCTTCCATTACTTTTTCTCCGAGGGGTGGAAGGCTGGAAGCTTTGGCGTTGTCTTCAGCCTGCAGGGGGTTTTTGGCACCGGGGATGACGACACTCACTTCTGGAAACATGAGAATCCATTTCAGAGCAAACTGTGTCAGGTTAAATCCTCCAGGGGTTAGATTCCGCAACTCCTCTACCGCATGTAATCCTTTTTCATAATCAACCCCGGCAAAGGTTTCACCCCGATCAAAGGCCTGGCCAAATCGGTTGTAATTGCGATGATCATCGGGAGGAAAGGTGGTTTCTTTGGTCATTTTTCCGCTGAGGAGACCACTGGCTAATGGAACCCGGGCAATAACCGCTACTCTTCTTTTTCGACATTCAGCAAAAAACAATTCTGTCGGTCGCTGTCGGAAGATATTAAAAATGATTTGGACGCTCTTCACACCAGGGTATTCAATTGCTTTCAAGCCCTCTTCAACCTTTTCCACGCTCACTCCATAATTCTGAAGCTTTCCTTGTTTGACCATATCATCTAACACTTCGAATACCTCCGGTCGATAATAGACCTCGGTTGGCGGACAATGAAGTTGTAAAAGATCAATGGTTTCAACCTCTAAATTTTTTAAACTTCGGTCTACAAAGGCATTTAAATTTTCCCGGTTATATCCATCGGCGACATGGGGTGAGAGGCGTCTTCCTGCCTTGGTGGCAACATATACCCTTTCTTTCCGCTCTTTTAAAACCTTAGAAACTATTTTTTCACTTCGCCCATCGCCATAGACATCAGCAGTATCTATGAAATTCAAGCCACAATCAATTGCTCGATGGAGAGCTGCAACGGCATCATCTTCCTGCACCTTTCCCCAGCTCCCTCCGATTGCCCAAGCTCCAAAACCAACTTCACTTACTGCCCATCCACATTTCCCAAATATTCGGTAATTCATTTATTTCTCCTCGCTTTTAATTGTTTTTTTTTAAATAATACCTTCTTAGAAATGATATTTAAAATACACCTTATCGAGATTAGAATTTGATTATTAAGTACAACAACTCAATCATTCAAACTCTCAGGGATAACTTTAAAATTTTCTTCTTTAGCTGCTTTCCAAAGTCGGTTGTCAAAACAAACGAAAGCGATATCTTCATCAACTTCTTTTTGGGTAAAAAGTGCTGACCCTAAATGAAGAGCATCAAGACTCCTCAGGGGATAAAACTCAAACAATTGACTGGAAATATTCAAAATTCGATTGGTGATTTCAATAACCGCATAACTTTCCCAATCGACAATGAAACTTTTTAATATTCTTCGATAATCATTTTCTGTTATCGCCTGATCCCTTTTTATTCGGGAAAAAACCGAAAACATTTCGACATAAGAAATTTTTGAAGTGAAAACCACCTCTGAACTTTTCACGGTTTCCTTCACTAAGTCAGAGTCTTTTTCATCGATATAAAACTTAATCAAAGCACTCGTGTCAAAATAGGCTATCATTTTTCTCTATCTTCGGCGACATATTGTGATGTCAATTTTATTCCTTTTAATTTAATTTTTCCTTTTAAACCTTTTGGTTTTGTTCCATCCCAATGCAAAGAATGATTTTCAACCAAGCTCCAGATAGGTTGTAATTCCTGGGTATCGAATGGAATAATACAGGCTACTGGTTTTGCTCTTTCACTAACAATTAGCCTCTCTCCTGATTTTACTTTTTCAATATACCCACTCAGATGAGTTTTGAGCTCTCGGATTCCAACTTTCTTCATCATCATTTTCTCCTCAGGAAAATCTTTATTATGTAGTTTCATTATATCAATAATGTAACCACAATGAAAGAGCATTCTAACCAATCAAGAAGTATTAAATAAAGCAGTAACATGTTTAAATATCATTTCGATAGATGGATAATGAGCTCAAATTTACATTCAAAAGGTTAAATATAGAAATTGTCTTGGAAAAATTCGAAATCTCGACGAGCACTTAATCCCAATATATCCATTTTACTTCATGGTTAATTCTTTTAAAAAAAGGCGTTTCTTCTTTTCTCATTACTTCCCACTCCTGTTGGGTGTAGATGAGAATGTCAGTCGGTATTGGTAATTGATGCTCGCGCCAATCTTGATTTCTTTTTTCAAAAGGAAGACCGGATTGGGATAGTATAATGATGAGATCTAAATCGCTTCCCACTCCCCAATCACCTCGAGCATAGGAACCAAAATATCCAATCCGAACGACATTTTTGTTCATTTTTAGAATAGCATTTGCCCATTTTTTAAGGGATGAAATAACCTGTTTTTCATCTGGCCATTTGATGACCGATGAATTCAATGATCTCACTGGCATATTGAATTGCCTCCGAGCTTTGTAAAATACCATAATGCTCAAAAGGGGCTCCCTCAGGATGGCTATTGGGATAACGAGCGGGGATATGATAATTATCAAGAACTCGAGCTTTCTCAATAAGCAGCTCTGGAATTTCTATTGAATTAGGAAGCTCGTGAAGAAGGCGAGAGACAACATGTCCCCAGGCTTCTTGTCGGTTTTTTAAATGAAGGGCTTTTACTGCTTTTTCAGCGGCTTGTTGTGCTGCAAAACACGCCCATTCATGGCGGCCTGAATTTTGAGAATCAACAGCTTGTTCTAAATCACGAAGAGCCTGCTTATACCAATCCTGGGAACGCTCTGGCATTCTTTCCCTCCAAAAAAATGAAGGATGGGTAGTTTAAAACTACCCATCCTTTTAACAAATAATTAATCTTCTTCTCTTTTCCCCAGATCACGATCCAGCATATGCAGACCATGGCCTTTATCACCAATCATCTTGAGGATAGCAATAATATCTGAAGCGTTTTTCTCTTCTTCAACCTGTTCATCAATGAACCACTGCAACATGATTTGAGCTGGATAATCTTTCTCTTTCAAAGCAATTTCATAGAGGTTATTAATCATCGAGGTCACCAGTTTTTCATGCTCAAGAGTTTTATTAAACATATCAAGTACATTTTTGAATTCAGTTTCTGGTTGTTCTATTGCTTTTAAAAGAACTCGCCCGCCTCGGTCATTAATAAAATCATAAAATTTCATCCCATGCTCTTGCTCTTCTTTGGCTTGCACCTTGAACCAATGAGCTACCCCAGGTAAATTCATTTCTTCTGATTGGGCTGCCATCGAAAGATATAAATAACCGGAAAAAAATTCGTTTTTAATTTGTTCGTTGATTGCATCTTCAAGCTTTTTACTCATCATAGTAGCATCTCTCCTTTTTTGTGTTTATTCTATCTTATAAACCCATTGTGGGTTTGATAAATCAATGCTTGGATTAAACATTTTTTTCTTTTTATTTCATAAAAACTTTAAAAAATGAGATTGCCACGTCGCTGCGCTCCTCGCAATGACGGGCCGGGTGGATGAGATTGCCACGTCGCTGCGCTCCTCGCAATGACGGAGCGGGTGGATGAGATTGCCACGTCGCTGCGCTCCTCGCAATCAGGCTGTGTCACAATCCCTTTCACACACCAAGAAGAGCTTGAAATTGGAGGATACATTCTATTTATCTTCATTTTTTTGGTTATCTATTCCCAATATTCCTGTAAAATATTAACATAAGTGGTGGTAAAAATTTTACAGAATAATTATGACACAGTCTGAATGACAGAACAGTAAAAAACTCAAATCCCCCTAACCCCCTTTTCTAAAGGGGGGAATTGATCGGTATATACATATTTTCATTTTAATCTGGTACTGCAAGGCAGCATAAGGGGTCTATTCTGTAAACCCACGGGCATTATGAATCAAGCTCCTACAAAATATTATTAAATGAAGGGTGCAATTTTTTATTGCGCCCGATCTCCATCTAATGTAGCGACAAGCCATGGCATGTCGAACTCTTGGGCTTTCACCCTCATCCTCACCTTCTCCCATCAAAGGAGAAGGTACTATGAATTCTTTTGTTCTTTTTTCCCTCGCCCCTTCGCGGGAGAGGATCAGGGTGAGGGGGATACCATTTTTCATCCTCATCTGGTGTAATAGAGACATGAATACCTAATTTTAATGATTACAACAAAGCTAAATAATTGAATTTAGACTAAAAAGACTGCATCTTATTAATTAACCATTTTTTTCAGAATTCATTCCCGATAAGACCATTTCAGCGAATTTTCTCCCGAATTCTTTTCCTTGAGCAAGAACCTCTTGAGAAGGACCACCTTGAAATACCAAAGTATCGGCCATCTGCCATTTTAACAGAGCCAGTTGTTTTTCTAATTCCCGAAGAGCTCCTCCCGCCCAACCATAACTTCCAAAATAGGCTACCTTTTTATGCTGAACTCCTTTTCTTATAGCAATATCAAGAACATGAGCCATCGAAGGAAAGAGCTCATTCTCATAAGTTGGAGCCCCAATGATAACTCCGCTTTTTGACCAGAGTGAGGCAAGTATATAACTGGTATGAATGCGAGAAACATCAAATATTTCAAGGCTGGAACCGGTCTGAGATATTCCCTGGGCAACAGAATCCATTAAAGCTTCGGTGTTCCCATACATGGTTGCATAGAGAAGGGTTATTCCCGGCTCTCCGGGTATTTTTGCATATTCCGCCCATTTTTTATAAAGATCGATAATGATCGATGGATTTTTTCTCCAAATTAAACCATGAGAAGGAGCTATAATATCTACCGGTATTCCAGATAATTTTTCAATCGCTTTTAAAACCTGAGCGCTAAATTTTGCGACAATATTGGCATAATACCGTAATGCTTGTTTCTGATAAAATTCTAAATCAGTGCATTCATCATCAAATATGGCACCCCGAAGTGCTCCATAACTGCCAAATGCGTCGCATGAGAACAGTATTCGGTTTATCTTTTCAAAGGTCATCATGGTTTCTGGCCAATGAACAAACGGCGTCATAAAAAATTGGAGTGTTAGTTCTCCCAGTTGCACCTCTTCCCCATCTTGGACAACCTGTACCTGATCAGTAATTCCATAAAAAGCTTGAATCATGTCCTTGGCTTTTGGAGAACAGAGAATTTTAGCTTGGGGTGCAATTTTTCGGAGAACTCTTAAGACTCCTGTGTGATCAGGCTCCATATGGTTGAGAATGATATAGTCAACTTGAGAAGGATTGACAATTTCTGCTATTCGTTTAAAAAATTCATCTACTTTAATTGATTTGGCTAAATCGATTATGGCTTTCTTTTGATCATTGACCAGGTATGAGTTATAAGAAACTCCTTCCTGAGTAATCGGCCATAAACCCTCAAAAAGGTCGGTGGTGTGGTCATTGACACCGATCCAATGTATCTTGTTTCGTATCTCGACAGCCGGCATAGGCTCCCATCCTCCTTCCCAATATGGAAATAAAAATTCAATCTCTATTATACCTGAATTTATTTGTTTGATGGTGATATCAAGGGAGAAGGAATTTTAGTTATTCGCTATCCTGAACCCTCGATTTTCGAGGTCGTGAGGATCTCATCCTATTATTGGTAATTTAAATATTTTAACATATGAGATTGCCACGTCACTTCGTTCCTCGCAATGACGGAGGGGGTGGATGAGATTGCCACGTCACTTCGTTCCTCGCAATCAAGATGTGTCATACAAATTACTCTGTAAATTATTTACATCCATTTATGGTAATATTGGGAATAGATAACCAATATATGAAAAAATACTATATCCTCCACTTTCACGCTATTCTTGGTGAAAGAAAGGAATTGTGACACAGCCTGAATGAGGGTTTTATATAGGGTTTTCATCCTCGTCGGTGCTCCAAAAGTGGCACGAGGGTTAATTAACCTGCTTTTTCCTCCATCATTTTAAGGAAGTTTTTGACCACCTCTGGATCAAACTGTTTCCCTGATTGGTTTTGCAATTCAATCAAAGCTTCTTGAGGTGCCAATGAGCTTTTATAGGGTCGAGGTTGAATCATCAAATCATAGGTATTTACCACAGAAGAAATCCTCGAAATCAGTGGAATATCTTCATGAGAGAGTCCACGTGGGTATCCTGATCCATTCCACCATTCACAATAGCTTAAGGCAGCATCTGCTATTTGATTGGTAAAAGGAAAATATTGAAGAACGCGGTAACTAATTTCTGGAATTTTCCTAAGGGTTAATTTCTCTGTTATAGTTAACGGTTCTTTTTTTAAAAGCAGATGACGGTGAATAGTGATTTTCCCAATATCGTGAAGAGCGGCTAATAACAGAAGATTATTTAAGGCTTGTTGATCAAGTTGAAGAATTTCACCCAATTGATGATGATAAAGAAGATTTTGCGTGTTCCCTTCTTTCTGAAAAAGCTTTTTGACTTCCCAATATTTAAATTTTAATGAAGCAAACAGTTGATCCCTGATTAACTGACTTTCGACTGTCTTTTTGTGATACATTTCGTCTTCAGCTTGTTTTAAAACTTCTTTGATTTGATCTCCAGGATGACTTTTAGTACCAATTCCAAGAGAAATGGTAATTGGTATCGTGTCGGTTTTTCTTTTTTGACAAAGTTCTGAGATCCGTTGGATAATAGCTTGGGCTGTTACTCCTGAGGTTTTTGGTAAAAGAATGATGAATTCATCCCCTCCCCAACGGGCTATGATATCTTCTTTTCGGCAAGAATCCCTGAGAATTGTTGCTACATCAACTAAAAGTTCATCACCACAGTCGTGACCGTAGATATCATTCACCAACTTCAATCCGTTGACATCACCCATAATTAAACTTATCGGTAGTTGGCGCTCAGTATCGAGTCTTTTTATTTCCTCTTCAAAAAGAACCCGATTCCATAGTCCAGTGAGGGGATCGTGTAAAATCATATCACTGGAAAAATACTTCTGACTTTTTATCGTAAAATCTTGAAAAGATTCTTCATCTTCATAAAAATAAAACTTTACTTGATTATCCATTGGTTGAATCCTATTGTCTTCATTCTCTTCTATGAATATTTCGTCTTTTTCATCCTGATTAAAAGGAGCTTTCTGGTTATTTACTTTGATTTGATCTTTTGGTTGGAAAGAATTCGAGTTAAAATTATTTTGGTTGAATGAGTTGAAAAGTTCGTTTCTGTAATTTTTTTGGTTTATGGTAGGATTTAAACCCCTTTTAAGGGCTTTTCTTTTCAATTCAATCTTTCCCCTCGTTCCGGTAAAACTTCTGTTTTAAAAACCAATGATTTTCTTTTAAATCGCTTTTTCCCCTCTTTTAAAAATGAAAAAAAATGATGATTATATAATAATATTTTATTCAGATTTTTTGCTTTATGAAGGTTTTTTTGGTGGCGCAACCGGGAATTGAACCCGGGCTTGCGGATTGAGAGCCCGCCGAACTAACCACTATTCTATTGCGCCACGTTGGCTGAGAGGGGTGGATTCGAACCACCATTCCATGATCCAGAGTCACGTGTCCTACCCTTAGACGACCTCTCAGCGATCAAGCAGAAAATATAATACCATCACTATTCAGTATTTTCAATAATTTATTGGCTTCTCCAAACTTTGATAAATTCAATTTTTACAAAATGAGGTCTATCCAGAAAATACCGTGAACCGTGAAGTGTGAACCGTGAACAGTTTAAAAATCCACCCTCATCCTCACCTTCTCCCATCAAGGGAGAAGGAATCATAGCGATGAGTCATCCTGAGCCCTCGCTTTTTGAGGGCGTGAGGATCTCATCTTTTTAATTTTTTATTTTTTTTATAAATACTTTAAAAGATGAGATTGCCACGTCGCCTAGGACGCTCCTCGCAATGACGGGCCGGGTTGATGAGATTGCCACGTCGCTGCGCTCCTCGCAATCAGGCTGTGTCATAATTATTCTGTAAAATTTTTACCACCACTTAGGTTAATATTTTACAGGAATATTGGGAATAGATAACCAAAAAACTGAAGATAAATATAATGTATCCTCTACTTTTAAGCTCTTCTTGGTGTATGAAGGGGATTGTGACACAGCCTGAATGACAGAGCAGGAGGAAATAATTCAAATCCCCCTCACCCCCTTTGCTAAAGGGGGAAACGATTCCTGGGTTAGTATTTTCATCATCAATTGGTACCACAATGTGGCATGAGGGTCTATCCTGAAAATACCAGAACGTTTTTTAAGGTAATTCTTTTAGAGCAACTCACCAGGATTTCACTCTGTCCTGGGCTTTCACCCTCATCCCCACTTTCTCCCCTCCAGGGAGAAGGAACTCTAAATCGTCATTGCGAGGAACGAAGTGACGTGGCAATCTCTCATGCTCAATCTTTATTATTTTCTCTCTTTATATAAAGGGAAATTAAGAGGGATTCAATTAGTTACTAAAAAACTCAAATCCCCCTCACCCCCTTTGCTAAAGGGGGAAACGATTCCTGGGTAAGTATTTTCATCATCAACTGGTGCCACAATGTGGCATGACGGTCTATCCTGAAAATGGTTCCTTCTCACTTACCACATTGCTTTCGTATTCTTATTTGGTTTAAGGTGCGATCAATCCTCAACAGTACTTTCTCTTTCCCTAAAATTTCCAAGAGTTCAAAAAGCCCGGGTCCTCCCTTCACTCCAGAAATTGCCATACGAAGAGGGTGAATAAATTGAGCAGCTTTTATTTTATGTTTCTCTGTTAAATTTCTAATCACATCTTCAGTGGCTTCAATATTAAATTCATCAAGTTTTCCGAACTCTTCTTGACAGAGAACCAATCGATCTTCGGCACCTTCACCCATCAATACCTTATCAAAGGCTATCCAATCATATTCAAAATCATCAGTAAAAAAATACTTGGCATCTTCGGTTATTTGACCCACATACTTCATACGCTCCCGCATAACGGCAACAATTTTTTCACAATAACGGATAAAATCTGGAGTTACTGCCTTCGGTTTAACGACTTGTTCTCGAATCAAAATTTCCGTTAACATTTGAACCAGTGTTGATTGATCGGCTTCCCGAATATAAACGCTGTTCATCCAATTTAGTTTATCCAGATCAAAAACCGCCGAATGTTTGCTCACTTGATCTAAGGAGAATCTTTCGATGATTTCCTGACGAGTAAATATTTCTTTCTCTTCTTCCCCAGAAGCCCAGCTTAATCGGGCTAAGTAATTAACCATAGCATCAGGGAGATACCCTTTATCCCGATAATAGGTAACCGAAGGGGAACCGTGCCGCTTGCTTAATCGGGTTTTATCTTTTCCAAGTATCATCGGTATATGCGCATATTGAGGTACTGGAAATCCTAATGCTTTATAAAGAAGAACTTGACGAGGGGTGTTAGAGATATGATCATCTCCTCTTATTACATGAGTAATCTTCATATATGCATCGTCAACTACGCAAGCAAAATTATAAGTCGGCATCCCATCCGATTTTAATAGAACAAAATCATCCAGTTCGACATTGTTGAAGGTTACATCACCTCGAAGCATGTCAATGAAAGATGTTTCGCCTTCGGGAATGAAAAACCGAACCACCGATCTGGCTCCCTGACTCAATCGGGTTTCAATTTCTTCTGGTGAGAGCCGAAGGCATTTGCGATCATAACGCCAATTTTTCCCTTCTGCCATTGTTTTTTCTCGACGTTCAGCTAACTCTTCAGCAGTACAAAAACACCGATAGGCTTTCCCGGTTTGTAATAACTTTAGGAGCTGTTCTTGATAAAAGGACAACCTCATGCTTTGATAATAGGGTTTAAAAGGACCATCAACTCCTGGACCTTCATCCCAATTAAAGCCAAGCCATTCTAAGCTATCAAGAATAACCTCTACTGACTCATCGGTGGAGCGGGCAACATCGGTATCTTCAATTCGAAGCACAAACACTCCGCCCATTTTTCTTGCATATGCCCAATTAAATAATGACGTTCGGGCACCCCCTAAATGAAGAAACCCAGTAGGACTCGGGGCAAACCGTACTCTAACTGTTTTTTCCATAAAAAAAGATCCTCCTCATAAATCCCATTTCCTTGTTGGTCATCAAAAGAATCAGACTTGTCTTGGAACAACAAAAATTCCTTCCCCTTCGGCAACGATTTCTTGATCTTGAATTATCTCACCCTGGGCTTTAATTATTCTACCGTTGATTTCTACTATACGACCCCGTATCTGGATTTTCTCATCAGTGCGACAAGGTTTTCGATACTTTACAGTTAGGGTACCGGTCATGGCTTTTTGGCCGGATTTTTTTACTGCCTGGGCCATTATTTCATCGAGAAAAGTTGCCACAATGCCTCCATGAACCACTCCATCAAAACCTTGATACTGAAATGGAATAGTGGTTTCGGAAATCGTGTCCCCTTTATCCTCTTTAAATTTCAACTTAAAACCTATGGGGTTTTTATCGCCGCAGAGAAAACAATGATGAGTATCGGGAAAATCCATTATTCGGTATCACCTCGAATCAGATTATTCAAAAAGAAATGACCCGCTCAAATAATTTTGTACGGGGGTTCTCTAAAAAAACATCCTTTCTTGGTGCAGCATTCTCTAAGGAGCGTTCTGACTCTTCTTCCTGCTTTGTTGAATTAATTCTGAAAGAAAAACAAACTCGACTTCTGGGTCATTGAAAGAATGAAAAAAAGACTCCAGAGCCAGGTAAGTTTCTGGCTTCACATGACCAATAGCAATCGAATAACCTCTTTTTTTAGCTATTGATACTGCTTCCCGAAGTTTTTGTTGGATATATTCAATCGAAGTATCTCCATCAATAAAAATATCCCTTCGAAAAGAAAGGAGCCCTAATTCTTGAGCTACATCAAAAGCCCGCGACTGATCACTGGTTACACTGTCTAAAAACATAAGATTCGATTTTTTTAAAGCTAACATGAGATTCCTCATTAGCTTAGAATCCTGGGTCGCTTTTGAACCTTTATGGTTATTTAGACCCCGTGCCGTTGGCAGATTGGTAATGGCCTTTTTTATAATATCATTAACCCGGGCTTCATCATCGCCGGTTCTCAAAATCAAAGTCTCATTATTATTTTGTTCATTATCCAAGGCTTCCATGGGAAGATGAATGATTATTTCTTTTCCCTGCTCACTAAACTTCTCTCCCAATGAACGGCTGAGAGGAAGGTGGGGGAAAACGGCATAGGTTATCTTTTGGGGAAGTTTTAAAAAGCGTTCTGCATTGGTTCGATTGTACCCTAAATCATCAATCACAATCGCCACCTGATAGCGAGGTTGGAAATAAACCTCCAAGGTAAACCATGGCATAAGATCTTGAAAAAGAAAATAGACGTCTTTTTCATTGAGAGTTCTTTTTTCACCATAAAATCCAAAGCCAAAAAGAACATTAAAAATTGCCAGGAGACGATCTGATATCTCCTCACGGTAGTATTCTGGAACATCCTCCATCATGACTTTCCAAGATTTTCCCGTTTCTGGATTTTCAATAATATTTACAGTCAGTTCGGGAAAAAGGTTATTCATTTCATGGAATAGGAATAACGAAAGCCAACGGTCTTGCTGGGAAGGGATAACTTTTGCCAAAGCAATATATTTATTGTTGAGCGCTCCATCCTGTTGAATTTCATAAATTAAGACTGCCGAACAAATCAAGACCGAGGCAATTAATACCCAAAATATCGTCTTACTCAGGGACATTGTTTTCTTTTTCATTGATAATCCTTTTTAACTCCTGAATGGCAATATCTATTTGTTCTTCTTCATTTTCAACTACAACTTCGGGTTGAATTCCTTCACCATCAATATCAGTTCCATCGGGTAAGTAATATTTTGAAATAGTAAATATAACTCCTCCCTGGTGAGAAAGTGGAAAAATCTGCTGTACTACACCTTTTCCAAAGGTTGTCTCTCCAATAAGGGGTGTTTTTAAAATGTCCCGAAAAATTCCTGCCATTATCTCAGCTCCACTGGCCGTTCCCTTATTTATTAAAGCAACCATAGGGAGATCAACAATTTTTTCAACAGGATTTTCCAACGACTCACGGTTTCCGTTCCGATCTTCAATAAAAAGGATACTCGTATCTCTCGGCACAAACAAACCCGAACAAATAATTGCCGAGGAAAGAAGACCACCTGGATTATTTCTTAAATCGATTACCAGCCCCTTGACCTCCAAAAGCTTTAATTGCTTAATAGCATCTTCGACCTCAACATTGGTTCGTCCATGGTATTCAATAATTCGAATTAAACCGATGCCTTCTTCTAAGAGTTCAAATTCTACGCTTTTTATTTTAATAATATCTCTAATAACTGTTACGGTAATAGGATCCGCTATTCCTTCTCTTTGTAATTGTAGGACAACTTTTGTTCCCCTATCACCCCGAAGTCTCCGTACTGATTCATCTAATGGCATTCCCGAAGTAGATTCTCCATCTATTTGACTAATCACGTCACCAGCCTTTACCCCAGCCTGGGAAGCCGGTGATCCCTGATAAGGTGTAATGATGGTCAATTTATCATCTTTAATCGCAATTACTATTCCTAAGCCAGAAAACTCGCCTTCAATACGATCGCTGGTTTCTATTTTGAGATCTTCTTCATTTAAATAGCGAGCATAGGGATCTCCTGTGGCTTTCAATACACCTCGTATCGCTTCCTCCATCAAATCATTTTCATCAATTTCTTTCTCTGAATAATATTGATTCTTTATTAGATAAATAGTCTCGAGAAGTGGTTGCCATTTATCGCTTTCTATTTCTGTTGAAAAATAAGTATCATAACGATTGGCCTGAACTGAAGTAACAACGATTAGTCCCAAAAGAACCGCGATAATAACTACCCAAATGGCTAAACGTTTTTTTTGCAAGTTGTTCACCTCAAACTCCATCTACCCTTAGGAGTAGATGAATAGCGCTTGATTTCCTTTTATTCATTGCAAATCTCATTCTATTCTGAAAATACAGGAATAAGTAAAAAATGATAAAGAAACCTTTATAAAAGACGAGATTGCCACGTCACTTCGTTCCTCGCAATGACAGGGCGGGAAAAAATTCAAATCCCCCGAACCCCTTTGCTAAAGGTGGAGATTATTTCTTGAGTATTTATTTTCATCCTCATTGGGTGCTGCAAAGCAGCATAAAGGTCCATCCTGAAAACCCACGGGCATGACAAATCAAGCCCCCACAAAAATATTAAAAATTGGAGGGACACAATACATTATGCCCATTCTTTAATTCATGATTCGACATGCCATGGCATGTCGAATCATGGGTTTTCATCCTCATCAAGTGCCACGAAGTGACACGAGGATCTATTCTGTATCGACAAAAAAAATAACTAAAGAATTATTTTAACATAGACTGAATAACCCAAACACAATAAATAAATTTAAGAAGAAAATTACTTCAACCATTTGATAGGATTATCTTCCTGGGCATTGGTTCCCACTCTAACTTCAAAGTGTACGGCTGGGACATTGGTCAAGCCGGTTTCTCCGGCTAACCCGATTGTCTGTCCTCCCTTTACCATATCTCCTGGATTTACTTGAATTGAATCCAGATAAGCATACATGGTCACCACATCTTGACCGTGGTCGATTAATATCGTTTTTCCATAACCTCGTATACTTCTGGCTAATAAAACAACTCCGTCTTGAGCTGCATAAACATTATCACCCCGACTGGCAGCAATATCAATCCCAGGATTAAATACTTGAATTTGGTAAACTGGGTCTTTTGACATCCCAAAATTTTTAATAACTTTCCCACCACTCACCGGCCAAAAGAAACGCCCCATCTTAACCGGTGGAAGATTCTTAGTTGAAGCAGAAGTACTTTCTCGACTTTTCTTGAGTTCCTTTTGGAGTTGGGAAATAAGATTGGTAACATTTTTTTGTGCAGCAACTAATTCTGCAAGGTTATTTTGGAATTTCTTTTTATCAACTAATAACTGGTTGAGTAAAGATTTGCGAGTTTCTTCAAGCTTTTTTACATTTTTCTCATCAAGAACTAACTTCTCCTTTAACACGGCCTCTAATCTAATTTTCTGTTCAATTTCTTTGAGCTTATTTTGTAGATTTTGCCTTTTATTGAGATATCTTGAAATGTTACCCATCTCATGCTCGCTATACTTCTGAAAAAGATACCATTGTTCCTCAACTTCCGCTGGATCACTGCTTCCTAAAAAAACACTCCAAAAGTCAAAGTTAACGTTATTTTTATATGCTCGAACCATAGCTTGTGAAATTTTTGTTTTACTTGAGGAAATATCTTGGCTAAGCCCTTCAATATCTTTACGAAGAAGAGCTCGATCCTTTTCCAGCTGTAAAATCCGATTTCTCGAAGTTGTTATATCATTCTCCAATTTCTCGATCTTATTTTCTATGTTATGTATTTCAGCAGCCACATTTTTTTGAGTCTTTTCTAATTTTTTTAACTCTTGATCCAATTTAGCTTGTTCCGATTTCATTTTTTCTAATTCTTTTAATTGAGTATCTATCTCAGCTTCAATATCATTACCAAAACAATCTGGACTAATTAAGAAAAGAAAAATGGCCGGAATTAGGCAAATGATTATGAGAAAAGAGAGTTTTCTCATCTTAACACCTCCTTGAGCACCGAATTACAGGCAATAAGACTCCCTAAAATACCAATTACCCCACCCATAAAGGTGTCGACTACTAAGAGGGGAGCCATGATATCGGTGAGGTTTATCCATGGAAAAAAAGGAAATGCAGCATGAAGAAAATCAAGGAGAAAATGAAATACCAATATACCCAGAAAAAATGCTGAAATGCCAGCAAACAAACCTTCAAAAAAACCCTCAGTAATAATTGGACGCCGTATAAAAGTTTCAGTCGCTCCAATTAAATGAAAAACTCGAATTTCTTCTTTCCTGGATTGAATGGAAATCCGTATTAAATTAATAATGACAACCAATGAAAATATAAAAACCAAAAAGAGTACTATGCTTCCAACACTTAAAAGCATGTGATAAAACCGTACAAAAACATCGACATTTTTACCACCATAAATCACATCATCAAATAATCCGGTATTTTTTACTTGATTTGCCAGTTCTGGAATCGATTCTACACGTTTCGGTGTAATCTCTACTGAAAGGGGAAAAGGATTTTCATCAACCGGAAAATCTTCTGGTGTTAGTTCAAAGTATTCAAGGAACTTCTTCTGGGCATCTTCTTTAGAAAGAAAAACGATAGAGCTGACGTTGGGAAGATTTTTTAACTTCTGGACAGTTTCTTGAGCCTTTTCATCTGTGATTTCAGATTGAAAATACGCTTTAATGGTAAAACTCTGACCTGAAAACTTCCCCATTTTTTCCATTTCTAAATAACCAAAAATAAAAATGTTCACAATCAGCTGAGTAAAAAAGATACTTAGAAATCCAATCAATACCAGGGATGGTCGCTTTCGTAAATTATAAAATGCATCGCGTACAAAACCCAAAGTTCTCCAGCCCCTTCTGATCTTGTGTTGGAATTAAAATCCAGTTTCAACTCTTACTCGACTATAACGATCGGCTACCAAGTGTCCCTGATCAAGTTGTAATATTCGACCAGAGAAACTTTTTAACAGCCGATCATTATGTGTAGAAACAATTACACTCGCTTTTTCTTCCCGACAATAAAGATATAAGGTCTCTACCATTTCATAAGCAGAATATTGATCAAGATTTCCAGTCGGCTCATCGGCTAAAACCAGTTGGGGTTGATGGATTAAAGCCCTCCCCAAGCATAATTTTTGCCTTTCCCCGCCTGATAACCATTCTACTAAATGATGCTTGCGGTTTTCCATTTCTAACATAGCTAAAATTCGGCTACTTAACTTGGATATGAGATGCTTTTTAATTCCCATAATTTGCAAAGGAAATATGAGGTTTTCATATACTGTCCGGGAAGGTATCAGTTTTAAATCTTGAAAAATTATGCCTAAATTTCTACGAAGAAAAGGCAGATAGCCATCGTCTAAATGATTGATACGGATATCATCAAACCAGATATCACCCGAGGTTGGAAGCTCTTCCCGGTTGATTAGTTTCATTAAAGTTGTTTTCCCAGCACCAGTAGGGCCAACTAAAAAAATAAACTCACCTTCTTCGATCGAAAACGAAACATTTTGAAGGGCTTTAACCCCACTGGAATAAATTTTATATACCTTGTCAAAACCTATAAATGCCATTTTTTAGATTTCTCTACTCTTCTTTGAACTTTTCTCTTTAAATGAGCTTAATCTATACATCTTTTGGTCATTATACCATTTACCGTTATACAATGATGAACAAGGAGCATTAACTCATCAACTACCAATCTATTTATCCAAAGCGTATTGCCTATCAGGCTTGTTCAACCCTTCGTTATTTTATTCCCAATCTCTCTTTTAAAACCATCCAACCAAATCGAAAAAAAGCTGGAACAACTCTTTTTAAGCGATGCGGTTCGGAAGCTATTCGATAGAGCCATTCTAATTTCATTTTTCGAAACAATGATGGAGCCCTTTTTTTATCCCCACAGAGTACATCAAAACTCCCACCTATTCCAATCATAATCGAGGCTTGAAGCAAATTTCGATTCTTATGAATCCACAATTCCTGTCGAGGAGAACCTAAACCCACCAAGAGAATATCCGGCTTCGATTGATTTATATCTTCGATAATTGGTAAAGAATCTTGAAAATATCCGTGATGATAACCCGAAATAATTGTTTTGGAAGCATGTATTTCAAGGTTTTTTACTAATCTGGTTACAATCTCTGGAGAGCTTCCCAAAAAATAAAAAGACCAACTTTTCTCTTGCCCGATCCTGAGAAGCTCTTCCATCAATTCAACCCCTGGTATACGGTGCTGGATGGTTATCCCTAATATTCGAGCTGCTACCAATATTCCATTCCCATCAACAATCCTTAAATCAGCACTATGCAAAGCCTGATAAAACTCGTCATCAGTTGCTTGCCGCGCAACCATTTCAGGATTGAGAGTGATGATGTGAGCTTTCTGACCAGATTGAATTGCCTCAGAAATAAAGGAAACTAAATCAGAAAAGGAGTAATCAGAAATTAAAATACCTAATAATGAATGTTCTGATGACGATCCCCCGTGCATGGAATATTTATTTTCCTTTCAGTTATCATTATCCATTTGTTCTAATATTTCTCCCAGCCATATCCGGCTTTGATCATCAAGTCGTCTTAACTGGTTTTTGATTTCAATATTATTTTTAAAAATATCTTGGCATTGCATATATAATTTAAAAAAGGTTTCTTCCGAGAGGTCTTGCCATAACACCAAGTTTCTCTTCCCCCACCAATTGGCAAAGGACTCAATCTTTGGATCAATATTCAAAGCATACCAAGGAACATCCATCATGGTGGCTAAAATTGCCGGATGAAGTCTCATGGTGAAAACCGCAGCGAGTTGATGAAAATAAGGCTGGATTTCTTCAATTGATTGAAAATATTTCCATTGACAATTAACTTGATTGGCAATTTGTGAAGCAATTTTATAATCATATTCATAATGAAAGGCAACGATTTCAATCCTTTCTGGAATTCTTGCCTGGAGGTATTTTAAAACATTAACCAATAGGTCCTGGTTAGCTAAACTACTGTATCGAACAAAAAAACCTACCGTTGGTTTGGTATGAGTCATATTTAAAACATTTTCATCAATTGAGACTACCGGATCGACTCCAATTTTTATTCTATTACTGGAACCACTTAATCTTCTTACCAAATCTGCACTTTCTTGATCACGGGCTACAAATAATTTCATTCTTTTAAGAATAAAAGCCACTATCTTCTGACTTAAAGCTCTATGGAAAGGGCCTAAACCACAACGATAAAACAAAAGAGGACGACGAAAAATTAACGCCCAACCCAATAAAAAAGAATAATATATTAAAGATCGAAAACTCGTTGAATCTTGCAGAAGACTCCCTCCCCCTACGACAACATAATCACTTCTGGCAATTTCTCTTAAAACTGTAATTATTTTTTTTCGGAAAACGACCAATAGATTGGAGAAGGAACGAGGGGAAAATTGACTATCCTGAGTTAAAACCAAGTAATAAAAAGAATAAGGGGTCGCTTTAGAAATAACTTCCAAATCATTGATTATCGATCGAAGAGAAAGCTCGTCTCCCCAATTACCAAAACCATAATACCCGAGTAAAAATATTTTTTTTTGAGTATCTTTCATATTAAAGCGGTTTATATATTTGTTCTTTTTTTATAAGCATCATTCTCTCCAAACTGACTCAGCCATTTCCATATCCAATAGGCAATCCGGACAACAATATAGTAGAAAATGAATACTACCAAGCTTAGTATAAAGGCATTAAAGAATCGAAGAAGGATGAAAAGAAATGGGGTATGGATATGGCAAAAAGAATTGAAGAAGGTGATAAAGCCAATCGTTACCCCAAGCCAAAGCACAACCTTAAAAAGAGGTTGATAATTAAAACGGCGGAGGGAAAGAAGAATCCATAAAGCCGGGTAACCAATCATAAATTCTTTCGTTCGAGGTCTCATAAAAAGGAATCTTTCCAACCAAAGCCTCATTTTACTTTCTAACATCCCGGCTGGAAGCAATGGAAAGTTACCTGAACGGGTTAAATAAACTACAAATCCTCCAGCAAGAATCATTAAAATAACAAATTCATAGCGCTTTAAGGTTCCCAAAACCACTGAATGAATACTCCGATTCAGATAACCCGACTTAAAAAGATAAAGAGCAACTAAAATTATAGGAATGACCAATGAGGTTTTTACTCCTGAATATTGCTCAATCCGAAGAACATAAAGCCATTGATAAAGACCACAGGAAACCACCAGCCCACCGGCAAATACCATACAAAATGCAGTAAGGATAGGTACCAACGGATTCTTTTTTGACCGAAACCCATCAATCAGGGAAAAAACAGCCAAACTTGGATAAGCAATACCAGAAAGAACACCAATGATTCTCAAATTCAACGCATTATCCTGGAAAAGCGTTCCCGATAAAACAAATAAACTTATAATGAAAATTATCCATTTTCCTGGTAAAAAGTAACTATAGAGCAGCGCTATAGCTATTGCCACCGAAAGTGAAAATAATACCGAGGCAACCAAGGGAGGTTCAAAAGGCATAAGGGGGTAAACCGTTCCGCGGGTAAATCCACTGGATTCAATATCAGAAAATAACGCAATGAGATAGGAATAATTTTTCTCCCAAAGGTTTATTGACGGTTCGGTAAAAAATCGCACGTAAAGAAGACGGACCGACCGTTCTTTTACAGCTCGAAGAAATCTTTCTCGAGCCTCAAGAGGAGTATAGTTCTTTATTTCATCGGGTGGAATACTATGAACTCGAATGGTTTGAGCTGGAGCTAAACGAGCAAGGATGGTTTCTCCTTTTTGTCCTACGAACTCTGTGTATCCCCAGAATAGCTTTTTCTTTTCAAGGAAGTTGGCCATTTCCATCAAAGATTCTGAATTTCCGTTTCCAAGTACTTGGTCACCAAAGAATATTAAACCATCTGCTTGATCATAAATCGGATCAGAAAGAAGGTTTTTTAAGATTTCTGGAGTAATTCCTTGCCAGTTTCTTGGACGAAGTATAATTCGAAATCCCTTATCTTTTAAAAGCTGCACAAGGTTATTATCCCAACCCAAACCTATCTTATCTTCTTCTTCATAGGAAATATTTAAGCCAATAATATTCGGGGAAATTTCGATCGGAGAGCGACCTAAAATGCTTAACTGGTGGATAATCGATTCTTTTAAAGAATTATTAGAAACATAAAAATAACGAAGAAGAGATGGATATTCATGATCAACAGCAACTGGTAGTACTTTTCCTAATTGCTGAAGATTTTTTAAATCATAATCGCTTACACCAATAACGCTTACCCCTGCTTGTTTCAACTCGTCTAAGGTTTCATCAACTGATTTTCCTAAACGGAGTGATATGACTTCAATATCCTGCCAATCGCAAACAACTTCGATTTCTTTCATGGCTGCTTCGTTTTTTAACCGTGTAGGGAGTACCATCAGCGCTCCAAGCAAAGCAGATATAATTGCTATAAGAAGAAATAGTTTAGAAAATTTCATGAGATATCCCTCGGATTTTCCTCGCATTCTAATAATGGATCACCGGTGTCAACAGTATCGTTTTCTTCAACAAAGACTTGGGTCACAATCCCTTCATTTTCAATTTGAATTTCATTTTCCATTTTCATTGCTTCTAAAATTATAGCGACATGCCCCCCAGAAACTCGTTCGCCTTTTTTTACTTGCACCGATAAAACTCTTCCTGGCATGGGAGCTCTAAGAACTGTTGTCACTTGCATAGGAGCGTTTGTCGGAGTAATTTCACGAGGAATTCTTTTGATCTTTTCGACTTGAATTTTCCCATCTTCCCTGGATTCATTAACTTCAGAGACTTCAACTTCAAACTCTTCACCATTGACCCGGACTTTGAATTTACGCATACCGAAACTCCTCCCCATTAGAAATACAATACCTTCTATCCTGAAAAGACATGAACGATTAATATGAGCCCTCTCTTTTTGAGGGCGTGAAGACCTTTTCTGACACCGCAGGTGTCATCCTGAGGCTTCGTTATATGAAGCCGTGAGGACCTCATCTTTTCATTATTTTAAAAAATACTAAATGAGATTGCCACGTCGCTGCGCTCCTCGCAATGACGGGGCGGGTGGATGAGATTGCCACGTCGCTGCGCTCCTCGCAATGACAGAGCAGGAGGAAATAATTCAAATCCCCCTTACCCCCTTTTCTAAAGAGGGAGATTGTTTCCTGAGTATATATTTTCATCTTCATCTGGTGCTGTGAAAGTGGCATGACGGTCTATCCTGAAAAGACCGGAAAGTTTTTTATAAGTCATGTATTTATAGCAACCAACCGTAATCTCATTCTGGACTTTCAACCTCATCCTCACCTTCTCCCATCAAGGGAGAAGGAACCAAAAAGTCGTCCCTTCTAGTCTTTATTGCGCCCGATTAAGCTAGCGGCATACCATGGCATGTCGAATCCTTGGTTTTTCATCCTTATTTAGCGATTAGAAATAACGGAATCATTCTTTCTAATTTTTGAGATTGTACTTTCATGACTATGGAAATTAATATCTAAAACGCGATAAACCCCAACAATTTTCTTGCAGACACAAACTCTTCCACCCTTTATTTTTTTGTTGGATATAGCTATTTTCCACAACTATTTCCCCCGGTTGTTCGTCATGCTCATATTGGAGGACCGCAGCTATCACTGCGGCTATTATTTGAGGATTAACGTCGGGCTCAATCTTAAACTGGGATATTCCCATGTTTTTTTCCCTTTCCTGTAATTCTTTTTGACCAAAAAATTTCAAGAGCTCGAATAACTTTTAGCCGAGTTTCTTGAGGATCAATAACTTGATCGACATACCCTCTTTTGGCAGCTTCATAGGGATTATAAAATTCCTGACGGTATTCCTCAAGCAATTTCTCTCTTTCAATTTGAGCATCTAAGGCTGCTTCTATCTCTTTTCGAAAGATGATATTAACCGCCCCCTCGGCGCCCATTACAGCAATTTCGGCAGTAGGCCAGGCCAATACCAAATCGGCTCCAAGATCGCGACAACACATAGCTAAATAAGCACCACCATATGCCTTGCGCATTATTACCGTAATCTTTGGAACGGTGGCTTCTGAGTATGCATAGAGAATCTTTGCTCCATGTCGGATGATTCCTCCAAACTCTTGATTACTTCCCGGTAAAAATCCCGGAACATCGACAAGGGTAACCAGAGGAATATTAAAAGCGTCGCAAAATCGAATAAACCGAGACGCCTTGTCGCCCGAATCGATATCCAAGCATCCAGCCAGATGATAGGGTTGATTTGCTACTATTCCCACAGTATGACCATTCATTCGAGCAAACCCAATGATTAAGTTTTTTGCAAAATCTTTTTGGATTTCAAAAAAAGAATCTTGATCAACTAAGTCTTCAATGATTTTTTTAACATTATAAGGTCGATTGGGATTGGTAGATACAATATCCAAAAAGGAGGAATTTTTTCGATCAACTGGGTCTTGGCGCTCGCCAACCGGTGGCTCTTCGACATTATTGGATGGAAGGTATGAAAGGAGCTTTTTCACTTCAAAGAAACACTCTTCTTCGTTTCTGGACACGAAACTAGCAACCCCGCTTTTGGTAGCATGAGTATGGGCACCACCCAATTCTTCAGCAGTGACTTCTTCACCGGTTGCAGCTTTTACAACTTGAGGGCCGGTTACAAACATCTTGCTTGTCCCTTGAATCATAAAAATATAATCCATAAGAGCTGGAGAATATACTGCCCCTCCTGCACAAGGACCAGCTATTATTGCTATTTGGGGAACAATGCCCGAATTTAAAGTATTCCTATAGAATATTTGACCGTAACCGGATAGGGAGTCAATACCCTCTTGGATCCGAGCTCCTCCTGAATCATTAATTGCAATAATAGGGGCTCCGACTTTCAATGCCATGTCCATAATTTTACATATTTTTTGTGCATGCATTTCGCCTAAAGATCCACCCATAACGGTAAAATCCTGGGAGTATATAAATACCGGCCTTCCATCGATAGTTCCATAACCAGTTACAACGCCATCAGCTGGTGGCTTTTTTTCATCCATACCAAAACGGGTTGAACGGTGCTCGATAAAAAGATCGGTTTCTTCAAAACTATTTTCGTCAAGTAAAAGAAAAATCCTTTCTCGGGAAGTTAGTTTTCCACTTTTGTGCTGCTTATCAATTGCAGATTTCCCTCCACCCAGAAGAATCTTTTCTTTTTTATTTTCTAGAGAGGTAATGAGTTCTTCCATTTTTTTTCTGGACATAAATTTGACCCTACCAGTTTTTTAAATAATTCAGTAATTTTATAACCAATCCCATTTTTATTTTTAGAAATGAATCAGCTTCATTTTCGAGAAGAAGCAATTCTTACTTTCTCAGACCGCGATGGCTTTTTAACCTTCGTTATCTGTTTCACAACAACATCTCCGTTTTTAACCAAAGTGATTTGATCGATGTCGATATTCACTTCGATCAGTTCAACCCCACTGAGATGTTCTACTTTCTCCTTTAAATACCTCTGTATAAAAGCACAGATTTGGACTAATTGAGAATAATTTTTAAAAACACAACCTATCCTAACATTAACATGAGACTCAACTTTATGTAACAAAATATCATTAATTTTTTCAATCCAGGGGAGGTTGGTTAAAAGAACTAAAATGATGGATCGTAAAGCACTTTCTGAAACAATCAACTTACCTAAATAACTGAAAGGTGGCCGAACCACTGTCTTTTCTTTTGAAGAATAAAACCAACCCCAAACTTTCACTGGAATAGTATCAACAATATTTCCCCACAAATTTCTCTTAAGTTCAACCAAAGGAACAGGAATGGTATGTTTCCCTTCTCCAATCCGAGCTTGAAGGGCATTTTCTATTTCTTCAGGACTGGCTATGTCTTCAATCATTACAACTTCAGATGGATTAGGAAGCTGCAAACGCTCACATATTTTTTCCACCATAGCCAGAGAAATACCTAAAACCATTATTTTAGGGGGATGAATTTCTTTTAGGGCGTCAATAATTTGTTGCCGATGATCAGTAAAATAAAAAACCGCAATTTTTGCTGCTTTAATTTTACTTACCTCTGCTTTGGAGGATTTTCCAGCGATAATGCTCCCCTGAGAAATTAATAATCCATCGTCAATAATGCAGTCAATCCCATATCTCTGAGCGATATGAGGAGCTCGATAGCTTTTACCTGTTCCGGTTGGACCTACCAAAGCGTAAACTTTCATGATATTTACACCTAAACCTGTCCTTGCCAATCCATTCGAAGATAAGCATCGATAAAATCATCAATTTCTCCATCCATAACTCTTTGAACATTACCAACTTCATAGTTAGTCCGATGGTCTTTAATCATACTATAGGGCTGGAAGACATAACTCCGAATTTGATTCCCCCAAGCTATTTCCTTTTGCTCGCCCTTCATTTCCAAAATTTTCTCGTCATGCTCTTTTTTCATGAGTTCATAAAGTCTAGCTCGTAAAATCCTCATCGCAACCGCTTTATTTTGATGCTGTGATCGTTCATTCTGGCATTGAACAATCAAACCACTGGGAAGATGAACTATTCTCACCGCCGAATCGGTTGTATTCACATGCTGCCCACCACGACCTCCAGCTCGGAAAGTCTCAATTCTTAAATCCTGTGGGTTAATTTCGATGTCAATTTCTTCACTTACCTCGGGAATAACATCCACCAAGGCAAAAGTTGTATGACGCCTTCGGTTGGCATCAAAGGGAGAAATCCTCACCAGCCGATGGATCCCACTTTCTGATTTAAGGTAACCGTAAGCATATTGGCCCTGCACTAAAAAAGTAATGTGTTTTAAGCCAACCTCTTCTCCCTCTAAAACATCGGTCACGTTTACATCAAATTTTTTTCTTTCACAGAAACGACTGTACATTCGAAACAACATCTGAACCCAATCTTGAGATTCGGTTCCGCCAGCTCCCGAATGAATAGTTATAATCGAATTGCTTTGGTCTTCTTGATTTCGGAACAATAATCGGATATCCAGATCTTCAACTTTTTCCGAAAGGTCATGGATATCTTTTTCAAGATCGGAATACTCCTCATCATCAGGAGTGAGAATCTCTTGGAGCTCAACTGTCTGCTGATATTCATTTTTCAAGCTTTCGTATTCCTCTATTATACTTTTATATTTTTTATAATCTTGTAATTCCCTTTCGTTTTGGGTGTTACTCCAAAAATCAGGGGAAGTCATTTTTTTCTCAATTTGTTTAACTTTTAATTGTATTTGTTCTTCTTCAAAGATATTCTCCTATTTCGTTAAGCTTGTGTCGAATAGTACTGAATTCAACAGAAATGTCAATCGCCATTATCTAAAACCTCCTAAAAAATTATCGAATCTTAATTTTTCTTTTAGGGAAAAAATCCTTCTTTAATTCCCTTTTAGTAAATATAAACCAAATAAGACTTTTTGTCTTCTGATTCCTGTTTGCTTTCCAACCATCACTCCATTTACAAGACAGAATAAGCAAAAATTGTTTCAAAATATTCTTGAACAACCAAGTTTATTTTCCACAGCAGTACTTATACTTTTTTCCACTCCCACAAGGGCAGGGATCATTGCGACCAATTTTTCCCTTTTTTGTAACTTCTGTTTTCCGGTTTTCCGAAGATGGAGCCTGATTAGTCCGAACCGTTGAAGGTTGAACCGGACGATGGGAAGCAGCTGGTTTCCCTCCTTCAGGTACCAGTCGAATCCGTAAAAGATATTTGACAATATCCTCTCGGATCTGCGCAATCATATCATGAAACATATCAAAAGCTTCGATTTGATATTCAACAAATGGGTCTTTTTGACCAACCGCTCGAAGCCCAATACCCTCCCGAAGATGGTCCATATTATGTAATTGTTCTTTCCAATATCCATCTACTACTCGTAAGCCAACAAATCTTTCCACTTCACGAAATACCTTATCATTTACCTCACTTACTTTTTGCTCATAAATCTCTTTATAACGAGCAATTATTATTTTTTCTAATTCTTCTGGCTTGGCTTGGGAACGTTGTTCCACGGGAATTCCATGACCAAAACCAAAAAGGTCAAAAAGACGGTGATCAAAACCATCCCAATCCCATTCCTCAGGATAGGTTTTTTCTAAAGCATAAGTTCTCACACATTCGTGAACCACGTCATTTAACATCTCAAAAATTAACGGACGCAGATTATCTTCGGTTAAGAGAGTTCGTCTTTGATTATAAATGACCTCTCTTTGTTTATTCATGACATCATCATATTGCAGAAGAGTTTTTCGGATATTAAAATGATACCCCTCTACTTTCTTTTGAGCTCCTTCAATCGCCCGAGTGACTAACCCATGTTCAATGGGAACTCCTTCCTCAACACCAAATTTATCCATAATGCCAGATATTCTTTCAGAACCAAAAAGTCTTAAAAGATCGTCTTCCATGGAAAGAAAAAAACGTGACGAACCTGGATCTCCTTGTCGACCCGCTCGTCCGCGTAATTGATTGTCAATGCGCCGACTTTCATGACGTTCAGTACCAATGACGTGCAATCCTCCTTTTTCAACCACAAAAGTATGTTCTTCTCCGGCAATTTTTTGGAATTTTTGAACAAGTTGTTGAAGCTGATTCTGTTGGTCAGGATTGAGATCAAATTCCAGACTGTGCCCTTGGCTAGTTAACTCTTCTCGAGCTAGATATTCGGGATTACCACCTAGAATAATATCAGTCCCTCTCCCCGCCATGTTGGTTGAAATGGTTACTGCCCCTTTTCTTCCAGCCTGAGCAATTATTGCTGCTTCTCTTTCATGATTTTTCGCATTTAATACCTGATGAGGAATTTTCTTTTTTTCCAACATTCGACTTAATTTTTCAGATTTTTCTATAGATATGGTTCCGACCAACATCGGACGTCCTTCTTGATGCCATTTTTCAATCTCTTCAACCACGGCTTCAAACTTCTCTTTTTCAGTACGATATATTACATCCGGGTAATTGGTCCGTTTAAGAGGCATATTGGTAGGAATAACTACAACTGGCATACCATAGGTATAAACGAATTCATCTTCCTCGGTCTTTGCTGTTCCAGTCATTCCGCAAATCTTGTCATACATACGAAAATAATTTTGGTAGGTTACCGAGGCGAGTGTTTGGTTTTCATTTGCTACTTGTACATTTTCTTTCGCTTCTATTGCTTGATGGAGACCATCGCTATAACGCCGACCCTCCATAAGCCGTCCGGTAAATTCATCAACAATAATCACTTCACCGTTTCTCACAACATAATCTACATCTTTTTTATAAAGATGGTGAGCCCTTAAGGACTGTCGAACTCGCTGTTCAATTGAGTCTTTCCCCGCAGTATCATAGAGGTTGTCAACATGAAGAAGCTTCTCTACTTTGCTGATTCCTTCTTCGGTCAACCAAATGGATCGAGTTTTTTCTTCAAAGTCAAAGTCAACCGAGTGGGAAAGCTTTCGTGATACTCGATCAATTTTATAATATATTTCGGTCGAATCCTCTGCTGGTCCGGAAATGATGAGAGGTGTCCGGGCTTCATCAATTAAAATGCTATCTACTTCATCGATGATTGCATAATTGAGCTCTCCTTGTACTATATCTTCCCGACGATGTGCCATGTTATCACGGAGATAATCGAACCCGTATTCAGTATTGGTTCCATACGTAATGTCACCGTGATATGCTTTTTTTCTCTCCTCAAAAGTTGAGGCATGTTGAATTAAACCAACTGTTAAGCCAAGAAATTCAAAAATTGGTCCCATCCAATATCGGTCACGACGGGCCAAATAATCATTTACCGTTACGATATGAACTCCCTTACCAGTCAGAGCATTCAAATAGGCAGGCATCGTAGCAACTAATGTTTTACCCTCACCAGTTTGCATTTCAGCAATTTTTCCTTCATGTAATACGACTCCCCCGATAATTTGAACATCAAATGGTCTCATACCGGTAACTCGACGAGCTGCTTCCCTCGCCACCGCAAAGGCCTCAACTAAGATATCGTCTAAGTTTTCTCCATTTTCTAAACGATTTTTAAAATAAGGAGTCTTATCGGCAAGCTCTTTATCGCTGAGGCGCGATATTTCCTTTTCAAAAGAATTAACTGGATCAACAAAGCGCTCAGTCACTTCTTTAAGAAATCGATCTTGAGATATTTTCCCAAAATATTCTTTGATCAAACCAAACATTGAATGCCTCCTTGCCAATTTAAAAAGATCGTAAGTTGGCCGAAATGAAAACCCTCTTTTTCAGATCTCCTGATAATCATACGAAGGCGAAATCATTATATCATACCCCCTTAGGTCTTCTAGAGTTCATTCTCTGAGTATAGCCCACCATGCGACTTGATAGCATAAGAAATGAATTAAGGTTTTTTAATGAAGTCTTTATTAAAAAAGTTAGGTATCGTAGCAAGGCTATTTTAAAAAACTTTTGTAAGGACTTAATTTATCGAGCTCGTAGATGGATTTTCAGGATTGGAGAGTTAACTGGGATATTCCTTTCTCATATAAAATATGATGAAAGCTATTAAACCAATGCCTAATAAATAATCACCAATACTGATTACAAAAGGGCGGCGCATGATAATCGAATAATAGGGAAGAGTATCACCCAAAAAAGGAAGTCGGGTAGACGCTTTGAGGAGAGTATAATCGAGATAAAGGCCACTTTCTAAATGAGCTGCTAAATCATTGAGTTGAAGTCTTTGAACCATTGGAAGCCAAACCGGCATCATCCCTCGATTAAAAACAATAACCAGGATATTGAGAAATGCCCCAACTGAGACAATTTTCATTCCATAAGATTTATAACTAAAAAGGGTCCCAATAAAAACAATAATCATACCAATAATATTGAACCATTGAAAAGATGATTCGGAGAAATACGGGCCAATAAACTTCACAACAAAGCCCAATACAATAAGCCATAAATAAGGAATGTTGGCTTGCTTTAGATTACGGAAGTTTCCATGACTGATAAAACCTACGATGATACCAATTAAAACAAAATCAGCCAGCAACTTCAAAGCCCTCCTGCAAAATCTCTTTTAGAGCATTTATGACCTTCATATCATAATACTGGTTTCCTTCATTTTCCATGATAGTTAAGGCTTCTTCTACTGAATACGCTTTACGATAGGGCCGGTCGGAAGTTAAAGCTTCAAAAACATCAGCCACAGCCAATATAAGAGATTCAATAGGAAGGTCAGTCTGCTTCTTTCCATCGGGATAGCCACTTCCATTACATCTCTCATGGTGAGATCGAATTAAACCGGCGATCTCCTTTAAAAAGTCGACTTTGGAAACTATATCAAAACCTATAACCGGATGCTGTTTAACAATGATATACTCTCCTTCAGTAAGAGGACCAGGCTTTCTTAAAATTGCGTCTTCAATTCCAATTTTCCCAACATCATGAAGCAAGGCTGCGTATTCAATCGTTTCACGCTTTTTATCCGATAGATTTAGTTTTTCAGCAATCGCCAGTGAAACTTTTGCTACTCGATCAGAATGACCTTGAGTGTATGGATCCTTAGCATCCAGCGCTGCAGTGAGAGCCCGTAATAATTCAAGATGGACTTTTTTGGTTTCAACATAAAGTTTAAATGAGTATCTAGCTATCATCAGAGGAAATAAGAATAAAAATAATCCCACGTAACCAATTCGTAAATATATCAAGTAAAGCAACAGCGAATAAGGGAAAAGTCCAAAATACTGTAGGAGGATTCCATTGACATCTTTTTTCCATAAAACCGGAATCGGTATGCCAGTACTTAAAGAAATGACCATGACGACCAAGAAAGCATTGCTTAGGAAAAAAACTAATATGGAAATGACAATGGCTATATAAAAAGTAAGCTGATTCCAAGTATAAGAATAACCCCCAAGGAGTTGAAAAACATACCCAGAAAGAAAAGCTGATATAGCAAATTGAGCTCCATTAAAGAGACTTTTTTGCCAACCTGTTTTCATATAAATGATAACATTTCCAATAAAGGTAACAATCATTACCAAATAAGGGTTGGTTAGTAAAATAAAAGCATAAATTATAGCGAAACTAACCGATATTGATGTATGGGGAGAAAGATGAATCGGTAAAGCTTCGGTAACTATTATTAATACCAGGAAGGTGATGATCTTAGCAAGAGGAAAATGACTAAAATTAGTGGTTAAAAGTGAGTATAAAAATAATGCAATACCACAAATAATAACTGAATAAATATATAAATTTAATAGTTGCTTCTTTTTATCGGACTTCATTCAAAATTTTAAAAAAGACGGCCAGGGCATTTCTAATGCAACTTCAGCTTATCTCCAATGGAAGCCAGCACCACTGGCTAACACAATGGCCAAAAGGCCAAGAAGAATGCTCAACAGTTTCTTCATTCACAAGCCCTCCCTGCGATCATTCTCCATCTTTCTTCGCTATTTAAAGATGGGAAGGCCGCTCCGCTCTCTATTGACTCCTGGCCGCCTTTTCTTCTCCTTATAGTTCTATATCCAGAACATATGGACTGATACAAAATCGGCTATCAGCGTTTCTTTCTTTTTGGATTGCATTGAAAACTATTTTTGCTTATAATCACTCCTTTTTAATGCTCAGAAACGTTTTTTTCTAAATTTTCTTGATGGAAGGAATGATAATAATTCACCTTCCTATTTACGGCATCCAACGCTGATCGTGCAACGGTTTCATAGATTTCATCTCGAAGTAAAGCTGTACCTATCAAGGTCCCTTCGGTTTTTTCACAGTTTCGATAATCAACCAGACAAACCGCCACATCAAATTCACAATAATTATGAACTGTAACTCCACGTATGCAAAACAATGGGGTTGCAACAATTTGATTTATACAATCTATAACTGCTTGGGCAACTAACGAACACCGCTCTCTCTGGTCCCAGGCTTTGCTAGTCAGACAGGAATGATAAACCTTGTCAACGAGTTTGATTTCTACATCCGCCTGAAAATTATCACCGGTTTTTTTCCATCCAACCCCCCATAAAATAGGTCGTTCTTGGGTTACCGCCGTTTCGTGAGACGGTTCTTCTAAGTCGAAACTCACAACACTGATTTTTTTATGATCAATTTCAATACCAAAGCGAGCCTTTATAAGGGTCTCAATATCTCTAACTAATAATTTAGGCCCTTTGCTCCGATTGGATAAAACATGAACCTCAGTAATATTTGAGCCTTCTCCAACAATTTTTACATTTATAATACCGTCAATACAACTTATCGAGTCCTCTATAGTTTTAAAATCAACACGTTCGTTCATAATTTCCCCACCTAAAAATTGTCTTTTTTATACTTTTTCATCAATAATGTTTTCCAATAATTGATAAATTTCCCTGGCTTATATTTTAACAATTAAAAGTTAATACACAGGATCAATTAAGCCGTAGTCTCCATCATTTCTTTTATAGAGAATTTGAACTTTATTATTATCCATATCTTTATACACGAAAAAAGAATGGCTGAGAAGTTCCATTTGTAAAATGGCATCTTCAACTGTCATAGGACGAAGTATAAATTCTTTAGTACGCACCAACTTGCCAGGAATTTTTTCTTCGCTCTCAATTTGAGGAAGAATCTCATTGATTTCGATAGCCGAAAGAGCTTCTCCTGATTTCAAAGCACCTCGGCGAGCCAATTTTTCTTTATAACGTTTTACCTGTCTTTCCAATTTATCATCGACAGTTTCGAAAGATGTCCTCCAATCGGGACCTTCTCCTTCGGCTCGAAGAACAATCCCACTTGCTGTCATAGTAACTTCACTTTTAATTCGTCCTCGTACCAAACTGAAAACAACAGTTGCATCGATAAGCTTATGGAAAAACTTATCAAGTTTTGACAACTTTTTGGTCACATAATCTCTCATGAGGTCGTCGACACCGATATTTTTTCCTCGAACCACCACTTCCATCGCAGCTACCTCCTTTTAGATGAGTAATATTTTTCAATGAAAATGTGCTCCATAAACTGGTGTGCCATATCCAGGTTAAACACCCCCGCTCCTGAACAAAAGGTATTGGCAAGCCCGCAGGCGGTTCCAAATAGAATGGCATCCTGTACATCAGCTTGTTGAGAAAGTTGAGCTACGACTCCTCCAACTAAGGTATCTCCCGATCCAATAGAAAATCCTCCACCCCTTAAAGTATTATCGGCTTTTACAATAAAAACTTCATCATGATATCCAACTACTAATCCTTTTGGCCCGTCGGATAAAATAATTAAGGGAATCTTCAGTTTTTGGAAACAATGTACTGCTTTTATTTTATCATCCAATGATAGAATAGCAAATCCTAATGCTTCTTCGGCTTCCTTTACATTAGGTTTAATTAAAAAAGGAATTGAATTGAGAGCTAAAGAAAAAGGCAAACCAGAGCTATCAAGAACCGAATAAGCTTTTTTTTGCTGGGCAATATAGATGAGAGCCGAATAGAAATCTCTTCTTACTCCTCTTGGGAGTGAACCAGATAAGATGAGATAATCATCCGGCTTGAGTTGTTTTTCAATGCTATGGATTAAAGTGAGTGATGAACCAAAAGGAACCAGAGGGCCAATCTCGTTAACAACCGTATGTCGATTCATTTTTTCTTCGTGAATAACTGTGGTTAGACGAGTTTCTCCAAGAGTTGGCCAAGCATCAAAAGGAAGATACTCTTTGGATAAACCGTTCGCTACTTTGATTCCATTATCACCGCCAAGAAATAGATAGAGATGGCTATCAAAACCCATTGTCCGTATTGCTCGAGCAACATTAATTCCCTTTCCAGCAACCGTTACTTCAACCTGGGAAGCTCGATTCACTCCATCTAAATTGAGTTCGGTTAAAACGAGTAGTCGATCAAGGGCTGGATTGGCACAAACCACCAAAATCACAAAGGATTCTCCTCAATAAAAATTTCAACTTCTTCTTGAGTTGGAAGAGCTGGAATTGCTCCCTTTTTCAAAGTCGTTAGAGCTCCTACAGCATTGGCACGACGACCTGCATAACGAAGCGTATCATCAGGAATGGGTTTCCTTTCTCTCAGGTCATTCCAAAACATATAAAGAGAACTGATCAATCCGGCTACAAAGCCATCTCCAGCTCCAGTAGTATCAACAGCATGAACCGGAAAGCCTTCTACGCGAAGTGATTTCTCTTGGTGAATAAGAATAGAACCTTCTTTCCCCAAGGTTATAATTACCAGTGCTAGATTATAGCTACGTTGTAAATATTGAATAGCTTCTTCAATAGTATTGGCTTCAGCAATAAACATCGCTTCTTCTTCGTTCAATTTTACAACATCAGATAGTTCTATACCAAGCCGCATTTTTTCCCGGGCTTCATCCAATGTTTTCCATAAGGCTGGCCGTAAATTCGGATCAAAAGATACTAAATATCCGTATTTACGAGCTAATTGAATAGCTTTAAAAGTCGCACTATTGGATGGTTCATGAGTCATGGTAATTGATCCAAAATGAAAAACACCGCTTCCAGAAAAAATCGAATCTATAATATCCGACTGATCCAAAAGCATGTCTGCCCCTGGGTCTCGGTAAAAAACAAAATCCCTTTCACCCTCTTCAGTTAAAGAAACAAAGGCTAAAGTCGTTTTCGCCTTAGTCGTTGAAGTTAAATAATCGGTTTTCACGCCATTTTTATCTAAAGTCATTCTTAAAAAATCGCCAAAGGCATCTTTACCAATTTTTCCAATAAAATAGGTTTCAATGCCTAATTTTGATAAACCCACTGCCACATTAGCAGGGGCACCCCCTGGTGCTTTTTCAAAACCTGGTGCATCCCTTAAGGTTACACCATTTAAGGTAGAAACAAAATCAATTAAGAGTTCCCCTAAACAAATGGCTTTTTTATCCAATTGCCTCACCTCCTATGGTGACAGTGATCAGTGATGGATATTGGTATCTATGTCTCTCTTTAACCTTTAATGTTCCACAAGAAAAATAAGGAATTTTTCAACAATTAAAAAATTCCCCCCTCGGTCCACCATCAGATGGAATGGTCAGAATGAGGAGGGGAAAGATTTTTCATTGTCAAAAGACTCAATATAGGGCATGAACATCAATCCATCTTGTTCTTTTAATCTGGATTACCAAGAAATATCGGAAATCCGCTTGTAGAATGGCTTTAAAGCTGGATACAAGTCTTTATATATTTGATATATTTCATTATATCGAATCCCTTTTTGGGAATCAGGGTAGACTTTATCCGTCACTTTCACGGCCTTTTGGCAAGCTTGTTCAACATTAGAAAAAACTCCCTTTCCGACCGCAGCCAATAAAGCTGCACCGAATGCAGGTCCTTCATCAATTTGAACTTGATATAAAGGAACTTGATATATGTCAGCTTGAATTTTTCTCCATAAGGGGCTTTTGGCACCCCCGCCAATGGCCATGAATTCCTCGATAGGAATGCCCATTTCCCGAATGATCTCAAAGGAATCTCTCATACCAAAGGTAACGCCTTCCATAACTGCCCGCACCATCTCATTCTTTCGATGTTTCAGGGTTAAACCAAAAAACACTCCCCGAGCATAGGGATCGGCATGGGGTGTTCTTTCGCCGGTTAGATAGGGTAAAAAAACCAGACCTTCACCACCCGGTTCAACCTGAGCTGCCTCTTCGGTTAAAATCTCATAGGCATCTTTTTCGAGTAATGCTGCTAGGTTTTTTTCCTCGGTTCCAAGAACATCACGAAGCCAACGAAAAGATCCGCCAGCCGCCAACATAACACCCATAACGTGCCATTTACCCGGAACCGCATGACAAAAGGTGTGAACACGACCTTTCATATCAATTTTAACTTCATCACTAAAAGCAAAAACCACACCTGAAGTACCAATACTCGCGGATACTAAGCCGGACTTGACAATACCAGTTCCTATAGCTCCAGCTGCATTATCCCCTCCCCCGGCAACAACAATGACTTGGTCATTCATTCCAAATAATTGAGTAATCTCTTTTTTTAAATAACCGGTTATTTCCGGCGACTCATAACATTCTGGAAACCAATTTCGATCGAGCTTGAGGTCAGCAATGATTTCATCTGACCATTGTCGACGAGGCACATCGAATAACGAAGTGCCTGATGCATCAGATACATCAGTTGCGAATTCTCCGGTCAGACAAAATCGTATATAGTCTTTGGGAAGCAAAATTTTATCAATACGTTTATAATGTCCTGGCTCGTTATTTTTCAACCAATAAATTTTAGGCGCCGTAAAACCAGCTAAAACCGGATTCCCGTTGATCCGCATTATTTTTTCTCGACCAACGATTTGAGTTATTTCTTCACATTCCTTAGCGGTTCTTTGATCACACCAAAGTATAGCTGGACGAATTACTTCTCCTTTGTTATCGAGGAAAACTGACCCATGCATCTGACCAGTCAAACCAATACCAACAATAGCCTTTCGATCAATGGAAACCGAATCAAGGGTTTTTTTGATAGCTTGTTGGGTTCCCTGCCACCAATCAGAAGGATCTTGCTCCGCCCAGTTGGGACGTGGAGTATAAAGGGGGTATTCTTCTACACCCTTTGCAATGAGCTCACCATTTTCGTCAATTAAAATTGCTTTACATCCGGTTGTCCCGACATCAATTCCCAGAAAATAATCCACTGACTGACCCTCCTTTTTTTATTTATACGATTAATCCTAAAGGTTCTTCAATGAGATTTTTTAAATATTGCATAAACTGGGCTGCGACCGCCCCATCTACGATCCGGTGATCTCCAGATAAAGTTAAGTTCATCAAAGAAGCTACTATAATATTCTCTCCATCAACATAGGGACGCTTTTTAATTGCACCACAGGCTAAAATAGCCGATTCCGGTGCGTTAATAATAGCATTAAATGAATCAACTCCATACATACCCAAATTTGATATTGTAAAGGTACCTCCGGTTATTTCTTCGGGGAGTAACTTTGATTCACGAGCTCTTTTTGATAAATCATTAGTCTCAACTACAATTTGTGATAGCCCCTTCAAGTTGGCATTTTTAACTACTGGAACGATCAAACCATCCTCCAAAGCTACGGCTACTCCAATATTGATAGCTGAGTTCATCTGGATTCCATTATCGAGAAAGTAAGCATTGATGGTTGGAAATTTCTCTAAACTCTGGGCAATAATTTTTATCAAAATATCATTGTAGGAGATTCGAAGTCCGGTGGTTTTTTCAATAAGAGGCAACATCCTTCCTCTTAATTTAACCAATTCATCAGCTAAAACTTCCATTTGTAAGTAAAAATGAGGTTTATTTATCATACTACTATGCATTCTTTCCGCAATAATTTTTCTCATACGGGATAAAGGAATAATTTCTTTCGGCAACTCTTCGCTTGGTGTTACCGTTCCTTTTGTCTTGATAGCAGGCTCAGTTTTTAGTATTTCTGCTTTTTGAGGAGTAACGGTTTTCTTTTGCTGATAGGCATTTTCAATGTCCTCTTTAACGATTCTTCCACCAGGACCAGTGCCTTCTATCTTTGATAGATCAAGACCATACTCATCCGCTAATCGACGAGCAAGAGGTGAGGCTTTAATCCGTTCTTTTGCAGCTTCGGTGTCTGCGGTGGCTTTCGTTTCTTCTGTTGGCACTGTTACCGATTCCTTTTTGGTTTCCTGGGGAGTTGGGACAACCTCTTCTTTTTCTTCTATAACTTCCCCTGGCTTTCCGACATAAGCGACTGTTTGAGTAATTGGAATGGTTTCTCCTTCACCAGCTATAATCTTTAAAACAACTCCGTTCGCAGTTGATTCAACTTCCATATTCACTTTATCAGTTGCGACTTCAAATAGGGCGTCACCCTTCTCAACCTGATCTCCCTCTTTAACCAGCCACTTGTTAATAATTCCCTCTTCCATGGTTAAGCCCAATTTGGGCATAATTATTTTTTCCGCCATCGACAATCTCTCCTTTTCGTTTAAAAAAAGATTCGTTAATTCCACCAAAAACCAACACAAAATAACTCTATTTATCTCTTAAGGATAATTGTATATTATCTTGACATGAAGAAATAAGTATTTAATCGATAATCCTGGGTAAAAAGATCTTCTCTTATGCGAATTTCCTATTTCGTCTTGCCGCTCTTGATGACTTATCGTACTTGTTCCATTATTTGCTTGATGCTCGCTTTTACCGGACCATTTCTATCCAATAGTACCGTCCAATTTTCCCCTGTACGAACCGGCAGTTCTCTTTCACCATCGAGAGCAATAATCCCATCAGTATGATTAATTGGGAATGATTGATTTTCCTGAAGGTATCCCCACTCACCAACACCAATTTTTTGCACTAAACCAGGAGCAATCGGCACTCCAACCATTCGACCGCTGCGATCGGGGAAAACATACCCTCCATAAGAATCCTGGGATGAAATTTTTATTACACGATCAACAATGGTGCTTAAGCCAGTTTTCATGGAATCGGTTTGAGTAACCACAACTAATTTCACTAACGATGAATCCCATACCGCTCGAGCACCAATTTCCTTTTTATCTAGTAAAACCACATCCACCAAAGCTACACCTTTTTCAGTATTATTTTGAAAAATTCGTAATATTTTTTTCTGCTCTAAAACCTGTTTCTCTTCCACCCATCCGTTCATAAAATATCCAAGTGCCATCCCCAATATTGTCGGTTCAATATTATCAGCAAAAACATTATTTGTCCCGGCAGATATTGAAAAAAGAGGGATTTTTCGGCTATATCGGGCTACTAGCCGATTCGTTCCATCTCCACCCAAAACAACTAAAGCCGCAAACTTGGGTTTTTTGGCAATAAATTGGGTAAAATGAATTGTATCAGCTTCATCTCCAAAAACGGGTATTGGTGCTTTCTCAAACTCAATGTTTTTTAAAGATTTCCCGACTTCATCAATGACTGTTTCAACCAGTTCATAAGGATCGGGCATATAAATTAACTTTATTGGTCCAGTGGTTATTTGGTCAAATCCCAAAAGAATTCGAATAGTATAATTTATCTTTTCCCGATTCCCAAATACTGATCCATGGGCAACTAATCTTCGTATATCTTTCCCGGCTACCGGATTAACAACCAAACCTATTGTCTTCAGTTCAGTGGACCTCCTGTCCACCGGTTAAGTTTATTGCTTGACCGGTCATATAGTCGGACTGTGTGGATGCAAGAAATACCGCAAGATTTGTTATATCTTCAACGGTACAACCTCTTCCTAAGGGTACTTTTTCAACATAAATTTTTCGGACCTGCTCAGGAGGAACTCCTAATTTTACTGAATATTCTTTATCCAATAAATCCCACATTGGGGTTGAAAACACATTACCAGGACAAATGGCATTGACATTGATATGGAAAGGGGCGAGGTCGGTTGCAACGCTTTGGGTAAGTCCTACAACACCAAATTTCGCTGAACTATAAGCAGCCAGCCACAAGCCGCCTTTCTTCCCTGATTTAGAACTAATATTGATAATTTTTCCACTTTTTTGTTCAACCATATATTTAGCAACTTCCTTGATACAGAGAAAGGTTCCCTTGAGGTCAACATCGATAATCGCATCCCAGATTGATTCGGGAACGTCGGTTATAAAGTTGGCTTTAATAATCCCAGCTGAATTCACCAGGATATCGATTTTTCCAAAATGGTCATGAACCTGACGAACAGCGCTTTCTACATTTTTACTCTTCACAACATCTAATTGAATCGCTAATGCTTGCTGTCCAAGAGATTTGATTTCTTGAGCTGTTTTCTCTGCACCTTCTAAATTTAAATCGCAACAGGCGATATGTGCTCCTTCTTTTGCAAAGCGGAGAGCAATTCCCTGCCCTATTCCCGAAGCAGAACCAGTGATAAATGCAATTTTTCCTTTCAAGGGTTGGGTTTCCATAAATATTTTCACCACCTATTATTAATTTGAATATAGGGAACCTTCTTTTTCCAAAGGTTCCGTTTCAAAAATCTTTTTTCCTGTTCTCATTCTTACCTGCTTCTACCACTTTTCTCGCCCATTTGACTTCTAAATAAAAATAAATGAAGCTCTTTCTCTCCTGTAGCGAAAGTTAACTAGTAAGAAAGGGTATCATACACTCATTGCTATTCTATAAAAAACTCACAACCGCTTTCAAGGCTTTTCCTTCTTTGACCAGCTGGATTCCCTCAACGACTTTTTCAAGAGGAACTACATGGGTAATCAAACCTTTGGCATTAATCCGCTTGGAATAAATCAGTTTGGCTGCTTCTTCATACTGAGAAGCATGAGAAGCAAACACTCCAAACACTCCTACCTCTTTATAATGGACAGTGTTGCTGTTGAATTGGATGGTTGGTTTGTCCTTGGGTAAACCACCAAATAAGCTAATGCGTCCTTGTGGAGCGATCATCTCCAAAGCCTGCTCTTGAGCTGCTCCAGATGATGCTGCTACGATGATAACATCAGCTCCCAAACCATCGGTCTTAGTCAATACTTCATCTTTTAAGTTCTTTTCTGCTGAGTTTATGTAGTAATCGGCTTGTACTCGCTTGGCTAAATCCAAACGTTCCCCGGATATATCTGCAATGATGATCTTACCGGCCCCTTGGTTTTTGGCTAATTCAACATGCATACATCCGATAGGACCAGATCCGATTACTAAAACAGTTTCTCCAAATCCTATATTTAAATAGGATTGTCCATTTACAGCACAGGAAAGCGGTTCTACCAAGCTAGCTTCAAGCAAATCCATATCTGGCGGCAAAACGAGTAAATTGCCTTTATCAACGCCAGCTTTTGGAATTTTTAAGTACTCGGCAAACCCCCCTGGAAAATGGTACCCGATATATTCCTGCTCGGGACATAGATTTTGGAGGCCACGTCGGCAATAATGACAGCGGCCGCAGGAAATAACTGTTATCACCGAAACTTTATCTCCAACCTTATAGCCCTCTACACCCTTTCCTACCTCAACTATTTCTGCCGATATTTCATGACCAGTAATATGAGGTGGCTTCACTTTTGGGTGCCCAAATTGGAAAATACGGACATCGGTTCCACAGATAGCACAGGCAGCTACCTTTAATAACACTTCGCCGTCACCAATTTTTGGCTTTGGGACTTCACGAACTTCCATCTGACCAGGTCCGAGAAAATGCGCAGCTTTCATTTTATTTTCTCTCCTTTCTATTTCTAAAAGCAGTGATGAGTGACACCTAATCAACACCAATTTTCCCCTTCATCCTCACCTTCTCCCATCCAGGGAGAAGGAACTTTCTAGTCGTCATTGCGAGACCTGGTTTTTTTGAGGTCGTGGCAATCTCATGAGTCATCTTTTATTATTTGTGGAATTGGAATAAATGAGATGCTGATAATGTCCGGTAAAAACACCACTCTCCTTAGAATCAAAGAATGGCTAAATGAGATTGCCACGTCGCATAGGACGCTCCTCGCAATGACGGAACAGGAAAAAACTCAAATCCCCCTAACCCCCTTTGCTAAAGGGGGAAACGATTCCTGGGTAAGTATTTTCATCATCATCTGGTACCACCACGTGATAGGGCTGTCTACCCTATTATTGTAAACCGGATTCGGCAATAAGATTAAGCCATCCATAAATCGGATTATCCTTGTGAATTTGGCAACAGTCTCCAAAAAGAAAAACCACATTTTCCAACTTTTTCATCTACTTTATCAAAACAAATGGTTTTTTCTTTAATCTTTAAAAATACATTGTTTTAGAGCTGGATATAAGTGTTTATAAACTTCATATTTTTCAAGGTATCGATTGGCGTTAATTGGATTTGGTTCATATACATGTTTTACCTGGACAATCGAGTTAACTAATGAAGAAAAATCCTCAATATTTTCCCTGGCTTTCCTTCCTAATAAAGCCGCCCCCAAGCAAGCAGCTTCGGAAACATTGAGTGTTTCAACTGGCAGGTTATAGACATCGGCTTTTATCTGTAACCAATGTTCATTTCGGGCTCCACCACCAATAGCACGTAAAGCTCTCACCTCAACACCAGCATTCTTAAGTAACTCAAGATTAAATTTCATTTCCAAACTAATCCCTTCTAAAAGAGCTTTCACCACTTCTTTGTTGGTAGTTTGGAATTTTAACCCAACAATCATCCCACAAGAATTCGTATCAAAATATGGGGTACCGGTGGTGGTAAAATGAGGGAGGACATAAAGATGAGTTGGATCTTCTGGCAAACCATCAAGAATGAGGTCATAAACATTTTTTTGAAGGAGTCGTGACTGTTCTTTTTCCAAGCCAGCAAAATTATCTCGATACCAGCGGAGAAGCTGCCCGCCAGTAAAATTATAAACTAAAGTGATAAAAAGATCGGAAACCGAATGATGATAGCAACAAAGATTGTTTTCTCTCATCAAAGGTGTTAAAACTAATTGAGAGATAGCCGGTGCTATGCACTCCACGGTTCCGGTGGCATCCATTGCTAAATAAGGTCGAATAACACCCGCTCCCAAGGCTCCTGATGGTTGGTCATGGGCACCACAAGCCACTAAGACTGGATGTGGCCATCCCATCTTTTTTCTGAAGGTTTCGGAAACAAGACCTATTGCTTGCCCTGATGGAAAAGGTTGGGCTAATTGATTCTCGTTAATCCCTGCTATATCTAAAATTTCTGGCGACCATCGAGCTTTTTTTACCTCAAACATCATTGTTCGACCCGCTAAAGAATAATTTATAGCTGGTTTTAATCCCAATCGGAATACAATAAAATCTTCGAAGCAAAGAAAATAGCGAGCCTTTGAAAATATATCGGGAGTATACTTTTTCCACCAAAGAATTTTATTGATCGTCCCAATCCCCGAGAGAGGCATTCCGGTAGTTTTAAAAAATTTCTCTTCTCCCAGCTTTTCCTTCCAGAATGGAACGAACTCATCTCCTCGCTCGTCAAAGGTTACTATGCTTCTTGCCAGACAACCACCTTTTTCATCAATTGGAATGACCGCTTCGCCTTGTGCAGATATAGCCAAGCTAACTGGGTAATCACCTTGATAGGAATGAGATACCTCCTGTAAACAATCTTCAACGGAACGAAAAACTTCGTCAGCATCCAATTCGATCCATCCCTGATTCGGTTGATATAAGGGGTATTCTCTATAAGCTTGGGCTACTGTATGACCCTCTTCATCAAAAGCGATCACTTTGCAGCCAGTTGTTCCAACATCGATACCCAAATAACTCAAATCCACTCACCTCTCCTATATAGAAAATTCAATCACCAATTCTTATTTATAATAAGCTTCCTATGTAACGCATTGCTTCAAGGGAATTTGCTTCTTTTTGAATTTGGTGAAGTGCCTTGAGATCAATCTTTTTAACTACCTCTAACATATATTGAATATTTTCAATACTAAACCGGCAGGCTTCAGCAGAATCCTCCCGATAAGGAAAAATGTCTAAACCCAACCATCCTTCATAACTGGATAAATTCAGGTAATAAATGAACTCGAGGGTTTCCCAGAAATGAACTGATCCAACCGCCATGTCATCATCCCAATCCCGATAATTATCGTTAAGATGAAGAACAAACAATTTTTCAAATTTATCCAAAAGAGCAACCACGTTAGCCGGTGATTCTTTGCAGTTGAAAGAATGACCTAAATCAACCGTTACCCCTACATTGGAACATCCGGTGGCGTGAGAAAGATAGAGGGCTGTTCCCGAAGAATAAATTGTTGAGTGGGTGCGGGGTTCACGAAGCTTGTACTCGAGGCTAAGACGTACTCGAGGATTATGTTGGGCAATTTCAATCAATGCTTCAACCATTAAATTCCATTGTGCAACATAATTAATCTGAAAGGGATAATCAAAGCCATCCTGACCTGGCCAGAGATTCATTACACCTGCTTCCAGATACTCAGCAATATCCATTGCTTTTTTGGAATAATCGATTGCCTTTTTCCTTAATTCAGAATTTTCTGACATCAAACTTCCCCGGGCAAAAATTGGATCACTAAACAAATCAACATCACAACAGGCTAATTTTAAGCCCCGATCTTGGAGTGCTTTTTTAACAAAATCGACGTTATTTTCATTAAGTGGTTGAGGATAATGCATCATTACGCCAGTGAGATTAGGAACCGCAGCGATTCGATCTAACGACTCTTCGATATTCCCACCTGATTTGTATCCAGTCACACAAAACCGATCGGGGGTCGCCCCAAAAACCCATATGCCGGTAGAAAATCCTTTGCTTTTCATTGACTTCATCCTCCTTTTGTTTCTATCCTGAAAATACCGGAACGATTTTAATAGGTAACTCATATTAAGTAACTAACCAGAATCTCATCCAGGGCTTTCACCCTCATCCTCACCTTCTCCCATCAAGGGAGAAGGAACTCTGAATTCTTATGTTCTTTTTTCCCTCGCCCCTTCGTGGGAGAGGGTCAGGGTGAGGGGGTAACTCATTTTCATCCTCATCTGGTGCTGCTAAGAGCAGCATGAGGGTCAATCCTAAAAATCCAGGAATGATTTTTTATAGGTAACTCATATTTAGTAACTAACCAGAATCCCATCCAGGGCTTTCACCCTCATCCTCACCTTCTCCCATCAAGGGAGAAGGAACTCTGACTCGTCATTGCGAGGAACGAAGTGACGTGGCAATCTCATGAGTCCAATCTTTTTTAATTCTCTCCCTTTGGATAAAAGGAAATGATTCGGGATTCGATTTTTTCCAGTTTTTTTTAAAATCCCCTCTACCCCCTTTGCTAAATGGGGAAATTGGCTCTAGAGCATATATCTTCATCCTCACCTGGTGCTGTAAAGTAGCATTAAGGTCTATCCTGAAAATAACAACAAATGAATTCTTTAGTCCGTCATCCTGAGACTTTGCTACTCGAAGCCGTGAGGATCTCATCCTTTTATCTTTTTCTTTAAACAATTTTTACTAAATGAGATTGCCACGTCGCTGCGCTCCTCGCAATGACGGAGCGGGTTGATGAGATTGCCACGTCGCTGCGCTCCTCGCAATGACGGAGCGGGTTGATGAGATTGCCACGTCGCTGCGCTCCTCGCAATGACGGAGCGGGTTGATGAGATTGCCACGTCGCTGCGCTCCTCGCATTCAGGCTGTGTAACAATCCCTTTCACACACCAAGAAGAGCTTGAAATTAGAGGATACATTCTATTTATCTTCATTTTTTTGGTTATCTATTCCCAATATTCCTGTAAAATATTAACATAAGTGGTGGTAAAAATTTTACAGAATAATTATGACACAGCCTGAATGACGGAGCGGTAAAAATTCAAATCCCACTTTCATCCCCCTTTGCTAAAGGGGGAGCTTTTTCCATAGCCCCTCCGTGAGAGGGCAGCTCTTTTCATTCTCAACGGGTGCCACTAAAGTGGCATGAAGATCTAATAACTATTTTAAAAAACCTGGTAATATTAATCTCCTTTTTTTATTAAAAAAGGGGTTGAAGAAAATCACTGTTCTTCTCGGGTCAGATCGCTGATCATTCTGTTAACTTTTAACAAATCTTTATATATTAACTGATATATCTGATAACGATTATTATAGTTTTGAATATAGCTATTGTTTGGCTGGATGGAATCCTCAAAGGAAACCATGGCATCAATTGCCTCTTCAAAACTTTTAAATACTCCTTTGGCAACTCCCGCCAACATAGCAGTTCCAAGAGCAACTGCTTCACCGGTTTTTGGAATGACCAAAGCTTTCTGAAGAATGTCAGCTTTAATCTGCAACCATGCTCTCGAACGAGAACCACCACCAATCGCTCGCAAGCAGTTGATCGGTAAACCGAATCTTTCGTATAAATCTAAATTTATTTTCATCTCATACGTAAGGCTTTCCAAAATCGCTTTGACTACTTCTTCCTTGCTGGTTGCCAAAGTAAGGCCAATTATTGCCCCTCGTGATTTTTCATCTAGGTAAGGTGTTCCCGTTCCGGAAAAATGCGGAAGAACAAATACTGAGGCAGGCTTATCCGGTATTTCCTTTAATAATAGATCATATGCGCTCCCACCAATTTGGGCTGCTTTTTCAAGTTCCTCGAAACCAAACTCATCTCGAAACCAACGAAGCACAACCGCACCTGACGCTATATACGCCAGGGTAATGTAGGAATCTTTCACAACATGAGGATAACAGCAAAAACTGTTTTCCAACATTTCTCTGCTAAAAAAGGCACTTTCCCCAAGATTGAGTGCAACACATTCGGAGGTTCCTATTCCATACATCGCTTCACCTGGGTTTTTCACTCCACATCCCAAAACTCCACAAGGCTGGTCATGACCTCCAGTGGCAATTAAAAGATTTTTTGGAAGGCCGCTTATGCCGGATATTTTTGAACTAATGGTTCCAGCTATGCTTCCAGAGGGAATAGCCCGAGAGAGATTCTGTGGGTCAACACCTGCCAATTTACAAATTTTTTCCGACCATTCTTTTTTGACTACATCAAAAAGCATAGTTCGAGCTGCCAAAGAATAGTCAATTACTGGTTGATCTTCCGTCAATCGATAAATAATATAATCCTCAACACAACAAAACTTCCAGGTTTTTTCAAACACGTCTGGGCAATGGTCTTTGAGCCATAATATTTTATTAACCGTATACATACCATGTAGAGGCATACCGGTTATTTGAAATATATTATAAGGGTCTTCTCTTTCTAACCAGTAATCAATATAAGTATGAGCTCGAGTATCGAAATTTGCCAGAGCATTATAAAGTGCCTTACCAGAGCTATCAATTGGAATAAGCGTTTCCCCATGAGAGGTAACGGCTACGACTTCTATTGGTTCTTTTGACTTTTTCGCAGCTTCGATAAGTGCATCAAGAACGCTTTCCCAAATATGTTCGGGATTAATCTCCAACCAACCCGGTTGCGGTGTTATAAAAGGATACTCACGGTATGATTGAACAAGCATAGTTCCTTCTTCACGAAAAAGGACAACTTTACAACCACTCGTTCCTACATCCAAACCAGCCAAAACCAATGATACCCTCTCCCTCCATCAATTCGAAGTATTTTTATTTTTTTTATGGCAAAAGCATTGAACCAAGGGTAAAAACTAAATTTCCCGTCTTCTATCATGAAAATAACGGACCATTTTTTAAGGGAATTCTTTTAGAGCAACTCACCAGGATCTCATCTTTTTTAGTTTTTTCTTCACAATGAATACTTTAAAGGATGAGATTGCCACGTCGCTGCGCTCCTCGCAATGACGGGGCGGGTTGATGAGATTGCCACGTCGCATAGGACGCTCCTCGCAATGACGGAGCAAGAATAAATTCAAATCCCCCTAACCCCCTTTGCTAAAGGGGGAAACGATTCCTTGATACCTATTTTCATCATCATCTGGCGCTGCGAAAGCAGCATGAGGGTCTATCCTGAAAATAACGGACCATTTTTTAAGGGAATTCTTTTAGAGCAACTCACCAGGATCTCATCTTTTTTAGTTTTTTCTTCACAATGAATACTTTAAAGGATGAGATTGCCACGTCGCTGCGCTCCTCGCAATGACGGGGCGGGTTGATGAGATTGCCACGCCGCTGCGCTCCTCGCAATGACGGATTTAGAGAGGTATTTACCCCTGGTTTGGCACTTAAAAAACGGCATAGAAATCTGTTCTCATTCGTCAAAATAAAAAGGAATAGAAATCTAAAATTCATTTTATTCATCTCTATTTTATCAGGTCTCCATACCCTCTTTAAAAAACCGCGATTGAAAAACTAAAAACATCGCCACTACTAATACAACAACCATAATGAAGATAAAACGAAGTCCCATATAATCAGAAAGAATTCCCAGTATCCAGGGGAAGAACAACGCACCAGTTCCTCCTAAAGCTACTACAACTCCAATGGCAGTGGCCTGCATTTCCTCAATATTTCTAGCAACAACAGCTACGACTAAAGGCCAGATACCAGAAAAACCAAAACCAATCCCCATAAAGGATAATATAACCAAGGGAATGCTATTAGTCATAAGAAGTAAGAATAAAAAAACCAAGCTAATAATAGATGAAATCCGTAAAAGCGTTCCATAGTGATTCTTTTGAGAGAGATAAGCAAAAACAATTCTTCCGATGGTTATCATTCCCCAATACCCAGCCATGGCTAATCCACCTAAATACAGATTTCCTTTTAGCCCTTTTACAATATAGGTGCTCATCCAGGAGGAGCTAGCAATCTCAGACCCCACATAGAGCAACATCGCCAAACAACTTACCGCCAAAAAAGTTTTCCAGCGTTGATATAAAATCAGAATATTTCCACTGGTAATCCCTTTTCTCTCTTTCTGAAATAATTTTTTTTCAAAGTAAATGAAGAAAAATAAAAACATTGAAACAACCGCGGGCAAGAGGTATAAAAACCTCCAGTTAAAACCTATTCCTAAAAGATAACCAGTTAAAAAAGGACCACTGGCAGCTCCGATTCCAAAAAATATTTGACTCATGTTTAAGGCAAATCCCTCTCGACCATTAAAAACCTGAGAGATGAGACCAGTCATGGGTGCTTCGCAAAACCCTCCACCCAATCCCATGATTAACATCCCCAACTCAATGAATAGAAAAGAATGAGCCGTGCTTATACAAAAAAAACCGATCCCAAGAAATAATTGACTCAGAACTATTATTGGTTTTTTCCCAAAATGATCACAAAGAAAACCACTGGAAAAAGTGGTAATCACATAGGTTAAATAATAAAGGAAAAAGAGCCTTCCAGCTCGACCGGCGGTTACCTGGAATATATCCATCCATTTAGGGAGAGCAGCACCAGTAATGATCATTGATATTGCTAAGAAATAAAATACGATACCAACCATAAAATAAAACTTGATTTCAATTTTTCGATCCATTTCATGTCCCTTAGTTAATTTTTAAAAGTGACGAGTTTTGGCTAACTTATATATTAATATTAAAAAGATCTCCCTTTAAATTAAAGTTTATTCATAAGAATTAAAGGTTTTATGGAGTTTCTATACTTTTTTATTTCTACTTGGAAAATCAGGGAAATTAAATTCTAACTAATGAAAGTCACTCTTATCCTCAACTAGTAATGCTGCTGTATCGTATGAACGACCATTCTGTTCACTGATTTCAAGGTCTAACAAATTAAATTCTGCTTAAATTTATATAAAAAATTTAAGGGGCGCAATAAAATTGCGCCCGTTGGGGATTTCTCCATAAAACATAACTTTTATTAAGCTTCAAAATCACTTTAGCAATTTATTTCAATTATTCTAATAACTTTTTCACTGCTTTAACCACATCTTGGGCTTGGGGAATGGAATTGTCTTCTAAATAACGACTGCAGGGAACCGGTGCATCGGCAGCGCTTAATCTTACTAAGGGAGCATCAAGATAATCAAAGGCATTTTCTATAATTTGCATCCCAATTTCTCCTCCGGGTCCACCGGTTTTGCAGGCTTCAGAAACAATCACTACTCTTCCGGTTTTCTTTACTGAGTTAACAATGGTATTAATATCTAAAGGCAACAAGGTTCGGGGATCAATAACTTCAATATGAATACCTTCTTTTTCCAGTATTTCGGCGGCTTCCATTGCAACCAGCAACATTCGTGAATAAGCAATAACAGTTACATCGGTACCCGATTTTTTTACATCAGCAACCCCAATGGGAATAAGATATTCATCGTCAGGTACCAAGCCTTTGGTGTTATACAACATTTTATGCTCGATAAAAATTATCGGATTATCTTCCCGAATAGCTGACTTAAGAAGACCTTTTGCATCAAAAGGAGTAGCTGGCATTACCACCTTTAAACCAGGTACATGCATAAACCAAGATTCCAAGCTTTGAGCATGATGTGCTCCAGAAGAGCGACCGCAGCCACCTTCAGTTCGAATAACCATCGGAACTCGAGCTTTCCCTCCAAACATATATCGAATCTTTGCTCCCTGATTATATATTTGGTCCATAGCTAATCCTGCAAAATCCACATACATCAGTTCACCAACTGGACGAAGACCAGTTATCGCTGCACCGACACAACATCCGACAATGGCTGCCTCAGAAATAGGAGTATTTCTTATTCGTTCATCACCAAAATCCTGCCATAAACCCCGAGTTACTCCATAAGCTCCACCGTATAAACCAATATCTTCTCCAATCAATACTACATTGGGGTCATGATTGAGTTCTTCTTTCAAGGCTTCGTTTAAAGCATCACGATAGGTAATGTCTCTCAGATTTTGATTGTTGCTATATTCGCTAAAAGAGTGAACGACTTTTGCTCCTTTTTTTTGCTCTTTTTCAGCGAAATCTTCTTCGACATAGACATCTTTGGTTATTTCTTCCAGCGGGGGGTAGGGGCTTGATTCGGCAAATTCAACTGCTTCAGTTATTTCGTTTTCTACCTCTTCATCTATTGCATTTATCTCTTCCTCTTTTGCAACAGTGTTTTCAAGCAGCCATTTTCGAAATCGTTTGATTGCATCGCGTTCTTTCCACTGTTTTTCTTCATCTTTGGTTCGGTAAGCTCTCGGATCGTTTTTGGAATGACCCAAATATCGATAGGTCTTACATTCAATAAGCGTTGGACCTTCTCCTCGACGAGATTTCTCTGCCGCTTGTTCAACAGCTTCCATGACTGCCAAAACATCCATTCCATCTACTACTAAGCCTGGCATTCCATAAGCTTGACCTCGTTCAGCTATGTCTAAAATGGGAAAAGCTTCTCGTACCGGCGTTGACATAGCATAAAGATTATTCTCGCATACATAAACGACCGGTAATTTCCAGGTTGCTGCCATATTCACCGCTTCATGAAAAGCTCCGGTATTAGATGCTCCATCACCGAAAAAACAAACTGTGACTTTCTCAGTTTTTTTATATTTACCAGTCAACCCCGAACCAGTTGCGATTGGGATTCCACCACCCACAATTCCATTGGCTCCAAGATTCCCAGCGTTTAGATCGGCAATGTGCAGTGATCCTCCTTTGCCCTTGCAATAGCCGGTAATTTTTCCAAATAACTCGGCCATCATTTCTCGCAAAGTTGCACCTTTCGCGATACAATGTCCGTGTCCACGGTGGGTTGAAGTAATATAGTCATCGGGATGAATGGCATTACAAGCACCAACCGCAACGGCTTCCTCGCCTATATAAAGATGAGTTGTCCCTCGGATTTTATCCTGAGAAAAAAGATCACTTACGGTTTCTTCAAAACGGCGGATGCGGAGCATATCCTTATACATTCGAAGTAGTTTGTCTTTCGATTCCAAATTAAACACCTCCATAAATGAGCGAATCACAACGAGTCATAATTGTTTAACCGCTTATAATTCCAGCATAAAAAATCAATCTATCAATCTATCATTTCTTTTTTACGGTTTGACGATTATTTTCAAATAATTTCCCTTTTCTGCTTCAACCAACATGGCAGGAAGTTCTTCTAAAGATATGACTTTGCTTATAATTTGAGAAGCATTAACTCTTTTCCCCGCCATCAATTCAATACACATATTGATATGGTCTGACGTCGTTCCGCTGGTCCCATGAATAAAGAGTTCTTTATAATGTATGATATTGCTGTCGAGGCTCACTATGTGGTCATCTTTTGGCAGCCCTCCGAAAAAGTTGATCCGGGCTTGGTTGGCAGCCAAATCCAATGCCATTTCTTGTGCTTTTCGAGCGGGGGCGGAAATGATAATAACCGAAGGACCAATTCCATTGGTCGCTTCCATGAGAACTTCTTTTAAATCTTCCTGCATAGGATTCACATAAACATCGGCCCCGAATTGACGAGCCAAGTTCAAACGACCTTCCTGGAATTCAGAAATGATGACTTTGGTTGCTCCAAGGGTTTTTGCTAAAGAAATATGCATACAACCTATGGGTCCGGCTCCAATTATTAAGACATGATCACCAACTCCAACTTGGGATAACATCTGACCATTTAAAGCGCAAGCCATTGGTTCTGCAATAGCAGCTTCTTCCAAAGCCAAGTCGTCTTTAATCAGAATGAGATTCCCCCGTCGAATGGCTTTTTCTGGAATCCGCATATATTCAGCGAAACCTCCGGGGTAATAGTATCCAAAAGCCTCATAATTTTCTTTAAATGTAAGGCACAGATTGGTTAATCCCCGTCGACAATAAAAACATTCACCGCAGGATACGATTGGATCAACAGCAACTTTATCCCCAACCGCATACCCCTTCACATCTTTTCCAACTTCAGCAATTGTGCCGGCAATCTCATGACCAACAATTTGAGGTATTTTTACACCTTTATGACCATGGCGAAAAATCCGCATGTCGGTTCCACAAATTGCACACGCACCGACCTTAAGAAGTATATCTCCCGGTCCAATTTCCGGAAGGGGACTTTCCTCAATTCTCAAATCACCCGGTCCATAATAAACTGCTGCTTTCATTTACTCCACTCCTCTCAATTCTTCCCAAGGGGAAGTTTACAATTTATGATCCCACTATTTCCGAAATCGCTCTCGAAATTGATGATAAGATCGAATAATGCCCTCGCCTATAGCGTTTTCAGGATCAAGACCACATAATTTTTGAATGACTTTTTCAATGCCTTCCTCCTTTATCATGTTCAGGAGTTTTAGTGCATCGGCATCCTTATCATAATCATAATTTAATGCTACTCCAGCTACCTTTATTATTGCAGCTGGAAACATCTTTTGAGATTGGCAAAGAGCGATTCCTCCAATTATACGGTCATCCTCACCAAGTTTGCGAATTGGATCTCTCCCAACCCGGTACACCGTATCCATAAGTAATGGATTTAAAAAACGCTCTTTTAAGTCTTCAACAAATTCGTTCACTTCAACCCTATCTAAATCCGGATACTTCCGAAGAATTGAAGTTGAGGTTTCATTGAGCACATCATCAAGAAGATTTTTTATTTCTTCATCGGCAATTGCCTGATGTATGTATTCATATCCCTTTAAGTAACCGAAGTAAGCTAAAGTTGCATGGCCTAAATTATGGATAAAGAGCTTTTTGTCAACTTCGGAAGAAAAATTTTGAACTGGTTTCAAACCCGAGATTTCAGGGAAAACTCCCTTTACCGCGGTTGCATCATATGGAAGTTTATGATAAGCTTCGGCAACTATAAACAGAGGATCATCAACACCGAATCGCTTGTCCATTACTGGAACCATGCGGGCAACAACCGTTCCAACAAAACCTACTTTTTCTTGAAGAAATTGTTTTCCTTCAGTATTTAAATGATTGTTCACTTCATTTTTGAAAAATTGAGGTGCATCCTTGAGATTTTCACACAAAAGAATATTCATTGGGATGGGATTTTTTTTAAGGCGAAGCTGAATCCCATCAGCCACCAAAGGAGCAATAGCTGGTAAATTTTTTACTCCAACAGCTGTAAAAATAATCGATGAGGCGGCAATAGCTTTTGAGATATTGTTTTTCTCTTCGGTCTGATATGCAACTAAATTATTAATGGTCACATTTTTTTCTTGACCGTTTTTTTCTAATAATCGAAGAGGATAGCTTGAGCGAGAATTGAGAAGTTTAACAAGATCTGAATAGGCTTCAACAAAAACAATACGATAATTCGACTCCCATAAAAGATGACCAATAAAACCTCTTCCAATGTTGCCTGCTCCAAACTGAACAGATTGGTTCATTCAAAAACCTCTCATTTCTTTTTTAAAATTTACGAATGTTTACGAATAAAATCAATAACTTCATCAAAATTCCCAACACCGTCGGTAGCTCCCATAGCTTGAACACACATAGCCCCACAGGCGTTCGCAAATCGACCAGTTTCATATAAATCCCATTTTTTTGAATAACCAACTAAGAAACCAGCAGCAAAAGCATCACCAGCGCCAGTTCCATCTACAGCTTTTACTTGAAAGGGAGGGACCAATATTTTTTCGTTTTGAGTCATGATGAAACTCCCTTCTTCTCCCATTTTAATGGCGACTATCTGAATCCCATAATCAAGAAAAAATTTGGCATTATCTACCATATTCTGATGTCCCGAAATACGGGTGGACTCATCACGATTAGAAATAAAAATATCGAGGAGGGGAAGGTAGGGTTCAATGACGTTGAGCCATTGCCCACTGTCATCCCAATAGGTATCAATCGAAGTAGTTACTCCAGCATCTTTAACTCGCTTTAAAAGAGCAGTTGTCTCGGGTCCGTCAAAACCAGGCATTAAAAATGTGCCGGTGATGTGTACGATATCCGAATCAAGAAAAAACTCATCTTGAATATCAGCATTTCTTAAACTTTGATTAGCTCCTGCACAGTGAATAAAGGAACGCTCTCCTTGCTCATCGACTAATACCATAGTAGCCGAAGTTGGATATTCTCGAGTTGTGGTTATGCCTTTGGGGTCTATCCCCTCTTTTCGAAGCGAATTGATGATAAATTCACCCAAACCATCTTGCCCCACTTTCCCAACCATCACTACTTCTTCGCCTAATTTTTTCAATACCACCCCAGTATTGTTGGCTCCTCCACCCACATGTAGTTCCATTTGTGGGATTAAAACCAATTTTCCTCTTTCCGGTATACGATTGATTGGCCGACCCAAGAGATCGGCGACCAGGATTCCTATGCAAGTTACTTTGGCCATTTTTATCCCTCCAGAACTGGTATTCGACTAATAATTTTCATGGCGGTCTTTTCATCAGTGATAAGAACATCGATAAAACGACCCCGGAGAGCCCCAAGAATAGCATCGGCTTTTTCTTCACCACCTGCTACTCCGATCACATTGTGCATTTTTTGGATATCTTCAAGAGGAACTGCAACCGTTCTTCGGTGTAAAGGTGTATCTAAAATGGTTCCATCAATGGTGTAAAACTGACCTAAAATATCTCCAACGGCTCCTTTTTGCTTTAATGCTTCTAACTCGTGGTAATCTATAAAACCAGTTAAAGAGTAAATTGAATAACGAACATCAACCGTACCAATGCCCACCAATGACCATTTAGCCTGACAGGCAAGCTGAAGAGTATTTTGGTTTATTCTTTCGTTCAAGTAAAAATTTCTTATTTCTTCATTCTCAACCACTGCTGGTGCATAAAGATAATAACATTCTCCTTCAAATATCGAAGCCAGTTTTTCCCCAATAGTATAGGGATTAAGTGAGGCTGATGAAGTTAATCCTCCAACCATGGTAACGAATTTAAGGTTCTTAACCTTTGCCGAACGAATCGCCAAAGCCAGGTGTTTTAGGGTTCGTCCCCAGGCAATTCCAACCAAATCTCCATTATTTAAAACCTTTTCCAAATACCATGCCCCAGCTCTCCCAATGCATTCATAAATCTCTTTTCCTTGGGGGGTTGGGATTACCACAACATCTTGAAGTCCAAATTGTTTACGAATTATAGATTCAATTTTTAAACAATTGGAAAGAGGCGATTCAATCGATATCTTTATAATTCCATTTTTTTGCGCTTTGTCGATAAGCCTGGCAACTTTCGGTTGAGAAAGTTTCAATAGGTGGCCAATTTCATTTTGGGTAAGCCCTTCCATGTAGTGCAGCCAAGCAATTCGAGTCATCAATTCAACATTTTCATCGGTAAGGTTCATAGCAAATCCCTTTATTTAAAATTAAAACATGAATGATTATTCATGTTTCTAATATACATTCACTTCTATTTTATATTTTTCCTCTATAATGTCAATAAAATTGTAGAATAATGAATATAATTTCAGCTTTATTTCATTTTATCGTCCAAATTTTTACTTTCCAGTTGCTAAAGCCAAAACCAGTATAGTTTGACTTCCCACTCGACGTAAAGCCGTGGATAAACTCTCCACGGTGGAACGTGAGGTTATAACATCATCGATGATTAATATTTTTTTCTTCGCTAAAGATTTTTCATTCTCTACTCGGAAGGCGTCTTGGAGATTAAGCCTCCTCTCTTTCATGCTGAGCCCTACCTGAGGGAGAGTTTTCTTTTTCCGAGTTACGGTGTTGCTAATGAGGGGTTTTTGTAAAAAGTTTGAAATACCTCGTGCTAAGATTTCAGCTTGGTTAAACTCTCTTTCACGAAGACGAGATTGATGGAGTGGTACCGGGAGAATTCCATCGATATCACGAAAGAAGGGATTGGAAGATAAAAATTCGACTAATAAATGAATAAATAAAATTCGCAAGGATAGAATTTTTCGATACTTAAAAGCATGAATAGCGCTTTTAATTGGGGGTTCATACAAGGTAACAGCTCGAGCGCAGTCAAAAGTAAAAGGTTTTTCTCGGCATCGTCGGCATTTAGTTTGGCGATTACTCGGTACTGGTCTTCCACAGATCAGACAATAGGGAGATATTTCTTTTCGAATCATTTCTTCACAATCTTTACATAAGGGATAGCCTGCCGACTCAGTAATATATTTTTTACAATTCACACAATTTTGAGGGAAAAAAAAGTGAAGGACCCCCTCACCGATTCCTTGTCGATTCAGCAAAATACTTCCTCCTTTCGTAAAAAAGTGATATATATACATCATCCTCTCTCTCATTCTCATATTCCGTTATAAATAAAGTAAAATTTTTAATTGTTTTGTTTCATTTTTCTACCACCGTGAAAGATTTAAAGTTATTTAATTGACATTAATTTTATCTGTAGTTTCGAAGCAGTTCTCGTTTCTTTTCTAAAAAATATAGAGAATCATATAAATATTTTCATATTTTCTGACAACAAGGGCAAAAATATGTGCTTCGTTGAGCCATCTTAATTCTTTCTACAGGAGTTCCGCATGCTAAACATGGTTTTCCTTCCCGATCATATACTTGTAAACAATTCTGGAAAAATCCACTTGAACCATCAGTGTGTTGATAATCCCGAATGGTAGTCCCCTCGCATTGAATTGCCTGTTTAAGGACAATAAGAATTGTATCAAATAATAATTTTTTCTCTTGGCTGGTTAAATCATTCACCCTTTTTTTTGGATGAATTTTACTTAAAAAAAGAATCTCACTGGCATAAATATTTCCAATTCCAGATACCCAGGCTTGATTCATGAGGAAATTTTTTATTGGAAGAGTTTTGTTTATTAATAGTCTTTCAAACTTATCCCAGGAATAACCGCTTAGTAGAGGGTCTAACCCAAGATTTTGCATGACTTTTTTTCTTTCATTTTCAGTTAAATATTTAATTTTCCCAAAACGGCGGGCATCACAAAAAGCAATAAATCCGGTAGATAAAGTGACACATACTCTTTGAAACCGGAGATTATCCTTGGCTTGAATATATATTAAACTCCCAGTCATTCCCATATGAAAAAGGAGAGAGCTAAAGTCATTAAAAATTAAGAAAAGATATTTCCCTTTTCTTATCAGGTCCTTTATAACTTTATTAAGGATATCATCGGAAGGAATCTGAATTTTATTATCATATATTTCTATGTCAACTATTCTTTCTCCTATCAACGGAATCAAGAGTTCTCTTCTTATTATTTCAACCTCAGGAAGTTCCGGCATTCTATTCCTCCTATTCCATTCATAGCAAGAAATTACTGTTCAAAAAGTTGGTTTTGATGTTCTTATTTTCTCATTAGACTTTAAAAAAACCAATAATTTTAATTAATATGGGAACGGTTAAACAACATTTCCACTATAATTAGTATAAAATAATCGATGAGTTTATTTAAACAAATGGGCCAATAAAAAAGAATCATTCCCTTGTAAGTTTCAGTGAAAACGAAAGGAGGACATAAAAACTTATCTATGATACAAACTGAAAATCTTTGTAAGGCCTATAACGATTTAATGGTAGTGAAGGACTTAAACCTCAAGGTTGAAAAAAATGATATTTATGGGTTTTTGGGTCCGAACGGTGCTGGAAAAACAACAACTATTATGATGCTTCTCGGACTTGTTCCTAAATCGGGAGGGAAAATATATCTCCTCGGAAATGAGATGAAACCCAATAATGTCGAACTAAAAAGAAAGATTGGTGTTGTTTCAGAAAATCAATATTTCTATCGTGACATGACCGCTTCGGAATACCTCAATTTCTTTGGTGAAATTTATGAAGTTGAAAATCGACAAAAACGGATCGATAAATTAATGAGTGCTGTTGGTTTAGAAAAAGAAAAAAATAAAAATCTTGGTGCTTATTCTAAGGGTATGCAACAAAAATTGGCCTTTGTGAAAGCTCTTCTCCATGATCCAGAATTACTCATCCTTGACGAACCGGTAGCCAACCTCGACCCAACCAGTATTAAACAAATTCGTGACCTTATTGAAGAAGAACATGAAGCTGGTCGAACTGTGTTTGTTTCCTCTCATCTTCTTTCCGAGGTTGAGAAACTTTGTAAAAAAGTTGGAATCATCAATCAGGGAAAATTACTTGCTGAAGACAACATGGATAATATCAAAAGAAAATTATCGGATACGGTGACTATTCGTACCGAATTGAATCAAGAAGCCCAAAACTTAGAGCCGGTTTTAAGCAATCTTCCCTTTATCAAAGCTTTTCAATCCAAAGAAAATAAAATTGAAGTCCAACTTAAAACCGATCGAGATTACCGTAAAGACCTTTCAGAAGCAATTTTTAATTCTGGTTACATCATCCTTTCTATGCAAGCGAAAGAAATGAGCTTAGAAGAGGCTTTCATCACTATTACTCAACAAAACATTTCTTTATTAACCGACCGAGGGAATGGACAATGAAAAAGAAAAAAACAACCATCCTTATTTCTACTTTTATACTTGTTGTTTTGGCAGTTTTATTTGTTTTAGTCTACTTTTCCACCAATACCAATTGGGGAACGCTCCAGGGTAAAGTAGTCGATGAAATATCTCAAGATGTGGTCAAAAAACTTCAGGTTACTCTTGACGGAAAGTCAGATATTCTCTATATGAGTAAAGATTATAAATTATCCCGGATTCCTCCAGGAAAGCACACTTTAATAGCCGTTGCTCCCTATTACGAAGAAATTCAACAGGAAATTGATATTAAAAAAGGAATAAATGTTTTTGATTTTACCATGAAAGGGAAGGAAATCCCTGGTTTAGCTGGAATCATATGTTTCTCTGAACCAACTGAGCAGGGTATCGAAGTTGAAATCCGCTTTAAAAATCACCAAGGGCAAGGTATATCCGATTATCCCGCTCTCCCCCTTACACTCGAGGGTAAATTATATGTTCGAAATGGTGACGAAGATAATTTTAGCCGGGGAAGAAGGCTTTTTGACGGCCCTATGAAGCTTTTCTGGGACCCAACTTCTTATTTAGCCCGAAATAAAGCTGTTATACCCTGGAATATACTTGATATTGATACTGAAAACGAAAAATTCGGTCTTATGGAGTTAACATTAACCACTCCACAGGGCGCTTTTGAAGACGTCATTGAAAATGTTGAACTATCCAAGAAGGAGGGTCAGTAACTGTGGCAAGCCAAGGACGAATTACCAAGATTCTCCTAAAAAGAGACCTTTTATATAGTTTATATAGCTGGGGTTATTACGGAGTGTTGTTTATTTCTTTCTTCGCGTCGTCTTTTATTTTGAAAAATTTTCTCGATGGAATTAGAGAAGACGACATTTTAGTGAGCGCGTTTCCCCTCAATTATCCTTTGTACATTACCATCATCATCATCTCGCTCTACCTGGTGCTTATTTCGGCAATTTCGATATCAAGGGAACGTGAACAAGGAACCTTAGAAGTTCTTTTCTATGGACCGGTTACTTCAAAGAACTTTCTTATGGCCAAATTCTGGAAAGACTTTTTTTTGGGAGTAATTTCATTAGGTTTTACTGCTGTTTACTTCTTTTTAGTGAGCTTTTTTACCAATTTAGGATTTACTCCTGGCCTGGTTCGAGCCCTGATCATGGGGGTATTTCTCATATCTTGTGTGGTCAGTTTTGGGCTTTTCATATCCTCGTTGACCAGCCGGGTAAGAAGTTCGGTCATCACCCTCATTGCTGTTTTTGGAGCATTTCTCGCTATCCAGTTTTCTTATAGCACTCTCTTGGGATTAGAAAAAGAATCCCTTCCAACTTCTCTTTTTTATATTCGAGAAACGCTTCAATTGGTTTTTAAAGGAATCAATTGGGTTTCACCCTTTGCTTACTTATCGAGAGGCTTAGATTCAGTATTGTTGGATAATTGGTCATTGTTTTTCACCAATGCATTCTATTGTGTAGTATATGTGACGGTATTTCTCTCTCTTTCCATCTACATCATGAACCGAAGAGGTGTCAAGGCATGAAAAAAAATCCTTTCATACTATTTGTCTTCATTATTGTCAGCCTATGTGGAGTATCGACTATTGCTCTGGCTGAAGCTCCGGTTTTACGAGAACAACTGGTATACTCTTTGACCTCATTTAACGGTTCAGGATACAGCAAAAGTTTCTGTCCAGCTACTGAAGAAACAATTTATCTCATTACTGATGAACCCAGCATCATAAGTCCACGGAAAACTATTGTCTATTTTTGGCCGATTACCCAAAAGTATATGGCCGGTTTTAGCACTCTTAATGAAGAGGTCGCTGGTAAGTTAGAGTTAATTCAAAACGGAAAAGTTGTAGATACTCTTGATAAGGTTGATTATTCTCTCTTTTACCCGAAAGGATACTATTCAGAAAAAGCTGTCGTCTACACCGAGGCTTCGGCTATCGAATCTTTTGAAAAATATCAGACAGCTGTTGATCAATTTAATGTTCAATTAAGACAATACTATGAAAATATGGCCCAATATCGTGAATCTTTTAATCGTTTTTTAGAAGAAGTAAGACGTCGTCGTGAAGCTGGAGATACAGGACCAGTTAATATTCCAATCCCCCAAGAACCAAAACCACCCGATTTTGTTCAATTCTACTCAACTGAACCAGCTCAAGGTTTTGTTTTACAGCTTCCGGTAGGATCTTATGAAATCCAGCTTCGAGCCGAAGATGGTACCCTAATTGAAGGAAGCGAAAAAAAAGTTATTGTTTTTGCTTCCCGTCGCCAAGGTGGTACCGGTTACGAAATAATTCCGGGAAATCGATGGACGAAAAAAGAAAATTGTGATGAACCCTCATGGATTATCCATGCTACAGGGAAAAATGAACTTTACTTTAACCCGTTCCTTCAAGATGAATACAATGAGTTATATCACAACAAACTCGTTGATCCTCAAAATGTCGGACGATTAGAACGCTGGAAATGGGTTCATGTTGACCCCATCGATAACATCAAAACCATTCTGGGATACAAGCAACAAATTCTCCAGTCAGTTGATAAGTTACCTTACTTTGTTAAGCAAATTCCTGGTCCGGAACTAGGATATGAAATACTCAAATATAACGATGAGCTTAAACAGCAGGGATATCAACCGACTTTCGAAAGTTATAAAGTTACTTTAGATCCAAATCTTCCCAAACGTGATTATTCTGTTTCGTTGGTCCAATCTGATAATAACCAACCCGTTTCCCAAAGCGAACGTGTAATAAGGTTATTGAAAAAAGAAAATGCTGGTTATTTATATGCAATTCCATTTTTCCCTTTGATAGTTGCGCTTATCGTTATCCTATCCCGACGAAGCCATGTTGAGAAATAGTTTCTTTTTGTGGTTATAATCAAAAGGCTGGAGAAATAAAATTCTCCAGCCTTTTGATTATCAACTCAGTATTACTCATTTAAAATAATTCTATCCAGAAAATACTGGTATGCTTAAAAAACGGCATCATCCTGAGGCATCGTTTCTCGAAACCGCGAGGATCTTATCTGACGCTGCAGGCGTCATCCTGAGCGGTGTTTTTCCGCGTGAGGATCTCATCTTTTTTGTTTTATTCTTTATAATTATATTAAAGAATGGGATTCTCACGTCGCAAAATTCGCTCCTCAGAATGACGGGGAGGGTGGATGAGATTGCCACGTCACTGCGCTCCTCGCAATCAGACTGTGTCACAATCCCTTTCATACACCAAGAAGAGCTTGAAAGTGGAGGAAACATTCTATTTATCTTCAATTTTTTGGTTATCTATTCCCAATATTCCTGTAAAATATTAACATAAGTGGTGGTAAAAAATTTATAGAATAATTATGACACAGCCTGAATGACGGAGCAGGAAAAAATTCAAATCCCCTCCGCCCCCCTCTTCTAAAGGGGGGCGGAGTTCAACTTCTGAGTATATATTTTCATTCTTATCTGGCGCTGTTTAACAGTATAAAGATCTATTCTCTATCAAGAGAGGTAAATTTTAAAAAACTATTTATCTTTTGGCCTGGGAAATTTACCTTGAAGAGCATCATAAACTATTTTTTTAACATCAGGTGAGAAATCCGAAGATAACATCCATTGCAGATAATCAGGGACTTGCGAAACAAGTTGTTTTAAGGTCCAACCGAAATATTTTTTCCCAAAGTGACATACAATCTCTCCGTTCGACCAAATGAACTTCCCCTCCGGATCTGCATAATTGGCTAATCCAGGTTGGCACAATGCATGTAAATCTTCTACATTTTTTGGTAACTCCTGATGAATTTCTAATTGTTTATCCAATATTTCAGCAGCTGCTGTTGCATCACCTTGGGCTGTATGGGCTAATTCCATTTCTTTGCCGCAATACTTTAAATAAGCACTCTTTAAATCTCGTGGCTCTAAGATATGGTAAAGAATTTGAACATCAATAAACTTTCGATCTCTTTTTTGGAAAGGGACACCGGCTCTTCGCAACTCTGCTTCAAGAAAAGGAATGTCAAACTTCACCACATTAAAACCGGCTATATCACATCCTTCAAGAAAACAAACAATATTTGGAGCATATTCTTGGAACTCTGGTTCATTTGCCACATCTTCATTGGTAATACCATGTATTGCTGTTGCTTCAGCCGGTATAGGTATTCCTGGATTCATTCGATGGTTTTTATACTCATAATTCCCATCAGGATAGATTTTAAGAATTGATAACTCAACTATTCTATCTAAATTTGGCTGAAGACCAGTGGTTTCAACATCGATAAAGGCAAGAGGTTTATCTAAAATCAAGTTTTTTAACATACAGTCTCCTGCTCCCCTCATCAATCTATGAATTAACTATCCTTTTCATAGATTAAACCTTCATATTTTTTTAAAATACGATCTCTCCATTCCATAAAATCAATCTCTATTTCCTGAAGGATGGCAGCGTTTTTTATTTGACTGGAAGAATATTCAAGCATTTTATTTTTTATTTCTCGTGCTTCTCGATCTGGTATGGGGAGATTTTCCAGAAGATCAACTGGTGGTGGATTTCCATTTTGGGCTACCCAAATGTAGTTTTGCATTTGATTATGAAATGTAATCACTGAATCAATTGAGGATTTTTGCAGAGCATTAGGGATAAAAAAAGTGATTACGCTGACAGCGATAAAAACTACCATAGCCCATTGTATGATTTCCTCGGCTTTTTTCTTCCACGAAAACCAGCTTTCTCCAGGAGAAACCAGGTAACCCAAAAGCATCCCACTCAACAAACCACCAATATGAGCACCATTATCCACCACCGGGGTTACAAAACCGATAATCAAATTTATAAGGATAAAAGGAAGTAAACTTCTGGTAAGCCTATTTAAAGATGTGTTCCGATACTTTAGACCACTGGCAAATAACGCACCAGCCAAACCGAAGATGGCACCGCTGGCTCCCACACTTACATTGGAATAATTCATTAATAGAGAAAGCAGACTCCCGCCTATACCAGTGATAATGTAAATTATAAAAAACTTCTTTGCTCCATAAACTCCTTCAGCTAATCGACCTAAATTATAGAGTGCATACATATTAAAAAATAGGTGCCAAATACTTCCATGAAGAAACATACATAGTAGAAGCCTTTGCCATTCTCCAGAAATAATAAGGGGACCAAATTTTGCACCTAAACGAAGGAGTATAGGAACGGAAAATCCACCACTTATTAATGTCGTAATAAAAAAGACTAAATTCAATAATATTAAAAAAAATACCATAAATAAATCCTCAATTTGAAATTAAAACATGGGGCAATATACATTGTCCCATGTTTTTTAAGGTATGATCAAGCTTAACTGGTTAACATTTTTTCCAATTCAGGTCGAACTTTTTCATCACTGGCAACGTATTCGTTTATTTCCAAGCTCAATTTAATCAGGATATAAGCCCAATATATTCCTAAAGTTATAACACTTAATATAATAACCAAAACTACACTTCGCTGTGGTATTCGGTAGATATAGCTTTCTGAATTATACCCTTTGGCTCCCTTTAGATATGAATATATCTTATCTTTCATATCGGAAACCTTACTGGTTGCTTTAAAAATATTCGATAGGTATATTGCCAGAAAAACAAAACCGATCAAATAGAGGAGGAATGAATACCAACCAACAAATTGAGCGATAATATACAATACCAAATAGATATAAAATGGCCATGCTTGAACCAAGAAATCTCCCAACCGATTTACAAAAAAACCGATTTCTCCACGGAGCGGATCTTGCAATTGTTCTTTAGCATGGGTAAAAATATGTTTAGTATTTTTGATATTATTGTTGATAACATTCCCCCATTGATAAAGCACCACTGCTTGGAGGATCGCACTGATTAATGCAAAAACCACTGCAATGACTACCGTGCCACCTGCCGCTACCGCTCCGGTTGCAACATCTCCGGTTGAAACCTCAGAAACTGCTGCAAAACCGCCAATCATAGATACAATCGGTGTTAAAATTATAAATATTACCGCTAAAACAGCAGAAATTACACTTACTCGGTTTTCTTGCAAGAAACCTGAAACTGCCATTACACAGCCCTCCTTAACCAGTTTTTGATTCTTTTTAAAATACCATAAGAATGAAAAAAATAAAAACCTTTTTTAACTATTTTTTATAAATGATAAGGTTTTTTCTTCTTTTTCAGAAAACTTCTCATCAACTAATTCAGGAGTCCATTTCCCGCAGCGACTTCCCCACAAAGCCTTTACTTTACCCTCTTCTTTCAAAACCACAATTTCACAGCTATTTGGGCAATCATTGCAGGTAAAGCTTCGATTTTCATAAGAGCGATTTATCACATCAAAGCCTTGGAAAAAAGTTTTTTCTTGTTTTGCACCGAATACCAAAAGAGCGGCTCCCCAGGCACCCATGATTCCATGTTCCTGGGGTACAATAATTTTAAATTTTCCTTGGTAAAAATCATGAAAAGCTTGAACAATCCCTTGGTTGGCGGCTACTCCACCCTGAAAAACGATGGGATCCAATATGTTTTTCCCAGTTGCTAGGTTATTAATAAAATTTCGTACCAATGCTTCACAAAGACCACGGATGATTTCTGGTTTACCAAAACCCAGTTGTTGTTTATGAATCATATCTGATTCAGCAAATACCGTACAACGCCCGGCAATTCGTACCGATTGTTGAGCCTGTAAAGCTAATTTACCAAATTCTTCTATGGGTATCCCCAAACGAACTGCCTGATGTTCCAAAAACGATCCCGTTCCTGCAGCACAGATAGTGTTCATAGCAAAATCTTCAACCACTTGATCTCGAATAATGATTAGTTTAGAATCTTGTCCACCTATTTCAAAAACCGTTCTCACTTCAGGCAGAAGAGTTATGGCAGCAACTGCATGAGCAGTAATTTCATTTTTAACCATATCCGCCCCAACAACTACACCTGCTAAATGGCGCGCACTTCCTGTTGTTCCCACCCCTCGTATTACACCGCCAGATGGATAGTGGGATTGTATATATTTAAGACCGGTTTTTAAAGCCGCAATTGGGTCCCCGCTGGTTTTTAAGTAACAACTCGAGTAAATTTTTTTGTCAGATGTCATTAAAGCAAACTTTGTTGTCACTGAACCAACATCAACCCCGAGATAAAGATCCATTTATATTTAACCTCCAACCATCACACTTTTAAGCATTCATAAGAAAGCATTTATTGTACCTATTTAAGAGCACGATGCTTCTCGAACCTTTTGTTGGCGACGCATTTCCAAAACATCAACAAAAGCTTCAACTCGAGTTATCATTCCTGCCTCTCCAGCATGTTCATCAATAGCTAAATGAAGTATAGGAATATTGTATTCCCTTCCTACTCCTGCAACAATACTTTTTGCAACCGCTTCAGGCATGCAGGTAAAAGGATATAAATGAATGACTCCATCAAAACTTTTCTGGGCATATCGGATAGTACTTCCAACTGTGTCAATCCCTTCTCCACCAACAAATCTTTTTAGAAAAGGTTTTGCTAATTTCCAAGCTTCTTCTTTTTCTCTTGAGCGGGTAAAAGGGAAAAAATTTAGAACATATTCAGCGGTTGAAACCGAGTTATCCACTAAGACACCCATATTTCCTAAAAGCTTTTCAATGTTAAAATTCACTCTAAATTCTTGAGCAATATAAACTTCACCCACGATGCCTATCTTAATAGGTTCATTTTTTTTTAGAGTGTTAAGTTGAGATATTTCAAGGAGAGTATTTTCTCGTATTCCTTCTAATTGAGCAACGGAACTGATATTTTTAACCTCTTTTAAGCTTTTTTCAATCAATCTATCAAGCTGTGAAGGATCTTTTAATTTCCATCGAACCAGTCGGCTGGTTTTCTCCAAATCCTCAACATACCGAAGAACATTCCAAGCTAATCGAACCGCACGATGAATTCGTGAAATTGACCATTTTCCTCCAACCATTGTCTTTAAAGAGGAAAAAAAGTTCTTCCAACCATACCGAGGAGAATCAATAAGAATAAAATTCACATTATAGCCTAGATCTTCGATAATAATTCTTTGAATTTGTCCATAATAACCAAAACGGCAAGGTCCAACTCCACCAGCCATAAAAATGGTATCAGCTCCCTTTTCTATACCCTCAATGAAATTGCCTAAGGTCACTTTCATTGGAAAACAAGCATTTTGAGGAGCGAGTTTAACTCCTATTTCAATAGTTTTTTTAGTAATTGGGGGTGGAGGGACAATTTCAATGCCCAGTGCTGGATAAAGAACCTCCAGAACCACATCAAGATGTGCGAGATGAGGAAAGGTTGCTTTCAAATGTTTCTGTCCTCCATTTCATCATATCAACAAAAGCTTCCAAACGAGTTATTAAGCCAGCTTCGCCAGTATGTTCGTCAATCTCAAGGCGTAAATAGGGAATAGAATGAACTTCTCTTCTTAACCACCGTTCGATGAGCTCGCCAACCAGCGAATCGGGGCCACATTCAAATGATACTAAATGGACGAATCCTTTTATTACAGGATCTTTTTGGTATATTGAATGGAGCGCACTGCCTAATACTTCATTGGAAATAGTCCAAAAACTGGGTTTAGGGATTTTTGTTAATGCTCTTCGGATCTTCTTTTCATCTATCATATCACTGGTAACAATTGAATAACCCATAGCATTCATTTTTTGAAGGATATTCATATTAATATAACTGTCATTGATCAAATAACTATGGCCTAACAAAAGAATTTTTTCCTGATGTGGCGTCAACATTGGATGGTTGTCAATCAAATTTTCGGGAAAATATCCATTGGCAGTTTTTTTCCGGTATTGGGAATGAGCCTCTTCGGCAACTTGAAGGGCATGGTTTATTTTTTTGTTATTTGAAGTAAATCGTCTTCCTATTTCAAAAAAACCTTGCCGCCACCCAATAAAACCTCGATCTCTCATGTTGATTTCATCATCAATAATTCTTTCCTGAGGTATATTAAAAAGATTCCTAACCATATCAGGCAAACCAAGTATTTTCGGGCAATTATATTCATTTTTACAAAAACTCACCATACGTGGCACAAAAAGTAAATCAACTTTATCCTTTAAATAATGGCAGTGACCTAAAAACACTTTAACTGGAAAACATATTTCGTCCACTCCATAAGTAAGCCCTCGTTGAATAATGAGCTTATTGGTTGGTGGAGAAATCACCAGTTCTGCACCTAATTCTTTTAAAAAAGTTGACCAATAGGCATAAAAACGATAAAACAACAATCCTCGAGGAATACCAACCTTCAAACGGCATTCATCTCCTTGATCGAGCATCCTTATTTTTTATAATAAAATTTACAACATTATTTAACCTGAAAACACCATTTACCATGAATGTTATGATACTGTCATCCTGAGCCCTCGCTTTTTGAGGGCGTAAGGATTTCATCTGACACCGCAGGTGTCATCCTGAGCGGTGCTTTCCCGCGTGAGGATCTCATCTTTTAAGTTATATTTCCCTTTGACTAAAGGAAAGGTTTTCTCCATGGGTTTCTCGCTACTAAAGTTCATCAATTCTTAATTTTTTTATTCGACTCACGGATCACGATTCACTACTCACGACTCACTGTTTTTAGGAATGAGATTGCCATGTCATCCAACCAAAAAACGGTTGAACTCCCCGCAATGACGGAGCAGTAAAAAATTCAAATCTCCCATTATTCCCCTTTGACTAAAGAGGAATTTGATTTCTGAATTGTATTTAATTTTAAACTGGTGCTGTAAAAACAGCATAAGGGTGAATCATTATAGACCCGGAAGGATATTTCTATTTTTAAAAAATCCTCTAATCCCAAGACTATATTATATTCATTAACCCAGGAAAAACCAAATAATTTCAAGTAATTTAGACTTTTGATTAAATAAAGTCTATTTTTAAATAAAAGTTTTTTCCCCCTGACGAAGTAAGGATTATTTTTTGTTTCCCTTATTGATTTTTCTTAAAGCTATTATATACTAAATATAGTATGTTTTACAAAATCTAAATCTATATGTTGGGGTGCAAGATGCATTGTCCGGTTTGTGGTGAACCTGATTCTCGAGTTATTGATTCACGGGTTGCCGACGGAGGAAGTGGGGTGCGGCGTAGAAGAGAATGTCCTAAATGCTTAAAAAGATTTACTACCTATGAGCGATTAGAAAGAAAACCATTGGTAATTATCAAAAAAGATGGGAGAAGGGAAATTTTTGACCGAGAAAAAATTTTAAATGGGATGTTAAAAGCAGTTGAAAAGCGGCCAATATCTGTAGAAGTTTTAGAGTCTATAACAAGCCTCATCGAAAAAGAGATACGAGATGAAGGATACGAAGAGGTGTCTTCGTCTCGAGTTGGAGAAAAAGTTATGGAAAAATTAAAGGAATTAGACCAAGTGGCTTATGTCCGTTTTGCATCAGTATATCGAGAATTCAGGGATATCGATCAGTTTATGGAAGTTTTGACTTCTTTAAAGACTGGAGAGAAACATTAGTTATTGAAATCAAAGATATTCATAAATTATTAATTTTTTCATTGTAAATGGAGGGATTTTTGTGAGTAAATCTTTTGAAGTCGACCAATTAACACCTCAAAAAGTGCAAAAAAGGGATGGCCGAATCGTTCCCTTTGATCGGAAAAGAATAGAGAGAGCTATATACAAAGCTTTTCAAGCAGTTGGTGAAACATCTGAAACAATTCCCGATGAGTTGAGTCAAGTGGTAACCAATCAGCTTTTCGAAAAATATGGAATAACTACCACCGTTGACATTGAAACTATCCAAGATTTAGTTGAAGAAACTCTGATTCAATACGGTTATTCAAAGGTTTCAAAAGCTTACATTCTTTATCGTCGTAAAAGACAGGAAGCCCGTGAAGCTCTCCAAGCTGCTGTGGATGTGGAAAAAATAGTCCAAGAATACCTTTTAAAAGCGGATTGGCGAACCCAGGAAAATTCCAACACAACCTACTCTTACCCAGGATTGGTCCTTCACGCTGCTGGCTCAGTAATGGCTCACTATACCCTCAATCGAATTTATCCTGATGAAGTAAGAGATGCGCATATAAACGCTGACCTTCATATCCATGACCTCTCTTACGGAATTACAGCCTATTGTGCAGGCTGGTCAATAGAAGAGCTTATTCGAGAAGGATTTGGGGGAGTCAAAGACAAGGTTGCAGCCGGTCCGGCAAAACACCTGTCAGCACTTACCGGACAAATGGTCAATTTTTTAGGAACAATGCAAATGGAGTTTGCCGGTGCCCAAGCCTTCAACTCCGTAGACACTTATTTAGCTCCCTTTGTTCGTTTTGATCGACTCGATTATCGGATGACCAAACAACTCATTCAGCAAATGGTATTTGCCATGAATGTTCCGTCTCGTTGGGGGAGTCAAGCACCCTTTATCAATTTCTCTTTTGATTGGATTGTTCCAGAAGATATGAAAGAAAGGCCGGTAATTATTGGTGGCAAAGAGCAACCCGAGTTAGGTTGTTATTGTGATTACCAACAAGAAATGGATATGATCAATCGCGCTTTTATCGAAGTGATGTTGGAGGGTGACTTTGAAGGAAGAGTGTTCTCTTTTCCTATCCCGACTTACAATATTACTGCTGATTTCCCCTGGGATTCAGAAAATGCCATGTTGCTTTGGCAAATGACTGCCAAATATGGTGTCCCATATTTTCAGAATTTTATCTCCAGTTCCCTGAAGCCCGGTGATGTTCGATCTATGTGTTGTCGTCTTCAACTTGATTTAAGGGTCCTGCGTAATCGAGGGGGAGGTTTGTTCGGGTCAGCTGACAAAACCGGTTCAATTGGGGTTGTAACCATTAATCTACCAAGAATTGGCTATTTGAGTAAATCCGAGGAAGACTTTTTTACCCGATTAAAAGCAAAAATGAGTATCGCTAAAACTGCTCTGGAAATAAAAAGAAAAGTGGTCGAACGGAATATGAAAAACGGTCTTCTTCCTTATACAAAAAGATACCTGGGAACTTTTAAAAACCATTTTTCAACTATTGGGTTGGTAGGAATGAATGAATCCTGTATTAATTTTATTGGGAAAAATATAGCCGATCCAGAAGGGAAAGCTTTTGCTTTGAAGGTTCTGAGTTTTATGCGAGAATGTTTGGCTGACTTCCAGGAAGAAACTGGGAATCTCTACAATTTGGAAGCTACCCCAGCTGAAGGTACCAGTTACCGCCTGGCAAAGCATGACAAAAAGCATTTTCCCGATATTTATACCTCGGGAGAAAACGAACCCTATTACACCAACAGTACCAATTTACCAGTAAACTATACCGATGATCCCTTTGAAGCCTTAGACCATCAAAAAGACCTACAAGCTTTATATACCGGTGGTACGGTATTTCACGCTTTTATGCCAGAAACGCCCGAGCCCGAGACGGTTAAGCTCTTTATAAAGCGAGCTTGCGAGAAATATACCGTTCCCTATATTACTGTTACACCCACTTTTTCGGTTTGTCCAAATCATGGATATATTCCCGGTCGCATCTTTCAATGCCCGGAATGTGGAACCGATACTGAAGTATACTCTCGGGTGGTTGGCTATTATCGTCCAGTCCAACGTTGGAATCATGGAAAACAAGAAGAATTTAAAGAACGCCAAGAATATACTGTTACAAATACTATCTAAAAGTACTATGGTTCAGAATTCAATGATTGATCCTGAATAAATGAATTTGGAGAATATATGGTTTTTCGTGGTTGGCTGAGGGTTAGTTTTATTGAATATCCAGGGAAGATCTCTACTGTCTTGTTTACCGGTGGGTGTAATTTTCGATGTCCCTATTGTCACAATCCAGAATTAGTATTTTTAAAAGAATCCCTTCCTCAGATTCATGAAAATATTGTTCTTGATTTTTTACAGAGAAGAAAAGGGATGATTGATGCAGTATGTATCACCGGGGGTGAACCGTTAATCCACACCCCCGATCTTTTTCCTTTTTTAGAAAAAGTAAAGCAAATGGGATTTTTAATTAAAATTGATACCAATGGAAGCCTTTTCCAACCATTCCAGCAAATTTCTCAAGCCGGTTTAGCTGATCTGTGGGGAATCGACTATAAGCTTCCTTTTTCTCTATATAAAAAGGTTTTAGGAGAAAAATGGCATAAAAATTGCCAGTCGGTTTTGGATCAAGCGCTTAAAAACCCCAATCAAGCCGAAATTCGTACCACCATTTATCCACCTTTTCACGATGAAAAAACCCTTTTTGAAATGGCTGAAAAGTGCTCTTCCGCCAATCATTGGTATTGGCAAAACTTCCAACCCCAAAAAACCCTAAGCGAAGAAGCTCGCACTATTTCTCCATATGTACCCTCACTTCTCAACCAGTGGCGAGACCTCATTAATAACCATATCCAGAAAGACCTGATTGTCATTCGGCCTTATTCTTAAACACATTTCTACCAATAAAATAAGGATTATAATTTTACTTTTCTTTCATAAAAAATTCTTTGAATTGAATCAAGAGATACGGCTGCAACGACCACCACTCCGCTTACTGCAGTTTGCCAATAGGGAGAAATACCAAAAATTACAATTATATTTTCAATAACTCCGGTTATCACGGCACCTAATACAGCACCAACAGGATTTCCTATACCTCCTGCCGGTGAAACCCCTCCAATAACCGAAGAAGCAATTGATGGTAATACCCACTCTTGCCCAATTGCTGGCTGGGAGGAACCAAGACGTGCTACCATAATCATGCCAGCTAAGGCAGCTAACAATCCAGCCATCATGAATGTTATGATCTGAATTCTATCCACCCTGATCCCAAGTATTTTTGAGGCTTCACGATTGTTTCCCACGGAATACATATAACGACCAAAAATAGTATATTGGGTGATAAACAACACTGCCCCGGCGACACCTAACATAATTATAAAAGGTGCTGGTATCCCTAAAAAATCACCTTGGCCTAAAAAATAAATAGCTTTAGGAATACCAGTTATCGCTCTTCCTTTAGAAATTACTAGGTTGAGGCCGGTATAAACACCAGTCATTCCAACTGTTACAACCAAAGAATTCAAGTTCAACTTTGCCACCAAAGCTCCATTAAGAAATCCACACCCTGCTCCCAATAAGAGGCACAAGCCAAAGGCAAGCCAATGATGAATTCCTAAGTTAATGATGAGAACTCCACCAATAACCCCGCAAAAACCTGCTATAGCACCAACCGATAAATCCAATTCTCCAACCAACAATAAACATGCTTGACCCAAGGCTATCATTCCGACAAATGCTAGAGACCTTGTTAAAGCCTGTAAATTATAACCACTTAAAAAATAAGGCGACAAAAGTGAAGCAAGAACAACAAGAACAATAAGCGCAAAAATAACACCAATTGAACGTGTTTTTCTAACTATTTCTATCGTTTTACCTAACTTCGAAACATTCTCTCTCTGTGCCATCTTAAACACTCCAAAACCTTCTTATTTAGCAGTAACTTGCTCTTTATCTCTATCAATAACATTGATTGCTGATGAAATGATTTCTGAGGTTTTAACTTTACTTGGGTCGAATTCACCAGTTATTTTTCCTCGATAAACAGTAATAAGTCGATTACAACATCTCATTAATTCTTCAAGTTCTGAAGATACTAAAATTATTCCAATCTTTTCTTTTTCAGCAAGATCTTTCATAATTTTATATATTTCGGTTTTCGTCATGACATCAATTCCCTTGGTTGGTTCATCAAAAATGATTACTTTTGGGGTTGGCGAGCAAAACATTGCACGTCCAACAATAACTTTTTGTTGATTTCCTCCACTTAGAAACCTTATTGGTGTTTCTATTGAAGATGTTTTTACCGAATATAATTTTACCAACTCTTCGGTCATTGATTTTTCTTTCTTTGCTGATACCACAATACCATTTAGTACTTTTTCCCCGAGAGCAACCCCAACATTATGGCGAACACTTAAATATGGAAATATCCCTTGTTGCTTTCGTTCTTCAGGAAGGTAAAATACACCACCTTGGATGGCGAAATGAGGGCTTCCAAGCTTTAATGGTTTTCCACCAACTTGTACCTCCCCTTCTACCACATATCTATACCCCAAAATTGTCTGCATAATTTCAGAACGCCCTGCTCCAACTAAACCGTAAAATCCCAGTATTTCTCCTCGGTGTAGTTCAAAATTAATATTTAAAAACCCTTTACCGGTTAGATTTTTTACTTCTAATACAAGTTCTCCTTTATTTTCGGTTGGACGGAAGATAATTCTTTCATCAATTTCTCTCCCTGACATCATTTTTATTATCCAGTTTCTATCAACATCTGAAGCTTTTGAATAACCAACTTTTTTCCCATCTCTGAGAACGGTTATTTCGTCACCTATAGCAAAAACTTCTTCAAGCTTATGAGATATATAAATTATTGCTTTCCCCTCTTTCTTGAGTTGGTTTACTACTTGAAATAGACGCTTGGTATCTTCAATAGTCAAACTGGTTGTTGGTTCATCAAGGATTATTATTTCACAGTCTTCGATGATTAGCGCACGAGCTATTTGCAATAATTGTTTACTCGAAGGAGAAATATCATTTACGCTGGTCTCGGCTTTTTCAACGACGTGGAATTTTTCTAAGAGAGGGGCCGCCATTTTAAATATCTTACTTTTACTCGAATAAAATCGATTTAACCCTTTCCTTTTAAAAGGCAATAATAAATTTTCTCCTACCGTCATATATTCAAATAATTGTAATTCTTGAGGAACGTAAGCAACCTTATTAATAATCTCGGGGTTCTCGAAGATACTTTTATCTTCAATTTTTACATTTCCTTTTTCAGGATGATAAATGCCAGTTAAAACTTTTACAAAAGTACTTTTACCAGCTCCATTTTCTCCTACAATGCAATGGACTGTTCCTTTTTTACAAGCGAAATCGACTTCATTGAGAGCCACTACCCCTGGAAAAATTTTGGTAATACCGGTTGCTTCTAAGATATAATCCATTTTTTCTTCCTGTCCCCATCCATTTTTATTAAAAACCACCCATAAAAAGTTGAACCTAAAAAGATCAACTTTTTATGGGTGATAAAATAATTAATTCCTTTTAGTATCCTTTATATTCCTTTACATCATCAGGAATCATGTCTTTGGTTATTACAACAAAACCAGTATCAACTAACATTGGCGTAGCAATTCCTTGATTCTGTAACCACATACAAAGAACTGCATAAGCACCTTGCATTTTGGGTTTGGTGCTATATGAAGATTCCACAACGCCTTCTTTTATTAAAACTATCAGTTGATCTAAATCATCCAAGCCGACATGGATGATTTCTCCAACTTTTCCAGCCTCTTTAATGGCAAGACCGACTCCTATTGGTCCAGCTGCGTTATGGGCTATCATACCATCAAGATCAGGGTGGGCAGCAATGATTGCAGCTGCTTGCTTCTGAGCTTGTTCAATGCTATCGTTATCAACACCTTCAGCTACAATTTCTATCTCTGGCAGTTTGGAAAAAAACTCTTTTGAAGTTTCAAAACGCTTCTTATGATTGGGTGCAGTAGGAACTCCTTCAATGAGAGCTACTTTATAAACATCCTTCTTTTCCTTAGCTTTCATCAAATCCACGAGTCTCTGGCAGGCTCCAATCTGTTGGGCAACAAAATCATTGTTAACCGTGGTTAGGCCCATGCCTTCTGGAGCGTAGGAGTCAAATACAACAATGGGAATTCCACGGGCGAGAATTGCCTCTAAGACCGGCCTATTTCCTTCAGCATCAAGAAGGTCCAAAGTAATACCCGCTGGTTCAGTTGCTGCTGCTTGTTCAAGTATTCTGTTTTGTTCCACGACACTTGCGGTTGCTGGAGCCCTATAATCGATGACAAAGGTATCTCCAGTTACTTTTCCAAGAAACTCAGCCATTTCCTGTGCTCCTTGGTTAACTTTATCAAACCAAGGGTGAACAATTTTTGGTACTATCACATATTTATATTCTTTTGCCTGTGCTAAACCTATACTGATAACAAATACTGTTAATAGTAAAATAGTTACAACAAACAAGCTTTTCTTCATTTTTCTTCCTCCCTTTTTTAGGATTAACAATAAATATAAATCCTATTCATTTGAACAGAGTTTTATTTTATCTATTATCATCACCTCTTTTCTAAACAAAAATTTTCTTCTCTACGCTTTTCAAAAAATCCAAACCCTTTTTCGCAATATCCTCAGGTTCAGCAATTTCTCTCCAGATCGCAACCTGACGACCAAAATCTTCCTTCATAATATCGGGCGTAAACGATTCAACAACTAACCACCTTTTGTAACCAATTTCTTTTAAACCTTGAAAAACCTCGTCCCACTCGACGTGACCATTACCAGGAATTCCTCTATTGCTTGCACAACAATGAAAGTGGAAAAGTAAATCACCAGCAGTTTTGATGGCATCATATAAATGATTTTCTTCAACATTCATTTGGAAGGTATCTAAATGAATTTTCAATTGAGGATGGTTAATTTCATTTATAAGAGCTTTTGCTTCTTCGGCGGTGTTGAGAAAATGGGATTCAAAACGGTTGACGGGTTCAAGAGCAAGGAACACCTTATAATCTTTCGCAAATTCTGCAACTTTGAACAAGCTATCCTTGCAAATTTCCCATTCTTCTCGAGTTCTCCCTTTTTTATTGCTTAAGCCCCAAGGTGCATATACAACTCCCCCGATTACATCACTACCTAGTTTTGCGGCTTCTTCTATACACTTTTTGAGAAAAGTAATTCCGTTTTCCCTAATAGCATTATCATTTGATGTAATATCAGTTTTTTCATCCAGTGACGTAGAACATAAACACTTAATATCCAATTTCTTTGCTTCTTTGGCAATTTCATTGGATAAATTAGAAGATAAATAATCTTCGCTTAAAGAAATTTCAATTCCTTCGTAACCAAGTTTTTTAACTTTTTCCAGTACCGATATTCTTTCACGTGTGAATTTTGAAAAAAACAACAAACCAAAAACACCATAGTGCATTTTAATCATCCTTTCTTCATTCATAATCAGTTTTTCTATTTTAAGTTTAAAAATCTCCCTTTTCTATGTCAATGAATTTCGCTTTAATTAAAAAGTATCATTAATTATAAAATTTCTTATTACTGCATCTTTGACTAAATTATTGAAAGTTTTTATTTTGGAAAATCAACATTAAGTTTACTTTTTAAATATAACGCATTACAATGATCAAATTCTTTTAATTATTATGTTAATATCGTTTTCCCCATACTGAATGAACAAAACATAAAAAATAAATATAAGTAATTATTTGATGGCAATTTTTATTCCCTTATAATTTTTCTATCTTATCCTGCATTTCTTTGGTTCGATTTGGATCAAGCGCCCCAGCAATGATATGGTACTTTACCGAACTTTTCTCAGGAATAATTCTCACGTTACCAGCTGCTTTTTCATGAGTGTATCCTTCTGGATCACAAGTCCCCGGCAATAAAAACCCATAGGCTTCTCGATCCCGGTTCCGTATAATCCAACGGGTTGCATGGTCAAGTTGATCCGGTCGGTAGGAAACATAATCTCCTGAACCATTAGGATGAACTTGTAAAAAATGTGTCCATCCCCGATCATCGGTTTTGGGAGATTTAAGATAAATAACCAATTCTGGAAAATAAGGATCTTCAGGAAGTATGGTTTGCATGCGTTCAGGATTAGTTTTAATAGTATTCACAAACTGAATATACTCCTTACTCATAGGAATATCCTTCGAATGAGCTGGGATACTTTCTCGAAGTTTAATAAATTCTGTATTCCATGGAACCGGTTGTATCATTTTTCCGTAATCGATAGGTCGAAAATTGATATGGGTCATATACATATGTTCCATTGGATAATCAGAAAGATTTTCGATTTGAATATCAATATCCAATAGGGATGATTGACTGTGAATCTTAACTACTGGATAGGCTCGATAGTAGCTTGAGGTAAAGGCATCATTGTATTGGAATTCTCCAGTAATTGCTAAATAAAATCCCTTTTCGTCTTCACCAAAAAGTAACCGGGGATGGTCAAAATTTGCGTAAGGGAGCTCACCGTGAAGTGGATGGGTGTCTTCTTTTCCTGGATTTCCGGTTCTTAAGGCTCCACAATGGTACATAAAACATCCATAGGTATTGGCTATTGATTCAACATTTTTTGGTTCATCAAATTTTGATAGCATTTTAATGCTTCTACCATAAAAAACTGCATCCCAGATTTGCTGCCCTTTATAAGGTAAAACAGTTATATATCCCAATTCATTTTCCAATTTTATGGCATGGATTCCACTATCAAAAATGAAAAGGGAGGCTTTTAAGGCTTCCCTTTTCATTAATTCCATCTCTTTATAGTGAAACATTTCTTTCCTAATAATAACCTCGCCTTGATAAGCCATAATTCACCTCCTAAAAAATACCGCAATATATAAATTTTTTCATGAAAATGCTTTTTTGAAGAATATTTTTAATTTATAAGTCTTTATTTATAGGATAAACCTTAATAAGGGACATTGCGCACAAAAGAAATGATTAAAATTACAGACATAGATTTGCTACAATTAAGTACATAATGGTTGAATAACCTAATTTTACTAATTTTTATAAAAAGACGGATTGATGGAATCCTAAAAATTTAAATAATTAAAGAATAAAAACAAGATAACATTATTTTATCTTTATCTACTCAACACTACTTTTAGTTGTAGTTTGCCAACCTCTACTTTTATTCTTGCATAATAGAGGTTGGCAAACTTAACAGCCACCTTATCTAATTTTTCTGGTTTTATCCAACAGTTGGATCTCCTTCTTCTAATCTTTTAAGAAATTCATCAACGTTGGTTTCATCTACCTTTAAAATACCTGTATCCAAGCTTTCCAAAGGAACATCCTTGGTCAAGTGTTCAAAAAGTGCTTTTACTGGTTGGTATCCTTGCATAAATGGATTTTGGCTTAAAGAAGCGTTGGTAGCACCAGCTTTAATATTATCAAGCGTTTCTGGCATTAAATCATGGCCCACTTGTTTCACTTTTCCGATGAGGTTGTATCGAATTATTGCTCGACCAACCGCCGGAGTTGTCACTGCATCAAGGCTGGCAATTCCTGCCAGGTCAGGATTGGCAACAATAGCATTTTCGATTGCAGCATATGTAGTTTGCTCGTCCCCTTTAGCATTAAGAATACCAATTACTTCAATATCGGGATACTCGGCCATTTTTTCTCTTACGCCTTTTTCTCGGTTCTGGGACCACGGAGCAGCTGCATCACAGCTAGTAATAAGAACTTTGCCTTTTCCACCCAAATATTCGGCTAAAAATTTTGCCTGCACCCGACCAGATTCAACAGTATCCTGCCCATAAAAAGCAATCCTTTTGGACGTTTCAGAATCTGTATTAAAGGTTACAACCGGAATTCCTGCTTCTAATGCCTTTGCAATAATTGGGTCAATGACTTCTGAGCTAAGAGGAGCTATTGCTAAGCCATCAACTTTTTTGGTAATGTAATTTTCAATTATTGATACTTGTTGATCAATATTCCAATTGACCGGACCATCAATAAAAGCATTAACTCCAAACTCCTTGGCAGCTGCATCAATTCCAGCTTTAAGCGCTTGAGCAAAGTTGATAGATACGTCAAGATATATGCAAGGAATTTCAATATCTTTTGGATCCTTATCTACCGCTGCATTTGCTATCCCAGAAAAAAATACAGCTACAACTAGTATGGCTAAAACTAGCATTAATGTTTGTTTTTTCATGATGCCCCTCCAAATGATAAGTTATTTTAAAAGAATACAGAATTCAAGCCCTCCTTTCTTTTCCAAGTATATATTATTTAAGTGAAAAAACCCTTTATTTTTTTTCCAAAACAACTTTTCTCAAATGTTCCAATGCAGCAACAGCATCACTTTTTTTCTGATATTTTCTAATTTTCTGACTATCAAGTTGGTCAACAATTTCCTCCAAACTCTGAATCATTCTAACTGCAAGGCTGCAAGCTTCAAAAGGATCCTCCCGGTAAGGGAACATATCGAGGGTTACATATCCTTGATAATCGGTTTGCTTCAAATACCAGAAAAATTCTAGGTTACTCCAGATATTTACTGATCCAGCAATTAAATCGTCATCCCAGGTTCCATAAGCATCATTGAAATGAACATTAAATAGCTTGCCAGCTCGATTTATTAAGCATAATGATTCTGCAGCATTTTCGTGGGCGAATAGGGCATGTCCATAATCGAGAGTAACGCCAAAATTTGATGCATTGACTTCATTGGCAAGATAAACTGCTTTCCCGGCATTATTTATCAAAGAAAACATGCGAGGTTCTTTTGGTTTGTACTCATAACCAATTTGTATATCCGGAGCATATGCACTTATTTCTTTCATAGCAGAAATGGTATTGTCCCATTGGGAGTAATAATCATTTTGAAAATAGTAATCAAAACCGTCTTGACCAGGCCATAGAGATGAAATTTTTGCACCCAATTCCCTGGCCATATCAATGCTCTTTTTGGAAAGGTCAATAGCCTGTCTTCGAATTTTTTCTTCAGTATTCGTAAATGCACCATATTTATAAACCGGATCCCCAAAAATATTGGCATTCACCGCATTAATTATTAAACCATTGTCCTTAGCCATTTTCGCTGCATCTTTAATGGCGATACCATTCAGATCTGAGGTATGAAGATCGATCGATTCTGCCCCTGGTATCCGTGCAACAATTTTTATTTGTTCTTCCAATGAATGCATCGGCCGATACCCACTGGACAAGAATCGATCAGCAGCAAAACTGACACACCATAATCCAACACCAATTTTAAATTTCTCCATTTTTTTCCTCCCCAAGATTCAATCCTTTTTTTATTTTGCCAATCTTTCATCCCTTTAAAGCATACTTTAATACTGTTCCCTTATCTACTTGATCACCAAACAAATTCGCTACTAACACCCCATTCCTCATAACTAATATCCGATCACACTCAGCTAATACTTCTTGCAATTCAGAAGAAACCAAAAGAATTGATAATCCTTCATCTCGTAATCGTTGTAAAATCCTATAAATTTCAGCCTTTGCTCCAACATCTATACCCCGAGTGAGTTCATCTACTAAAAATATTTTAGGTTGAGTAGCTAACCAACGCGATATAATAACTTTTTGTTGGTTGCCCCCACTTAAATTTTTTACCATCTGAGAAACGCTTCCTACCTTAATGCTAAGGCTCTGAACCAGTTTTTTTGCAATTTCAAAAACTTTCCTTTTATTGATAAACCCAATTGGAGCTACTTCCTTTGGATTTGACATATTGATATTATCTTTAACATCCATATTTGAAAATAACCCAGTTTTTCTCCGATCTTCTGGGACCATGGCGAGTCCATTCTTTATTGCCTGCTTAGGATTGGTAATATTTATCTTTCTTCCAAAAAGAAAAATCTCACCCTGATCCAATTTGGCAGTTCCAAAAATACTTTCTAATAATTCAGTTCTACCAGAACCTTGAAGACCATAAATACCCAATATTTCTTTTTCAAATAATTGAAATGAAACATTTTTAAAATATTTTCCTCGGCTTAAATTTTTAACCTCAAGTACCGAACGATTTTTTTCTAAATTTTTAATGGTTTTTTGAGAAAGTTCGTTTACTAGTTTTTTACCAGCAATCAAAGTAACAATTTGATCAATGTTTATCTCATTAGTTGGATAGGTTGCTAAATATTTTCCATCTCTTAAAACCGAAATTCGATCAGAAATTTTAAATACTTCCTCTAGTCTGTGGGAAATAAAAATTATAGTGACACCCTTTTCCTTTAATTTTAATAGGTTACGAAAAAGGTTTTCGGTTTCATTTAATGTGAGCGCCGAATTTGGCTCGTCGAGTATTAGCACTTCTGATTGAAAGCTAATTGCCTTAGCAATTTCAACCATCTGCTGTTCAGCAATCGAAAGGTTTTTTACCAAAATGCGAGGATTGATTTTAGCCCCCAAAGATTGCAAAACCAAACTACATTCCTGACACATTTCTTTGCGATTGATTCTCTTTTCTCTTCCTAAATTAATATTTTCAACTACCGAAAGGTTGGGACACAGTTTTAATTCTTGATAGACTATACTTATTCCCAACAAACGTGCGGCATGAGGATCAGCAATAACAACTGGTTTCCCTTTATAAATAATCTCTCCACCATCAGGTTGAATTTCTCCACCTAGAATATGCATTAATGTTGATTTTCCAGCTCCATTTTCTCCAACAATAGCATGAATTTCACCTTTCTGAATAGAAAAATTTACCTCATCAAGAGCAACTACACCTGGATACTTTTTAGTGATATTTTTAAAAATCACTAGTTCTTCCAAAAACTTTACCTCCCTTTCTGATTACTGTTTCAGGCTTATTTTTTTGGAAAATTCCTTATGATATTTTTTGCTTAGAAGTCCAGGTATCTAATCCTACAGCTCCAATGATGACCAAACCAATAATCAAAATTTGCCAGAACGGAGAAACTCCTAACAATATAAGTCCATTCCGGAGAACTCCCATGATAAGCACTCCAATAGTCGTTCCTAAAATTGTCCCTTCTCCTCCAGACATACTGGTTCCACCAATAATTACCGCAGCAATTACATCCAGCTCCAACCCATAACCAACTGTACCCTGAACGTTGGCTAGAAAAGAAAGGTTCAATATTCCCGCTAATGCACAGAAAAATCCTGTAATAACAAAAGCAGCAACTTTAATCATCATTACGTTGATACCTGATGCTCGTGCTGCCATTTTATTCCCCCCTACTGCGCGCATATAAAAACCCATGATGGTTTTATTAAATATAAAATAAGAAGCTATTGCGGTGATAACTAAAAAAATACTCATCATGGGGATGATTTCAAAGAGCTTTCCCTGTCCAATAAATAGGAAAGTATTTATAGCTGGATCGGCAACAGTACGGTGACTGGTTGAAATAACTTGAGCTTTGCTGGCAATAAGTGCAGCACCTCGGGCCACATTAAGCGTGCCTAAAGTAACAATTAAAGCTGGAATCCTTGCATAAGTTACAAGTATACCATTTATTAAACCAAATCCCATGCCAGCTAAAAGTGCAAAAATAATTGAAATTATGATAGAAACTCCATTGGTCATCAGCATGCCCGCAACAACTGCTGCCAAACCATACACAGCTCCTACTGAAAGATCTATCTCACCAGAAACGATTACCATAGTCATGCCCATGGCAATAATCCCTAAAAGAGACACCTGACGAACAACGTTTAATAAATTATTAACACTAAAAAAAACTGGAGATGTTAGCGAGAAAAGAATGAGGAGCAAAATAAGAGCCATTAAAACGCCGATCTCTCTAATTCTAAACATTTCAACTAATACTTTTCGACTAACTGACTCTTTTTTTATTGTTCCTTTTTGCCCAGCTTCTGAGAACCTCTCGACGGCTTCAAATGATGAATCTTTGTTATTTTCATTTTCAACCATGAGCTACCTCCCCTATCGGGTCTTTTAAAATATTGAGTTATTTGCTTATATAACAATAAAATTTATAATACGCTCACTCGTTTCTCCTTAATGGTTTCAACCAAAGCAACTACATTTTCTGGAGGAACATCTGCCATAATTTCTTGGTCAGGAGCAATAATCATTCCTCCTCCTTTTCCAAGGGTTTCAATTACCTTTCCCGCCATTTTTTTCACATCTTGAGGAGATCCGAAGGGAAGTATGTCTTGAGTTCCAATGCCACCCCAAAAGGTTAAATATTTTCCAAATTCTTTTTTTAGGTACGAAAAATCCATAACTTTTTGCACCGGCTCCAAAACATCTAATCCTATATCAATCATGTCCCCAATTATTTCTGTTACATTTCCACAAGTATGATGCATGACCGGCAATCCGGCATCTTTATAAACCTTCCATACCTGCGCTAAACGGGGTTTAAAAAATTTTACCCAAAGATCTTTTGAAAACATCAATCCTTTTTGCGAACCAAAGTCATCCCCAGTATGACCAATCTTGCATCCCAATTTTACAGTTAGTTTGGCATAATCAATTTTATATTGAGTGATTTTATCTAAAAACCCTTCCATTAGTTTAGGTTCTAAAAGCATATTCATCATAAATTCTTCATACCCCAGGAGACCCCAGGCTCGTTCAAATATTCCAAAATATCCAACCAAAACCACCAGATAATCTCCGGAATATTTTTTAATATCTTGTTCAATTAACGCCAAATTTCCGGGTTCGTTGAGGTTGGGAGCTTGGTAATTTTCGATCTCAAGGTTGCTTTTCCCTCTCAAGGGATGGTGACGAATACATATCCCATCAGTATTAATATCATAGCCTATTCCCCATCGATCATAGAGAATACCGTTTCCCCAATCAACTTTAGCAAAAACCGTCTTTTCAGCGTTCTTTAAAAATTCGTGATCTCCACGAAAACGGAAAGTATCATCCATTGGTGAAGTGAGATAAAGGTGATTTTCTAAAAAATCATCAAATTCATCAAGAGACGGAAATTGAAAGGTTTCCATGAGGGATAGTTTCTTTTCATGAGAAGCAAAATAAATGTTACTTGGAAGATAATCAATAGAATCATGACGAATAGTCCTTAGAACTCTTTCCTCCCTTGTCACCATACATCACTCCTAATTCTTCATTTATAAAATTTTTTTCATGAATCAAAGATTACAGAAATATTTACTTATTACATCACTCCAATTATAAACGTGTAACATTTTCTGATCTTTAGAATTACTATGAACTTTTCATCTTTTTTGAATTTTAACATAAATACGGTAAGAACATCCTTGTCCATTGATAGTGGAAAAGAAATATCTTATTTCAATGCTACATTTTTGGCCAACAAAAATATTATTCATGAAAAAAAGACATCATTTTGAAAATACTCATTGAAAATTTGAAAATGATGTCTTTTCTACTATCAAAATACTGATGAATTAAAATTCTTAACCACATAAATAATTATAATTATTTATGTGGTTATTCAGCCCAACGCAGAGACCTCTCTACCGCTTTCTTCCATCCACGATAAAGTTCTTCTCTCTGACTTACATCCATTTCTGGATCAAAAACTCTATCCACCTTCCACATAGCTGAAATTTCTTCCCTATTTTTCCAAAAACCAACTCCGAGTCCGGCAAGATAAGCTGCTCCTAAGGCTGCCATTTCGGTGATTACTGGCCTAATTACTGGAACTCCCAAAATATCTGCTTGGAATTGCATTAAGAAATTATTTTTTACGGCGCCCCCATCGACCCGGAGAGAATCCAAGGGTTTTTTTAAATCAGTGACCATAGCTTCTAACACATCTCGCGTTTGATATGCCATCGATTCTAAGGTAGCTCGAACTACTTGTTCACGTGTCGTTCCTCGGGTTATCCCGATAATAAGACCCCGAGCATACATATCCCAATAGGGAGCACAAAGTCCGGTAAAAGCTGGAACGAGATATATGCCCCCAGTATTTGGAATTGATTGAGCCATAGCTTCAGTTTGTGCCGCATTCTCAATAATTTTGAGTCCATCCCGGAGCCACTGAACCGCTCCACCCCCATTAAAAACTAATCCCTCAAAGGAATATTCAATTTTTCCATCAATCCCCCAAGCTAAATCGGTTGTTAGCCCATGTTCCATTAAAATAAACTTCTCACCAATGTTCATCATCAAAGCTAACGCGGTTCCATAAGTATTTTTAGCCATCCCTGGTTTAAAACAAGTTTGACCAAAAAGAGCAGCATGTTGATCCCCAGCAACCCCAGCTATGGGTATTTCAACTCCGTCAAAAATGCTCTTATTCGTAATCGCCATAACGCCACTGGATGGTTTTGGTTCAGGAAAAATTTCCCGAGGAATTTCCATGATGTCTAATAATTCTTGATCCCAGTTTAGTTTTTGAACATTAAAAAGCATAGTTCGAGAAGCATTTGAATAATCGGTCACATGCATTCGTCCGCCACTGAGATTCCACATTAGCCAGGAATCAATATTCCCCATTATCAGCTCTCCACTCATCGTTCTTACCTTTACGCCTGGAACATTTTCTATAATCCACTTAATCTTGGAGGCGGAAAAATAAGCATCTATGGTTAGACCGGTTTTCTGACGAATTTTTTTTTCTAGACCCTTTTTTTTAAGGTCTTCACAAATGGACGCCGTCCGACGGCACTGCCAAACAATGGCATTATAGACTGGTTCCCCGGTTTTCTTGTCCCATATTATTGTAGTCTCACGCTGATCGGTAATACCTATCCCTGCAATCTGTGAAGCCTGAATCCCTCCTTTTTTCATGGCTTCTTTCGCACAGATTATGGTTGTATCCAAATATTCCTTTGGATTATGTTCAACCCAACCTGGCTCTGGAAAGATTTGATTTATTTCACGATAGGCGCTGGAAACAACCATTCCATCATGATCAACCAAAATGACTTTAGTTCCAGTCGTTCCCTGATCAATGGCCATTACAAAATTCCTTTCCAAAAAAAAATCGACCTCCTCGCTGAATGTGTTATATAAATAGTATTTTTAGGGTTTTATAACCACCTTAATGGCTTTCCCTTCTTTTGCCACATTCATCCCTTCCATGATCTGATCAAGGTGAAAAGTATGAGTTATATAACGACTGGCATCAACTCTTTTATTAGCTATTAATTCTAAAGCAAGACGGTTTTGGGATGCAGTTGATGCATGCGCCCCAAAGACACCAATTTCTTTATAGTGAATTAAATTACTGTCTAAGTGACCGATTGATTTATCTGGCGGCAAGCCGCCAAATAGGCTTACTCTTCCTTTTTTTGCCACCATTTTCAGAGCTTGATTTTGTGCTTCACCAACAGGGCAAGCAACAATCACAACGTCTGCACCATACCCATTGGTTTGAGATTGTGTTTCTTTCATTAAATCGATATTTCTGCTATCAATTGGAATAACATTTTTTCCTAAAGTCTCAGCATTTCTCAAGCGAGAGGGGACAACATCAGCCAGAAAAACTCGGGAAACTCCCTTCAACAAAGCTAATTCAGTATGGAATAGCCCAATTGTTCCTGCTCCAATAACGACAATTTTGTGTCCTAACCCAATACCAAGCGGTTCTTGACCATTTATACAACATGCCAAAGGTTCAGCTAATACTGCTTGATCGCAGGATAGTCCGGAAGGAAGTTTGTTTACATGGCCTTGTTTTATGGCTTTGGCAGGTACATTCATTAATTCTGCAAACCCACCATTAAACTCAAATCCTATCGTTTCTAAATTGGAACACATATTTGTAAATCCTGAACGGCAATAAAGGCACTCACCACATCCAATAGCAGGCGTGATTGCCACCGAGTCACCCAATTGATAACCACCAGTAACTTCAGGACCCATCTTTATAATTGTACCAACTACTTCATGTCCTAATATTCGAGGAGGCTTAACATGAGAACTCCCATACCACAACGTTCTTATGTCTGATCCACATATGGCACATGCATCAACTTTAATTAAAATTTCATCTTGTCCTACTTCCGGATCGGGAATTTCTTTCACAACAATTTTACCAATTTCTTGCATAACGGCCGCTTTCATATAAATTCTCCTCACTGATGATATTTCATACAACTTTTATAATTTACAAAGAGAGTTTTTTATTGAAGAAAAAAAATGAATATACTGATGTAGAAAACAAAAAAATTAAACATCTAAAACATAAATTTAATGTTGCTATAGAGTTTTTGATATTATTAAAGTTTAATGTCTATTCAAGACTTCTTTTTTTTATAGCAATCTTGTGTTTAAATCTACTTGACAATGCTCATCGTTTTTCTGTTTGCAGTAAGTATACTCATCCCTATAGCGATAAGGGCAAAAACAACTAGTTGAATATCGTGTCCAATTGCATTCATTGACATCCCAGCTTGTGTCCAAGTAATTAAGATAACACCTAGGATTGTTCTTTGTGGTCCTCCCGTCCCTCCAGCAAGGGAAGTACCACCTGCTATAACGCTGGCAAAAAGTGGTATACTCATATCTGCCCCCATCTCAATAGAACCTCCTCCAAATTGAGCCATATATAAGATCCCCGCTAATCCAGATAAAAACCCACTTAGCATAAATACATAAATCCTCTTCTTCACAACATTAATTCCGCAAAGAGAGGCAGCTGTAGGGTTACCACCAATTGCATAAATTTGTCTCCCAAAGGGTGTAGCTAGAGCTATGAATATACAAACACCCCAAATGGCTAAAGCCCAATAGAAAATTGAAGGTAATCCAGCTATAAATGTAACTGCAATCGACCGGAAAGCCCTATTACTGATAATATGGAGAAACCCTCGAGAAAGATACAAAGCTATCCCCTCGATAACCATTGACATTCCGAGGGTTGCCAAAAAAGAAGGTACCTTGAATTTCGCAAATAACAATCCATTTATAAAACCCATTGCTGTGCATGCCAATAAAGCTAGAGGAATTACCATTAGACCTAAATCATCAATATACAAAGCACAAATAATGGCACCAAGTTTTAGCATGCTCACTACAGAAAAGTCAAATGATCCAATCATTATCACAAAAGTTAAACCACAAGCAACTATTAAAAAATAGGACATTGCATAAACTAAGGTTACTCTGCCTTGAGGACTGAGAAAAAATGGGTTAATAATTTGGAAAATGGCAATAATCGCAATTGCAGCAATCACCGATGTTACCATGCCAACATTTCCATGGAACCATCTCGAAAGAGTTGAAGTCGCCATCTCTTTACCTCTCTTCACTTTACGTTATTGAAACTCCTCTTAATCCTCTAGAAGCCACTACGATAGATAGTACCAATAACAATCCTACGATCAATTGGAGTATTTCTGGGTTTATAAGCGATATATATAAACCTCGATATAGGACCACAAAAGCTAATGTACCAAGAATAGTTCTATCTGGTCCCCCACTTCCCCCGGTTAGCAGCGTGCCTCCGAAAACTATTGCCACAAGAGGCATAGTCATAGTATTCATATTTAAAGATAATGGTACTGATCCCCCTAAATGTTGAAATTGAATTATAGATCCGATTCCCGTAAATAAGCCACTCATCACAAAAGTTAAAATTTTATACCTATTTACATTTATCCCCGCTAATCGAGCGCCTTCTTCATTTGAACCAATTGCGTAAAGATAGGTACCTATTTTTGTACCCCTCATTAAATATATGGCAATTACAATAAGAGGAATTGTCCAGAATAATGCGGTAGGAACACGGGGTATCAATTCTCCGGTTAAAAATTCGTAACCCCGAACCATGCGAGGGTATCCACCTGATAAAATTGAAGTAAGTCCGGAATAAGCCGCCAATAAGCTCAAAGTTAAAATAAAGGAGGGAACTTTAGCTTTCACTTGGATTGTACCAACCATAAGACCGGTTAAGAAGCCCAATAATGGATAAATCAGAATTGCAAAGATTCCTAATGAAGGAGTTAAGTGCCAAACGAGCATACCTCCTAACATCCAGATACCAACGTAGGAAAGATCTAATGAGCCTATGGTAGCAACCATAGAAGGGCCAAGAGCAAATAAAATAATTGTTACAAACTGCCCTAAAATAGATGAGAGGTTCATAGGTGTAAGAAATCTTTTAGGAAAAATTATTGAAAATCCTGCAATGAGAACAATTAAAAGCGGGATAGAGGGATGAGTTTTAAAGATTCGGGTCCATGCCGGTGGTATCGCTTGCTTCCCATTCTGTGCACCGTTCATGTTGCTATTACCTCCCTAAACTCCTGATTCCCAAGCACTTTCTGAATTCTTCCTCCCTTTAAAGTAATAATTTTATTGCACAATGTTGTATATTCCTTGGGGTCATCACTTACCAAAATTATAGAAACACCCTTCCTTTTCAACTCTAAGAGTGCTTCGAAGATATCCTTTCTGGCTCCAACATCGATCCCAATGGTTGGATCTTCCAATAAAAGGATATCAGGCCTTCTTTCAAACCACTTTCCCACGGAAATTTTTTGTTTGTTGCCACCGCTCAATGATTGACAATCAGTTTCAATGCTTGGGGTTTTGATTTTAAAAGTGTCGACGATTTTTTCTGCCATTTTCTTTTCTGTATTGTAATTTAGGACCGGAAACCGCTTCTGTAATATTTTCTCTATATTCACTATCGAGATGTTTTTTCGCACTGTCCAGTTAAAAAATAATTGCTTTTCGGTTTCTCCACAAAAATACCCAATCCCCTTTATTAACCGAACATGGGGGAGCTCTCGAGTATCAGCTTTCTTTTCACCTACTATTAAGCTTCCCTTATCATAATTTAATATACCAGCGATGGTTTTTATAATTTCACTCTTTCCAGATCCAGCTGGACCAAAAAAACCAATACCTTCTCCCTTATGAAGATCAAAGGAAATATCATAATAACTCCCGTTCCTAGTTAAGTCTTTGGCAGATAAAACAATTTCTTCGTTGGTGTAATCAATGGTTTCATGGGCAGCGGTGTCTTCAATAAAATCTTTTCCAACAATAGCTTTGAAAAGATCTTTTTCAGTAACCTCTTCCTCTGATAAATTATAGTGATCTACCAATTCTCCATCTCTTAACACATAAATCCTATCGGTAAATTCTAGCACTTCATGCATGATGTGAGATACTAATACAAAAGAAGTGGTTTTTTTCATCTTTAAAATATAATTAAACAATTCCTGTCGTTCTTCAAGATTCAATGGTGCAGTTGGTTCATCGAGAATAATAACTGAAACTGCATCATTATCACCCTGCTCTAATCTAAGGGATAAAATCGCTTTGGCTATCTCGATCATCTTCTGGGTGGAAGGAGGTAAATCATACATAAAAGTTTCAATATCACAGTCAATATGAAATTCATTTAAAGTTTTCTTGGCAAAAGTTTTCATTTGTTCAATATCTAATTTCGTGTTGTGAACGTATTTATCCTCATGCCCAAGAAATAAATATTGGTAAACCTTTAAAGCTGGAATAACTCCTTTTTCCTGATAAACGATTCCAACCCCACGTTTGGCTGCCTCCTTGGGATTCTTAGGGAAAGTTGTTTTTGTACCAGTATAATACCATTCACCTTGATCAGGCGGATAAACACCAGCAAGAATTTTCATTAAGGTGGATTTTCCTGCACCATTTTCCCCTACTACTCCTACAACTTCATTTTTATAAATCCCAATGCTGACATCGCTTAGTGCTTGAACAACCCCACCAAAGGTTTTATTCACACCTTTCAATTCAACTATTGGAATATCTGTTCTCATGTTCTTGCTAATCCATCCTTCCTCAGTTTATCCCTATTCATTCAATTCGCAGGATAGCCATCTATCCTGTTTTCTAAAATCAACCCGAAGGCTATCCTGCGAGAAAAGCTAAAGCTATACGTTTATTTCCATATTGGGTCTACCTTAAGTTCTGGTGGGAATGTCTTTGCATATTCTTCAGCTTCTTCCCAGGTATCAGCTACGCTGAAATCAAGGAAGTATTCCATAAGTGCTATAACATGTTTTTTAAATGCGTCTACGCTGCCAAATTTCTCAAGTGATGCCGCATAAATAAAATTGTGTCTTCCAAGTTCTGTCCCTGCTCCAGCATGAATATCAAATTCTAAACCGAGCTCTTTGCATTTTGAATAAGACATCAATCGGAAGTCATAAGGATATTCAGGCTGTCTATCCTTCATTTTTTTCAATATTTTTTCCAAGTTTTCTTCGGTCGGACCAACTTTGAAATTCGGATGATCGTCAATTCCGGCAGCTTCAGCTAATTTTTCTAAATCACCGGGTTTTCCGTACACGCTCAATTCTGGTGCCTGGATCATTTCTTCGGGTAATGGATACCATTCTCCCACACACATATCATAGAGCATCGGAACAAGCCTCCCACCGTAATATGGAATATCAAAACCACAGGTGCAGAGGAAATTTCCTTGTAGTATTTCTTCAGCGGTAGTCATTTCCATGTCTCTTGAAGCTGTGAATGGACCAATGTTCAAACCTCGATCCTCAAGAGCTCTGAGAGCCCCAATGGTTACTGAATCATTGGCGCCCCACAATCCTTCATAATCCTGTCGAACCGCCAAAGCTGCTTCGGCTGCTTTTCGACCACCTTCATAATTCCATTCACCCCACTGATGACCTAAAGCCATAATTTCTGGATAGAGTTTCCAAGCCTGAAACACTCCTAAATTGATGAGAGCAGTTGAAATGGTTGCATTGGTTGTGCTGGCTTGTATGTGGAGGAATTTTGTTTTGCCGTTATCTCTCATTTTTTGGAATAACAGCACTAAAGGAAGGAAGGTTTGTTCGTCAGACATGGGCGTATTGTCAATAACCCAGTATGGTCCAAAATCACCAGGGAAGGTTTCGGCAGTTAAACCAAAATAGGTTGCTAAAAACACCTTATTATCGTTACATATTTTTGCCAGCTCGGGGATAATCGAAACCGATGGACAATTATAGATAATCGCTTTTGCTCCAGCAGCAATCATACTCTGGGTTTGTTGAATCCATTCAGCATCAGATGTCGCCAGTGAGCTACTAAACTGCAAACCAAGCTGCCGGCATGCTTGTTCTATCGATTGCAAAACCATCATTGAATATTCTTGCGATAAATGGAAGGTGATATGACCAACTAAAAAACTTTCTCCTGGCTCAGCATTTTTGTATTTTTGAGCTAATTCACGTCTCTGGCTTTCTGCATCATCTGCTGCTAAAGCCATCATACTAAATATCCCAATTATAAACACCAGAACACAAACAACCATGAACTTTTTATTTAACCTTGACATTGCTCTCCTCCTTAAAAATGATAATATCCATTCCAGCCTCAAAAAAGCTACTGAAATGATCGATTAAATTTTTTCTCGAACACATTTTTTAGAAACACATAACTTTTTAATCCTTTAAAAACTTTCAAAATCATTTCCCCCTATCTCATCCATCACCTCCAATTATTATTTTTAAGTCTCATAATTCTGGTTGAAACATCACCTTGGTAAATACTTCCTTTTTATAGAACATCATTTCGAACACTGATTGGCAATCCTCCAAACGAACTCGATGGCTGATAAGTGGTTTTACTCGTATTTTCCCGTTATTCATAAATTTTAAAGCGCTTTCCCATTCATTGATGGGGAGAGGCGCAATTGAAGAATTCCAGGATCCCAAAATAATTAATTCTCCTCTTAAAATGGCATTCAGTGCCTGGTTGGGGAGGATGAGGTCATCATAGGATATTCCGCAATATACCACTTTACCCATTTTGCTCACCGATAGTACCGCTTGAGGTTGGGTAAACTTACTTCCGGCTAATTCAATGGCAACATCGACACCCTTTCCCCCAGTATAATCCTGAATGGCTTTAACCGCATCGGTTGTTTTCCCGTTAATGGTTAAATCCGCACCTAAAGTTTTGGCTAAATTTAGTTTTTCGTCAAAAATATCTACTGCAACAACATTGGTACAACCTAAGTTTTTTAGCCATTGAACTGCCACAAAACCAATTGCTCCCAATCCAAAAACCACAGCTGATTGACCTGCTTCCACACCGGCTTTCCGAACTGCATGTAATGCCACACTTACCGGATCGGTCATAGCTCCCATCTCATAATCAACATTTTCCGGAAGCTTTAAAACATTCCTCTCGTTGACCAAGATGTATTCAGCCATTGCCCCAGGTATACGAGAACCATAATATTCATAATCGTCACAAAGGGTATATTCTCCAATTCGGCAATAATCACATTGGCCACAAGGAACTAAAGGCATAATCGTTACACGATCAGCCACTTTAGTCGTTTTAACGTCTAACCCAATTTCAACGACTTCACCGGCAAATTCATGACCGATGATGATCGGCATTTTATGAGCTCCCTTTACCATAACCCTGGCAATATCTGATCCACAAACTCCGCAAGCATGAACTTTTATTAAGACATCATGTGGGTTTTGAACGACAGGAATTTCAGTATTTACACACTCCAGATGACCAGGTGATACCAAAGTCACCGCTCGCATGGAAGACTTCATTATAAAACCTCCTCTTTATCTCTTTCACTTGAATAGTATTCGGCAGTAAGTTGTTCCTTGAACATTCGCTGCATTGGCTTCTTCAATGTCAATATGAAAAGCCAGCTTACATTTATTCGATACTCGAATAATTACATCTTTAAAAATTACTCCATTTTCCCCTTCGGTTTCCACTTTCACTCGTTGATTATCTTTTACTTGGTATTTTTCCGCATCTTCTGGTGTCATATGGATATGTCGTGCAGCACGTATGGCTCCCTCTGGGAGATTTATTGCTCCCTTTGGACCTATCATAGTTATAGATTGAGAGCCTACTACATCCCCTGATAAACGGGTTGGAAGACTTACTCCTAAGGTATAACCATCGGTCACCGTTAACTCAGCCTGGTTATAAGCTCTCACTGGACCGACAATTCTGACATTTTCAATCATTCTCATTTTAGAACTCACTAAGGTTACCTTTTCATCACTAGCAAACTCACCTGGTTGGGATATATCTCGAACCTTAGTTAGCTGATAATTCTGGCCAAATAAAGCATCTAAGGCTTCTCGGGTTAAGTGTACATGACGATTGGAAACCTCAACTGGGATAGTATAATCTTGATTTGATGTTAACCCAGCGTCAGCTAAATATTTATAGACTGTTTCGGTTATAATTTCGGTTAATAATTGGTTTTTATCTCGGTTTTTTTCTTCCATAAAATTTTAAATCCTTTAACCATTAACAATTTTTACACCCGAACTTGTTCCCAGTCGAGTTGCTCCAGCTGCAATCATGGCTTTGGCTTCTTCAAAATTATGAATTCCACCAGCTGCTTTGATTCCCATTTTGGGTCCTACTGTTCTTCTCATGAGAGCAACATCGTGAACTGTTGCACCTCCACCTGCAAAGCCAGTAGATGTTTTAACAAAATTATATCCAATTTTTTTGGCTAATTGACAGGCAATAACTTTTTCATCGTCAGTTAAAAGAAAGGTTTCAATAATAGCTTTAGTTATTGTTGTTTGCCGACAAGCCCTCTTGATTGCTCGGAGGTCATCTTCCACCATTTTTATGTTTCCTGATTTCATAGCACCGATATTAATTACCATATCAATCTCATGAGCTCCATCTTCAATGGCCTGTCTCGTTTCATAGGCTTTACTTTTTGGGTCATTCGCTCCTAATGGAAAACCCACAACAGTGCATACTTTAACTCCAGTACCTCGAAGCTTTTTAGCACAATAGCCAACCCAGTATGGTTGAATACAAACTGAACAAAAATGATACTGGATAGCCTCCTGACAAAGCTGATCAATCTGGCTTTGTTTGGCATCTGGCTTTAAAAGGGTATGATCAATATAAGGAGCTAAATCCATAGGAGAATTGATAATTATTCCACTCTCATATTCAGAGACGGTTCCTTTGCCCTTAATAACAGGAGCTTCTTTCGTATGAGTTATCTCATTGAACCTCTTAATGACTTCTTGAGTTATTTTCGTAATCAGTTCTTCCTGGTTCATAATGAACTCCTTAAATAGAGTTTTTTAAAGTTTATAAATATTTTTTTTCAACTTCCATCATTTTATTAATTCTTTTCCAATGCCTTCCACCAGCAAATCTGGTTTCGAGCCAAACTTTTACCATTTCATAAATTTGCTCAATAGAGTGAAGAGGACCGCCCAAAGTAAGCAAATTTGCATCATTATGTTCACGGCTATTCACAATGGTTTTTAAATCGTAACACATAGCCGCTCGAATTCCCCTCACTTTATTACATACCATACATGACCCTATTCCTGCTCCATCAATCATTATCCCTCTTTCGCAATCCCCATTTTTAACTTTTAATGCAACTTTGAGAGCAAAATCAGGATAGTCAACACTCTCGGTATTATATGTTCCAACATCAGTTACTCGATAACCTAATTCTTTTAAAAAAACTATCAACTTTTCTTTTGATTCGAATCCTCCATGATCGGACCCAATTGCTATACGTAACACTTTATCTTTGGTATTTAAAGGGAGAGTGTCTGGTTGATTGGTAACGGTAGAAGAATATAAACCATTAACTACGTTGTTCAAGATACGAATAGAGTTTTCCGAATCTTTTTTCATCATTTCTCTCCTCTTTTATCGGTTTGTATTTCATCAACAATACCCACGATAATTGAACGAATTGGGGCAGTTGTATTTTCAAGAACTGTACGCGCTGAGTTCCCTTCATCCATTACCAATACGATATCTCCCACTCCAGCTTGAACAGTATCAAGCGCTAAAAGGCTTTTTCCTTTTGGTTTCTCTTCAATATCAACCGGTTTAACTAACAACAATTTGAAACCTTTAAATATATCTAATTTCATTGTTGAAACGACTTGTCCAATTACCTTCGCTAAAATCATTTTGTATCTTCCTCAGTATATAAATTATCAATAATACCCATTACCGTTAAATCGGATGGATTAAACCAATTGGTTAAACCCAGGGCAGCTTCTCTGCCTCCTTCATAAAAAACTATATCATTTAAGCCTGCTTGAACTGCATCACATGCAACAACCGGAGTTCCTTCTTCCTTTAGAGTTTCATTCAGTGGTTGTATTAACAACAGTTTAATCCCATTTAACGAATCCACTTTTTGGTCACAAACCACTGTTCCAATAACCTTTCCTATCTTCATATTACTCCCTCTGATTTCCGATTAAACAATTCGGAAATAATCAACTAAAGTACACCGCCGTTCTCTAGTAAAAGTTCGAGGCCGGGTAAGACCTTCCCCAGTTGGGCTAGCAATAGTAAACGATGTAAAACCTGCACCTTCAAAACCTAAACCACAGTAACTTGGTCCATTTTTAATAAAAATTGAACAATCCATAAGCTTTGCCATAGCGCTGAGATTCGCAACGTTTTTTGAATGCATAATAGCAGTATGACGAAAACCATGTTCACATTGAACCGCAAATTGAATTGCCTCTTCGACGCTATTAAAACGAACGAATGGCATAACTGGCATAAGTTGCTCGGTCCACACTAATGGATGATTGGATTCAACTTCGCACAGGAGTAATCGAATATCATCAGGAAGATTCAAGCCAATTTCTTTAGCTATGAGGTTAGCATTCTTCCCAACAAATTTTTTGTTAGGTGCTCCTTCTTGACCTGGAGCACCAGGTTTATCAATAATAATTGGGGTAATTTTGTCAATCTGACTTTTATTCAGTTCATAAGCTCCATTCTTTTTTATTTCCTCTTTTAAACGATCAGCAATGCTTGAAACTGCAAGAATTTCTTTCTCACAAATACAAATAATGTTGTTATCAAATCCAGCACCCCTGACAATATCACGACCAGCCTTGAGGATATCGGCAGTTTCATCAACAACACAAGGAGGATTCCCAGGACCGGCAGCAATAACTTTTTTCCCACTATTCATGGCTACTCTTACAACTGCAGGTCCTCCGGTTACAACCAATAAACGGATTTTGGGATGCTTCATCATGGTCTGCGCTGTTTCAAGGGTAGGGTTTTGAATTGCTGTTATCACATTTTCCGGACCACCAGCATCAATAATGGCCTGATTTATGAGTGAGATTACAGTACAAGAACATTTTTTTGCGTTGGGATGAGGGTGAAAAACGACAGTATTTCCACCAGCGATCATACTTATTGCGTTATTTACGACCGAAGTTGTTGGATTTGTTGAAGGAATAATTGCTCCAATCACTCCATAAGGAGCTCTTTCCACCAAAGTCATTCCGTGGTCATCAGTATAAGCAATGGGTTCTAGATCTTCAACTCCAGGCGTTTTAAGAGCAACCAATTTGTGTTTTTCAATTTTATCTTCCACCCGACCAAATCCAGTTTCCTCAACAGCCATTTTGGATAAACTATCCTGATTGGACATTACTATCTTTCTTATCTGTCGAATCATCTCTTTACGATGGTCAAGAGTAAGTTGATGTAATTGATAGAAGGCTTTCTCTGCTGCATCTATGGCTGACTCAATAGTAGGAAACAATCCCCTGTTTCCCTGTTGGGTTAAGGGTTCTTGCTCAACGATTTCCTGGTTATTTTGTATTTGCTTAAGTATTCTCTCAACGATCACCTTAACTTCAGTTTCACTAATATCCATCGATGACCACCTATAGATTTTTTAAATTTTTTTAAAAATATGAGCAATTTATTCCTGTTTTTTCTCTTTTTGCACATTTTCAGCTATCTGAACCAGAGAACTGAAACTATCAATATTTAAACTTGCTCCCCCTATTAATCCTCCGTCAACGTCTTTTTGGCTAAGAATTTCTTGAGCATTTTTGGGATTCATGCTCCCTCCATATAAAATTCGAATGTTGAAAGCCATTTCATTCGATGAGGTAAATTCTTTTATGACCCCACGTAGGTAAGCATGAACTTCTTGAATCTGTTCTTTGGTTGCGCTTTTCCCCGTTCCAATAGCCCAAACCGGTTCATAGGCAACGATAATCGAAGATAACTTCTCATTATCAATACCCTGCAAACCGAAAAGGATTTGCTGGTTAAGAACCAAAAAGGTTCTCCCTTGCTTTCTCTCTTCCCATGTTTCCCCAACGCATAAAATTGGTATAAGATGATTTTTTAAAGCAGCAGTAACTTTTTTATTTATAATTTCATCAGTTTCATGAAAATATTGCCTTCGCTCTGAGTGACCAATAATGACATAAGTGCAACCGGCATCTAAAATCATTCCTGGAGATATTTCTCCGGTGTAAGCACCGGATTCTTCAAAAAAGACATCCTGAGCTCCCAATCGAATTTGAGTATTTTGAATCTCACCATTTACCGTTTCTAAAACCGTAAAAGGTGGAGCCACCATTATATCGACAGACGGAAAAAGCTTGGTTTGCTCAATAACTCCTCTTATGAGCTCAAGCGCTTCCTGGCGATACATATTCATTTTCCAGTTGGCTGCTATGAGAAACTTGCGCAAAATAAACCACCTTATAATTAAAAAATAAAATAATTCCGAATACCTGGATCAGGATTGGGAATAATAACTTCTTTACAAAGAAGACCCTTTCCACTAATAACTTCAACTGCAGCATGAACAGCTGCTTCAACTTCATGAATGTCACCAATTATTTTTATGTAAGACTTACCTCCCATACCAGTAGCCAAACGAACTTCACTTACTAAAACACTGGCGGTTTTAGCTGCAACATCAGCCGCACTAATACTAGCTACTACGGAAAAAGATTCAATTACAGCTACAGCATCCCAGATTTCACATTCAACCGCTCCGGTTATTGCTGGAATTACCTGGGTATGGAGATTTGGGATAAAAAGCTCATCAACAACATATCCTCCTCCTATCTCCTTCCCTCGAGATAGAGCCGCATCAACGGCTGCAACCTCTCCACTCACAATAACAACAAATTTTCCCGGACAAATGGTTTTGGCGTCAATAATTTGGATCGGCGCAGCCTTTATCATTCCATCCAGTGCTTGCAACCCCACGGCAATGCTGTTGAGTTCCAGAACTCCTAAAACAATAATTCCCATAATATTCAGTTCCCTCTATCCTTTTATGATGACTCTCTCATTATTAACTAAGGTTACCCGACCAGAAATACTAGCATGCACCCTGGCTCCAAGACTTCCAGAAGGAATCTCACCAACAAGAGCACCTTCTTCAATCAGGTCACCTTCACGGACAACTGGAATTGAGTTATCACCTATATGTTGTTTCAATAAAATTTCAACTCGTTTAGGAATGGTTTCTATGGCTGATTTAATTTCTTTCTGGTCATAGCGACTAATATGAAGTCTCTCTTTGATTCTTGAAACAGGAATTTTTCTATTGATAAGATCATTCACTCTATTTTGCTGGTTTTTTAATGTTAATTGAGGACGATAGTTCGCTTCAGTCAAACTGGTTTTAATGGCATGATTAATCATTCGAGGCGAAAGATCCATTGGACACGCAAAAACTTCGCACAAACCACATTCACTGCACAAAAATGCATTCTCTATCACTTCCGGTGGAACATCTAAACCAAAATTGATATTTCTCATTATTTTGTGAGGATATAACTCATGGCCTAAAAGATATCTTGGACATAATTCAGTACAATAGGTGCACTGACAACAAGCAGCCTTGCTTTGCTTGACGACCCACGACATTGGCATACTTTTCCGGCGCACTAAATAATGATCTTGGGGAAGGATAATCAATCCGGTCATGGTTTTAGTTATTGGAGAATTTAAGTCTTTTTCAACATAACCCATCATTGGACCTCCTACGATCACCACAAGATCCTCAACTAAAACCCCACCACATTCGGAGATTACCTCTCCTATCGACGTCCCAATTCGTGCTATGACCACTGTGGGTTCCCTAACTTCACCAATGCAAGTTAAGGTACGCTTGATAACCGGTTTCCCTAAAGTTGCAAAATAAATATTCCTGAGTGTTTCTACATTGCTTACCAAACATCCTACAGACGTTGGAAGCTGGCCTTGAGGAACAACCCTCCCAGTTACCATATAAACTAAAATCAGTTCATCTCCAGCTGGATAAAAATCATCAAGTAAAGCAAGAGTTATGTTATCTTGGTCAGAAATGATAGACTTTATCCGTTCCACGATCTGAACTTGCTTTTTTTTCAGGGCGATGATTCCTTTTTTAGCACCAGTAGCTTGTAAAACAAGCTTTAAACCCTGGATAACATCATCCCCATGTTTGTTTAATATATATTTATCATTAAATAAAAGAGGCTCGCATTCGGTGCCATTAGCTATCACTATTTCTACTTGATTTTCAAGTTTGACATGAGTAGGGAAACCTGCCCCTCCTGCTCCAACAACACCCATCTGCTTAATGGTTTCAATCAAATCCATTATCATATCATCCAATTTTATTTATTTTTCCGATACAAAAATTGATTATTACCTTCGACCAAATCAACAATCCCTATAATCACGCAATCAACCGCTTTTTGATAGGTATCTCGGGTTTGACGTGCCGAGCTTCCTTGGGAAATTAGCACCATTTCACCATACCCAGAACCAACCAAATCAATAGCCACATGGAACTCATTAAGCAAATCGCCATTCGGCTGACATGACTGGACCAAAAGGTACCTTTTCCCCTGCATTCCGTCATTTTTTTGAGTACTTACTACAGTTCCGAGAACTTTTCCAAAATTCATTTTTGCCTCTTTTTTTATCCGGTTTGATCTTTTTGATAGGCGTATGACCCTTTTATTTCGATGGCATCTACTATTGCGACAATAGTTGCATCACTTGGTTTCCCTTCAGTTACTGCTGTCATTCGGGAACTGCTCCCAGCGACATAGAAAACAACTTCACCAATTCCAGCCCCAACACTATCCATAGCTACTAGGTAATCTCCACTACCTTGTAATGTCGTTGGATTAATCTTTTCCAAAAGCAGGAACTTTATACCTTCAATTTTGGGTTCTTTTCTTGTGGATACAACATTTCCAATTACTTTCGCTAATATCATTTTTCAGCCTTTCATAAAACAACTTTCGAAGAGCTCTTTGCTTGACCTCTTCCCAAAGGAAGAACTTCATCAACATTAACATGCGGACGAGGAATAATATGAACAGAGATCACTTCACCAACTTTCTCAGAAGCCGACTGACCGGCATCAAGTGCAGCACGCACTGCAGCTACATCACCACGAATGACTGCTGTGACGTATCCACCACCAGTTTTTTCATAACCAACTAGCTCGACCCGAGCAGCTTTTACCATAGCATCAGATGCTTCAACCATTGCAGCAAAACCACGAGTTTCAATCATGCCTAAGGCATCGGTGTAAATATCCATTCTTCTCACTTCTCCTCATCAGTAAATATTTCTCTTTACTTATCAACTATTTATTTACTTCTTTGAGCTCTTTGCTTGACCTCTTCCCAAAGGAAGAACTTCATCAACATTAACATGCGGACGAGGAATAATATGAACAGAGATCACTTCACCAACTTTCTCAGAAGCCGACTGACCGGCATCAAGTGCAGCACGCACTGCAGCTACATCACCACGAATGACTGCTGTGACGTATCCACCACCAGTTTTTTCATAACCAACTAGCTCGACCCGAGCAGCTTTTACCATAGCATCAGATGCTTCAACCATTGCAGCAAAACCACGAGTTTCAATCATGCCTAAGGCATCGGTGTAAATATCCATTCTTCTCACTTCTCCTCATAATATTGTTTTCTTAATATTAATTAAATGCTTTAAATAATAACATTTTTTAAACTATTTAAGGACTAAACTATATACAATTTCATTTTTTACTCTTTTCAAAAAAAAATATAGCATTTATCTTTATAAAACCACCCATTTTTTCCGTTTTTTAAAAAAAGTTTTTTTTCATTTCTAAAGCGATTCATATTTTACTAATGTTATAATAATAACATCTATTGTAATTAATTTAACAGAAATAAAAAACAAAGTCAATAGCAATAAAAGGAAATTTTTATTGCTTTTATTTCAACAAAACATCCAAAGATAAACCATCTTGAGGAATATATTCTCTCCAAAACTCAACGGATTCTCTTAATCGATCAACAATTTGTTGTGGATAGTCAATAGAACTATTAAATATTTCAAACGTTAAATAAATCGCTTTACAACGTGGGGGCAAAAGCGGGTTCTCAGGTTCTTCATAAGAACGGGCAATTGCTTGAAGAACTTTTTTCGGATGAACAATACCGTTCAAATTATTCTCCCGAGTAAAGGGCTGATGCGAGGATGTTTTCCCATTCGTTTGTTGCAAATGAATAATTGGAGAATAACATCCCAATAATTTTAGCCAAGAATAAAGGTCACCATCAATTGGTTCAGCAAATAGATAAGAATATCGATCCATTTCGGCTTCAATGAGGTCCAAGAGAGTTGGTTTAAAAAGAAATGATGATTTTCTGCTTTCAATTACCAGTTTTCTAATTGAATTAGAACCAAGCCAATAGTTCGTCAACGACTCATTACCGTGAAAACCGGAGAATATCTCTTCTAACTGTTCTTGGTTTGGTCGTAAAAAACGACCTTGACCAACCATGTGCCCGGTATCAAGGGCAATATAAGAAGGTAATTTTGATCTTTTAAAAACCTCTTTTAAATATTCAAAAGTACCACTTATAGTCCAAGGATATTGATGAGGACTGTACATCTGTTCAAGCATGAGAATGACCGGTGATTGACTCGAAGCAAACTTAACTAAATGAGAAATTGTGTCAAAAAGAAGATTTTTTGTTTCTCGGTAGATTTCGGGATCTTGAAGGGTAGGTTCAGAAAAAGCATGAACAAAAAAACCTAATCCAGCATTTAAAGAAGAGGCTACCTGAATGATTTCTTTGAACCATTGGTTAACCAAACGTTCACGAATTCTTCGATCAGGATGAAGTAAACCTAAGGTGCGGTAGGTAGAATATCCGGTAAAAAAATTGGCAATCTTCGATTGGTGCTTTTTTTGGCTTTCTTCTACTTTTTGAACCCAATCTTTTAAATAATCTTTTCCCCCATAAAAAGGATCACACTCGTTATCAGCACTTGCCTCAATATAAGAAATCCCAATCTCTTTTGAAATCCTCATCCAATCTTCGGGTTCAGTCCATCTTTTTATACCAAAACAATTATCTAATGTTAAATAAATTTTAGGATACATTTCGGATTTCTCCAATCAATAATCGAGATGACTCAACAATATTTATTGTTAACAGTCCTTCCAAATGGAAAATACCACGCTATTTTTCTTGAGATGATAAGAGACGGATATATTTTTCGTAAGCACTATCCCAGTATTTTTTATCTCCAGGTTCATATTGATCAATTTTTGAAGAACGAAGTGAAATTTCTCTCCCTTCCTTTAGGCTTTCCACCTCCCTATCGGCCTTTAACTGCATGATTAAATTTCCCATTGATGTTGTTTCGGTCGGTCCAGCTATGACTGGGATTCCCTTTGCATCGGCAATCCACTGACAAAGCATTTTGTTCTGAACTCCTCCACCAACAATATGGAGAAGTTTAAGAGGATGCCCACTCATTTCTTCAAGTAATTCTAAATTGTATCGAAACTTTAAGGTCAAACTTTCATAGAAGCAACGAGCTATATCACCCATAGAATTTGGTATTTTCTGACCTCTTTGTCGGCAGTCTTCCTGAATAACTTTAGGCATATCTGCCTGAGGTAAACCAAAAATTGGATTATCAACATCAATAAAGGTTTTAGATGGTCCAACTTGAACTGAAGCTTGAACAATTTCGTCCCAACTTAAATTATTTCCAAATTCACTTCTCCAACGATTCCGACATTGCTGAATGATCCACAAAGAGGTTATATATTTCACTAGCATATTTTTTCCTTCTGGGATTGCGTTGTTTCCAAAATCCGATAAAAAAACTTGATCGGATATAATTGGTTGGTCGGTTTGCATCCCCATAATTCCCCAAGTTCCAAGGCTTATAAAAGCCCAATGCTTACCCTCATCAATGACTGGTATTCCTGCTACTGCCGATGCGGTATCATGGGTTGCTGGAACAATAACTGGAACAGGATGAATCCCAAATTGGTCGCAAATACTGGTTTGTATTTCACCAATTCGATCACCAGGCATAACTATTTCATTTAGTATTGATGGAGAAATGCCAATTCGATTAAGAATCTTTTCCTCCCAGTTTCGTTTATACTGATTGCATAAAAGTGTCATAGTCGCATTCGTGTATTCGTTACAAGCTCTTCCAGTTAAAAAATAATTTAATAAATCGGGTATCATGAGCATTTTCCGCCCGCTTCTTAATTCTAAAGCATTTTCATATTTAAAGGAAAAAAGTTGAAATATGCCCATTATTTCATTGGTTGAACCTGCTGAAAGCTCAAATAATTCTCTCTGAGGAAGAATATCATATAAAAGCTTGGAGCGGTCATGACGATTTTTATCTCGATAAGTTACCGGATTAGATACTAATTTTCCCCTCTCGTCAATAAAACCAAAATCACATCCCCAGGTAGAAATTGCTAAAGATTGAACATCAGGGTATTTTGACAAAGAAGCTTTTAGTCCATTTATCAGTTCAGAAAACAGGTGGAGAATATCCCAATATATCGTATCAGTTACATATATTGGACCATGTTCAAATCGATGGGTGACATCCATCGTCACTCTTTTCCCATCAAAATGTGCAACCATCGCTCTTCCGTTGCTCGCACCAAAATCAAATATTAGATAATTTTTTTCCATTGCAACCTTTCCTCCAGCCTTACTGTCATAGATACCTTAAAGCTCTTTCTCTCATTAATCTTATAAAAACAAAAGAATTCCCCTCCTTAATCTTTTATAATTTCTAATTATGATAGAAACTAATTATCTATTGAACAACAACCCACTCAATTCCAGCAGCATTACAAAATACTTTTAATTCTTCTATCCAATTCCCATAGGTCCCATGAATATGGTTACAGTTGATTGCTTGAATAAAGGATTCCATATCACAATCCATACGACAAAAAGCATGTGGCCAATTATCCTGTTCAATCGCTGCAATTCTTTCGTTTTCCTCGGCTCCAAAAGAAACAAATTCTCCATGAACTATGACCATTTTATAATGATTTGGAGACCCGCTTCTTGTGAGACGGGCAAGTGTTACTTCGCCAGGTTGAGCAATATGATAAACTGATGGACCACCGGCTGGATAATAGAAACCTTGAGGACGAAATTCAACATTTTTTAAGTTTTCAACTGGATCTTTACTTTTACCCGCAAAATATGTAGCATGAGTCCCAGAATTACAGAAATCCCAGATATTTATCTCGGGGTAATAACTTCGAATATCAGCAAAAAGAACTGGAAGATTTGATATAAGATGGAAAACTTTCATAGTTAAGGCTGCATCCATATCAGCTTCAGTTGAACATATAATTGGTTCATGTGGTTCGCCTGCCGGACCATAACAGTCATTTAAAAACGCTTCAGCAATATCGGATGTTGAATAATGTTCAGTAAGTTCCCTCTGTCCTTTGATTCCACAAAAATCATAATCAAATTCTTCGCACAAACTTTTCATCCCATAATACATTGCAATCGACCGTTTAAAAAGTTCTTCGGTTAATTTTCCCTTGGAAGAGTTATCTGTCCAGTGAATCTTTTTTATATGTTTTTGAAGGTATTGAGAAGCTTTTTGAACCTTATCTCGGTTTTTTAATTCGATTTCTGTTCTTCTTACTAACTCCATTTGGTCAACATGGTCAACATCAATCCCAAATTTCTCCATCCACAATGCAGGATCAGATACTGCAGTATCGATTGAAAGAGATCGCCCGCCTACATTTACATAAGTAAGACCTTTTAAACGGTTATAAGTAGAAACACCTAATATGCATTCTCGAAGTCGTTGGTAAATTTTTGGATCATTTAAATCCCCAAAAATCTTATGAAAAGGAATCCCAACCTGGTCCAAGGAACCAGCATTAGCCAACATTCCTACCATTGCTGGAAAACCTGGATTGAGATTTGCGTACAAAATTATTGGTTTAGGGCAAAACTGAGCTGCAACCCGGGCAAAACCTGGCCACGCCCAAACACAATAATTGAAAATTACACAATCAACATCTTCATGGGCCATCATTCTCCCATATTTTACAGCTAAAGAATTTTTCCAGATGACTTCCTCTCCCACAACAACATCAAATCCATCTTTCACCAGAGTTTCTTTTACTTTTGCCTGGAACTGAGCATTTACAGCTTCTAAGTCTTTTTTTAAAAATTCTCGTCCATCTCCAAATGTCAGAACACCAACTTTTATTTTTTTTGCCATTTGTTTGCCTTCCTTATTCATTATTTTTTTTCTAAATCACTTAAGAAGTTCTATCTTTTTTCTGAAGCCTTCCGAGACATATCAAACCATACAGCCAAAATAAGGACTAATCCTTTGACGATAGTTTGCATAAAGTAAGGAGCATTGAGTAAGCTCATTCCATTATCAATACTCGCCATAACAACTGCGCCAATAATTGCACCAGTGACAGTACCAATTCCACCCATCAAGCTTGCTCCTCCAATTACACAAGCTGCTATGGCATCAAGTTCACCATTGGTGCCAGCGTTAACTGAAGCTGAATCTAAGCGAGCAGTTAAGTAAATACCGGCTATTGCAGCCATTAAACCATTGATCATAAACACTGCTAAGGTTATTTTCCTGATATTAATGCCCGATAATCTACTTGCCATAGTGTTTCCACCAATAGCATAGATTCTTCTCCCAAATACCGTCCTGTTTGTCACATAATTAAATACCAATAATAACAAAATGAGCAAAATTACCGGATTCGGTATACCATGATAAGCATTTAACATCATCACAAATAAAATAACTAAACAACTAAAAACAATTATAATAATTAACGTATTTCTAAAAGGCGAAACAGGAAGATTGTGCATAATCTTTCCACGCCTTTGTTGAAGCTGAATAACAATAAACCCTACGATAGCGATGATACCAATAACCACTCCGGCAATTGGAGGAATAAATTGTTTTCCAATTACACCAAAAAAAGGACTTAATGGACCTATGGTTATCCCATCGGTTATTCCAACCAAAACTCCCCGAAAAATGAGCAACCCTGCCATAGTAACTATAAAAGCAGGAACATTGCGGTAGGCAAACCACCACCCATTCCATAAGCCCAAAAGGATACCAACACCCAGAGTAATGATTATCGCCAACCCTGAAGGAATGCCATGCCAGACATTTAGAATAGCCAATATGCCACCACAAAGACCAGCAAGAGATCCAACCGACAAATCCACTTGACCCAGTAAAATTACATTTACCATCCCTATGGCCATAATACCGGTAAAAACTGATTGCCGGAATAAATTAGTCATATTTCTTGGTAATAAAAAGGTCCCATTAGAAGCAATAGTGAATACTATCCAAATACCGATCAATGCAAAGATCATCATGTATTGACGCACATCTAATTGAGAAAATAAGTTAGAACGTTTTGTTGTATCATTTATAATCATGAATACACCATCCTGCATTCAGTTCCAGTCGCATAAATCATTATATCTTCCTGACTGACATTTCTCTCAGAATTATCAAATTCACCAGTAACCCGACCTTGGCACATAACCAAAATCCGGTCACACATCCCAAGAATTTCTGGTAACTCTGATGAAACCATTATAATTCCCAGGTCTTCCTGAACCAGGGAATTCATAATTGTATAGATTTCTCTTTTCGCACCTACATCAATCCCTCGGGTTGGTTCATCAAGAATTAAAACCGATATTGATTTTAACAAACCTCTGGCTAAAAGGACCTTCTGTTGGTTTCCACCGCTAAGGTTAATAATTGGAGTAGAAAATGATGGAGTTTTAATCTGAAACTTTCGAACACTTTCGTTCACAGAAACAATTTCTTGGTCTTCATCAATGCTTCCCATTTTTTTCTTAAACTGTTTAATAAAAGCAATTGAAATATTTTCTCTTACATCCATAGTTGGTATATTTCCAAAAGCTTTGCGATCTTCAGTAATATAAACGATCCCTTTTTCCAGAGCAGCTTGTGGAGATTGAATTTGTAATTTCTCTCCTTTCAATAATACCTCACCGGTATACCTCCCTTGAGGATTCCCAAAAAGGGCATTAACCAATTCGGTACGACCTGCTCCGACCAAGCCAAACAATCCTAGAATTTCACCACTATATAATTCTAAATTGACATTTTGCACCAAGATTTTTGATTTTATAGGGTCAATTAAGTTAATATTTTCTGCTTTTAGAAGAGGTGTTTTATTATTTTTTTGAGGACGAGTTGGATAATATTCGGTGATCTCCCTCCCAACCATCAATTTAACCAGGTCTCTTTTGGTTAAATTTCTGATTTCACCACCACCTACTGTTTTCCCATCTCTCAGAACGGTCACATAATCAGCTATCTCTAAAACTTCATCTAAGCGGTGTGAAATATATATGCATGCAACTCCTTGAGTTTTAATGTCTCTTAGAATAGACATTAATAATTCGACTTCATGTCGGGTTAGAGACGCCGTTGGTTCATCTAAGATTAAAACTTTGGTTCCCTTAATTCGAAGAGCTCGAGCAATTTGGATCAGTTGTTGCTTGCCAATGCCTAAATCTTTCATTCTGGTTGTTGGAAGAACATCATCAATTTTTAAAGTCTTTAACCACTCAACAGTTTGTGAGTACATTTCATCGGCATCGAGAATCCCTTTTCGATGAATTTCATGGCCTACAAATATATTTTCAGTTACATTCAGTTCTCGAAAAAGGCTTAATTCTTGGTGAATAACCACAATTCCAGCAGCTTCTGCTTCATGAATTGTATCAAAGGTTCGTTCTATCCCATCAACCAGAATTTGGCCTTCATAGGTTTGAGTAGGATAATACCCACTAAGAACATTAATAAGGGTTGATTTCCCGGCACCATTTTCACCACATAAGGCATGAATCTGATTACGATAAACCTGGATTGATACTCCATCTAAAGCTCGAACTCCGGGGAAATTTTTAATTATATTTTTTGCTTCAAGAACAATTGTCATTTTCATGCCCTCACTCTAATTCAAATACTAAATGGTTACCAACCGGTAATAATAAGTTTCTCTGTAGGATTTTAACTATGTTATTGAGGAATTTATAAATTAGTTTTCTATATTGGTGGGAATCATCAGAAGTATGATTCCCACCATTTAGCGAATTATTCTTTAGGCCATTCTGGACGCTGATCTTCTGGCACATTCTTATAAACATCTTCGAAAGAATGAAAACCATCTGCTATGACTGTTTCTAAAATGTTTGACTGATCAACTGCGATGATTTCAAGATTGATGGATGGTACGTCTTTTTGCCCATTATTGTAAGTTGCATTGGTTTCTATAGTTTTCCCCTGAACAATGTTGAAAGCTAAATCAATTGCCGCTGCAGCCAATTTTGGTAATGGTTTATATACTGACATAGTTTGAGTACCCGCGACAATCCGCTGGCAAGCTGCTAAATCGGCATCTTGGCCTGTTATTAATACCTTACCAGCTAAATCCTGTTCCAAAAGTGCCTGGATCGCACCATTGGCTGTGCTATCATTGGAGGCTAAAATAGCATCAATCTGGTTATTGTTGGCGGTTAAAACATCTTCACTAAGCTGCATGGCATTCTCAGATAACCAACCTTCTGCCCATTGATCTCCAACTACCACTACATCTCCCTTATCAATGTATGATTGTAACACCATCATTTGACCTTCCCGGAAAAGTAAAGCATTATTGTCGGTTTTTGGACCAGCCAAGAGGAAATATCTCCCTTTGGGCATTCGATCTAAGAGGTATTGAGCTTGAAGCTTGCCCACTCCTAACATGTCGAAGGTAATATAATAATCCAGATCTGCATTTTCAATAATTCTGTCATAAGCTATAACCTTTATATTATCGGCATGGGCTGCTTCGACAGCCGGTGCTAAGGTTTTACTATTGGTTGGAAGAGCAATTAGTACGTCTATGCCCTTTGTTAACATATTTTCAACATCTGCTATTTGCTTTTGCTCGTCACCATCAGCTGAAACAGCATAAACAGTGGCACCCAATTCTTTAGCTCGGGCAACCATATAATCCATATCCCTTTTCCAACGTTCCAGCCGAAGATCTCCAACCGAAACTCCAATTGTTATAGTTTTTCCTTCTTCAGCTAAGGCAAATTGAATTGACGAAAATAGTACTAATGTTAAAATCACTAAACCAATGATTTTTGTCCATATATTTTTTTTCATTCTAAATCCTCCTTTTTTCAATAAATAAGCATGATAGATTTTTAAATTTTATTGACTGGAGTTTCTTGATGAATAAATTGCAGCATAGAACAACAATTATTTTATTATTTTCCCAACTCCTTTCTTTTTGATAAAATAATTGCAATACAATTTAAGAAAAATTCACTCTATTCTCATTTTCCTAACAAATTGTGTTGAAAAATTAACATATTGAATAAAGCCTGTCAATAGTAAAAAAAAAGATATTTTATTGTAATAAAAATAGTAATATTGCTTTTCTTGTATTTATAATTTTGTCGTTAAACTAGGAAACATTACAATTATACCGTGCATCCTCCGTGCTTTTTAATAGAGCAAAATATATCTTTAGAAAAGAAAGCATTAAGAAAATATTCATAGGATGGAGAAAAAATAAGGGCTAATTTGCTAGTATATATATAGATAAAACGCTTAAATGCCAATTTTTAATTAAATTTCTTTATTTTTTTGGTTTTGACCGAGTTTTACCTTTATTTATAACCACTAAAGCCATTAAAAAATCTATAGCTTCAGAAAAAAAGAATAAAAAAAGAGAGGGATATATTTATCCCTCTCTTGTGCTTAACATTCTAGATTGTTACTATTGATTACTTTTCTTTTCCAGATGCGGTCAATTCGTGATCTATAACCTTCCATCCAGTCAGGTCTATTTTATGAGTTACCTTTGGAGACATATCAAACCACCGCACTAAGTAATCAGCCTTCATGTGTTCATGTTTCCAAACCTTATAGTCATACCAGTTTTCGTAGTACATGATCTTTCTTGGATTCGCAGTCATGTTATCCATATCCAGGTTAACATGCATCTCATAGCTGATGCAACCAGGTTCAGTATGTGTATAAGGAACTAAAGCCAGCATTTCTTTCCAGGCACGATCTTCACAATCTTCTTTAACATCAACCATAGCTAGAAGGGTATATTTATCTTTCGGATTTATGAGATCTCCTCCTCTAAAGATTGGACAGGTTGGCAACTTTACTCTCTCCCAAATGTATAGTTCCCAGCTCTCACAAACATCACCAGCTATATTTTTCCAACCTTGGAGGTAGGGCATATCCATATGTTTGTCCCAATCGGCTCTGCTTCTCCAGATTTCGTAGAACATATAAAATCTGGGATTCTCTACCATATAATTATTATCCTCAGTTCCCACATTCACATGCATTTGATAAAAAAGACAACTTGGTTCTCGGTTGGTAAGAGGAACAAGATCTACCAATGCTTTTCTTGCTCTTTCCTCAGAACCTTCCTTAATATGGTTCAATGATAGAACAACCAATTCCTTGTCATCGCCAATATGATTAGTTTTCGGCATTTCTTTTTTATCCTCCCTTATAAATTTCTCATTTTTTGACAGTTAATAAATCTAAAATACTTCAAAAAATTATTTAATTTTCCAATCGGTTGAATTGTATTTCAATATCAATTCCGAACCAATTTTCCCAGAAAATACTTATCAAGAAGATTTACATTGACTTTTTTTAGCAGTGATTGTGATAAACGACTAATCTTCATAATATTTGTGGAATGATACGGAGAAAATCTCTCGTATGGTCAATCAATATTTTTTTTCCTTTTCTATTGCATTAAATAATTCTTACATTACTTAGATTTACTTATTCCAACTATAATTCTCTTATCTTTATAAAGGAATAGGTATAAAAGAAAATTCATCCCCACCTCTAAGATGGGGATTTACAGTTAATTAAATCATTGATAATCCACCATCAACTATTATCGTTTGGCCAGTCATCCAATCAGATTCATCTGAAGCAAGATAAACAATAGAACCAATATGATCCTCAGGCTCGCCCAGTCTACCCAATGGAATACCACTTTCCAAGGCTTTTCTCAATTCTGGATCTGAAATGGCGGATTTCCCAAGAGGGGTTAATGTAGTGCCAGGGCAAATCCCATTTACTCTAATGCCATACTGTCCCAACTCTGATGCCATTGCTCTAATGAGCGACAATACAGCTCCTTTTGAAGAAGAATAGGCAGCATGGAGAGGTTCACCAACAACAGCTGCTTTAGAAGAAACATTGATAATTTTCCCCTTACCCTGTTTAATCATAATTGGTACCACTGCTTGGCAACAGTATACGACTCCCATTACGTTAACTTCAAACATTTTTTGCCAGGTCTCTGGCGTTTCTTCCCAGAACTTACCTCCAGCATGAATGCCAGCATTACAAATCAATGCATCAATCTTACCAAATCTCTTCATCACCTCATCTACCATTGCCTTAACCTGCGATTGTGACGAAACGTCGGTACGAATAAATGCTGCTTTCCCTCCGATTTCATGCTCAATTGACTTGCCTGTTTCCTCATTAATTTCAACTATGACAACATTCGCACCTTCTTTTGCACAACCTTTACAGAAAGCCTCCCCAAGCCCCTGACCAGCACCAGTTACTATAACAACTTTGTCCTTTAATCTCATACTTTTCCTCCTATATTGGTATATAATTACCATTTTTTGATAGAAAACAAACTTTATAAAAAAATTATACGAAATTTTAATGTTTCTGTCAATATAAAAAAACTATTAAAAATGGAATTAACCTTTTAAATAAACATTTAACAAAAAATAATTCAGTATTTATAAAATATAGATAGAAATTTAACATGTTATGTATATTTTTTTACATTAGTATTCGTTCTGAAATTTTTCGGATTAGGGACTTTTTACTCACAATGCCATAGCTGTTCATATTTAGAGGATTAATTCTTAATTCCTATCTTTATTGGAGCTTTAATTTTATTAACTATTTATTTCAATATTTTTAAGCTTAAATAAATGCTTACCAAGTTATTTTTTCTAAGTTATAATTTGTCTCATCAGTAAAGAATTGATATTTTAGTAATAGAAATCATTTCAAGCAGAAATATGCAGAGAACGCTTTTAATTTTTTTGATTTTTCACTATTAAAATGTTAAGGAATTAAATTGATATAACCATTAAATATCATTAAATATCTATTGGTCTAAAGAAAAGTACAACAGCCATAGCAATAAAAACCACAATTTCAGATCCAGCGGGCCAAAAACGACCTGTAATAGAAATTAACATGCCCAATATAAAGGAGGCAAAAAAAGTCCCTCGTAAATTTCCCATTCCTCCGGTTAAAACTACGGCAAAACAAAGAAGTAAGATATTTAAACCCATATAAGGATGAACCGCTGTAATAGGTGCATACAAAACTCCACCAACAGCAGCTAAAGCACTTCCCAAAACAAAGGCAATAGAAAAATACCTTTCAACCTGTATCCCAAGACAACGCACTCCTTCTTTGTTGTCCAATGCTGCTCTAATAATCTTACCAACCATGGACTTTTTTATAAATAATTCAAGTCCAAAAAATACCAATATTGCCAGAATTATTACAAATATTCGATATACAGGAAAAACAAATCCCATAAAATCGATAGATTTTCCTATCGGATCACTAAGTGGTTTCGGATATACACCCCATATCCACTTGACTATATCAACTCCGATTAGAAAAACTGCAAAGGTCGCAATAAAAGTATAATCCAGAGATTCCCCATATAAACGTCGAATGATAAAACGTTCTATACAGTATCCCGCCGTAGCAGCGATCAAAACTGCTAAAATACCTCCCCATAAAAAGGGTATACCAAAGTCATTTACCGATGCCGCCAAAATATAAGCCCCAATTGTATAGGTAATCGTATGTGCAAAATTTATTACTCTCATGGTGCCAAAGGTAAGAGATAGACCAATAGATATAAGATAGAGGACTGCTCCAATGGTTAATCCGTACATAATTGCATAGATCATTTGGATACCCCTTTCTCCAAAGATGGGTTGGAGTCTTCACGGGCAGTAACTCTCTTAAATAAGGTTTCTAAACCACCCCAGATGCCCTTTCTAAACCTGAAAACTATGAGTAATAATGATACCCCAAGAAGGAGTTCCCAACGCTGGAAATAAATTGGAAGAAGATTTGTGATCAACATATATATAATTCCACCAACAATCGATCCATAAAGGCTTCCGGGACCTCCTATTAAACAAGCAAATATAACACCCGAATTTGCATTTACATCGAGCACATTGGGATTTATATACCCATAATTCAATGCTGTTAAAGCACCGGCAAAACCCGCAATAGATGCAGAAATTATAAAATTAATCCATTTATAATAATAGGTATTATAGCCTAAGAACCTCACCCGTTTTTCATCCTCCTTTATTGAACGTAATAAAACTCCGAATGAAGAGGAGGTGATTACTCGGAGGATAAAGAAAACAAAAATCAAGGAAATCATGACAAACCAGAAACGAAAATTTGGATTCCTAAAATTGAAAATACTAAAGCTAAGATTTCTTACACTTAAGCCATTTTCTCCTCCGGTGATCGCTTTTAAGGGTGACATTACCAAAAACCAACCAACACGGTTAAAAGCAAGATTAATCAAAGCGAAACATGCCCCGGTTGCTCGTATAGCAATCGAACCCGCTGCCATTCCTACTACACATGCAGCCAAAACCCCAAATACAATTGCTAATAAAGGATTTGAAGTAAGATATCGAAGGGAAAGACCTGTAGCGTAAGCCCCAACTCCAAGGTAAAGAAGATGCCCCATGGATAATTTTCCCATATAACCATATAAAAAATCAAAAGACAATACCATAATACAAAAAATTGCAAAATCGGTTACTCGATGGGTTCCTAAAAAGGGTATAAAAATAATAAAGACGATAATCAGAAAGATTAGCTCAAAGATCCGCCGACCAAAACTGGTTTTAGTTAAATGACTCCACCAAAGAGTAAAAGTCTGAATTACCCCTCTATGCTTACTAAGGCCATTCTTCATAAGACTTCATCCCCTTCTTCTATCTTAACCGAATCTAAAGAGATTTCTCTAAAAGAGCTATGTTTCGGATTTCTGAAACATCATTTAATATTCGGGAAACTTTTCCTTCTTTAAGTACAATAACTTGGTCTGCTAAACGACTCACAAGTGGAAGGTTTTGCTCAACAATGATTGTCGTTAATTTTCCTCTTAAACGACTTAATATCTTAGCAATGTCATTAATGACAACAGCTGCCAAGCCTTGTGTGGGTTCATCAATTAGCATCAATCTTGGATCACCAACTAAGGCCTGCCCAATAAGGAGAACTTGCCTTTGCCCACCACTCAGTTGACCAGCTTTTAATTGGAGAAATTCTTTCATCTTGGGATATATTTCTAAAACCTTATTAAGAGCTCGCGAAAGAGGTTCGCCGCTTGAGAATGCAGCAAGTTCAATGTTTTCCTGAACAGTTAGACTACCAAAAACCTTCTTATCCTGATTAACATAACGAATTCCTCGATGATAGAGCTTATTTGGTAATAAACCTGTTATATTTTCATTATCATAGTAAATCGAACCCTTTATGGGTCGAATAAGTCCTACTATACTTTTAAGAAGTGTCGTTTTCCCTGCTCCATTTCGACCCACAATAAAAACAGTTTTTCCTGCTTCTAATTCAAGAAATATATTATATAGTACTTTGGCGTGACCATAGGCAACGTCAATATCGGCAACTTTTAGCATACTTTATATCTCCCCTCTAAAAAGACGAATTCTGAGCTCGATCAAAAGATGTTTCACTCTGTCTTTCTACTTCAAACGTCTCCTCCTTACCCCAGTAACACTCGTTAACTAAAGAGTCTCTAAGAACCTCAGATGGACCGCCCTCGCAGATGATGTGCCCTTCATTCATTACACTGAGTCGGTCTATAAAATCAACAATTGCTGATATTTTATGCTCAATTATAGCAATTGTTACTTTCCCTTTGAGGGTTTTCAATAATGATAGAACTTTGGTTATTTCAACATCGCTTAAACCACTGAATGGTTCATCGAGTAGTAATAGCTTAGGTTTCAAAGAAAGAGAAAGGGCAATCTCTAGTAGTCTCCTATCACCATAGGATAGTTCTGCAGTTACCACTTGAGCATAGCCTTCAAGCTCGACAAGCTCCAATATTTCTTTAGCGCTATCCCAAGTATTATAAGCAGAAGAGGTTAAAAACTTCCAAAATGATTGATTAAGCTTATTACTCCACGTGATACAAGGAACCAGATTTTCCCATACCTTGAGGGAATTAAATACTGATACAAGCTGGAAGGTACGCACCATTCCCATGCTTACTCTTCTTTCCGGTGATAGACGGGTAATATCTCGCCCTTGGAAGGTGACTTTACCTGATGATGGAAGAAAAAAGCCGGTCAATAGATTAAAGAGAGTGGTTTTCCCTGAACCATTTGGTCCAATAATCCCTAAAGTTTCATTTTCCTCAATAGAAAGGTTTACATCATTGACTGCAGTTAATCCCCCGAAGTGCTTAACCAATCCATTCGTTGTAAGTAAGCTCATCTGCATTGGCCTCCTTAAACCAATTTCTCTTTAAGCGAAAGAGAAGCAAGGCTCCCTTAAAAAAAGAGAGCCTTGCTGGCCTACAATTACTCATATCCCATTTCTGATAATGGTAAGCATAGAACTTCGGTTTCAAAGAAATCAGTAATTTTGGCAAAATCCCATTGATCAATGCGTCCCTCAGTTCCTTTTCCTTCGCCAACAAAGTAAGCGTACTTGTAAAAAGGTCTCCCATCAGGACGCCAAGCACCTGGTCCTTTAAAACTTTGGAAATCTGGACTCTCCAATAATGCCTGATACATCTTTGCTGGATCAGTTGATTGAGCTGCTTCCATGGCTCGGAGGGTTTCCTTCATTCCTATGTAGGCATATGCAGCCATTACGTCGGGTTGTTCACCATATTCTTTCATAAAGGCTGCCCGAATCTTCTCGGCATTTTCATAGGTCTCTATATCTTTTTCTTTAATTTGGCTTAAATCATGGTACAGCCACATTCCCATTGTTACTCCATTAAGAGCTTCGGGTGGGATACCTGCAGCAATACTTATTACAATAGCATTGTAAAAAATCTTGGTATGTTTGCTTAAACCTAACTCGTAAGCTTGTTTCAGTATTTCAATGCCATCAGTACCCCATTGCCCCATCTGTACCACATCAGGCTTTGATTCAATGATCTTGAGTATATAAGAAGTATAATCAGGGGTTCCTACCGGAGTCCAAATAAATTCTAATTTAATGTCGGGATATTTCTCGTAAACTTGCTTCATCCCAACACCAACTCCATGACCATATGCATAGTCAGGAAGGCAAGCAATAACATATTTTGGTTTATAAGTCTGAATCACATATTCCGAGGTCATACGACCTATCGCATCAACTGCGCCTTGTGAAGTAAAATAGTATGGTGCTTTATTTTCCTTACGGAATACGGCTTCTTCAATTGAATTCGTAACCATGACAAACGCACTGCCATCTAACGCTTGTTCATTAATAGCGGTACTGACGTGAGCGAAAGTTCCACCCACTAAGCTCGTGATCCCTTCTTCAATATATTCTCGATACCTTCGAACTGCAACATCTGGCTTAGTCTCATCATCTCGCACGACTGCTTCAACTTGATACTTTTTGTCCCCTATTGTTAACCCTCCTGCCTCATTAACTTCTTTAACAGCAAGAAGAGCTCCTTCTGATTGAGCCTTCCCGGTAGGTGCTCCCGTACCTGTAAGACTGTACATTATTCCAACTTTAATCACATTTTCTTCAGCAATCGCCAAACCACAACTCATTAGAAATAAAACAACAATCACTAAAATACTTGCCCATTGTCTTTTCACTCTTAAGTTCCTCCTCTCCTTTTTCTTTGAAGATTAACCACTCCACACAATTCTTTTCCAAACTTCTTGAGCATCACCTACCTTTTTGAAAGAGTTATACCAAATTATGGTACTTTATTAACAATGCCTTTTCATATTGTAACACCCAAAAAAAATTTTTACAATAAATTGCATTAAATCATATTGATTATTCTTTTTGAAATTTCTTTTAATGCCATCACAATAAAAGTAGCTCTGGGGATTAAAATCACAAATCATTTATAAATTCATATAATAAGGTACTTACTACATAATCATCAAAAAAAATTCTTTATTGAACCTTAAAAACTTTCTCTTGTTCGATTTTTTAACAAAAAAGACCATGTACTAGCCTATTATCCATTAACCGCTTTTAAGCTGATCAGGATTAGCTGATACATGGTCTTAACATCACTACATGAACTTAAACACTATTTTAATTAAATCCCAAATGAATTAGAATTCAAGCTAAGCTTTTTTAAAGTTTTTATCTTGTTATTACTACATTACCATCCTTCATTACCATTTTTATTTTTTCTACTTCAGAAAGGATTGATATATCATCCAGAGGGTTACCATCAACCATTATTATATCCGCAAATTTACCTTCTTCTATAGTCCCAACTTTATCGCCATAACCAATTGCTTCTGCAGCTGTTTTAGTTGCAGCAACAATAGCAGCCATAGGAGACATTCCCAGTTCAACAAACATCACCAGCTCTAAAGCGTTGTCTCCTTGTTTTAAAAATGGTACACCGCAATCAGAACCAAATGAAATCTTTATGCCTTTATCAAGATACATTTTGAAGTTTTTCTTCTTATCTTCCCATGTTTCTATTGCTTTTTCTACCATCCAGTCGGGTAATTCACCTTTTCCCATATTCATTACACGTTTAACATAAAGGTTTGTTGATTCGAGAAATACATTATTTTCTACCATCATATCGGCAGACTTCTCATCCAAAAAGAAACCATGAACGATCGAATTCGCTCCCGCTTTAATTGCCTTTTGAATAGCATCGGGTCCTTGCGCATGAGCAATAGCACCTTTCCCCATTTTATGTGCTTCTTCAATCGCAGCTGTTAGTTCTTCTAGCGTAGGTTGAGAGGCAGTAGCTATTCCTGGGCTTATTATATCTCTGCTTGCTACAACTTTCACATTGTCTGTTCCATTGTAGATATTCAGTCTTGCTGCTTTTCTCCATTCATCAGGTCCATCACAATGCATACCACATTGTTCTTTATGAGATGCCAGCCAAGGTGGAAGAAAGTGTCCATGACCACCAGTAACAGTTAGATGATAACCACTAGTAACAAATCTTGGCCCAACTATGTCACCTCTATTTATTGCATCCCTCAGGGCAACCTCAAGCCATCCCCATCCCGAGCCTCCATCCCGGAGTGAGGTAATTCCCATTTCGAGAATTTTTTTCAATCTTGGTATAGACCTCATTGCCAGTGCAAGTTCGTTGTAGTTTATCGGCAGACTTGTAAAACCACTTGTTTCACCGTCAGTATATATATGTACATGACTATCGATCATCCCCGGCATTATGGTCTTGCCTTTTGCTTCAATAATATCTACATTTTTTTCCTGAGCTAACTTTACCTCGCCCTTTTTCCCTATTTTGGTAATTTTATTACCTTCAATTACCACTACTGCATCTTTTACTGGAGGATTGCCCGTTCCATCCAACAATACTCCACCCTGAATTACTTTTTTCTGCATTTTTACTCTCCTCTCATATAAATTCATTATAATTTACAAATAAAACCAAAAAAAATCTAAATTTACCTTCGAGTAAGAGACTTAATTCTTCTCCCCGATTTTTCTAAATAGTAATTTGCAATCATTACTCCTATAAGAGTTATACCCCAAATAAAATTCCTAAAATAAGGCTCCAGACCAAGCAAAGAAAAACCACTTTGTAACATTTGTAAAACTAAAATTCCAAGAAAAACACCAAAAATTTTACCTTTTCCTCCTAACGTGCTTATTCCTCCAAGTACACATACCAAGAGAGCCTGGAGGACATATCCTTCACCATACCCTACTCTGGTCGAATTTACACGAGACATCATTATAAGACCACCAATACCACTTAGTAAGCCTGATAGTGTATAGGTCTTTATTATTGTAGAATTAATTTTCATGCCTGAAAATAATGCAGCTGTTTTATTTGTACCGTAAAGATAGATATTTCTACCAAAAACCGTCTTTCCCAAAACAAAGGTAAGAATTATAGTAATTATAATAAGCACAATAAAGGGAAAGGGGATGCCCCAGACTGCAAATATTCCTATTTCTGTAAATTCCTCTGGAAAACCAAGAATTGTTCTGCCTTGAGTAATGCCCATAGTTAAACCACCATAAAAAATCATTGTGGAAAGAGTCGCAAGAATTGGCATGATATGTGCTCTTACAATCAATATTCCATTAAATAAGCCACACAAAGAGGACACAACCAGAGCAACCAAAAAAGCCAGTATAATTGATAACCAAGTATTTCCTCCACCATTAGTCATGCCAAGAATGATGTAACCAGCTAATACGCTTGAAAAATTTGCTATGGAAACAATAGATAAATCTATACCACCCGAGAGCATACATAGAGCCATCCCAAAAGCCATGAAGGCAAACTCGGGGAGCTGAAAAGACATTGACCGAATATTTCTCGCTGTAAAAAATCTATCGACTGCAATGGAAAGCACCAAAAAAATTATAATTGTTGCTCCAATAAGTATTGTTGTGTTCAGATCGGCAGACCAACTTATCTTAATTTTTTCTTTGTTTGATGCATCTTTCATATTTATCATATCGATATCCCAATCCTCCACCATTTTAATATAATAGCATCCGGCGTCTGGTACGATAATTCTGTATCGATGTCACTGCCAAAACGAGAAGAAGAACTAACCCTACAAAAAAGTTAAACCATGATGCATTTATACCTATAAATACAAGAGTGGTTTCAAACAATCTTACTAGCAATATCCCAATTATCGCTCCAAAGATTGTTCCTTTCCCACCGCCTAAACTGGTTCCTCCAATGATCACAGCAGCAACTATGGTTAGCTCCATGCCAATTATGGTACTAGATAAAGGTGCAATCCAAGCTACTTCTGATATAGCAATAACTCCTGCAATCGCGGCTAAAATTCCTGCATACATATACACAAACATACGAATTTTAAACAGGTTGAAACCAGCAAGCCTTGCCGCTTCTTCAGAGTTCCCCAAAGCAACTATACCTCTACCAATTAACGTACGATATAGTATAAACCAGGTTATTATAACCAATATAACTAATGGAATGATAAAAACAGAAAACCCATATCGCGCACCTGTCTCAGATTGGATTGTAAAAACATGTCTTAAACCAAATGTTTTAAAGAATTCCGGCATGTCTGCGGTGTTTATTGCCTCAACACCTACCATTACTGCCATGAGACCAATAAATATAGTTTTAGTTCCCAGAGTAGCTATCAGTGTTGGTAACTTAAAAAAGTGGATAACAAGACCATTAATTGCGCCAAACAAAGCACCAACAATCATCGCAATAAAAAAAACAAACACTAGATTTTCTATTCCAGTATTTCTAACCATAATAACCGATATATACCCGCTAGCAATTGCTATACTGGTAAAAGAAACATCAAATCCGCCTGAAAGCAAAACCATAAATGCACCAAGTCCGAGTATCCATATCCATGAAGAAGAACGTAGCAACTCAAAGATGTTTGCTACTCCTAAAAAATTGGGATTCACTACTGATACAAATATACAATAGGCGATTAATATTAAAAGTACAAAAGTTTCCGTCTTATTAAAAGAAAGCAATGATCTGATGGCTTTTCCCATATTATTCCTTCTTTCTTAGCCGGCAAAGTTACCTTGTTCTTCATACATTAACCCGTAAATCCTTTTATGAATATCATCTGCTTCTAAGGAATTACTATCGAGATATGCAACGATTTTACCTCCTCGCATAACCAAAACCTTATTACAATTAGTAAGGATCTCCGGTATCTCATCTGAAATAAAAATTATACCAACACCTCGTTCAGCAATATGTTGGATACGATCGTATATTTCCTGCCTTGCTCCAACATCAACACCAACAGTAGGTGAATCTAATATAAGAACCTTTGGTAAGGTTGCAATCCACTTTCCTAAAACAACCTTTTGTTGGTTACCGCCAGATAAGTTTTGAACTTCAGTTAATACACTCCCAGTGACTACTCTAAGTTCTTTTATAACATCCTTGGTCTTATTTATCATCGATTCAGCATCTAATAAACCCAGCACATTATTGCCAAAATTTTTTAAAATGGTTGAGCAAACGTTATCCGTTAGATCTTTACGCAAAAATAAACCCTGGGTTTGTCGGTTTTCGGGCACTAAAGAAATTCCTCTTTTGATAGGCTGTTCAGGAGATGTAAACCAGCATTCTGAATCTTCCATAATAACTTTTCCTGAATTCTGTGGATTCAGACCGAAAATCGTCATTGCCAATTCTGTTCTTCCTGCACCCATAGGTCCAATAATTCCAAGAATTTCTCCTTTATACAATTTAAAGCTTATATCGCTATAATGCCCAATCCTTGTTAATTCCTTTACTTCTAATATCGGCTTATCTTCAACTTCTAATATTGGCTTATCTTCTTTAGTTTTTTGAATATATTTTGTTTGCTCAACTTTTCGACCTGTCATATAATAAATCAGCATCTGCTCATTCACTTGAGTAGCGGGAAAGTCACCAACTTTTTCACCATCTCTAAAAATAGCTACCTGATCTGCTACTTCCATTACTTCATTTAATTTATGGCTAATAAAAACAATCGATATACCTTTTTTCTTGAGATCAAGCACAACAGTAATAAGTCTATCTATTTCACGCTTGGTTAACGCTGTTGTAGGTTCATCCATAAAAAGGAGTTTGGCATTCATACTTAACGCACGACATATTGCTACGATTTGTCTATTTGCTATGGATAAATTCTCGATAGTTTCTTTTAAATCTATCTTTGTAGCTACCTTATTTAATTGTTCTTGAGCAACATCTTCTATCTCTTGCCAATCAACTAATTTTTTATTCTGAACAACTAACTTATCAATCGCAATATTCTCTGCAACACTCATATGATTAAAAAGCAATAAATCCTGATATATTACTTGGACTCCTTCACGGATAGAATCAGCAACAGTACATCTATCATATTTATGACCGTTTAATATTATTTCTCCTTGATTCGGCGCATGAACGCCAGCAACAACTTTTACAAATGTTGACTTCCCAGAACCATTTTCTCCTACAAGACAATGTATTTGGCCCGGTGCTACCTCAAAATTCACTTTTTTTAGTGCTTGTATACCACCAAAAGATTTAGATATGTTTTTTGCAATTAATACGTTAGAATTCATATTTTTCCCATACCCATCTCAAGTATTATAATTTTTGGAACGAGTCGAACAAAAAATCTGTTCGACTCGTTCAAATTAAAACTAGAATTTAAATTGGTCAACATTTTCTGGAGTGAATTCTAGCTCAGCATGTCCTTGAACCAAGCCGTTTTCACTCACTTCACAATTCTCTAAACCAGGTTTTTCAAGATTAACTGTTTCGCCGATTTCTTCACCTTTAAGGATTTTATAAGCTAACAATACTGTAGCGTAGCCAGCATCATCAGGTGAATTACCAAAAGCGCCATGAGTCCAGCCTTCTTTAATGTAATCTCTTAAAGCGGATGGCACAGCTAAACCTGTCACTTTAACATTTTTGTTGTTGGTTTCTTTTAAAAGACGGCACATAGAGGAACGGGATTCAACTGTAAAACCAATGAATCCATTAATATCTGGCCAAGTTCTGAGGATCTGTCTGCAGATATCATAGCCAATTTTTGCATCGTCATGGTCTTCATAGGGCATTTCATTTAGTAATTCCATTTCTGGGAAGTTTTCTTTAATGTAGTCTACTGCACCCTGCCACCATTCCATATGGGTTTGCATGGTATGGCCTCCAACCGTACAAGCCCATTTGCCCTTACCACCTAATTCTTCTCCTAGTGCTTTACCCATAAGAGATCCCAGGTAGTAATTATTAATAACCTCCAAATCATAATCAGCGATACCACAAAGATCGGCACCTTCATGGATAACAACTACAATTCCTTCTTCCTTGGCTTTTTTAACAACAGGAATCAATGCCTTTGGATCATTTGGAATAATACAAATTGCATCAACACCTTTAGCTATATAATCTTCTATCAACGCTGCCTGCTTAACTGGATCAGCTCCGTCCGGTGAGTGTTGATAAGCCTTTACATCGGGATGTGTTGCGTCAAATTCTTCAACACCTCTTTTGGTGCCATCGAACCAGGCAAGTCCCTCGGTTTTTGCTACCATTACAATTTCAAACTGTTCTGCTTCTTCTGCTGCTCCTAATACGCTAACCATAAATATTGCTAATACAAGAGTGACAATGCCTATTAACAATGAAACTTTTCTCATTTTTAAACCTCCTTTTTTCAATAACCATTCTGGAGCTATAAGCTCCAAATTTTATTAATTTTTAATATTAACTTTTCCAAATACCTTGTATTCTTCAATTAAGAATCTTTACACGACTTAGTTAAATCCTTCCTCCTTTCATTGCTTATTTTCTCTTGTCCTTAAAAATTTACCTGACTGATATAACAAAATACCTCATTATTTAAGAGCAAAATAATTTATTGGAAAATCTTTTAAGGACAACAAAAAACCAAACACCCCCTTTTTTCAGCAATAATTCTATAGTTTTTTTCACAAATTGTGTTATTAATTTAACATATTTAAATAGCAATATCAATAGGATGCGGGATTAAATTTGTAACTATTTCATTGGTTATATTTTTAAAAAAAAGATGGTTTTTTTAATTTTTATTAATCTTTTTTAATCTTATAACTCTAATAATTAAAGGAAAAACGTAATCTTTAATTTACCTTAAAAACTCTGCTGAGTGACCTGAGTGTGCGAATCCTGTCAATAAAGTATCCCAATTATGATAGATTTGGTTTTTCTTTTTGCAATGGCAGGATAACAATTTCCCACCGGTGCACTTGATTCTAATATATCAGTAGCTCTGTAGAGGGGAAAATCTTCAAATTCTATCAGAGTTAATATTGCTATAAATAGATTATTTACCCATCCATACTTAATCTTTTATTGAATCTTATCATTAGAAAAAAAAACAACACAGTCACTTTTTGTATGGGAAAATTGTGGTCATATTCAATAATTAAAATATAATAAACAAATGAATACACTTAAAAGATGAAGTAATATCATATTTGGTGCACTTTTATAATGAAGGAATGTCTATCATGTTAGTAGTCTAAATTTCATTTTCATACGATATAATTCTTTTTGAAGCAATGATCTATCTTGAATCCTTCATATTTTTTAAATTTTTCTTTGGTTGGTGGGCATTGAAGAGATTTGATTATTTCTAACAGAAAGTTCTGTTAGTACTTTAAGAAGTTTCCTCTAAGATTATCTTATTTGCTGAAGTTAAGCATTAATCATCCGTTTTATTGGTTATTATGATTTAAAAATGAAATTAAATTACCATAAGGTTTTAGAGCTAATAGAGAGTTATAAGCATTCTTTATGAGATATGGTGAGAACTCTTGTATTTTAAAGAGCAGAGAAATAATATGATCAAAACTATTATTATCAGTTTAAATTTTATTACAATTGGTTAGTATTATTGTTGCTTCATTGAAAAATCTTTTCTAAAGACAAAAACAATAAATTATTCAATTTTTTTTAAAAAATTAAACGTTCCTCTTTTGACATAATTTAGAATATGTTATTCTATATATAATGATAAAAAATAAGATTTGTAATATAATAAACAAATAATGTAAAATTTATTTCATAAGGTGGTTTTAATTTTCATGACTAACAGAAAAAATCGTATCGACTATATTACCAAAACTCTGTCTTTACGAGGTTTAATTAATATTAAAGAATTGTCGGATAAGTTAAATGTTTCAGAAATGACGATTCGGAGAGATTTGGAAATTCTTGCTAAAGAAAACATCGCTCAAATAATTCATGGTGGAGCTGTTCTTAAGAAGAATATATCGACTGAAAGCGAACAAGATTCCTATTTAATCAGTAAAGCTGAATCTCAAATGATACGAGAAAAAATGAAAATATGCCAAATGGCGGCTTCATTAATCGAGCCGAATGATATTATAATCATTGACAATGGAACCACGGCTGAACATCTTCCGAAATATATGCCAACGAACATTCCACTCACGATTATTTGTTTTGCTCTTAACATTTTTTATGGTCTTTATAAAAATAACAATTATAAGATCATAATGACCGGTGGATACTTTCACCATAATACTTTAATGTTTGAAAGTGCCGAGGGTGTCGAATTTATTAAAAAGGTTAGGGCTAATAAAGCTTTTATAACCGCTGCAGGGGTTGATGATAAATTAGGTGTAACCTGTGCCACCACCTATGAGGTCAACACAAAAAAAGCTGCTATAGAATATTCTGACACAAAAATTTTATTAACTGACTCAACGAAATTTGGAAAAATTCGCATTTCTCACTTTGCTGACTTAAGTAATTTTGACATTATTATTACAGATACTGGTATTTCTGAAGAGTATCAAAAATATATTAAAAACATGGGGATAAAATTGTATTTGGTTTAAAATCATGAGGTAAAGTAAATTCCTTCTTAAATGATCATTCTAAATTAGCGTGTCGTTTCATCATTTCTTGATAAACAAGACCACGCTTGTCATAAATTAAGTTGAGAATACAACTATCAAAAAATAACATTAAGGAATGTTCAAAGCGTGTACCGCCTCCATTTGCATTGAGTTGCTGCGACTCAGGGATCATTTCAGGATGAAACTCAACCACCAAATTACATAAAGTATGAAGTGGTGTTTCCGGTTTTCCTATAATTGCTGCAACCGAAGCGCCTATTTTTTTAGCCTTTTCGGCAAATAAAAGGATTGATCCAGTAGAACCCGAACCAGAGGCAACCACCAATACATCGTCTTTTTCGATAGAAGGGCAATCAACCTCTCCAACAATGTGAATCTGGTAACCCATATGCATTAATCTCATCGCAAAGCCACGGAGGATTAAAAAACTTCTCCCTCGAGCCCAAAAAAAGATTCGGCGTTTAGTCCATATCGAACTTAGAGCATATAACCACTCAGACACTTCCTCTAGATTCAAGGTATCAAGTAAGGAATGAGCTTCATTTATCACCTGCTGTACTGATTCAGTAAAGGATTGTTTCATCTATAATCCTCCTCATATTCTGGGCTTCGAGCTCAGGATCAGAGGCTTTTGTTATCGAAGAACCTGCTACTACAACAGCTGGTTGAATATTTTTTAAAATATCCAGTAAGTTCTGGGGATGAATGCCTCCTGCTACCATCAGAGGTAACCGTCGAGAAGAAACAAAAGAAAGCTGACGGGAAAACTCTAACAAAGAACCACCTTTTTTTACAACATCAGTTGCTAAATGGATACATAAATAATCCGGATTTAAAGTATTAATAAATTTTATCTTACTCTCATCAGATAAGGAGAGATCGATGATGTCAACCACCATTTTAGCTTGGTTTAACTGAGTGGCGTCTCGAACTTCTTCCAGTGTATTAAAAGATGCTCCAGCTAAAACTGAAACCATGTTAGCGCCTGAAGATATCGCCTCACACGTTTCCCAATGACCCGCATCAGCAATCTTTGTATCAGCAAAAAGGATCTTATCACCCTTTATCCAGTCTTTAATTTGCTCAACTATTGATAGGCCGTATCGGATTATAAGTGGTGTACCTATTTCGACAATGTCAACAGTATTGAGCATTTTAGGTGTTAGCAATTCTTTTGCTTCCTGTTTAGTGAGAATATCCAGAGCGATTTGAAACAATGTTTTCCTTTGATTCATAACTTTTCTAATTAATCCTCCAACAATCGAATAATTAAGCCACTCCATACTTTTGGATAAAAATAGGTCGATTTCTGTGGCATTCTTTGAGAATGAAGAACCGATTTTTCAACATCATCCATGGGAGTTGGTTTCATGATGAATACAACTTGATACTTATTCTCCTCTTTCGCAACCTGCACAACGTCTTTGGTTCCACGCAAATAATCAACGTAATCTTTATTCTTCTGCATTTCTTCATCAATTCCTAATAATTCTTTCATAATGAGTTCATGAAGAATACAGGTATCGATATACCGATTAACATTTTCAGTTCCCATTACTTGATCCATGATTTCTGGGTTTTTCAGCGTGACTGTCCCCCAAATTTCTTCAACTTTTGAATATACTCCAATAGTCATTAAAGGAGCATTTTGGAAATATTCGTAAAACTCCTTTTCGTTAGCAAAAAGATTAACCTCAAAGTATTTTTTAGCTTTGTTAAAAAATCCTTTAACCTGGTTTTCGGGAACTCCATGAATGAGCCGATGTGTCGGTAAGGCTAAGAGGCCAGGGTTTTTTATATTGATCAAAGTCATCATTACATAATCGGCAGGAATTGGTTCCATCGGGTCACCCAGTTTTTCTCTCATTTCTTGACGGTACATTAAACTCGTTTCATATCGATGATGGCCATCAGCAATTATTATAGTTCGAGGGTTCATTAAAAGGCGTATTTGGTTTATAGCATTCTGATCAGATAGCTTCCAAATGGTGTGGACAGTTCCCTGCCAATCCTCAAATTGAAAAAGAAAGTTATCCGATGTTTTGTTCACTTCTAATATTGCATCAATACGACCGGTAGAATCGTTATAAATCCCAAAAATTTGTTCTAAGTTGGAATTGGTTGCTCTTAATAATTCCAAACGGTCAAGAGAATATTTTGGCATTGTTTTCTCATGTGGCATAATAATCTTTTTTCCAAATTCTTCCAGCCGAACCAAACCGACAAAACCGGTGCGTTTTTTTCTTTCCTTTTGTGAATTAATAGTGTATTCTTGCTCATAAATATATAAACTTGGTGATGGGTCTCTTTGAATTTTACCTTGTTTAATCCAGTTTTTCAGGACTTGAGCTGCTTCATTGTAACCTTTTTCATTCTTACCTAAGGTTATATGAACGATATTATCTGGATCTTCAATTAATCTCTTTTTGTCTCTTTCACTGATAATGTCATAAGGGGGTGCTACCAACTGTCCAAACGACTTATTTTTTAAAAGTTCGAGCGAATAATGAAATCCATTAAATGACTTTACTACGGCCATTATTAAAATCCTCCTATCATTAAACAGAAAAATTTATATTCAGCAACCGATAATACTTATATATTTTATTTCCAATTTAAAAGCAAAAAAAAAGATTGGAAATAAAATCTCACTTAATTTCTCTCAAAAATTAAAGCTTCATAAAAATATTCTTGAAAATCACTACGAGCTGATAATTCAACATATTGTGCTTTTTTGGCTAAATTTTCAACTTTTTCTCGAAATACTTTTGAAAGAAGAGCTTTTTTGGCTCCAAATAATGACGCATTCCCAACTGATAATACTGTTTTTACCCTTGGAATAATACCTACTGTCATTGCACTTTCCGGATTAATAAAACTACCAAAAGCTCCTGCTAATATGACCTGGTCAATATCTGATTCTGATCGATTCGCTTGGTGGAGCAAAACTTTCCTTCCCGCTTGGAGGGCTGCTTTGGCTAATTGTAGCTGAGAAATATCTTCCTGAGTTACAATAACATGCGGATCATGACTTAAAACAAAAAAATGGCTTTTCCCTTCTTCTTGTATTCGAGAAGATAACAAATGATTGTCTTTTTGTAATCTTCCATTTGGTGCAACAGAATCTCCCTTAATTAAACAAGCTAAGGCATCAATGAGCCCAGTTCCACAAACACCTCTCGGTGCTACATCTCCAATGGTGTATATTTTTAAATCAGAATTTTCAATTTCTACTTGGTGAATCGCTCCCAGGGTAGCACGAGTACCGTGCTTGATTTGAGCCCCTTCAAAAGCTGGGCCTGCGGCCGTTCCACAGCAGTAAATCTTCCCTTGGTCAGAAAGGACAATTTCTCCATTGGTTCCTATATCAACATAGAGAAGGGTTGAATTATTATTCTCAAGGTCATGAGCTCCAATACCAGCAATAATATCACCTCCAACATATCCAGCAACCGAAGGAAAAATGTATACCTGAGCCTCTGGATGGACAACTAAATGAACTCTCCGAGCGCTGGTATAGTAGGACCGACAAAAAACCGGAGCAAAAGGAGCCGTTCCTATCGAGATTGGAGATACTCCTAAAAAAATATGTTCCATAATTGTATTTCCCGCTACTGCAACTGATAATATTCGGTTGGGGTCATTCCCAGTCTTTTGACAGGCTTCCTGTATCAAGTCATTCATCGATGATAGCAATAATTCTTGAAGGTTAGACAGAGCTCCTTGGTTATCTTGAATAGCTCTCAATCGAGATAATACATCGGCTCCAAAGCTTGCTTGACGATTTAAGGCACCTGCTCGATAAAGGGTTGATCCTGTCTCAAGGTCAAGAAGTTCGCAAGCTAAAGTCGTCGTTCCAATGTCAAAGGCAATTCCTAAAAAAGAAGCCTTTTCAGCGTCTAAGTTTGCCCAATAAATTTGGCCTTCATCAAAACCTATTTCAAAATTCATCTTATCTTGATTCTCAATGCGAGACAATTCCCGAAGAGCTTGAACAGACCATTTTCTAACAATAGGTGAGGTCGGTAATTGATTCTCAACAATCTCATCAAGGGACAAAGATTGATTTAATGAGGGTTTTTTAAGCTGAATATTTGTTTTTTTAACTGGTAGTTCTTCTAAAAGAGCTTCTCCTGATTCCGCTAAAACCTCTACCTTATGAGTTATTGAATCATGAATATCAATTTCAATATCCTCGATGATTTGGGCTTGACAAGCTAAACGGTATCCTTGAGATATCTTTTCCTTTAAATGTTTTATTTCTTGTGCGGTTGGTTGAGCAACGCTCCCTTTTATAATTTTTATCAGGCACTTTCCACAATACCCAAACCCCCCACAATAGGCATTTATATCAATGCCTTCTCTTTGAAGTACTTCTAAAATATTCTCTCCAGATTTAGCTTCGAATTCTTTATCAAATTGATTAATTTTTATTTTTGGCATGATATTATCCTTTAATTTATCAATTATTTTAAGAAAACAAAAAGATTTCTATATTTAACTCCTATTCTGTTAATACAAGATGGGTTATGATAAGCGATATTCAAACTCTTTACCCATCGACCATCACCGTAGTTATAGGATAGACCGTCATGCTGATAACCAGCACCAGATGAGGACGAAAACAAAGATTCGACATGCCATGGCATGTCGCTACATTAATTAAAGAATGGGCACAATACATTGTGCCCCTACAATTTTAAATTCTTTGGTAGGGGCTTGATTTATCATGCCCGTAAGTTTTCATGATAGACCCTCATGCTGCCTAGTAGCACCAGATGAGGATGAAAATACCTATCTAAATCCGTCATTGCGAGAAGGTCAACCGTTTTTTGGTTGAACGACATGGCAATCTCTGCCACCCAGTTTGTCATTTTAAGGAGTCCAGTGTCTTCTACCGGACGACGTGAGAATCTCATCCTTTTAAATCTTTTTAAGAATAAAAAACCTAAAAAAGACGAGATCCTCACGGCTTCGAAAAACGAAGCCTCAGGATGACACCGGCTGAATCAGATGAGATCCTCACGCGGAAAAGCACCGCTCAGGATGACGGATTTTTTAAACATTTTTATATTTTCAGGATAGAACAACTCTGATAGTTTATCATTTTTGTCAATAAAAAAGTAAGTTCTCTTTTATCAATAAAAAAAAATAAAAAACCTCTCCTTTTTCCAGGAGAGGTTGGAATACAATTTTAGGTAATTAATTATTTCATATATTTCTTTTCAATTTCTCGGATTTTTTGTACTTTGGGGAGAGACCTCCCCCCACCGAATTCGCTTCCCAACCAGGCATCAACCAACATCTTAGCCAGCTCTGGACCCACAATATGTCTTCCTAAAGTCATGACGTTGGAATCATTGCTTTTTTTTGCTCTTTCAGCTGAATAAATATCATGAGCAGGAGCGGCATAAATCCCGGGTATTTTATTAGCAGCCATGGCCATACCAAGGCCGGTTCCACAGACGAGTATTCCATATTGGTGCTTTCCTTCTCTTATGGTCAAGCAAGCTTTGAGGGCTATATCTGGATAATCCACAACTTCATCTTCTGAGTTCACCCCTAAATCTTCAAATTCAACTTCCTTTTCACGTAAATGGTCGGCAATAACTTTTTTTAAAGGATATCCAAAATGATCGGATGCCAGAAATAAGGACATGATTCTTCACTCCTTTTCAATTATCAAAACTCTAATAAAATTCCATTTGCGGGCTTGATAAATAAAGACCCCTACAAAAATATGTTTTCTATAGCTGCGCAATTTATAGCGCCCAATTCATGTAGCGACATGCCATGGCATGTCGAATTTTAGATTTTTTATCCTCATCTGGTGCCACAATGTGACATGAGGGTCTAACCTGAAAATGCCATCAAGTGAATTCTTTAATCGGTCATCCTGAGCCATCGCTTTTTGAGGGCGTGAGGATCTCATCTTTTCATTATTAAAAAAAATACTAAATGAGATTGCCACGTCGCATAGGACTCTCCTCGCAATGACGGATTTAGATAGGTATTTTCATCCTCATCTGGTGCTGCAAAGCAGCATGACGGTCTATCCTGTAAATACGGAATGTTTTTTAATGTTACTTTTTTATAACAATCAACCATAATCTTATTCTGGGCTTTCACCCTCATCCTCACCTTCTCCCATCAAGGGAGAAGGAACTTTGAGTCGTCATTGCGAGACCTGGTTTTTTGAGGTCGCGGCAATCTCTTGAGTCATTTTTTATTATTTATAGGATTGAGAAATTATGGAATTGTGGAATCGAAATCAATGAGATTCTTATAATGTCTGGTAAAAAACACCGGATTCCTCAGAATTAAAGAATTACTAAATGAGATTGCCACGTCGCTTCGCTCCTCGCAATGACGGATTTAGATAGGTATTTTCATCCTCATCTGGTGCTGCTATATAGCATGAAGGTCTATCTTAAAATTATCATCAAATGAATTCGAGTTAAAATTTTGTTAACTTATCCTTCAACTAAACTCTTTAGAAAAGCTTCCATGATAAAGTAGCTCGATGCTGCACCTGGATCAATATGACCTATTGAACGTTCTCCCAAACGGCTTGAACGACCTCTTAAGGAAAGCATGTCTTTGGTGGATTCCATGCCTTGTTTTGCTGCAGCAATACCGGCATTGATCATATCTGAAAGAGGTTTCCCCTCATCAAAGGCTTTTTGAAGAGCTTCGGCGGTTGGATAAATGGTATCAAACATGGTTTTTTCTCCAATTTTCACCTTTCCTCTTCTTTCGATGCCACGAGCAAAAGCCACCATTAGGGCAACTAAGTCTTCCCGAGTAAGCACACTTTTTCCGCAAATGGCAGTTCCTGCATCCATGAAAGCGGTTCCGTACAGTGGGCCCATGGCTGCTCCGCCAGAGAAAATGATCGCCTTTCCAATCGATTGGAGGAGGCTTCCAATATCATTCTGATCAGCAGGGTAAGCGTCCACAGCTTCTTTCACTTTTTTAAAGGCAGCAGTGACACTTTCTCCATGATCGGAATCTCCAATAGGAGAATCAAGGTCATTCAAATATTGGCGATTTTCCTCAAGTCGATTTAGAATTGAAGCAAATGATTCTTTAACCCTATTAAAAGAAATGGTATCAGCCATTGTTATTCGTCTCCTTTAATGCTGAATAAGATGCACTCCATCGCAAGGAGCATCAATTAACCGTTTTAAGTCTTCATCAAGTTTGGTGAGCGTTATGGAAAAACCACCCATCTCCATTGAAGTGAAAAACTCTCCAATATAGTTCCGATGAATAGTGATCTGATGATCGGTAAGAATTTGATGGAGTTTTCGATAACAAATATACATTTCTAAAAGAGAGGTTGACCCAAGACCACTCATCAGAACTGAAACTTCATCCCCTGCTCCAAAAGGGAGATCCTCAAGGATTTTCTGAGTTATGAGTGTGGTGACTTCATCAGCAGACATCAATTTCGTACGTTGTATTCCTGGTTCTCCATGATGGCCTACCCCAATCTCCATCTCGTCATCACCAATTTGGAAACTTGGTTTTCCAGAAGAAGGCATAATGCAGGGTGTATGAGCCACGCCAAGACTACGGGTGTTAAAGATGGTTCGGTTCCCAACTTCTTTGAGGGTGGCGAGGTCAGCTCCTTCTTGGGCTAAGGCTCCCATCATTTTCCAGAGAACCACTTCACCAGCCACTCCTCGTCGATTATCCATCCGATCCTTTGGAGATGACGCAACGTCATCATTGACTACTAAGATTTCTACCGGAATTCCTTCATCTTGAGCCAATTCCGCTGCCATTCCAAAGTTCATGGTATCGCCAGAATAATTCCCGATACAAACCAAAACTCCTTTCCCGCCATCAGCTGCTTTAATAGCTTCATAACAACGCTGAACGGGAGGAGCGGCAAAGATATCTCCAACTGCTACTGTATCTAATAGACCTTTCCCAATATATCCAATAAAAGCTGGCTTATGTCCTGAGCCCCCACCGGTTATTACACCTACTTTTCCTTGAATGGGAGCGTTCGAATAGGCTAAAACTCTTTCAGTAGGGAGACGTTTTACTTTATCTGAATTTGCCAGTACATATCCTTCAACCATCTCTTCGATAAGATTTTCGTATTTATTAATAAACTTCTTCACGTAGTTGACCCCCTTGAAAAATATTTACCCAATTTGAGCTTCTTTCAATTTATTGATAAATAGACAGTAATTTTTTTGAAATTCTCAGGTTAATTGATAATCTTGATAATAATTTTTCAATACTTGATAGAGTTTTTGGTATTTTTCAAATAATGTCTTATAAATTTGATTATTTTTTGAAGATGGCTCTAATACATCTCCATGTCGAATAAACCTTCCACATCCGCTTTGAAATGAATCAAAAATACCAGTACCAACCCCAGCAATAAAAGCCGCCCCAACCGAAGCTGGATCATCTATATTGGTGGTGACGACTTCTATACCAGTAACGTCAGCCATAATTTGACACCATAATTGACTTCTCGCCGCTCCACCTGAAACGATTAAACGGTCAGCTTCAAGCCCAAAATCTTTCAGTATTTCCACCGATTCCTTTTGGCTGAAAGCTACTCCTTCAATAGTTGCCCGAATTATATGCCGAATGTCGTGTTGGTAATTCAAACCAAAATAAACACCACGAGCATTAGGATCAGAATGAGGGGTTCGTTCTCCTATAAGATAAGGCAGGAAAACCAGCCGATCACTCCCTGGTCCAATCTCACCAGCTAACAAATTGAGATGATCGTAACTCAAGTCCTTTTGGAGATAAAGTAAAGAATGACGTAGCCAACGGTACGAACCACCCGCAGCTAAGGTGCACCCCATTAAAAACCATTTTCCTGGAATAGAATAACAAAAGGAATGTAAGCCTCGGTTTTTTCGGTCCTTTTTAGCTTCTTCAGTCTGAGCCATAACAACTCCAGAAGTTCCCAATACACATGACATTATACCTTTATCAATAACTCCAAGACCAATACCTCCGGAAGACTGGTCGCCACCACCTCCAACAACTGGGATTCCTTCTGGAAGGCCTGTTTCTTGAGACGCCTTTAAAGAAACATGACCAGTTATTTCGGTTGATTCAACTACTTGAGGAAAGCAAGAAAAATCAAAATTAAAATCTTTGATAAGCTTTCTTGACCAGGTGCGTTGCGCAACATCAAAGAGTAAGGTACCAGAGGCATCTGATACTTCAGTGATATATTCATCGGTTAACCGATAACGGAGATAATCTTTGGGTAGGAGATAATGTCTGGATTTTTGTAAAATATCTTTTTGGTGTTTACGGAGCCATAAAAGTTTGGGGAGCCAATATCCTGTGAGCGGTGTGTTTGCAGTATTTTGTAATAACTTTTCTTCGCCAATCATTTCTCTTATTTCATTTAATTCAATAAAGCTTCTCTGATCGCACCAAATCAATGCTGGTCTGAGGGGTTGACCTTTTTCATCAAGATTTATTAAACCAAGCATTTGTCCAGATAAACCAATAGCTTTTATAGAATCTAAGCCTCCAATAAGTTGTTTTATTTTTTGGATTAAAGTTCGAAAAGCTTCCCACCAATCATAAGGATTCTGCTCAGCTGAAAAAGAATCTGGATATGATACAGTCAGTTCAACTGATACTGATTCTATCTTGGTGTTATATAAGTCGAGAAGCGATGCTTTTAGGGATGATGTACCCAAATCAATACCCAAAATGTATTCCGCAGGCAATAGCGACAGCTCCCTTCGTTTTTTAGATTAATCCTTCCAAAAAATAAAAAAATACACAAACCCAATAATTAATAATATAAAATTCCTCCATCAACGTTGATTGCCTGACCCACAATGAAATCGGCATCATCGCTGGCAAGAAAAGCAGTAATACCGGCTAGATCTTCTGGAATGCTGATTCTTCCTTTGGGAGTCATTTTGATAAATTTTTCTTTCTTGACCGGATCATTTAAATTTACCTGACCTAATGGAGTATCCACAATACCTGGACAAATAGAATTAACGTTGATCCCTAGGGGTGCGAATTCTCTCGATAGTGCTCGGGTAAAATTCATCACAGCTGCTTTGGTTGCTGCGTAGGCTGCTTGGGCAACGTCTCCATTTTTTGCACCTATAGAAGAAACGTTGATAATTTTCCCCGATCGCTGCTCGACCATAACTCGACCGATTTCTTGACACATTAAAAACACGCTTTTTGCATTTACGGCAAAAATTTTATCCCAATCTTCTTCTTTATAATCGATCACCAATCCGGATATCATAATCCCAGCATTATTGACCAAGATGTCAATTCGATGAAATTTGTTAAGAGCTTCTTCTTTAATTTTCACCGCAGTACTTCGTAAACTGACATCCCCAATAACCACCAAACTAGGACGATGGTATTCTTGTTCTATGGTTCGAGCCACTTCCTGGCAATTTTTCTCATTTAAATCATTAACTACCACCGAAGCTCCTTCTTTGGCTAAACCAATCGCTATAGCTTTTCCTATTCCCTGTCCAGCACCGGTTACTATGGCAATTTTATTCTCGAGTCTCAAAGAAAATCCTCCTTTCAGAAAATCTAAATTATTTTTTCGTAAATCAAATTTTGTAATTAAACCACATTATGAAAATTGAGACTTTTTCTGACACTTTCTATTAATCGTTGGCAAAAATAAAAAAAGAAGATAACTATCTTTCCACTATATATTAAGATTTAAAATTTATCTTCGTTATTATAATACCATTTGCTCGGTTTCTTTATCAAAAAGCAATAGGTAATCACTGTCAATTTTCAAAAAAATCTTTTCGTCTTCTGATCCAATAAAATCAGGAGTGGTCTCGATTAAAAGTGATTTATCACCGTAAAGAACGTGAACAATTTTCGAATCCCCTAACGGTTCAACCGCATAAATAATTCCTGGAATCAAACTGGAACTATTATTGGATTCATCCTTAAATATTTGTAGATTTGTTGGGCGAATTCCGAAAATCCATTTTTTTGATAAGACGTTCTCCAATTCTCTTAATTTAGCCACTTTTTGCTCATCGTGAATTTCAACTGAGTGGCCAGAAAACAACAGAATAAAACTTTTTTCTTTCAGTTCAATAGAACAATCAACAAAATTCATTGGAGGCTCTCCCACAAAGTCAGCAACAAACAAATTTTGTGGTTTAAAATATATTTCTTGTGGTGTACCAACCTGTTGAATCACTCCAAAATTCATCACTACAACCTTGTCGGCCATTGCTAAAGCTTCAACCTGATCATGTGTAACATATATCATGGTTTTCCCCAATTCTCCATGTATTCTTTTCAATTCTGCTCTCATACGGTTTCTCATTTTGGTATCTAAGTGGGAAATTGGTTCGTCTAACAAATATACATCAGCATCTCGAACTAGAGCTCGAGCAAGGGAAACTCTTTGTTGATGACCTCCGCTTAAACCTTTTGGATATTTGGCCATAATATCAGTTAATTCTAAAATTTCTGCTAATCTTTGAACTCGACTTTTAATTTCATTTTCAGGATATTTCATAGCACGTAATGGAAAGGCAATGTTATCAAAAACTGTCATCGGAGGGTACAACGCATAAGATTCAAAAGCCATAGCTATGTTGCGAGTTCCTGGATCCAATTCGTTCACCAATCGATCACCGATATAAATTTCTCCTCCAGTGATTTTTTCTAAACCAGCGATCATTCTCATAGTTGAGGTCTTCCCACATCCAGAAGGCCCTAAAAATGCAACAAATTCACGATCCTGAATGGAAAGGTCAATCCCCTTTACCGCTTCAACTTTTCCATATTTCTTCCAAAGTTTTTTTAATTCTACTTTAGCCAATGTTATTCACATCCGTTCATCTCAATCTTAATGTGAAAAGAAAAAATTACTCTTCTTTCAACAATACATTCAGACCAGTAATTGGATGAAAGTAGTGCAATTTATCTGGCTGAAAACCAAAATAGACCTTTTGCCCCATCTCGAAACTTAATGAACCTGAGTACTTCACTTGAAATTTCATTTTCTGTTGAGCTAATGTAAGAATTTGTGTCATACCCAAAGGTTCAACGACATATACTTCTGCCGGAAAGAAGTTTTCTTTTGGGGTCATATTCACCGTTATATCGGAAGGGCGTAATCCAATCTTTAAATGATCAATATTGAGGCTATTGATTGTTTCAGTCGTTTTTTGGTCCAAACCTATCTCGAAAGCTTCATTCCGAAGAATAGTTCCTGAAGTGGTTGAAGATAAATAACTCTCGAAAAAATTCATTGGAGGATCTCCAACTAATCCACCAACAAAATCATTCTTAGGAAAATTAAAAATTTTTTCCGGTTCGGCAATTTGTAAAATGATTCCTTGATTTAAAACAATTACCCGATCTCCCATCCCCAAAGCTTCTCGGTAATCATGGGTGGTATAAAGAGTAGTTATTCCGAACTTCCTTTGAATATTTTTTAATTCGCCTCGAAGCCTATGGCGTAACTTAGCATCAAGATGAGCAATGGGTTCATCCATTAAAAAAATTTTGGGATTCCTCACCAACATTCGACCTAAGGCAACTCTTTGTCTTTGCCCACCGCTTAGTTGAGAGACATTTCTATCCAATAACCAGTCAATTTGTAGAAGCTGAGCTATTTCTTTTACCTTTTGGTCGATTTCATTTTTTGGTAGTTTTCTAAAAGGTGAATGCAAGGGGAAAGCCATATTTTGATAAACTGATTTATTCGGATAAAGAGCATACGTCTCGAATACCATAGCCACATCTCGTTCCGGTGGAGGAAGTTGATCAACTCTTTGTTTATCGATATATATTTGACCGGCAATGATTTCTTCAACTCCTGCAATAGATTGAAGGAGTGAAGTTTTCCCAGCTCCCGATGGACCTAAAATAGTTAATAACTCCCCATCCTTAACTTCGCAATGTACTCCTTTTAACGCAATAACCTTCCCGTATTTCTTCCATACATTCTTCAAGGTTAAGCTTGCCATTTACGATTCCGTCCTTTTCACAAAGCCATTTCTCATCTGTAATAATTCTTCTTTTTCCTGGATTCTTTCTTGATTAAATTTTCGATACCAGGGAATAATTAATATAAGAGCAAAAACCAAACCTAATAGAGGAACGATCCAGATTGGAAGGTATTTTTCCAGCCAACCCATCCACAAAAAACTAAGACCAAAGGTAGTCATAACTGATACAAAAACTCGATCCCCAAAGCCAAAATCCACTGGACTTCACATCCTTTCCAGTAAATTGAATTCCTTTATAAGATGATCATCCCTTCACAGCACCTAAGGTTAAACCACGAATGATGTATTTTTGAACTGCGAACGTAAATGCTAAAACGGGAATAACTTGTAATGTTGCAACCGCAGCTATTTCACCCCATTCAATCGCCCGTGAAGTAACCAATCCTCTGATTCCTACTGGAACAGTCTTTGCCATAGCTGCAGTCAAAACGTTAGCAAACAGAAATTCGTTCCACGAAAAGATAAAACAGAGAATAGCGGTGGTAACCAATCCCGGAGCACTGAGAGGTAAAATGACCTTCCAAAAAGCATCCCACCTGGAATATCCATCTACCGTAGCCGCTTTTTCAAGGTCACTTGGAATGTCTTCAAAAAAGCTTCTCATGATCCAAACTACAAATGGTAAATTAAAAGTGGTATAAACAATCACCAAAAGTGATCGAGTATCGTGAAGCCCCCAACGAGTTGCCATGATAAAAAAAGGAATAACCAATACGATTGGAGGAAACATACGAGTACTTAAGATCCAAAAGGAAATGTGCTTATCACCAAAAAGCTTAAAACGAGCGAGGGAGTAAGCCCCAAGGGTCCCAACTGCTAAAGACAGTAAGGTCGTGCTCGCTGATATGATAAGGCTGTTGTAAAACATCGGTAAAAAATGACGCTTGGTAAAAGCCGATATAAAATTTTTTGCGGTAGGATGAAAAAAGAATTTTGGAGGAATAGCAAAAATATCGAGTCGGGTTTTTAACGAGGTTAATATGAGCCATAAAAAAGGCATCACATTCACCACCAAAATAATCCCAATAATAATTATAGCGATTATGGTTTTCGTTTTGTTTTTTTCCAAGAGTAACCACCCCAAAATCAGTATTGTCTATCCCATTCAGTTTCTCATGGGGTCAAACCGTTTGCTTCGCCCGGCTTAAGAGATTTACTAAAATAACCGAAACAATCATTATGATATACAGCAAGATAAACGAAATCGCCGAAGCTTTACCAATCCCCCAAAGGTAAAAAGCATTCCTATAAATGAACATGCTTAAAACATCGGTCGCCTCTGCAGGTCCACCTTCTGTTAATGCATATACAATATCGAAAACCCTGATAGCATCCATAATTCTTAAAACCAAAACGATGAGAATAACCGGTTGAAGCAAAGGAAGAGTGATTTTCCGAAACACTAGAAAAGGTGATGCTTTATCAATACGGGCAGCTTCATAGGGAGCAGTAGGCAGTGCCTCTAAACCGGCTAATAAAACCATAATGAGAAAAGGTGTCCATTGCCAGATATCAACAACCATCAATGCCGGAAGTGCGCTCGTTACATCGGCCAGTGGAGCGGTAGCATAACTCATTAGGTGAAGCTTACGTAGGATAAAGGTAACTAAGCCGAATTCCGACTGATAGAGATAAGTCCAGGTCAAACCAACGACAATCGGTGCCATAATCATTGGGAGTAAAATGAAAGTTCTAACAATTCTTGAACCGGTAACTGTTCCTTGTAAGATAAGAGCAATGCCCAATCCTAAGAAAAACTCAATTACAACGACAACTACTGTAAAGGTAATAGTTGTGCGAAGAGAACTCCAAAAAGTCGGATCTTTTAATATATTTCGGAAATTATCCAAACCAATATAACCTTTCAGGGTATCAGCTGCTCGTGCTAAGTTATAATCAGATAATGAAAGGTTAAATGCATAAATAGTTGGATAAACGGTTATTATTGCCAATAAAATGATGGTGGGGAGCAATAAAGCCCATTTAAACTTGGTTTCAGTGCCCGAAATCCAAAAACCAAAACGTTGAAAAACCGAAAGTTTTTTAAGTGACAATCGACTTTCCCCCTTTTGCTGCACAGAGAGAGATATCATTCTCTGTGCAGCAAAATTTTCTGTAGAATTACACTTTATTTATAACCACCTGTTTTCAAGAGTTCTTCAACTCTTGCTGCAGAAGTATCTAAAGCTGACTTTACGTCTTTTGCTCCAGCAATAACTGAGTTAATTTCCAGGGCAAGGGTTTCAACCATGTCATCCCATTCCGGTATTCTTGGTCGCCACCCAGTACTGGCAGCAGCTTCGTCTGTTGCGGCAAAACTTGGGAATTTATCACGGAGTTCCTGAACTCCATAAACTGACATTCTAGTTGGTGAAGACCCGTGGCCTACTCCACGGAGTTGGATATCTTGACTAGTCGCCCATTGAATAAAGAGGAATGCCGCTTCTTTGTTCTTGGAAGAAGTCGGAATACCCAAGCTGGAACCACCATAATGAGAAACTGGGTCCCCATATGATGGTACCGGGGCATATCTCATCTGCCCAACTACTCTCGACTCTTCTGGATTTTCCATACTTCCATAGTTTTCATCCCACTGAACCGATTGTGCCACTGTGCCCTGTTGAAGAGCGGTACTAACATCATCCCAAGTCCAAGTGGTTACTCCAGGAGGTGCGAATTCTGCCATCTTTTTATAAAATTCAGTGGCTTTCACACCATTCTCATCATTAAATTTTACATTGTAGTTATCATCATAGAATTCACCTTGAAATGCCCATAAAATACAGAGCCATTCACAAACCACTGAAAGATGACGTTTAGCCATCATACCAGTCCCATAGAGTTCGGGAGGATGATTGAGCTTTTGCATGGTATCCATCCATTCATCCGGTTTCTTTGGAGGTCCAGCCACACCGTATTTATCGTAAACGGCTTTATTCCAAAATAAATATTGGATGACGCTATCGAAAGGATAACCATACGCCTTGCCATCCCACATAGTCCCTTCCCACATCCTTGGATAGAAATCATCGAGGGCATTATCCGGATCGACTAAAGCGGGATTGTCCATATACTGCTCGAAGGGTTCAATATAGCCAGCCTTAACATATTTTCCTGTCCAGGAATAGTCAAAGTTGAAGACATCATATATTCCGGTTTTTGAAGCAAAATCCATTAACGCTTTTTCTTCAAGGTGTGGATGGGCTTGACGCTCAACAATAATTTTAATACCGGTTGCCTTCTCAAATTCAGGTACAACTTCTTCGACCCAATAGCTAGGGGGAGTGGTTTCGGTTATAAACCGTAAGGTTACCCCCGCATAGGGTTTGGCTGCTTCTTCTAGACTCCAGCCAAAGGCAATAGATGCCATTCCCAGGACTAATATCATTACACCTAATAAAATAAGAGATTTCAGTTTCAATTCAATCCCTCCTTCTTAAGGTACTTCGCTAAATAAAAAACATGTTCTAAAATAGAAAATACACCAACAAATTTTTGTCAAATCTCACCTCCCTCATTCCTATAATTTAACCGATTATTGAATGCAATATCCACCATCAATAACCAGGGTTTCACCAGTTACCAAATTGGAAGCCTCACTAGCCAGGTAAAGAGCCGCAGCTGCAACTTCTTCTGGATAACCAAAACGACGAAGAGGAATCTTCTTTTTCATGGCTTCTCCCACTTCCCCTGACCAGGCTTTTATACCCAATTCAGTGAGAATAACAGTTGGAGCAATAGCGTTGACATTAATACCATATTCAGCCCATTCCAAAGCTAATACTTTCGTCATACCAATAATCCCAGCTTTACTGGAACAATAAGCTATATGCTTATCAAGGGCGATTAATCCCGCCTGAGAAGCAATGTTGATAATTTTTCCTTTTTTCTGTTTGATCATCTCTCGACCAACTATTTGAGAGAGCATAAAAGGAGCTTTCAAATTTACTGCCATCGTTTTATCCCAGATTTCCTCGGAAAGATTTTCAGCATCATCCAACATTCCTACTCCGGCGTTGTTTACTAAAATATCAATTCGAGGAAATACTTTAAAGCTCTCTTGATGAATTCTCTTCAGGTCAGTATTTTTAGTAATATCAGCAACAATAGGAAGATTTTGGCTTGTCTCTCCTGATAGGGATTTGGCTACATTGATCACGTCCTGATCTAAATCAACCAATATAATGTTTGCCTTGTGTTCTGAAAATACCTGGGCAATAGCTTTACCAATTCCTTTTGCAGCTCCAGTAATTAGAGCGGTTTTCCCTTCCAAACTAAAACTTAGAGAATATGGTTTTTCTCCCAAAATGATCACTCCTTCTTGTGGGTAGGTATTTTCCTTTTACTAATATACCATTAATAGCTTCCAATTATTGTTCTTAATAATATATTTCTAAACAATATGGACAATAACTCCATCTTTATTTTAACTCTCTATCTTTTTTAGAATGGCATCTGAAGTGAGGTCGTCGATAACTAAAATGTTTACAAAACCACCACGCAGAGCTCCAACAATTGCATCAACCTTATTTAATCCCCCGGCAACACCAACAATATCAGGCGCTTTTTTAAGTTCAGTTAAAGGGAAAGCAATCCTCCTTTTATTCCCTTCAAATTCAACAATTTTACCTTGTATATCAAAAAAAGTGCCATTGATAACACCAACTGCCTCTTTCTCTAATAGTTCTCTATATTCTTTTTTGTTTATAGTTTCGGTATCAACTAACATGGTTTGGGGTGTAACATTTCCAATTCCAACTAAAGCTAAATCTATTTTCTCCGAAAGAGCTGCCTTAATAATACTATCTTTTAACATTGCGTCCCGGGTTTTTTGATCTTTGGTGAATGCTGGAGCTGGTAGAAAGTACGCTTTGGCATGAAATTTTTTTGCAATGCCTCGAGAAATTTCTGTAGCGACAACATTTGCAGAAATTCGACTTAATCCACCAATCAATTCAAATATTTTAATATTATAATCTCTTTCTTCTAAAGTTTTTATGTATTGAACAAGCTCATAGAGAGTTCTCCCCGAAGCCACACCAATACTTAAGTTTGGTTGAATAAGCTGATTTAAAAGATGAGCACCCTCCTCGGCAACACTTTGTATGATATGGTCAGAACTATTACTAAATACTTCTGTCACAACAACCTTTTTGAGATGGAAAATTTTTTGTAGTCTTTTCTCCAAGTTTCGAAGATAGCTATAGTCAGAGCGATGTATCTTGATCTGGACAATTCCTACCTCGCGGGCTTTTTTTAATAGTCGGGAACATCTTTGCCTGGATATCCCCAGCAATTTAGAAATATCGAGGATGGAAAGATCGTCCTCGTAATAGAGTTGGGCTGCTTTTGTCATTAATTTTTTTTCTGATTGTTCGTTAATCGTCATTGTCAAAGAATAACATTTGTTATATTACATATGTTATCATATAGAATAAAAAAAAGCCTACAGTTTGTCAACCAAAATAATTAATTTGTCATTTAAGTTTTAAAAGTGCACTAAATTAAAATTTAAAAGTGCACTAAATTGTAATGGGTAGATCATTATTACCATATAAATATTTCGTCGTCGGCTGGTGGAAACTGTGGGCAACTCGTTTTAAGAGTTGTCCAAGCGATGGGGATAATGATCCTTTCTATTATCCCCATCAGCGTCAGTATCCACCAGAGCCTCCTATGGTATAGACTTCTTTTTAAGAAGAAGGAGGTCGAAATCCATGGGACAACAACTTCATAAGCGATTTTCCACTGAAATGGTTCAATCCTATTTGGAACGATATCTTGATAAGACCCTTGAGCTTTCTTATCTTTTAGATATCCTCGGTATTAAAAGAAGACGGTTTTTCCAGCTCCTCAACCGGTATCAGACTGATCCGAAACATTTTTCTCTGGTGTTTCCCAGGGAAAAACCACCTCGAACCCTTGCTCCCGAGATTGAAATCAACATCTTTAACGAACTGGCTCTGGAAAAAGTCCTGATCGTGAATCCCGACCTTCCCATTCGAACCTACAACTATAGTTACATACAAGATGAACTCTTTCGGAAATACCAGCAAAAAGTATCTCTTCCCACCATCATTAACCGGGCGAAAAAACATGGCTTTTTTCAAGAAAAACCACCCAAAAAAACTCATGACCGGGAAGTCCTCACCCACTATATCGGAGAACTCATCCAACATGATTCCTCCCATCACCGCTTTTCACCCAGTGCCGAAGACAAGTGGTATCTTATCACCAGCTTAGATGATTATAGTCGGATGATTGTCTTTGCCTAGTTCGTCTTCAGGGAGACCAGCTGGAACCATATCCAAGCTTTAGAAACCGTCTGGCTGCGCTACGGCTTTCCTTATTCTTATTATGTCGACAATCACTCGATCTTTCGTTTTGTTCAAACCCGGGATAGTTTCTGGAGAAAACATCAACGTCTCACTGATGAAATCAATCCCCAGTGGAAACAGGTCTTAGATGAATGCCGGGTCAAGATCGCCTATGCTCTTTCACCCCAAGCCAAAGGCAAAATTGAAAGACCTTTTCAGTGGTTGCAGGATCGCATTGTTCGGACCTGTTATCGGGAAAACGCCACTACCATTGAAGAGGGACAACAGATCCTCAATAATGAAATGAATCGCTATAATTATCATCAGGTTCATAGTACTACCGGAGAAATACCAGCGCTCCGGATGGCAAAAGCTTTCGAGCAAGGAAAATCACTTTTTCGAGAATTTACTCTTCCGGTTCCTTTCCAATCTACCAAAGATATCTTCTGCTTACGAGCGGAACGGGTGGTGAATCCCTACCGGAAGATCTCCTTTCAAAATGTTGAATTCAAGGTTCCCGGGGTTCCGATCCGGGAAAAGGTTCAGCTCCGTATTGTCCCAGATGACGAAATGAACCTTGCTGAAATTCGTTTTTGGTATAAATCCCAGTTGGTGGGAATAGAAAAGATAAAATGTTCGGAATTAAAATTAGTGCAATTTTAAAACTTAAAAGGTGCAATTTTAAATTTTAGCTAACACCAAAATAATTAATTAATAAGAAGTTAAACCGAAATACTTTTTTTATTTAAATCTTTTTTGCCTATCAATAAATAATTATTATAAAATATTTTAAAATTTATAAATGACATGACTATTTTTTTCAATTTATTTTTCATTTATTATTGAATCGTATAGCCACCATCAATAACTAAGGTTTCACCGGTTATTAAATTTGAAGCATCACAAGCCAAAAATAATGCAGCTGCAGCTACCTCTTCTGGATAACCAAATCTTCCTACAGGTATTTTACTTTTCATAGCTTCACCAACATCTCCAGCCCATGCCTTTCCGCCCATTTCAGTGAGTATTACAGTTGGAGCAATAGCATTGACATTTATATTATATTTAGCCCATTCCATAGCTAATATTTTTGTAACACCAATTAATCCTGCTTTACTAGCCATATAGGCAGCATGTTTTGGCAAAGCCACTAAACCAGCTTTAGAGGCAATATTTATAATCTTTCCATATCTTTGTTGAATCATTTGTCGACCAATAGCTTGAGCCAATCTAAATTGAGCAGTTAAATTAACTGCAATGACATCATCCCAATCTTTTTCAGATAAATTTTCAGCATCATCTAACCTTGAGATTCCAGCATTATTTATTAAAATTTCTATCTTCCCATACTCTTTAAGACCGACATTTAAGATTTTTTGCAATGTTTCTGGTTTTGTAATATCACCCTGAACAAAAACAGCTCGACGTTCCAATTTTTCAATCTGTTTTAATATATGATCAACTTCTTTGTCAAAATCTACTAGTACTAAATCGGCACCTTTCTGAGCAAATACTAAAGCAATAGCTTTCCCAATACCTTTTGCAGCCCCAGTAATAACAGCAACTTTTCTCTCTAAACTAAAATTTCCATTAAATGGAACATAATCCATAATGTGCCTCCGTAAAATAAAGCTAGAAAAACTTATTTATAAAATGTAATAATAATTTATAAACCATCTACTAACAGCATGATATGATTTTTTTGGTATTTTCTAATGCTTCACGGGCATATTTTTCTGGTTGGCTCCCCCAGAGTTCAACAGTTAAATAGCCATCATAACCGATTTCTTTTAAAGTCTGATAAAAGGAGATCAAATTTACATCACCTTTGCCGGGAACCGCTCGAGTTTCTGGCGCTCCAATTAAACAATCCTCAAAATGAACATGGACCAAATCTTTCCCAAATGATTGCACGACATCAACAATATTTTCCCCACCATAAAAAGCGTGAGATGAGTCTAAAACTAACTTTACCTGATCAGATTGACACTCATTCATAAAATCAACTGCTTGCCAGGATGTTGTTACTAAGTTTGACCAAAGGGTATTAACAAACTCAATCCCGATAAAGACCCCTAATTCTTCAGCCCGCTTAATGCCTGGTCTCATTTGATCAAGAGACCGGTTCCAAGCTTCCTTCCAGGATGTTCCATGCACCACTACCCCGGGGACTACAACCAATACTTTAGACTCTAAATCAGCACATAATTCAACACATTTAACCAGATAATCAGTAGCTGCTTCTCGCTCAGATTGAAGAGGACTCGAAAAGTTCATCCCAAAATAATATCCACTAATTGCTGGAATCTCCAAATTACATTCTTTCACTAATTTTTTTATTGCAGTTCGATGTTCTTTGTTAATATCATACGGCCAAACATGAGGACGTGCAGCGTCAAGCTCTATTCCATCATATCCCAGCTTCGCTGTCCGTTTTATGGCTTCTTCAACCAAGTAGGTTGGCACCCACCCACCATGAGGCCCAAAAGCATAGGCATGTAAGCTAATTTTCACTTTAACAAGCCCCTTCCTTTATTAAATTTCTTTAAAATTCAATATAGATAAATGCCTCATTATTCTTGATTAAAATCGCTAAATAATACATAGCAAAGAGGGCTCTTTCTTTGCTATGGTTTACTCTCCAATCTCCTTGGCGACTGCTCTGAGATGCTTCAACCCTTGAACCGCTAATTCTTCTCCAGAATCAGCCAATTTTCTCCAGATGGCACATTGACGGTTGAGCTCTTCAAAACTGGGATCAAAGGATTCGATGACTAACGGGCCAGTGTAGTTGATATCCTTGAGAGCAAGAAAGAATTCTTTCCAGGGGACTAGACCGGTTCCGGGAATTCCTCGGTTGTTTTCACAGACATGGACATAGCCCAAATATTTCTTCCCACAGGTTTTCACTGCCTCCCGAAAGCTGGTTTCTTCTCGAATCATGTGGAAGGAGTCGAGATGGACTTTGATATTCTCATAGCCAACTTCCTGACAATAGCGAACTGCATCATCGGCAATGTTTAAGAAATGGGTTTCAAAGCGATTCACCGGTTCAACACAGACTGAGATTTGGCTCTTCTCCTGAGCATACTGAGCAATCTCTTTCATGCTGGCAATCGACCAGTCCCATTCTTGTTGGGTTCGGGGTTTCCCACTCAGGTATCCCCAGGCAGCATAGCTTACGCCACCGATGATTCGAGACCCCAGCTCAACATTGATATCAACCATCTTCTTCATGAATTCAATGCCGTTTTTTCGAATGGCCGGATCAGATGAGATCAGGTTGGTTTCTTTACCCAGAGTGGTGGTGGTAACCACTTCGAGACCGGTTTCTTGAATCTTTTCTTTGACCAGTTGGGTGGGGAAACTATCTGGTTTACTGATGGAAATATCTAATACTTCAAAACCAAGTTCTTTCGCTTTCGGAATGACCCACAGATCTTTTTCTGAGAAAGCTTCACTCCAAATAAAGGTATCAACTCCAAATTTGAACATTGATAGGCAACCTCCTTTGTTTATCTATCCGTTTCATATTTTCCTATTTCATGATTAATTTTATCGATTCATTACTGCTTTTATAACATTGTCACTCCGAGTAGCTACCACTTCAAGACCTTTTTGAATCTCTTCTAAACTGAATCGATGAGTGACGATTGATTTGAGATCAACCAATTCTTTTTCAACTAATCGAATCGATATTGGATAATCATTCGCATACCGATAAACCGCGTTCAGAGTTACCGTTCGATCAAAAAGATCGGAAGCTCGGTAGGGATATTCCTTAAAAGGAGGAATGCCTACTAAGGTCACCCTCCCGCCTCGCCGGGTGATCATAGGCGCAAGGTTGAAAGTTTCAAAGGTTCCAGCGGTCTCAAAGGTTTTATCAACCCCGCGATTCTTGGTGAGCTTCATAATTTCTTCTCGGACATTGGTTTTTCCTGCATCAATAGTCGTGATCCGATTCTTCGAATATCTTTTAACAAATTCCAATTTCATCGGATTGACATCACTCACAAAAATCTCAGTCGCTCCTCCAACTAATGCCGCTTGGGTACACAATAACCCAATCGTCCCGGCTCCCAAGATGGCAATCGAATCACCGAGCTGGAGGTTTCCAAGCTTCATTGCTTCCACCGCGACTGAAAGCGGTTCCATCAATGCTCCTTCTTCATACGAAACCGTCTGTGGAAGTGGAAACACAAAATCCTCTTCACTCATCACATAATCAGCAAAGGCTCCATGAACTCCTGGAACAGCATAAAAAACCATATCCGGACAGAGATGATACTCCCCTCGCTTGCACCATTCACACTGCCGGCAGGGAATACCTGGTTCAACAGTTACCCGATCCCCAACTTTAAACTTTTTTACTCCTTTTCCAACTTCCACCACATCGCCAGCACTCTCATGGCCTAATATCAGAGGCTCTTCAACAACCCATCCAGCTAATCGACCATCCCAATAAAAATGGGCATCAGATCCACAAATTCCAACACTTCTCACTTTGACTTTGACCTGATTGTCTTTGGTTATTTTTGGATCAGGAGTTTCTCGAATCTCAATGTTTTTTGGACTGGTTAAAAATGCAGCTTTCATAGTTTATGCTCCTCGCTTTTATTATTTTATGGGAAAATTTTATCTCCATTTTTTGGATCAAAAAGCAAAATCCGATCGGGAGGGAATTTAACCCATACCTTGGATCCTTTATTAATTTCCTTAATTTTTTCTATTTTAGCTTTCATTTTAATTTTCATAGACACAAGATGAATAATAATTCGATTTCCGATTGGCTCAATAAAGTCACTTTGAGCTTCAAAAAAATCTTCTTTAGGTTGAGTACTTATTAATATATTTTCAGGACTATTTCCTAAAATCACCTTTCTATGTCCTTTCTGTTCATTATCAGTTAATCAAAATTTCAATCAAAGATGTCCAACTTGAAGAGTTTGCTTTTCTTTTTCCCATATCACTCCTTTAAAAATTCATCCCAGGATTCCCTAAAAACCATCCTACAAAAATGTTTTGAGGATAATCATATACGACTTCAAGTTTATCATATTCACACTTTCCCCTTGCTTAAAAATTACTTAGATTTATATAATAACACCTCATTTTATATTAAAAAACCTCTCTTTTTCTTTTAAAAATAATTATTAGTATTATTGAATACAATATTTTATATTAGGTTAAATCGTAATATTTCATTATATAAATTAGAGTACAATTTGTAGTTTCTGCCAGATGTTTACCTTCAATTTACGAATTTCATCAAAATAATTATTTTATTTATATAATCTGCCCATAGGTCGCATCTTTCCCGTGCTTTCTCAAGTAACGCTTTTCTAATAAACTTTGTGGTATGCTTTGAATTTCTGGATTGATTTGTATGGTAAACAATGCCATGCGAGCCAACTCTTCAAGAACTACCGCATTAAAAACTGCTTGGTGACAATCTTTCCCCCAAGAGAATGGTCCATGACTGGCCACTAATACTCCGGGAACATCAAGAGGTTTTTTGGTTGCAAAACATTCGGCAATCACTTTTCCGGTTTCTCCTTCAAAAGATTCTTCAACCTCTTGTTCGGTAAGTGGCCTGGTACAAGGGACCTCGCCAAAAAAATAATCGGCATGAGTCCCACCGAAACATGGAATACTCTTTTGGGCCTGCGCCCATGCCGTTGCATAAGTTGAGTGAGTATGAACAATCCCACCCAATTCGGGAAAAGCCTTATATAAGTCCAAATGAATTTTGGTGTCCACTGATGGTCGATAATTTCCTTCAATTATCTGTCCATTAAGATCGACAACCACCATCATTTCTGAAGTCAGTTTTTCGTAAGGAACACCGCTGGGCTTAATAATGACTAATTTTTTTTTCTGATCTATTTCACTGGCATTTCCCCAGGTATAGATAACCAAACCTTTTTTTTGAAGCTCAATATTCGCTTCATACACCTTTTTTTTCAAATCCATTAACATAAGCTCACCCTACTTTCTCGTTGAGAATTCCATTATTTTTCATGGTTGATCAATTGTGAGGCAGTCAGGTCATCGGTTATCAAAGCTTGAATGAATCTTCCCTTGAGTGCTCCCAGAATGGGAAGAAACTTATTCTTCCCCCCAGCTACCCCAATTACCAATGGTATTTCTTGTAAGTCTTGAAGGCTTATACTGATTCTTCTTTTATCAGCTAAGGTTTCAATAATAGCTCCAGTTTCATCGTAAAAATTGCCACAAATATTCCCAACGACTTTTTTCTTTCGTAATTCTTCAATTTCATGATCATACAAATCCCCGGTATCAAGAAGGGTTGAAGTCTCCAAAACTCCTCCAATTCCTACCAAAGCTATATCAACTTTTTTTGACATATCGAGAACTTTAAAAACACCTTCATTACTTAAAATCGCATCTCGAGTGGCTTGATCCTTGGCAAATGCCGGAGCCATCAAATAAACAACCTGACCATCAAAATTTTCAGCAATCCGACGGGCCAATTCAACTGCCATGACGTCCCCTTTTAATTTTCCATAACCCCCCATAATTTGAACCACTCTTAAACCGGGTATTTTTTTAGGAGTGAGATAGTGGATTATTTCAAAAATGGTTTTCCCATAAGCCACTCCTAAGGTTGAATAGGGATCTAAGCGATTTCTTAAATAAGAGGCTGCAACTTGGGCAACTCTTTTTAAAAGTATTTTGTCGTTTTCTTGAAAGGATAGTGTAATCTTAACTTCCTTTAAACCAAATTTTTCCTTAAGCTGATTTTCATTTTCCAATTCCTTATCTGAAGGTTCTATAATTTTAATTTGGACAATACCCTCTTCTTTAGCTTTTTTAAGCACTCTCCAAACTTTTTGACGAGAAAGGCCAACAATTTCTCCTATCTGATCTTGAGTTAAATCTTCGTAGTAATATAATTTAGCCACTTCTCGCATTAGATCCTGATGAAAGGTATCGGACTTCATTTCTTATCCTTTCATTAACTTTCTAACCCCATTAACGATATCTTCCACTTGAGGGACTAATTGCTTTTCTAAACGAGGATTATAGGGTGGGGGCATTTCAAGACCCCCCAAGCGCATAACAGGAGAATCAAGGTCATCAAAACATTTCTCTCCAATAAATGCTGCCACCTCAGCACCGAACCCTCCCAATTGAGGAGCTTCATAAACCACCAACGCTCGATGGGTCTTTTGTATAGATTTAGTAATGGCTTCGGTATCCAGTGGACGAAGGGAACGAAGATCCAAAACCTCTACATCAATCCCTTCTTGAGCCAATTTTTCCGCTGCTTGTAAGCTTTTGGGAATGAGATTAGAATAGCCAATAATAGTGAGATCAGCGCCAGTTCTTTTCACATCTGCCTTCCCTAATGGAATTAAATATTCTTCTTCTGGAACCACTCCCTTGGTTTTGTATAACAATTTATGCTCTAAAAAAATAACCGGGTTATCATCTCGTATAGCGCTTTTTAAAAGCCCTTTGGCATCAGCAGGATTTGAAGGTAAAACTACTTTTAATCCTGGCACGTGAGCATACCAGGCTTCCTGGCTTTGAGAATGTTGAGCTGCTGCTCCAGTACCCGAACCAATGGGAGCCCTAACCACCATAGGTACCGACGCTTTCCCGCCAAACATAAAACGGATTTTTGCCGCCTGGTTGACCAATTGATCCATGCCAATGGCAATAAAATCTGAAAATTGGATTTCGGCGACTGTTCGCATTCCCACCAAAGAAGCCCCGGCAGCTGCACCAATTATGGCTGCTTCCGAAATTGGAGTATCAATGACCCGTTCTGGACCAAACTCTTCATATAAACCAAGGGTTACGGCAAAAGCACCACCATAAATACCAATATCTTCCCCCATTAAAAAAACCTGAGGATCATTTTTTAGCTCTTCACGCAATGCTTCCCGGATGGCTTCAGAATAAGTAATCACTCGATCAGGCATAAACCATCCTCCTCACCGCTTCTAAATCTGGTTCTGGACTTTGCTCAGCAAATCGAACCGATTCTTGGATAAGCTTTTCAACTTCGACATCGATGTTTCTCAAAATATCTTCTTTAATACCTTCATCGTTGATGAGGTGCTGACGAAAGGACTGGATAGGACAACGAGCTTTCCAACTTTTTATCTCTTCTTTAGTCCGATAAACATTTTTATCGCTTTTGGAATGACCTTTCCAGCGATAGGTTTTCGCTTCAATAAGAGTTGGACCTTTCCCTTCCCGAGCTCGTTCAACAGCCAAACTTACTGCCTCATACACCTCAAGAACTTTATTTCCATTTATGGTCACTCCAGGAATCCCGTAAGCTTTGGAACGTTCGGAAATATCATCAATCGCCACAGAATATTTAATCGAAGTTGACATTGCATATTGATTATTTTCACATAAATACACTACTGGAAGTTTGAAAGCCGCTCCCATATTTATCGATTCATGAAAAGTACCAGTATTTGAGGCTCCGTCTCCGAAAAAACAGATAACAACTTTCCCATTTTTTTGCAGCTTACACCCTAATGCCGCACCGGTAGCAATAGGAATACCACCACCTACCACACCGTTGGCACCTAAATTTCCCTTTTCTACATCGGCAATATGCATCGAACCTCCAACTCCATGGCAATATCCAGTATCTTTAGCCATTAATTCTGCCATCATTCGTTTTACATCGGCCCCCTTTGCAATACAATGCCCATGGCCTCGGTGGGTAGAAGTAATAAAATCGTCAGGCTGCAAAGCGGCGCAAGTGCCAACCGCTACCGCCTCTTCACCAACATAAAGATGGAAAGTCCCAAATATCTTTCCTTCAATGTACAACAATTCCGCCTGTTCCTCGAATAAGCGAATCGTAATCATTTGCCGGTAGATATCTAACTTTTTATCAAGAGTAAGCAAATTAGAATTGACCTCCTTTACTATCCTGAAAATATCGAAACGTTTTTAGGTAATTCTTTCAAAGCAACCAACCTTAATCTCATTCTTGGTTTTCACCCTCATCCTCACCTTCTCCCATCAAGGGAGAAGGAACTCTGAATTCTTTTGTTCTTTTTTCCCTCGCCCCTCGGTGGGAGAAGGTCAGGGTGAGGGGGCAACTTATTTTCATATTCATCTGGTGCTGCGAAAGCAGCATGAAGGTCTATCCTGAAAATACCAATATTGGTGAAAAAAGAATAAACAAAAAAAGACTAGGCACACCCCCCTTAAATCCCCCCTCAATGGGGGAATGAATTCAACAATTCCCCTCCTTGGAGGGGTGCCGCTTTCGCGGCGGGGAGGGTGTCTTTATATCTTTATAGAGTATTTTTTAGAAAATAAAAAAAGAAATAGGAATGAAAGATGGGATTCTCACGTCGCATAATACGTTCCTCAGAATGACAAATTAAATATTGCTGTCATCCTGAGTGGTGCTTTCCCACGTGAGGATCTCATCTTTACATTATTTTAAAAAAATTACGAAATGAGATTGCCACGTCGCAGAGCTCATCGTAATGACGGATTGAGATAGCTATTTTCATCTTTATCCAGTGCTGCGAACGTAACAAAAAGTTCTTTTCTTATATTAAGACTTTTTAGGGGAGATATATTCATTACAAATTGAGAAATTTCTCGATATCATTTTCTCAATAACTATAATCAATTTATATCGTATGTTTTTTCATCTGTCAAATTACAAAATGAACATTTTTAAAAAATAAAAATATGAAGAAATAGTGAGAAATGACTTATGATTGGGGAATTATTCATAACAGCATTATAAGGATTGATATTTAATCCTGAATTAGGGCAAATTAAATTGGAAAAAGAGCTGGGATTTTCTCTCCATCAGCTTAATGATTATCTCCAATTTCTTTTTTTAACTTTAAGGTAATGAAAATTTCCATCATTTGGATCGTTTCAAAACCGTTCGAGTAGCTATTATATCAACACCTTCTCCTAAACTATTGGTTGCAATAACTTGACCAACATGAACTGGTGCCTCGGCTTCTATAGTCGAAAGAAATTGTATCAATTCTGAGATACGTCGAAGGGGAAAGGGGTTTTTAGTTCGAACTGGAAGCCGTCGGATTTCCCCGTTCATAACAACAACTGTTGTTGTCACTGTTCTTTTTGGATTAAGCATTTCATCTTGTGCGTACTGACTTCCCCGTTTGCATTTTGCACCAGTAACCACTATTTTTTCTCCATCTTTTTCAACTCGAAGAGAACATCCCATAGGACAGGAAGTACAAATAAGTTGTTTAGATTCCTTCGATTGAGCTTCCGACAATTTCAACAATGATTTCTCCTCCTTCTTCAGGCCAATGTATATTTTTAAGGTCATAGCGAACCATCTCACTAGGACGACAGACGGCTACCCTTTTTTGATCAAATACTTTTCCTTGAGTTATAAATTGAACTTTCCCATCACGGAAACTTTGGTCAGGACGAATAAATAACCAACCATCATCAACTTGCCGAACTCGTTGTGGGATAACTAAACCTACACCTGATCCAGGATTCAATTGATACTTTATTGGTTTTTTAACTCTATTTTCAGCCGCCGACTGACCGGCTTTTTGTGACACGAAAGTGACATAATCGACTAAATCGAAAACTGAAGCGACATTCCCACAGGCATATATCCCATCAAGGTCAGTAGAGAAATTTTCATCAACAAAAGGCCCATGGCTAAAATGACATAGCGAAACACCAGCTTTTCGAGATAGTTCATTTTCCGGAAGGAGTCCTACCGAAAGAAGAAGCGTGTCACAGTTTAATAACCTTTCGGTTCTTGGAATTGGTTGCCAAGATTGATCAACCCGACTAATTTCCACTCCCTCGACTCGTTCTTTACCAAAAATGTTGGTTACTGTGTGAGAAAGTAATAGAGGAAGCTCAAAGTCAAGCAAACACTGCACATAATTCCGGATAAGACCGCTTAATGAAGGCCGTACCTCTACCACCGCTTCTACTTTGACACCTTCAAGGGTTAACCTGCGGGCCATAATTAAGCCAATATCTCCTGATCCTAAAATAACCACTTTCTTTCCCGGCAAATAACCTTCAATATTGACCAGATACTGAGCTAAGCCTGCAGTATAGATTCCAGCTGGACGAAATCCAGGAATAAAAATCATCCCTCTGGTTTTTTCCCGACATCCCATACTGAGTATGACTGATTCACTATAGAATTCCCAAACACCTTTTGGGTTAACCGCAGTTATTTTTTTATTTGTGGTAAGGTCAAGAACAGTTGTTTCAGTCATTACCTCTATTGAGGTTTTGGCTAATTGATCAATATATCGGGCAGCATATTCAGGACCAGTCAGTTCTTCTCCAAATACTTGCAAACCAAAGCCGGGATGAATACACTGATTCAATATTCCTCCCAAGTAATCATTTCTTTCTAAGATAAATATTTTCCGGGCACCGTGGTTCCAAGCAGATAGCGCTGAAGCCATACCTGCTGGACCTCCCCCAATAACGACGACATCACAATCAATGTGATGTGGCATGAGCATTAACCACCTTTTTCGTTTCACCAACAAAGAGATTCGAATTTTTATCCGATTTTAATAAGTCTTGAATACCGATATTTAATAGATTCATAACAATGGAAGGAAGATGCATTTGACAAAAACTTCCCTGACAGCGTCCAGCTGTAACCCTGATTCTTCGCTTTAAACCGTCCATGGTTCGAGCCGGAGGGTTCATGTTTAAGGCATACTTAACTTCCGCCAGGGTGACTTCTTCACACCGACAGACAATCTGACCCCAATCGGGATCTTGAGCAATAAGTTCCTCACGTTTTTCCCAATCACAATCATGAAATACAGGAAAAGCTTTTCTAAAAATTATCTGGTCTTTTTCTTTCAATGATAATCCTTGCTGAATCAGTAATTCTCCCACATATTCTGCTATTCCTGGAGAAGCTGTAAGACCTGGTGATTCAATCCCACACAGGTGAATTAAGCCTGGATGCTTTTTTGAAACAAAGATAAGAAAATCTCTTTCGGGTAAGGTAGGCCGTATTCCAGCAAATATCTGAATAGTTTGATTAAAAGGAAATCGTGGAACCAGCTTTTGAGCACCAGCTCTGACTTCATTCAACCCTTGAGGGGTGGTCGAGGTATCATCAACACAACTCGATTCAAAGTTTGGCCCAGCTAAAATATTGCCTTCTGGAGTTGGAGAAACAAGGATACCCTTACTTACTGAGTTGGGAACTGGATAGAGAATTTTTTTTACCAAACCTTGGCTTTCTTTATCAAGCAAAAAATATTCACCTTTAAATGCAGAAAGATCCGGAACCTGGTCTCCTGATTTTTGAGCCATTTTTACCGATGATAGACCAGCAGCATTTACAACATATGAAGCTTCATAATTTTCATTAGGAGTATGTACGATGATCTTTTTACCTTGAAGATCAAAACCCTCTACAGAGCTATCAAAATGAAATTCAACTCCATTTAAAGCCGCCCCTTCAGCAAAGGCTAAGGTAAGACGAAATGGAGACACGACCGCGGCGTGAGGATCATAATAAGTAGCAACTGTTCGATCTGATAGGTTTGGCTCGAGGATTCGAGATTCTTGTGGACTTAGGATATCTGCATCATCATATCTTCCGATTTTTTTTAAAGATTTTAAGTAGTTTAGGTCATCCTGGTTAAACGCAACAGTTAATGCTCCGGTAACTGAAGGATGAAAATCCAGTTCTTTTTCAATTTTAGGAAACCATGATAAAGCTCCTTGATGGAGCTTCCCTTTCACGGTTCCTGGAGTAAGATAGCTACCAGAATGAATAATACCTGTATTAGCCTTACTTACTCCACAACAAACATCGAGCTCTCTCTCGAGAAGAAGTGTTTTTAGGTCAAAGTGAGAAAGAAACCAGGCAATTGCACAACCTACAACTCCTCCTCCAACAATGATTACATCATAAGTCTTTTTCACGTTGATGTTCTCCTTGATTTACTCAATAAAAAAATTTTGAAACAGAAAATAACTGTAAACATTAAGAAAGTGTAATAAAACAAAAAAGCCTTTCGAGACAAATAAAGAATTGTCTCGAAAGGCTTTCTCCCATTCTCCAAGCCTAATGCTCTTTAATTTAATATAACATAATATTCTTTGTTAAACAACAGTCAATACAATATGAATATCAGTTAAAATCAATATCATTAAGGGAAGAAAAGACATAATCCGGTTGCCATGGAGACTCTTTAACATCATCTTTTTGGGTTTCACCGGTCAAAACTAAAATTGTAGTAATACCTGATTTTTTACCCATGGCAATATCAGTGTACAAACGATCGCCAATCATAACGATTTCGTTTTGAGTGGTTTTGGTTCGATACGCTACATATTCAATAACTTCAGGATAAGGTTTCCCAAAAATTTTAGGTGATATCCCGGTTGATTCTTCTAACATTTTGATCATCGAACCAGTGTCTGGTATAGGACCATCCTCAGTTGGACAGTTAATATCTGGGTGAGTAGCAAAGAATGGAATCCCTTGCCGTATAAAATAACAAGCTTTTTCCAGTTTATGATAGGTGAGGGTTTTGTCAAAACCGAGCACAATAAAATCTGGATCATTATTGACGCTAATAAGACCAACCTTGAGCAGATCACGTTCTAATTCTTTGGTTCCCAAAAGATACACTTTCCCATTTGGTTTTATCTTTTGTAGATACCAGGCACAAATTTCACCAGAGGTAATAATCTGGGATTTATGAATAGTTTTCAAACCCATTTTAGAAAGCTTTGAAGCATAAAAATTTGCATCCCGAGAAGAATTGTTGGTAAGAAAATAAAAAGATTTTCCGTTTTTTTCTAATCGATCAATAAAATCTAAAGAACCCGGAATAATCCTATTTCCTAAATAAAACGTTCCATCCATATCCATAAGGAATACTTTTTTTGCTTTCAAATCCATCGATTGCTTTCCTTTCCTATTTAATATTACCAATACCCATTTCTTCTACTATTATGTTTACATATTTTTTGAAGGTTTGGAAGAACTGAATTCCAGAGAGAAGGAATGAAGAACCAAAAAATAAGATTCTTAATTTTCATCAATTATACTAAGTTCATTCTGTTTCCAAAAAACCCTCACGTCTTCTCGAAAAGAACATTTTAAATTAATACCAGCTTTTTTGGATAATTGAAAGTAATCGGCTCTTTTGCAAAACCAAATGTTAACCTAACAGGTGTTCCACTTTGTAAAAATGTGTATCTATTAATTAATATAAAATTACCAAAAAGAATTAAATTTGTTTCTGAATTCAATTCTTTAAAACCGAGAACCATATATAAATCAAATTAATATATATTCTATGATGAATCCCTTATGACCAGTTCATCTTCCAGAACAATATGTTCTGGAAGTCTTTTTTCTTTCGCTTCGATTCTATCGAGTAGCATTTGGGCGGCCATAATGCCCATCTGATGGGTATTTTCTGAAATAACAGTTAGGGGAGTTTGCAATAGCGATGACCAGGGAGTATCATCAAAACCAACTACTGCAACCTCTTCAGGAATCCTCATTTTTTTCTCATTCAAAATGCTCAGGGCAACATTGGTTTTGGTTTGAGTCGTACAAATCAATCCATCAATATTATTAGAATTGATGAATGTTTTAAAATTTTCTCTAAAATTTTGGAAATTATGTTCCTGTATTTGAATGGTCAAATTTGGAAGTTTATATTCTTTGAGAGCAGTATCATATCCGGTTTTTTTCTCATAATTTGCCAGTGATCCTGGATCATAACCAAATAAGGCAATCTTTTTTCGCCCTCTATCGATAAGATGTCGAGTCGCATTATAAGCCGCTTGGAAATTATTTGATACTACCGAATCAATATCCAAATCAGCAATTTTTCTATTCACTTGTACTATCGGAATCCCATTTTGGTAAATCTGTTGTAAAAAAGAACGATTTTGATAAGAGCAAGGAACCACCAAAATTCCACTGATTCTTTTCGCTAAAAATACTCTTAATATTTCTTTTTCACGGTTAGAATCTTCTTCGCTGGAAGCTAATAAAAAACTAAAGGACTTTTGGTGAGCACATTCATTCACGGCTCGAATCATAGGATTATAAAAATTACTCACAATTGGAATTATTAAACCAATAGTTTTTGCATCATTCATTTTGAGAGCGCGAGCCAACGGGTCTGGTATATAGTTTAATTCTTTAATTGCCTGTTCTATTCTCCTCTGAAGTTCAGGCGAAACATAACGACTTCGATTCAAATAGGCCGAAACTGTCGCTCGAGAGACTCCTGCCCGCAAAGCAACATCTTCGCTTGATGGTCTATTTTTCATTTTCTTGTCTCATTTATTAATTTTTTAATTATTATCATCATAAAATGCAATTACTTTTCGAGTAAGTTATTTTCATCCTAATCGAAACCAAGTTCATTTTCATTAATGTCAATGAATACCTTTATAAAAGAATTATTCGGGTCTTCGATAAACCTATAAGCTTCAACCCATTGTTGGAAAGGGAAATGATGAGTTTGAAGAGGTTTAAGAATGATTTTTTTTAACATTATTAATTCAGCTGCTTTTTTAAATTCTTGAAAAGAATACATTAAGCTTCCCAACATGTTGATTTCTTTATCTTGAACGAATACCATATCCACTCGAGGAGGATTTTCATAGACTCCAGCTACGATAACAAAGCCTCCCCTTTCAACTAAATGAATACAAGTATTGAGAGGATTTTCCTTTCCTACACATTCAAAAGCCACTGATGGTGAGGACTTCATAATATCCTTCACTTGATTTTCAAGTCGATCATCAGGAAATATAATTTTAAATCCTAAAATAGAAGCCACTTGACTTCGAAATGGTAACATTTCGGAAATAATAATCTCTTTTGCTCCTCGTAACCGACATACTTGGGCAATTAATAAGCCTATTGTACCTCCTCCAGCAATAAAAACTTTTTGATCTTTGATATTTGGAACTCTATTTACAGTATGAATTGCCACTGCTAATGGTTCAGTCATGGCTGCATCATCTAAACTCACCTCAGAACTATACCGAACTATATAATCTGGATCCACCCGTAGATACTGGTTCCCACCTCCAGGGAGATTTCCGCCAATAAATTGTAATTGATCACATTGAGCAATCAACCCTTGTTGACATTTTGGACACTTGCCACAACCTATTGCCGGTTCAATGGTAACGAAGTCTCCTATTTTATAATCATTTACTCCCTCGCCTACTTCAACAATAAATCCACTTAATTCATGCCCTTGTATCAAAGGGAAAGAAACCAGAGGGTGTTTCCCTTTAAATGCGTGAATATCCGAACCGCAAATTCCTATGCGAACTATTTTAACAACGACTTTCCCAGGAGCTATGACCGGCCTATTGATTTCTCGAAATTGAAGTTGATGGGCTTGAGGAATATAAGCCTGACAAGCTTTATCCATTGTTATTCTCCTCCTTCAAATTCTAAATTAGCTAACTCTACAATATCCATAACCTGCATTGAGGGAAAATCTTTTTCTATAAAAGACTGAAATACCGTTTTACAATTTTGGCAAGCAGTAATTAAAACCTGTGATTTTTCTTCTAAAACACTGTTCATTCTAACTTTTACTATTTTTTGAGAAAGTTCTGAATCGATAAAAAACTGAATTGAACCAGCACCACAACATTCTGCTTTTTCTCGGGAATGGAAAAGTTCAGTGGGCGCTTGACCAACAATGTCTCGAACAACGAAACGAGGTGCATCAAAAATTCCTAATTTCCTTCCGAGCTGACAGGGATCATGATAACTTACTGATTTTAAAGATACTTTATGATGAAAAATCAAGCTACGGTCTAAAATTTTTTCTTGTAGAAATTGTGAAACGTGAAGAATTTGTATATCTTTTGGAAAAGATAACTGCCAATTGGGGTAAATTTCACGGAAATTGCGAAGACAGTGTGGGCATCCGGTGAGAATTATCCTCGGATGAATCTCCACTAACTTGTCATAGGTTTTTTTGGCTTGTTGCTTTGCTTCCTGAGTATAACCCAAATCATAAAGCGGCATCCCACAACATTCCTCATTCTCCATTCGCATCCAACTGACTCTGCAGTGTTCAAGCATATTCTCAGTTGCACTTATAATCTCAGGATGATAATAACGGGTTGAACATCCAGGAAAATAAACAATTTCAGGATGATGTTGATTTTCTGGCCGAGAATTCAATTTATTATCCGAATCATTTCCGAAGGGCGATCCAGTCACTTGAATTGATTGAAGAACATTTTTCACTTTTTGAGGTTCTCGGTTTTTTTCAACTATGTCTTCACGTGCATGGCGAACTAATTCATCTTCCGGCCAGTGAAATTCACAATCTTCTCGACATAATCCACACTGTGAACATTGATAGAATTTCTTTACAAAGTCATCTGTCCAGTCTCGAATCCCATCTGATATTTCAGAAAGCATCAAAGCATAGCCACGAGGAGTATGAGAATCGAGCTTGGTTGCCAAAAAAGTTGGACAAGCATGTCGACACATGAAACAAAAACGGCAATTTTTAATAACTTCTCTTACATGATCTATACCCATTTGTTATTCTCCTAAACCTAATTTTCCCGGATTGAGTAAAGATTCAGGATCTAAAGCTTTTTTAATAATTTGAGAAAAATTATAATTTTCTTCTGAAACATCTTGCATAAACCGGCTGAACCGCATGCCAATTCCATGATGTTCATTCACCACTCCACCATTTTGAATGGATGCTTGTACACAAATATCTAAAATTTGGTTATAAAGACGAATTGCCTTATGAGGATTGCTGGGAAAATCTTTCAAAAGAAAGGTCGGATAAAAACTGGTTCCCCAATCATACCAATGGGAAAAATGAGCGTGGAAGATCGCATTCCATGGCTTGAACCCTTCTTCAACTCCTTTTTTCATCTCCCAATAAATAGTTTCAATTTTTTCATAAGGGGCAACGGTATCCATGACGGCTGTCATCCAAGGTTCGCAAATATAGTCTAAGGGAGGATAATAAGAACGATAACGGTTATTCCACCAGTTTATTGCTAACTTTTCTCCTAAATCTTCTCCTTCATTTTGTTCAAGTATTAAATAAGAGACTTCCTCTTGAGCTTCAACAATTTTTTTCATTCCATCAAATCCAATAATGAGGACACATCCTTCTTTTTCTAAACCATACTGTTTTTGAAGAATATGCCTGGTATCGTATTCATCGTATAAACGCAACAGACATGGATTAAGTCCTTTAACCATAATTTGTCTTCCGGCTTCGATCCCCTTCTGCAGGTTGGAGAGAAGAAAAGCCCGGAAAGATCGTTTCTCAGGAAGATAATAGATTTTACAGAGGGCTTCGGTTATGATTCCTAAAGTTCCTTCGGCTCCAAAAAAAAGTCTTGAATAATCGGGGCCAGTAGAGTGTAAACGTACTGGTAAGCTTTTAAATAAATTTCCATTGGGAAGGACTACTTCTAATTGATGAACCATATCACTCATCTTTCCATATTTTGAGGAAAGAACACCAGTCCCATTGGTACTAATAAAACCGCCTAAGGTAGAAGTATTAAATGAAGCTGGGAAATGATTCATAGTATACCCTTTGCGATTAAGAAACTCTTCTAAATGTTTCTGTAGAATTCCAGTTTGAACCCGTACAGTCATGGAGCGTTCATTAAGTTCGATAATTTTATCCATTCGTTTTAAATCGATCACTAATCCTCCATACAGAGGTATTGATCCACCCCCATCTCCTGCTCCCCCACCTCGAGCCAGATAAGGAATTTTATTTATTAGACAAAATTGAACTATCTTCTTGACTTGTTCAGTGTTTTCTGGAAAGACAATCACCGAGGGCTGGGGAAAATTATTTTGTTGGAAAAAGCAATAACGAGTCATCCACCAAACATCGATAGACTGTACATCTTTTTCTGATTGATCGGTTATCACATATTCTGAACCAACTATTTTTTCCAATTCATACCATTGATTTTTTTCTAAACATCCACTTTTTTTCATGATTCAGGCTCCTGATATTTTATAAAGCGCTCGATATAAATTCCCAGTCAGTTGGTATCCCAGCTTTCTTAGCTATGGTAAACATCCACTCCATAGTTTCGACTTCTTCTTCAATAGAAGGATTGGGTTTCTTCCCAAATTTTACACAATCGATGAAATGTCTTAAGCCACCAATATATCCATTCAAAACATGACTTTGATTGGGACTAATCGGATTCCAATCTGGTGCCCAGGTTTCACCAGTTTCAACATTACAGAGAGTTACTTCCCGAGCATTGTTAACAATAACACTTTTCCCCTGGTCGCCAAGGATTTCCATCCGTTCTGAAAATTGACCTGGGCCGCCAAAAGTTCCCCACCCAACAATACCAAGTGCACCACTATTAAAACCGACCATAATCGTAAGGGCTCCATGTCTTTCATTTATTCTGTGCGACCATGATTCGATTTTCTGGATTGGACCACCAAAATATTGAATAAGGTCAAGATTGTGGCTTTGCCACTCCAACATACAGGTAAAAAAAGTAGGAAAAACTGGAAATCCGTGTTGCTTGGTCTCGATTTGAACAATGTTTCCAAAATTTTCAACATTTTCAACATGTTTCTTAGCTAGCTTGTATGCTGAGCTGTGCCTTTTCTGATGATCAACCTGAACAATACACCCACTCTCTTTAGCGGCTTCGGCAATTTGATAGGTTCCTTCCAAATCGATGGCAATCGCCTTTTCCAAAAAAACTGGAACTCCCATCCGTAACACCTTGGGTACGACTAAGGGATGGATCTTTGACCCTAAACAAATGACACATCCATTTAAGTTTTCTTGACCAATCATTTCTTGAAAATCTGTGTAGATATTCTTCCAACCATATTTCGAAGCCAAACGTTCAGCTCTTTTCAAACGGAGATCGCAAACAGCAACCCTTTGAACATCATCAAAAAAATGAGTTGAAAGACTTGGAAAAATATTCGCCTCAGCAAATATACCACATCCGATAACCCCCAAACGGAATGGTTCACCCATTTTTTCCACTCTTATCCCCTCCTTTTTCTTCATCCATTTGTGAGACATATCGAATCAATTGAGTGATTTTTTTGTACTTTTTGTAAAAATACTTATAAGAATTGTGTATCTCTGGTGAAAAATCAATGGTTTTTTCAATACGAACACACTTTCCTATGGCTTCTTCGAGAGAAGAGAAAATCCCCGATCCAATTCCAGCAACCATCGCAGCTCCAAAAGCAGCATCGGTATGGGTTGGAATCAATCCTTTCACTCCAAATACATCAACTACTATTGAAAGCCATAAATGATTTTTTACTCCTCCTCCAACGAAAATATATTCTTGAAAACCCTGGGTAATTTCCCCAAAAACTGAAAAAGCATCCATCAGTGCATAGGCTGTTCCCTCATAAATAGCCCGAATTATATCTGATCGTTGATGAGAAACATTGAGACCAAAAAGATTTCCTTGCAACCTTGAATCCCAATAAGGTGCATCTTCTCCTAATAAATAAGGATGAAAGATCAACCCCTTTGAACCAACTGGAGATATTTTTGCTTCATCCATCATAATTTGGTAAATTGACGAATAATCAGCAGGGTTTTGCTGGAAAAAAAGATCCTTGCCCCATTGAACTGACTGAGCGCAAGAACGGGTATTGAGATCGATCATCCATCGGTTGGGCATAAGGTACGACCAACAATAATACTGGTGTGAACCAGTAAGGTGATCAACTATAGTTGATAAGGCGCCAGAAGTACCGAGTCGTATTTTACATTGTTTGTCATTATATAAACCAATCGCTAAGGTTTCGATGGTTGAGTCACTACCTCCCATAACAACTGGTAAATCCTTAGGAAGACCAGTATCTATAGATGCTTTGGAACTCACCGTTCCTAATAACCTAGTAGATGGAACAATCTCGGGACATAACTGGATGGGAAGATGATAAAAATTGAGTATTTCTTCAGACCACTCTTGTTTTTGAATGTCGTAAAAGGATGATCCCGAAGCATCACTTCGGTCGGTACAAGTGCGGTTAGTCAAACGAAAATTTATATAATCTTTTGGAAATATCAGTGCTTTGGTTGATTTAAGTATTTCCGGTTCATGTTTTTGAACCCAAAGCAGCTTCGGGAGAGTGCACATCGTGTTTATTGGATTTCCAGTTATCAATTCCACCATTGCTTGGTTGGTTGATAGTATATAGGCTACTTCCTCTCTGCATCGTCTATCATTCCATAATATTGAGGGACGAACCGGTTGATAATTGAATCCAATCAGGGTTAAGCCACGCATCTGACCGGCAATTGATATAGCAGCTAGCCTATCTTTTTGAAAAGATCCGTTTATTTTCATTTTCTGCATTAAAGCAATGAACGCTTGATACCAGTTATCTGGATTCTGTTCCACCCAGTCGGGTTGAGAAGAAAAAGAGGAATATTCAATGCTTACCGAGTCTACCATCTGACCTGATTGATCGATAATACACGCTTTTCCACTACTGGTTCCAATATCAATACCGATAAGAAGGTCTTTCATCAGTAGCTTTTCACCCCTTCACCGCCCCCATGGTTAAACCACGGATAATATATTTTTGGGTTAGGGCAATTATAATGATCACTGGGATGATGGCAATAACCGCAGAACTCGATAATTTTGCCCAGTCTAACTGATAATATCCAAGAGAATTATAAATCTCAATAGGAAGTGTTCGTGTGTTTCGACCAGTGTTAAGCAAGGCAAACATAAATTCATTCCAAACAAAGATGAAAGAGAGAGTAGCTGAAGCCATTATACCTGGTATAACCGTTGGTATTAAAACATATCTAAGAGTTTGCCATCGTGTACATCCATCTACCATTGCTGCTTCTTCGATCTCGTAAGGAATTTCAGCAAAAAAACTACGAATCATCCAAATCAGGAGAGGAAGGACTAATGTCACATACATGGTAATCATTGAAAAATAAGTATCAGCTAATTTTAAAGATCGCCAAATTAAAAAATAAGGAATAACAAAAGTAATAGGAGGAACAATTCGCAAAGCTAATATAAAATATGAAAAAGCCTTATCGCCCTTAAAATGAAACCGGGTTAATGTGTAGGAAGTTGTAATCCCTAATCCGGTTGCAGCTATAGTAGCTCCCACTCCAATTATGAGACTATTTTTTATTGATTTGAGAAAATCAATACTAGTAATCAATTTTTGATAGTTTTGAAGGGTGGGAGTAAAGAACCATTTTGGTGGCATTGCCAGAGCATCGACAGTGGTCTTGATAGATGTTAATACGATGAGGATAAAAGGTATAAGTCCGATAAAAGCAACCACTGCCAAAAAAAGATATTTTAGAAAACGACGGAGACTTCTTGCTTGACGAACCTTCATTAGGCCATTCCCTCCTCGAACTTTGACCACTTTAAAAAACTCATTATCAGCACTAAGACAACAATTAAAAAAATGAAGGCTGAAGCAGCAGCATAACCCATTCGAAAATATTCAAATCCATATCGAACAGCAAAAATTGAAGCATTTTCAGTAATATACCCTGGTCCACCACCAGTTATCACATATATCTCATCGAACATTTTCAGAGCATCCATGAACCGAAAAGCAAAAGCGACGACGATGATTGGTTTAATAATGGGAAGGGTTAAAAGATACATTCTTTTCCACCACGAAACTCCATCAATTGCCCCAGCATCAAATATTGAAGCATCAATTGAGGAAATCCCGGCAAACAATATGAGAGTTACAAATGGAGTTCTTAAGATTACTTCCATGACCAAAATACCTATTGGAGCATTATATATTCCCTGACTGAGATCAAAAACCGGAAGATGAACCAATTGTAAAAAATAGTTCAAATATCCAAATGTTACATCGTAAATGAGGGTTTTATAAGTATAGGAAACCACTACCGGGGCTACAACAAAAGGGATTAAGATGAGAGTCCGAATAAAAGATGAATATCTTGTAGTTACTTCTTCATCGGCTAAAACAGAAGCCACTAAAAAACCTATCACGATTTCGATCGTTACTGCTCCCACTGCAAAAAGAATAGTAAAAAGGAGTGCATGGATAAATCGTGGATTGTTCATTAAGAGATCGCTATAATTCTCTAAACCAATATAAACACCAGGTGGCTTGATAAGCTGGTAATCCTTTAAAGAAAGGATAAAGGTATAGAGAACTGGCACTCCCCCGACTAGCACTACGGCAAAGAGTGATGGAAGAATTGACCATATAATAAAACGACGATCTTCTTGAGTTGTCCGCTGTATTCTCATAAGATTAGATAACCCTCCATGGCTTGAAACCATGGAGGGTTAAATGATTTATTGTACTGATGTTTTAAATCCAATCTTTACTAAGGCCGCTTCAGCATCTTGACAGGCTTGTTCTACGGTTTTGATACCAGCAACAACTGCATTCATTTCCTTAGAAACTAAATCGGCAACCTCTCCATACATAGGGGTGAGTAGAAATTGAGTATCAGGATCAATACCATTTTCCATCATCCAAAGCTGGGAGTCGATGAATTCCTGGCTCGGCATCGCTTCGATATATTCAGGAAGTAAATAAACTGATTTTCGCGCCGGACACCCATAAAGTGGTGCCATTTCAGTAATTAAATTCGGGGAAGTTAACCATTGTACCAAAAGCCAAGCCGCCTCTTTATTTTTTGATTTGGCATTAATTGCCCATCCCCAAATCCATAAAGGATCTTTTCCATTTTCCATTGGTGGAGGGACATAACCCATTTTCCCGGCAACCTTTGAAGTATTTTTGTCTTCAAGGTAAGCATAAGACGCATTTCCTCCTACAACCATTGCAAGTTTCCCTTGAGCGGCGGCGGCTCCAATATCAGTCCAGGTCCAATTGGCTGAACCGGGTGGTCCATATTGTTTACATAACTCGGTATAAAAACTCATAATTTCGATACCCATGGGTGTATTGGTATAGGAAACCATGTCCTTAAAATCAACAAAATCGAATCCCAATCGATGAGCCGTACAAAAGAGATTCCACCCTCCTTCACTGGCTCCGGACATAGTCCGTTCAATAAATGCAAATTCTTCTATTTTCCCATCTTTTCGTGCTGCCTCAAGCTTCGCAGCAATATCTTTTAGTTCGGTCGGTGTCTTAGGGGGAGTTAGATTTAACAGACTAAAAATATCTTTCCGATACCAAAGTAAAAAGTATTCTGCGGTGAAGGGAATCATCACCAGTTTGTCCCCGGATATTCCCCCTGCCAAAACGTCTTTGGGATAATCGTCAATTTTATACCAGTCTTTATCCGTCAGTTTGGGGTTGTCTAAGTAAGGTTGGAGCGATTCCATATAACCAGGTTGGGCGAATTCTTCTCGGTTGGAGAATCCAACATTGGCGACATCATACTCACCCATACCAGAAGCATAATCGACTAATTGTTTTTTCTTGCGGTCAACATCGTTTAATAATTCGAAATTTACTTTTATTCCAGTAAGTTCTTCAAACTCAGCAATTTTACTTTTATAAACTTCTGAGACCGGCATTGATGTAGCCAAAACATTGAGTTGGGTTCCTTTGAATTGCATCCAATCAATGTTTCCCCAATTTGATTCATCCGCAGCCGATACTTGACAAATTAACAATATTCCGAATATGAATAGAACTAAACCTCCAAATTTCTTCACTTTTCCATCCTCCTTTTTATAACTCCTTAAAATTTACAACTTAAAAAAAATTAACCTGTTGATATAGGTTTACTTTAAAAATTGAATTTCACCCCCTTAAAATTGTATTTCCTGATAAGAGAAAACATGTCGAATTGTTAGGTCGAAGTTTTTTATCCTATATTTTACACGTGTAAACTACACGTGTAAAATATAGGATATTTACTACACAGTTGTCAAGAGGATTTTTGTTTTTTTAATTAACTAATGGAATAATATTCAAATAGTGCTTTTGATCATTGTTTGAGGATTTTTGCGAGAAAAACCTAATTCTAAAGGAGTCCTAAGGGTATAATTTTAAAAAAGTAAAGTTTGTCTGAGCATCATCTATAATTTATTATTATCTAAAATATTGATAAAAGATAAATTGAAACATTAAACATAGGATGAGGAGCGCATCAATTAAAGAGGTTTTGTTCCAATGCAATGAATTGAATTGCTCCTCATTCGATATTCTATTTTTGTTTTATTTAAGGGAACATTTCGTTGTTGATTGTTTTAAACCTTCTTCAAAATCTTTTTTTGCTTGCTCTAAAGTTCGGGGGTTATTTAGAATATCAATAATGTACTCCACTGCCCAACCAGCTGCCAAAGCAATAGTACATATATCAGCTGATAGGCAGCCTCTTTCTCTTTCTTCTTTTGCAAACAAAGCTTTGGCGCGAGGGTTCCATGAATCATACCATTTGCCCCACCGTTTCCAAGTTACGTCTCGGCAACGAACGCCTCCGAATTCATCAAGGAATCTTTGCCCTATGGTGAGAGCCGCATTATCAAAGGCAATCCGACGATTCTCTTTGTCTTCCAACTGTTTTTCTCGACCAACGTCAGACACATAGCTTATTGCAAAAGCTGCTCCAGCAATAGCACCACAATTACCCCATCCAATGTTACCCGTTCCACCAGATAGGCCTACCAATCCCTTAAAAGCAGCTTCTTGAACTTCAGGGGTCATGATTTCTATGCCAACAGATTTCAAACCATCAACTATCCCCATAAAAGATGATTGAGCGCATCCCCAATAGGTTTGAACATATTTAGCGGTTATTTCACGCGTCTTTTGAACACAATTTCTTTTTACTTCATCAGAAATCATCTCAGTTAATCCTCCTCGGTTTTTTTCTTCAATTTATTAAGGAGCACACTATTAAGCATTTTTCCATTTTGGATCATCAGGATGTTCAATCATATCTAGCAGATTCGCTATGGTTGTTTCTTCATCAATGCCTATCCATTTTAATTCTTTAGGATTTTCAATAATATCCAAAATGGTTTGGGTTGCCAGCGCTGCAGCATTAGCTATTGTACATCGAGAAGCATTACGGCATTTAAGACGCTGCGCCTCTTCAAATAATGCTTTATTATTGGCGGGCATTCGAGAATTTATCGCAATACCAAATATCTTTAACTGGGTCTCGCGGCAGGTTATTCCGCCATATTTTTCCATCCAAGGCTTTAATAAACCTTCTTTTACATAATAATATGGAATCCATCGAAGGGCTTTATTTGGAGCAAGTTCTTTCGGTCCGATATTACAAGCCAAGCTGATTGCAAAACTTGCACCTGAAACAGCCCCACAGGTTCCAACGCCAAGATTTCCAATGCCTCCAGTTAAACCCAATACTCCTTTAAAAAGTTCTTCCTCTATTTCTTCTGGAACTAATTCGATTCCTTCCATACGCAGGGCATCTAAGGCAGCCGCAAAAGAACAATGACCACAACCAACCAGGGTACCCTGATATTCAACAGCTAATTCTCTTGCTTTTTGAATGCATCTTTCTCTTTTTGTCGAGTCCATTCTTTATCTCCTCAAAATTTTAGATTTTTCTATTCAAAGAATGTTTTAAAGTATTATCTTTTGAAAACCGCACCGCTCATTGCTGAACTAGCTAACTTTGAATATACATTCAAATATCCACTGCTCACCTTAGGTTTTGGCTTAACCCAAGATTTTTTCCTTTCTTTCATTACAGCTTCTGGTATTAATACGTTAATTGTCTTACCTTCTATATCAATTTCAATTGGATCTCCATCTTGTAACAACGCTATAGTTCCTCCGTCCATGGCTTCTGGTGAAACATGACCAATGGCTGGACCACGTGTTGCACCCGAAAAACGGCCATCGGTTATCATTGCAACCTTTTCATCTAAACCCATTCCAACCAGAGCCGACATGGCAATATGCATCTCACGCATTCCTGGACCACCCTTAGGACCTTCGTAACGAATTACGACAATATTTCCTTCCTTGATTTCCTTTTGAAAAATCGCCTTTTCTGCTTCTTCTTCAGAATCAAATACCCTGGCAGTTCCTTCAAACTTCCACATCTTTTGAGAAACTGCTGTCCTTTTTACTACAGCACCATCAGGAGCAAGATTACCCCTTAAAATTGCAATACCGCCTTTATGGTGATAAGGGTTTTCTATGTTTCGAATAGTTTGAGGATTTAAAATTCGGTATTTATTGATATTTTCAAAAATTGAATTCCCATTTACAGTCATTAGCTCTCCATTGATTAAATTTAGCCTACTTAGTTCTTTCATAACAGCCTGAACTCCACCGGCTTCATATAAATCTTGTAAATGGGATGGGCCAGCAGGACTCATATTACAAAGGTGGGGTGTTTTTTCACTTATTTCATCAAATTCATCTATACTTAAATCAACTCCGGCTTCATAAGCAATGGCCGGCAAATGCAAGACAGTATTCGTTGAGCCTCCTAATGCCATGTCAACTGCAATAGCATTCATAAAAGCTTTTTTAGTGAGGATATCTCGGGGCTTTATATTTTTTTTCAATAAAGACATGATATGTATACCTGCGTATTTAGCCAATCGATATCGCTCAGCATAAACCGCTGGAATTGTCCCGTTACCTGGTAAAGCAATTCCTAAAGCTTCTGACAAACAATTCATGGTATTTGCAGTAAACATTCCGGCACACGAACCTACTGTAGGGCAACCCTTTTCTTCGTACATTTTTAATGTATCTTCATCTACACTACCAACAGCATGTTTTCCCTGTACTTCACCAACTGAACTGATATCAATATCCTGACCCTGATATTTCCCTGCCAACATTGGCCCACCACTAATCATAATCGCCGGTATGTTTAATCGAGCCGCTGCTATTAACATTCCTGGAATGATTTTGTCACAATTGGTAATTAAAACTAATGCATCGAATCGATGACCATTGGCCATTATTTCTACAGCATCGGCAATATGCTCACGACTGGGTAAAGGATATTTCATTCCTTCATGAGCCATAGCAATTCCATCACAAACACCTACAGTATTAAACTCAAAAGGTGTTCCTCCGGCCATCCTCACACCAGCTTTTACCGCATCAGCAATCATTTTAAGGTGATAATGACCTGGCAAAACTTCGTTTTGAGCATTTGCTATACCAATCCATGGCCTTTCTAACTCTTCATCAATATACCCCATCGATTTAAGAAGAGCTCGATGCCAAGCTCTTTCTGGTCCAGATTTTACTTGAAGACTTCTTAAATCCAACTTATTCCCTTCTTTCTAGGCTTTTCCAGCGGTAAATCCACCATCAACCGTATACATCGCTCCGGTTACAAAAGATGCTTCTTCAGAGGCTAAAAATAAAACCACATTAGCTGTTTCTTCTGGAGTTCCGAGCCTTTTAATTGGTTCTGATTCAGTAAAAGCCTGAACGGTTTTTTTAGGATCAACAGTTGTTGCAGCAAAGTCAAAAACCATTGGAGTTTCAATTGTTCCTGGACATACAGCGTTGATACGAATATTCTTTTCAGCGTACTCTAAAGCTAAAGAACGAACCATATTGCATATTGCTGCCTTAGTTGAACAATATAAACTCATATTTGGATGACCTAATAATCCAGACATTGAAGACATAGCTACAATATTCCCGTGTTTCTGCTTGCTCATTTGCTCTAATGACTTTCTCAATTGGTAATAATTTCCTTTTATATTAATATCAACCAATCTGTTAATATCTTCATCAGTTGTTTCTAAAATTGGCGCTGGTTTATTTATTGATGCATTTGCTACAAACACATCAAGAACTCCAAATTTTTCAACCGTTTTATCAACAAGTTGGTTTACTTCAAAGGATTTACTAACATCTGTAATGATAAAATCTGCAGTTCCACCATTTTTCTGAATTTCTTTAACAGTTTCTACCAGTGGTTTCTCTCTTCGGCCGGCAATGACCACCTTTGCTCCTTCTTGAGCAAAGCACATCGCACAGGCTTTCCCTATTCCGGTACCGCCCCCAGTTATAATTACTACTTTATCTATAAACCTTTGCTTCAACATAATTCACTTGACCCCCTGTCTCTCTTTTTAAATAAACAATCCTTGTTTCCCTCACAGGCTTTTATCATTCCTATGAGGGAAACAGCAGTTTATTTAGAAGCCCCAGTCTTTAATGCCTTTAATAATATTTGACCAAATTGAAGGGTCATCAACATTGGTATCATCAACTATGGTGTAATTGGTTTTTAGCCAGATATGACCGTTTTCTTCAGTTTTATCAATAACTTCAATTGGTGCCCAGCTATCGGATGGGACAACAGCATCAACACCGGTTACGGGGACTTTGGTTTTTACATCAAGATCTGCTGGATTTATAATCGTTCCAGGTTGAGGGAGAGAGTCTTTCCCATTTTCTAAATACTTTAAAAGATAATATCCAGCTATCGCATTATAGGCCAAAACCGGTTGATCGATTGCCCAATCAACAATCCCTTCTTTTATGGCTGGGTTAATTATTTGAGGTGCAGAGTCAATACCTACACAAATAATATGGCCTTCTTGACCTTTTGGAACTGCCATATTTTCTCTTTTAAGAGCATTAATCATGCCCATGAACTCAAGCATGCCAACCGATACGATCGCATCAACATCAGGGAGGGTTCTTAATAACTGACCACAACGAGTTACAGCTAACCCAGCATCCATATCAGAAATAAATTCATGAATCTGGATATCTGGATATTTTTTAAAGACACTCCGAAATGCTTCGGCTCGAAGTATATGCTCTGAATTTCTTACATCACCCAAACCTAAAATAATTGTACCTTTTGGTGATCCATTCTTATCTATAATCATCTGTACAATTTTAACCGCCGATTCAGCCGGGCCCATTTGGCTATCGTAAGAAACTGAGAAAATTGCTTCAGGGCATTTTCCGGCCTCATTGTTGGTCAAAACGACAACTTTACCTGCTTTTTCTAATGTCCGAATACCAGGTAAAACCTGCTCAGCTCCTACAGGAGCAACAATCACTGCATCTACCTCAGGGTCTCCTGCCCAAACACCGAGTATGGTGTTCATTTTTTTACTATCCCATTCAGCATTTTGAACCAAAACTTCACAGCCTTTTGCTTCTAAAAACCACTTTCCCCCAGCTGTAAATGGATTAAACCAGTCATTCCCTGTTGAAAAAGGCATAATTCCAATTTTGTATTGGCCATCTGCATTTTTAGCAAAAACTACTGAAGAACTGATAATTATCAGAAAACTAATTAATAAAATGCTCAAAACTTTAACTTTCTTCATCGTAAATCCCTCCATTCATTTTTTTGCAGTTACTTTAAAATTGCTAACTATATATTAGGTAGATTTTTCGCCTCCTTTCAACAAAATCAGTTCATTTTTATTTATTTATCGGGCTAGAACTATCCCTTTCCATTTTGCTTGGTAAGTATTAATCAAGATAGCAGCAACTAAAACCAAACCATTCATTGCTTGCCTCCAAGTAGCAGGAACACGGAGAATTGTTAAACCTATTTCAAGAATTCCCAGTAATAAAATCCCACCAAAAACACCACTGATTTTTCCCCGACCTCCCGTTAAAGCAACTCCACCAATAATTGCTCCAGCAAAGGAGGAAAACAAATCATTCTGAGCCATATCCATAGTGACACAACTCATATAACCAGTGTAAATAAGACCACCTATAGAAGAAAGCAATCCACTTAAAATGAAAACGCTCATTATGGTTTTTTCCACGTTGATACCACAAGCACGAGATGCTTCCTTGTTACTTCCAACTGCGTAAATTTTTCTCCCTAATGGGGTAAGCGATAATAAATAATGAACTAAAATTGCTATGATGATTAAAAAGGGCACTGCAATTGGTACAAAGCTTTTGCCTACCATACCTCCCCCGGGTGTGATGATTCCAGAAGGGATGGTAAATAATGTTCCGCCACCCAAAATGAGCATCAATCCATAGAATAGTATGTTAGTGCCTAAGGTTTGCAAAAAAGGGTTAATGTTTAGCTTTGCGATGAAGAACCCATTATAAAAACCTACAGCTACTCCAACAAATAACATAATTAATATCAATAAAGGAGCAGGGAGACCGGGGATCCATCTCTCAAAAGTAAGAGCTGCAATTACCGAAGAAAATCCAGCAATCGCCCCAACGGATAAGTCAAAATTGCCACTAATTAAAACTATAGCCTGAGCCAAAACTAAAAATCCGAGCATGGAAACTGAATAGATCATTGATATAAGATTTTTTGGCATAATCAACGTTGGTTGAATTGACACAAAGGCTATGATGAGACCAATATCAATAAACCAAATGAGATTATCGAGAAAAAATAATAAAAAATTCTTTTTCTTCATTGTTTTATCCCTCAGCCTTCTTTTTCAGTAATTGAGTCCACTGCTCCATCAGCGTAATGTAAAAGCTTTTCTTTTGTGGCTTCTTTTTTTAATAAAATTTGCGCTATTTTTCCTTCATGCAAAACCATTATTCGATCTGAAATGTGAATAATCTCTTCCAAATCGGAAGAAGTAAAAATTACCGATGTACCTCCAGCAACCAGCTGTCTGATTATCTTATATATTTCATTTTTTGCTCCTATATCTATACCTTTTGTTCCTTCATCGACTAAGTAAAGTTGTGAGTGAGCAGCAAGGCAGCGACCAAACATTACTTTTTGTTTATTTCCACCGCTTAAATAATCAATTTCTGCTTTGGGTGAATGAGCTTTTATCTGAAATTTTTCGGCAACTTCCTCAAATATCCTCTTTTCTTGAATTCGATCAATAAACAAATTAGAGGGCTTCAAGTGTTTTTGAGTAGATGAAATAAGTAAGTTTTCATCTACTGGCCTCCCAAGAAATAAACCTTCGCTCCTGTCTTCAGGAACAAAGCCAATACCCTTATTGATCAAATCATTCGTAGAGGAGAATACTATATTTTGCCCCTTGAACATGATGCATCCTTCTTGCACCGGAAGGAGTCCATAAATAGTTTTTAACAATTCAGTTCGTCCAGATGCTCTTAAACCATATATTCCCAAAACTTCCCCCTGATATAAATTAAAATGAATGTTTTTCAATTTTGTATTGGATACATTGTTCAGGCAAAGTACTGATTCGCTTGATTGTTTTTCATCAAAATTGACATTGACATCCAGTTCATCAGACTTCTGTTTTTCCTCAATATCTTTTCCTACAATGGCTTTTTTAAGATCATTATGGTTGATATCATCAATACTTTCAGACAAAACCACTTCTCCATCACGAATGACTGTTACTGAGTCACAGATTTGAAATATTTCATCAATTTCGTGGGATATATAAATGAATGATTGGCCTATCTTTTTTTGTTTTCGCATCACATCATAAAGGAGACGAATTTCATCCAGAGAGAGGGAAACAGTAACTTCATCTAATGCAATAATTTTTGCACCGGTTGAAAATATTTCTCGAATTATTAAAAGCATTTGTTTTTCTGCTATGGTTAAATACCTTACTTCAAGTTTAGGATCCCAAGTGAGATTAAATATTTCCAAACGTTCCTTAGCAAACTTATATAATGATTTCCAGTTTACCCTTTTAATTGAGCCATGCAGTTCCTTTTCCCTGAATACAATATTTTCTGCAATACTTAAATCTTCCATCAATGCCGGCTCTTGCGAAATAAAGCGAAATCCAAGTCTTTCAGAATCCTGAACGCTTCTTATTTCTGATTTTTCTCCAAAATAAAAAAGTTCTCCACTGGTCTTTTCTTCTAATCCGGAAATTATTTTAATAAAAGTACTCTTCCCTGCTCCATTTTTTCCTAAAAGACCCCGAACTTCTCCTGGTTTGAGATCGAAATTAATCCCCTTAAGTGCTTCTACGCCCGGATATTTTTTTATGATCTTTTTGGCTTCCAAAACCGGTGCTGTACCACCATTATTGCCCAAACTAATAGCCCTCCCAATTTATTTTTTCTATAACCTCTCTTCACAATTATTCTTCAACGGCAACAACTCTCGCTAGACAACCACCAGCGTCTTTAAGCAAAATTGGCAGACAGATAAAGGTAAATCTTTGCGTTGCAGCAGAAAATAAAGGTTCTAAAAATAATTCTTCGAGAATTAAAATTTCTGCTCCCAACAGGGTTCTATGAACCAGTGGGCCTTCTGGAAAACCATAGGTTTCAACACCAAGGGTATCAACACCAAGGATATTAATCTGCCGATCAACAAGCCATTGTGCTGCTTTCCCATTAATTGCCGGAAAATTTTTTAAATATTTGTGATTAAAACCACGAGCTTTCCCAAACCCAGTCGCTAACATAACAATATCGCCTTTTTTTATTTTGGAACCAACTTTTTCTAAATCTTCCACCGTAATAAATTCATTTTCTTTTTTAAATCGGAGGTCAAGGACAATACCTTCTCCAATAAATCTTTCGACTGGTATTTGATCAAGAGTCTTTCCGTCAGGGAGAAAATGATAGGGAGCATCAATATGAGTGGCAGTGTGAGTGTTAAATTCCATTGTTTCGACATTACAAATATCTTTTGGGATATATAGCATTCTTTCAACTTTTGGAGGCGCAAAATCCGGCCAACCTGGGCAATTATGATAGAAAGGTTGAGTTAAATCATAAACTTTTTTAAATTTCATAGTTTTTTCCTCCTACTTCTCATTTTTTATTCATTTTTTTATATAAATCATAAGCTACATTAATAATGATATCTTCCTGGCCCCCAACAATCTTTTGTTTACCAATTTCAACAATAATATCCCGAGGATCAAGTTGGTATTTTTGTGCTGCACGAAGGGTATGAAGAAGAAAACTGGAGTATACCCCAGCATAGCCTAACATTAATGAATCGTTTTTTATAACTTGAGGGCGCTTCATAAATGGTTCAAGAACTTTCTCGGCGGTATCCATTATGGAATAAAAATTTACACCGCTTGAATACCCGCTTTTTTCAAAAACTGCAACTAAAACTTCTATTTGAGCATTTCCACTTCCCGCACCTAAACCCCTGAGTGTGCCATCTATATAGGACGCTCCTGAATCAACCGCAACCAGTGAATTTGCAATAGCCAATCCTAGGTTATTATGCCCATGGAAACCAACTTGGATTTTTAATCCTTCGCAAAGTTTTTTAACTCTTTCTTTTACGCCAGACGGAAGAAGGGCTCCGGCAGAATCAACAATGTAAACCACGTCTGCGCCATAACTCTGCATCAGCAAAGCCTGCTCTAACAATTTTTCAGGAGAAACCATATGTGCCATCATGAGAAAACAGGCTACTTCCATACCTAAATTCTTAGCTAAACCAATATGTTGCTCGGAAATATCCGCCTCAGTACAATGAGTTGCAATCCGAGCCATTCTAACACCATGCTCTGCGGCAATTTTTAAATCATCTCTTGTTCCTATCCCCGGTAATAACAAAATTGCCAATCTTGATTGTTCTATATTGGGTTTTGCTACTTCTAGCATTTCACTATCACTTAAAAGAGAGAAGCCATACTGAAGACTCGAACCACCCATGCCATCCCCATGACTCACTTCTATTGCATAAACATTCGCTTCGTCTAATCCTTTAACGATTTTCGATATCATTTCTTCATTAAATTGATGACTCATTGCATGACTTCCATCACGGAGCGTGGTATCAACAATTTTTATCGTTCCCATATTTTCGGCTTTCATGGTCTTCCTTCCTTACTCATTTTCTTTGCGAACTCCTCCGCTACAGCTACTGCAGCTGAAGTCATAATATCTAAATTACCCGAATATTTTGGTAGGAAATCACCAGCTCCCTCTACTTCAACCATAACTGTCACTTTATTGCCATCAAATTGTGGAGGTACTTTTAAACGGTATCCCGGAACGTAAGTTTGTAGCCTCTTGGTCATATTTTCAACTGAGGCTTCAATTTGTTCTTTTTTATCATTCAAATCCTCATCAACCAAACAATAAATAGTGGCTCGGCTAATAATCGGTGGCTCGGCTGGATTCAATATAATAATTGCCTTCCCCCTTTGCGCTCCTCCCAAACTTTCAATTGCACGTGCCGTAGTTTGTGTAAATTCATCAATATTTTGTCTGGTCCCTGGTCCCGCACTAAGGCTAGCAATGGTACATATTACCTCACTATAGGGAATCTCGACGACCTGAGAAACCGCCTTAACAATAGGGATACTCATTTGACCACCACAAGTGACCATGTTGATATTTAATTCATCTAAATTTTCACTCAAGTTAATCACCGGAATTACCTTTGGACCAAGGGCTGCCGGAGTTAAATCTATAACCTTTTTCCCCAATTCTCTAAATAATGGTGCATTTTTTATATGAACACTTGCACTCGTTGCATCTATTACAATGGGTGATAAATCCTGGATAATACCCTCTGCTCCCAGCAAGCTCACCGGAACTCCTTTTTCTTGAGCTAAAAGAATCCCGGTTGAATCTTTTTTAACACCAGCAACCAAACCAACCCGGATATATCTACTTCGTTCAATTTTATAAATGAGGTCGGTTCCAATGTTCCCCGGACCGATTATTGCTACTGGAACTTTGTTATTTATGGCCAAAGAAAGCTCACCACCGTTTTTCTATATTTAGAAAATTAGATTCCTTCATTTTAAATAAAACCAATGGAGATTTCGCCAAAATCGCCATAATCGCCAGTTACCCAATCATTTTGATTTACACTCACTGCTTTGGTGATAGCTCCGGAAAGCACAACTTCTCCTGCTTTGATCGAACTTCCATATTCAGCTAATTTATTGGCTAACCATGAAATTGAATAAACTGGATCCCCCGTCACATTAGCTCCAATGCCAGTATCAAAAATTTGACCATTTTTCTTAAAAATTAGAGGAATATATTTTAAATCAATAAAATCAATAATTCTTTTAACTCCACCAATCACAACTCCCGATGCTGAAGCATTGTCGGCAATGGTATCGTAAATTTGTATTTTCCAATCCTTTATTCTTGAATCAATCAGTTCCAATATCGGAAAAACAAAATCGGTGGCTTGGAGGACTTTGACCGGAGTTACCCCCGGTCCAACCAGATCATCTTTAAACACAAAGGCAATCTCTGCTTCTACCTTGGGAGAGATAAATTGATCAATTTTTAAAGTATCTCCATCGTTAAAAACCATATTGTCAAGGATCACCCCGTAGTCTGGTTCATAAACTCCAAACATCCCTTGCATCGCTTTGCTAGTTAATCCAATTTTCTTTCCAATGACTTTAAAACCTAAGTTCATTTCCCGATCCAGGTTGAGGGACTGTATTTTATAGGCATCACTAAAAACTATTTCCGGATATTCAGATGTAATTGGTTCTATTGGTTTACGATCTTTTTTCGCATGATAAAGACGATCGCTTATTTCTTGAAGAATTTTTAAATCCACCTTAACCCACCTCCAGCAGAAAGGACCAACACCAAACTTTATTTATTTTTAATAAAAATCAGCTTTTTGTCTATCGGGTTTATTTTGAGCTTTTTTTATCAAATTCCCCGATAGGCGTGTAAGGGTTTTCCCTGATAAGGAGCAAAAAAGTGTATTGAACCTACCAAAAAGAGGATTTTCCATTGGAAAGCGAAGAGTTAAATATAAGAATAAATAGAAAATGAGGAAGTATATAAAAAAGGCTTTTAGAAATATTCATATTTCTCAGTGTTGGATTTGTTGATTTATAAAAGTTATTTAGCCATTAAGCTATTGAAAAGAACTTCAGTCACCCGAAACCGCGTGGACCCATTGAATTGCAAATTGTAAAAGCTCGTTCGATGAACTTAAATTTAACTTCGTTTTAATTCTCGCACGGTATGTTTCAATAGTTTTTATACTTAAAAACATGGATTCTGCAATTTGTCGGCTGCTTAATCCTTTCCCTATCATTTCAAATATTTCGAGCTCTCGTTCGCTCAAAGTCTTAATACCAGAAAAATTATTTTTCTTAATATCTTGAGAGGCAAATTGTTCAATTATAATCTTCTTCATTTTATCGCTTAAATATATATTCCCTTTTAGAATCTCTTGGATTGCTAATATAACTTTTTCTGGTGCTTCTTGTTTCATAATAAAACCCCGGGCTCCTGCATGAAGAGATCTTTCAGCATAGAGGTTTTCGTCATGCATTGATAATACCAACACTGGGATTTCAAGAGCGTTGTTTTTTAGTTCCTTGAAAAACTCAAGTCCGTTCAAATCTTTCAATGAAATATCAAGAATTATTAAATCTGGTTTAAGCTTTTTAATCTCATCAATAACATCCTTTGTATCAACTGAGCTTCCACAAACACATAATTCTTTTTCTTGATCAATAAGGTTCGAGAGTCCTCTTATAACAACCGGATGGTCGTCGATGATAAAAATTCGATATTTATTTATTGGATTTGCCATTATTACACCAACTTATTAATTATTAAAAATACAAGACACGATAGTCCCTTCATCTGCTCCTTTTTTTATATTAAGCTGAGCTCCAATCAACTCTGCTCGATATTTCATGCTTTGTAATCCCAATCCTTCTTGAGCATCACTCGGTATTCCAATTCCATTATCTCGTATTTCAAGTATTACTTTCCCATTTGATGAATATAAAGAAATTGAAACATTGGTGGCTTTCCCATGTTGTATTGAGTTGTGCAAGGCTTCCTGTGCAATATAATAAAGTTGTGTTATGACCAAATTATCTGCAACAAGTACTGATTGATTCCATTTAAAAGAGTATTCAACTCCAAAAGTTTCTGATGTCATCGATAGTAATTTTTCTAATATAAAGGGTAAATTTTCTGACTCAGAATCATTAGGGCAAAGTCCTCGAGCTAAATTTTTGGTTTTTAAAATCGCTTGTTTTACCAAAGAAGATATCGTTGAAATATCACCAACTTCTTGAGCTGACTTGGACAACAGCTTTTTTTCTAGTGCTTTCGCCAAAAAAGCTATTCCAGTTAGATCTTGTCCCAATCCATCATGAAGGTCTTGACCAATTTTCCTCCTTTCATTTCGACTCACTTCTAAAACTTTTCTTTCCAATAACTTCCTTTCGGTTATATCCAATTGAATACCGGTCATTCTTACTGGAACATTTTGAGAATCGTAATCAACTACTTTCCCGGCAGCAAAAATCCACTGCCATTGTGCTGATTTTGAAAGAATTCTAAATTCAGCACGATAATCATCAGAATACCCTAATAGGTGCATCTTAATATTATTAATAATCTGCTCCCGATCTTCGGGATGAATCGATTTCTCCCAATCGTCATATTGGATGGTTCTTTCCATATCATTATCAATAAATGTTAAATTCCCATTGATTATGTCCCAATCCCATAATACAGTATTACTAACCTCTAACGCTATTTTTAAACGATCTTCATTCTGACGAATAAGAGCTTCTGCCCGGGATTTGGTTCTTATTCCAAGAACGAGAAAAAAAATGGTGATAATAAAAAAACTCAATATTAAGATAGTCGCCCAAACCCATTTTCTATATTGAACATAAAAAGGAACTGGTTTATTAATTATAAGGCTCCCTTCTGGAAGCCTATTCAAGGAGATATTGAGGCGTTCAAGTTGATTATAATCAAAAATAAGAGAATTGATACTCATAGTAATAACTGGCAAGTCTTCAACGGGCTTTCCCTGAAGAATACTCAAGGCCATATTGGCTGCAGCCTTCCCCTCAGAAAACCCATCTGCAAAAATACCGCCTACTATTCCATAACCAAGAAAGGAATCCCACATACTAAAAACAGGAATTGTTGAGTAATGAGTAATCATATCTGTACTTCTTTGGATTGGGATTAAACTCCCCGATAATTCTAAGTAAGGATTCATAAGAAGGACAATGCTATTTTCAGGCAATGCAGTGATACATCCAAAAACTGTAGCAAAATCATTGGTTTCTAAAACATTAAAAATGAGTCGGTCCTCAAATTGATGAATTGTCTCGTCCAAAAGAGATCGAATAATTTGTCCAGTTCTGGTACTGCGATCCACAAGTACCAAAACATGTTGGGTATTTGGTTGGATTGTAAGAGCAGCATTTAATGTTCCTTTTATATCTATATTCTCTGCTACCCCAGTATAGAGAGAATAATCCTTCAATAATCCGTCTTCATAGTTATTCACACCACAAAAAACTACCGGCGTTCCAGGAAATAGCAAATCACGATAGTGGAATAAAAATTCCAAGGCTTCGTTGTCTGTAGCGATAATTACATCAAATTGTGTATCCTCGAAATTATGTTGATAGAGTTCATATAATTTTTGGTAATGAAGATTCCCAGTTTTTCTTTCAGAACCCATATATTCAATTACCAGATCAATTTCATCTCCTAAAACCGACAGGACTCCAGGAACGATCTGCTTACTCCAATTGTAACCAGGATGATAAGAACTTAAAAGAAGAATATGCCGTGGGCTTTTTGCCATACCCAAGGAAGTAGCTAACCAAACAAATGATAGTAAAATCAAGAAAAATAGAAAGGCTTTACATTTCTTCATATTTTCATTTGTATTTATCTTTAAATATCGTTATAAACATTCATTTCTCTCAGTGGGCTGGAAAGTATTGAAAATGCTCAACACAAAGCCAAATCATTATCTTCAGGAAAATAGTGAAGTAACCATCAGTTCTTACCAAATATTTTTTATGAAATAAATATGAGATCCTCACCCGGGAAAGCACTACTTAGGTTGACCTAATCGCTCATGCTCCTTTGATGGAAAAGGTTAAGATAAGTGAAAAAATAACACCCATCACAAGTCTTTGCACTTACCGAATTAACCTTCGCTAAACTCTAGTTATTTATGATTTTTGTTGCACTAAACAGCACATTTTTTATTTGATAGATTATAAAAAAATGAAATAAACTATTAATTATCTTCAAAGGTCTTTTTATAATCAACTTGTCCTCGGTACCGGTTATTAAATCTATTTTAAAATAAATAATCAGATCTCACATTGGCATTGGCAATCATCCCATAATTCTTTCAGCTTCCTCACGAGCAATTCGGCACCATCGAATAACATTGTCCGGATTACGACCGATAGTATGATTATCTTTCATAATCAGCTCAACATGGCATCCCCGTGCCGCTTCCAGAGTTTCACGCAAACCTTTTCGAATATATTCTTCATCAATTTTGGGATAACTGAGGTCAGAAGGATTTGGTTTTCGTGAAAAAACATAATTTTTCCCTAATTTTTCAGCAAGATCTCTCACATTCGCCCAGGCTGATACTGACACTCTGCGCAATCGAGGCGTTTGACTTACAATATGCCATCTTTTATCAATCGGCTCACAACAGCCATAGCAATTAAGACCAAAACGTTCTAAAATTGGAAATTGATACGGAAAAATAAACTCGGCAAAAAGGTTGGGTGAAACTAAAACAGTTTCCTGGCTTTCTGAAAATCCCCACATATCCTGTGTTCTTACTTTGGCTCCATTATAATCCTTTTGGGGAAGTTGATGAGTATAGCCAAATCCACCCGAGCCAACATAGGTTCCCTGATTATTTAAACTCAATAAATTATTCATTTCAAGAAAATCTAATAGAGATAATGCTTCATCCCGCAAAAAAGCCATCAACTGATGAAGTTCCTGAGGATGATCATACATATCAAGCATGACTTGTTGGATACCACGTAAATTTACCAATGACCAAGTTAATCCAAAAGACCACCACCAATATCCTTCTAATTCCACTTTTAAAATATCAGCAAAAATTTCTCGAGCTAAATTGTAAAGTCGACCAGTACGTTCGAAGTCAACTTCAATCTTCTGAAAATGAAGTGATTCCAATTTTGAATAATCCTTGAGTGGGGCATCCCAACAATAAGACCCATTATCAGCACCACCAATAATACTTTCCTGCATTCCTCGGTTGATTTCTTGAAAGGCATATTGAACCTTAAAAATTGGTTCAATCACCCGATCATCGTTCATTTTTTCTCCCCAGAAAATCTCCTTCCGAAGCTTAAATTCCCATATCCGCGCTAAATCTCCTTCGCAAAGCAGTTGATGGTGAGGGATTATTTCATACCAACCATTTTCTGGGTCACAAAATATCAAAGGTCGAGTATCTTCCAAATCATTGTGCTGATACCATAATTTTCTTTTTTCTGATTCAATTGGCCGATCAGCAATTTCTGCAACTTCCTTTGCCAGAGTCCGAAGGATTTCCTTATCCTGATCGGAAACCACAAATTCAACAGAATTTACCACTTTTGATGCTGAGTAAGTTAAAGATAGTCCCAATGAATCTCCTAATCCTTTTCCCAATCTTTCAACCATTTTTCTTATCCCCCTCAAGGAAATCTAACTTTCAAAAGTTCTTTCTGTTTCTTCAGTTCTGATTAATAATATCGCTATCAACAATAAAAAGGATAGATTGTCTGGCTTCTATAGACTGCGATTAGGCAAAATAACGTTATTTTGAGCGATGCTTCCCCGTGTAAAAATTCTTTTTTTTTAGGTTTTGTTTTTGATAAATATGTAAAATTGACAAGACACTCATCTCGCAAAATACACCCTATTTAACGATAGAATAATGGAACTTTTTTCATCTAAATTTGGTTCCACAAAATGGTATGAAAAGTTTTTAAATTCCTATTAAAAAGTAATTGGTGCGGGGTGAACTGTGATCAGCAATTAATTCATATTTATTTAATCCGATTAGGAAAACCACAGGTTTGATAAATCAGGTTTCTACAAAATTTTTAAAAGATTGTTGGAGAGAAATGAATTGCGCCTGACTGCTAAACTAGTATTCTCAATCTATGCTCGAAAATATCAAAGGTGTTTATTAAAAAATTCCAATAATAGCATCCTTTCTTTATTCTTTAGTAAATTTGATGACTATTAAATATATGACTCTCAGGTTTCATCAATAGTTTAAAAACATCACCAATTTAACTCAATTCTATTAATCCATGATGATTTCTTTCTTTACTTACTGCAACTCAAAACTTTTAAAAAGGGAAGTTTTTATGCTTTTGATTTTCTCTTTTTATTATTTAAAGATTCTTAATCTTGTCTGTTAGCATTTTTTCTGCTTCACCCATTGAGGGGATATCAGTCAAATCAATATCCTGGTCCTTAGGGAGTTCATCCCATAATATTTCTACTGCCCAGGCAGCTCCACGACCTACAATTGTTGGAGCTACGATTTCATGGCCTCCATTTAATTCAAATTTTTTCAAAGCTTCTTTATCTAATTTTCCGTCTTTAATAAACTGAGTCTTAAACCCTAAACAATGACTTTGGATATCTTTGCATATTGCTGAACCATATGTTTCATGGAATTTCTTCAAAAGCTTTTCTCCAAGAATAGAAGCCTTTAAATCCGTTCCCCTTTTTTCCCAAAGAGAGTAATCTCTTCCAAAAAACATTCCAAAAACTACTAATGGACCGCAAAAAGCTCCACATGAATTCAGGCTTGAATCAGCTCCCCCACCTTGCAAAGGGGATAGAGCCTTAAAAATAATAGGATTCCTATATCCCAACACTGTGGTTATGGCATGGAATGAAGACTGAGAACAAGAGGTCCGATTCTTTTCACTTTCAAATCCTAACTTAAAAGCTAAAGCAATCGCTTCTTCTTTAGTGTGCCCATTGATGGTTTTTTCCATAGTATTCTCCTTTATTTATTTATTTTCTCGAAAATCAACATAATCAGTAATAAAATAAGACTTTATTGCTTAAAAATCAAACATAACGTTATTTATTTATTTCCCTTTTTTCTTTTAGTTTAACCGCAAGTATGAAGGATTATTCTTCCGTTAGGAAATTCTGTCAAGGTTATTTTTCTTAAATATATTTTTAAATAAATAGCATGGTATAAAAATTTTTCTATTCTTATGATTACTTTTTTTCTTAAAATAGAGATAAAAAAATTTATGGGAATAATTAAAAAAGGTCTTGGTTTATAACTGTGTAGATAAAATAATTTGTTGATTGAGGAGGTAATAATAATGGAAGAAATGGTAAAAGAGGTCTGTCATCATCCTCGTTTGAACGAAAAAGCACCGAATTTTGAAGCGGTTACCACCCACGGCAAAATTAAACTCTCTGACTATGCGAATAAATGGGTCGTTATGTTCTCCCATCCAGCTGATTTTACACCAGTTTGTACTACTGAATTCGTAGCTTTTAGTAAAGCCAATGAAGAATTTAAAAAAAGAAATACTCAGCTCATCGGATTAAGCATCGACAGTATTCATGCTCATTTGGGGTGGGTTGCAAGCATTGAGAAAAACTTCGGAGTAAAAGTTCCTTTCCCAATCATAGCCGACTTAGATATGAAAGTTGCCAATCTTTACGGAATGGTTCATCCAGCCGCTGGAAGCACTGCAGCAGTTCGTTCGGTTTTTATAATTGACGATGAAGGAATCTTAAAAGCTTTAATTCACTACCCAATGAGTAATGGACGGAATATTGATGAGGTCATTCGTCTTTTGGACGCTCTCCAAACCAGCAAAAAGAACGGCGTTGCCACTCCAGCTAACTGGAAGCCTGGAGAAAAAGTAATTGTTCCGCCACCACAAACCCAAGACGATATGTACAAACGGAAAGATATGGGGTATGAATACATCGATTGGTATCTCTCTTACAAGAACTTGTAATTTTTTTGTTTTTCGCTACTATATTTTTCTTTAGAATTAAAATGAGCGGGTTCCATTACTCAAAAGAGACAAAGGACCCGTTCATTTTTTATTATTTAGTCAATGAGTATTAACCCATAATAATTACCCTTACAACTATAATCTTTCAAAACCTCAATTGGAAAATCGTTTTGACGAGCCGTTGCATAAACATCAATACCGCAGGCTTCCATTGATGGTCGAGCTTCATTTGGATATAAACACCTTTCCAGGTTACATGGATCACATAGGTTGCAAGAACCGGCACCAAACCCCAATGCTTTATAATAGCCAGAAAGAAAAATCTCTCGCTCCAATTTCCTGATGATTTCAGTCACACTCGTGCCTGGTTGACAATGAATAAGTAGTCCGTTTTGATAGTCATTCAGGGTTTCCCTAAACTCTTGAGGAGTCGGTGTATAAGGTGGGCAACAAAGACCTGAGCCAAATCCATCACATCCATACTGGCACTTCATCCGAACCCATCCAGCTGTTTTAACCGTGGAAGAAGGAATAATCCTGGCTTCAGATGCACCAAATTCTTTAGCTAATTCTATAAATTTTTTAAAATCTTTCTCGCTGATTTTAATCACTCCATCCTTGACTCATTTTTAACTGCAAACTCGACACAAGGAGTTTTTTGGTACCGAAAGTCATACAATCCAGCTTAAATAATGATTCTAAGGCAACAAAAATCTTAAAAAAATTCATTTCCTATACTCAATAAATTCTATCGGAGCACCCTTTTCAATTATAAAAGCAACCAAAACATCTTCTGAAGGAGAATTGAGTTCAATTAAGACTTCTTTCCCCTGAGAACATCTTCGTCTTCAAAAGCAATATGAGGTATTTTTTAGACTATCTCAGGTGATTTTGAATCTTCTTCAAACCTCATCCACTCTATATGAAATTCATTTTGTTCAAAATCTGGAACTAACATTTTTAAATTTTTCAACGTATTCCTCATTATCTCTCTTTTCATGAGTAGGAATACCCGGGTGATTATATTTAAATTTTTATAATCTACTTTATGACTCTTATTTTAATTTTTAAAAAATTGATAAAAACTTAATCAAGATCTTTTTGATCCTCTCTTATAATCTCTAAAAACAATTTAACCAAAATTGGATCAAATTGAGTACCAGCATTTTTTTGAAGTTCATTTAATGCTTCCTCAGACGTCATCGGGTTTTTGTAGGGCCGGCCACTGACCATTACATCATAAGCATCAATAATGGTTATAATTCGGGCGTTGAGGGGTATTTCTTCTCCTTTTATTCCCCGAGGATATCCAGACCCATCCCATCTTTCATGATGGACTAAAATTGATTCTCCAATAGAAATCAAGTCAGGTGAAGATTGAGCTATTCGATAACCAATTTCGGGATGTTGCTTCACCTTTTCCCATTCTTCAGGGCTGAGCGGACCCGGTTTATTTAAAATATTCTGCGGTATGGCTATTTTACCTAAGTCATGCAATCGAGCCAGAAGGTCTAATTCTATCAATTGATGAAAAGAAAGATGGAGGGCTTGACCCATTTGTTGAGCCATTTCTTGAAGTCGTTTTGAATGTTCTTTTGTTTCTTGTGTGGTTGCTTGAAGTGATTCTTCTAAAAAAGTTATCAATGCGTGATGTATGCTTCGACTTTCGTTTAATTTCTGACGATACATATTTTCTTCTGCCTGATTGATAACCACCTCTAAGCTTATGTCGGGTGTTTCTTTGGTTGCTAAACCTAAAGCCAAACTAATTGGAATTGTTGTATTTTCAGCAGCCTTACAAAGATTTTGAATCCTTTGTATTACCTGAAGTACTGACTTGGTTGTGGTTTTTGGAAACAATATTAAAAATTCATCCCCTCCCCAACGGGCAACAACATCGTCTTGCCGGCAACTTTCTTTTAATATTTTAGCAATATAGATTAAAAGCTCATCCCCTTGTTTGTGCCCAAAAGCATCGTTAACCAGTTTTAATCCGTTAATATCTCCCATAATAACTGAAAGGGGTAATTGACGAGGAGTATCAAGCCGACGCATCTCTTCTTCTAAATATGCACGATTATATAATCCGGTCAATGAATCATGGTAGGATAAAAAAACAATCCTTTCTTCTGATTTTTTTCTCTCGGTGATATCAATGCCTACTCCAAAAAAGTATAGGGTATTCCCTTGCTCATCAACAATTGAACGACCATGCCATTCAACCAGTAAAATCCGACCCTCTTTTGTTAGAACTTGGTTTTCATTCAGGGTCGATTCTCGAGAAGAAACCAAGGTATTAAAGATTTCTTTGACTTTAGACCTCTCGGTTTCAGGTATGATGAAGCTAAGGTAGTCTTTACCCAGAACCTCTCCCAGATTATATCCAAGAGCATTAAGCATACAAGGATTCATCATTAATATTTTGACATTAGAATCCATAGCAACAAAAAAAGCCGGGGAAGCTTGGATTAGTTGTTCATTAAAATCTTTTTCTCGCTGGAGTAAATTTAAAGCATTTTGCTTTTGTTTTTCTTTTTCCATTACCTCTAAGGCAAAAGAAATATCTTTTGATAACCCTTGAAGGAGTTGAATTTCTTCTTGATCAAAATAATTCACTTCTGAAGAATAAAATAAAATAACCCCGATAATTTTTCCATTGGTTATAAGGGGAAAATCAGCTAAGGATCGATAACCTCTTTCCAAAGCTGCATCCCTCCAAGGAAGCATTCGTGGATCGTTCTCAATATCAACACTCACTACATAGTTTCCGGTGGTTATGGTGATTCCAGCTGGTCCCCTTCCTTCTGGAATGTTCTGGGTGGATATGAAAATATTTCGTAAATAACCTTCTTCATACCCCGACCAACTTACTGGTCTAATTATTTTCTCTTCCTGGTTAATCAAGCCAATCCAGACTAAGCGGAATCCCCCATCTTCTACGGCTATCCTACAGATTTCATCAAATAGCTGTTGACGATCTTCTACTCTAACAATAATTTGATTCACTTGACTGAGCAATCGATACAAACGATTAACTTGCTTAATTTTTTTCCCCATTCGTTTTCCCCAGCTTGAATTTTAAATATGGAAAATCCTAATTAATAATATAATAATGAAAAATATCAAAGCGTAACCTTATTAATAACTCTTACACCTATTATGAAAATTATAGAACAGGTTTAAAAAAAGACAATGAAAAAAATATTTTTAGTTAAAATTGAAACTTAAATGAGTAGAATAAAAAATATGTTTTATTATGTTCAATAATTCATCGGTCCATTGGGATATAGTAAAAAGTGCAAGAAAGGTTGATTGAAAAAAGATGTCAGAAACCAAAGGATTGATTTTTTATGTAGAAGATGAAAAAGATTTATCAGAAATGGTAACCCTCTATCTTGAAAAAGAAGGGTATTCAGTTAATCATTTTTTTAGTGGCGAAGCCTTCCTTGATAAAATTTTTTCCCAACACCCAGACCTTATTTTGTTGGATTTAATGCTTCCAGGAATTGATGGAATGGAACTCTGTCGTTACCTGAAAAGAGACCCTGAGCTCAAAAAAGTCCCAATTATAATTTTAACTGCAAAAGACGATCCAATTGATGTCGTTCTCGGATTAGAAACCGGAGCAGATGATTATATAGTTAAACCCTTTCATCCCCGTGAATTATTAGCTCGAATAAAATCAGTTTTACGAAGGAGCTTGTCTGAACCCATAACTGATCATTCTTTTTATAAAATAGGATCTCTTGTCCTTAATGCCGATAGCCTTACTCTCACAATTGGCGAAGATTGTATTCCCCTTTCTTGGAAAGAATATCGAATCTTAGAATTTTTAACAAAAAATAAAGGTAAAATTGTCTCCCGGGACCAGATTTTAAATTATGCCTGGGGAACTGACGAATTCATTACTGATAGATCTGTTGATGTGTATATTGCCAATATTAGAAAAAAATTAGGCCAACACGGCGAAAGAATAGTAACTGTTCGCGGGGCAGGATATAAATTCGATGCTGAATGACTGATTTCTCAGTATCCTCACAGTATGGGTTCTCATGCCGTATTTCAGAAACAGATAAGGATGAAAAAGCTATCTAAATCCGTCATTGCGAGGAGGTCAACCGTTTTTTGGTTGGACGACGTGGCAATCTCATTTATTCGAATCAATGAGTAGTAATAAGTGAAATGTGAACCGAATAAAAGAAGCAGCAAGTGTTGATAAAAACGACAATCCAGTGTTTCTTTTCCCAAAGACCTGAAGATCTCATTTTGAAAATAATTTTGAATTAAAAAAAGAAAAAATATGACATCCTCACACCCTCGAAAAACCAGGGCTCAGGATGACAGATTAAAGAATTCATTTTATGGTCTTTTCAGAATAGATTGGTTTAAGCACTTAGAAGAACCATATAACTAAAGGTTTTCCTAACTATAACTATTGAACAGAGATAGCTGGTATCTTTACTGCCTGAATAATATTTGGATTAGAAATATGGCGAACTAAAACCAACCCCTCGCTTTTTCCTTGGTAGGTTCCCTCAACTTCTAGCACCATTTCTCGTGCACCACGAAATGGTGCTGTTATCATTTGCATTTTTACTCCACCTAATGTCTTCTGACCATAAATAATTTGCCCTTTATAATCCGAAAGGAGATCGGTTGTTTGACGTATCGAAAGTACTGAGGGAGCCACAACCAACGCATAATATTCAGAAGGGTCTTTATCATAATCAAGTTCAATTCGAATTGTACCTTCCTCACCCACTGAGAAATAATTCCTACTAGTTGTTACCGAGAAAAACGGCTTTTCATCAGTGAGATAATGAAAGAGGCTAATAGATTCATTGCGATCTGCCTGATAAATTACATAATTTGGCGATGTTAATTTAACGGGAACCTCTATTGGTTCCAATACAAAGGGTTTATCTCCCAAAGAGGTTGTTTGAGTTTTGCCATCCATTTCCAAATGAAGAACTGGATTGGCCAAAATATCATTTTTTTCCATCATCAAAAGGAGTAACTCTAAGAATTTAACCATGGTATTTGGCGAGGAATAGACTCCTCCTAAAAGGGCAGGTCCTTGTATCATTCCCGGATCTTGGGTGAGAATCATTCCTTTGGCAATTGTCTTGAATACTTCATAAAAGCGTGGATCATTCTGTAAAAACAAAGCTTTGGCATTTAACAAGAGATAATAATAAACTCCGCTTCGCTCAAAAGCTCGGAGAAATCGGTAGGTATCGTAAGCAGTTATGAATTTTAAATTTATATCCCGCATATTCTTTACTGGAGCATCGAAATATACTGGCCAAATTTTTTCCACAAACCAATGAACGACAGCCTTATCGGTGATGGTTTTATAAACTACCTTCCCATCAATTTCAATTGGAATCAAGTCGTTTTGATTTTCTTCAGGATCAAAATAACCTTCTTCTTTGATTGGATAATGTCTTTTCTTCAACTCCGCGATGATTATGTTTACAAGGTTTTGGGCTTTATCAAGGGTTGGTTCAAGTTCTTCCATCAATTTTGAAGAATTTTTCAAGGCAGAAATCATAATGGATAAATTTTTCATTACCCAAATACTCCAAAGTGGTTCTCCTTTTAAACCAGGATATGGTGCTATTAAATTTGAAGAGGTATCCATAAAAACACTATCAAGGTCATTAACCCCCTTTATTACTTCAGAAATGAGAGTTTTTGCCATTCCTTCGTCGTCAATCAAATTTTTCTCTATAGCAGTTAAAAGCAATGCCCTTAATGCACATGAGGCGCTAACTGCTTCAGCATGACCAAACCAGGAATAAATATTGGTTTCTATCGTAGTAACCATTCCTCGCAGAAGCTGAGCCGGATTGGAGAAGGCAGCTATCCTCCGATGTGGTTCAATAAGAACTGGATTCCCTTCTGAGACGAAAATATCGGTAAATGTCGTGGGGAAAGACTCTACATTATGAATTTCAACAACTCGTTGATCAAAAATTTTTCCCTGGGTGCCAAGAAGTTCGAAGAGAAGCGAACCATAATTTTCCCCGGTCATTTGAAAGGATGGATTTGTGGTTCCTGGCTCAATGGTAAAGGTAACTGGTTTGGCTAGTCCTGCTCCTGAAATTTTCAAAATTAAGCTATTTAGCTCAGTATTAACCACCTGAATTTGGGGATTCAGCATTGCACCTGGTATTATAATATTAGGGAAATCCACCTCAATATAGTTCTTTTTTTGTACGTCAATCATTTGAGTTTTTTCTTGATAATCAAATTGATCAATGACTACTACTCTAGCGGTACAACGACCTATTTGTGGTGGTAATTCGACCAGAATTTTTGCTTTTCCTCTTTGATCGGTTTGAAATATCCCGCAATAAACAACCTTCTTTTCTCCTTCCCGAATTGTCTCTTGAGGTACAGATTCAGTCGTTATATTTATTTCTTCGCTAGCTGAAAGTGCTGATAAAGGAGTTTCCATTTTATAGTCATCAGCAGTTGATGATGGAGCTGCAGCATCTTTACTCATAAATAAAGTAGCAATTTGATTTAGCAATCCTTTTGCGGGCCTCTCTTCTCGAATGATTCCGGTCCAATCTCTCCAAGAAACCAGATAATTAGAAAGATTTCGGAATGAATCGCCTAAAGCAGAAATTAAAGGCTCCCGTGGACTTTTGGAAGCAACACGATTATCGAAAACCTCTAAAATACCATAAGCCAAAAGGGGATGATGATTAAAGCGATCAAAAATACTAATTTCGATAATGCTTTTTTGCAGGGGATGACCTTCGTTGGGAATCTTTATTCCAATATCGAAAGTCGTTTCAGTAAATATCATCGCCCACCCTTCAAAAATTTCAGCTTGGTTCTCAATAAAACCACCTATGGCTATAAAAGTCATTGGAGATTGAACATCTAATAGAATTTTTTGGCCCTTATCCAGTGTTTCATTAATTTTTACCTCTTCAACTTGAAAATTTCCTTTTTTATCAGGAAAAAGAAGAAATAAACGGGAATTGATAATTTTTTGTTTGATTTGTAATTCTAATTTTTGGTTTTGGTTGGTAATAACCGATGGCAATTCAACAGGATCCTGATCCTGGTGTTCCCCTTCTATTACATAAAGTCCTCTCCCCAATAGAGGTGTCGATTCCTGATAAGGAGCTAATGAAACACTAAAACTATTTGTTAATCTTGAAGAAACTGGTATGGCCTGCCGTTCAATATGACCCGAACGGCTAAATAAATATCGGATAGTCCCCTTTTCAGTAATAACCTCAATTTCAAAAGGACCAGAATGCCCACCAACATCAAGGACTGTTTCAAGCTGACCCTTTTTTATATCAATATATACCGGTGGTCCTGCTTCAATGCCATCACAACCGGGAAGATAACACCTGCTTTTTATAACCGCTTCACCCTCAAAGGGTTGATTGAAAATTCGTATTTCATTCTTGACATTCAAACCATTACCCCAGCGCAATCCGGCTCCGGCAGCATTTCCTAAAAACCAAGCCCCCAAGGTGCTACCTAATTCTTCCGCACTGGTCACTTCTTTAAAATCATGAGCAAAGGATACTGCTCCCAAAGCACCTTCAACCACTGAAAATGATGCATATCCACTTAAAGAACCATCTTCTGAATGAACTTCAATACGATATTCACCGGCTTCAAGCTTTTTTTCCTTTCCACTCAGAATGGTTTCAACTAATATCCCAGCTTCATTAAGAGTCACGGGTCCAATTTCCTGTGGGGTTGAATCCTTTTTTTGAAGTAGGAGATTAAAAGATGAATGTGGTCGAATAGGGCATATCAGCTTTAAATGAACCTCTTCATTAGTCCAATAGATGGGCTGGTCGGTTGTAACTGAGATAAAATTTAAAGCAAGAGAAGAAACTACATCTTTTTTCAATGAAATAATTTTCTGAGTTTCCGCATTTATTTCAAAAAGAGCTGTTTCCTTTGATGAATCCTTTTTAGCCCAAGCTTCTTGCAAAATGAAAAGATAAAAGACCAAAAAAACTATAATCCCAATGAGCTTCATATTCATAAATAAATTCTCCTCCTTGAAAATAGGTTATGCAATACTAATCAAGAGTAATCAAAAGTGTAAGTGGCTGTGAGACTAAATGCGATTAATACGATATGATTGTATATCCTTGTGGTATAAAAGTGGTTTCATAAGAAGTTGTTTTCGATATAATATGAGCATAAATATTCAATTAAAAATATTGTAATAAGCTGAATACGCTGAAAATAAAATCAAAAAATCATTTTTTTGGCTGATGGAATAACAAGTATTCGAGGTCTAAGACCACTCATTCTGTTCTAATTCTTAGCTTTATTTCTCTAGGTCTCGATGGAATGTAACTATTAATTGGAATTAAAATAACAACAGCCGTTAAAGTGAACGGTTTTGGGGATGGAATAATATGAAGAACCGATTATTAAAATATCTTCCTTGGCTCACTCTCGTTTTTCTTTCTTTCATTATTTCCTCCTGCATACCAAGCTTATTCCAGTTTGAAAATCTTCCAGCCTACTTTTTACCAAACCTTCCACCAATTGACACCGATGCTGATGCTTTGGTTAAAAAATATGGTTGGGATGAAAATTATGTTACCCGTTGGCCTAATGGCATTGTTGAAGTTTTTGACATGTCTGGATATCCTTATATTCAAGAGATTCTTAACATATGGAATGAGGTGATTGGAGGGCCAACCTCTTTTTACCTCAGTCTCAATCCCTTAAGCCCAATTATCATAACCGTTGATTATAGTCTTAATTTATTCCAAAATTGTGGATATGCTGAAGTTTATATTGGGAATGATTCAATGATATACGGAGCAACAATTTTCATTTTACCTGACATAAATTTATGTCCTACCTATGCTACTCTGCTTCATGAATTTGGTCATGTAGTTGGTTTTGGAGGACATACCAATGATGGATGCGTTATGGATCCAATAAATCTCGGGAATACTCATTTAAGCGAGTCAGTTCTTTCTATGGTTCATCGTTTGTATCAACTTCCAATCGGAAGTTATTTACCTTAACCTGGTTTAAGTATTAAAACAATTTTCATAAAAAGAGGAAATTCCAATGAATTTTAAAAATAAAACGGTGGTAGTTACCGGTGGAGCACAGGGGATTGGAAAGGCAATCTCTAAAATGTTTCTTACCAAAGGAGCTTGGGTTTCGTCTTGGGACATAGATCAAGGAGCCCTGATGGAATGTAAAAATGAATGGCGAAGTTTCCAGTTTTTTTTACCCTTTCAATGCGATGTATCCAATCCCGAAAATATAAAAAACACTTTAGGTCTTTTGAGGCAAGAGCGCCAATCTATTGACATATTAATTAATAATGCCGGGATTTTGGATAATAAACCTATCGAGGAGCTTAAACCCGAAGAATGGGATCGGGTATTAAACGTTAATTTAAAAAGTATATATTTAATGGTCCATTTCTGCCTTCCTTATATATTACCCGGTTCAGTTATTATTAACATGGCATCAACTCGAGCTTTTATGTCTGAGTCAAACACTGAAGCCTACTCTGCTTCAAAAGGAGGAGTGATTTCCCTCACCCATTCCTTAGCAATCTCACTTGCTCCTAAAAAAGTTCGGGTAAATTCCATAAGTCCCGGATGGATTGAAACCAGGGATTGGAAAAAAGAAAGTCAGAGAGAAAAACCAATTTTAACTACTATTGACCATCAACAACATCCAGCTGGACGAGTAGGTGTTCCCGAAGATATTGCTCATGCCTGTTTATTCCTTTCTTCCTCAGAAGCCAGTTTTATTACTGGAGCCAATCTAATTGTAGATGGTGGCATGACGATAAAAATGATTTATGCGGATTAAGATTGAGTTGAAGTATTTAGAAAAAATAAGATTAATTGGTTAAAAGGAGGAATTCTTCCGTGGACATTATCGATATTTCGATGGTGATATCACCAGAAATGCCCACCTATAAAGGGATAATAGAGAGAAAGCCAGCAATAGAAGTTACCAATACCATCGATCGAGGATCTAATGAATCACGCCTTTCTATTTTATATCATACCGGTACTCATGTTGATGCGCCCTTTCATATGCTTTCTCAAGGAAAAACAATCGATCTTTATCCTTTACATCATTTCGAAGGGAAGGCTCTGGTTTTAGAACTTTTAAATTTGGAAAAAATTGAAGCCGAAAACCTTCTCCCCCATGAAGCCAAAATAGCAACTATTGACTTCCTATTATTTAAGACGGACAATTCAGCTCAAAAGCTTCATCCAAAAAAATTTGTTTTCCTCGGTGAATCAGGCGCACGTTTTCTTTCCAAAAAAATTTTAAAAGGTGTTGGTATCGATTCTCTCGGCATTGAACGAGATCAGCCTCACCACCCTACTCATCGTCTCTTATTAGAAAAAGATATTCTTATCTATGAAGGATTGGTATTGTCTCATGTGATTTCCGGTTTTTATTGGTTTTCCGGGTATCCTTTAAATATTAAATCCGCTGATGGTTCGCCCATCCGTGCTCTTCTTAGGACAATCTCAAATGAAAAGTGAAAAGTTGTTCATTTTCTTTGGTGCGACTGGGAATCTATTTACCGAAAAAATTTTCCCGGCTTTTTACCACCTTATCCGTCGTAGGAAAATAGATAACTTTCGAATATTGGCAATTGGTCGGCGCTTTAGAGATGATCAATCCTATAAATCTTCCCTTCATCAATCTCTTTCAAATAAAATTCCCAATTTCGATTCCTCTGTTTTGGATGGTCTTTTTCTTAAAACTGACTATTATCAAGGAGATATCTATGACCCTCAATCCTTCTTATCCTTTTTAAATGAATATCATCTCAAAAACTATCAAGAAATTCTCTTCTATCTGTCTACACTTCCCTCGATTTATACCCGTGTTCTTCGGTTGATCGAAAAAATTAACCAACAAATACCTTCAAATATACCCAAAAAAATTATTATCGAAAAACCCTTTGGTTTTAATAAAGATAGCTTTATTCATTTAAACCAACTTTTTAATAAGTTAGCACCGGAGAGAAATATTTATTATGTAGACCATTACTTGGGAAAAGATACTGTTCAAAATATTATTGTTTTAAAAGCCGAGAATTGGTTTATTGAAAACTTATTATCAGCACGTTATGTAAAAGAAATTCGTATTGTTGTTAGCGAAAAGGAAGGAGTTGGTTCGCGGGGTCAATTTTATGAAGAAACCGGAACAATTCGTGATATTTTCCAAAATCACATATTGCAACTCCTTTCATTGATTGCCATGGACATCCCACCTCTTTGCCAAGAAGATAAAATTGAGTGTTCTTCCTTTATCGGTTCAATGCAACAGAAAAAAAGAGAAGTTATTCAAAATTTAAAACTTCCAGATACCAAAAAGATTTACCTTGGACAATATCAAAGCTACATTCAAGATATCTCCAATCCTTTAAGCAAAACCGAAACTTTAATCCGACTTCCTCTCTACATTTCCAGTCAACGTTGGTCGGGTGTTCCTTTTTGGATTATTACCGGGAAAAGGTTGGCTAAAAAAATCTCCTATATCGAGATTATTTTTCATTCAACCACCTCCAATGAAAATCGAATGATCATTGAAATTCAACCTGAAGAAAAAATTGATCTGGTTATTCAAGTCAAAATACCCGGTAAAAGTTTGTTGTCCTCCCCGGTCCGTCTTAATTTTAATTCATTAGGGACTTTCGGAATTAATAGCCCTGAAGCTTATGAAAATATACTTATTGATTGTTATCGAGGAGACAAAACCCTCTTTCCTGATTCCCAATTTATTCTCCATTCTTGGGAAATCGTAGATAAGCTAAGAAACCTAATTAACAAAGAACAAATCAAGGTGGAAAAATATGCGGATAACTATTATTATGCTGAAGACTTTTTAATTTAAAAAAAATAAAGGAAAATTATTGACTGACAGTTTTTTCTCCAATAACAAATTTTCCCTTTTGAACTATCTCAAAAACTGGATTTTCGAAATCAAGATCACTAATGAATTTTTGGCATTCTATGTAGTTTTCATCAAAGAAAATTTTCGATAGAGCAAATCCCTCAATGGTCTTATTATTATCACGATAGATAATACCGAGCGACTCAATCCGATTCCCATTTGTCGAAAGCACTTCAACAGTATCAACTAGCTGGAAGTCTTTATTATCGAGATTAATAAAACCCTTATTGCCTTTTAAGGTGGACTTGATTTCCCCTTTTTCGTCAAAAACTACCAATTCTACCCCATTCGGACAAGTTGCACGTGATGACTGTTTATTCAACCTCATTTCATCCGCTTCAAGAGTCCAAGAAAGAAGCCCTTTTTCCCAACCTCTTAAAACACCATCAGTTATAATAACCGGGGGATCTTCAGGTACTTCAACGTTCTCTTCAATCTTTTCTGAAGTCTCTGCCTCTTCCTGAGGAGGTTGAGACCGAACTAAATTAAAAACAATAAAAAAGGCAATGGTTAATATTAAAGCAATAATAACCAGTTTAATCCACATGTTTTATCGAGAGAACCTGAAAATAATCATTTTCTCTTTTAATCCTTCCAGTTTTTATAATCCAGTAAAATTTATTGAGCTTCATTTCGTTCTTCTTCCTATGATTTTTTATCAAGAAAAAAAATAAAAATCTACCCCCCCATCTTTCAGGATGGAGGGTAGATTTACTAAGATACCATGGGTTATTTTTCTAACTCATACGGCCAACAAGCCAAACCACCATCCATCACCTTTACACCCTCAAATCCATTGGATTTCAATATTATTGAAGCCTCATAACCCCTTAAGCTCGCTGAGCAAAAGGTAACTATCTCTTTATCTCGTGGTAATTCGTCTAATTTTTGCTTAATAACGCCCAAAGGCATCAGAGTGCTCCCTGGGATTCTAACCTGCTGATATTCTTTAGGTGTCCTTACATCTAAAAGGATAAAATCTTCATTCCTTTTCCTTTTCTTTTCCACTTCTAAAGCCGATATTCCTATCATGGATCTATTCAATTTGTTCCGTATAACATTTGCTGCAACACAAACATTATTATCAATAGCCGAGGCATAAGGAGGGGCATATGGTATATCAAGCATCGATAGGTCTTCAATGGTTCCTCCATAGTAGAGAGCCGTTGCAACAGTATTTACACTCTTCATAATTTCTCCTGTTCCAACAAACTGGCCTCCCAATAGTTTCCCGTTGCGCTTATCAACAATAATTTTGGTAATCACACGCTTGGCACCGGGATAATAATGAGCCTTATCCGGAGCGGGTACCAAGGTATACTCAGCATCAAAACCCAAATCCTTAGCTTGTTTCATCCCTAAACCAGTTCGTGATACCGTGTAATCGAATAGCTTAAAAACAACTGAATTTAATCCACCTCGAAATACTTCCTGTCCTCCAGCGATATTAATAGCCACTGCCCTTCCTTGTTTATTAGCAAGAGAACCCATAGGCATATAAGCATTCTTCATACAAACTAAATTTTCTATTTCAACACAATCTCCTGCAGCATAAATAAATGAATCACTGGTCTTCATAAATAAATCAACTTTTATCCCACCGGTTTCTCCAATTTCTATGCCTGATTTTTTCGCTAAATCGGAATTGGGACGAAATCCAGTTGCAATAATAACCGCATCAGTATCATATACACCTTTGTCGGTAACAACTTTTTTAACGATCCCACTTTCTCCCTCCAGTCGGAGTATTTTCTCTTCAACTCTCACATTAACCCCTTTTTCCTGACAATAACGTCGTACTAAAATTCCAAGATCATCATCAATAATGGGAAGAATTTCCGGTAACATTTCTATGACAGTAACCAATAGACCACTTTTCACCAAACTCTCAGTCATTTCCATTCCGATCAAGCCGCCACCAATGATCACCGCTTTTTTTGCCATTTTTTCTTTTATGGTCCATCGAATCGCTTCGGCGTCTTCAATTCCATGAAGAGTATAAACATGGGACAAATCCATGCATCCCAATTCCATACCAGGTTGATCGACATCTATTGCTTTTATTGGTGGTATCATTACTTTTGCACCAGTAGCAAAGACTAGATAGTCGTAAGGCAAGGTTTTTATCTGATTGGTATCGAGGTTTTTTATTTCGACTTCTTTTTTTAACCGATCTACTTTTATAGCTTCGGTTCGATTGTACACTTTGACATTTTTGGTTTTCTCAAAAAATTCAGGATCACGCAATACTCCTACTGGAGTTTCCATTAATTCTCGCTGTTCTTTTATGTCTTCACAAATATAATAAGGTAAGCCGCAACCGGCATAGGATAAAAATTTACCTTTTTCAATAATAGTTATTTCTGCCTCATGATCTAACCTTCTTAGTTTTGCGGCTATTTTTGGACCAGCAGCAACTCCACCAATAATTACGATTCTTTTTGCCATCTTTTACCACCCCTATTTTTTATAAAACCTGTGAACGACATCTATCATAAACGAGCTTTAATATCCATTACGCTGTTATAAATGGCACCCAAACAATAAACAGCTACACCTCCAATAATGATTACTAAACCACCAATCACTCCACCAATATTTCCAATTATTGCTGAACTCATCCCGGGCATCATTGCATTCGATTCGTTGGATACATAGGGTGAATTTAGAAAACTCAAAAATCTACTCATTCCAAATAACGTAAAAACTATAACAATAATTCCAAAAACCAAAATTATAATCCCAAATATTTTTAAAAATATGCCCATTTTACCCCTCCTAAAATTTTCTTTTTTTAATTGTATCAAAATGCATGCCCCCGTAGCGAAGAACCATCCTCTATATTGAAAAAAGTAGAATTCACTCTCATCCTGACCTTCTTTGTAGGAACAGGGAGAAATTAGTATTTAAAGGCATCTTGGCGAGGAGCATAGCATCGTGGTAATCTCTCATATTCCATTTTATTATTCATATCCCTATGGTTTAAAAGAGATGAAGTTGGAATCGGTTTTGGTATAATAGTGGTATTAATTGACTTTCGATTCTTTCTATACTATAAAGTATTTAAAAATAAAATGAAGTAATCCTTTTTCAATTCACAGTAATAATTTATATAAGACTTCTTAGTTTTATAAATCTTCTATCCTTTAATACATGTATAAAAAAAAGAAAAAATGGGTTCATTTATAACAATTGAATACCTAATCAAAGCAAATTATTCGAGAAATTTAAGGAGGTGATATTATACAAAAAACCAAGTTCCCTAAATATTAAACTTTTGGAAAATTGTAAGGGAATTTTTGGGAGGGATAAACATGAAAAAAAATAGAATAGTATTGTTATTCATTACTCTGATTTTTGTTCTCTCTTTTACTCTCGGAGTATTTGCCAAGCATGGTGAGCCCCCGTACACGGTCGGGTTAAGCAATGGACCGTTTACCCATAGCTGGCGGGTACAGATGATTGAAAGTATTCAACAGGAATTCGAGTTTTACAAAGAACAAGGATTGGTTGATAAGCTTATTATTCAAAACGCCGGTCCTGATGTTAATACCCAGATTGCCCAAATTCGTAATCTTATTGCCTCTGATGTTGATCTTCTGCTCGTTAATCCCAATTCTTCAACCGCACTAAACCCAGTTATGGAAGAAGCCCAAGAAGCAGGAATTACAGTTATTGTTTATGACATGCCAATTGATAACGAAAAAGTCCTGGATGTTTTTATGAATCAAGATTGGTGGATGGCTCCTCTTACTGAATGGTTTTGTGAAAAGTTAGATGGAAAAGGAAATATTGTATATATAAGTGGAATTGCCGATCAACCTGGGAACATCGAAAGAGACGTATCTGCCGATAAAATACTGGCCAAATATCCGGATATTAAACTTTTAGCGAAAGCTAATGGTAACTGGGACCAGGCAGCTGCACAACAAGTTATGAGCGATCTCCTGGCATCCTTCCCCCAAATAGACGGTGTTCTTACCCAAGATGGAATGACTTTGGGAATTATCCGAGCTTTCGAAGCCGCCGGGAGAGAAATTCCGGTGGTCACTGGTGAAACCCAAATAGCTTTTATTAAAAAGTGGAAAGAAATGAAAGACGCTGTTGGTTTTGATACGGTTGGAATCGTTAATCCACCAGGTTATGTTAATAATGCACTTGGCATAGGTTTGCGACTTTTACAGGGGAAAAAGCTGAAAGACGATGTCTTAGTCAACGGTCACATTATTTATGTTAAACCCAATCTGATTGTCGATAATAATAATATCGATGAGATTTATGAACAATATAAGGACTGGGCGGATTCCTATTACGTGAATTCCTGGTATAGCCAAGAAGAACTTGACGCTCTCTTTGAGTAACAATCTATAAAAGTTTCAGTCCAGGGCTGTTTAAAAACAGCCCTGGACTGAAACTCTGGGTCTAATGAATGTCATTCATTCTTGAAGCAAGAAACATAAAAAAAAGTTTTGACGGGGTAGTGGCTCTTTCTGACGCTAATTTTACCCTCAACCAAGGAGAAATTTGTGGTTTAGTCGGAGCGAATGGTTCCGGCAAAACTACCTTTGCTCGAATAATCAGTGGTCTTATCCGTCCTGATTCCGGTCGGCTCTACCTTTATGGATCTCAAATTCATTTAAAATCTCACCATGAAGCCGAAAAACTTGAGATCTCGATGGTCCATCAGAATCTCAGCCTGATACCGGAAATGACGGTTTGGGAAAATATCAATTTGGGACGAGAGTCGGCAACGCCCTTAGGGATTCTCAAAAAAGAAGAAGCTCTAAATAGAGCAGAAGAAGCTCTTCAAGAACTTAAGGTAAATATTTCTCTTTATGACAGAGTATCTCAATTAGCACCTTCAGATAAACAACTCTTAGAAATCGTTAAAGCTCTATCTCGTAGTCCAAAAATTTTAATTCTTGATGAGCCGACTGCTTCTTTGGGATTCAAACAAGTTGAAATACTATTTGAAAAACTGAATCAATTAAAAAACAACCGGGTATCAGTAATCTTTATCTCCCACCGGATTTGGGAAATAACCAGAATCTGCGATCGGTTAGTTGCTTTCCGCAATGGGAAAACCGTGGGTGAAGTTGACTTTCGTCAACAGCCAAGAGACGAAAGGCTGATTATTCCCCTTATTACCGGGAAAAAAGAAAATGAGGACGATAAAAGCATTCACGAAAAACGACCTTATCAAAGCTTTGATACCCATCAAATTGTTTTAGAAGTTGATAATCTTTCAAAAAAAGAAAAACTTTATAATGTTTCTTTTAAAATTCGAGAGGGAGAAATCGTCGGGTTGGGAGGTTTGAATGGCCAAGGTCAAGAAGAAATCCTCCTCATCCTATCCGGTTATCTGAGAAAAACCTCTGGGAAAGTTAAAATTAATAATCAAGAAGTATTTATAAAAAACTCTGGACAAGCAATCGAGCGTGGAATTTTTTTAGTGCCAGGCGATCGTCAAAAGGAAGGACTCTTTCTCAATCATAATGTTTTCACCAATCTTATTTACCCTCAGGTCGCACTGAAACAGCAGAGGTTTCTTCTGTCTTTAAAAGAGATGCGTCAAGCAGTTAATGCAACGATCAAAACCATATCATTAATCCCTCCGGATCCAAGAAAATTAGTCTCTCATCTCAGTGGTGGCAACCAACAAAAAGTTGTCATTGGCAAATGGTTATCCCTTTCTCCAAAAATATTATTACTTAATGACCCGACCAAGGGGGTAGATGTTGAAACCAGAAGAAATCTTTATAAAATAATTGCGGATTTATCCAGTCAAGGGGTTTCAGTCTTACTTTATGCCAGTGATAATGAAGAACTGATTGCGAATTGCGATCGAGTTTTAATCGTTTTTGAAGGGCAAATTGTTGAAGAAATATGTGGTGAAGGAATTTGCGAGGAAAATTTGATTGCCTGTTCGTTGCGAATACAGTAATGCCTTAAAAAAAGAAATTTATTGGAGAATAGTTGGTAAAAATGAAAAATCGATTAAATTGGAAAAGTATATATCAAAACCCTTCTTTCCCAAGTTTTCTCATTTTAATTGCTATTATTATCCTTAATGCTTTTCTTCAACACAACTTCTTTACCTACCGAGCTTTTAAATCAAATTTACTTACCTTTACACCTCTTATTTTAACCAGTATTGCTCAAGGATTAGTCATTTTAGTAGGCTGTGTGGATCTTTCACTAGGTGCTACCATCTCTTTGATAACGGTACTCATGGCTTCTCTTATGGGCGATTCATTATTGAGTATGGTTTTAGTTGTGTTTATCGGAACAGGATTGGCGCTTTTAATGAGCTTTATCAATGGTTTTATTATCAGTTATTTCGGCCCTCCTCCTCTTTTAACCACCTATGCTACTTCAGTGCTATGGTTTGGGATTGCTCTTTTTTTTATGCCAACGCCAGGGGGATATATACCAAGTCATTTTAGCAAAATGTATCGAAGCGATCTCTTTCCAAGCTTTCCAGTCGTGCTTCTTTTTCTCATCGGAGCTTTTTTCTTTCTCTTTTTCATGAGTAAAACCAGGTTTTTTAAACATATTTATGCTGTAGGAGGGAACGAAGAAGCTGCCTATGCCAATGGTGTGAACGTATTTCTCACTAAAATCAAGGTTTTTTTGCTGAGCGGGATTTTTATTGCTCTAGCGGCTATTTGTGTAGTAGCTCAAACTGCTACCGGTGATGCTCGTAGTGGATTAAGTTTTAGTCTTAACTCGGTTGCTGCTTCCATTATTGGAGGGCTTTCGTTCTCCGGTGGAAAGGGGAGCATTATCGGACCGATTATGGGAGGATTAATTCTTGGACTTCTCATTAATGTTCTTTATTTTGCCAACATAACCTCTTTTTACCAGGAATTTATGAAAGGAATTATCATAATTTTCTCCCTTGCGGTAGGAGCTATTCCAAAATATCTGAAAACCCGATCACTTTAAAGTGAGGGCAGGTAAACAATGAACAACAACAATTCTCCAATATTGATATCAGACAAAATAAAACCAAAAGAATTTTTATTTTCTAAATTGGCCATATCTTTTTATGCAATCATTCTTTTGTTTGTTTTTGGAGAAATTATTCTTCCCGGTTTCATTAGTTTTTCTCATGTGATGTCAGTTCTTCGGCTTTCAGTTTTTTTGGGTATTGTCGCTTTAGGACAAACCTTGGTTGTCTTATCGGGTAATGAAGGAATCGATTTATCGGTTGGATCAATCCTCTCTATTGGTGTTGTTTTGTCCGCATTTTTCCTTAATGGACAAAATATGAATATTCCTAAAGCTCTCCTTTTTACCCCTGCAGTTGGTTTAGCATTTGGATTGATTAGCGGGTTAGCTATCTCATACATTGAAATTCCTCCTATTATTATGACCTTGGCCATGGCCAGCGTTGTAGAAGGTACATCACTAATCATAACTAAAGGATTTCCAACCGGGAATGCTCCGCCTTTTTTGGAAACCATTGGGAGTGGAAAAATATTTAATATACCTTTTTTGATATTATTGTGGATTTTATTAATAATCATTGCTTCGTTCGTTCTTAAAAAAACCAAATGGGGAACCCTTCTTTATGGAGTTGGATCCAATAGCTTGACTGCGGAGCTGAGTGGAGTTAGGGTTAGACGTTTCCGTGTATTTGTTTATGGAATTTGTGGTGCTATTGCTGCTTTAGCCGGTCTTTTCCTACTAAGTTACACAGGAACTCCTTACCTCAATCTTGGAGCAACTTACACCATGCCCTCAATAGCTTCTCTGGCCATCGGGGGAATATCCCTTGCTGGAGGAAGCGGAAATTATATTGGCGCGGTGACTGGCTGTATCATTCTCACTACCCTCAATAGTATCCTGGTTGCCCTCCGAACCACCGAAGCTGTCCGACAGATTACTTTGGGCTTACTCCTCTTAATATTAGTAATTGCCTATACCGGACGAAGAAAAAGATGGTGAAAATAAAGATACAGATGATTAAAGGAGATGAATTTTAATGAGAATTGGTATTTTTACCAATTTATTTCAAGAAAAACCTCTTGAAGAGGTAGCCCAATATGTTTCTTCTTTAGGATATCAAATGGTTGAACTACCTGCCTGGGAAGGAAATACTCATCTAAATGTTGAAAAAGTGTTAAAGGGAGACCGCTCAGTTAAGAAAATGCTCAATAAATATAATCTTGATATTTCTGCCTTAAATTGTGGAATGCCAGGTCAATTGGTTTTAGGACCGCATGACGAATCAACCGACGAATTTGCCCCGTTACCTGATACGAACGAAAAAATAAAATATGCGATTTCAATGATGAAAAAAGCCGCACAGGCTGCTTCTGAATTAGAGGTTCCTGTAATTTGTGGGTTTGTCGGTTCCCATGTCTGGGACAAATGGTATATCTTCCCCCCTAAGAATGAAGAGTTATATGAAAAAGGATGGGAAGTATTCGCTGACCGTTGGGGAGATATTTTAGATACCTTTAAAAAATATGGGGTGAAATTTGCTCTTGAAGTTCATCCCAATGAGATTGCCTATAATATTGAAACCGCTCAACGAGCAATTCAAGCTTTAGAAAGCCGAGATAACTTTGGTTTTAACTTTGATCCGAGCCATCTAATATGGCAACTTATTGATCCAGTAGTTTTTATTAAAATCTTCAAAGAAAGGATTTTTCATGCTCACGCCAAAGATTCAGAGATACAGGAAGACGAAGTCCGGCGCTCAGGAGTTATCCCCACCGGTTCCTGGATGAGACCGGATCGTGGTTTTCGCTTTCGGGTGCCCGGTTGGGGTGACGTGAAGTGGAAAAAGGTTATGAGTGCCTTATTGAGTGTTGGGTATGATTATGTTCTTTCTTTTGAGCATGAAGACCCGGTGATGTCAAGGGAAGATGGTTGTGAAAAAGCCATTGAATTTCTCAAACCATTAATCATAAAAGCTCCACTTCTTAAGGTATGGTGGTAAATTTCGATAAAAAACCTACTTAAGGCATTTAACCTGTATTTTTATATTATTTCATTTTTTCCATAAATTCTTGAGTTTGCGTAAGATTGGGAATTCCCGTACGTCCTCCTAATTTTGTGCACTTCAGAGCAGCAACTGCATTGGCAAAACGAGCAGTGTAAACCATATCCCAATTTTTCAAAAGACCAAATACGAAGGCACCATGAAAAACATCACCACAACCAGTGGTATCAACAACATCTACTTGGTATCCTGGAACTTGAAAGTTTTCATTTCCAGCTTTACCCAAACATCCTCTTTCTCCCTGGGTTAAAATAACTACCTTTGGACCTAAGGCAGCAACTTTTTCTATGGCAATATTTGGATTTGAAGAATGAAAATTTCTAGCAAAAGTTTCTGAACCGATTAAAACATCAGTTAAGGCCACTAAATTTTCTCTTTGTTTATCCCAGTTATCTATATCCAAGACAATTCTTCTTCCTTCAGTATGTTCACGAAAGTATCGGGCAGCTTCATAAGCGGTTTCCGGTTCATGGGCATCTAAATGAAGGATTTTCCCTTGGCAAAGAAAATCGGGATCAATTTCATTCAGCCTTAAAGGAGTTAAATTTTTATACCAAAAAATAGTTCTTTTTCCACTCTTTTGATCAATGATACAAAAGGCAGTCAGGCTCATTTTTCCCTTTTCCTTAACTAGCTGGCTAATATCTACTCCTTCTTGAAAAAATTCCTTAGAGAGAAATTCTCCTGACTCATCATCGCCCACTTTCCCAACGAAAGAGACTTTTGCGCCTAAACGAGCTAAGGTTACCAGAGCAGTAGCCACCTCTCCACCACCCTGACGAAGAAAATCTTTTAGGCGAATCCGCTGATCAAGCTGGGGGTAAGATTCAACAATTCCTAAGTTATCAAGAGCGACATGCCCAACTCCTACTACATCAAATTGCGGCATTTATTTCTCCTTTTAATAAATAATTCAATTTTTCTAAAAATTGATAATAAAATTTTATTTCGAATTATTAAATTTCTGAATCGATCGTTCAATCCGCTTCCCAATGCCCGGGTCACGACGTGCGTCTACATATTGACCCTCTTGGAGAGAGAGAGCCGGAGCAATATATGATATCACTATGAGCCCTTGCGAGCCCATTTTTTGAAACAATTGTTGGTAATAATGATCAATTCGATTATCCTCAAGATTAAAATCGCCAACCATATAAACCAGTTTTTTTTCGGCAAGAGCATGCCGAAGACGAGCAGCCTCATCGAGATGGTCTAAATTGAGGTTATGGATAGCTATCAATCCGCGAGTCGATAGAAAATTTTCAATGTGTTGATTTGCACAGCCACAAAAATGAATAACTCCTCCCCCAAAAGCTTCAAGAATCTGACTATTATAAGGAACTACGAATTCACGATAAAGATCTTTTCCAAAAATAACCGAATCATCATCGGAAATCCAAACGCCCCCAAGGCTTCCGGGGATTTTTACACCTAAAACATAGGCATCATCATCCAGGCTCTGACCGGCAACTTCTTTTTGAACACCAATCCATTCAATCAAAGAATCGGTAACCAGCTGCATTAAATCATGGATCATCTCGGGATGATCATGCATCCAGTAAATCATTTTATCGTATCCGACAATCTGCAAAGCGGTCGTCAATGGCCCCTGGCAATCGGTAACCCCCACGGGAAAATCAGTGTTTTCTCGCATATATCGAATGGTGTTGAGAACCCGAGGCATGAGCCCATCTTTCAAAGGATTCGGCTTTTTTAAATCTCGTATTTGCTGAACATCTCGAATGGTCGGCAAATCAACAGCCGGATCCATTTTGTCCAGGAATTTTACATCAATCCCAAAACCCGAGGCAAGAACTCCTGTTCCAAACCAGGGCATTAAAAAAGGAATATAAACATCATGGTACTCTCGCATATGGGTTTCAATTTTTTGAGCTTGGTAATTGGTCATGATTGAAGGATCTTCGCTACAATATCCATCGGGAATTTCCTCCGATAAAGCACCGAACAACCAATAATTTACATCGTAAATGATATAAGGTGCTTCTTGGTTTTTAAATTGAAATGCTTCTCTGATACGATTTTCCGATTGAATATTTCTCTCCCGATATCTTTCTGAAGTATTCATTTGTACTCTCCTTAAAGTTTGCTATTTTTCCATAAATTTTTTATAAAAGACCCTTTCTCTTTTTGCTTAACGTATCAATCATTACTGCAACTAAAAGAGTTGTCCCAATAACAAAAGTATTCCAATAAACATCAACCCCTAAAAGGGTAAGAGAATTTTGAATTAAAGCCATCAAAAGGGTTCCCAAAAAAGCTCCCGCAACCGTTCCTTCTCCGCCCTGTAAACTTGCACCACCAATAATAACCGCAGAAATAACCCTGAGCTCCAAACCAGTACCTGCCGATACCGATGCCGCTCCTAAGCGAGCCGTCATAATGATACCAGCAAATGCTGCTAATCCACCGGCAAGGGCATAATTAAATACTTTCATTTTACTAACATTAATTCCCGATAACAAAGCCGCTCTTTCATTACCACCAATATAATAATTTTGCCGAAAAAATTGGGATTTTCGCAGTAAAAAATCTCCTATAATAACCAAAATAATGGCAATTAGAATTGGATACTGAACATTAAAAAACTTACCTTGACCTAACATTTTAAAAGAATCAGGAAGACCGGTAATATTTTTCCCTTTGGTTATCACCAACAAGAGACCCCGAACTAAATTAAGCATTCCTAATGTGGTAATGAATGGATTTATCCCAATTTTTGATACTATCAAACCATTACCCATACCAATTAAAACTCCTAAGCCAATTCCTACCATAATTGCTAAAATAACTGGTATTCCCCTGGACATCAACATTGCTGCCATTGCTCCGGTAAAACCAACGGTTGAACCCACAGACATGTCGAATCCACCTGAAACCATTAAAACTGTCATTCCAATAGCAATGATACTTTCAATCGATAGACTTAAGAGAGTGGCTAGAATATTCCCCGAGGTAAAGAAAATCGGTGACAATATAGTCATAAGAACTACGGCACCAATAATAATGAATAAAATCATGAATTCATGTATTTCAGTTAAGCTTCGCCATAGGTTTCGATGATTTTTGGTTTGCTCTCGTTGACTCATTCGATTTCTCCTTTAAGAGTTTTCTCAAGTTAGCGTGTTCATTTTTCTGACGCCTGTTGCACAAGTAATGACTCTTTCTTCGGTTGCTTCATTTTGATTAAATTCTCCAACGATTCGTCCACCCCTCATTACTAGGATACGATCACTTACACCTAATATCTCAGGCAAATCAGATGATATCATTACAATACCAATTCCTGATAAGGTTAAATCACGCAAAATTTTATAAATTTCCCTTCGGGCTCCCACATCGACTCCTCGGGTTGGCTCATCAACAATTAAGACGTTTGGGTTAATCCCCACCCACATGGATAACAATACTTTCTGCTGATTTCCACCCGATAGGTTTCTGACTTTTTGAAAAACTGTCGGAGTAATAATTTTAAATTGCTCTTGTGATTGTTCAGCAAAAGAAGTAATTTTATTTTCATCAAGAATATTCATTCTCTTTATAAATCTTTTCATATCAGGTGCTATCAAGTCTTCTCGATAACTCATCTTTAAAAAAAGCCCTTGTTGTTTTCTATCCTCTGTTAAGTAGGCAATTCCTTCTTGGATGGCATCGCCGGGGGAATGTATTGATAGAAATTTCCCATTGAGCTTTATGCTTCCCTCAGAAAATGGCTCTAATCCAAATATTGCTCTGGCTAATTCTGTTCTTCCCGCTCCAACTAACCCAGCTATTCCTAATATTTCTCCTCTTTTCAGAGAAAAAGATACTTTGGTGAAGATTCCATCTTGAGAGAGGTTTTCAACCTGAAAATATTCCTCACCAATTTTTGAATTCCGTTCTCCATACATATTTTGAATTTCTCGGCCTACCATGAGCTTTACAATCTGTTCCTCATTTACTTCAGAAATGTTATGAGTATCTATATATTTCCCGTCCCTAAAAATAGTTACCCGATCAGCAATTTCAAATATTTCTTGAAGATGATGAGAAATATAAACAAATGATACTCCTTTTTCTTTTAAGAGCTTAATGTTCTTAAATAGAAGTTTGGTTTCTATCTGGGTTAACGAAGAAGTTGGCTCATCCAGTATGAGAACTTTTGGATTATAGGAAATTGCTTTAAGAATTTCAACGACTTGCTGCTCAGCAACCGACAGTCCTTTTACTGGAGTTCGAGGGTCAACCTCCATATTAAAATATTTTAAAACCTCTGATGTTTTTTGATACAAAAGATTCCAATCAACCAATTTCATGCGCTTAAGAGGTTGACGATTGGCAAAAATATTTTCAGCGATAGAAAGATTTTGTACTAAACTCAATTCCTGATAAACAACGCTTATTCCCTCCTGAGATGCATGGTAAGGGTTTTGTAATTTAACTTTTTTTCCTTCTATGAATACATCTCCACTATCAGGTTTATACACTCCTCCTAAGATGTGCATTAAAGTACTTTTCCCAGCTCCATTTTCACCCACCAGGGCATGGACTTCACCCTTCTGTAGTTGAAGCTGAACTCCATCAAGAGCTCGAACTCCGGGAAAGTTTTTTACGATATCTCGTGCTTCTAAAATTATTGATTTATTCATGAATTCCTCCAATAACGCTGAGTATCACTGATATTCCTGCACTCTTTCCTCAATCGAATAAATAACCAATAATCATAAAGGAGCGTGATAATGGATACACGCTCCTTTATGATTATTAATTTATCTTTGGTTAGATTAATCTCTCATAAAATATTCATAATTCGATTCATCTACAATAACAACACCAGTATCTATAACAGCTGGGGTTCCTGAGATCTTAGCTTTTACATTGTCGCTGGAAATTGGAATGTCATAATTATAAAGATTAAATAGAATCTGAGTACCGTAAAATGGCATTAAAGCGGTCTGCTGAGCGACCGACGCTGAAATGATCCCGTCTTTAATGTATTCTAAAACATCATTTCCTCGATCCATGGAAACAATCTTAACCTGACCTGCTTTCCCGGCTTCATTAACCGCGGTAGCAGCCCCAGCCCCACCAGCAGCTTCAACACAACCAATACCAGCTAAGTCTGGGTACTTTTGAAGAAGAGCTGCAGCAGCTTGAGCGGCAACCGTTGGGTCTGACTGAGTATCAGCAATCTGTACTATTTCAATATCAGGATATTGAGCTAAAGCATCTTTATATCCAACAATTCGTTCTTCAAGGTTTGATTGGCCTGGTCTGGTCATTATTGCAACTTTCCCTTTTTCACCAACGAGAGAAGCAAGCTTTTTGCCTCCCTCAAAACCTGCTTGATAGTTGCCCGTTCCAACAAAGGCAATTCTTTTTGAACCTGGTAAATCGGCATCAAGTGTAACAACTGGGATACCTGCATCAATGGCTTTATCGACTATCGCGTCGAGTGAAGGTTCAAAACCGACTACCAATATCCCCTGGGGTTTTTTGGCAATTGCCTGTTCAAATGCGGTGATCATGGCTGCCATATCAAAATCAGCCGGTCCAACATACTCAGTTTTTACTCCCAAATATTTTCCAGCTAATTCCATTCCTAATTTATGGTCATAAAAATAATCTAAACTTCCTAATGCTGAAACTTCAATATAAAGTTGTTCAGAAATTGGTAATTTTTCTTCAGCAAACGCCGGAATTATGAAACTGAAAACACATACTGCTACCATGATAAAAATCATCATCTTTTTCATTTTTTTCCACCTCGATTTATTTTTTTCTAAAACTGCACTTCATAAATTATTCAGATTTCACCTCCCAACCCTATTTTTATCATAACCATAAATATAAATTAATGATTTGCAAATTATTTATATTTTAAGAACAATAATATTGCTTATTGAATTTTTCATTCAGTTAAATTTTTTAACGGTTTTCTTGAAAGGTCTCAAAAAAAGCGAGTAAATTTTCTACCGGAATTTTTGCTTGAATATTATGGACATTAGCAAAAACAAACCCTCCATTGGGCTTAAAAGTATTCATCAAATATCCGACTTCTTGACGAACCTCCTCAGGAGAACCAAAGGGAAGAGTTGATTGGGGATTCACTCCCCCTCCCCAAAACGTAAAGTCTGAACCAAAATGTTCTTTAAGTTCTTTCGGGTCCATTTTGGCTGCAGAAACTTGCACCGGATTAAGAATATCAAAACCCGCTTCTTTTAAATCAGGGAGAAGATCAAATACTGAGCCACAGGTATGGATGAAGACTTTCCACTGAGTATTTTGGTGTATCCATTCATTCATTGCTTGGTGATAAGGTTTAAAGAGTTCTCGATAAAGAGCTGGTGAAATAAATGGACTATTCTGGGATCCAAAATCAGTCCCCGATAGGACGATAACCTGAATTCTCTCACCAACAGCTTCATAGAATAATTTAAGATTCTTTAAACCAATTTCAGTCATCCGAGAAAATACCTCTTTTAAAAAATCCTTACGAGTCATGAGGGAAACATACCACTCCTCAACTTCTCTAATCCCTTGAGGATTTTTCATACCTGGTCCTGGAACCAAAGCAATATCACCTAAGTTAGTTCCAGGTACTCCACCAAAAACCACAGCGCGGTCGGTTTCCTCGTAGAGTCTTTTTGCCTCTTTTTCATAGTAAGCCAGGTCTTCTCCGTTCATAATCGAATATTCTTCAACTTGGTCTTCCACTTTCAGCTTCGATTCATCAACAATTGGCTTTTGCCGCATAATAGAATCGTGATAAAAGCCGTCTTTCGGCATTCTCATTGAGGCAGGTACCGAACGATCACCTTCAGGATACTGAAGAATATCACCATTCGGTTCTGGTATAGTATTAAATTTCTCCGGAACCAAAACTGGTGTTCCATCAAAAAAAGTCCACGGTTTCCAATTTTCATTTTTAAAGCCGAAGAAATTTTTGATAGATGGTAATGGAACTGTATCAATTCCCAATACATCCCGGAGATCATCGTCTACTTCTCCAAGCATTTGAAAGGGATCAAACACTTTTACTGGGTCATTTTCCCCGGTTAACCCCAAAGCAACTTTTAACTTATGAAGACTACTTACATGAATACCACTAATGAGTGTTGACCCCAAATCCAAAGGAACTTTATCCGGAGTTTGGTGGTTGATTGCAGCTAAAACTCTCTCTCGAGAAGTCATATTATATATCCCCTTTCTCAATCCTTCTATTATTCATTAATAAATTAAATAGATTTTTTAATCCTCTCAATTTCATCATCGGTCAATTCCTTATCAAAACTACGAATTCCTGATACCTTAAAGCCGTGTTTTAAGGCAAGGGTACTTATTTCTTTCACACGTTCAACTTGCACTTCTTTCCCAAGAGTAAAATCTTCAAATCGGCCTTCTAAGGTCAAGATCATCGTTTCCGACATACAAGCATAAGCTTTACCTGGTGGATATCCAAAATTCATTCCAAATACAGGCTCTCCAGGCACATCGACAATTCCGCCTTCAATAACTAAAATATCCTTTCGGGACTGCATGATTTCTTTAGCTACATTTCGAGGTCTTGACACATCACAAACCACGGCTCCACGTTCAATCCAATGACTCTGAATTATGGTCTCAATAGCCGAAGTAACGGTTAAAATCATTCGACATCCTTTGATCCCTTGTTCGATATCGGTAAATTTTTTCACTGGGTGAGAAGAAAATTGTTCAACTTCCTGCTGGACATTCTGAACTTTTTCATGATCACGCCCAATAATCCTAACTTTCTTTTTTTCTCGTGCTAAAATGAGAGCACAGGCCCTCCCAATTGAACCAGTAGCCCCTACTATTGCGTACTCTTCATTGGCAAAGTCGATTGACATCTTTTGGGCTGCAATCATAGTTGCTTCCAAAGCAGTTGCTACAGTATAACTATTACCGGTAGTAACGGCAATATTCAAGCCTTTTTTTGGTGTAATCCCCCCATCACCGGCTACTGATGTGAAAGCACCTAAACCAATAATTTGAGCTCCGAGTTTTTCTGCCAATAAACCGCACTTATGGATTTGCTTCGATACAAAAGGAAATGGGTATTCAATGAGAACCCTTGAAGTCATAGGTAGACCCACGAACCACCCTTTGATTTCCTTCCCAGTCGCCCGTGAGCGAATCCCGGTTACATGGGATAAAACGAACGGCGATATGTGAGAGGCAAGATACTCAACTGACCGGTTTGGTAAAAAACGGAGAATTTTCTTATGATCCTTGATGTCTTGAGCGTTCATTGCGTGGATTATAAAAGCAAAGCTATCCAAGAAACTCACCTTCAACCTTTCAATACAGTGATAAGTCAAAAATCTCAAAACATAAACTAAAACGATAAAATGCAAACACCTTCATGCTCATTCACCTTTTGAATCGGAAGAAATTATTTTTTTAAAGCTCTATTTGCTTCTCTCTTCAAATTCCCTTTTCCTCTCTTGTTTTGCAGGATATTTTAAAATTCATGATAAATTGCCTCATTTTCACTTAATTTATTGAATCAATTTAAAATTCTATTCTATCTCCTTCACAATTTCATCATTAGGCTGGATTTACTCTTGATCGATCATTTGTTTTAAAGCTTTTAACATTGCTTGAGCATTTTCTAACATCTTCTTTTTAAGAAAAGCATTAATCAAAGCCCCTACCAGAGGAAGTCCTAAATCATATTCAATCTCGAGCTCCACTCTTGTCTCCTTATTGGACAAGGGAATAAATTTCCATATGCCTTGGTAGACCTTAAAATCTCCTTCTAGAATAAAAAAACGACATTCTTTTTTTGTACCATCCCATATATCTCGTTCAGTCCACTTCACTTCTCTCCCTTGAAAGCTGCCTTTCCAAAAACTATCAACTTCGTTCTGATTTTTTTGGAGAACTCTCACCTCTTGAAGGTCTGGAAGAAATTTTGCTAATTGCTCGATATCCTGAGCTTCGAGGAACACTTTTTCGGCTGACTGTTGAATGGTAATAACATCATTGACTTTTCCCATAGCCTTTATTCTCCTCCTATCTCATCTAATAATGCTTGCACTGAAACCAGAGATTCGGCAAATCTGGATAAAACTATATCTATCTCCTCGTAAGATATTGTCAGTGGTGGCTCAATACGAATCACCGTTGGATTGTTAAGAGTATAAGCCACTAAAACATGGCGTTGAGCCATCTCCATTGCTAGCAAAGATGCGATGTCAGAATCACCAAATTGGATACCAATCAACAAACCCATCCCTCTCACTTCTTGAATCATTCCTTCTGACCCAGCTTGAATCTCTCTAAGACGTTGTAAAACTTCCTGACCTTTGATCCAGGTTAACTCGGGTATTTTTTCTTCTTGAAGGACTTTTAAGGTTTCTATACCAGCTACGCAACTAAGAGGATTCCCTCCCAATGTAGAAGAATGAATAAAGGGATTCTCTTCAAATACTTTCCAAATCTCAGCTGTACTGATGAATGCTCCAATAGGGAGCACGCCCCCTCCTAATCCCTTTGCAAGAGTCATAATGTCTGGCACAACATTAAAATGCTCGCAAGCAAACATCTTTCCCGTTCGTCCCAATCCGGTTTGGATTTCATCCAAAATAAGTAAAGCTCCCTGTTCTTCACAAATTGATTTTACTTGCTTTAAGTAACTAGGAGAGGGAATAATGATACCTCCTTCTCCCTGTATCGGTTCTAAAATAACCGCAGCGGTTTTTTTATCTATTGATTTTTTTAAGGCATCGATATCATTAAACGGAACTTGATATATTTCTGGCAAACCAGGCAAAAAAGGCTTTTTATAAACTTCTCGCCCCGACAGACTTAAGGAACCCATAGTTTTACCGTGAAAGCTATTTTCTGCCGAAATCAATTTTTCCCGACCAGTATAAAAACGAGCCAGCTTTAAGGCACCCTCAACTGCTTCTGTTCCACTGTTCCCAAAAAATGAGTATTGAAGATTACCCGGGGTTATCTTGGCTAACATTTCGGCTAAATCAGCTTGATGTTTATTAAACAAGGTACGAGTAGAAAGCGGGAGTCGCTCTAATTGTTCCTTAACAGCTTGAACAATTCGGGGATGGTTCCTCCCAACATTGAAAACTCCAAATCCCCCTAAACAATCAATATATTCATTACCATAAACATCCCATACCTTGGAACCGGCGCTAGTCCATTCTACCGTATCAAGTTGAGCAAATTTATAGTAACGCGCCAAGCCAGGATTAATATATTTAGCATATTTCTCAATAGTCTCTTCAACAAGCTTTTTTTTGTCCACTTCTATTTCCCTCCGTGGATTTTTTTAATTACTCTAAAATATAAATGAGACTCTCTATAAATAGAGTAGCCGAGGTTGAATATTTAAGGTATTCATTAATTGTAAATATTCCTCGGGTAAAATATTATCAGGATGTTTCTCGAGTATTGATACAAAAATTGCTTGTAAAACATTCGCACCAAAAGAACGCCCGTTCATCTCAGGAGTAGTTGTGATGAGCATTTTGACTCCGGACTTCCGAAGAACCTCGATATCATTATTCGTAACAGTATTGGTAATAATAACCTTCCCAACCATATCGTCCGGCATAAATCGATTGATATATAAAAAGTCACCGGCTACGATGTCAGCTCTTTTAAAAAGATGAGGAGATCGAGTTACTCGTGCTTCTTGACTTTTTCCGGTTGGATATAAAACTTTCAAAGGAAGACGTCTAAGCACCGGCATCATTATAATGGATAGAAAGCGAAGGGTAGAAAGCCGGGTTAGGGGAATGGGTATTCCTAATGCAAATGGCATATCTCCAATCAAAAGCCGACAACCTTGCTGAGAAAGCCCCTCTGCTAACCCATAACGATCCATCCCACTCATAAAAAGGGCGGTTTTCCCTTGTAAATTTAATTTATCTTTTTCAACTAAAATTTGTGGAACCTTTCTTTCCCAAGTTTCTTTAAGCTCTCCACCATCAACAATTGGTGTTTTTTTCAAAACTGAAACCATTTTAGCAATATCAACCACTCGGTATTTATATCGGCCAGCACGGAGGTAAAGGTCAGCACCCCCCAAACCAAAGGCATCAACTTTACCATCCAATTCTCTTAAGATTTGCATAAACTTTTTTCTATCACCATCAACACCTATTCTTTTAATTTTAATGTTCAAACCCATTAATTCAACTTCAGCTTGGTGGTTACGAAGCGAAGAACCCAAACTCACACTAACGACTGTTTTACTTTTCACCACTATCACCAGTCTGGGGGAATGTCAATCCACCCTCAAACGTTGTTCCAGGTTCTATGGCAATTCCATTTGACATAATTATTCCCGTTATTCGACACGAACTACGACAGATAACTTTTTCTGTATGGGTAAAACCTGCTAAAGTTCCCCAAATCTCTAAGTTTTTTGCCTGGATAAAGGCTTTTGATTGACCATGTCGGGTAATAATGACATTCACTGAATCAATAGATCCACTAAATTCACCTTGAATCATGACCGTTCCCTCGCCTTGATAATGACCATCAAGACGAGTTTGATCCCCCAATATTGCGACATCTTTTACACTTTCATGACTTTTGATTAAGCTCATTAATAATTCTCAAACCTTCAAGAGTAAGTGTTGGATTAAAAAAATCAATAAAATCACAATAATTATGTAGAAATATTCCCCATCCTCCCGTTGCAACGACTCGTGCTTTTGGGGCAAATTCTTTCTTCATATTTATAACAATCTCTCTGCATAATCCGATGTATCCATAGAAAATGCCTGAATGCATTGCCTCAACCGTATTACGCCCAATACATTTATCCGGGATTTCAACATCAATTCGAGGTAAACGAGCAGTTTTTTCATAAAGAGCTTCTTGGGAAATTCCTATTCCTGGAGCAATTGACCCTCCCAAGTATTCACGATTCGCATTAATTGCACAAAAGGTAGTTGCTGTTCCAAAATCGATAATCACTAAGTCACCACCATAAATATGCGCAGCTGCTACAGCATTAACAATTCGATCAGCGCCGGTTTCTTTTGGTTCCGCTCTTATTGATAAACCAGTACGAACTCCTGGACCGATCACCATTAATACATTTATCCATTTCTTCTCAAACAGTTCACGAAGATTATTGAGGACTGGCGGCACAACGCAGGATATCGCCACTTGATTTATATTTTTTTCCTCAATGCCTTGATCGGCTATGAGTTCTTTTAGTATATATCCCCATTCATCACTCGTTCGACGCGACGAAGTCGAAACTCTCCAATCAGCTAGAAGCTTTTCGCTATGAAAAACTCCGAAAGTGGTATGGGTATTTCCAACATCTATGGTTAAAAGCATATTCTTATCCAATTCACCACCTTGGCATGATACCTAGCATTATAATCCAATAATGTCATCTCTAAAATACCATGTAATAATCATATAAGCTATTCCGCAAATCCATTTGTGAGTTTGATGTATCAAGCTCTTAAAAAGGATTAAAAACGAAGGAGTGATAATTTTTTGCACTCAGTCTTTATTTGAAGTAGTGAAAAGCTATGGTAGGTCTAATTTTGGGCTTTCATCACCTTCTATTTTGTAAATATTGTGATATTTGAGTTTTGAGTATTGATTAATTAAATTTTATCCCTATCCTTACTTTCTCCCATCAAGTGAGAAGGAGCGATAGAGATGCCTCGTCCTGGGGATTCACATTTCAAATCCGTAAGGATCTCATCTCATAAACCTTTCTTCAAAATACTTTAAAGGATTGGATTCTCACGTTGCGCAAGACGCTCCTCAGAATAACCGAGAAAGTTAATGAGATTGCCACGTCTTTGTACTTTTAACAATAACGGATTAGTGAAACCGTACTTTTATCACCCTCCTATCATACAATGGTAGGAGGATCTATTCTGAAAATACTGGAATGATTTTTTATAGGTAATCATATTGAGCAACTAACCAGGATCTCATTCTGGGCTTTCACCCTCATCCTCACCTTCTCGGTATGATCCGGACACATAGGTAACAGAAAGTTCCTGACACATAGGTAACACTTTGTATACTACTGGCATAAGGAGGAATGCCTTATGCCATGGACGGAGGTACACAAAGTGGATCTCAGACAAGAATTGATTTATCGTTATCTCAACAAGGAAAAGGTGACAGATTTGTGTCGAGAATATGGAATCTCTCGAAAAACCGCCTATAAGTTTATTCATCGTTTTCAAGCCTTTGGTTTGGATGGACTTAAAGATCAATCCCGACGTCCTCATCACCTGGCGGGTCAAACTGATGCCCTGACCGAGCAAATGATTCTGGATACCAAATTCAAGCATCCCAGTTGGGGAGCTAAAAAGCTCAAGCCCGCCTTGGAAAGACAGTATCCCGATATTGTCTTTCCAGCAATCAGTACCATCAGTGCCATCTTATCTCGCCATGGACTGGTGAGATCACACCCTCGTCGATTGAGAAGAAGTGTGCCAACCAGTCAACTTCGAACCAGCCATGAACCCAATGAGATCTGGTGTGTCGACTTTAAAGGACAATTTCGAACCCAAGATCGGAAATACTGTTATCCTTTAACCATCACCGATCACTATAGCCGGTATCTCCTTGCCTGTGAAGCTCTTTCCTCTCCCAGCATTCAAGAATCCCTTCCGGTCTTCAAAGAGTGCTTTTCCACATATGGTCTTCCCCAGGTGATCCGCAGTGATAACGGGAGTCCCTTTGCTTCTCTTCACTCTCCCTTTGGACTCACTCAACTCTCGGTGTGGTTAGTGAAACTCGGCATCATCTTAGAGCGCATTGATCCGGGACATCCAGAACAAAATAGCCGTCATGAACGGATGCACCGCACCTTAAAAGAAGAGGCCTGTCAAAAACCAGCCACCAATCTTTTCACCCAACAAGACCGCTTTGAAACCTTTAAAACCATCTATAACACCGTACGACCCCATGAAGCAATCAACCAAGAAACCCCAGCTTCCTGGTACCACAAAAGTGACCGGCCCTATCCAAAAACCTTAAGTGATTGTGAATATCCTCATCATACGCTCACTCGTAAAGTCGATTCCTCAGGACGGATTTCTCTTTATGGCAACCGTCTGATCAGAATCAGTAAAGTCTTTGCTGGTGAACTTCTCGGATTCAAAGACTATACTCATTCCTGGTTAGTTAGTTTCTCTACCTATGATATTGGTATAATTGATAAAAAGACCCTTACTTTTGAATCAACGGAGATTCAAGATGATTAAAAAGTGTTACCTATGTCCTTAGACTAAAGTGTAACCTATGTCCCCGTTCGTACACTCCCATCAAGGGAGAAGGAACGATTAATTCTTTTGTTCTTTTTCCCTCGCCCCTTCGTGGGAGGCTTTTTTCTTTTTTCCTCTCCCCTGGTGGGAGAGGATTAAGGTGAGGGGGTAACTCATTTTCATACTCATCTGGTGCTGCGAAGCAGCATGAGGGTTTATCCTGTAAAGATAGTAAAAAGTTAATGGCATTAAAAGCAAAACTAAAAAATTCTCATTTTGAAGGGAACTGGTGCTGCAATATTTTGACCAAAGGAAGAACAATTATCGCTGAAAAAATGAGTTCTAATGTTCCATTTAAAGCAATAATTGGAGCTATCTGTTGTAGGGTAAAATTCCCAAATAAAACAGCTAAACCTAAGACTCCTATTGTATTAACAAAAGTAGCTCCCAAGCTTGATGCAACGATACCAACATTTCCTTTCTTCAAACCAGTCCAAATATAAAAAGCAACTACACCAATCAATATTCGAGGAACAAAACAGGCAACAAGATTAACCCCCATGGCGAAGAACAAATTCATTGTAGAAAAAGCAAGGATAAGACCAACTAAAGCGCCAACCAAAGGACCACCAATTATACCAGCAACTATAGCTGGTATATGCATCGTCGTTGCTGATCCTGAGAGATTTGGTACCGGGATTAATCCAATAGGAGTTACACTGAGGATAATAGAAATTGCCCCTAACACACCAGCTAATACTATCTTTTTTGTTTGTAATTTCACGCTTTTCCCTCCGTTCCAGTTCTCTGCTGAGATACCAGACGGATAAAGTTTTCTTTATCCATCTCTCGCCGCCTTTTTGGTCGACGGTTTAGACTAAATTCGTCCCTATTTTCGATAAGCTAAAACATCCTTCTTTCAGTCTAAATTTTAACTTTATCAGTTTATTTTATTATATCACTTCGTGAAGGAAGCATAGGTAACCCTTCAGCGAATAAAATTGAATGGATAACAGCTTCGGCAACACTTTCATATAACCCCTGAAGTATGCTCAGATAGTTGGGACGTCGATCACCCATTGAAACCATAAAAATGGTATCCCCATCAAAAAGAGTTGCATAGGGTCGAATGCAAGTTGATAAAGCAGAATGAACAACATGAGAAAGCATTAAAAGGTCTTCTCTTGAAAAAAAATAGTCCAGAACAACCAAAGTCAAGGTGGTATTATAATAAGATGTAAAACCAGTATCATTTTGAATATTTTTCAAAAAGCCTTCAATTTCCCCGCTTTTGTTTCTTCTACCAGCTAATAATTGTCCATTTCTAGGATCATAAATGTCGCCTAATGCGTTGGTAACAATAAAAGTATGGATACCGTCTCGATGCTGAGGAGATTTTCCCCATCCAAAACCACTTTTCATAGCAAATCGAATTCCCGAGCTTTTTCCTACTGAAGCCCCAGTCCCAGCTCCTACCGTTCCTTCTTTTGGTTTCTCGGTTGCGTTCTCACAAGCAGTATAAACCCATTCTGAATGAGGAGCAGCATTTTTTCCAACTTCTAAATCATAGATAACTGCACCAGCGACAATTGGAATATTGGCGGCTTTGGTTTTATATCCAACTCCTTTTTGGCGTAGATACTCAACTGCTCCTGACATACTATCAATTCCAAATGAACTACCTCCAGAGAATACCAAAGCATCAATATTTTCAACCAATTGCCCCGGAGAAAGAGCATTGAGCTCCCTACTTCCCGGTGCACCACCACGAACTGAGGCTATAGCGCGGTTTTTTCTTTCAAAAAGAAATACTGTACTCCCGGTATAAACACTTAAATCTGTATAATGCCCAATTTTCAACCCTTTCATGAATTAACTTTTAAATCCTTTCTCATGGTTTTATTGTTAAATTATAACTTTAAATATAATACTAGTATGATAATAGTTAAATATTTAATAATTACTCAATACCACATAATCTTTTTTATTTTTTTAGAGAAAAAATGAGTGAAATGAGGATGGACAAGTCGTCATTATAATTGACTATTTCTATGATAAGCGGCAACCACAATATGGGCAGAGCTTAAAATCAGGAGATACTTTTTTCCCGCATTTAGGACACACGCCAATTTTTTCTTCTTCTACATCAGGAACATAATTATCTAAAGCAGTTTTTATGGCTTGATGCCATTGTGAAAGGTCAACCATGCTGTCAAAAAATAATTCTTTTTCTCTTCCCCATTCATCTATATAACTCACCGAAAGATATTCTGGCTTTCGATTGACACGTCTTACATTCATACTAGGATGAAGTATGCCTTGAGAGATAAGTTCTTTTTCGGGGATTGTTTTGGTTTGACCAATCCGGGAGAGTGGAATTCGAAAAATGACTTTTTCGAAAGGAAAAGCAAATCCAAAAATATTTGCACCTTTTTCAAAATTCTCGAACCACAAACTTTTTGACATTAAAAAAAGGAGGCCTTCCGTTGTCGTTTCAAAACGGGCATGGCCTCCTAAATAACGGGCAAAAGATGAAAGGATTCTTTTTTCTGAATATTCACTTTCTTTTTCTTGCCAAAAATCAGAAACCGAGATCGTCTTTTTTCTCTTCAAACCCCAGACAATCGCTCCAATTATTAAAACTGCAAAAATTAAAATATATGAAAAGCCGCCCATGTTATTCCTTCGTCTTTAAAGCCGGGGCCTTTGAGTTTGATGAACTTCCACAGGTCGAACAATTCCCAGTGCTACAACCACTTGAACAATTTGAATGGGCAGGTGAAGAATGAGAAGAACGATAATCGGTACAGTAAAAACCGCTTCCCTTAAAAGATAAGCCCACACCCTTGCTTACTAGTTTTCTAACTCTCCCTTTACAGAGAGGACATTGAGTTATTGGTTTATCAGAGAATGATTGCAACTCTTCAAACACATTCCCACACTCTGTGCACTGGTATTCATAAATTGGCATTTTTGCTACCTCCCAGACCTATCAACTGCATCCCAATATAGCCCGGAGAAATCATCCCTCCGGGCTATATTATAGCATTTTTTATTTTTTAATAACCCATATCAGGGTTTGGTGGCATCATTGGGGGTGTTTTTTCCTTTTCAGGTATCTCAGTCACGACTGATTCGGTAGTCAACATTATGGAGGCGACACTAGCCGCATTTTGTAATGCTGCACGGGTTACTTTGGTAGGATCAATAATTCCTGCTTCATACATATCAACAAATTCATTGGTTAGTGCATTGTACCCAAAGGTTGGTTTCTCCGAACTTTTGATTTTCTCTACAATGATTGAACCTTCTTCTCCAGCATTTTCAGCAATCATTCGAGCTGGCTCTTCTAAAGCCTTTTTTATTATATTAGAGCCAATTTTTTCATCTCCGGTCAATGGCAAACTATCGATTGCTGAAGCACAGCGAATTAATGCAACTCCACCACCGGGAACTATTCCTTCTTCTACTGCAGCACGGGTAGCATGAAGGGCATCTTCAACCCGAGCTTTCTTTTCTTTCATTTCAGCTTCGGTCGCGGCTCCAACATGAATAACTGCGACACCACCGGCAATTTTTGCCAATCGTTCTTGTAATTTCTCACGATCATAATCAGAAGTGGTTTCTTCAACCTGACGCTTGATCTGGTTCATTCGGGCAACAATCTTATCTTTAGTGCCTTTTCCTTCAATGATAGTGGTGTTTTCCTTGTCAATTACTACTTTGCTGGCCTCTCCTAAATCATCAAGGGTTAGGTTTTCTAATTTAATTCCTAAGTCTTCGGATATAAAAGTACCATTCGTCATAATAGCGATATCCTCTAACATAGCTTTTCTGCGATCACCAAAACCTGGTGCCTTAACCGCTGCTCCATTAATGACACCCTTAAGCTTATTGACTACTAAAGTAGCAAGAGCTTCACCTTCAACTTCTTCAGCAATAATAAGCAAAGGCCTCCCTCGTTGAACAACTTTTTCTAATAGAGGAAGTAAGTCTTTAATAGCCGAGATCTTCTTCTCATAAATAAGGATATAGGGACTTTCTAAAACAACTTCCATGCGATCGGGGTCAGTGATAAAGTAAGGCGAGAGATATCCTCTATCAAATTGAAGCCCTTCAACAACTTCTAAGGTAGTTTCCAATCCTTTGGCTTCTTCAACAGTGATAACTCCATCTTTTCCTACCTTTTCCATCGCATCAGATATAATATTTCCGATAGATTCATCATTATTGGAAGCAATGGTAGCAACCTGCGCAATTTCTTTTCTTTCACCAACTTCTCTACTCATTTCTTTTAACTTTTTAACGACTTCATCAACTGCTTTATCAATACCCCTTTTTAATAACATCGGGTTGGAACCAGCTGCAACGTTTCGCAAGCCATCACGATAAATTCTTTCAGCAAGAATAGTTGCTGTTGTCGTTCCATCTCCGGCATCATCGCTGGTTTTAGAAGCAACTTCTTTTACCAGTTGAGCACCAACGTTTTCTTTGGGGTCGGCTAATTCAACTTCTTTAGCAACGGTTACTCCGTCTTTGGTAATTGTTGGTGATCCAAATTTCTTTTCAATAACAACATTTCTTCCTTTTGGACCTAAAGTCACTTTGACTGCTTCAGACAGAATTTTTACTCCTCTTAAAATTGACTGTCTGGCTTCTTCTTCAAAAATGATTGATTTCGCCATTATCGTGTACCTCCCTTCTACTACTCTTCGATAATTCCGAGAATGTCATCCTCTCGCATAATGAGATACTCTTCGTCGCCAATCTTTACTTCCGAGCCAGCATATTTCCCGAAAAGTACTCGATCACCTGCTTTTACTTCAAGAGGCATACGATTTCCATCTTCGTTTACTTTGCCACTACCAACAGCAACAATTGAACCTTGTTGTGGTTTTTCCTTTGCGGTATCGGGAATAATAATGCCGCCTTTATGAACTTCTTCTTCTTCGATCCTTTTTACAAGGATGCGATCTCCGAGTGGTTTAATATTCACTCGACATTCACCCCTTTCGGAAGTATTTATTTAATTTATCGTATCTCATTTTAACCATTTTTTTGAAAATTGCAAGAGGGTTAAAGTCAATCAAAATCAATTTCCTGTCAAATTGACAAGTATTAATATTAAAAATCGGTTATTTATGCAACATTTCTCTTGATAGTGTGCCAAATTAACATATTTGACAAAATGAAAGAGGAAAATTTTCTTAGTTTTATTGGTTTACTGTAGTGAGATAAAAGCTTTAACGAGAAATTTATTCAAGGATTCGAATTCAGTAAAAAAAAGGGGCATCTCTATTAATATCCTCAATAAGAAAATTAAGTTATTTTATTATTTAAAACATCCTTTCAATCACCCTTTTTTAGAAGACGAACACACAATGACGGGAAATCATTTTATCGTTTTTCCTTACAATCTCATTCCTCAAAATGGCATGAGCAGCTTTTAAATATACCTCTATTGTTTATCAAGATTATACTGTTCGATTTTACGATAAAGGGTACGAAGACCGATTCCAAGAATTTGGGCACTCTTACTCTTGTTAAAACGATTTGCTTTCAGGGTTTCCCAAATTAAAATTTTTTCTGCTTGTTCCAAAGGCATTCCAACTTCTATTTGAAGCGATCGAACAGTCCCGATACCGCTTTTAATGTGAACAGGGATGTCTTCAGGGAGAATCAGCTCACTTTCACTTAAAATAACCATACCTTCCAAGGTATTTTTTAACTCAGTAATATTACCAGGCCAATGATATTCTAATAACAAATTCAAAGCTTCTTTGCTAATTTTAATTGTTTTTTTATTGGTTCCTTCTTCAATTTCCTTTAAAAAAACATCGATTAGAAAAGGAATATCCTCCATCCTTTCTCGTAGAGAGGGTACTTCGATTTTTACTGCATTGAGAAAATAAAAGAGATCATTACGAAACATTCCCCGGGCTACTTCTTCTTCAAGAGGAACTTCGGTTGAAGTAATTATATGTAAATCTTTATCGCCTCGACTAAAACGATTTTCCTCAAGAAAATCTATGAATTCGATCTGAAGAGGGTAGGGTAAAAGATGGATATCCTCAAAATAAATCGTTCCGGATAGCAACTGATCAAGAGCATCCTTTTTTGATGAAACATCAATATCGCGATAAAATATTTTTCCTTTAAGGGCACCAGGTGGTAAATTGCTACAGAGTATTTTGTAAAAACCTTTTTCATCAGGAAAGGCATATTTATGAATGGCTCGTGCTATCATTTCCTTTCCAGTGCCCGATTCCCCCAAAAGTAAAATCGGTCGTTTTATTTGTGAAACTTGAAGTATTAAAGAAAAAACTTTCTGCATTTTTTCTGATACCCCAGTAATTCCAGCAAAAGAATAACGATAGTCAATTCGGCGCTTTAAGTCTTTGTTTTCTTCCAGAAGAGTTATCCTCTCCTCTGTTCTTTTAATTGAGGAAAGTACTCTTGAAGGAGTAAGGGGTTGTGATAAGTATTCATAAATTCCTTTAGTGAGAAGACCCCGGACTCGATACGCATTCTCGTTTTCACCGAAGGCAATTATAACTATATTAGACCAGCGTTGTTTGGCAACTGATAAGAGTTCAAAACCATTTTCTTGAATAATTTTCTCAGCTATAATCATTATTTCAATTGATTCTCTTTCTAAACAATTGATGGCCACGCTTCGATCTTTTACAGCAATAACATAATACCCCTCATCACGGAGTAAATTTGATAGCCTTTCTCGGATTAAAATATCTTCTTCAACAATTAAAATCTTACGCATGTTTTTTTCTTTAATGAGCACTCACTTCATTTTCATTCATTTTCATATCACCCTAAAAAAAGAAATTTTACTTCTAAAAAAACCCCCTGCCCAACTTAAACCATCTAACAAAAAACCCTTCTCATTTCAACAAATTAAAATCTAGTTATAATCTTACTATGATACCTTTTTCCATTGATTCCAGAGCTGCAGTAGCTATTCGAACGGCAGTAATTCCGTGGTCTGGAGTTGCTTGCTCGATGGTTCGATGGTTTTCAATACAATCAAAGAAATATTTTAGTTCTAGATAATAAGCATCATCATCTTGAGCGTTAATTTTTTCTTCTTTTTCACCCTCTCGATAGATAATTATAGGATTCGCATCTCCTCTTTGCTCAATATTTACTCCGGCACGGAATTCCCATTCAATAACACCTTCTGTTCCCAAAATCCGGTACCCCATTGTAAAAGGAAATTCTCCCTTCATCATCCAGCCGCCTTCGATATTTGCTATTATTCCATCACTATAACGAATGCTAGTTTGAGCATGATCCCAGGAACCATTAACCGACTGAACTCCTCGTGAAAATACTTCTATAGGCTTTCCCCCAACCCAGTTCGCAAAATCCAAGTCATGAATATGAAGGTCTAACGCAGCTCCGCCACTTAAATTTTGCTGAAGAATCCAGCTAACCACCGACCAAGTGGGCGAAACGCTGAGTCGGTAAGCATCCAAGGAGAGTATTTTCCCAATTTTTCCCTGTGTAACCAATTCTTTAGCTTTCTTATATTCTCCCCAAAACCGGAGCGCATGACCAATCATAAGCTCAACACCATTCAGTTGACAGGCATTTTTCATTGCTACAGCATCTTCGACATTTAAAGCCATTGGCTTTTCACAGATGATGTGTTTCCCGGCTTGAGCAGATTGCAAAACATAATCCCGATGCAAAAAGGTTGGCAAACAAACATCTACAATATCAACTTCCTTCTCCTCCAATAAACGAGGCAACGAAGAATAGTGAGGTATTGAATATTTTTCTTGAAAATTTAGGGCTTTTTCGGGTACTATCTCAAAAAAAGCAACTATATTAGCCCCTGTGATTCTTTTCCAACCTTCCATATGGACCCCTGCAATAAATCCAGAACCTAACAATGCAATATTTTTCATTGAGATTGACCCCCAGAATTATCTATCTTTTCTATTTGATGAATGTATTTTTTATACTCACACCGAGGACGTGGTTCAAAAGAAAGAAAGACTTCGGCCACCTGATTATTTGAAATTATTCTTTCTTCTCGAGCTTTTAATAGTCCAGATATAATTTTTGCTTGGGTTTGATATTCTTCCATGGCTTTAAGGATATTCTTTTCCGCTTCTATAGGAGCCTTCAATGCCCGATTAGCTCGGATTTTGACGTCTACGCCCTCAACCATTGCATCTTCAGGAGAAAAATCACTCCATACCGCATATTGTAGAATCGAGCGAATGGGTTCAGTTTGGCCCCAGTCTGCCATTACTGGATCACCAATTTGAGGAGTGTCAAAAGATCCAACCATATAAGTAGCTGTATGATCAAGATGTTCTCTATATCCATTGGGGACTAAAACCCGGGTGATCTTTAACTGACGAAGTAGAGGCATAATTTTCTTAAATGTACCCTCCTCGCCTCCGGGAAGCTTAAAACCAATAAAGGGGAAAACGCTATAATCATCGTATTCAAGGCGGTGGATTTTCTCTTCCTTAATCCCCAAAATGTTATAAGCTCGAGCTGTTTCTCGGGAGCGAAGGGCAGTGATAATATATTTCTGTTCTATAACACTATACCCACCAGAACCATTACAAAATATAATAATATGGACGTCACCTCCAAAGAGGGGAATGCCCTGAATAAGCGATCCTGGCCCAAGAATCCCATCGTCATCATGGGGCGAAAACACTGCAACCCTTTCATCTTCCGGTTTCCAACCGGGGAAAATAATATTGATATCATTACCCTTTTGACCCGACCGAAGATTATAGAAAATGAAGTCTCCCTTACGCATAATGTCTGCCTCCTAAACGATTATTTTTTGAAGATAATCATAGGATTTTTTCACGCATTCATCAACATAAGTAACTGGATGGTCAAATGAACCACTGTATTCAATTTCAACACTTAATGGTACATCAATCTTTTTCTCTCTCAAGATACTAATAATCTTTTTAAAATCAACCTTCCCCTCACCTAAGGTTGGAAAGTTCCATACTTTATAACCACCTATTTTATCCTTTAGATGGATATGAAGAATCCAGGGAAGACAATGAATGATATCTTCCTCGGGTAAACTATCACCATAAAAAATACAGTTCCCAGTATCATAATTAATTCCAATAGCTGGATGATTAATAGTTTCCATGATTTTCTTTGCTGCTTGTCCATTTTTTAGAACATCACCATGGATCTCAAGCCCTACCTTAATTCCTTTATTAAGTGCGTACTTACCTAAATCTGGAATATATTGATAAAATACCGCTAAGTCGCTTTCTTTTTCAACCGATCCAGTATTGACAACCTTAACACCAAGCATTACTGCTAAATCAACTGCCTTTTTTAGATTCTCAAAGCCTTCGGGCTGAGATAAATCGGAATGACCGCTCAGGCTACTTATCTTTAAGTTGTATAGGTCACATTTTTCTTTTAATTTTCTTATATCTGCCTCGGAAAAACCTTGTAATGAAAAATGCTCAGTCCAGCCCCGAACACATGCCAACTCTAAATATTGAAAACCAGCCTGGCTTATGCCTTTTAAAGCATCGTCAAGGGAAAAATTATGGTAAGTATTGGTTGAAACGGCTAAAACCTGAAACATAACACAACCTCCTTCAGGTAAAAATTTAATTTTCTCAAAATCTTTTATTTTAACATCATAAAATAATGATTTCTCGGCGATATGGGTTAAATTCTCGAATCCCTTTTTCTGTAACTACGATTCCATCTTCATACCTCATTCCTACCTCACCATCAGCAAGCCATATATCAATATTAAACACCATGTTCGGTTGAATAACAAAGGGGCTATTTTCAGATAGCCAAAGACCTTCGACTTCGGAAACTCCCGTCCCATGCGCAGGTCCATAAAGAGTAAATTTTTCCCATCCATATTTTGCTAGATGATTATGATATTTTTTAAAAACATCAGTAGAAAGAACACCTGGCCGCATTATTTCCAGAGCATCTTCCATCGATTGGAGGGCAACCAACATCATTTTTTTTACTTTTGGGTCGGGCTCTCCAATGGAAAAAACCCGACACATGTTTCCACAATATCCCTGATATCGAGCACCAAAAGTAATTTGCACTAATTCGTTTGCCTGAATAAGTTTATCGGTTGACCTACATAAACTTCGAGAAGTGTTTTTTCCCGAACAAACCCATATAGGATAAGATGTTCCTTCCGCCCCCAAATCAAGCATTACTTTCCGACCTTCATTTTCTAAAAAACGTTCACTCACGCCTATTTGTGCAACTTCTAAAGCACGTTTTACTGACTCCTCAGTAATACGATAGGCTTCAGCAATAACCTCAATTTCTTCTTTCGACTTAATTTGACGAACTCGAAGCAGCATTTCATCACCAGACACGACCTCAGCATTAGGAAGATTTTTTACCAAATCTTGAAATATAAGGTATGGAAAAGTATTCCATTGACTAATGGCTATTTTTTTTGGATGAATCCTTCCTATAACCTGGGGAATTATAGCCGAAAAATCTAAAATTTCAGTATCAGGAACCCATTCAGGTGCTGAAGTTTCAACAAACAAACCATGAATAAGAATTTTTTTAATCCGGGAAAATTCTTTAGCCATCTCATACGATTCCGGTCCACCGGTGAGTAAAACTGCTTCACCTTCTCTGGGTACCATAACACCAGCAAAATCAAAAAAAGGCTGAAATCCTGCTAAATACAAAGATATCGAGGCTTCACTTTCACTTGAATAACCCACCCATAAGTCAACATTTTCTTTTTTCATTTCTTCTTGTAACCGTTTTACTCGATGTTGAAAGTCTTGATCGCTAATTTTTCGGTTTTTCATAGCAAACCTCCTCAATTTTTATCCTATAAAAAGTTGCTGTGGATTCTTTTTTACTATGTCCCAAACTATTTTTTCTTCAACTCCAACATCTATGAGCATTGGAACAATATTGGAAAGAATATGATCATAACCCCATCCTCCATAAGCGTGAAGCATTGCTTTCAAACAGATATCATTGGTTATAAGAAGCCGATTTTGATAACCAAGATCGACCAACCTACGGATAACCTGGACTCGGTCTCGATCGGTAGCAAAATTTCCTCCAGCAAAATTCCTTTTTTCAACAGGAATCCAAAATTCTTTCCCAAAATTATCAAACTCGATAAATGCACCTCTTTTCATTATTGTAATCATATAATTGGGATTCATATCTACATCTGAGTGGCAGATAACCACCTGGGAAAGATTTGCACCTTCACTTTCTAAAATATTCAATACTTCTATTCCATTTTCCGACCAAGGATAGATATGTATAAAAATTGGAACCCTGCTTTGGGATTGAGCTTTCCCCACTGCTTGAAGAACCTTTTTTTCATTCAGATGGATCTGCCGACTGGTTCCAATTTCGCCAATGACGCCAGAACGAACTTGAGTCTGATCCATTCCAATCAACAAGTCATTCATGATTAATTCAGTTATATCTTCAACCGATTTCTTCTCAATATCAGCCGGGTGAGTATCATGAGTGTAAAAACCACATCCCGCTATAATATTTACCCCTGTTTCATCCATAAGTTTTTGCAATTGTTTTGGCTCACGATCAATCCCAATTGGAGTGACATCAATAATAGTTTGGCCTCCACATTCTTTAAAGGCCATTAATTCATCGCGAGCAATATCGTATTCAGAGAGAATTAAATTATCTTTTACCACATAGGGATCTCGACGAAGATATCCCAAGTTACTCATAGCAATCTTCTGATAAGCTAACCTTTTCTCAAATGGGGTTATGGGTTCGGTAAATTGATTACTAATATCGATAAATATTTGTTCATGCGGTAGGATGACACCTAATTCTTCAATTTTTTTCTCACCACAAACTGTCATTACCTTCAACTTCCCCTACCTCCCCTTTTTTAAAACATTATATTTTTAATAATTTAAATGTATCAAACCGATAGTATGGTAGACGATCGAATAGTTAATGTTGGCTCAATAGATAAATTACCCGCTTTAATGTTATCTAATCGAATGGCTTCTAATAACAGTTCTGAAGCAGTTTCAACCATTTTCTTCTTATTTGGGTCAATAGTGGTTAGTGGAATGGGAAGCAAAGAGCTTATGTTAATATTATCGAATCCCACTATTGAAATATCGCGTGGAATCGTTAAACCCACATCTATTACTGCCTTCATTACGCTTATGGCTAAAATATCGCAGAATACAATGACAGCTGTTACTTTTCCCGATTGGTAAAAAAACTTTTTTGTTTTTTGATAAACATCATCTAGATCAAAGCTGGCATGAATCAGTAAAGATTCATCGTAATCTATACCAAATTCTCTTAAGGCTTTTTGGTAACCTAAAAAGCGATCATGGGCACTGGAAATGTGATGAAAAACATTAATAAAAAGAATTTTATGATGCCCTAGTTCAAGGAGATGTTGGGTTGCTAAATATCCTCCCCGTTCATCGTTTGAGGTAACGCTCGGTGCTATTGGCTCATCAAAATGTCTCCCTAATAAAACTATTGGAACTCGGTTTTTTAAAATTTCCTGAAGATTTTCTCCATTTCTTCCAACTGGTGTTAAAAGTATCCCATCTACTCTTTTGTTGATTAAAGTTTCGATAGAATGCTTTTCTTGGTCAAAATTTTCCTGAGTATTACAAAGAATAAGATTATATCCACGAGAACGGAAAAAAACTTCAGCATCTTTCACCATTTCTCCAAAAAAAGGATCAGAAATGTCGCTCATTACCATTCCAATAGTACGTGTTGATCTTTGAACCAAAGCACGAGCAATTGCATTAGGAGTATAGTTCAGTAACTGAGCGGTTTTGATAATGTTTTTTTTGGTTTCGGGACTCACATCGGGTTTATTGTTCAATGCTCGTGAAACGGTATTTACCGAAACACCAACTAACCGCGCTATTTCCCGAATTGTTGGAGGGTTACTCTTTTTCACCTTAACCACCATGAACGTTAACGGTATCGTTCACAATGAATATAACATATTGTGACTTTCACATCAAACTAAGTTTTTAGAAAAGAAGTATTTATGATATGCTAACCAATCCAGTTTTTTTAGAAATAACGTATTCTTTTTTTGTTATTAAGGAAAAACTCGGTTCACCTCGTTGGCAAAGTACTATTAAGGTTTGCTTATCTAAATTATAAAAAGTACGTTTTGATTATTCAGTCTTAAAAAACATTAAATTTTTGGAATAAATAATCGCTATGAGGTTTAAAATAAGTGTTAATTCGCTTAAGAAAGGAAGGAAACTTAAATGAAAAAATATATCGTATTCTTAATGACAACCTTTCTTCTTTTTTCCTTTTCAGTTATGGGAATAACACAAACCAACGAAATTATTGAAAGAGCTCAAGTAGTGACACTAAAAGGAAAACCAATTACTTTAATAGGACCCGAACTTACGGTTGGTGATTTCGCTCCAGATTTTCAAGTCGTTGCTCAGGCTTCTTTAGTCGATGAAGAAATGAAAATTATGAGTTTAAATGATTTCGCTGGAAAAATTAAGGTTATTTCAGTCACACCCTCTCTGGATACTCCTGTTTGTGATCTTCAAATTCATAATTTTAATGAGGAAGCTTCCACCTTCCCAGACGATGTGGCCGTAATCAACATCAGCATGGATCTTCCCTTTGCTATTCATCGGTTTTGCGCTACCTCAGGAATTGATAAAGTGATAGCTCTTTCTGATTATCGTTTTGCATCCTTTGGGACCAATTGGGGAGTATTAATTAAAGAGTTGCGCTTATTAACTCGAGCCCTTTTTATTGTTGATAAGGAAAATGTCATTCAATACATAGAAATCGTTCCTGATACCACTCAAGCACCTGATTATGAGCGCGCCTTAAATGCTTTAAAGCAATTAATCCATAATGAATAATATAGTTCTAACCTGTAAATACCTTCAAATGAATTCTTTAATCGGTCATCCTGAGCCCTCGCTTTTTGAGGGTTTGAGGATCTCATCCTTTCAGTATTTTTAAAATATTTCTAAATGAGATTGCCACGTCGCCTAGGACGCTCCTCGCAATCAGGCTGTGTCACAATACACCAAGAAGAGTTTGAAAGTGGAGGATACATTCTATTTATCTTCAGTTTTTTGGTTATCTATTCCCAATATTCCTGTAAAATATTAACATAAGTGGTGGTAAAAAATTTATAGAATAATTATGACACAGCCTGAATGACCGAGCAGGAAAAAATTCAAATCCCCCTAACCCCCTTTGCTAAAGGGGGAAACGATTCCTGGGTAAGTATTTTCATCATCATCTGGTGCTGCGAAAGCAGCATGACGGTCTATCCTGAAAATACCATCTTATAAATTCCCCCATTGAGGGGGGATAAAGGGGGGTGTGCCTTTAATCGGTCATCCTGAGCCCTCGCTTTTTGAGGGCGTGAGGATCTCATCTTTTAATTTTTTTCTTCATAAATACTTTAAATGATGAGATTCTTACGTCGTCCGGCAAAAACACCGGACTCCTCAGAATGACTAAGTGGATGGTAGAGATTGCCACGTCGCCTAGGACGCTCCTCGCAATGACGGATTTAGATAGGTATTTTCATCCTCATCTGGTGCTGCAAAGCAGCATGACGGTCTATCTTGAAAATACTTGAATGTTTTTTAAAGTAACTCTTTTATAGCAACTAATCAGGATCTCATTCTGGGCTTTCACCCTCATCCTCACCTTCTCCCATCAAGGGAGAAGGAACTTTGAGTCGTCATTGCGAGGAGCGAAGCGACGTGGCAATCTCTCATGCTCAATCTTTATTATTTTCTCTCTTTATATAAAGGGAAATTAAGAGGGATTCAATTAGTTACTAAAAAACTCAAATCCCCCTAACCCCCCCCCCTTTTTTTGCTAAAGGGGGAAACGATTCCTGGGTAAGTATTTTCATCATCATCTGGTGCCACAATGTGGCATGAGGAAAGGGTCTATTTTGAAAATATATTGAGTAATGTAGGAATATAATAATCTATTTCCTTCCCCCCTCAAGGGAGAAGGAAACTAAAACCGTCACTGCTGGTAAGGCAATAATGCGGATATCTTTTGAGCTCAATTTTTTCTCCTTTGATGATAGGGAGTGACCAAGGAGTTTCTCTAAAACAAAAACCCCACCGTTGTTATAACGGTGGGATTTTTTTGAAATTACTTTTTTCGATTGCTTACTGAGTTATCAATTCAACAAATCAACCGAACACGCCTTCCAGGGAGTAAGAACAGTATCAATCACATAGATGTTTCCATTGGTGGCTTCAATCATGTTCTTGTCGGCGACGATTCCCTTGACTTCACACGACCCCGGAGCACCGTTCATGATGTTCACGGTTCCTTCTCCTCCCACTCGGAGATACAGAGGATAGTTATCAAACAGAGTCCGCAAGGTTAAGGTGTTCACTAAGTCTCGGGCATTGACTCGGAAAGGAACCACATGGTAGGAAAGAATCTGAACCAAGAGGTCTTGATTTTCCGGTTTCAGGAGTCCATCGACAAAACCAGCCGGTAAGGCAGCAAAGGCAGCATCATTGGGAGCAAACACCGTGATGTTTTGGGTATTGGCTAAGATATCGGCCAGACCTGCTGCTTGGGCAGCTGCTAAGAGAGTGGTAAAGATACCCGCCCCTTGGGCAGTATCAACGATATTCTTATCACTGGTGACGGTGACGATATCAGCACTGGATGCCACTCCACTCATGAAAGCGATCAAAAGAACTACACTTACGAGAAGAAACGTTTTTCTACTCAGAATCATCGAGGTTAATCCGTTCATGGTCTTTCACTCCTTTAGTTTTCATTCAGTATCATTAGTAAATTACTAAACTTACTCATATTATATTCTCTTCTTTTTCTTTGTCAAGAGGTGAAAGAGTAAATTTTAAAAAATATTTTTAAAATCAGGGTTTGGATTTGACTGTTCAACTTTCATACCCTTGACAATCATACTTTGAAAGTTTTAGTATTCGTTTTTAAACATAAACTAAGTTCTGCAGAAAAAAGAGAACATATTTATAAAAAATGAAATAACAATACAATATATAAAACGAAGTTATTATATAAAATTAGCTTCATAAGAGTTCAATCAGCATTTTTTAGTTCAAAAGAAAGTGCATAAAAATTCCAATCTGGTTTTTTAAATTTCCACAGATAATCCTTACAATCACTTAGAAAAACCGATTTATTTAAAACCGGAGAGGATAAAACTTTTTAAAGGATTTATAATTGTTCATTATTAAGAAATCGGTTGAGGAGGATAATTCCTTTGTCAAAAAAGGGAAGAAAAATAATTATTTTATTATTTATTTTAGGAGTCGTCTTTGTAGCAATTTGGTTTTTGTTTCTAAAAAATAATGTTCCTTCAAGTCAAAAAGAAAACGCCGTTACTTATAAAACCATTCCAGTAGAAAAAGGTACGATCAGCAATTCAATTTCTGTGGTTGGAACGGTTGAATCCCTTACTCGTGCAGAAGTAAAGTCAGAAATTGGTGAAAAAGTTACTCAAATTTTTGTCAAATCAGGTGATTTAGTCACTAAAAACAAACCTCTTTTCCAACTAGATACTCGCGAACTGGAAATTAGTCGTCAAAAAATAGAATCTCAACTGTTATCCGCTCAAGCAGAACTCGATAAGCTTCTTCAACAACCAAGTGAGGTTGACCTTCAACAAGCCGAAGCCAATTATCAGGAGGCTTTGATAGCATTAGAAAATGCCCAACGAACTCTTGAGCGGCATCGGGAATTATTTATATCTGGTGGGTTATCACAAGAACAATTAGAACAAAGCGAGGATCAGGTCATCCTAAAGAAACAAGCAGTTAATGTTTCTAAAGCAAAATTAGATGATCTTAAAGAACAACCCAAAAAAGAAGACGTCGAAATCAGGCGTGCCCATATTACTGAGATCAAAGCGAGCTTAGAATCAATAAAAAACCAGTTAGAAACATCCCTAGTAAAATCACCAATTGCTGGAACTGTGATTGACATGAATGTCAAAGTAGGAGATATTATTCAAACTGGAAGTACAACAACTACTAATATAACTGCAACTATTGATGATATGAGCACTATGAAAGTAGTCGTCCCGATCAATGAAATTGATGTTCCCCGTATTAAAGAAGGCATGAAGGCCAGAGTTATTCTTGATGCTCTTCCTGACAATCCCTTTGATGGAGAAGTTGATTCTATCTCTTTTCTGGGAAAAATAACAGAAAATGTAGTTACTTACGACGCTACTGTTCTTATCCCAAATCCCGATCGCATTATTCGTCCAGAAATGACTGCTGATGTAGAAATAACCACTCAATATAAAGAGAATGCCACCATTATTCCTCTCGATGCTCTTATTGAAAAAGAGGGAAAGGGTTTTGTACTTATTGCTAACCAGGAAGGTGAACCAATTGAAAGGGAAGTAAAGCTTGGAATTCGTAATGATAGCCAAGTTGAAATCATTGAGGGCATTGAGGCAGGAGAGCAGATTGCTCTTCCTTTATTGGCAAACCGACGCACTCCCCCCGTTTCTATGGGTGGTCCTTTTGGTGGCGGAGGAAGGTAGCCTCATGAATGCTTATGAAAGTTTGAGAACGTCAATCTCCAGTCTGGTATCCAATAAACTTCGTTCCTTTCTTACCATGCTCGGTATTATTATCGGTGTATCCGCTGTTGTTTCTATGATTTCACTGGGCACTGGGGTTAGAACCTCTATAGTAGATCAGATTGGAAGTTTAGGTTCAAATCTCTTAACTGTGGTTGGAGGAACTACACGGCAACGGCCAGGCGCACCAATCATGATGAGAGGAATGTCGAATATTTTAAAAATTGAACATTTTAGAGATATTCAAGCCACCTCTATTCCAGGTGTTCAATCCATTATCGCTGAATCTACTCTACGAAAGACAGTTGTCTATGGAAGAAATAATACATCGGTATCAATCGTTGGAACAACTGCCAATTATCCAACAGTTCGTAATTTCAGCCCTTCTTTGGGTCGCTTTTTTAGCAATTATGACTATATTAATTTAAATAATTATGCGGTAATTGGTGACACTGTTGCAATCGACCTTTTTGGAGATATTAATAAAGCAATTGGCAATAGAATCAGGATCGGTCGAGTGAGTTTTGAAGTAATTGGTGTTATGGAAAAGAAATCAATGGGCCCTCAAGATTTAGGAAATCAAATCTTTGTTCCTCTCACAACCCTTCAAAAAAGATTAACTGGCTCAAGATATATACAAAGCATCACCATACAATCCGACTCTTCCGAGGATATGGATACTATTTCTCAATCAGTGGAAAAGTTTTTTCTTCGAAAATTAGGTGATATTGATCGATTTACCATTATGAATCAGCAAGATATTCTTGATACTATTAATCAGGTCACTGGAACCATAACCCTTTTTCTAGGAGCCATAACTGGCATCTCCTTGCTCGTAGGAGGTATCGGTATCATGAATATTATGTTGGTTTCGGTTACAGAAAGAACCCGAGAAATTGGCCTTCGAAAAGCAATCGGTGCTCGTCCAAGTGATATTCTTTTTCAATTCATGGTTGAATCATCAGTGCTGAGTTGTTTGGGAGGAGTTCTTGGGATTATTTTTGGAGCAATCGGCGCTCGTTTAATAGGGAATTTTACCCAATGGGTTACTAAAGTCAGCTTGGGCTCTATCGTTATATCTTTTGGGGTCTCGCTGGCTGTCGGTTTATTCTTTGGTATACTCCCCGCCCGACGAGCCAGTAAGCTCGATCCAATCACGGCTTTAAGGTATGAATAAAAGCCTTATATTCTTTTAATTTCCAACAACATAATAGGAATTTTATAGAACTAAGCTTACTCACCGGTTATACTTTCTTCATCACCCCTTCCCTCAATCACATCAACAATCCTTTGAACTAGCAAGGGTGCAACCCTTTCAGCAAAATCATAATTGGGATGAGAATCATCGCTGGAAGCAGCATATTGATCTTTTAAGTAAATTCCCCCCTCGGTTTCCAACTCGAAAAAATCCCAGACAAAAATATTGTCTCCGGACTGATCCCACTCCTCTTTAACCCACTTAAAAAATTTTTGTGCTCTTTGGGCATTCTCCTTAGAAGTAGCGCCTCTTACTTGAGCCGCTCCTGTCCAAACTAGAAAAAGTGTTTCAGGAAATTCATGCATTTTCCCCTTAAGAGCCGAATATTGAAGTTGATAATTTTTAATGGATTTAACATCGGAGCTCACGTCTGATCCTCCACTATTTTCCTCAATATCACTTACCGGGAAACAATGTTTCCAAATAATCATTTGATAATTCTGGGTAAGTATTTCTAGAGTCGGTTCATCCATAAACGGCTCTTCTCCAGCATTTTCAACCCAGATATTCCAATAATCATAGGGATAGTTACTCCATCCATATGGATAATCCTTGGGAAATTCCTGGGCTTCGATATAATATGAGGTACCGTTAGTGTTGTTATGTTGATCAATTAAATCGGGAACACCGCCTTCCCAAATAACTTGACCGGTACTATGGTGTAGAAAAAGGATATTTATTTCTTGGGCAAAAGCTGAAGAGTTAAACAAACCTCTATGGTTTGGATAAGCTTGAGAAAACAGAATGAACATCACTAAACCAAAAACTAGTAATTTAAGAAATAAATCTTTAAATCTCATTTTCATTCCCCTCCCGTTTTTTACCTTCATTTGGCAATATTTGTACAAATATTGCCAAATCATGACTTTTGATAAAATTGGTTTAATAATACTGTTGATGGTAATCTCTCTAAAAATATTTTACTCCAAATAAATAAATACAACCCCTTTATTGAGTATAATTTTTAAATTTTTTTTGAATAAATTTATAAAAAATGAGTTTAAGATATAATAGAGTGAAGCTCCTAATTTTATAAATGGAAGGATGAAGCTAAAAACCACGGTTATTATTCATCTTCAGGAAGAATCATAAGACTTCACTAAAAGAGGCTGTTTTTTTCATTGTCTTTAGAAGCGAAAATTGAACGGGATGCTCGTCGTGATTTTTTTTCTGAAAATGTTGGTTTCATATACTTTATAGTACGTACCTATTAGCTTATTGTATCCTTTATTGTTCAATCGATATCTTAGGAATGATCAGAAAATTTTCCCGTTTAGCGATCAATTGTTTATCACACAACTGAAATCATGAGTAAACATGAAGAGGAGGAATTAAAAGAAATGAAAAAAATTATGTTGTATGCGTTGAGCACCTGCCCTTTTTGTACCATGGCAAAGAAATATTTTACCAACCATCAGATTGCCTATGAATCAGTAGACGTGGATCTCCTCAAAGAGGAAGAAAAAGAAAAAGCCATTAGTGAAGTTCAAAAAATTTCTGGACGTCGAGCGTTCCCAGTTATTGTTATTGATGATGAAGTCATCGTTGGATACGATGAACTACGCATCAAGGAGGTCTTGGAACGATGAATGCCCAGAGAAAAATCCTCTGCCCTGTTTGCCAGGTCAACTTTATTTTAAAAGAAACCAAAGAGCCTGGGGAAAAGGTCATTTGTCCAGTCTGTGGTGCAGTTTTAATAATGGTTTTAAAACAAGATCAAATAGGTTTAGAACGACCTAAGGACATTTCCTTGGAAGATGAAATAAGGCAAAGAATGGATAATTTTGCTCGGTTTCGGGGGTATCGCTTCAATGAAATGAAGGAAGCTCTCGTCGAAGGATTGCTTAAAAAGCATCAGCGATTTGGAGATTTCTATTGCCCGTGTCGAATTGACAATATTCAAGAGAATGTTTGCCCGTGTATTTACACTCGTCAGGGGGATGTTGAAATAAATAATCGGTGCCATTGTGGTTTATTCTGGAAATAAAAAAGGGCGATCGTAAGATCGTCCTTTTTTATTTCCTTTTCAAGATGCATATCCCTTCCCCGTTAATCTTTCCTGGCCGAATGGTGAAATGAGTCGAAGGTTTTTAATAATTTCCGGCATGACTTCGATTACCTTATCAACTTCTCTCTCCTGATTATACCTACTCAAAGAAAACCTTACTGAACCATGGATAGCAGTGTTGCGAACCCCCATAGCTCGTAATACATGACTTGGCTCTAATGATCCTGATGTACAGGCCGAACCTGATGATGCACAAATGCCATATTCATTCAGTAGAAGAAGGATCGCTTCTCCTTCAACGAACTCAAAACTAATATTAGACGTATTTGGGAGCCGGTTTTCTTTGTCGCCGTTGATACTGGCATCCGGGCAGTTGCTTAATAAGCTATTTTCAAGCTTATCTCTAAGGTGTTTCACGAAGCCAACTTCTTTTTGTATACTCTTTGCTGCTATCTCACAAGCTTTTCCTAATCCAATTATGAAGGCAACATTCTCTGTTCCTGCTCGACGTCCGTTTTCCTGATGACCACCAATGAGATAAGGATAAAACCGGGTTCCTTTTCTTACATATAAAGCTCCAATCCCCTTAGGCGCGTGGATTTTATGTCCAGAAAGAGTAAGCATATCAACTGGAAGGTCCTTTACATTTATGGGTAATTTACCTACAATTTGAACAGCATCGGTGTGAAAAACCACTTTTCTTTCCTTAAGAATATGCCCAATCTTTTCTATGGGAAAAATAACTCCGGTTTCATTATTCGCATGCATAATTGAAACCAATGCCAAATCATCATCAATAACCTGCAAAAGTGAGTCAATTTCTAATCTCCCCTTACTGTCAACCGGTAAATAGGTCACTCGATATCCTTTACGGCTCAGATGTTTACAGAAATTTAAAACTGCCGGATGTTCCACTTTAGTAGTAATAACGTGCTTTTTTGTTGGATTGGTTTCTATCGCGCTCATGATTGCCGTATTGTTACTTTCGGTCCCACAACTCGTGAAAATGATTTCATCTGGATCTGATCCAATGAGTAATGCAACTTGTTCCCGGGCTTCTTCAATCTTACGATAGATCTGTCCTCCGAATGTATGCATGCTGGAGGGGTTTCCATAAAATTCCCGAAAATAAGGAAGCATGCTGTCTAATACTTCTTGGGCAACTTGGGTTGTAGCATTATTATCAAAATAAAGAGTTTTCATTCTTCGACTACCATTATTTCTTCTCCAACAACTTCTTTGAGTTTATCTTCAATACTTTTTAGCGTTATCCCACCCATAGGGCAGGAAACACACATCGCACGAAAACCTACTATAACTTTGTTTCCCTCAATATCAATCAACTCAATATCGCCTCCGTCGGCTTGTAAACTTGGTCGAATTTCTCGCTCTAAAATATCTTGGATGAGGGCGATTTTTTGCAAATTAGTGCGTTTTTTAATTGATCTTGCTTCAATTTTAATTGGTTCTTTTGTTGACCAAACATCCTTAAGAATAGTTTCAATCTCTCCAAGGCAAGAACCGCAAGCACCTCCGGCTTTGGTAAAATTGGTAATTTCTTCAACTGTCTTAAGGTGATTTTCTTGAGCAACTTTACGGATTTTTTCCTCGGAAACATTAAAACATTTGCAGATAATTCTTCCCTGAGGTTCAATGGGTTGCTTTTCTCCTTTATAATTTTTTATGGCTTCTTCCAGTGCTTCTTTACCCATAACCGAGCAGTGCATTTTCTCTTCTGGAAGTCCCCCCAAATAATCAGCAATATCTTGATTGGTAATTTTTTGTGCTTCTTCAATGGTTTTTCCCTTTAATAACTCAGTTAAAACTGATGAGCTAGCTATCGCTGATGCACAACCAAAAGTTTGAAACTTAACATCAATAATTCGGTTTGTTTTCCGATCCACCTTAAAGGTGAGTTTTAAAGCATCACCACACACAATATTTCCTATAATACCTACAGCATCAGGATTTTCAATTTCCCCCACATTTCGAGGGTGAAGAAAATGATCTTTAACTTTTTCAGTATAGTCCCACATGGCATTTTACCAAACCTTTATTAGTTATTCGATATATTTAGTATATTATACTACCGTTGTTTAAAAATTAAATTGCTAAAAAAGAAACTATCCGATTATTATACACCAGAATTTAGGTGTCCTTTTTTAATCAATCAACTGTATTTATTAATATCCATAGTTTGCCAATTTAATTAAACCACCCTTATGATTTCCAGTGTCTTTATAAAAACACAATTCGCTATTCTTTTTCCTTCTTTGAAAAACATTAATAAAAAGGATATCCTTTTCAGTGTTTAAAGAAGATAGTGTTCTATCCACACAATTTTCTAAATTGAATGATAAACTAACTGGTAGATCCAATTGTTAAAAAAATGTTTAATTCTTTTTTCGAATTTAATTGTTGAATATAGAAAAGGAGGATTTTATGCTGGAACGAAAATACATTGACAATAGTCTAATCCGTGAGCGAGCAAAAAAGCTTGGTATACCAACTTGTGATTTGTTAATGAGAAAAATGATGGAATTAAGCATTTTGAAAAACACTCCCCGGACGCTTTTTGCTGCCTGTCCCAATTCTGAAACGGTGATAAAAGCTGCCCTGAGATCGGCTCAAAGGGCTAATGCCCCTATAAAATTTGCTGCTACTCTCAATCAAGTCGACTTAGACGGTGGATATACCGGGATGAACCAGTTTGAATTTGTAAAAATGGTAAAGCTTGAAGCAGAAGCTATTCATTATAATGGACCAATTATCATTGCTATCGACCATGGTGGTCCTTGGCTAAAAGATATACAAAGCCAAGAAAATTGGCCTCTAATAAAATGCATGGAATGGATAAAAAAATCCTTCGAGGCCGCCATCGAAGCTGGTTATGACCTCATTCATGTCGATCCAACTGTAGACAGGACTCTCCCTTCTGGTTCAGTTATACCTATCGATTTGGTAATCACCAGAACTGTGGAATTAATCGAACACGCTGAGAAGTTCCGTAGAGACCACCAATTCCCACCGATATCCTATGAAGTTGGAACAGAAGAAGTCCATGGAGGTTTAGCTGACCTATCAGTCTTTGAGAATTTTCTTAAAGGCTTAAAAAATCAGCTTCAAAATCGAGGATTATCTGATGTATGGCCAATTTTTGTTGTAGGGAAAGTTGGAACCGATCTTCATACCACTACCTTTGACCCTCAAGTAGCCCAAAAATTGGTTCAAATAGCTAAAAACTACGGATCATATATCAAAGGCCATTATACTGATTATGTCGAAAATCCGGCCGACTACCCCCTATCAGGCATGGGTGGTGCTAATGTTGGCCCTGAGTTTACTGAAGAAGAATATAACTCACTTCTCGAGTGTGAAAAAATTGAAATTGATCTGGATAAACAAGGAGGAATTGCCAAAAAATCCAACATAATGGAAAGCCTAGAACAAGCAGTTTATCAAAGTGGTCGTTGGAAAAAATGGCTCCAAACCGAAGAAAAAGGAATTGATTTTTTCTCTCTAACTCCCGAAAGAAAAGCCTGGCTAACTAAAACCGGTTGCCGTTACATATGGTCGAAACCAGAAGTGATAAAATCTCGATTTAGTTTATATCAAAATTTACTTAAAAACGGCTATCAAGCGGAAACTATTGTTCTCTCAGCCATAGAAAAAAGCATGGGTAAGTATTTTCACGCCTTCCAGCTAATTGATTTAAACCAAAAAATTCAAAAGGTTCTTTAATTCTGCCTAAAAACATTTACGGGGGACCGATTTTGGTGTCGGTCCCCCGTAAATGCAAGGAGGGGAAAGATCCTTTATATTTTTATTAAATTCCCTTTAATTTTCTGCTTCACTTTTTTTATATAAACTTTTCAGCTCATTAATTATCATGATATCGTTGTCTTTATATATTCTGCAAAACCCTAAAAAGTTTCAATTCAAAACGAATATTTTCAACTTACTAAACTAAAAAACTTAAAGTGAACTCCTGCTTTCTATAACAATTAAGGGAAAGAAATTATTCCATTCAGCCAAAATGCCCATTTTAACTTATTATTTAATCATAAAGGGTGAAATTCCTTCTTTTTCTCGTTTATTTTTCATTTATTAATAATTTTCTAAAAAGCTATTCCCACTTTCAACCTCCACTTCAGGCAAAAGGAGCTGGATATCATCCCAGGTTATCGCTGCAGCTTCCCAGATTTGAGCGTTAGCAGCACCCGAGGCAATACCGAGACGCAAGCACTCATTCCATTCTTTTCCATTAACCAGGCCAAAAATAAATGCAGCTAAAAAAGAATCACCGGAGCCTACTGGATTAATCGAGTTCACTTTGGGGGGGCAACCAAACCAAGATATTCCTTTCCCTCGAAACCAAGCTCCCTTTTCTCCCAAAGTGAGAATAAGATATTCAATTCCTTTATTATTGAGAAATTCATAAAATTTGTTTAAGTCATCACCACAGCTAATTTTTTTCTCCCAGGTCTCTTCCGCTTCTTCACGATTCATTTTTACTATCCAAGGCTGGGTTTTTAAGGCTTCGATCAGCGGTACCCCACGGCTGTCGATGATGGTTTTTATCCTATTTTTTTTTGCAATCTGAATCATTCGATAATAAATGTCATGAGCACTTTGATCAGAAACACTTCCACAAAAAACGATCAACTCCGCTGATGGAATAATCTTTTCAAATGTTAATAATACTTGATCCATTTCATGTGGAAAAATGACCGGTCCTGGCTCAAAATAAGCAACTTGTTGCCAACTCCGATCAACGATAGTCGTAACAACTCGGGTTAATTGAGAAATCCAAGCAGGATAAACCAAGACTCCATCTAATTCCATTAAGTTTTTTACTCTTTGCCCAGTATGCCCCCCTAAAATAATGAAGTGCCCAACTTCAACGCCAAGCCGATGCAATACTCGACTCACGTTGGAACCTTTTCCACCAGCTATTTCTTTAACTTTTTCCACCTTAATTTTTGCTTTTGGAACAATACTTTCAACAAAAAGAGTCTTATCAATGCATGGATTGGGAGTTACAATCAAAATCATGCCCATCGCTTTATCAATTCCTCAGTTGAAAGTGATCCTATTTGTTCTAATTGATCTCTATCTGCGGGAATAACTTGACCAATTTGATAGTAAAATCGGTTTTTTGCTTTCCGATCTTGAAAAGTCTTTGCTGCCCATTTGCTGGTATATCCACGTTGTGAAGATCTTTCCATGATAATGTGACCCCAAAGCATCCATGCACTTCTCAAGAAATATGGCGCTATTGGAGCTAATGCCGCAGATTCGAATTCATCAACAAATTTTTGCCCAAATTTATTCAATTCCGTCCCTACAAATATGGGGAATTCTCTCCGTTTTGCTTCCTCAACAATTTCATAGAGCTTGGCAAGTTTTAATCGTCTTTCTTCTTGATCAGGGAGGTCCCAATTTCGGTCAGGAACAATAAATAAAGTTTCAATGCCTTTCGCTTCACAGAAATCCAATAATTCTTTTGGATCTTTTTCACCACTTCGAGTACCATCAAGCCAAGAAAAGGATGGAATCGCTCCCAAGTCCAGTATCATATCAGTTACCTGCTCAAGAGTCGGAAAGTCGCCCACATCGGGTTTGACGTATCCGACACCTCCATGCTTCATTAATTTAGACCGAATAAAATCATAAAAATCGGGTTTATGATTTAAAAAATCTTCAACCTTCTCTGGGAAAATTTCCAATTTCTCTGACCAGAATTTCACTCTCTCTCTTTGGTCAGGGAAAATTTGGTCTGCCTTTATATCATAGGCCATGACCAGATGCCGCTCGGTAGGATTCCCTGAAGGTGTTAATGGAAGAACATCTTTTTCTAAATCGATCGTAACCGGCTGTAAGTATGAATTCACCCTTTTTAAAACGCTTCTATTCCTTTTTTGGGCGATTTCTTTTAAATATCTTAAAGTTTTACCTGTTTTTGTCTCTAATTCAGGAAGCTGAGTAAAACCATTTCCCATAAAATAAGCTACTCCGGGCTCTTTGGGAGAACTCAACTCTCGATCTTGAAATTCGGGTAAATACACTCGAGTTTCAATACCACTGGATACCGGTAAGTTCACTTCGAACCCACCCCAAAGAAATTCTTCCATAGCGTCCAAAACATCAAAATCTACACTGCCAGCCATGGCTAATCCTTCTTTTCGAGCTCGCCAGATAATGTGCAAAGGAGAATATCCATAAGCGTTAAAGGAAAAAAAAGTATGATAGTGAAGGTTCACTCTTGATGAAGAGTTGGGTAAAAGAACTTTTTTCTGATCTACCAACGATTTCAGCTCTAAAAAAGCTTTTTTTCTTTCTTCTACATTAAAATTATCGAGCTCCCTTTCTATTTTTCCCAGTGAATTCACAATTTTTATTCCTCCTTTTTATAGGATAGATGGTTAAGCCGATTTACAGCACCAGATGAGAATGAAAATTCCTATCTAAAAACGTCATTGCGGAGCCCAACCATTCTTTGGTTGGACGACGGAATAACTCTTATATCACTTCCCTAACGCCCAATGGGAATGAAAAAAACCTCACCATTATTCAATTAAATCTCTTTTTTTAAAGCCTTATAAAAAATCAAAGGTGTGACGAAAACAATCCAAAAATTAAGAAAAAAGTACCGCATAAAATAAGCCCAGAGCGAGATCGGAAAAATGACTTTCATCCCAAGGTATAGAGCAATTACCATAACCATACCTAATCCATAATGCGCTAACCGATCCTTAAAGCTCAATGGTAAAACAAAATTGATAAGGGTGCTTTCGAGAACTGTACCACATAAGATTCCAGTAAGAGATCCGGCAACGCGAGCCGATAAAGGATCGGAAGAAAAATAGTAGAGCAACCCTCCCACTAGTAAACTCAAGAAAAAAGCTCTTACGGGAATAAATTTTAACCTTAATCTCTCAAACCGATTAAATAAATACCAGAAAAAAAGAGCAAATACAAATCCTAAAATTGCACCAACAATAACATCGCGCGGATAATGAACCCCCAAGTAAATCCGAGAAATTGCAACGATAGAACTCAGAATAATTGCTAAAAGGAAATATATGTTTTTAGGATAAGACCATGCTAAAAAAAAGGTAACAGTTGCAACCGATTGAGCATGACCACTCGGAAAAGATTTCCCTTCGGGATTCTCCAAAACCCGTAGTTCCGGGTGTTGAGGTCGAGGAAGATTAAATAATTCCTTTAAAGTAAAATTAATATACATTGAAAAAAAGATAACAATACCAAGTTGGATGGCAATCTTCTTGTTCAAGCATAAATAGATAAAAGAAAGAAAAAACAAGTAAAATAATTCCGATCCAAAAAAGGAAAAAAAATGAAAGAGAAAATCAAAAACTGGATTAGAAAACTGCTGCAAAACAAGAATGAATCCTTCGCTCACATTAAATAACCCCTTCTTTTCTCAAAATTTCCAATCTTTCCTTGAGACTCTATAAAGGGGAGTAAAAACAAATCTTTAACCTTTATTGGTTGTCAAATTATAAAACCAAATTCAAGATTAATCCAGTAAGAGTTGATGCAAAAAGCATAATTATCGTTCCTTGAATCAGTTTTTTTGCTCCAAGTTCTTTTAAAATTACCATAAAAGTTGCCACACAGGGAAAAAACATGGCTAACATTACCGAAGAGATAATCAACTGTTTCACCGTGAGTTGTAAGGGGGCGAGCAAGCCCATAGCTATATCTTTCCGAAGAAAACCTAGTACTAATACCAAGGAAACTTCACTGGGGAGACCTAAAAATCTTTGAAAAAAAGGGCCAACAATTTGTGCAATATAAGGGAAAAGATTGGTCATAAATAAAAGATTAACCGCCAGAATTCCCAAAGAAACAACGGGAAGAGCTTCTTTTAAAAAACCTTTTACGCGTAACCATAATTTAGGAAGAAGTGTTTTCCAATAGGGAAAACGGTAAGGAGGTATTTCCAGAATAAGAGCTGGACGATAACCTTTTACGGTATATTTTAATATAACCCCCAAGATAATCCACACCAAGAGAAGAATAAAATAAACCAACATGACCGGCATCGTACCGTGTTTCCCTAAAACACCAAAAATCAGGGCTTGTTGTGAAGCACAGGGGACAGCAATCGAAATCAAAACTGAAATGATAAATCGTTCGGTTTTACTTTCCAATATTCTTGTAGACATTATTCCCGGAACGTTGCATCCCAAACCCAATAAAGTGGGTACTATTGCATAACCATGTAAACCTACCCGGTGAAAAAAACCATCTAACAAAACCGCTAAACGAGGAAGGTAACCAGTATCTTCCAGTAGCCCAAGAATAAAATAAAAAGATATAATATAGGGAAGAACAACCCCCAATTCAACATAAATCCCCGTGGAAAGCAAACCAAGTGATTGTTCAAAATCGATTTTTCCGTCGACCAGATGTCCTATTAAAATTGTCCTTAAAAAAGGAGAAAAAGTTAAATACCTATCAAGACTCAGCAAGAGAGGATAATAAAGTCGATAAAGAATTGGGTCAAGAATATAATTTATAAGCCCTTCCCCAATAAACCGAACTACCCAAAATACTCCATATAAAACCCCCAAACCAATAAGAAACCCACTGAAAGGTAACAGGGTGGCTTCTTTTAAACGATCAACCCAAGTTGGTTTTTTATAAGAAAATGATTGTACGGCTTGAATAACCTGTCCAATTTCATGCCATCGTTCCTGATGAGAACTTGGTTCGACAATTGGAATTCGAGCATGGTCAAGGTCTTGGAGAAGTTGCTTCATCCCCTCTCCAGTAGTAGCAACTACCGGAATAACCGGTATACCTAAAATCTTCGAAAGAGTCGGAATATCTATTTTGACTCCCCTTCGCTGTACCTCATCCCACATGTTTAGAGCAATTACCATTGGTTTCTTTTTTTCTAAAAGTTCAAAAGTAAGATATAGGTTTCGCTCGAGGTTGCCAGCATCAATTACATTGACAACAATATCAGCTTCATCAATCAGTTTTCCAGCAATTCTTTCGGCTTCGGCATCGGCTTCTAAAGCGTAAGTTCCAGGAGCATCAATTAACTCAAATTTCACTCCATCACGACTTATTTGACTCCGAGATATCTCAACTGTTGTTCCCGGATAGTTTGATGAAACCGCATAAATCCCGCTTAACCGAGTAAAAAAAACGCTTTTCCCGACATTTGGATTTCCTGCTAAGACGACTTTTTTCATTTCTCTATTTTAACTTTAATCCGACTTGCAATCCCACGCCCCAAGGCAAGGTCATGATCATCGATACGAATTACGATTGGTCCGCCAACCAAGATTTGGCTAATTTTCATTACTTTTTTTCCAGGTATAATACCCATCACACATAGTTTTCTCACCAACCCATGGCCATGATCGATCTCAGTAATTGTTCCAGTCTGACCAGGAAGCATATCAATTAATGTAGTACATGAATCAGCTGATTTTGGAACTATGCATCGTTTTAGGATCAAGAAAACCATCCCCTTAAGTTTTTAGATCTCATCGACATTTATCACAGAGTCCATAAAAATAAATTTGGTGGGATTCAATTTTAAAACCATATCGCTGAGTTAATTCTTTTTCTAAATAGGAAACGAACTCACTTTCTCCCATAATCTCACTGTAATCAACAACTCTGCCGCATTTATTGCAAACCAAATGGTGGTGATGAATGGGTCTTTGAGTGATTTCAAAATGATCCTTTCCGTCTCCAAAATTGACTCGATGTAATATTCCCACTTTGGTTAGTAAATCAAGATTACGATAAACTGTGGCAATTCCTGCTTTTTGATTCCTTTTTTTTAGAAATTCATGAACTTCTTCCGCAGAAAGATGTTTTCGATTTTCTTCAAACAACTCAACTATAGCCATTCGAGACGAAGTAACCTTAATATTATGTTTTTTTAAAACCTTTTCCCATTCATGATTAGACATTTTTCTACCAACTTATAATGATAATCATTCTCATTAACAATTATAATTCCTCAAACCTTAAACTTCAAGATAAATTTAATTTATTAAAACTTTTTTATACGAACTAGAAAAACGCTTAAGAACTATACTGTAAATTCACCAACCGGTTTGTTTTATCAAACACCGACAAAAATTTAAAAAATTATTGAGGCACAACTAATCGTGCCCGTTTTAAGGAACTTTTGTCTTCATTTGACTCCTTCAAGAATGGAAAGGCCGATTAAATCTTTTTGACCCTTCTACTCTTTTATTTCAATATTTTTTTAGGTTTTCTTGCAATTTCATGTTGAGTGTGGTATATTTCTGCTACTTTTATAGTATAGCCTGGGATGCAAATAAACACTAGGCGGATAAAAACTATGAAGGGGCTCAGTAGGTATCGAAGGGGTTACAGAGAGCTTGCTCCTTGCTGAAAGTAAGCACCCAAAAGAAATACCGAAACTCACCCTGGAGTTACAGGCTGAACGAGAACCTAGTAAGCCGAGTCGGGAACTCCCGTTATAGAGGATGGTATAGGCTCATGCCCGTACCTGTAATGAGTTGGCCGATATGTTGGCAAGTCGGGTGGTACCGCGGGGAAGTTCTTAGAACCCCTCGTCCCTGTGAGGACGAGGGGTTTTTTGTTATTCTGATTTCCCTAATATTCCTAGTTTTTATAGATAGCCATGAATATCCACAAAGGAGGAGTTTTATGAAAAGTGAATTAGTTAAAAAAGGATCCGATCGTTGTCCACACCGTTCCTTGCTTTTTTCTACTGGAATATCACGCTCTGCAATGGAGAGACCCTTTGTCGGTATAGCTAGTTCCTATTCTGATTTGGTTCCCGGACATATCCATATGCGAGAATTAGAGCGCTTTATCGAAAGAGGCATTGAAGCTGGAGGCGGAACCCCTTTTATTTTTGGAATTCCAGGAATATGTGATGGCATTTCTATGGGCCATGAAGGTATGCGATATTCCTTACCCAGCCGCGATGTGGTTGCTGATAGTATTGAAGCGGTTGCCAAGGGACATGCTCTTGATGGTCTGGTACTCCTCACCAACTGTGATAAAATTACTCCGGGAATGCTTATGGCTGCAGCCCGCTTAAACATTCCTGCTATAGTTGTAACAGCCGGGCCCATGCTTTCCGGCCGGTATCAGGGAAGGAAGCTTTCCTTCGTTCGAGACACTTTTGAAGCAGTGGGAAAGTACCACGCTGGCCTTATCGATGAAAAAGAATTATATGCTTTAGAGATGGAAGCTTGCCCCGGTGGAGGATCCTGTCAAGGACTTTATACTGCAAATACCATGGCTTGTTTGACTGAAACTATGGGAATGAGTCTACCAGGATGTGGAACTGCACCAGCGGTACTGGCAGAAAAACGAAGAATTAGTTATGAAAGTGGCAAACAAATTAATCATTTGATAAAACAAGGTTTAACCCCTCGGGCAATTCTTAACTCGGTATCCCTAAGAAACGCTATTACAATGGATTTAGCTTTGGGTGGTTCTACTAACACCGTCCTTCATCTATTAGCTTTGGCTAATGAGTTAGGTTTGAAGGAAATCAACCTCGACACTTTCAACCAACTCTCACTGAAGGTTCCACACTTAGTGCTCCTGCGTCCCGCGGGTGAGCTTTTTATGGAAGATCTTCATTTTGCTGGCGGCATTCCCGCTGTTGAAAAAATTCTCGGTGATTTAATTGAAAACAATCCTACGGTGAGTGGATTTTCAATTAGAGAAATACAAGACTCTGTCCAGTATTTTGATCATGAGATTATTCGATCTCGTGATAATCCTCATTCTCAAGAGGGTGGTATTGCAATATTAAAGGGTTCGTTAGCTCCTGAAGGAGCTGTTGTCAAACAATCTGGAGTTAGTCCAGATACGAAAGTTTTTCGTGGTAAAGCAATCTGTTTTGATAGTGAAGAAGATGCTATGGCAAAAATTACCAAGGGTGAAATTTCGAAGGGCAGTGTTATTGTGATCCGTTACGAAGGGCCAAAGGGAGGTCCAGGGATGAGAGAAATGTTAGCTCCAACCTCAGCTATAGTTGGAATGGGTCTTAGCCATGATGTTGCCTTGGTTACTGATGGTCGTTTTTCCGGTGGAACTCGAGGACCTTGTATAGGTCACATTGCCCCCGAGGCCTACGACCGGGGACCGATTGCACTGGTCAAGGACGGTGACGAAATTATCATTGATATTCCATCCAGAAAATTAGAATTATTGATAAGTGATGAAGAAAAACAAAAACGGCAAGAACAATTGGTTCTCCCGCCACCCAAATATACCCACGGCCTCCTCGGCCGCTATATTGAAAGAGCCCGGCCCACGAACCAAGGGGCGGCAATGAAGTGATTGTGAGGTGAATGCATTGAAAATGAAAGGTGCTCAAATTTTAATCGAACTCTTGAAAAAAGAGGGGGTTACTACGATATTTGGTTATCCAGGTGGCTCAGTAATCGATATATATGATGCTTTGTATCAAGCTCCTGAAATAAAGCATATTTTGGTTCGCCACGAACAGGCTGCAGCCCACGCTGCTGATGGCTATGCTCGAACTACCGGCAAGGTAGGAATTTGTATGGCAACTTCCGGGCCGGGATCAACCAACCTGGTTACTGGTTTAGCCAACGCCTATATGGATTCAATTCCTATTATTGCTATCACCGGCCAAGTGGGCACGCGTCTTATTGGAAAGGATGCGTTTCAAGAAGCTGATACAACCGGTATCACCATGCCAATTACAAAACATAACTTTCTAATAAAGAGTATTCATGAACTGCCGTTAATAGTCAGAGAGGCTTTTTTAATTGCTTCTACAGGTCGTCCTGGACCAATCCTAATTGATATTCCAAAAGATGTTCAGACTGCCGAGGTTGATTTTAACTATCCAGAAAAGTTTGAAATCCCTGGTTATAAACCAACCTATCGTGGCCACATCAATCAGATCAATATGACAGCTCAGGCTATAAAGGAAGCAAAAAAACCACTCCTTTATGTCGGCGGTGGCGTTATTGCCTCTGGAGCATCAGATATTCTTCTTGAGTTTGCAGAAAAAACCGACATTCCTGTTACCTATACCCTCATGGCAAAAGGGGCCATTCCCGAGGATCATCGACTTTCATTAGGATGGCTCGGAATGCATGGTTCCTACCATGCTAATAAGGCTATTATGAATTGTGATCTTTTAATTGCTGTTGGTACCCGCTTTGATGATCGGGTTACTGGAAATACTGCCACCTTTGCCAATCGAGCTAAAATCGTCCACATTGATATTGATCCAGCTGAAATAGGTAAAAATGTCAAGATCCAGATCCCCATTGTTGGTGACGCTCGTAACATTCTCAACGAGCTCAACAAAAGAACTGAGACAAAAAAGCATGATGAATGGTTACAAACCATTGAAAAATGGAAAAAAGAATATACACCAAAACCATCCGCTAACAATGAACTGGTAGCCCAGACTATCATCGAATCGGTTTATCGGGCTACTCAGGGTGATGCCATTTTGGTTACCGATGTTGGCCAGCATCAAATGTGGGCGGCAAAACATTTTCTCTGTCATCAACCACGCAAATGGGCTAGCTCAGGTGGTCTTGGAACTATGGGATTTGGTCTTCCAGCCGCAATTGGTGCTCAGGTTGGTAATCCCGATCAAACAGTTGTTCTTTTTAGCGGTGACGGAAGCATTATGATGAAAATACAAGAACTGGTTACCGCGGTCAATAATTGTCTTCCTCTTAAAATTTTCGTTTTGAACAATAACTATCTCGGCATGGTACGACAGTGGCAGGAATGTTTCTTTGATTGTCGATATTCATCAACCCATATTATCAATCCCGACCTTGCCAACCTTGCTCAAGCTTTTGGTGCTGAAGGTATCCCGGTTCAAAACCAAGAGGAACTCGACAAGGCCATACAAAGAGCTTTGGAAGTGAAAGATCATCCGGTTCTCGTTGATTGTCGTATCAGTAAAGAAACGAATGTGTATCCTTTTGTACCTCCGGGAAAATCATTAGACGAAATGATTTTAGAATAATTTTGATAAGGAGATGTGCCATGCAACATATAATATCGGTTCTGGTGGAGAATAAACCACGGGTTCTGGCACGAGTGGCGTCCCTTTTCGCCAGGCGGGGATACAATATCGAAAGTCTTGCCGTCGGTCATACCCAGGACCCTGATGTTTCACGAATCACCTTAGTGGTTCGTGGTGATGAAGACATTCTTGAACAAATCACCAAACAACTTTACAAATTAATAGAAGTTATTAAGGTTGGTGATTTTACAGAGAGTAGTTATGTTGATCGAGAGCTTTCTCTGATTAAGGTGAATGCTCCTTCCAATCTTCGTGGTGAGATTGTGCAAACCGCTGAAATATTTCGTGCGAGAATTGTTGATGTCAGCGAAAAAAGCCTTCTTATTGAAGTTACTGGAACATCAGATAAAATAGATGCCCTTGAACAACTCATGAAAAAATATGGAATCATTGAAATGACTCGAACCGGTAAAATTGCTTTAGCCCGGGGAAGTCAATCCTTATAATTTCCTAAAAATTATATAAAACTTAATCAATTTATACTTTTGGGAGGTTAACATTATGGCTCAAATTTTTTATGATCAAGACGCTCAATTGGAATTGTTGCAAGGAAAAAAAGTATCAATAATTGGATTTGGAAGCCAAGGAAGCGCACAAGGCCAAAATCTTAGAGACAGCGGAATCGAGGTCATCATTGCTGAGTTACCGGGTACTCCCGGTTATGAAAAGGCAAAAAAGGTTGGATTCTCTCCGGTTACTGCCGACGAAGCGGCTCAAAAGGGAGATATTATACAAATGTTAGTACCAGATCAATTTCAACCGATGGTTTACCAACAATCGATTGCAAAAAATCTTTCCTCCGGGAATGCTTTGATGTTCTCTCACGGTTTTAATATTCATTTCCACCAAATCGTTCCACCACCTTCGGTCGACGTAATCATGGTAGCACCCAAGGGACCAGGCGATTTGGTCAGAAGAATGTATCAGGAAGACAAAGGGGTTCCTTCCTTGATCGCTGTTTACCAAAATGCTTCAGGTCAAGCCAAAGAACTCGCTATGGCTTATGCTCGTGGAATCGGTGCTACCCGAGCAGGAGTTTTAGAAACCACCTTCGAAGAGGAAACCGAAACTGACCTCTTCGGTGAACAAGCGGTTTTATGCGGAGGATTAACTGCGTTAATAAAAGCTGGCTTTGAAACTCTCTTGGAAGCAGGTTATCAACCTGAAGTTGCTTACTTTGAATGCCTCCATGAAATGAAACTTATAGTTGATCTGGTATATGAAGGAGGCCTTAGTTTAATGCGTCAGGTAGTGAGTGATACTGCTGAATTTGGTGACTTGACCCGTGGTCCAAGAGTAGTAAATCAAGAAACTAAAAAAGAAATGAAGAAGATTTTAAGCGAAATACAAGACGGGAGTTTTGCCCGGGAATGGATTTTAGAAAACCAGGCTAACCGACCTACCTATCACGCTTTAAGAGAAAAAGACTTTCAACATACCATTGAAAAAGTTGGTAAACAACTGCGTGATATGATGCCCTGGTTAAAAAAATAACAGGGAGGGAAACAGCGTGAAAAAAGTTCGAATTCTCGACACCACGCTAAGAGATGGGGAGCAATCCCCAGGAGTATCATTAAATGTTCAAGAGAAATTAGAAATAGCTAGACAGTTAGCCCGTCTCAATGTTGATGTTATTGAGGCTGGTTTTGCCGTTGCTTCTCTTGGTGATGCACTGGCAGTAAAAACCATTGCTCAAGAGGTAAAAGGACCAATTATCAGTTCTCTTGCTCGTTCTAAAGAAAAAGATATTGATATTGCTTGGGAATCTGTTAGATTTTCTGAACAACCAGCGATTCATACTTTTATTGCTACTTCCGATATCCACCTCAAATACAAGCTTCGAATGAGTCGCGAGCAGGCTCTTGAACAAGCAGTTTGGGCAGTTAAACGTGCTCGCAGCTATGTGGATGAAGTTGAGTTTTCCGCCGAAGATGCAACCCGTTCTGACTGGGATTATCTTTGCCAAGTATACTCAGCGGTTATAAAGGCTGGCGCAAGAATTTTAAACGTACCTGATACGGTTGGTTATACTACCCCCGAAGAGATGAAAGCCTTAATTCAGCATCTTTATAAACACACCGATGGGATAGAAAAAGTAATAGTGAGCATTCACTGTCATAATGACCTGGGATTAGCAGTTTCAAATTCTCTTTCGGCAATGTTGGGTGGCGCAGGTCAAATTGAATGCACTATCAATGGAATTGGAGAGCGAGCAGGAAATGCTTCTTTGGAAGAAATCGTTATGGGTTTACATGTTCGAAAAGATTTCTACCAAGCAGAGACCGGTATTAATTATTCTGAAATTTATCGGACCAGTCGTTTGGTCAGTCAACTCACTGGTATGTTAGTCCAACCCAACAAAGCGGTAGTTGGTCAAAATGCTTTTGCTCATGAATCAGGAATCCATCAAGATGGTGTATTGAAAGAAAAAAGTACTTATGAAATCATGGATGCGAAGCTAATCGGACGCGAGGAAAAAGTCTTAGTGTTGGGGAAACATTCTGGTCGGCATGCCTTCAACAAAAAATTAGAGGAACTTGGGTATCACCTTTCCGAGGAAGAGCTCAATCAAGCTTTTGAACGCTTTAAGGATTTAGCCGATCAGAAAAAACAGATTGCCGAAGCTGACATTCAATTTATCGCTGCAGATGAAGCTACTCGAACCGAAGAAGTTTACCGCTTAGATTTTGTTCATGTTTGTTGTGGAAACAACATCCTACCAACTGCCACGGTAAGGCTCGTCCAGGAAAATGGATCTACCTTACAAGGAGTCGCCACTGGTGTTGGTCCAGTTGATGCTGCTTATAAAGCAATTGGTCAAATGGTTGGACTGTCTTCAAGTTTGGTGAACTTTACCCTTCAATCGATATCGGGAGGAACTGAAGCATTAGGGGAAGTTGTGGTTCGAATTTTTACTGATGACACTGTCTATGTGGGGAGAGGTTCTCATCAGGATGTTGTGGTTGCCAGTGTCATTGCTTATCTTTCAGCTATAAACAAAATGACCCAACAGAAAAAATTGAATCCTCAGACACAGATATAAAATGAATGGGGACCTTAAAATATTAAATAATTAGGACGAGTGAATCTTTTAATGGATTCACCGTCCTTCATTATACTTTTTACAATAGGAGTCTTAACCATGGGAATGACAATTACTGAGAAGATAATTGCTGCTCATAGCGGCAAAGAAAGGGTATCGGCAGGTGAGTTAGTACAGGTTTCTGTTGATTTAGCCCTTGCTAATGATATCACCGCTCCATTGAGCATAAAGGAATTAGAGAAACAACGAATTAATTCGATGTTTAATCCAAACCAAATTGTTTTAGTTGCTGATCATAATACTCCAGCCAAAGATATCGCTTCAGCCCAAAATTTAAAATTAATGAGAGAGTTTGCTCAAAAAAACCAAATAAAAAACTTTTTCGAAGGAGGTTCAGTAGGTATTGAGCACGTTCTCCTCCCAGAAAAAGGATTAGTCTTGCCTGGTGACCTGATTATTGGAGCTGACTCTCATACTTGCACCTATGGGGCATTGGGCGCTTTTTCCACTGGGATGGGAAGTACTGATATTGCAGCTGCTTGGGCATTAGGAGAAACTTGGCTTAAAGTCCCGGAATCAATTAAATTTATCTATAGCGGCCAACCCAACCGGTTTGTTACCGGAAAGGACTTTATCCTTTTTATCATCGGAGAAATAGGAGTTGAGGGAGCTCGTTACTGCGCCATGGAATTTACCGGATCGGGAATCTCTACTCTTTCGATGGATGGACGTTTTACAATGGCTAACATGGCAGTTGAAGCCGGAGCAAAGAATGGTATCATGGAAGCTGATACGCTTACTTTATCTATGTTATCGAATATTCCTCTATCGAGAAAACCAAAGATATATCGTTCAGATTCTGACGCGGAATGGAAAGATGTTATCGAAGTAAACGTTTCATCAATTGAACCTCAAATAGCTCTTCCCCACCTTCCTGAGAATACCCAATCGGTTTTTTCATTACCACGCATCTCAATTAATCAATCAGTTATTGGTTCATGTACCAATGGCCGAATTGAAGACTTAAGACAGGCTGCTGAAGTTTTGAGAAACCGCAAAGTCCATGTTGGGGTTAGGCTCTATATTTTTCCTGGGACTCCCGCCATTCTTTTGCAAGCAGAAAAAGAAGGCTTAGTACAAATCTTTTTAGAATCAGGTGCAGTTCTCTGCCCTCCTTCCTGTGGACCTTGTCTTGGTGGACATTTAGGGGTTTTAGCCGAGGGAGAGCGTTGCGTCTCAACCACTAATCGTAATTTTGTTGGGAGAATGGGACATACCAAAAGCGAAGTTTACTTAGCAAATCCCTATATAGCTGCCAGCTCCGCTATTGCTGGATATATTATTACTCCCGACCAGCTCATGTGATAAGAAGTTAGTTAAAAATATTTTCAAACAAAAGAATTTAGCGTATTTCAAGTTAGATGTTTTTTAAGAATTTTCATTTTTAAATTTGGAGTTGATTTTATGATAATACAAGGAAAGGTTATCCAATATGGTGACAATGTTGATACTGATGTAATTATCCCAGCTCGGTATCTAACTGCAACAGATCCTTTGGAATTAGCAAAGCATTGTATGGAAGACATAGATCCTGATTTTCAAAAAAAGCGAAATAATCATTCAATCATCGTTGCAGGAAAAAACTTTGGCTGCGGCTCTTCCCGAGAACATGCTCCCCTAGCCATTAAAGGGTCGGGGATAAAGGCAATTATTGCTTCTTCTTTTGCAAGAATTTTTTATCGGAACGCTATCAATGTTGGGCTTCCCATATTAGAACTGGAAGAAGCAGATACACGTTTGCTCTCCGGGGATGAAGTCGAAATAAACATTCAAAAGGGAACCATTACCAACCTAACTCAAAATAAAGTTTACCAAGCTCAGCCCTTCCCTCAGTTTATACAAGAGATAATGGCTCGTGGAGGCTTGATGAATCTGGTTAAGGAAAGAATTTCATCTTAGTTTGTTAACAGGGGGAATGATTCATCTCCCTGTTAACAAAAAAATATTTTAATAACCAAGCCTCTTATCTTTTAATTCCACAAGAATCGCGAACCATGAATTCAGTAGTAATGGTTCGACCGGATATAATATTTTCTCGCCCTTCAATTATTTTAACCAGCAGCATAACTGCTTGTTCTCCTAATTCTTTGGCTTTCCAATCTATTCCAGAAAGAGCCGGCTCAAAAAAATTCGTTGCCTGGTTTTCCAGCATGCTTACTATCGATAGATCACCAGGAATACTTCTTCCAAGATTTTTTGCAGCTATCATAGCTCCTTTAGCTAAAATTTGGCTTTCGGTGAAGAGAGCTGTAATGTTTGGGCTTTTTTTTAAACATTTTTAACTACCAACTCGGTTCGGTAAGAATCTGGTTCCAGATGTATAATTATCAGATCCTTCTTGGTTTTCCCCTCTTTCTCTAAAGCTTTTTCAAAACCTCTTTGAGTTTGAAGAGTTAAAATCCTTTTGTCTTCTAATCCCAAAAAAGCTATATGTTGATGGCCATTATTTATAAGTTTACGAATTGCCTTTTCTACCATGGCTGTCAAATCTATTGATACCCAGCTTACCTCTCGAGTATCTTGAACTTCTGGTTTTCCTATCGTGACGAATGGTTTACTACCTTGAATAAAACGCTTTAGACGACTATCTCTTTTCAGTAATTCTAAGATTAGAAATCCATCTCCCAATTCGGTGTTGAGCATTTCATCATAGATCATGGTTGGATGAAAATCCTGTCCTGAAGTAGCAATTATTAGCTGATAATTTAATTGTTGGGCAGCAAAAGCAATTCCCTCAAGTATTTCTTGATATAGGGGGAAATTTAAAAACCGGCGTAAAAAATGGGGATAAAGAACATTGATAATATTCAATTTTGGAAAAACATGTCCTTTCCTTGCCCGGTGAGACCGATATCCTAATTCATCTATGAGTTGTTCAACTCGGGCCTTTGTATAGGCGCTTACTCTTTCATCCCGATTATTTAAAACATTTGATACAGTACTTTTTGATACACCAGCGCTTAGGGCTATTTCATCTAAGGTAATCATTCTTAAATGCCTCCCAAATCATTAAAAAGGAGAAGCCGATGATACCCAAATTTCCTTTTTCAGCTTAAAATTTTCATTTATTAATTAGCACATTTATTATAATTTTTTAAATTTCACTAGTTCCTGACGGGCATTATCGAGTGTATTTATAAAGACGATATTCCTGATCTACCAAATCCGGATCCCAGTCTTTTAATATCCATACATATGAAACAATTCTTGAGCCCGGTTTAAGTTCTTTTAAGAATTTATCTCTCAAGAGATCATTTACATTTTGGAATAGAAAAATTGTCACGACATCGGCATTTTGTAACGATATATCATGAATGTTTTTTAGCTCAACCCTAATCTGGCGATGTAAACCGAGAAAATAAATCCGAATCCAGGACAAAGCAAAGAGCCAGGGATTAATTTCTATACCTACTGCTTTAGCACGGTAGTTTCGAGCAGCATAAATAAGAATTCTCCCATCTCCGCAGCCCAAATCATAAAGAGTTTCATCGGGTTTAAGGTCTGCCATTTCCAACATGCGCTTCACCCTTTTCATATCGGTTGGTTGCCAGGGAATTCCATGGAAAAATAGGGGAAAAATCCACCAGAAAAAAAGAAACAGTATTCCTATAAGTATAAAAATAAAAAATAAACTCACGGACCACTCTCCCAAATTTAATAGCCGAGCAACTCTGGTAAACTCCCTAATTATACCCCAGGAAAAAATTTTAACATAATTTAAAAAGTGTAATTCTTCGTGACGAATATTGTTATCATAAAATAATTCGCAGCACTTTATTTAAAATTATAAAAATAAATTGATTTCCCTACTATAACACTATCCCTCATCAAAATACCGAGGTATTCTGGGTAAAAAACTATTTTTCAACTGGCTTTGAGTTTACTTTCAGCTAAGAAAAGCTGCGAATATTTGATAGTGCTTCTCCTATTATGAGGTGTTCTTTGTTATCATTGCTTTTTATAGTAATAATTCAATTATTTACAAGTATAAAAAATAATTCCTGGTATTTATTTAGAATATTGTAGTCTAATAAAGAAGTTGAATTTGCCTGGTTTTTCATAATTTTCTAATAGCAGAATTAAAAAAGCAGGTCTTGCAAAAAAGTCCCCGTGTTTGAACTGGCGGAGAGGGTGGGATTCGAACCCACGAGACGGGTTTAAGCCCGCCTAATCGCTTAGCAGGCGACTGCCTTCAGCCACTCGGCCACCTCTCCGTTTTTTAAAATCGGCAATCTGCAGCTAAAAAGTATACCATCTTTCTTTTTATTACTCAACTTTTTATGGTTTGGAATAACAATCTTCCTGAGAATAAAGAACTAAGTATCTTTTTGTTGCTCTCCCCAGCTACCCATTCTTGATCGAAGTTTGATTATGGTCTGTGATAAGATTTGAGAAACTCTGGGTTCTCCCACTCCCAAAACTCGACCAATTTCTTTCAAGGTCAAGCCTTCATAATAGTACAAAGAAATACATAACTTTTCTCTGTCTGGCAACTCATCTATTTTCTTCCCTAAGAATTCCAATAGTTCTCTATTTTCAAGAATATCTTGAGGATTAACATCAGTCCGTTCATCGGCAATATTATCACCTAACTCTCGTCCTTCTTCACCTTTTTGCTGATCTAATGAAAAGAAAATTCCAGTTCGGTTTTGTTCAATAATCCAGCTGATATCTTGAACCGAAATGCCCATTTCGTTGGATATTTCTTCTAAGGTCGGTTCTTTCCCTTTTTCTGATTGGAGCTGATGCCAAGTTCCCATTACTTCTTTAAATTTTCTTCTTTGACCACGAGTCATTGGGTCCAAACTACGAAGGTAATCTAATGCTGCTCCGCGAATTCGAGATAATGCATACGTTTCAAATTTTAAACCTTTTTCTGGTTGATACCGTTCAAATGCTTGCATAAGACCGATAATTCCATAACCTTCTAAATCATCTCTTTCAATGAATGAAGGAAGGTTATATATAAACCGTCCTAGAGCAATTCTAACCAAATAAAGATAATGATTAATAAGCCTTTCACGATAATCAGCATCACTAGTTTGTAAATATAATTTCCATAATTCTTCAATATTCTCTTCTTTTCTGATGTTAATCATTCCCCCAATGATCTCCTTTACACAAAACCTGACGGTTTTTCCTATCACGGATGCCTATCTTTGGGAATTAATTCATTATAATTTTATACGAGAAATAATTTTTTATCGCACTCTATATTCTCTTTGATGTCTTAGTTCTGGTATGCCAAACACTTCATCGAGAACGACTGCTGCCATACCGATGGCAGCTGCTTCTTCTCCAACCTCGGCTATCACTATACCCACATCTTTGGTATTATAACTTAATGCCTGTCTCCTCACCATTCCTCGAATTGGATTCAAAATATAATCTCCAAAGGCCAGCAAATCACCTGTTAATATCACTATTTCAGGATTTAAAAGATTGATCGAATTGGCAATTGCCTCTCCAATAAACCTCCCAGTTTCCTCAATTATCTGCAAAGATAGCTTATCACCATCCTCAGTTGCTTGAGAAATCATATTTATGTCTATTTTTGATATATCACCACGACAAACCTTCGATAAACTGGAAGCCGCACCTGACTTGATCGCCTCTTGGAGCTTTCTAATGATCGCTTTTGATGACGCAATCGCTTCTAAACAACCACGACTACCGCAATTACAATAGGGACCGTTCTCGAGTATCATCATATGCCCCAACTCCCCTGCCGAGCCTCTGCTCCCTCGAAAAAGCCTTCCTTCACTCATAATTCCAGCTCCGATTCCCGAAGAAAGTTCCACCATTAAAATATCGTTTTTCATTTTACCAGCTCCTAAATGCTTTTCAGCAATTAGTCGACAGCGGGTATCGCTTTCAAGGAAAGTTGGGCAACCAAATTCGCTTTCCATAATGTCTTTTATTGGAACATTTTCCCAACCTTTCATCTGAGTGGCTAAAATTGATATTCCGGCATTTTCATCAACAATCCCTGGATCAGCAACCCCTATTCCCAGGACTGGTGCAATTTTTACTGATGGTGATTCGATAATTTCGTATAAAATATCTTTCATAATTTGTATAATTTTGTCTTTATCCGAGTTATTTGGAATAATCCGGCGAGATCGGTAATTTATTCCCAGCTTAAGATCTGCTCCAAGTCCTAAAATTCGATTGGAATTAAAATCTAAAGTTGCTACTCGACCAGCATCTCGATTAATATCTAATAGTACTTTCCTTCGTCCCCTTTTGGAACATTCAAATCCGATTTCCTTAATAAAGTCTTCTTTTAAAAGTTCTTTCGTGACATCTGTAACACTAGCCAGTCTCATACCGGTTAACTTGTTCAGCGCAATTCTGGAAATTGGTCCATCGGTCCGAATTAAATTTTTTACCAAAGCCTTATAATAACTTCTTACACTATTGTTTTTTTTTCTGGGCACAAGGCTCATCTCCCAAAAATTCCACACTTTTCAATTCTAACACAAAAAATTACCTATTTTTCTTTTGCTCACCTCTTCTGTTTTTTTGATTATTATTCTATTCTCTGCCATCTATTTATTGCCGTAAATCTCTTTTAACTTAATTTTTTAAATAAAAAACGAGAAACCCTTTCTTCCGTCCTTCTCCGGTCCTTGAAATTTCATAAAATATTTAAAGTCTGATTTTCAATTTTTTATGTCAAACGCTTTACAAAAAAGACCATTCTTATCCAAACATCCTAATGGTTTCAACATTTTTTTTTATAATGTTCTTGTTGATACCACTGAAATACCTCCTCTATTCCTTGGTTTAGGGGGATGGTTATTTCCCAGCCTAAAAGCTCGTTTGCTTTCTTTGAGTGAAGAGCAATATGTTCGATTTCACCTTTCCGGTCTTGGTCGTGGATAATTGAAATTTTTTGGTTAGTAACTTTTTGCAGCATATTGATCAATTGGTTAACGCTGGTTTCAATTCCAGTCCCAAGATTGTAAATATCAGCTGGAGAGTTTAGCGCCAGTAAATTCGCCGAAGCAATATCATGAACTGATACGTAATCCCTTGTTTTATAACCATCCCCAAAAACAATACAAGGATCGCCTTTGAGGATATTATTACAAAAAATGGATATGACTCCCGCCTCACCCTGAGGATCCTGGCGAGGGCCATATACATTTCCATAGCGAAGGATAATTCTTTCCAAATTCCAAACTTGGTAATAATACTCTAGATATTGTTCAACTGATAGCTTAGCAATTCCATAGGGCGAAAGAGGCTTGGTTGGAGCTTTCTCATCCACAGGAATTTGCTTTGGCACACCATAAATTGCTCCCCCAGATGAGGCAAAAATACATTTTTTAACTTCGTATTTTCGGCACAGCTCAAAAAGGTTAAGGCTACCAATAATATTTACTTCAGCATCAAAAGCTGGTTCATCTATTGATTTTCTAAGATTAATTTGTGCTGCGTGATGACTCACCACATCAAAAACATGCCTTTGAAAGACTGATTCTATTTCTTTAGAAGAACAAATGTCGAGCGGATAAAACATTGCTGCGCGATGAACATTGGATTTTTTTCCTGTAGATAGGTTATCAACCACAACAACTTGATGTCCTTCTTGAAGGTAGGCATCTACTATATGCGATCCTATAAAGCCAGCTCCTCCGGTAACTAATATTTGCATGACTTTCTCCTTTTCAATTTTGGCTGAGAAATTATAATACTATAGTAAAGCACTATTATTTTACTTTGAATTAAATATAAAAATCAAAAGGAAAAAAAATTTATAACAAAAAAATGATCATATCTTGTTATAATACCTTAAGTATCCTAATGAGGAGGTATTTTATGAAAAAATTCAAAATAGCAGTAATACCTGGGGATGGCACAGGTCCAGAGGTTGTCCGGGAAGGGCTAAAAGTATTACAAGTTACCTCGAAAAAATACAACTTTTCCTACGAAACTACTTTCTTCCCCTTTGGTGGTGACCATTATAAAAAGACCGGTGAAACCCTATCTGTTGCGAATGTTGAAGAACTAAAAAAGTATGATGCAATTTACTTGGGTGCTATTGGTCACCCTGAAGTAAAACCAGGAATTTTAGAACAGGGGATACTTCTCAAGCTTCGTTTTTCGCTCGACCAATACATCAATTTACGGCCGGTGAAACTTTATCCCAATGTTGATACACCTTTAAAAGATAAAAAGCCTGAAGATATTGACTTTGTGGTGGTTAGAGAAAATACTGAGGGTCTTTATGCAGGAGTTGGAGGATTTTTAAGAAAAGGAACTGCCGATGAGGTCGCTACTCAGGAATCAATAAATACTCGCAAAGGCGTGGAACGTTGCCTACGGTATGCTTTCAAATACACTCAAAAGCGAAATAAAAGAAAAAAACTAACTCTTTGCGGGAAAACTAACGTTTTAACTTATGCCTTTGATTTGTGGGAAAGAACTTTCAATGAAATTGCGGTTGATTATCCTGATGTTAAAACTGATTACGCTCATGTTGATGCTACTACCATGTGGATGGTAAAAAACCCAGAGTGGTTTGATGTTATCGTTACTGACAATCTGTTTGGTGATATCATCACTGATCTCGGTGCAATGATTCAGGGCGGTATGGGGATAGCTGCTGGGGGAAATGTGAATCCTTCGGGGGTTTCAATGTTTGAACCTATCGGTGGATCGGCACCAAAATATACTAATTTAAACATAATCAATCCCTTGGCAGCAATATGTGCTGTTCAAATGATGCTCGATGTATTGGGTGAGGTTGATGCTGCTCAAGGCTTAGAAAAAGCAGTTATTTCTTCTTTACAAAGTGGAAAAATTAAAAGTATGAGCGCTGGAAAAATGGGTTTATCAACTCAAGAAGTAGGCGATTTAGTTGCTTCTCTAATTTAAGCAAGATTCATATCAATAAGTTCTTAACTTTAAAAGGTGCTTTTAAGGAGTGGTTTTACTCTAAAGGAGAGCCGCCTTCCTGGGATGGAACATTGGAACCTGATGCAGGAGTCTCGCTAGCCGGGGACAAGGAAGTCCCTCCTTCGCTCCCCGGAACCCCACCTGAAGTAATTCCAGGTGAACTTATCACCACTCCCTGACCAGATTTAACAGTTGGTTTTTGTTTAATATCAGCAATAAAACCCTGGACTTCCATTTCAACCATAGCAATACTATTCGTTTTACCGAGTGCTTCTTCGATTTTAGATGCAACCCTTTGGGGGTCTATCCCCTCTAGCCTAGCTCGTTCAATAATTTTAGTTAGGCTATTGAGGTCTTTCGACTGATTGCTTTTTTGGGCAAACTGGTCAACAATTACTCCCGCTTGCTGAGGTTGTACTCCCATTTCTATCAACGCAGTAAGGGAATCAACAATTTTTATAGCATTTTTATCTTCTTTTGCAACGTTTTGTTGAAGGGCGCTTTTAACCAAATCGGTTGGCACAGAATGCTCAATCGAAGAAGCAATATTTTTAAGCGTCTCTTCATCACTAATTCCTGGAGCGTTTATCTCTTCCAAAATTGCCTGGGCTTCCAAAAGAGAATCTTTTTTCTTCTCAAGGCTTTTAACGATATTATAAGGTCGTACTTTTTTATGTAATCCCTCTTTTAGTTTTAATACTATGGAATCGGTTGCCAGCCCCTTCTGCTGAAGTTCATTGACTAATTCTCCAACCCGGTCCAACAAATATTCTTGATCCTCAGGGGGATAACTTGCAGAGTCTTTTATTAACGAAGAAACTTCATCTTGGGCAAAGGCTGCCGTAGCAAAAAGTAGAGTAGTTAAGATGAAGAAGATGAAGAATAACCAATTTTTCATTTCTACCCGCCATTAACAACCAAAACAGAATTAACCCCTCCAAATCCGTCTTCTATTCGCCGATAAGAACCTGGGTCCGGAATCCATTCTTCATCATTAATTACAAAGGAATACTGATACTTTCCAGGCTTTACCTTCAAGGTTATAACCCAAGAATTATTATCTTTCTTCTCCATCTGCAATGTATTCCAATCACTAAAATCGCCAGCTACCGCAACGGTTTTTGGGTTTTCGCTCAAAGCAAAAAACTTTAGCTCAACTCGCCGATATCCAGAAAGCCCGGATATGTTAAACTGGGGAAATAAAGGGAGGTCAGTAAAAAAAATCATAGTCAAAAATACCAATGATAAAGAGACGATTGCTAATTTCTTAAAATTAACTAACCAATACCCTCTTTGTTGTTTTGCTTCTATTCTATCCATCACCCGAAAAGAAAAACCGGTCGGTACCGTCGTATGAGGAAGTTGTTCTAAATAATGAATTAATTTTTTTTCTTTCCTATCCATATCAATCGCCTCAACAATATATACGGAAAAAACCTTCCGATGTTTCAATCCAGGTTAAAATTCGAATTTCCTGAAACCCTTTCAAATCATAAGTTTTTATAACTATTCTAAAAATTCACCAAGTTCGTCCTGAAGCTTTTTTCTGGCTCGGTGCAAATACGTTTTAACAGTCCCTACCGGAAGGCCGGTAACTGTAGAAATTTCATCATAAGACAGCCCTTCTAAATGTCGGAGTACGATTACCTCTCGAAACTTTATTGGTAATTCGCTGATCGCTTTCTCTAAGTTTGATCTTAATTCTTGATTGAGTAAAACATCATCCGGGTTATGAAAGGAGTCTTGGGGAATAAAATCTTCTAATTCACTTTCTTCTTCATCCCCAATTGGAGCGGAAAGAGAAAAGAAAAAAATCTTTTTTTTCCGAAAATAATCGCGACAGACATTCAAAGCAATTCGGTATATCCAGGTTGAAAACTCATATGAGTCATCGTATTTATTTAATGCAGAAAATGCTTTTACAAAGGTATCTTGAGCTAAATCTTCAGCATCGGGTTTTGAGCGAACCATACGGAAAATATAATTAAAAATTGGCCTTTCATACTTTTTCACTAAAAAACAAAAAAAATCCCGATTTCCGTTCAGGACTTCAAAAATGATCTCCCGATCGGTTTTCTCTGTCATTTTGCCTTACAGAACCGTATCTTTGAGCAATTCAATACGGTATTGAGCGTTTTCTATTAGAGAAGTTCCATCTGCCCACTTGGCTCCCGGGTATTTCCGAATAATGTCCAAATAGACTTGATAAGCATCCGAATAACGACCCAGCTTTTCCAAACAAAGACCTTTGTTAAACATGGAAGCCGGGGCAATGAGGATACCATTGTACCAAGTTCCTTCTGGATATTGATTTATTGATTTATCAAATGCTTCTAATGCTTGTTGATAATCATTACGTTGATACCATGATGCACCTTCAAAATATTGAGCATCATCAGCAAATTCATCGTTTGGATACTTTTGGACATATTCGGCAAAAAGAGAAGCTGATCTATAAAAAAGCTCTAATTTATAGTAGCAATGAGCTAAACCATAGATTGATTTTTTCTCAATTTCTCCTCCAAAAATTCTTGCTTGATCATAGGCAGTTGACGCATTTGAATAGGATTCTAATATGTAATAACAATCACCCATTTCATAATAAGCAACTCCAACAAATTCGCTCTGTGGATAATTCTGGATAAGGTTTTTGTATTCATTTATTGCGTCCCACCATTGGCTCAAGCCCTGGCCGAGGCACCGAGCCAACAAGTATTGTCCGTCATCAGCTAATTCATTATCAGGATAAATCTGAATCAAATCTTTCAAAATAGATCTCGATATCTGATAATCTCCGAGATAATATGCCGAGGCCCCCTTTATAAATAAAACGTTGGGAATGAGGTTGCTCCCGGTAAATTTTATTAGATATTCTTCTGATTCAAGAAAACTTCGTTCATAAAAACTAAGCTGGTAGAGTGATACAAGATACTCGTAATCATTACTATCAGACGATAAAGATAGCGTAACACTCCCATCGGGTGATATGGGAACTTCATTCCCCTTAATCACGTTAACCTTAACTAAAGTACCAGCATATCCTTCACAAGAAAAAAAGATGTATTGTGTTCCAGAGGAAACGTTTTCTAAAAGAAAATCGCCAGAATCATTCGTATAAGCAACCTGATCACCCGTTTCCACGCGTACGCCTTGCAGAGGACCATTATCTCCGAATACTCTTCCCCGAACAGTGCCTTTTTCTCCGATATTCATTGACATACAACCAGCAAGAACTATTAAAAATAATGCACTTAAAACACTAAGGAGAAAGGGGTAGTTTTTCTTCATTGAGTTCCTCCTCCTATTTTCTTTAATTCTTTTTCTGCCCACTGATAATAGCTATTATTTTGGTTGGCATTATCAAGAACATATTGAAAATGTTGTTTGGCGTTTTCTTTGTCTTGCCTCTCGAGATAGTTCATGGCAAGATAATAATGAGCATCAATATAATCTGAGTATCTATTTACCAAATTGAGCAAAACCTTTTCGGCTTCTTCTCTTTCCCCTATTTTATAATATACGTAACCAAGATGCAGCAGGTATTGAGGATTTTCTAAAGAAATTTCCAAAGCTTTTTGAAGAGCCTCAATGGCTTTCTTCCACTCATTTACTCCTGGTGCAAGGCTTCTATTTTCATAAACATAAGCCAATCGAAACCATGCATTATCATCATTAGGATTAAGATTTAGATACTCTTGGAAAGCTTTGACGGCCTTGCCAGAAATTCGGTAAGCTTGTGACCATTTTTCTTTTTCTAATAGGATAAGTCCCATTTCGAAATAGGCATCGTGAGGTCGTATATCCTGTTCAGCAGCTTGTTCATACAAGCGATAAGCAGAATCCGTGTCGCCTTGTTGACGAGCTTTTTGGGCTTGAGTAAACAAATCAGCTTCCTGAGCTAATACCAACCCGGATAAAAATAAAACTAAGCATACCACCAATACCGAATTAATCATCCCAATTTTTCTCAACAACGCATACCTCACTTTCTCTCAATGCCTAAAAACAGAAACAATCCCATTGAACCAAAAATTATGTTAGGCATCCAAGCAGCTAACCAGGGTTCCATGATACCACCCCGTCCCAATGAGCGAAATATTGATAGCATCATATAAAAAACAAAAGCTAAAATAACAGTTACTATAACACCCAATGCTCTTGTATCTCGGCCTCTTTGAATACCAAAAGGTAGTCCTATCAAAATAAACATTAAAGCTGAAAAGGGAAGGGAATACTTCAGGAAATAAGCGGTTTCGAATTCATCAACTTGAGCTCCTGACTGTTTCAAAATTTCAATCTGTTTACGCAGCTCTCTTGTTGACATCTCTTCAGGGGCTCGTTGGTTTTCAAAAAACTCCTGCAATTCTTCTTTCATGTCAATCTCCATCTCATTGAATTCTATTTCCTGGAGAAGGTATCCGGTATCATTATATCGATGAACTACTCCTTCTTTCAACAACCAGCGATCTTCCAACCAAAAAGCACTTTTAGAAGTGATGACATCGGGAAACTCTTTTTGATCCTTTAAATCATAAATAATCACTTTTTTCATTTCCCAGGTTTCATTGTCCAATTCATTCACATAAAAATAACGGTTTTCAGCATCTCTAAAAAAAACATTTTGTTGGATTTTCGGTGGTCCTTTTTTATAAACATACTCACGCATCAGAATCTGTGCTTTGTGGTTCGATTCAGGGACTATAATATCATTAAAAAAATAAGAGCCGATACTGACTAAAATCGAAACTATCAAATAGGGAAGCAGTATCCTTTTTAGACTAACCCCACATGCTTCAATGGCTACCATCTCGCTTTCTCTCCCCAGCCTTCCTAAATGAAGTTCAGAAGCCAAAAGATAAGAGATTGGGAAAGTAAGAACCATTTGGGCCGGGATATATAATAACAATATTTCTAATGTAATCAAGAGAGGAACCTGTTTGTTGACAAAAAAGTCAGCCAATTCAAACAAAATTCCCACCAACATAACAATGGTTACTGCGCCTACCCAGGTAAACATGCCAGTGAGGCTTTCTCGGGCTAAATAGCGATCCATAATTTTAACCATCAGCATTCTTCACCTATTTCGATTGGATTTAATGGGGTAACCTTTTATGGCTAGATCATCATCTTTCCTTGCAGATTGAATTAACAACGTGTGGATCACAATCTCCCATGGTAAAAATATGAAAACTTTTTTATCCTTTTGAAATAGCAAATTAAACGAATGTTCCAAATACAGAGAGTAATTTTCTCGGCAACTTATTGTATCTTTTTTAAAGGGATTTGTCAGCAAAAAGGCATAAACCCAATAGCTCCTAATACCCATAGCTCTTCTATCTGGTTCCTTTTTATTCAATTTTTAATATTACCGCATATTGATTAAATAAAGCTAAATCCTCCTGTTAGATCCGATATAAGGAAGAGATAATGAAATGTTTCGGGTTTTTCTCTTGTTTTTTTTAGCTACTTCAATTTCAACCATCCAATATGCTTATAAATTTATTAAAAAATTACTTCATTTCACTTGATCGGTACTTTAATCTTCTGAGTAGGTTTTTAGCGGTAATAAAATATTCCGGCTATTCCAGCTAAAATCAGCATCATAATTGGATCGATCATTTTTTTCCAAACAAGAACAAAGGAAATAACACATAATCCGACAGCAAACCAGTCCATTATTCCGTTTTGAGCAATCGTAAAACCTGCTAATGACATAAGCGCTATGACCGAAGGCCGAAGGCCTTTCATTATTTTCTGAACTTTTTCATTGCCTTCAAATAGACTTAGAAACTTTGATATTAGTAGAATAAAACCAATTGAAGGAAGGCAAAAGCTCCCGGTTGAAATTACTGCACCAAAAACTCCCCCAAGTTTATATCCAACAAAAGTAGCAGAATTAATAGCTATTGGGCCTGGGGTAAGCTCGGAAAGTGTGACTAAATCCAGAAATTGTGCAGTGCTTAACCATTGGTAGGTATCAACAATTTCTTTCTGGACCAAAGGTAGAACGGCAATCCCTCCTCCAAAAGCCAGAAAACCAATACGAATAAAGGCCAGAAAAAGATGTAAATAAATCAAGATTTCCTCACTAAACCTGTCAGGGCACCAATCAAAATTATCCAAAAGGGATGAAAATCAAATAAAAATAAAAAAATAAAAAATCCGCTGGAAATGATAAGATCGAAACGTTGCTTGAAGGCTTTTTTTGCAATTGAAAAAATACCAGTTGCAATGAGTGCGACAATAGCTGGTGTTGCTCCTCGAAAAAACCGTTGTACTAAGACTAAGTCGCCATAATGAAATAAAAGAGTTGCTGCCAAAATCATTATTGTAAATGAAGGAATAACCGAACCTAAAATTGCTACCAATAATCCTCGAAACCCAGCAAGCCGGTTCCCTACTAAACCAGCAGTATTAATAGCAATAGCTCCTGGAAAGCTTTGAGCTATTGATAAAATGTTTATAAAATCATCGTCGTTCATGAGTTCTTTTTTTTGAACCAACTCTCTCTGAATCAAAGGAACCATTGCATACCCCCCTCCCCAGGTAAAAGCTCCGATTCGGAAAAAGCTCACGAATAAAATCCAAAGTATTCCTTTTTTTCGCTTTATTAAAACGTCCATGGCCTTCTCCGCAAAAATATTGAAAGTATGATACCATTTATCTTGGCCATGGAAAAGGAAATTCATACATATCTAACAATTGAAAATGAATGTGTCTCTGAGCTGGTTATCAAACGGTCAAAATTTATTGCTCATAGTTTTTCAGTAACCTACCAAGAAATGGTTCGAGAAAAACTACTCAAGATTCAATCTCTCTATCCCAACGCCAGTCACTGGTGTTATGCTTGGCGGATTGGCTACAACCCGCCACTTGATTTTTTTGCCGATGCTGGCGAACCACATGGTACAGCCGGTCGTCCAATTTTAGGGTCAATTTTAACTCGCAACCTTACCAATCTTCTGGTTATTGTCACTCGATATTTTGGGGGAAAAAAGTTAGGGGTACGGGGTCTTATCAATGCTTATCAACAAGCCGCTGAAATGGTTTTAGAAAATTCTGGTGCCATAGAAAAGGAACTTTTAGCTGAATTTATCCTCAAAATCAATCCAACTGATTTTCAGCTTATGGTAAATCAACTCATTTATTTCTGTCGCGGGAAAAAATACCTTGACATTCTTCCAAACTATGGTGAAATTCGGTTTCGAATTCTTTTGCAAAGACTCCAAGAGACCTTATCATTTCTTGAATTAAAACAAAGGGAAGGATTCATTCTCAATTGGGAGCGTTGCGATACTTTATAAATAATACTTCAATGGTATAAAAAGAGACAAGTTTTTACCACTCTTAATCGGAATCGCTGGCTTGGTTTGGAGAAAAATCAATCAAAACTTGTAAGCCTGGATCTGGTGTTGTATTTTCGAAAACTAGTTCCCAACCAAACTTATCAGCAATTTCAAAAGCCAGAGAAAGACCAACTCCCCACCCTGGCTTTTTAAAGGTATTTCGACCTCGAAGAAACCGCTCGCCCAATCGCCTTTGGATCTCTTCGGGAATTCCAGGACCATAATCTCTAACAATTATATTTTTTCCGTTAATAGTGATATCAATCTGCTTCTCAGAATATTTCAGGGCATTGTCTAGCAAAACATCCATTAAAATTTTCAAATGGTCTTCTGAAATTTTAAGACGTGGGGATGCATTAACAAAAAGACGAAATAATCGATGAGGATTCTTGGTCTGCCATTGATCTACAATTGATTTAATAACCACATCCAAAGCAATATCTTTTGTTTCTGTAATCCGACCGGCACGACTGAGAGAAAGCAAGTTTTCGGTTAATTCTTTCATCTCCTGAGCAGTTTTTTCTATGGCATCGATTGCTTCTTTGCGTATCTCTGGATTTTCGTCTCCCCATCTTTGTAGCATTTGAATATAACCAATAATTGAACTCAAGGGAGTTCTTAGTTGATGGGAAACGTTGGAAACAAACCTTTTCTGAATTAAATATCCTTGTTCAAAGGAATGTAACATTTTGTTCAGTGCCAACTTTAATTCTTCTATTTCATCCAGTGTTGAAGCCACTGAAAAGCGAGAGGATAAATTTTCTGAGCTCATTTTATAGAGGGCTCGGTTCAACTCCCGTAATGGTTTTAACCAGTATTCGGTTAAAAAATAGCCAACAAATAATACTATTCCTGCTAAAATTGGTATTAAGTACCAGGCAGCTATTCGGATTCGCTCTAAAGAACGAATCGAAGTGCTGATGTTTTTCCCGAGTAAATGTTCTTCCCCAGATCGATCAATTGAAACAAAAAGAAAATGCTCCCCGTCTCTCATAACCATGCCTTCCTTCCATAACTGTGGATCAAGATCCCAGGGATTTTGTATAATCTTAAGTATTTGATTATCCCACGTTCCAACCAGAAAATCACCAGGAAATGCTCTTCCCCGTGCCATCAAACCATGCATCATCCTCATGCCGCCAGCCTGAGAGCGACGAAAAAGATCTTCTTTTTCTGAAGTCAATATGCTTGTTCGAGAAAAGCCATATAAAACTGAAAAAGCCATTAAAGTCAATGCAAATAAGCAAATAAAATTAAACAACGTCATTCGAACTGAAAGTTTCATCTTTTTGCTCAATCCTTCACAAAGGTATAACCAACCCCTCGAACGGTCTTAATCCTTTTTCCCTCTCCACTCAGTTTCTTTCTGAGATAATTCATATATACTTCAACAACCCCTGGAGTACCAAAAAAATCCGGTCCCCAGACGTTTTGTAAAATTTTCTCTCGGGATAGAACAATTCCTGTGTTACGGACCAAAAAAAGAAGTAAATCAAATTCGGTTTTAGTTAAGATAACTTCCTGATTCCCAAGATGAACTTGATAGGATTGGGGATTGATATGTAAATTTCCAATTTGAAAGGTCTCTCTGGTAGTATGTCCGGCCCGTCGAAATAAAGCATTTATTCGAGCCAAGAGTTCTTCAATTGCAAAAGGTTTTACTAAATAATCATCTGCACCCGATTGTAATCCCCTCACACGATCATCAATTTCTCCTCTTGCAGTTAGCATCAGAATAAGAACCGTCTCTGAAAGGAGGCGTATCCTTTTGGCAACCTCCCAGCCATCAATATCAGGAAGCATGATATCTAAAATTATCAAATCGGGTTGGAAAGAGTAAAAAACGTCAACCGCTGGTTCACCCATACTTGAACGATGAATTTGAAATCCTTCGTGTTCAAGTTCCAGCTCTAATAATCGAGAAATCTTCGGATCGTCTTCAATAATTAAAATTCGAGCTCCTTTTTTGGGTTTTTCGGTTTGACCCTCCATTTTTCTACCCGAAAAGGTTATCTAAAGTCATCATAACAATAAAACCAATCATCAAAGCATATGTAGAAAGACGGGAATGAGCCCTATGGTGGGTTTCGGGAATAACCTCATCGCTGATAACAAATAACATGGCACCACCAGCTAAAGCCATCCCCAAAGGAAGAAACCAATGCATAAAGGTAACCAAAGTTATTCCCAAAAGCCCTCCGATCGGCTCAACCAAACCAGTAAGAAGAGCATATCCAAAAGCAGCGGTTCGATTATATCCTACGCCAATTAGGGATATCGCTACCGCCATGCCCTCAGGAATATTTTGCAGACCAATGGCAGTAGCAACCGTAAGTCCATTAGAAATATTCTCAGTTCCAAAACTCACTCCAACCGCCATACCCTCAGGAAAATTATGAATTGTAACTGCCAAGACAAAGAGCCAAATACGTCGAAGGTTCGTGCTCCCCCCTTCTCGACCCATCTCAAAATGCTCATGAGGGATGACTTTATCAACACCATCTAAAAGAAGAGCTCCAATTATAACCCCAATTACAGCAATCCATACCCCACCAATATCAATAGCCGGAACCAACAAGCTGAAAGCAGTTGCAGCTAGCATCACTCCTGCTGCAAACCCCAAAAGAAGGTCTTTTAAGCGATGAGAAAAATTTTGTTTCCGAAAAAATAGAACCGGAATGGCTCCAATTCCTGTTGCACAGCCAGCAATAAGACTAGCAAGAAAACCAAGAGTGATGTGATTCAAACCAATCCCTCCCTAGGACTATCTCCCAACAATATATTAATATTTATCAATCAATTAACATTATATTATCAGATATTTATTATCAAAACTTTTTCTCACTTACCTTGCAATGGTTTCGCTTTCCACGCGATTAAAAATACAACAATAGCCTTTAAAATATCCCCTCCGATAAAGGGGAAAAATCCGGTTTTTAGTATATATCCAAATGAAATTTGCGCTTGTACAACGAATTTCATAATCACCCACAAATAAATGAGACCTGGCACATAAGGCAAGCTTACTGCAGCAAAACTTAAGAAAAGTATATAATAAAAACTTGCCTTTCTTCTTTTTTGTACAATCCAGGAAAACAAAGGAGAAAGAAACAAATAACCCAGGAGGAAACCAAAGGTAGGTTTCAAGATGTAACTAGGGCCACCATAAGGTGGGATAGCAAATACCGGAACACCCATTAATCCTAATAGAATATAAACCATCCATCCGAAACCATTTTCAAGGGGCGTAAACACAAGGGTTCCCAATACATATATTCCCGGAAGCAGGCTAAATGGGACGATCGACGAACCAAATCGTATCAATTGGGTTGTAACCACTGCAATGGAACACAAAAAAGCACTCCTTACGAGATTACGAGGAGAAAGATTCACCGTGTTTCTCCCCCATCCAAATGGAAGTTCAATCCTGCCTGAAAATTACTATAAGAGGCAATTGAAACTTCGCCCCAGGATAATCGATACCTTTCTTTTTGGTTTATCACCCAAATCCCTCCATTTTCATCAAATCTTTCTACCCATCCTTGACACCTCCTCCCCTTTTTTTCATAGGTTATTAAACACCCCAAAAGAATGGAGCGTTTGGTGTATTCTTCAAGCAGGTGTTGCATTTTATCATTATTAATCCAACTACAGTACCAAGAAGAAAAAATTATTAAAAATTTCTGTAGAAAAAAATCGTGAGTAATTTTCTTTTTCCCTTCTATGAGAAGAGAGGTTGCTTGGTCTCTCAGCTCTTGAGAAAAGTGATTTTTTGTAACGTTCAAATTAACACCAATACCGGCTATTATCCACTGTATTTGATTAGATCGAAATGCATTTTCTAATAATATACCGGCTATTTTCTTACCATGTAAATAGACATCGTTAGGCCATTTGAGTTGTGGCTTAAAGCCCATATTTTCCATAGTTTGAGCAAGGGTTAATCCAAGAATCAAGGCAAGTTGCGGACATTGCTCTGGATTCTTTTTTATTGGCCTGAGCAACAATGAAAAGGTTAAACTTTCGCCTGGGACCGAGAACCAGTCTTTTCCACTCCTTCCTTTTCCAGCGACTTGTTGATCGGCTACTATTAACAACCCTTCCGGCTCCCCCTGCTCAGCGAATTGTCGAGCCAATTGATTTGTCGAACCAACTGTTTCGTAATGAAGAATTCGAAAATTTTTACTCGTTTCCACTTATTACCCGACTCCATAATTTTTTATTTTTTTAACCTTTCGTAATATTACCGGATATAAACTATTTTATTTAATCATTAAAACTTAGAAAATACTATCGACTCCATCTTAATTCCGAATCACGCCCCCGATAAGCATAAAAGAGTGAGTAAGTCTCTGAAGACCTCGGCGGGAAAGCGGATTTGAGAGTTATTAATTCTGATTGATTGGTGCTGGTCGCTTCTTCAGAATTTTTAAACTCTTCACTAGCTTTATTTTGCTTTGGGAAAAGCGGTTGATCTGGGTTTTAATACGGTTTGAAAAAAATTAATCCCACCTATAATAAGTGGAAAATAAAACGTTATTATCCTCCATAAAATGACAAATATTCCAATTCGCTGAGATGTTGTGTAAGACAAAAAAATCGAAGCAATTGATGCCTCAACTCCACCACTGGAACCTGGTGTGGGCATTAAAGAAAAAATGTAATTTAATGGTATTTGGATACCGATAACTTTAATCGGATGTACCAATATCCCTAGAGACCATAAAACCCAAAATGCCACCATAAATATGGCTATGTAGCGTAAATTATAAAAAATAATATTCCAGGCTAAATACTGAGGTTTTTTAAGAAATAGAATGGAAAATCCTCTTCGGAAGTCATCAAAAAATTCTTCAACCCAGGTACGAACCGCTGCTTCAGAAAACTTTGCCCTTCGGAAGTATCGTTTTACAAAGTTAATCCCCCAATTGGTGAGACGGTACAGAACTTGAGGACGGTATAGAAAGTAAAACAACAAGAACATGATGATCGAGTAAAATATTGCAAAGGTATAGAGGAGTTTAAGAAGAATGCCCTGAAGGGCAACTCGAATATCAAAGAGAAAAATAAAGACAACAATTAATAATAGGAGGCTGACTTGATAGAGAATACCACATACTACCACTAGGCTTCCGGCTTCTCCCCAGGTAAGACCCGAACGGCTAAGAACATACATTTGGGCAGGACCCCCGCCTAACATAAAGGGTGTTATTGAAGACATAAAATACGCCGAAAGAACCGAATTTAATGAATCACGAAACAGAATGACCTTCCCCCAAGCTCGGACTGTAATAAAGATTCTCAATGAATCAAAAATCCACGCTCCGATTATGCAAAACGCACCAGCTATCAGTGGTATTATTTTAAATGACAAGTCCGGTACGGTAGTATCTCGATAGGAAAAATATGAAAAAATGAAAACCATTGTTCCTAGGCTGATAACAATCGAGTAGCAGACTTTTTTGGTTATTTTATTTTTTTCGAAGGCTGGTTGAATTTTCACCTATTTTCCCTTTTTATAATGTAAATTCCCACTAATTAAAATTCTTATTCGTTCTTTTCTTCGTCTGGTAATCGAGAATGATATTTTTTCATTGAAGGCTTTTTCTGACCGGTAATAATTCGAAAAAAAGCATAACCTCCAAGAAAGAGCGGAAAATAAAAGGTGGCAACTCGCCATAATAAAACGTACATTCCTACTTTTTGAGGTCCAGTAAAACGAAGAAAAACTGAAGTCACAGTGAGCTCTACGCCACCACTCGCTCCTGGAGTAGGAATAAAACCAAATATATAGTATAGTGGAATTTGAGCGCTGATAACTCTTAAATAGGGAGAATTCGCTCCTAAAGCCTTAAGGATGCAGAAACCCACCGAGAAAAATAGTATAAAATAAATAATATAACAGCCGAGATTCCAGGCTAAATACTGAGGTTTTTTAAGAAATAGAATGGAAAATCCTCTTCGGAAGTCATCAAAAAATTCTTCAACCCAGGTACGAACCGCTGCTTCAGAAAACTTTGCCCTTCGGAAGTATCGTTTTACAAAGTTAATCCCCCAATTGGTGAGACGGTACAGAACTTGAGGACGGTATAGAAAGTAAAACAACAAGAACATGATGATCGAGTAAAATATTGCAAAGGTATAGAGGAGTTTAAGAAGAATGCCCTGAAGGGCGACTCGAATATCAAAGAGAAAAATAAAGACAACAATTAATAATAGGAGGCTGACTTGATAGAGAATACCACATACTACCACTAGGCTTCCGGCTTCTCCCCAGGTAAGACCCGAACGGCTAAGAACATACATTTGGGCAGGGGTACCCCCGGTCGCCGATGGAGTAATGGTTGACATAAAATAACCAGAAAGAACTGTTTTCAGCGCCTGTTCAAAGGTTATGGTCTTATTCCAAGCTCTCGAGCTAAGATACACTCGCACTCCATCAACAATCCAGGCTAATATTAGGAATATAATTCCATATACTAACCATTCCAAGCGAAAAACCGATAGGTCAATTGAAATCCCCCGAAAAGAAATAATTGAGAAGATAAAAATCGTGGTTCCCAAGCTGATTAAAATAGATATAATAACCTGTTTTTTTATATTACTAGGCTCATACCGTTCGTGTTCGTACATCAAGCCATCTCTTCTCTTGTTATTTTCCATATCAGCTTAAGTCCTCATTCTTAGTGGTATCAAACTAGAAAAATATTTTATTAGTCTTTCTTCCTGGTGTTAGTAGATCTTAAAATTTTTTTCATTATAGAAGCCTTCATTATATCTCTTTAGCTAAAGAGATATGTTATTTATTTTTTAAATTGATTTTGGCTTTTCACTCGTTTGGTTTTGGTTAATAATGAATTCTCTAATAGAATAGACCGATTATACAACAAATTCATAAATGTTATTATCAAAAAACCTTGGTTCCCTCTTTTTTTAAAAGGGGGGAATTAAAGCAACCATATTATTATTGAAAACAAGCTGCAAACTAAAACTCCCACGTAAGTTGAAAATCGAATGACAATGAGAGCTTCATCAATGCGTGTCGGATTGAGTTCTAAAAGCGGTTCTCCCAAAAACGGGTACTCTTCACGCTTACCCCCATAATAATTTGCTCCCCCTAATTGGACGCCCAAAGCCCCGGCTAAAGCGCTTTCTGGCCAACCGGCATTTGGGCTTGGATGCTTTCTTGCGTCACGCAAGGAATATTGGAAAACCCCCTTCCAAAATTTACCCAAAATCATGGCAGAAATCCCAATCAGAACAACGCTGAGCCGAGAGGGAATAATATTCATTAAATCATCAAATCGGGCAGAGGCAAAGCCAAAAAAGTAATACCGGGAACTTTTATATCCTAACATCGAATCCAAGGTATTAGAAATTTTATAAACTAACCCTCCCAAAGCGCCAAAAAGCGCAGTATAAAAAAGCGGTGCAAGAATCCCATCGCTAAAGCTTTCGGCAAGCGATTCTATCCCGGCTCGAACTATCTCTTTCTCAGAAAAATGTTCGGTATCTCTTCCAACTAAATGCTTTAAATCCTGACGAGCTGTCTCAATATTATCTTGCTCCAATGCTAGCTTCACATTGTTTACTCTTGTCATTAAAGTCCGATAGGCTGTAAAGCTAAAAATTAAATATATTTCTAACACCCAGAAGCCTAGCAAAAAGTATTGCCGTAACCATCGGCCAAGAAAATAATACAGTATCCCTATTCCTCCAGCAATGAGAATAACGAGTACAAAACCCATAATAAATTCCCTTTTAAAGTTTCTTTTCTTCGGAAAAAATAACCTTTCCAAGCCATTAATTATTTTACCGATCAGAATAACTGGATGCCATTCCCCCTGCGGATCTCCAAACAACCCATCAAGAGCAAAACCACATATTAGTCGAATCGCATTCAGCATCATAAATCCTTATGGTTTATAATCCCTGTTACCTGGAAAAATCCTGAATCATCACGAACTTTTATTATTACTCCGGGATCCAATAGCAAATGAAAGCTATTTTCAAATGCCATCCCGGTTAGAAGAACCAACAAGCATCGAATGACACCAGCATGGGTTACTACTAAATAGTTTCCGTTGCTTTTATCTTGAAGTGTTTGCCAAAACCTTTTTACTCTGATCAAAACATCTTCAAAGCTTTCTCCCAATGGTGGGGTAAACTCCAAAGGGCTATCTTTCCACTTTTTGGCTTGGTCGGGAAAATCTTTCTCAAGCGCTTCCCAATTCATTCCTTCCCATTCACCAAAAGATCTTTCTTTTATGTCCTCGGTGTATTGAATCGAGTAATTAGAATTAACAACTATCTGAGCTGTCTGTCTTGTCCGAACGAGGGGACTCGACCAAATTTCTAAATACTCATTATTGTTAAGTATTTCTTTTGCTGCTCGGATCCTTTTCTCGCCTTTTTTAGTAAGTGGAATATCACTCCATCCAGCAAAATATCGATTTTCAGTTGCATCGGTATCTCCATGTCTTAAAAGAATAATTTCCTTCATAAATACACCACCTTCGCTCCTCCAGAAACGACCTTATTATAAAAAACATCCACTTTTTCTTTTCCCAAAGCATCTTTTACTCGTTGAACCATTTTTTTCGGTGAATTTACTCGAACATCAAATAGTATTCCAAATGCTTTTCCTGTATGAGCTCGGTTTACGCCCAAACCACCAATGGAAGAACAGATTTCAATTAGATTTTCAAAAATAGGTTCTGAAATAAATGACTGAGCAATCCAACTACTCAGGGTCGCTGCTCTCCCCAAAAGGGATAAATCGTTTTCCTCTAGTCCTCGTTGAGCAAAACCAAAAGCCTTTGAAAGGTCTTTTTGGTACTTTCCCCACTGAGCTCTCATTCTCCAGCGATCTACCGAGAGAGTTTCGAGAACACCGGGCAATTCTATGCCTACAACCCCCAAATGCCTCGGAACTGGAAAACGCACTAAAACTGATCCATCCAAGTGGTCAAAAATACACATTTTTGAAAAAATGATACCGTCCGATGGTTCAATCTTTAAAGCAATCCGAGCGATGTCCTCTTCATGCAAATCCCGTTCCACAAGAATTGCTAAAGCTGCTAAAAGGGCAGCAATGTCAGCTGTGCTTGAGGCATAACCCTTCCCTTCTGGAATTGAGCGACGCCTTTGAAACACAATTTTTTCTGCTAATCCATTCAATCCCCATTCTTGAAGCATCAACTCCATGGCTTGCTTGCTCTTCCAGAGCGTTTCCATGTGTTCGCTCCTTTTTTGATCAACTCTTTCAACCAAATCAACTTCTATTTCTGAGTAACGATCAACTGTCAAAGATATGAGCACTTCTTTTCCTTCCCAAGTCCCTTGAACTAATTCTCCAAGACTACCCGGACACCACGCGCGTTTCATTTTTTTTTATATCCTCCCTAAATATAAAAAAAGGGTTTCAACAAGCTCAATAATTGCCCCTACGGCATCTCCACTAAGTCCTCGAAAACCCCTTTCCATCATTTTACTGAATAACCAGCCAACGAAAAAAATCAAGGCTGCCTTGATAGGATAGTAATTCCATCCCAAAAAAAAGGGAAACAATATTATAACCCCAAGCCAAATCCCCATTACCCACCATGGGATCTGACCAATAAATTCTTCTCCAAGACTCTTTTTTTCACGATGAAAGGGATGAAAAAGTCCCCCAATGATTAATGCAGCGATTCTTCCTGCCATTGGGGCAATGATTAAAAAAATTGGTTGAAAATTTCCCCCCAGTGCTATTATCTTAAAGCCTAATAAAAGAAATACTCCGGTTACACCAAACGTTCCCAGCCGACTGTCTTTGAGGATTTCTCGCCTTTTTTCCAAATCCTGCGTTGAAAAAAGCGCATCGCAAACATCAGCCCATCCATCGAGGTGCAATCCTCGAGTTAAAATTAATGAGGTAGCTACTAACGCCAAAGCGACTAACCAATTCCCAGCGTTTATAAACCGAAGGAAGTAATATAAACCGCAATTGAATATTCCTATCAATCCACCAACAATGGGGAAAAAAATGGCCGCTCGGGAAAGATCTCCCTTTTGATAACTGAATTTAGGAACAGGAATACAGGTTAAAAAACTCATAGCGACCAACCAATACCGCCATATCTTGGGTTTAATCGCTGGAGGACTAGATTCCACTATGCCTCTCCCTTTATCTTTACTGGAATACCGGCCACTACGAGGTAGACTAAGTTTACTTTGGTCGCCAACCATTGGTTAATGCGACCTTGGAGATCACGAAAGGTTCTCGCCTGAGGGTACTCGGGCACAATCCCCATTCCGGTCTCGTTGCTCACCATTAAAAAATAAAAACCCTCCTGTTGGTGCTTTTCAAAAAGATAGTTGAATTCATCAAGAAGTTGGTGATATGCTGCTTCTTCTTTGTTCTCACGTAATAACAGATTATTAACCAGAAATGTAACGCAATCCAGCAAAATTGCTTTTCCAGTCCAGTTTTCACTTATATGACTGAAACCACAGGGAGTCTCTCTGGTTAACCAGGATTGAGGACGAGAATTCCGATGCTTTTGAATTCTTTCCTTCATTTCCGTATCGGTAACCACTCCGGTTGCTAAATAAATTACTGGTAAGCCACTATCTCGAGCCATTTGATGTGCAAGAGAACTTTTTCCGCTCCTGGCCCCTCCCAATATCAGAACTGTTTTTTTATAAGGTTCGGGCATATTCATTTATCACCTGAATTAATTTTATATTCTCTTCATGTGTCCGAACTGAAAACCGGAAAAAATCATTAGTCATTCCCCAAAAATCACCTAAAAAGCGCACAATGAGCTTTTGGTTTTGAAGGAAAGAATAGAAGCAACTTGTCTGGGCTTTGATTCTCACCGTATAAAAATTTACTACTGAAGGTTGAAGTTCAAAAAGGTTGACGAGTTTTCCCAAATTCTCTTCAATATAAAGTTTTTCTCTTCGTAGTTCCTTCAGCGTAAGAGAATGAAAATCTTTAAGGTCGGTATTGGCAAGCACGTTTAAAGTTACAGCAAGAAGGGTATTTATACTCCAGGGTTCAAGAACTTGTTTCCATTCCTCAACCAAGGAGGGGTTGGCTACTATAAAGCCTCCTCTCAATCCAGCTAAGGAATAATATTTTGTAAGAGAGCGAATGATGATTAGGCATTGGTCCTCGTTGTTTAATTGTGGGACAAAAGAGGTTTTTTCCTGAGTAAACTCTTGGAATGCTTCGTCAACCAACAGAGTAATCTTTTGTTCTCGACACCAACGGTATAAACTGAGCCTCTCTTCCTTTGACAGACATTGACCTAAGGGATTACCGGGATTCCCTAATACAATCAGATCCGGTCTTTCCCTTTCTATGCGAGACATAATGCTGTCGAATCCTTCTTGGAACAAAGGATTACTATGTACTACCTTTTTCCCTTCCAAATGAAAAGCTCGAGCATATTCAGTAAAACATGGTTCCAAGATAAAGATTTTTTTTGCCTGATGACGACGGGCAATAAAATAAATACCCTGTGTTGCGCCATTGAAAGGAATAACTGAGTTTTTATCCAAATTATAAAGCAGCGCTATTCTTTTTTGATAAAATTCCCAATCAAGAGGGGGATAATAGGAAACATACCGAAACCAATCATTCCAGTGTTCCTTTAGTATTTGAGGCGGACCCCACGGATTTAAGTTAACACTGAAATCCGTGGGGCTTTTGCCTCTCAATTCCATCTCTATTAGTCGACCACCATGGATGGGTATGTTCATCATTCAACCAGTGCAAATGAGGAGATTAAATCACCTTTGTGTAATCTTACCAAGGTTACACCCCGGGTTGCACGTCCTTGAACTGAAACTTCATTACAATTGATCCGAATTAGGGTACCATTTTGCGATGATATCAATATCTCTTCCTGTCCAGAAACGAGCTGAACTCCAATAACTTCGTTTTCTGGTTGGCCAAATTTCATTAAGATAATGCCCTTCCCACCTCGATGGTGAACAGGAAATTTCTTCATTTTTACTCGCTTACCCATACCCTTAGAGGAAATAATCAAAAGATCTAAATTATTGTTGAGGGATGAAGCACCGACAACCCGGTCTTTCACTCGAAGCGTTATCCCCTTCACACCTCGACTAACTCTCCCCATTGAGCGAACTTCCTCTTCAGAAAAGGAAATTCCATAACCCTTTGCTGTGGCGATCAGAACTTTTTCCTGTCCATTGGTTACAAACACTGTCGAGAGCTCGTCTCCATCATCGAGATTAATTGCTCTTATGCCTCGTCTGGTAATAGAAACAAACTCGAGAAGATCGCTTTTTTTAACGATGCCCCGCGTTGTAACAAAAAATAAGTACTTCCCTTCGCCAAAATCCTTAAGGGGTATCATATTAATCACCCGCTCTCCCTCTTCGAGTTGGAGTAGATTTACTAAATGAATTCCCTTGGCTTGGCGCTGCATTTCAACCAGTTGGTAAGCGGGATGTTGGAATACTCGTCCTCGGCTGGTAAAAAATAGAATTTTATGAAGAGTCGTCGTAACCGCAATTTGACTAACCAAATCTTCTTCTTTAGTAGTAATGCCCGTTACTCCTCGACCACCTCGTCCTTGGCGTCGATAGGAAGACAGGAGAACTCTTTTGACATAACCATCCCGAGTAAGGGTAATAACAACGTCCTCTTCGGCAATGAGGTCGGTTAAATCAAGAGGCTCCGCTTCATCAACAATACGGGTTCGACGAGCATCGCCAAATCTTCTTTTTACATCTAAAAGCTCTCTTTTAATTAAGTTCATTAAACTCTTTTCGTGGTTTAATATATCCTTCAAAGAAGCAATTCTTTTTTCTAATTCTCGATATTCCTCTTGGATTTTTTCCCTTTCCAAGGCCACCAACCTCTGCAGCCTCATTTCTAAAATTGCTTGAGCCTGGGCATCTGAGAACTGGAACTGCTGCATTAAACGATCTTTTGCTTCAGCTACGTTTTGAGATGACCGAATAGTATGAATTACCTCGTCAATCATGTCTAATGCCCGAAGGAAACCTTCCAAAATGTGCAATCTTTCTTCGGCGTTTTTTAATTCATATTTACTGCGCCGGATCACTACTTCTTTACGATATTCAATAAAATGGCGAAGCACGTCAGGAACACCCATTACCTCCGGTCGTCCGTTGATCAGCGCTAAAAGAATAACACCAAAGGTAGTTTGAAGAGCGGTATGACGATAAAGATAATTCAAAACAAAGCTTGGATTCGTAGCATTTTTTTTCAGCTCTAAAACCACCCTAATTCCATCTCGGTCTGATTCATCACGAACTTCGCTAACATCAGCAATTTTTTTGTCCATAATGAGTCGAGCAATTTCTTCGACCAGAGAAGCTTTGTTGACTTGGTAAGGAATTTCCCGGATAATTATTGCTTTTCGGTGTCGATCCAAGTCTTCAATCCGAGCATCTCCCCGTAAGATTAATTTTCCCCTTCCTTCTCGAAAATAATCATGAATTCCCTTTGTCCCGTTGATTAATCCATATGTAGGAAAATCAGGTCCTGGAATGTATTCCAATAACTCCTTCCAAGTTGATTGCGGATTATCAATAAGATATATAGTTGCATCGATTAATTCCGAAAGGTTGTGAGGCGGAATGTTGGTCGCCATTCCAACTGCAATACCGGTTGCGCCATTGGCTAAAAGTTGTGGAAAGTTTGCCGGTAAAACTAATGGTTCCTGCATCGATTCATCGAAATTTGGTATAAAATCGACCGTATTTTTTTCGATATCCAAGAGCATTTCTTCGGCAATCTGGTTCATTCTTACTTCAGTGTATCTCATGGCTGCTGGTGGATCACCGTCGATAGATCCAAAATTTCCGTGTCCATCAACCAAAGAGTAGCGATAAGTAAAGGGTTGCGCCATTCGAACTAAGGTATCATATATGGCCATATCACCATGAGGATGATACTTTCCCAGAACATCTCCAACAACACGCGCGCTTTTTTTGTAAGGCAAATTATGCCTGATACCCATTTCGTTCATCGCAAACAGAATTCGCCGTTGCACGGGTTTCAGTCCATCCCGAGCATCAGGCAATGCTCTCCCGACAATAACACTCATGGCATAATTTAAATATGCGTCCTTCATTTCATCTTTTACATCTACAGGAATTATATTTCCTTTATCTTCCGGCATTTAATTCCTCCAAAAATTTTCTCTATCTCATTAAATATCTATGTTTACTACTTCATGAGCATGTTCACGGATAAACTCACGACGTGGATCGACAGCATCTCCCATTAAGACACTAAATATTTCCTCGGCTTCAATGGCATCCTCAATAGAAACCTGCTTGAGAGTCCTAGTTTTGGGATCCATCGCCGTCTCCCATAGCTGTTCTGGGTTCATCTCTCCTAAGCCCTTATACCGTTGAATTGTGTATTTTTTATTTTTAAAGTCTTTTAAAATTCTTTCCAATTCATTATCACTATATGCATAAGCCTCTTGTTTGTTGCTCCTTATTCGATAAAGCGGTGGAAGGGCAATGTAAATTTTTCCGTTTTCTATGAGTGGCTTCATATATCGGTAAAAAAAGGTTAATAATAAAGTTCGTATATGGGCACCATCCACATCGGCATCGGTCATTATTATCACTTTATAGTAACGTAATTTGTCAATAATAAAGTCAAATCCTATCCCACATCCTAAAGCAGCAACAATGTTACGAATTTCAGCGTTGGAAAGAATTTTATGAAGGTTTGCTTTCTCGACGTTGAGAATTTTCCCTCTCAAGGGTAGAATTGCCTGAAAACGACGGTCTCTACCCTGCTTTGCTGAACCTCCTGCAGAGTCTCCCTCAACTATAAATAATTCCGATTCTTCGGGATCCCGGCTAGAACAATCGGCTAATTTCCCTGGGAGACTTGATGAATCGATGCTATTCTTTTTTCGAGCTAATTCACGAGCTTTACGAGCTGCTTCACGTGCTCTCGCCGCTTGAACTATTTTTTCGCAAATAGCTTTGGCCACATCAGGGTTTTCTTCTAAAAAGGAAGAAAGATAATCGTGAGTTATTTCCTCCACAATGCCTTTGACTTCTGTGTTTCCAAGCTTGGTTTTAGTCTGTCCTTCAAACTGTGGTTCAGGAACAAGGACACTAATTACTGCACATAGCCCCTCTCGAATGTCGTTTCCGGTCGGCATCTCTTCTTTATCTTTTATAAGTTGATAGCGTTCAATGTATTCTGAGAATGATTTGCTTATTGCCAGCTTAAAACCATTAACATGACTACCACCTTCAATAGTGTTGATATTATTGGTAAAAGAAATGAGGTTTTCTAGGTAACTATCGTTATATTGAAAAGCAACCTCAACTTTTACCTCATCCTTTTCCCCTTTAAGAAAAATCGGTTCGTTGTGAACAACATTTTTACCTCGGTTTAAATAGCTAACTAGGGATTTTATTCCTCCGTGGTAACAGTATTCTTTTTCTTTTTCGTTGCGTTCGTCCTTTAAACAAATTTTTAGACCTTCATTAAGAAACGCGAGTTCTTTTAATCTTTGCGCTAAAATATCAAAATGAAAGTTGCGATCTGGGAATATTTCGGAATCTGGAATAAAACGAATTACTGTTCCGGTGTGGTTGGTAAAACCGGCATCTACCAAATCATTTATCGGCTTACCCCGCTCATACCTTTGCCGCCAAATTTTTTGGTTTTGGTGAATTTCAACTTCTAACCACTCAGATAATGCATTTACAACTGAAACTCCTACCCCATGGAGACCCCCGGATATTTTATAAGAGTATCGGTCAAACTTCCCTCCGGCATGGAGTTTGGTGAGGACTACTTCCACTGCTGAGCGGCCAACTTTTTGATGAACACCAACTGGAATTCCCCTTCCATTGTCTTGTACCATTACACTGCCATCATTTTGAATAGTGACTTTTATTTCGTCACAATATCCCATAAGCGCTTCATCAACACTATTATCTACAACTTCAAACACAAGATGATGGAGACCTTCAATTGATGTATTCCCGATATACATTGATGGGCGTTTTCTAACTGCCTCTAATCCCTCTAAAACCTGTATCTGCTCTGCTCCGTAATTTTTTATATCATTTTTTCTTATTTCTTCCAAAATCTTTCACCTCATAAATCTTTGGTATTATGAATTGGTTGATATCCTAATAAAAAGAAGGAAAACCTGATTTTTTTTCTATTTTTTCCTTATCCCACGGATTTTTACTTTCTTTACCATTAACCCTTTCTCTTGATATATTCTGCAAATGTCTGGTATGAATTTTTGCACTTCATGATTAAATATTGGATCGGTTATGCTTAAAAATAAGACATTATTACGATATCCTTCACACTGACAAAAATCTTTCAAATTGGGAAAGAATTCTCCAAACAACCCAATAAGCTGTTGATTTTTAATTGGCTCAACTAAGCCTTCTTTCTCTAAATAATCTTCTAGTATCTCACCAATTAAAGTTGGTTTTCCCCAAAAACAACGAACCACCTTGTCATTCATTGCCTTTCCCCATAAGTATTTTTCCTTTTTCAACATTTAAAACTGTCACTCGGTTTCTTCGCTTTCTCGCCCATTCATCGTTTTCGCGAGTCGTGGATATGAACACTTGCCCCTGGTTTAAAATTTCTTCTAACAATAAGTCTTGATGGTGCTGATCAAGCTCTGAAAAAACATCGTCAAAAACCATAATTACTTTACTTTTCTTGATCAATTGTATCACAGACATCTCTGCTAATTTAACTGATAAAGTGAGTGATTTTTTCTCTCCTTGGGATCCAAAGGTTCGAAACTCCTTCCCATTCTTCTCAAAAACAATTTCATCGCGGTGTGGTCCAATTATGGTAATCTCTCTTTCTCTTTCTTCTTCTTTAACCTTTTCGAAGCCTTTTTCCAAATGAATAATGCCCTCTTTATTCAAATGATAACCAAACGGTTGATACCTTAGTGAAAGCATTTGATTATTTATACCCAACCGAGCATAAAACTCTTTTACTAAAGGGGTATAGAGCCTTAAATATTCGAGCCTCCCCTGAATAATTTTTTTTCCAACATGAATGAGTTTTTCCGTATAGGTCTCTATAAGGTCTTCATTTGCATGTTCTCGGAGTAAATAATTTCTACGCGATAGCAATCCTTCATACTGGCTTACCAAAGCAGCATGAGCAGAATATATAAATCCTATCGCTTCATCTATGTATTCTCTCCTACTTTGGGGTGGTCCTTCTACTATTTCATGATCGTTAGGGAAATACCCAACCAACCATATCCCTTTTTTCCCCGATCCAGGATGACCATTTAATTTCCACTCTTTTTTTTGACCTGGCTGTATTGACACTTCCTTCCAGAAGTAATTTCCGTTCTCATCAATCTTTGCACCTAGGTAACTATAACTTTCTCCCCAGGTAATCATTTCCTGGTCTTTGGCTCTTCTAAACGAACGCCCTCTTGATAAAAAATATATAGCTTCTAGTAGGTTGGTTTTTCCTTGGGCATTTTTTCCCTGTAAAATGACTAAATGGTTGGAGAAACTCAGGTTTAATTTTTCAAGATTTCTCCAATTAATACATTTTAATTCTTGAATCAACATGCCCTAAACTTCTTCTCGAACCTTTAGAGGCATGATTAAATGTCGAAATTCATCATTATCACCGAATATCAAAACCGGCGCCACTTCGCCGTTAATGCCAAGAGAAATATTTTCCCATGGCGCTACTCGAATACATTCGGTCAAAAACCGCGAATTAAATGCTATGTTAACAGCTTGCCCCTCTATGGTAACTTCCATTTCTTCTCTTGCTGTCCCCATCCCCTGACTCTCACAGGTCATGATCAATTTCCCGTCACTAAATTGCAAGTAGATAGTTTCCTCTTCGGGTGTTGTAACTAGCGCTACTCTCTCAATACCCTCAAATAATTCTTTACGATTCACAGTTGCAGTTGTTGTAAAATCAGTTGGCAAAACTGATTCATACTCGGGAAATTCCCCTTCTATAAGTCGGCTGTATATTATCACTGAGTCCATATCGAACATAATTTCCCCTTGACCAGGAATAACATTTACTCTTTCTCCTACCATCGCTCTTATAATTGCCGCTGCTACTTTCGAAGGAACAATAAAACGTATTTTTTCTCCCACTTGATCGTTTATCTTTTCAATTTTGTGTAAACTCAACCTATGACCATCGGTTGCTGCCAGATACAAAAACGATTCCTTTCCTTCTAAAAGAACACCGGTAAGTGGACCTCGGGTTTCATCATTAGAAGTAGCAAAAGCAGTTTTGTTATAACCAATTCGCAGCTGCTCACTCTTAACCGTAAAATATTTATCTTTTTGAAAAGGAGGAAATACTGGAAAATTCTCTGGAGGGTAACCAGTTAACTTAAAAATACTCTTTCCACACCTTAACTCAGTCACCATACTATCTGACAATGAATTAATGGTTACCGTTTCTCCTACCATTCCTCTCGTTATTCCAATCAACAATTTTCCAGGAAGCACAACACTGGTACTTTCTTCAACGTTTGCCTGGCATTTGGCAATTATACCCATTTCCATATCATTTGATAGCATTTTAATTGTTTCTTTATTTTCAGCTTCAATCAATAATCCTGTCAAAACAGGAATTGAGCTTCGAGAGGGAACACAAACAGAAACATGATCAATCGCTTTTTTTAAGTCTCTTAATTTAACTGTAGCTTTCATGGAATTATCCTCCTGTTTGGTAATTATCCACATTCTTATTATTACTCCTATTTTTATATATTAAAAAATAGGAGAAGGAGTAGTAGTAGAGAATAAACCTGTGGATATCTCCCAATTTTCCCATTATATTGATAAAAATAGTCATTAAATACCAGGTTTTATTCTGTGAAGTTTGTGTGGAAAGAATGTTATTAACTTCCTTCCCTCTGGATTTTTTCTATGATTCCACTAATTTCTTGAGAAAGCTGTGGATTATTTTCAAGGTCGGTTTTAATCTTTTCATAAGCGTGGAGAACAGTTGTATGATCTCTTCCACCAAACTCTTCTCCTATAGCAGGAAGAGAATAATTAGTAAGGGAACGTGTAATGTACATGGCCACTTGCCTGGGGAACGCAACCTCTCTGGTTCTCTTCTTGGCACGCATTAATCCTGGTTTTATTGAATAATGTTCTGATACGACTCTTTGGATAGTGCTCACGCTAATTTTCTTTGTTACAGTTTTGGGTAAGATGTCTTTCAAGATTTCCTCAGCAATCTCAGGATTGGGGCTAATTTGATTTAAGGTGCAGTATGCTTTTATACGAACGAGAGCGCCTTCCAATTCTCTAATATTCGAAGGAATACGGTCAGCGATGAAGAGAATAACTTCATCAGGAATATCAATGTGTTCAGTTTCCGCCTTTTTTCTAAGTATAGCAATGCGGGTCTCCAAGTCTGGTGGTTGGATATCAGCCAACAATCCCCATTCAAAGCGAGAACGCAAGCGGTCTTCAAGGGTAGGGATTTCCTTAGGTGGGCGGTCACTGGTGAGAACAATTTGTTTTAAAGCATCATGAAGGGAGTTAAAAGTATGAAAAAATTCTTCTTGAGTTCTCTCTTTTCCAGCTAAAAACTGAATATCATCAATAAGAAGAACATCAACATTGCGGTATTTTTGACGAAAATCCTCAGTCTTATCATCTCTTATGGAATTGATCAGCTCATTGGTGAACTTTTCGGAGGAAGAGTAAACGATGCGAGCCGACTGATTTTTTTTTAACACTTGGTGCCCAATAGCATGCATCAAATGTGTTTTCCCCAAACCGACCCCTCCATAGATGAAAAGGGGATTATATGACTTAGCCGGGCTTTCTGCAACGGCTACTGCTGCTGCGTGGGCAAACTTATTGCTGTTACCGACAACGAAAGAGGAAAAACTGTAACGAGGATTTAGGTTGGGTTTTTCCCAATCATTAGATTGAGGAATAAGAATAGGAGAAGGACTTAGAGAAATCGTTGAATTCGAATCCACGGATAGAATAACTTTTAAATCAGAAGCATCTTTCCCAACAGTTTTTGAGAAAGTAGTGCGAAGCAAATCCAGGTATTTTTGTTCAACCTTCTCCCGTGCCAAACTGGAAGGAACTCCAAGAATTAATTCGTTGTCACTAAAGGAAATAGGATGAATTGTTTCAATCCAGGCCGCATATTCTGGAACCGATAATTGTTTCTCTAAAAAAGAGATGGTTTTTATCCACAACCCATCTAATGTGCTTGATACATCATTCATAAAAAGCCACCCCAACTTATTTAATTGTAATTCACAAGGATATCCACAAGGTATTCTAACCCCCTGGATGAGGGCAATAGAAATTTGCTAAAGCGCATGACAAGGGGTTATATGAGTTAGGAAAGAACAATGAAATGTTTTTTTTAAAATATTGCTCTCGTCCTATTAAACCATAAAGGAAGGGTTCTTGGCAAGTTATCCACAAGTTATCAACAGGTGTGGATAACTTAATTGTTGTAACTTTTCCCTCGGTATTGAATAGTATATCATGTGGAAGCTATTAAACGAAAAATAAATAGATATTAATCGGAGAGAAAAGCTTGAGGAAAAATCAAAATGTATGTCCCGTCTGTTTAATAGAATGATAGTCAGATAACAAATTTTTGTTTCATAAAAAAATGAGAAAAAAGACTTTTCCACAGCCAAAATTGAGATATCCACAGATTCTTGTGGATATCTATCCTGAAAATATCGAAACGTTTTTAGGTAATTCTTTCAAAGCAACCAACCTTAATCTCATTCTTGGTTTTCACCCTCATCCTCACCTTCTCCCATCAAGGGAGAAGGAACTCTGAATTCTTTTGTTCTTTTTTCCCTCGCCCCTTCGTGGGAGAGGGCCAGGGTGAGGGGGCAACTTATTTTCATATTCATCTGGTGCTGCGAAAGCAGCATGAAGGTCTATTCTGTAAAGACGAAGAGAAACAAAACCCCAAGAGATTAAAACGATAATTCTTGGCTTCATCTTTTCCCGAAAGAACAGGAACAGAAGTTCCATTTTGCTTTATCCTTTCACCGCTCCTTGAGTGAGACCTCCGACCAATTGTTTTTGTACAAAGAGAAAGAGAATGAATACCGGAATACAGATGAGAACCGAGGCAGCCATTAAGTTACCCCAATTGGTTTCATATTGACCAACAAAGTCAAATATACCGACAGGAAGTGTTCTTTTGTCTTGGCTGGTTATGAATGTGAGAGCAAACATGAACTCCTGCCAAGTGAGAAAAAGAATATAGGCAGCCGTTGCACCAATACCTGGACGCACCAAAGGGACGACTATCTTCCAAAAGGCTTGTAGTTGAGAACAACCGTCGATCTGGGCGGCTTCCTCCAGCTCTTTTGGAATGCCAACAAAAAACCCTCTTAATAGCCAAACTCCAACTGGTACCGAAAAGGCAAGATATCCAATAATAAGCGACGCAAAGGTATCAATAAGGCCAGCCTGACCCATGATTCGGTAAAGAGGAACAATGATGGCAGCAAGAGGAAACAGTTGGCTAAGAAGGAGCAAGTTAAAGAAAAACTTTTTTCCTGGGAATTGTAGTCGAGCATATCCATAAGAAGAAAAAAGAGCTACGAAAATAACAACAACAGTTGTACCCAAGGCAACCGTAAAACTATTTATAAAATAACGAACAAACATCGATCCCCTTCCGAAAACATGAAGGTAGTTATCTCCAGTAGGACGTTTTGGGATTAAATAGGGTGGAGACGTAAATTGTTCGTCAGGTGCCTTAAGAGACACGGAAAGCATGACTGAAAAGGGGAAAAGAACGAAAACTAAAAGGAGAAGCACCTGAATAGCAGTAATAACATGTCCGCTCCAATGAGTTTTCATTGTTCTGCTCCTTTCTGACGCTGGCTAAGCCAAACATAAAAGAGGCTAAATATCAGAAGGAATAAAAAATCAAAAATCGCGAACCTTGAAGCATCACCGAAACGAAATCTCTTGAAAGCTAAATCATAGACATAGGTGGGGAAAATATGGGTACTTTCAGCTGGTCCACCACCGGTCATTACATAAATTAATTCGAAATAATTAAATGTCCAAATAAAGGTAAGCAAGAAAGTGATGGTGATGATTGGTTGCATGGAGGGAAGAGTGACATAGCGAAATTGTTTCCACTTCCCAGCGCCATCAATATTGGCAGCCTCATACAGCTCGGTAGACACTCCTTGTAACCCAGCTAAATACATAAGCATAGAAAAAGGAAAACCCTTCCAGATTGCAGAAAATATCACAGCATATATTGCTGAACCTGGAACACTCAGCCATGTTAAATATTGATCTATAAGCCCAAGGCTTTTCAAATAATGATTAAGAAGACCAAGCTGAGGATCGTAGATTAACCTCCAAACCATACCAGCAACCACGCCGGGCATAACCCAGGGGAGAATCATAATACCACGTACCAGAGAACGACCCCAAAAAGGCTTATTTAAAACTATTGCCGATCCCAATCCCAAAAGAAGCTGGAAAAAAACCACCAGAACCGTCCAGATAATCGAATTTTTAAAAACCAACGGCAACATTTTATTGCCAAAGAGTTTGTTATAGGCAGTCCAGCCGAGATAACGAGAAGAGGTTAGTGACATATCGCTTAAGCTATAATTTAGGGTGAGAAATAAGGGATAAATAACCAGGATTACTAATAAAATTATTGATGGCAGGGTGAAAAAATACCCAGTAAGCCAGTCTTTTTTCATGGAATCCTCCAGATAATAGCATTATAAGGCTTAAAACCATCAAAACTAACAATATTCTGAAACAATAGGCAATCGATGTATATATAATTGAAAAGTATCATAATAATCAAATGAAAATTAGAAATAAAGACAAGTAACCATATTTATTTAACCAAAAATTCCGTAAAAAATGAATTAAAAGTAGTTCTGGGCAAAGAATTTTGCCCAGAACTATGATTATTCTTTAATTAGTGCCATAGTAATCTGCAAGCAGAGCGTTTATTTCCTCGGTCGCTGTTTTTAGTGCACTTTCAACATCTTCCGTTCCTGTGAGAATTGCAGTCGTAGCATTGCGCTGTATTTCGGCAAGGTCTGGATATTTTGGGAATATTGGACGATAAAGGGCTAGAACAAGCTGTTCAAAAATGATATCGGGGAACCTTCTTTTTTCATTTAAGAACGCTTTTGCAGCTTCGATGTTAGCAGGAGTGAGAGAGGAAACCTTTTCATTAACTTCTTTGCTTGTCCAATATTCAATAAACTTCCAAGCCGCATCTTTGTTGGGAGCGTTTTTATAAATGACCATGTTCCAACCACCAAGGGTAGTGATGGATTCACCATCAGCAGGTTTGGGGAAATAGGTTAAAGCCCAATCCATTTCCGGTGCTCTAGCATTCACCGTATCTTGTCCCCATTCACCATACCAGAACATACCCACTTTTCCAGCGGTAAAGAGTTGGAATGAATCTTCTTCGGTTCGGCTCACTTCTCCAGGAGGATTAATTTCTTGGAGTTTCTTGTAGTACTCCAATGCTTCAATGGCTGGTGCTTGATCAAGCACACATTGGCTAAAGTCTTCATTTAAAACCGATCCACCGTTGGAGAAAATAAGTGCATCAACTACACATTGTACTGCATCGCCTTGACCAACCCAGAGAGCAGTGCCCCATTTTTCGCTAGAGGTCATTTTCTTCCCTGTTTCATAAAATTCATCCCAAGTTACCGGAGGTTTTTCCGGATCAAGGCCGGCATCGGTGAAAAATGCCTTGTTGTAATAGTTAAATGCCCAATCGCCTACATCAAAAGGAATACCATATAGCTTCCCTTGGTAAAGAGCTGAATCCCAAGCACCCGGCAAGTAGAATTCTTTATTGACACTTTCAGATTGAGCAACATAATCATCCAGTGGCAAGATAAAACCAGCGGCAGAAAATTCTGGATTCCAAATTTGGTCAACAACGGAAATATCCGGCGGGTTTCCGGCAGCAGCAGCAATTAATAACTTGTCACGATATTCATTATAGGGAAAAACTGTGAACTTCACATCAATATCGGGATAGAGCTTTTTGAATTCTACCAGCGCATCTTCCTGGGCTTTTAAGAGATTGACATCAGCTTGTACCATCAACCATACATTCAAAGTAATTTTCTGAGTAAAAGCGCTCCCTGACAACAGAGCAACCAGCATGATAATAAGTAGACTGAAAAAAATCCACTTTTTAGTCATATACATCCCTCCAAAATTATTTCAAACCGATCAAAAAATTGAATAACAATACTCAACTTATTTTTTCTTACTCTCACCTCCCCCCTTGTGTTTTTCCATTAATTTTGATACGAATCGAACTTTTTCGATATCCCCTTGGGGAGAAATCTCATCGGATATCCCCAAAATGAGGCGCGGTGAAAAAAGCGAAAGCACTTTTTTGGTGAAAGATTCTAATTCTTCTATGGAATATTCCGGGAGAAAAAGGAGCATTGGGATACCATCGATAAGAATCATTTCTCCCATTGCCTCTTTTAACTCTTCTAAAGAAACATCTCCTTGTGGTTGAGGGGTAGCCCCCTCAATCCCATCAAATCCCGAATCTCGGAGGTAGGGTAATAGGGGTTTGAGTGAACCATCCATATGAATATGACAAAACTTACCTGATTTATGTAACTGTTGAACTCGTTTCTGGTAATAAGGGACAAGAAACTGATTAAAAATACGAGGAGAATTAAACCGGCCATCAATATTTTCACCAAAATTTAGGATATTTACCGGACAAGAAGCTAAAATTTCAAAAAGTGAATCCTCGGCTTCCTCGGCTTTTTTCAAATACTCTTGAAGCCGATTAGGATAGTCATAGATGAGCTGGATCGTATTTTCAATACCTGCATATTGCAAGAAGAGACGTTGAAAAGGCGATCTTTCCCAATAAAATTGAATTTCTCCCCATTCACCAACAGCCTCTTTTGCCTCTAAATAAAAGTCATTATCAAAACGATAACGTATCGAGGTAACAATATCTTCTAAAATTCTAAGGTCTTCAACGCTTTTAACCGGGTGTTCGACATAGTGCCAGGAACATCCCCATTCACCCAAACGTTTTTTGCCGATCAACTCTTCACCCTTGGCTGACCGAAAAATCACTTTAATATCATCTTTCTGTTGGATTTCAAAGACACCGGCACCGGATGGATAATCGAAATGAATAAAGGTATTCGGTGATGAAATATCTTGAGTCTCGCCATAATAGTATCGTACCGAGCAATTCAAGTTTTTATATAAATCGAGTAGCTTCATTGATTGATAAGGTTCGACGAGCTGATTTCGAGCTCGGTTAACATTAAACCAATGCTCTAAACGTGGTTGCCAAGGAATATTATCAATGTTTTTGCCTTGAAAAACTGTAAGAACTTTTTCTTGGAAAGAAGGTAGTTTCATTATTTTTTGCTATTCCTCCCTCTTGATTGGTGGATTTCCGTTAATAAATCTACTGATAACTTCACTAGCCATTCCCATAGCAACCGCCTCTTCTCCAAGCTGACTAGTAATAACCGGGGTTTTTCGGGCTTCTAAAGAAAAGACGGCACCGTGAGCTTGCACTATTGCCGACTGAATGTAAATGGGACATTTGCGAGCAATTTCTCCTCCAATAATAATGGCTTCTGGATTGAGCAGGTTAATAATATTAGCCACTCCTTTTCCTAAAATTTCTCCAGATTTTTCAATAAGAGCAATAATTTTTGAATCACCGAGTTGGAAGGCGTTCATGACCGAGTCAAAATCTTTAATATTTTTATTAATGGATCTTGCTTCTCGAACTATTGCATCAGTAGAAGTGTATTGCTCAAGACAACCAAGGTTCCCACAATAACAAGGAACTCCATTTTGTTCAATGATAGTGTGACCAAATTCTCCAGCGTTGCCATTTATTCCACGATATAAAGCTCCGCCAGTAAAAAACCCTCCTCCTACACCCCAGTCGGTAAAGATATAAAAAAAGTTATCAAATTGTTTTCCATAACCGTACATTTTTTCTGCGATAGCCGAAGCCTTTGCGACATTTTCAACTATCACTGGATAGGGAAAGGACTTCTCAAATATCTCAACGGCATTAATGCTGTTCCAACCAAAAAAGGGTGATTGGCTAATGAGGGGTCCAGCTTTGAAAAGAAAACCCGGGGTTCCAATGCCTACTCCAGCAATTTTGTTTGGTAATAAATTCAATGAATGGCTAAGCTGGGTGATTTTCTTCGAAAGTTGGTTAGCAATGGATAAAGGACCTTGGGAAGGATCGGGAAAATATTGTTCACGCCTTAAAACTTTACCGGTTAAATTGCAGAGTATAATTTGTCCTTTTCGGGAAATCTCCACCCCAAAAACATACTGGTGGTCGCTGTTGATGTCTATTAAAAGAGGCTTCTTCCCCCGCAGCGACTTACCCTTTCCAATTTCTTTTAAGATGCCTTCTTGAATGAGAGAATCAATAATTCGCGAAACCGAAGGCAAAGAAAGACCGCTGATCCGTGAAATCTCCGATCGAGAAAGAGATCCCCGTTTCTGGATCAATCCGATAATATTGGAACGATTAATTTTTCGAATTAAACCGGGAGTTCCCCTCATATTTATTACTAACCTTTAGTAATAAATATATATTAGAAAGATAGACTCTCTCTGTCAAGAGACAAGCTGAGCCATTTATACTGAAAATACAGTAATGAATAAAAAAATGGCGCCATTCTGAGCGATGCATTTCCGCTTGAGAATCACATCTGACGCTGCAGACGTCATCCTGAGGTATCGTTTTTCGAAGCCGTGAGGATCTCACCTGCTCATTTTTATAAAAATATTTTTCTCAACTTTCTCCCCCTTTTCCCTCTCCCCTGGTGGGAGAGGGAAAACCTGAGGGGGGAGCTAGTTTATTTCCTTCAAGCTTTATATTTTAAAACGTTAAACCAGGCTTACAATCAGAGGTTTCACCCCCTTCCTCATCTCTCTCAACAAGAAAAAAGGATGATGTTGCTGATATCCCGGTTTTAAGCCTTAAAAATTAATCACTGATCGAACGGCTTTTTCAATATCATCTTCTTGGGGAATGACATAATTTTCCAAATGCGGAGCCATTGGGATCGGGACGTCTTTAGCACCAACTCGCTTTATTGGAGCATCGAGATGATCAAAAGCTTCATCAGCAAGGCGAGCGGCAATTTCCGCACCGGGACCGTAGCTTAAGTGGGCTTCATGAACAATGACCGCCCGATGGGTTTTCTTAATTGAATGAACCAAGGTTTCGATATCCAATGGAACCAGAGTGCGAGGATCGACAACTTCAATACTTACTCCTTCGTTTTGTAAGCGTTCAGCCACCCGTAATGACTTGTGCATTGTTTCTGCGGTGGCAATAATCGTTACATCGCTCCCGGTTCTTTTAACATCTGCGACTCCAAAAGGAATGGAATACATCTCTTTTGGGACATCACCTTTGAGATTGTATAGTCCTTTATGCTCATAAAAGAGCACCGGATTATTGTCTTCAATAGCAGTTTTAAGGAGACCCTTTACATCAAAGGGGGTCGAAGGAACGACGGTTATAAAACCTGGGATGTGGGCTAACATCCCCTCTAAGGATTGAGAGTGTTGGGCTGCTGCGGACTGACCGGCGCCAATAGTAGTTCGAATTACCAAAGGAAGTTGACATTGGTCGCCAAACATGAACCGCATCTTCGGTGTCTGATTAATTAATTGGTCACCAGCAACAAAAAGGAAGTCGCAGAACATAATTTCAGCTACCGGTCGCTTGCCCACCGAGGCAGCGCCGGTGGCAGCACCCACAATTGCTACTTCAGACAAGGGAGTGTTCCGGACGCGCTCGTTTCCAAATTTTTCCCATAACCCTTTAGTAACGCTAAATGCCCCACCCAGAGGTCCAATGTCTTCTCCTAATAAAAAAACATCGGGATTGGTTTCAAGTTCATAATCTAAAACCTCATGGATGGCTTCACGGTAGGTAATTTGTCGCATGATTCAATCTCCTTTTAGTGTATATAAAGTGTGGAGAGACAGATCTGTGGATCGGCATAAGGCGAGGTACGACCGAATTCAATGGCATCATTAATTTCCTTGGCAATCTCCTCAGTTATAGTTTCAATTTCATCGGAAGTAATGAGTTTTTGGTTGAGGAGAAATCTTTCAAAGTTTGCAATGGGGTCTTTCTTTTTCCATTCCTCGATGTCAGCTTTGGTCCGGTATGGCTGAGGATCACCTTCCCAATGCCCGCGATATCGATAGGTTTTAGCCTCCAATAAGGTCGGTCCTTTCCCTGATCGAGCCCTTTCAATGGCTTTTTGAGCATCTTTATAGACCGACACGACATCCATGCCATCGGTAGTTACTCCCGGTATTCCGTAACCTGCAGCCCGGTCGGCAATATTGCGGATTGCCTGGTGATCGGCTTGCGGAGTGGTTTCAGCAAAAAGATTGTTTTCGCATACATATACAATGGGGAGTTTCCAGGCTGAAGCTAAATTGAGGGATTCATGAAAAGCACCTTGATTCGAGGCTCCATCACCGAAGAAACACACAGTAACCTTGCTGTCTTTTTTCATCTGACTTCCCAAAGCCGCACCAGTGGCAATGGGAATGCCCCCTCCTACGATTCCATTGGCACCCAGCATTCCCAGGGAAAAATCAGCTATGTGCATGGATCCTCCCCTTCCCTTGCAGTAGCCGGTTTCTTTGCCATATAATTCGGCCATCATTTTCCGGAGAGACACCCCTTTGGCAATACAGTGACCATGGCCCCGATGGGTACTGGCGATATAATCTCCAGGGTTTAGCGCCAAACAAACTCCCGCAGCGACAGCCTCTTCCCCGATATAACTATGAAGCCAACCCGGTAATTCATGAGCAGCAAACAATTTAACTGCTTCCTCCTCAAAGATCCGGATCTTTTTCATGGTTACGAGAAGGTTCCGAGCCAAATCTTTTTCAATCATAAATGATATTCTCCTTTACTTGAAATACGATTGGGTTTTTATTTTAGATTAATTTTTTAAACAGATTATTGACCTCATGCCATTTGACAACATCGGACGAGGATAAAAAAATAGGGATAAAAACTATCACTTAATCCTTTAAAAATGAAAACAATTGAATTGGAAAGCATATAATTAGTCAATTATTTTCTCAACACCAAAAGCATGTCTCAGAACAAAAAGGAAACTTCATTCCCAATTCCACGCAATTTATTAGACTAGAATTTTTATCTAAAATATTCTTGTTCTAAAAAAATCTTGAAAAATCTTCATTATTACTGTTTGTCTAGAGGAGTTGGATAGAGCTCGGTGACGATTTTAAACTGCTGAACCACATAATACTTTTCAACTTCGACTAAAATGAGCGCACAATTTGGGGAATCGGTGAATTCAACTAGTGAAGGGTGTTTGATGAGATGATGAAGAAGGAAGGGCGCCTTTTCCTCGAAAGCAAGTTCCCGGGCGTTCCCAAAAACGGTTATTGCAACCGCCTGATGGTGGTCGTTTTCTTGGTTTGACCGATTATCAACGAGAAGAGAAACACGACGATTATTTTTCAGATTCGCATATTTTCGAGTATCACGATATGTTGCAAAAACAATCGAATGTAAATCATCGGTGGCCGAAAAATTAACAATACTACAATGGGGGGTATCTCCATTGGAGGTACCTAACACTGCCAGATTTTGAGTTTGCATTAATTTTTGGACTACGGAGATAACGGATGAATTTTCCATTTTAATTTATCACAATCTCGATGATTTTAAATCCCTTTTTATTCATTTTAACACAACCAGACAATCATAAAAGGATTTTTGAAGAAAACCAGGTAAATACAATGGACCGAATTACTCGAGGATAAAATTTGGCAACTCAGCTGATTTTCACCAATAAAATGCCCCCTAGAAACTTTTAATTCTAAAAATTTAAAAAATTAATCGGTTGGAATTAAAATGAAACCAGAATTTGCCAAATAAAAGTCCAGGCAAGATGATCGGTATTTTCCCAAATTTCTCGCACTATTGCTTCGTTGCCGGTAATTTGAGGAATTCTTTTTCTTTCTTCTTCCCAAGGAAGAAAAACTCCTGGGATTCGACCAGATTTCGTATTTTTATTTTCCATTGCGAATCACCTTTTAGTCAATACTGCCCGTATTCACGAGTGATTTCGGTGAGGGCTTGGATGCAGTCGACCCGAGCATCATTTTGAATAATAGCCCCGGCATCCATAATATACCCTCCGTCTCGAGCGACACCATCGATTACTTTTTTACAATAATCTTTCACTTCTTCGGGTTCTCGATGGAAAAGATCATTGGGGATTCCTCCGCTTAAGCAAAACTTATCACCCAAAATCTGATGAGCTAAAAAAATATCACCCCGGTCAACATGGTAGACAACGCTTCCAGCGGGCAGTTCTCGGAATGTCTCTAAATGACGATCCCAATTTCCTTCAGCATAAAAGAGAACTTGATTTCCGTGTTTCCAAATTTCTTCAACGATTGGTTTAAGGGTCGGCCAAAAAATGTTTTGAAAATGATCAAGTGATATGAGCGGCACACAACTGCGATGCATCCAGAAGCCGATGGGTACTTGTTTCTGTGGGTCGGCACTATCGAGGGCGACTTGCATAAGATGGGGCATCATCGCTTCACAAGCTTCTAATACCTTTTTAGGTTGATAACAGAGGTCATTAGCCAGTCCATAATATCCTCTTAATTTGTCGGCAAGGATATCTAGAGGAGCCTTAAGAATGCCGCAGATCGCCGACACAGTTCCACATTCGGTTCGCAAAGATTGGGCAAGATTCCCTAGAACGCTAAAATACTCGGTCATAGCCATGCCGCCCTTAAGAAGGGCCAAGTTATGGCGCTCACTAATCGGTTGACCGGGGCGTTGGATATCATTAGAAACGCGAGGCAACCAAACATTAAATAAATATCCAGTCGGATCGGAAATCAATAAATCATAGTCTTCGGGGGGCATGAAAGCTTTTTCTTCGGGAGGTTCTTTATACTGGAAGCCTACTTGGGGTGGTAAATCAATCCCAGGAATACCATAATAAGTAAGTCCTATTGCCTGCACTAAGCCTGTCCAACAATAGATCATGTTGGCAGGGATTGCATCCCAGTCAAAATCACGAGCGCATTTCAAATAAGCTTTTACTGCATAGCGATAATCATGAGTTGCTTGCTGGGCGGTATAACCAGCATATTGAGAAGCGAATTCAGCAACAAAAGGACGGATGGGAATCATGTCCGGTTTGCCGTTTTTCATAGTAGTAATATATCTCTTAAGTCGGCTTTGATAAAGTTCTTCGGTGGTCATTGAAACTCCTCCTTGTAAAATAGATCCTGCTCCTCCATTTTATCATTCTTCCTAATACCCTCAAAAAATAATAAAAATTCCCCAAGCATATGAATTAAAACGAGCTTCCAGCAAAAATAAGAAAAGAAAGTAATTAGTAAGAGGAAAAGAAATAAAAAAATAAAACAATAAATAAAAAGAATAGAAGAATAATCCAACCGATGCCAACCAAAAGGTCAAGGCGTAAGTCAGTGCTTTTGTGTTGAGGTCGACATCGGTTAGTTTGGGTAGATTTAATCTAATCCTACGTATTCATACATGGTATTTCCGGCATGACTGAAATCCAACTCCTTGCCTTTGCCTTCTTTAAGCGCGACTCGGCAGAGGTCAATGGCGCCATCCAATAAAAAACCAGGAATATTTAGGTCATCACACAGTTTTTTCATATAATTTAAATCTTTAAGTCCGAGTTCAAGAGCAAAGTCCATATGATAATTCTTTTTTATGTATTTTTCGCTATAAAACTGGAAGACCCAGTTAGAAAAAACTTCATTGTTAAGGGATTTATAAAGTTCCTGGGGATTAATACCGTATTTGGCAATAATTGGATAGAGCTGGGCATAGATAAGCGCTTGAGAAAGCCCAGCAAAATTTTGAGCAATTTTAATTAAGTGTCCGTTGCCCGATGGCCCCACATAGTCGTAATGCTTACAGTAGCAGCGGAGAAGGTCATCAACTTTGTCAATATCTTCTTTGTCTCCAGCAGCGACAGCAATTAATTCTCCCCTGTCAGCTTCGGCGGGACCGGCGATTAAGGGAGAATCAACTAAGCCTCCTCCGGCAGCTTTAATTTTGGCATGGAGTGAACGAGTCGACATGGGATAGCTGGTTGATGTATCGACAAATATCTTCCCCCGGACTCCCTCGTTGAGGAATTCATTCATAATTTTTTCAACGACGGTAGAGTTAGGAAGAGAGAGAAAAATAACTTCGCTATTTTTTAAGACTTCCAAAGGAGAAGGAGCTAATGTAGCCTTTCCTTTAAAGAGTTGCATAGCATCCTGATTGACGTCAAAAACGGTTAATTGGTTTCCCTTCAGAATCAAATTCTTACACATACCCTTCCCCATATTACCTAATCCAATAAAACCAACTTTTCTCATTGTATTCTGATCCTCCTTTTAATAAATTAGACATAGCAAAAAAATTAACCTTTATTGCTTCTATTATATGTCACCGGAGATAAAGGTAAAACCATAATGAATCGGGCTGTGTTCAGTAAAGTTGAGGCACGCTCCATGCGATTATCAAAAAAAGTGAACGGAAATCTCCCATTAAATTAATAAAATATTATTTCCACTGATGTTCATTTCCCCAAATTTTGCAGTTTAAAAACGAGGGCATCATGTAGGAATATACCGCTCAGGGTAAAACGATATTGTCCAAAAAGAGATCATTTCAACCTCAAAAAGCGAAATCTGGTAAATTCGGCAAAAATTTCTGATTTTAAGCGCTGAGAAGCTTTTAATGATATCTATTGGAATGCCTTTTGGGAAAAAAGTGGTATCACCTGTCTATAATTTTTTTCGGTTATGCCTTTTTTTTCAAAATGAACCAATTAAAGTAAGCCTGGTAGCTCAGATTTCGATATATTGTGACAATTTCCGGCAAATGACTCACCTCGCTGATTACGAGGAAGTGAAAATAAGAGCGCCGGACTCGGAGATTTTTGCAGGTTTTTGTTTGAAAGTCGATAAGAAGAAAATCGCTCTATAAAGCTAATGGTGGAGATGACGGGATTCGAACCCGTGGCCTCCGGCTTGCAAAGCCGGCGCTCTCCCAGCTGAGCTACATCCCCGTTCATTGAAGACTAAAAAGAATGGGGCGGATTGAGGTCCGCCCCATAAGGTACTCCGCCTACTCCCAACAGTTCTCCTTAGAAAGGAGGTGATCCAGCCGCAGGTTCCCCTACGGCTACCTTGTTACGACTTCACCCCAATCACCGACCCTACCTTCGGCACCTGCCTCCCTTGCGGGTTAGCTCAGTGACTTCAGGTAAAATCGACTTTCGTGGTGTGACGGGCGGTGTGTACAAGGCCCGGGAACGCATTCACCGCGCCGTAGCTGATACGCGATTACTAGCGATTCCGCGTTCATGCAGGCGAGTTGCAGCCTGCAATCCCAACTGGGGCCAGCTTTTTGGGATTGGCTCCCCCTCGCGGGTTCGCAACCCTCTGTACTGGCCATTGTAGCACGTGTGTCGCCCAGGACATAAGGGCCATGCGGATTTGACGTCATCCCCACCTTCCTCCGGTTTGTCACCGGCAGTCCCCTTAGAGTGCTCAAGCATAACCTGGTCGCAACTAAGGGTAAGGGTTGCGCTCGTTGCGGGACTTAACCCAACATCTCACGACACGAGCTGACGACAACCATGCAGCACCTGTGCTGGCTCCCTCGGAAAACCGAAGGTCGTCACCCTTTCAGGCTTCTACCACCAGCATGTCAAACCCTGGTAAGGTTCTTCGCGTTGCATCGAATTAAACCACATGCTCCACCGCTTGTGCGGGCCCCCGTCAATTCCTTTGAGTTTCAACCTTGCGGCCGTACTCCCCAGGCGGGATACTTAATGCGTTAGCTGCGGCACGGAAGGGGTCGAACCTCCCACACCTAGTATCCATCGTTTACGGCCAGGACTACCCGGGTATCTAATCCGGTTCGCTCCCCTGGCTTTCGCTCCTCAGCGTCAGCAACAGACCAGAAAGCCGTCTTCACCACTGGTGTTCCTCCCGATATCTACGCATTTCACCGCTACACCGGGAATTCCACTTTCCTTTTCTGTCCTCAAGCCGGCCGGTTTCCCGCGACCCTCCCCGGTTGAGCCGGGGGATTTTACGCGAGACCTGATCGGCCGCCTACGAGCTCTTTACGCCCAGTAAATCCGGACAACGCTTGCTCCTTACGTATTACCGCGGCTGCTGGCACGTAATTAGCCGGAGCTTTCTCCTGGGGTACCGTCAGCGGGATGAATTATTCACGCACCCCGTTTTCTTCCCCCAGAACAGGAGTTTACGACCCGAAGGCCTTCATCCTCCACGCGGCGTCGCTGGGTCAGGCTTTCGCCCATTGCCCAAAATTCCTCACTGCTGCCTCCCGTAGGAGTCTGGGCCGTGTCTCAGTCCCAGTGTGGCTGACCATCCTCTCAGACCAGCTACCCGTCATTGCCTTGGTGAGCCATTACCTCGCCAACCAGCTGATGGGGCGCGAGCCTCTCTTCTGGTGTGAGCTTCTTACGAAGCCCACTTTTCTCACTGACCCGGCGGTCAGGGAGCATATGGGGTATTAGCCACCCTTTCGGACAGTTATCCCCCACCGGAAGGTGAGTTACTCACGTGTTACTCACCCGTTCGCCACTCAAGTGTCACCTTTCTTACGAAAAAAGACACTCGCGTTCGACTTGCATGTGTTAGGCACGCCGCCAGCGTTCGTCCTGAGCCAGGATCAAACCCTCCGTGACACATCTGTATCACAATCTTTTCTCCTATTTGAAAAAAAGATGTGGGTTTCAATCTCGGCCCGAATGTGGACCGCTTGTTACTTGGAAACTTCTTTTGGAAGTAGGCGGAATATTTACTTTTCAAGGTATTTTTTTGAATTCAATCAACTAATTTAGACTGAATAAAACCCTCATTAATTATGCTACCGGATTTTGAGGGCAAAAGATACTCTAACATAGCCCTTGTTGAAAGTCAACAGAATTAAAAGGAAAAAATAATGTCTAACCTGAAAATACAAAAAAGATTAAAAAATAACGTCATCCTGAGATTTCGTATTGAGAAGCCGTTAAAATCTCATCTAATGATTATTTTGAAAAAATTGACTCAATGAGATTGCCACGTCGTTCAACCAAGGAACAGTTGAGCTCTTGGCTATAGTGGATTTAGATAACTATTTTATTCTTTATCTGGTACTGCAGGAGCGTGAGGGTTTATCTTAAAAAATACAGGAGTGGATGATAAGTGATCAAAATATAATGAGAAAGAATGGATTCAACAATTTCCCTCCGGTGGAGGGAAATTGTTGAAAAAGCATTAATATTCTATTTTTTTAGTTCCCCGCTCAAGAGTTTTCTTCCCCTTTCCCCACCTACCAGGGAAAAAAGAGTAATTGGAGGAAATTTATAGCAAGTATGAACTTAAAACTCGAACATAATTTGCCCGTTCAAAGCGCTCTGGTTCTTTTACCGATTTTTGACTCATGCTTCCCTGCATTTGTTGAATAGACTGATACTCGTGTTCTTCCATCCAAGTTACCAAGTCATTGAGCATGGATTCAAGATAAGGGATGCCTTTTTCAAAAAGAACTGATGCCATCATAGCAACTTTAGCACCGGCCATCATGGCTTTGAGTACATCAACATGAGAGTGAATACCACCGGTTATTGCCAAATCAGCTTTAATATTGTTGTATAGAATTGCGACCCAGCGAAGCCGGAGGCGGAGTGACTCGGATCGGCTAAGATTTAAATTGGGGACTACTTCGAGATTTTCAATATCAAAATCAGGTTGATAGAATCGGTTGAAAAGCACTAATCCGTTGGCCCCAGCTGCTTCAATTTTTTTAGCCATATTTCCCATTGAACTAAAATAAGGACCTACTTTCACTGACAAGGGAAATTTGGTATTCGATCTCACCGATTTGATTAAATCGATGTAATTTTTTTCTACCATCTCTCCAGTATTATCAAAATGAGTGGGGAGATAATAGATATTCAACTCTAAGGCATCAGCTCCGGCATCTTCGATTTGTTTGGCATACTTGACCCAAGTGCCCTCGGAGGTTCCATTAAGGCTAGCTATCAATGGTATATTAAGTGTTTTTTTAGCTTTTTGGATGTATTCCAAATAGTTTTCTGGGCCGAGATTATAATGATTTAAATCTGGTAAATAAGTAATTGCCTCGGCGTAGCTTTCAGTCCCCTGGGTTAAACGGGTATCGAGTTCTATGGATTCTAAGGTAAGCTGTTCTTCGAAGAGAGAATGGAGGACGATTGCAGCCGCCCCTTTCTCTTCCATGAGTTTTAAGTTGTCAAGTTTTTCATTCAAAGGTGATGCTGAAACAACCAACGGATTTTTAAGGGTTAAGCCTAAATAAGAGGTTGATAGATCTATCATTGAAGGTCACCTTCCTTTCAATTTTCAAAACAACCTATAGTTTTTTATAAATCACTGAATTTAATCCAAGATATTCCCCATATTTAATATTTAAACCCTTCTTTATGCCTTTTATTTCGTTTTGTTTTTTCTAATAGGTTGTAAATTTAAATAGGAGGAACTGAAAACAAAATCTTAACTAAGCTGTCAATTGAGAAAAAAAGTGAAGATAAGCATAAAAAAGGATGGGAATTTTTTCGGCACAAAGAGCATTATTCCGAAGTTTACCAATTTTTTATATATTTTTTCATTTTATATCGAATAAGATAAAAAAAGGGAGAGGCAAGATTCCTTGTCTCTCCCTTTAATGTGCTGATTACTCTTTAGTTTCTGGTTCCATTGCTGCTAAATGTTGATAAAGTTTCCAGCGTGAAGCCACATCTTTTTCAGCAAGATTAAGCAATTTTTGAGCCTGCTCCGGATTGCTGAGTTTAAGCATAGAATAACGAGTTTCATTATAGATGTACTGGTCAAGTGGAAGACTTGGAGCTTTAGAATCGATCTGAAGAGGATTCTTATTTTCTTTCACTAAATCGGGATTGTAGCGAATAAGCGGCCAATACCCTGATTGAACGGCTTTTTTCTGTTGATCCATACCATTAACCAAGTCGAAACCGTGATTGATGCAGTGACAATAGGCAATAATAATTGAGGGTCCATCGTAGGCTTCGGCTTCGAGGAAAGCTTTGATGGTTTGAATGTCATCAGCACCCATTGCAACCCGAGCAACATAAATATTTCCATAGGTTATGGAGATCAAGGCAAGATCCTTTTTGCGGAGACCCTTTCCTGCAGCAGCAAACTTCGCTACCGCGCCTCGGGGAGTAGCTTTTGACATTTGACCACCAGTATTGGAGTAAACTTCGGTATCCAAAACAAGGACATTAACATTACGACCGGAAGCTAAAACATGATCTAATCCACCATAACCGATGTCATAAGCCCAGCCATCTCCTCCTAGAATCCATACGCTTTTTTTAACCAGAGAATCGGCAACGGTCAACAGCAGTTTTGCGTCAGGCATATCAAGCGTTGAAAGTTTTGCTTTTAGTTGGCTTACTAATTCGCGCATGGTTTTAATTCCTTCTTCGTTCGATTGATCAGTAGAAAGAAGTGCATCAACCAGCTCAGTACCCACCGAAGAAGCCACTTTCAGTAATAGTTCCCGAGCAAACTCTTTTTGTTTGTCAATAGCGAGTCGCATACCCAAACCAAACTCGGCGTTATCTTCAAAAAGTGAGTTTGACCAAGCCGGACCCTTACCGTTGCTGTTTATGGCATAAGGGGTTGTTGGAAGGTTTCCTCCGTAAATGGAACTGCATCCAGTGGCGTTGGCAATTATTGCCCGATCACCAAAGAGTTGGCTCATTAATTTAACATAAGGAGTTTCACCGCATCCAGCACAAGCACCGGAAAATTCAAACAGAGGTCGGAGCAACATCACGTCTCGAGTGCGGCTCAGGTTAAGCTTGTCTCGGTCGGGGTCGGGAAGGTTTTTGAAAAATTTCCAATTCTCGGTTTCTTGTTGGCGAAGTGGAATTTGGGGAGCAAAATTAAGCGCTTTTAAGCTGGAGTCTTTTTTGTTTTTAGCTGGACACGCTTTTATGCAGGCTCCGCAACCGGTACAATCTTCGGGTGACACTTGGATAGTAAACGCAAAATTTGGAAATTCTTTCCATCGAGCAGCAGTTCGTTTGAAAGTCGGAGGAAATTCACCAGCTTTTTCCGGATCGTATATTTTTCCTCGAATAACCGCATGAGGGCAAACTAAGGTACATTTTCCACACTGGATGCAAACCTCCGGATCCCACACTGGAATTTGGAGAGCAATATTTCTTCTTTCCCATTGGGTAGTTGCACTGGGAAAGGTTCCATCAATAGGCATATCGCTTACTGGTATGCTATCGCCTTCGTTAGCAATAATTTTGGCAGTCACTTTCTGAACGAATTCTGGAGCTTCGAGAGGAACAGAACGGCGCATTTCATATTGGCTATTAGCCGAGGAAGGAACCTTAACTTCATGAAGATGCCCCAGTGCAGCGTCAACGGCTGCGAAGTTTTTCTTTACTACCGCCTCTCCTCTCTTACCATAGGTTTTTTGAATTGATTCTTTTATTTTTTGAATAGCTAAGTCTCGAGGCAAAACACCACTGATAGCAAAAAAACAAGTTTGAAGAATGGTGTTTATTCTTCCACCCATTCCGGTTTCTTGTGCGACCTTATACCCATCGATCACAAAAAAGCGCAGCTTTTTATTGATAATTTGCTCTTGGACCTTTTTTGGAAGATGTTCCCAGGTTTCATCAGGGCCAAAGGGACTATTGAGGAGAAAAATGGCACCATCTTCGGCGTTTTTGAGCATATCGAATCTTTCTAGGAAGGTAAACTGATGACAGGCTAAAAAGTTAGCGCGATTAATTAGATAAGGGGAATGAATCGGTTTAGGACCAAATCGGAGATGGGAAACTGTCACCGCACCAGCTTTTTTTGAGTCATAGACAAAATAGCCCTGAGCGTAATTGTCGGTTTCTAAACCGATGATTTTAATTGAGTTTTTATTGGCGCCGACAGTGCCATCTGAACCAAGACCATAAAACAGAGCCCGGACAGTTTTGGGATCTTCGGTAGAAAAGGTTGGATCGTACTCAAGGCTGGTATGAGTCACATCATCGTCAATGCCTATGGTAAAGTGATTTTTTGGTTCTTCTTTTTTAGCTTCGTCAAATACCGCCTTGACCATTGCTGGAGTGAATTCCTTCGATGAGAGTCCATATCGACCACCTAAAATTCTTGGTACTTTCTCAAAAGAAACAAGTTCTTTTTCCATGGCTTCGGAAAGAGCTGTTTTGACATCAATGTACATCGGCTCACCAACCGATCCGGGTTCTTTAGTTCGATCGAGAACAATGATGGTTTTCACCGTTTTAGGGAGTGCTGCTACAAAGTGGGTTATTGAAAAAGGTCGATACAGCCGGGTTTTAATCACACCCAGCTTCTCTCCTCGCTGATTGAGATATTCAACCGTCTCTTGCGTGGTTTCGGCACCTGATCCCATAATCACAATGACTGATTCTGCATCAGGAGCACCATAGTAATCGAATAGGTGGTATTTTCTGCCCACTACTTTTTCAAATCTTTCCATAACTTTTTCGACCACATTTGGACAATTGAGATAAAAAGGGTTACAAGCTTCCCGGGACTGGAAGAACACGTCCGGATTTTGGGCAGTACCCCGTATAAAAGGTTGGTCTGGAGATAGTTTTCGGTTACGAAAAGCCTCAACTGAACGATTATCAATCATCGCTCTCATATCATCAAGCGACAGAAGCTCGACCTTTGCAATTTCAGAAGATGTCCGAAACCCATCAAAGAAATGAAGAAAAGGAACTCGAGATTCCAAAGTAGCCGCTTGGGAAATTAATGCGAAATCCATGGCTTCCTGGGGAGAGTTTGATGATATCAAAGCAAAGCCGGTTTCACGGGTGGTCATAACATCGCTGTGGTCACAGAAGATTGATAAGGCATGGGTTGCAATGGTACGAGCAGCAACATTAATTAATGCCGGGGTAAGCTCACCGGCAATCTTATACATGTTCGGTATCATTAGCAATAGCCCTTGAGAATTTGTAAAAGTAGTACCAAGAGCACCAGCTTGCACAGCACCGTGGAGAGCTCCAGAGGCTCCTCCTTCGCTTTGCATTTCAATAACATGGGGAATTGTTCCCCAAATATTAGGTTTTTTCTCCGCTGCCCATTGATCGGCTAATTCTCCCATCGTAGAAGATGGGGTGATGGGATAAATGGCAATTACTTCGTTGACATGGTAAGCTGAATACGTGGTTGCTTCATTCCCATCGATCATGACCAATTCTCGTGTCATATCTTATCTCACCTTTCTTGTTGGATTATTTCCCAATTCGTTTTATAGGTAAAAAACATTTTTCACATAGAAATTATTGTAACATTATAATTGGGCTCTCTTCAAAATATTGACAATCAAGTATCTAAATGAATATCTCTTCTTCCTTCAAAGGCTTGAGTAAGGGTAATTTCATCAGCGAACTCCATATCTCCACCTAAAGGTAAACCACGAGCAATTATGGTGACCCGAGTCGAAAAAGAACGTAGCTTGCGGGCAATAAAATAAGCAGTTGCTTCACCGTCAAGAGAAGGATTGGTAGCCAAGATTACCTCTTTAAATTTTTCAGTTACAATCCGTTTCATGAGTTGGTTGATGGTTAAATCTTCTGGACCGACACCTGAAAGAGGGGACAGTACGCCCTGGAGAACATGGTAGAGACCGCGGTAACCGGTTTTTTCAATAGAAAGAACATCCTGGGGTCGTTCAACAACACAAATTATAGTTGATTCCCGGGTAGAATCCTGACAAATAGAACATAACTCATTTTCTGCATAAAAACCGCAGCGGGAACAAAAATGAATTTTTTGTTTCACCTCGGCAAGAGAATTGATTAACCCCTCTACCTCATCCGGTGATGATTTTATTAGAAAAAAAGATAATCTTTGAGCAGTTTTGGGGCCAATACCAGGGAGACGCGAAAACGAGGCGATTAAATTTTTTAATGCCTCCGGATAAGAGTCACTCAAACAGCTTCCACCTCACAAATAGTTTATTACATAAAGATTTCAGTTTAAAACCTTAAATTAACCCCAACATCCCTTCTTCGTGTGAGGAAAAGATCGAAGGGGAGACGGCGCGGTGGAGTGAAGGAAAAGGCAAACAGCTTTCTAAAAAATGACCAACACCCCTACACGTTTACATTAATCCTGGAATGTTAAGTCCTCCGGTTATTTTTGCCATTTCTTCTTGAGCCATTTCTCGAGAACGATTTAGGGCTTCATTAACAGCAGCTAAAACTAAGTCTTGAAGCATTTCAATGTCGTTTTCTTCCAACAGCGATGGCTCAATTATTATTTCAAGAATTTCTTGTTGGCCATTGCTAGTTACTTTAACCATTCCACCCCCGCTTGATGCTTCAACTTGTTTGGTTTTTAATTCCTCTTGCATTTTCGCCATTTTAGCCTGCATTTTCTGGGCTTCCTTCATCAGATTTTTCAAAGTCAGTCTCCTCCCATCCGGCTCTTAAATGATCATCAATGGCCGAATATTCAACAACAAAACCGCCAAAAATCTCGACCGCGGCTATAAAAGGTTTTAATTGACTATTATCGTTTTCAAATTTATTGGTTAAAATTTTATCATTATCATTATAATTATCCGGAACTACATGAACAGGTTCATCACTTGGTACTTGCTCTGATTCATCAAGGTTATTCGAATTATCAATAATACACTCCAGCTGGCATTTCTTGCCTCTGATTTCCTGGAGAACATCGATAATTATCTGAAAGTTTTCCTTTCTTTCAACACTTTCTTTGTGAAAACGGCTGTTTGGTCCAAACGCTAAAATTAGCTTTGAATTAGTAGCCTCTCGTAATTCGGCTTCTTGCAAAAAAGCATAAAGAGATATCTTTCTTTTTTTTAAACATTGTAAAATAGTTTGCCATTCGTTATCAGCCCTATTGACTGATTGGGTATTCGGTACCGCTGAGTCAGGACTCGGACTTTTCTTTTCGGGAATGAGCATCTCCTTTGAAAGAGCTTTTTCTGGAGAAGTGGTTAAATCTATTGACTTGTGCTGTTGGTTCGCTAGAAAATCTATTATATCTAATAGGGCTAATTCAAGCAATATTTGTGGATGAGAAGACCGTCTTATTTCTAATTCAAGTCCCTGGAGGCGCTGCAAAGTTTTTCTTAAGTCAATTACTGAACAAAGCTCGACCATTTCTTGCAAAGTTTTCATTCTTTGGGGAGCAACACCCGAGGGAGGAGCAGATTCTATGAGAGATAGTATAAGGAGAGAGCGAAAATATTGACTGAGAGAATGAGCGATGTCTTCGGGTTCTAAGCCTCTCATAATCCACTCGTTTGCCTTTAGCAACACCTTACCACAATCTCCCTTGCCGAGAAGAACAAAAAGAGCATCAAGGTCGGATTGGTCAACTTCTCTAAGAACTAAAGTAGCTTGTTCATATGTAATGTTTTTTTCTTCCCAGGACATAAGTTGTTCCAGGAAACTTACCGCATCACGGAGAGAACCAGCAGATTTCTGGGCTATAAGGTATAAAGCCGCCTCTTCAATTGAAAAACCCTCTTGATTGGTAATTTTACGAAGGTGTTGAACTATAGCTTCATTTTCTATAGCATTGAAGTTTATCCGAAGGCACCGAGATAAAATGGTGTCAGGAAGTCGATGAGGTTCAGTAGTGGCTAATATAAAAATGGCATGATCGGGTGGTTCTTCCAAGGTTTTCAATAGAGCATTAAAGGCTTCAGTAGTAAGCATGTGCACTTCATCAATAATATAAACCTTAAAACGTGATTCGATTGGAGAGTATTTTACTTTTTCCCGTAAGTCTCGAATATCATCAATCCCACGGTGAGAAGCGGCATCGATTTCAATACAATCGAGAGAATTTCCTTCAAGGATACGAAGACAGGAAGAACAAACCCCGCATGGTTGTGCCGTAATTCCCTGAACACAATTGACTGAACGAGCCAGAATACGAGCGGTTGTAGTCTTTCCCACGCCTCGGGGACCACAAAACAAGTACGCGTGATTTATCTGGCCGCTTTTTAAGGCATTGGTTAACAATCGAGAAGCGACCTCTTGCCCGACAATCTCTTCGAAAACCTGAGGACGCCATTTACGATAAAGGGAACGGTAGGTCAATTGGTTCTACACCTTCAATAAAAAGATACCATCAGATCCCTCTTGAGAGGGATATCGCGGATAGACGGTGTGGATTAAAAAAACAGAATCCAACGAAATTCATTGCCTCCAATCGTGCACCGAAATTCGATATTTCCACCTGGCTGTATCCAAGACAGTTAACTCAAATCAGGCACCCTCACGGCACCCAAAGAGCCCCACGTACCGTTGCTTCCTCCCGGATCTGGCGGGGTTTATGGGGATTTGTCGCGCAAGACCCAATCTTCAACGCCACTTTTCTTGGTCGACACCAAAAGAAAAACACCTGGTTTCGGAATTCGACCCTGCTGTAGCGGATTGCAGGTACAGGGCACCGCTAACTCCCCATCTAGCACGATTAGAGGCATAACTCTGGCGGAGAGGGTGGGATTTGAACCCACGAGACAAGTTCTACACCTGCCTACTCGCTCTCCAGGCGAGCGCTTTCGTCCACTCAGCCACCTCTCCAAATATACTCAGCCTCATAACTTCCGAAAACATTATATAAATGACTGCCTTATTTTACAAGTGTGGGATTAAATGAAGGGCCTTATCTCTTGTGTACCTATTTACGGGTAGGATAGGTTCTACACCAGAAAAAATAAATAAGTGAGGAAGGATATTTTTTTTATATTGATTGAGAAAAGTTCATTTTCGTATGGAGTTACCATGTTTTACGTTTAATGAATCTCTCTTTTTTTGGAGGTATAATACCGAACACTAAGTGAATTTATAAGACGGTGAACCGAGAAATAATGTCACTCTTTTATTCTCATGGAAACAGTGCTCGGATGATTACCCGGTTGGGAAGGCAAGCAATAAAACCTCCATTATCCGGTATTTTTCCCATATGAATACATACTTTATCCGGGCATGGAGAGTCAGACACCCATACCTTTCCCTGCTGGATGTGGACTTCGGTATTCCCCAGAGGACCTTCAATCATAAGAATGCTATTGGTCGCATTATTCACGAGCATTTCTTGCTGGTTTTTATAGTTTTTAATAATTAAACGATAGGATTTAATTGCCTTGGAGTGAGAATGAGAAAAAACTATTATTCCAACCAGAGCGATACCTAATAATAGTAGAATGAGAAAGCGGTTTTTCCAGAAAGGTTTCAAGGGTGTTAAAATCTCCCCAACTCACCAGCCATAAAATGGTCAAGGACTACCGAGGCAGCTCCCAGTAAACGTATGTCTTCACCCCATTGGGAATAATGGATATGAGGCGTAATATAGTCCCGATACAACAAACGTTCTTCAATTCCCCGCCTTATTGGTTCTTCTATAAATTCCTTTGCTAAAGCAGCTTCCCCACCGATGACAACTACTTCAGGATCAAAAACGTTGAGAATATTGACAATCCCAACACCGATGTATTGACCGAGCTGTTTTAAGATATTCTGACAGGTTATATCGTTTTTTTTGGCTCCCTCGATAAGATGGTGGAATTTAAGCTCATCCCGTTTTTCGGTAAGAAGTTGGTGGAGGAACTGACTTTCACCAAACCAAGCAGCTTCACGAGCTTTATCTAAAATTTTTTCCGTATTACAATACATTTCTAAACAACCTTGATTTCCACAAACACACCGAGGCCCAAAAATATTAACACTGGTATGACCAATTTCACCGGCTTTTTTATTTTTACCTTCATAGAGTTTCCCGTCGATTAAAATGCCGGCACCAACTCCCTCTCCAGCCATAAAATAAACCATATTGGGTATTTCTTTAGCCACCCCATTCCAGGTTTCATGAAGGCAGGCAGCATCAGCGTTGTTGGCCATGAAGATAGGTAAATCATATTCTTTGAGATGAGAACGAAGGTCGAGAGATTTATGGTTTAAAAAAATTGGATGAGCAAGAATGGTATAAGTCTCGGCATCAACTGGACCAGGCACGCTCACTCCAATGCCCAAAATCAATCGAAGCGATTGGGTTGCATATTCAAGGACATGAATGAATTCTTTTTGCAGTTCAAGGAGAGCAATTTCAGTATTTTCTTGAAGTTCATAATCGGAATCACGACGAAATAAAATATTTGGAGTTAAGTCGGTGAGGGCTACAGAAAAGCCGTGCCGGCTAAAGCTAATGGCAATGGTGTAAAAAGCTCTGTTATTAAATGAGAGCAAAATTGGCTTCCGGCCAGCCTTGGTATCGGAAGTCCCTACCTCTTGAAGAAGATTGGAGGTGATTAATTCATTAACGATATTGGTAATGGTCGGTTGAGTAAGACCGGTGATACGGGCTAATTCGATACGGGATAAAAGCCCTCTTTTTTTAACCAGGCTTAACACTAATGCCCGATTTTTTACCTTAACATCGGTAAGGTTATCCCCGATTCTCTGTTCGTTCATGGCTTCCTCATAGAAAATAACTAATTATTAATTCCTCTATAGTTTTGATTATATATATCAAGGATAGTTTTGCAACTTAAATTTATTTTACTTTTAGGACTAAGTTTTTTAGAAATTAAATCTTTATGCTATCTATTATATACTATTCAAAGAATTTTCTGATGATTTAAGCAGTATTTTGTGATATTTAAAAAAAAATTCATTGTGATAAAATAAATCAAAGAGAATTCAAAGATCTTTTTCAATTATTGATTACTTACTGGAATTATCTCCATGCCAATTTCATGGTACAAATTGGGGGGATGAAGATCTCTTCTTATCCTAATCTTTCTAATGATGAGTTGATGAAAAACGATTCCTATAAATTTTAATTAGTTCTTTCCTGCTCGGAAGAAAAAGCAAGGTTAAGGTTAAAAAAATTGTTCCTTTTTTAGAAAACAATTTAAAAGATTCTCATAACCATAAAGAATGATTTTATTGATTATAAACATTTATGAAAAGTTACGATAAACGTCGTCAACTTATTTTAACTTGAAGTCGTTTAAAATAAAAAATAATCTAAGAAAATGATATAGAGTGATTTATTACTAAACATGAACCTACCCACAAAAAAATTTATCAAATGAATCTATATAATCAAGAATAGGGTTGAAAATTCTCAAATTATGTTATTAAATGGATGTTCTTGGGTTTTAAAGATGAAGTAAAGAATTTAAAAAGATTAATTTGTTTTAATCAACAAGTTAAGGTTCTTAAATACTTAAGTAAATTCAAGCCAAGGATGAATCTAAAAATTATTTCCGTCCTAATCCAGTCTTATCGTTTTTCTGATATGGGAATTTATTGGATGAATTCACTGTTGTTTTAACTATCAGCTGAGCGGTATCAAATGAAACTGGAAAGGCCTTTTCTTGGTGTCTTTTTACGAGGCATACGCAACGTATCAACTCTATTATTTTTAAAGGAATAATGACCAAGATAAATGAAGACCTTCTTGTATTCAATAAGCAAATACTCTGAGTAATTTTTCTTATCAATGCGCGCTCTTTCTTCGTTTCTGCGCAAAGAAAATAGAAAAGCGATTTGGGAGGTTAAAATGGAAGACGAGTCACGTTTTCGCAGGAGATTGCGGTGGCTTTATCCGGGAATGAAGGTTAAGAGGTGGTTATTTGTAGCAATAATTGGGGTTTTATTTATCTCAATTGGTTTAAGTCTCATTGTATCAACCCCTTATTTTAGGGGCATCTATCGAACCTGGAGTTCTATTGTTTATCAATTAGTAAGAAACTATTGGTTATCAGTAAGTTTTGGGATTATCTGGTTAGCGGTAGGAATCTTTTTCATTGTATATGGGCTTCAACACATGAACCGTTCCATTTTTAGCGTAATAATGCCCGCTCCCGAAGATGATGTAGCAAAAAAGATATTTCAAAAGAGACAACTTGAGCGAGGACCGAATATAGTGGCTATTGGGGGAGGGCATGGATTGCACGTCTTTTTACAAGGAATAAAAAAATATACCTCTAATACTACGGCGATTGTAACGGTTTTCGATGATGGTGGGAGCTCTGGTTTACTTCGTCAAGAAATGGGAGTTCTTCCTCCGGGGGATATTCGTAATTGTCTTATTGCCCTTGCTGATACTGAGCCTTTGATGGCTAAGCTTTTTCAACATCGTTTTGAAAATGATAGCACCCTCCACGGACATAATTTTGGTAATTTGTTTATTACCGCTCTTACGCAAGTAACTGGTGATTTTCAAAAAGCAATAGGAGAATCAAGCAAAGTCTTGGCAGTAAGAGGTCGGGTTCTTCCTACTACGCTCCTTAACGTTGTTTTAAAAGCTGAGTGCGATGATGGGAATATTATTAGTGGTGAATCAAATGTCGGTGTTTGTGGAAAAAGAATTAAGAGAATTTTCCTCGATCCAGAACAAGTAGTATCTACTCCAGAAGTTATTAAAGCCATTGATGAGGCCGATATTATTATTTTAGGGCCAGGCAGTCTTTATACAAGTGTCTTATGTAATTTGGTGGTAAACGAAGTGAGAGAAGCGGTATTGCATTCCCCCGCTCCGGTTGTTTTTGTTTGTAATGTGACAACCCAACCGGGCGAAACTGACCATTATAAGTTTGCTGATCATTTGAAGGCAATCTTTCAATTTATTCCACCAGAACGATTAAATTATATTTTAGTCAACAATGAAAAACCCGACTCTGATAGGATGAATGAACTAAATCAGAAAGGAATTGAAATGGTTAACATTGCAGAAATCAACACCTATGATTCAATAAAAATTTATGAAGCCCCCCTACTTTCTCTTGAGCAGCCAACACGTCATGATTCGGATAAATTAGCCCGGGCACTCATACAGATCTTAACCAATGAAAAGCCTTCCTGGAAATTTTATTTTACTCTTTATACAGAAGACGGATTTAAGAATTTAAAATTAGTTCAAATGATGAATAAATATAAAAAAAAGAAAATATTAGACCAAGAAATTATGTTGCAAGTTGAAAAAAATCAGACTGGTAATATGAAAGAAAATATATTTGCAGAAAAAAAGAAATAAGATTTTTTGCGAGGCTTTGAGTGAATTCTTATCAAAAGCTTAGGATAAAAAAAAATTTTAAATTTTTTTAAAAAGACACTTCCAAGAAAAATGATAAAGTTTTTTATAAATTATAATTGGATAATTTGGATATGTAATCACAGGATGGAAATTTATACCCAATTACAACCAAGGTTATTATTTTGAAAACTCAATAATTTGTGATAATATTGAGGTTGAGATGAAAAGAGGTATCGTCATAAGAAAATTCCAAAGCCATTCTTTCAAGATAAAGTTTTCGATAAATTGCTGAAAATATTGATTAATTATTTTTCCAAGCATTTATCAAAGAATTGAACGAAGGGGACAGGTGAACAATGCGATACTTTTTTTATTATTTACTGTTTGCAATCATTGTTATAGTTATTCTTTTCCCAATGTTGTGGACCTTTTCTCTTTCTATTAAAACCCATGGCGATATTACTTCTTCGGTACCAAAATTTATTTTTGAACCTACTACGAACAATTATCGGGGTTTATTTACCGGAGAAACAGGTACAACATCACTTCCTTCTTCAAAACCAAATTTTCCACGTTATTTCCTAAATGGAATCGTCATCAGCGGAGGAGCGACTTTACTTGCGTTGTTATTGGGCATTCCTGCAGCCTATGCATTGACCCGGGCTCGTTTTAAAAAGGAATCCTCACGAGAAAACATTGCTTTTACCATATTAAGTTTTTGGTTTGGCCCAGAATTGGCGATTGTTCTCCCCCTCTATCAAATCTACCAGCGAGCAGGGCTCATCGATACCTATTGGGGGCTGATTTTGGTTTATCAATTAATCGCTGTTCCTTTCGTGGTTTGGATGTGTCGAAGTTACTTTCTTGATATCCCGGTATCAATTGAAGAAGCATCAAGAGTAGATGGGTGCAGTCAACCCCAAACCTTTTTTCGGGTTGTTCTTCCTTTGGCCAAGGGAGGTATAGCTGCCACCGCCCTCCTTGCATTTATCTTTTGCTGGAATAGCTTTGTTTTCGCTTTGGTGGTTGGTGGAGAAAAAACCATGCCAGTCACTACCGGATCCTTAGGATTTATCCGTTATCAAGCGGTATTATGGGGACAAATGAGCGCAGCGATTATTATATCTGCCCTTCCCGCCATTGTGCTGGCCATTTTACTTCAAAAACATATTGTTCGTGGATTGACTTTCGGTTCGGTAAAAGAATAAAGGGGGACTATAATGAAAAAATGGATTATTGCTCCAGCAATCATTATACCAATCTTAGTTGGCGTCATTCCTTTTGGGTATGGAGTTTATCTTTCTTTTACCAATTGGCGGTTGGCCAATCCCGGGATCAGTTTTATTGGACTCGAGAATTATTTCTTTTTATTTAAAGACGGGAATTTTTGGAAGGCAGTTGTTATTTCTTTTGAATATGTCGGATTGGCGATTTCGATCGAGCTTCTTTTAGGAAGCTTAATTGCTTACTTGCTCACGAAAAATCGGCGTGGTCAGTGGTTTTTTCGCTCAATTATTATCATTCCTCTAACGGTTGCCCCAATTCTTTTAGCTTTGATGTGGAAACTGATGCTTTCTACCTCGGGCGGAGTAGTGAACTATTTGTTGGGTTTCCTTGGTGTACCGCAAATTGCCTGGTTGGCTGATCCAAGATTTGCACTGACAACTTTAGCCTTTATTGATGCCTATATTTATACCCCGTTTGTTGCTTTAATCCTATTTGCTGGACTCCAAAGTCTCCCTCGCGATCCCTATGAAGCGGCTATGGTTGATGGAGCATCCGGTTTTGACAATTTTCGATATATTACCTGGCCTCTGATGAGACCCTTGGTTTTAGTATCGGTCATGTTTCGATTGGTGATTTCTTTTAAAATTTTTGATACCATTTATGCAACGACAAGCGGTGGACCTGGAACTGCCACGACCAACCTTCACCTCTGGGTTTATCTAAACGCGTTCCGTTATGGAGACATGGCTTATGCTATGGCCGGAGCGGTTATTCTTTTTGTTATTATCTATATTTTAGTGTTCGTCTTTGTCCGAATGTGGAAAAATGCTACAGCATATATTTAATACTCCAATATTTATTTTTAAAAAGGCAATGGAAATTATTTTCTAGAATGCGTTTTTAAAAGGCTAAACCGAAGAAAAAAATTCAAAAAACTTTCCTAATAGAATTTAAGTCGATTTTCTAAGACAAAGAGTAATGATATGTAATATTGAGGATTAGAAATAATCAATTGGAGGTGATAGTTAAATTCTTTTGGTGTTAAGAAAATTATATTTAAAAAATTTACAAAGTGAGGTGGCAAGTTTATGATGAAAAAACCGTATTTTGCAATCGTTACTTTTGTGGTCGTTTTGTTTATGTTTTTGGGAGTTGCTTTTGCCCAAGCATTTGAAAATACCAGTGTAAATTGGAAACAATTTGAAGGCGAGTCTATTAATCTTCTTCTCTGTAATCACCCGATGCAGGCAACATTTGAAGCCCTGATTGATGATTTTGAAGCGTTAACCGGGATCGATGTGAATGTTCTGACTCTTCCTGAACAACAATTTTTTGAAAGACAAACCGTGGTTCTAACTGGAAAATCCCCGGAATTCGATATTGTCATGTCTTCACCAATGCTCAATTGGAAATTCATCCCTGGTGGATTTTTAGAACCTCTTAATGCTTACCTTGAGGATCCAGCTTTAACTGATGCTGAATTTTATGATATCGACGACTTCTTCCCTATGACCATCGAAGCCAGTAAGGTTGCCGGAAAACTGTATGCAATACCATACCAGGTTGAAGCCTATACTCTTTATTATCGTTCTGACTTTTTAGACAAATATGGTGTAGCGGAACCAAAAACCCTTGATGAATTATATGAAGCTGCTAAAAAAGTCAAAGCTGGTTTTGATGCCGATGGTATCACCGATATCCTTCCTTTCACCTGCCGTGGTATCAAGGGAGCTGGAACTGCGAACTCAGCATATATCAGCCTAGTTGCATCCTATGGTGCCAAAGATTTTGACGAAGAAGGCAATCCTGCAATGTATACCCCAGAAATTGTTGCCATGTCCGACCTCTGGACCAAGCTTATTCGTGATTTCGGACCGAAAGACTGGTCAGCCTTAGACTGGTACGACGTGAAGGACGCTTTCATAGCTGGAAGGGCAGCCATGATCATTGATGCCGACCATTGGGGCGCCGAACTTGATGATCCAGCTATTGCCCAAGAGATTATTGGAAAATGGAAAGCCGTTCACGTTCCAGAAGGACCTGCTGGAATCAAGTCCAATATCTGGGCTTGGTCAATTGCTATGAACGCTGCTTCTGAAAACAAGAAGCCGGCCTGGTTATTCATGGAATGGGCTTCCAGCAAACCAATTATGTTAGAAGCTTCCTTGAAATACAATAATCAGACTCCAGTACGTAATTCAGTATGGAATAACGAAGAAATTATAAAACGGACTTCAGAGTGGGGTCAGGGAACTTGTCGTCCACTGGTTACCAAAAACTTAGAAGAATATGCTGCATTACAATGGACTCCAAATCCCAATACTTTCGCTCTGAGTGAATTATGGCAGGAACAACTCCAGAGAATTTGGACCCAGGAAGTCTCAGCTGATGATGCTATTAAAGAAGTACAGAATCGTGCGATGAGACTTATGCCTCCCAAAGATTGGTTGCAATAATAAAAAAAGCCATAACCATAAACCATAAATAAGATTAAAAAAGGGAGCTCTGCTTTGGCAGGGCTCCCTTTTTTTTGTGGGTGGCTATAATTAATTTATCTCCATTTAAGAACAATCGCAGCTAAATATGGGATATTGTATTTTAATTAATGAGTTATTTGGGCATTTTAATAACTAAAAACTTAAAAGGTTTGTCAGTGTTATTGATGAGACGGTGAGGGATATCTTTAGGACTCTCGATGCAAGTACTTGAATTTACTGGAACGTTTTCGTCACCAATTTCAACTAATCCACTTCCTTCAAGAATGTAGAAAGCGACATCAACCGGAGTGGTGTGTGGTTTTAAAGACTCACCTGGGTGTAAAGTCATATGGATAATCTGGGCATGGTTGTAGTCATATATCCTGCGAGCATCGATATTATGGTTATTAACAAAGGGTTGGGTTTTATCAACTTCCAAAATTTTCATTACAGTCCTCCCTTAAATTTTATATAACTGGGGATGGCAGGTATTCAGGGGAGGGTTTACCAACCCTCCCTCATTTAGAGTTTACTATCCAAGAATAGCCTGAAGGTCGGCTTCAGGAGTAGTTATGGTCATAAGATTGAAATTGTCTTGGAGAACTTTTAACGCTGCTGGAGTAACAAAAGCAGGCAAGCTGGGGCCGAGCCTCATGTTTTTAATTCCTAGGCATAGAAGAGAAAGGAGAATGCAAACCGCTTTTTGCTCATACCAGGAAAGGATAAAAGAGAGGGGCAAACCGTTAACATCGGTGTTAAAAGCGTTAGCAAGAGCAACTGCTATCTGTATTGCCGAATAGGCATCGTTACATTGTCCAACATCAAGCAAACGAGGAATACCTCCAATATCACCAAATTCAAGCTTATTGAAACGATATTTCCCACAAGCTAAGGTAAGAATAACCGAGTCTTGTGGTACCATTTGGGCTAATTGGGTGTAGTAATTTCTTCCTGTCTTTGCACCGTCACAGCCGCCAATGAGGAAGAAATGGCGTATGGCACCCGACTTAACTGCATTGATTACCTGATCTGCGACTCCCATTACAGCATTATGACCAAAACCTACCATGATAGTTTTTTCTGGTTCGTCTTCTGGGAATCCCGGGGCAGCTAAAGCAGCTTCAATAACCGGTGCAAAATTACGATCGGAAATATGGGTTACTCCTGGCCAGGCCACTAAACCAGATGTGAAGATTCGATTCTTATAGCTTTCTTTCGGTTTTTGAATACAATTCGTGGTCATGAGAATGGCACCAGGAAACGCATCGAATTCTTTTTGTTGATCCTGCCAGGCACCACCATAATTCCCAACGAAGTGAGGATATTTTTTCAGTTCTGGATAGGCATGGGTCGGAAGCATCTCCCCATGAGTGTAAATATTAATTCCTTTGCCCTCGGTTTGTTTTAAAAGCTCATCTAAATCTTTTAGGTCATGACCGGAAACAACAATTGCCTTTCCTTTTTTGGCAGTTATTGGAACTGCAGTTGGAACCGGATGACCATAAGTGCCAGTATTGGCTTTATCAAGGAGCTCCATAATCCGAATATTAACCTCACCGCATTTTAAGGCAGTTTTCAGCAGTTCATCAAGAGTAAATTGTCCTTTGGTAAGAAAATTAAGAGTTTCATGGAAAAAGGCATAAACGTTGTCATCTTCTTGGCCAAGGATTTGAGCATGGTCTACATAGGCAGCCATTCCTTTTAGACCATAAAGGATGAGATGCATCAAACCAGCTATATCTTCACCATATTCTTTAATGTTGTTTTCAAGAGATACTGCTTCTCCTTGACGTACCAGTTCGTCTAAACTGGTAGCTGGTTTCCAGGTTGCTGGACCACTCAACTCTTCTGGGGTTTTTTCCGATTGACGGCAGGCATCGAGGTATTGCTGTTTAACCTTTTCTTTGATGTTGTAGGCTTTATGAAGTAAAGATTTTAAGCGTTCAGGATCAAAATCAACATTGGTAATTGTAGTAAAAAGAGCTTCAGTAACAAAGATATCGGCATCATGGTTTTTAGAGCCAAATTGACGTGCCCGATGGGCATATTGGCCAATTCCCAAGGTGGCATAAATTAATAGATCTTGAAGTGCGGAAGTTTCTGGATCTTTACCGCACACTCCAAAGGCAGTACAACCAGTTCCTTTGGCAGTTTGTTCACATTGATAACAGAACATATAATGAACCCCCTTTTTTAATAATTATTGTTATAAACCAACGTTTAGTTCTTACAAAAAGAACTTGAATGGTTTGAAAGTTGTTTATTCAATAAAATTTCAGTTCTTTGCTTGGTCTATCAATCTGATTGCGATGTTTCAACTAAATCTTTCAAAGTTTTTGAAGACAAATATTGTTTAAACTCGTGTCGCATCTTGTCGATAAGTCCTCCAAAAATGCATTTTTTAAAAGGACAAATCCCATTTTTATTGAAACAAATGCCTTCTTCCAGGGGACCCTCGATGGCTTGGTAAATGTCCAAAAGCGTAACTAACTCAATGGGATTTTTTAAGAAAAAACCACCATTGGGACCTCGAATGGAGTCAACCAAATTAATTTTAGCTAGCCTTTGCATTACTTTTGATAGATGAGCTTCTGAGGATGCAGTTTTTTCTGCCATTTGTTTTATAGTTAAAGGCTCACGGTCATGTTGAGCCAAAAGGACCATACTGTGTAAGGCCAATAAACTAGCTTCGGACAGATTCACTATACCCTTCAATTGTTTCACCTCTTTATATAGGTATTACGATACCAAAATACCATATATATGTCAAGAGAAAAACTTTATAATCTTTTTATTTTTAAAGAAAAAAAAGCTATGTCCTGAAAATACCGGAATGGTTTTTAAGATGATTCTTTTAGAGCAACTAACCAAAATATCATTATGGCTTTCACCCTCAGCCTCACCTTCTCCCATCAAGGAAGAAGGAACTCTGACTCGTCATTGCGAGGAACGAAGTGACGTGGCAATCTCATGAGTTTAATCTTTTTTATTCCTCTCTCTTTAGAGAAATGAAGTTTGATAAGGATTGGTTTTTTTTAGTACTTTCAAATTCCTCCAACCCCCTTTTCTAAAGGGGGAGATTGGTTTTTGAGTATATATTTTCATCCTCATCAGGCGCCGTTTATCGGTATGGCGGTCTCCCTATCAAATTATCATTGTTATTTGAAATTTCATTATTTTCATTCTCAAATGGGCGGACACACAGTTCTGCCCGTCTATGATCGCCCAACTGATTTTTTCCATATTCTTATGGATGGGATCAATTTCACCAATTTTTTCATTTTTTTAATTCTGCTATCATCCTTTTTTGAGGTATTCATTTCCTTTTGTCGGAACGAAACCATATATGATCTATTTTTGTATGTTTGTTTCGTTTTTATTGGTTGGGTTTCCATCCATATTGTTACAATAGATTCTGAATCTGTCCTGAAACCAATTTGCGGGCTTGATAAATCAAGTCCCTACAAAAGAATATTATCCATGGGAGCCAATAAATTGCACCACAGTAACGACAAGTCATGTCAAGCCCATTGCCTCATTTACGTCCTCTTCGTGTCTGCCATGCAGCAAGGGGGTTTAGCCTGCAAATACAGCAAATGGTAAGTTGCGAATAGTAATGAGAGTAAAAACTAAGATTTTATAGAATCTGAGAAATCAGGGTTAAAAAAAAATAGAGAAATACAAGGAAAGTAAACGATAAGGATTTTAAAACGAGGGGGAATGGCTGGTAGGCCGTGAGGGAATCGAACCCGCAACCTACTGATTAAGAGTCAGTTGCTCTGCCAATTGAGCTAACGGCCCACCTTATTGCAGTGAAAATATACAATGAAACACCAATAATTGTCAAGGTATGAATTTATATGTGGCAAGGACCTACACCTATGTAAATGACACCTCTATTCTTGGTTTTTTATTCTACCTTGCATTAATACGCTAAAATGCTTGACTCTACGGATTTTCCTGCTAAAATAAATAAGGCGTGGTCAGAAAGGTTTCCTTTCGCCGTGCCGGAGTGGCGGAACAGGAAGACGCAACGGACTTAAAATCCGTTGGGGTGTAAGCCCCGTGCCGGTTCGATTCCGGCCTTCGGCACCAGTTTATAAATATCGCGGGGTGGAGCAGTCAGGAAGCTCGTCGGGCTCATAACCCGGAGGTCGTCGGTTCGAATCCGGCCCCCGCTACCAAGTTTGCTATATTTTCCCCTCTAATCAGAGAATTTCAGCTTAGTCTGGTTTTCTGAAGAGGGGTTTTTTATTTTCTGAGCCTTTATTGAGGAAACTCGTTTTTCCTTTTTAAGCATTGATTCTTCGCGAAATAAAAAGCTACGATTTATAAAAAAGCATGAATGGGAATAATCTTGAATTGGAATACCTTCTCTCTCAACTATATCCGCCTACATAAAATATTCATCCCTATCGGTTTTTTTTATTGAGTTTGATCATTTCCACACATAAAACAACGACCAAGGACTTCATAAGCATCAGATTCTGAGAGAGAATTGGGGAGGATAAGAAGGGGGGTAAGAGTTAGAGCGGATTTGTTGGCATTATTGGAGAGAAAATCCGAGATTTGAGCAGCAAGCCGTGAAGGCTTGAAGTCAATAGCGGCTAAGACATGACCGGCTTGTATTTCAGACAAGGTTAAAGTAGAGGAATCAAAACAAATAATATCATGAGAATAGGACAGGTATTCTTTCATAATATCTTCATGACTGGTAAGATAAACCATTTGAGAAGATGGTGAATGGTAAGGCTTATTGTCATCAAAAATCAATTGATATTGAAGATGGTTCTGTGAGGACATAAGAAAGTCTTGAATATAGGATTCATTGCGATGGACAATAAAAACCGGCGATTGATAACCAGACAGGAGGGATTGAAGTTTTTTCGACACCAGTTCCCAGTGAATGATAATCGGAACTGGATGAAAATAATTAGGAAATTTGGTTAGGGCGCAATTCCAAGTTATAAGAAAAGGTGTTTCTTGAAATTCGATATTTTTACACTTTTGAAAAAAAACATCGGTTAATTCTTCGGAAAAATCCATTATGATGATGATTCGAGCTAGGCTCATTTTTGAATTAATGTTTTTTTCGAGTTCGCCAGGATGTTTGGAATAGAGATTGATGGTTTGAAGCTGCGAAACCGATAATATTCTTTTTAAATGAATTTCAAAAAAAGCCGGGAAGTAACGCTCAGGCTGAGCAGCAAAAAGCCAGACTGCCGGTCCCTCTTCAATAGAACAAGAGGGACCGGAGGAAAAAAGGAGGATAACTAATACTACAATGCATTTTAATAAATTTCTTTCCATAGCTAAAATTTACGACGGTTGTATAAAATTTGATTCAGCAGGACGCTTCCCACCAAAACCAAACCAAGAGAGCCCAACTGCCAGATCTGGTGAATTCCTGCGAGCTGCATTCCATTATAGAGCATGGTGATGATGGCGATACTTAATACCACCCCGCCGGCTGTCCCTTCTCCGCCCTTGATGCTGACACCTCCTAATACAGCTATGGTGATGGCTTGGAGTTCATAGCCCGTACCAATATCAGGGCGAGCACTGGCAATCCGCGAGGTTATTACCCAACCAGCTAAGGCGCTCAGGAGGCCGGAAAGAGTGTAAACGATAACTCGAATTTTTTTGACGTTAATCCCAGAAAATATCGCCGCTGTTTCATTGCTCCCCACACCATAGAGATGTCTTCCAAGCACGGTTCGATTCATGAGGAACATGAGGATTAAAACCACTGGGATAAAAATGAACAGCACCTGAAAGGGTAAGCCGCCGATGCGATGTTGTCCGATATAATAGAAAGACTCAGGAAAGTTGGAAACTGGCATCGGATTAGGGCCAAAACGAGGATCAACCGAAATAATCATGGCTAATGATTTGTAGACGTAAAGGCTGGCAAGAGTGACTATAAAAGGAGGGATCTTGGGATAAGCAACCAGGAAACCATTGGCATATCCCATCGCACTGCCGGCGATAAGTCCAATGATGATGGCAAAAGACGGGCTAAAACCAGCTCGGCCGATAAGAACTCCAATAATCATAGCGACAATGGTCAGCATGGAACCAACGGAAAGGTCAATGCCGGCACCTCCCGATAGGATAACCAGCATTTCTGCTAAGGCTAATAGCCCCAGCTCCACACCGTATTGGGTCATATTGGTGAGATTATAGAAAGTAAAGAAACCTTTTACGGAAAAAGCAAACACCCCAAAGAGGATGAGGAATAATACCAAAAGAAAAAGTACCCGATTTTCAACAATGTGACTACCTATGTTTTTCATAGCGATTCTCCCCTGGATCGGACGAGGTCAATCATAACCGAAATCAAAATCAGTACTCCAATAACCAAACCTTCGCTGAGGGCGGGAACATTCATGAGAACCATCCCATTTTTAATGATTCCTACCAAAACTGCCCCCAGTAAGCTCCCAATCGCCGTTCCTTTTCCTCCAAAGACACTGGTGCCACCCAACATTACTGCCGCGATGACTTCGAGTTCGAAACCAGAACCAGTATTGGTTTGTACAATTCCGGTGCGGGCTACGTAAATGAGCCCGGCAAAACCAACCAAAAGACCAGTTAGGGAATAGACAATTATGATGGTTCGTGAGAGGCTTACACCAGAAACTCGGGCAGCTTCAGGATTGTTTCCAATGGCATAAATTGCCCGTCCGGTTGGTCGGGAACTGAGAAAATAGCTGAAAAGGATGATCAAGACAGCGGTAATCCACATTGACAAGGGGATACCCAGCCATTTTCCTAAGCCAATGATCCGTATATCAGGTGGAATTCCCGAGACCCACCGACCACCAAGCACTTGATACATTAAAGCTCGCATCATGCTCATCATCCCTAAGGTGACAATTATGGGCGGGACATTCCCATAAGAGATGATGATCCCATTGAGAATACCAATCCCAAAACCGGTAGCAATTGCCGAAAGGATAACGATAATAAAGGATGAACCAGCCATGAGAAGTTTTCCGGCAACCACTGAAGCCATACCTAAGATTGAACCCACCGAAACATCGATACCACCGGTAATGATGACCATAGTCATTCCAATAGCCGATATGGCGACTCCGGAAAGCTGTAAGAGCAAATTGGAAAGGTTACTGACTGACATAAATTTCTCAGTACCCAGAGAAAAAATGACCATTAATACCACGATAAGACCCAAAACTGTAAATTCTCTGCGTTTCATTATAATTTGGAGGTTCGCAGTCATAGGTTTTTCTCCTCAATTGATAAGCCCTTGGTTTTCAACATTCTCTCTCCAGTTGCGGCACGAATCAGGTTTTCTGAGGTGATATCTTGATCTTCAAAAGCCCCGGTGATACGACCTTCATGCATAACAATCACTCGGTCAGCTAGTTTCAGGATTTCAGGAAGTTCACTGGAGATGATGATCACTGCGATCCCTTTCTCAGCTAAAGAAGCAATCATATGGTGGATTTCTGATTTAGAGGCAACATCTACTCCCCGAGTGGGTTCATCGAGCATGAGAATTTGTGGGTTTACCCCCAACCACTTGGCTAAGACTACTTTTTGCTGGTTGCCCCCGCTAAGGCTAAAGACTTTTGAATCAAGGCTAGGAGTCTTAATGGCCAGCTCTTTCACATACTTCTTTCCCAGCTCTTTTTCTTGTTGGTTATGAACAATACCCATTCTTGAAGAAATTTCTTTGAGCACGGTTACGCTCATATTAAAAGCGGTACTTAAAATGGGAAAAAGACCTTGGGCTTTTCGATCTTCAGGAAGATAGGCAATTCCATTGGCCATAGCCTCCTCAGAAGAAGAAAAGCTTACCTTTTTCCCTTGGTAAATAATCTCACCACTGTCGGGCTTAATCAGTCCGAAGAGGGTTTGAGCGATGTCAGTTCGCCCTGATCCAACCAACCCAGAAAAACCTAAAATTTCTCCAGGGTAAACATCAAAATGAATATCGTAATAGCGACCTTTCCGGGTAAGGTTTTTGAGGGTGAGTACCGGTTTTTCTCCTTTTTTTCCCAGATGATTGATTTCTTCCACCAACAATCGTCCGGCCATGAGTTCGATTATTTTATTACGATTAATTTCACCGATGGGATATTCACCAACCACTTCACCATCTCGCATAATAGTAACCCGATCAGCAATACGGAATATTTCTTCTAAGCGATGGCTAATGTAGATAATGCCAACCTTTCTCTCCTTTAATTTCTGAATAATTTCAAAAAGTCTTTCGGTTTCATGTTCGGTCAGGATCGCGGTTGGTTCGTCAAAGATAATCAGCTTGGCTTCGTAAACCAAGGCTTTGGCGATGAGTGCCAACTGTTGCAGCCCAACACTGAGGTCTCGCATGGGTTGTTTAATAAAATGAGGAGATATTTGAAGGGATTCAAATAACGATCGAGCCTTTTTTTCTTCTTCAGCCCAATCGATATTACCTCTCCGGGTTTTTATTTCCCGGCCTAAGAAAATATTTTCTAAGACACTCAATTCTCTATAAATGAGTGGTTCTTGATAGACAGTAGATATGCCTATATCTTGAGCTTTTCTTGGAGAACCAATGATAACTGGTTTTTCAAGATAGAAGATTTCGCCTCGATCCTGAGATAGGGCTCCAGAAATAATTTTTATGAGAGTTGATTTCCCTGCTCCATTTTCGCCAACCAAGGCATGAACTTCCCCAGGATTTAAAGAAAAATTAACTTTTTTTAAGGCATGAACTCCTCCAAAAGATTTTTCTATTCCACGACATTCGAGAATGGTATCCATGGTGAGCTCCTAACTCTTGACCCTCCCTATAGAGGTTAGGGAATAATTGGTACAAAACTAATACTTACCATTTAAGAATATTTTAAAAACAACGTATATATTCAACTTCATGTATAAAATATTATAGATAAATAAAGAAAAAGGCGTCCCGAAGGACGCCTTAGAGAAAATTTTTAGAAATTGAATTGATCGACATTGCTGGCGTCGAAAACCTTAGGAGGACCAAGAACCAGCATTTTGTCTTGTGCTAAAAATACCGGTTTGGTTTCTATCCCTGAAACATCATATTCTTTCCCATCTTCGAAAGTATTTTTATCCAGCAGGTATTTTGCCGCCCAAACAGTTAGATAGCCTAAGTCAACTGGGTTCCAGAGAACAAAGGACTTCACTGCGCCACTCTTCACATATTTTGCCATCATCGAGGGAACGGAAATACCAGTAGCAAAGATTTGGTCAATTTTCCCAGCTTGTTCGACAGCTTCTGCAACTCCAGGCGCCGAAGTGCTGCACTGACCGATAACTCCTTTTAAGTTGGGGAAAGCATTGATCAAATCAAGCATGACATTAATAGCCATTTGAACATCTTCTTCGGCGTAACGAATGGTTACTAATTTCATATTGGGATATTCGGCTAACTTTTGCAGTTCATAGAGAATCCAGGTATTCAAATTCCAAGCAGTAGGACCGCAAGAAACAATAGCGAATTCACCCTCATAATTCATGGCCTTGGCTAATTCATCTAAGGTGGTGTACCCAATAGCATCTTGGAGAGCTTGGTTGACGAATACCTCTCGTACATCCTGAGCTCCATCAGTATCGCTGGTTAATACTATGATACCTTTTTCTTGAGCCTTTTTGAGTACTGGAGTGATGGCAGCTGGGTCGTTAGGAGCAACAGCAATGGCATCTACCCCCTGAGTGATGAGGTTATCAACGATTTCACTTTGTTTGGCAACATCAGCCGTTACCGGACCTGTGTAAATAAATTCAACATCCAAGTCCTCAGCTGCTTTTTTCCCACCTTCTTCCATGGCATTGAAATAAGGAATTCCAATTAGTTTGGGAACAAAAGCTATTTTGTACTTTGCTTCAGCAAAGGCTGGAACTAGAAGAACCGCTACCATTAACAACACCATTACTGCTAAAATATAGGTTTTTTTCATATTAACCCCTCCAAAATATAATTTATATTAGAGATTATAATTAAATATTACCTATTTCAAGTATTAAATTCAAGTTTCTTTTGGAAAAATGATGAATTTTAAATAAAAGAGGAACAAAAAGGTATTACAATAATATAAATAACCGAATAGGTAAATTAATTGGAGGTAACACTTTAAAAGGCAGGTTCATCGGAAAGATAAGAAGAAGAAAGAGAATAAAAATAATATCATCTCACCCCCGCTGTGGTTGAGAAATTAAGCAAAGACGAGTCGCAGGGCTATAATGATGAGAATATTTTCTTTTCACGAGGATAGTATTTATAAATTAGATGTAATCATTGGTGAATGTAACGGCTAATGAATTAGCTATTAATAGTTCATAAAAAAAACAAACCGGTTGTTTATGAGCAACAGACTCGTCAACTTTTACACCGGATTTAAAAGCAGGAATCGCTCTATAAGGCGGTGGCGCGCCCGGAGGGATTCGAACCCCCAACCGACAGATCCGTAGTCTGTTGCTCTATCCAATTGAGCCACGGGCGCATAAAAGAATGCGATACTATTTTAAGGAGTAATTTAGTGCTCGTCAAGGCATGATTTAAATTCGGGAGGGTTATCTTGTTTCCAATAAACTGGGCTCTTAAATTTTTTGAAAAAAGAGTATAATTATGGAAGGAGGTGAGAGATTGAAAAAAGTTGTATTTATAGTAGTTTTGCTTGTGTTGGTTTTGTCTTTACCGGTTTGTGCTGAAGAAAGAATAGAAATAATTCATTCTGAAATAGCTCGAATTGCTTCTGCTTTAAAAGGTGAATATGCCCTGGGAAAACCTGTTATTATTGGGGAACTGACAATTATCCCAGTAGTAAAAACCAATGTCTTGTCTTTTGGCAGCGATAAAAGCTCTTCTTTTCAAATGATTTTTGGTGGAATAAGTCTTGAACCAGTTGCTATATTAGTGATTAAAGACGGGAAATTTCAGATTTATAATATTGGTGAGCCCGATGCCGGTGTTGGTGAAATATTTGAAACTCTTCCAGGGTTATTACCCCAAACTCAAACCCTTTCTGAGGATGCGAAACAGGAATTGATTAAAAAAGGGAGGGAAAGTCTTCAAAAAAAGGATTTTGAGAAAGCAAAAAAAATTTTTGAAGATCTTCTAGAAAATAATCCAGAACTTGCCGATGCTCATGCTCTCTTAGGACAAGCATTAGGAGAACTTGCTCAGTCTACCGCAGATCTTAACAAGAAAATTCAATATGGGATGGAAGCCTTTCGGGAGTTTGCTCGTGCCTTAGAAATTGAACCAGATAATCCTTATGCTTTAGTTGCCAGGGGATATGCTCGATTGATGGTTCCCCCTCCTTTGGGGGGAGTTGATGCTGCCATCGAAGATTTTAATCTGGTGATCAATAGTCACCCTGAATTTATTGACGCCTATATTGGTTTAGCTAAAGCGTATAGCAAAAAGGGAGATCAGAATAAAGCCAAGGAATATTTTAATAAAGTCCTTGAACTAGACCCCGAGAATGCTCAAGCTATTGAGGGTTTGTCAAGAGTGGGTGAGTAAAGGATAATTATTTGAAAAAATTCATAGATTGAAAACAACTTTATTATAAAAAAATGATACGTTAAATGGATTCTAATTAGAAAGTAATTTGGAGGTGATAGGTGTGAGAAAAGCAGTTTTAATAAGTTTAATTGGGTTGATGGTTTTGGTTTTGGGAAGTTTGGGATGGTCTCAAGAAAGCGTATCTAACGATATCATAACTTTAATGGATGCGGTATTATCAAAAATGACTCAAATGGTTCAACCCAATACCCTCATTGGAGCACCAATTCAAGTGGGAGACGTGACAGTGGTACCAGTGATTAAGGTTGATGTTGGATTTGGTGGAGGTGGTGGCCTTGGTATGCCAGCTGGTCAACCTTCCGGTGGAGGGACTGGTGGGGGCATTACCATGGAACCAGTTTCATTTTTAGTTATTCAAGAAGGCAAAGTTACTCTGCTTTCAGCAACTACTCCGGTTTCGCCCTGGAAGGACATTATTGAAACAGCAATGCCCATGATAATGCAGGGCGTACAGGGAATGTCTGGGATGTCAGCGGCGGATATGTATGATTATGAATATGAACCAACAGAAGAACCGATAATGAGTCCAGTACCAGAAGAATAATAACTCTTTGATAAACTTAACAAACTTAGAAGCTTAAAGTGTTATTGTGGCGGGTATGTAATACCCGCCATCCTTTTTTTGTTCCAAGTTAATTTTTAAAATCTTCCTATAATCCCCTTTTAAGAAGAGGATTGATTCCAAAGTAAGTATTTTTAAAAGTCATCTAAAATGACGAAAATAGTATGGAGATCTTTCCTGATTAGGAGCACAAAATCAAGATGAATTTGTCTTATACAAAAAAAGTATTTCCATCGGGCTTGAAAGTCGTATTTCGTCGGATGAAATCACCTTTAGTGACTTTGAATCTTTGGGCAAGAGTTGGAGTTAAGGATGAAGAACCAGTGCAAATTGGAATCTCTCATTTTTTTGAGCATATGGTTTTTAAGGGTACGACCAATTACCCGGGATTAGAACTATCAAGGCAGGTTCAAGCCATTGGTGGCAATATTAATGCTGGCACTTCCTTGGACACCACGGATTTTTATATTGTTGTCCCTTATAATCATTGGGAGAAATCATTAGAGCTAATTATCGATTTAGTTCGCAATCCACTTTTTGATCCTATTGAAATCGAACGTGAGAAAAAAGTAATCATTCAGGAAATACATATAGATGAAGACGACCCGGAAGAAAAACTCGCTATCACTCTTTATCATGAAGTTTTTTCCGGAACTCCTTATGAACGTTCAATATTGGGGTCAAAGGATACCATTGCTCACTTGAAAAGGGAGAACTTCATATGCCACCAGGAATCCTTTTACCACCCCTCAAATCTTACCTTGGTAGTCTGTGGAGACCTATCTGAAAACCAGTTGTTCGAGAAAATAGATCTATTTTTCAAAAATGGGGGAAAACCACTACAGAATTTGTTTAACTCCTTTCCTCCCCTTCCTAAGGTACAAAGAAAAAGAATCGAAATCAACATGGACATTCACCATCATTATGGAGCTATTGGATTTTTAGGCCCAGGTATTCGGCAAGATGATTTTTGCCTGCTCAAACTTTTATCGATTATCCTTGGAGATGGAATCGACTCCCGTCTCAATGCCCGACTGAGGGAAAGAGAACAGTTGGTTGACTCAATTCATACCAACTTTTCTTTTTATCAAGAATCTGGAATTTTCAGCATCATATTCACCTTTGCCAATAGCGACCCAAAAATAATTGAAGCAACAATTCAAGAAGAATGTGAGCTGTTATTAAATTATACCCCTCAAGATATTGAAATAAATCGAGCTAAAAACCTTTTATTGAGCGGCTTTTATCATTCTATTGAAACGACCTTAGGAAGCGCCGAATTATTGGGACGTTTAGATACTATTGATACCATTGATACCATTTTTCGGTATTTGAAGAATATACAAAATATTCAGACCAAACAGATAATTGATGTTTTAAAAAAGTATCTTGATTTTAATTTTGCAATCAGTGTTATTATCAATCCCGAGGATCATCGATGAACGAATTACAACAGCAGGTAGAAAAAGTGCGCTTGAAAAACGGTTTAACCCTCTTATTTCTCTCTATTCCTGATTCTTTGTTGTGCTCAATCCATCTTTGCTTGGCTATGGGAAATTTATTCGAAAACGAAAAAGAAAGAGGCCTTTCAGCGCTTTTACAGGAAGCATTTGTAAAAGGGACCCTAACTAAAGATGCGATTACTTTCAATCGTGAAATTGAATCTCTTGGCGCATCAATAGAAAGCTCATCAAATAGTTTTGTTGGAAAGATTGCCATTGAAGGACCAAACGAGCAAATATTTGCTATTCTTGCTCTTTTCTTCGAATTAATTAAGAGTCCAGCTCTGAGAAAAGAGGAAATAGAAAAAGAAAAAAGATTTTTAATCGAGCAGCTTGCTGCTCTTGACGACGATCCTCTCAAGGCGGCTCTTCTCCGCTTCAAAAAAGGTTTTTATGGAACTCACCCTTATGGATCATCAACCCTTGGAGAACCTGATTGTCTGAAAACCTTTACTGAAAAAAAAGTATTGGATTGGCATCGTCGCTGGTATGTTCCCAATAATATGGTTATTGCAGTAGTAGGTAATTTTGATCTTAGCAAGATGAAGGATGTATTTCTGCATCAAATGGGAGATCTCATACCTCAAGAGATAAAGTCTTTCAAGGAAGAAAACTTTTATCCTTTATCTTTACGAATTGTAGAACAAAAGGATATTCAGGATAATTGGATGGTTATTGGTTACCGAGCACCTTCCCTTTTTGATGTTCGGGGAAGAATAGCTTTTGAACTTTTGTCGAACTGCTTAGGAGGAAGCATGTATTCCCGGCTTTTTTTAAAAGTTCGCGAAGAATTAGGGTTAAGTTACCAAGTCGGTTCAGTTTATGTTCCTTTTATTGGGCCTTCATTTATTTGCGCTTACGCCGGCTTTTCTTATCCACACTTTGAAGAGATTGTTCAGATTTTGCGAAAGGAGTTCCATAATTTAATGTTTATGAATTCAATAGAACTGGAAGAAACAAAAAATTACACACTTGGTATGTATTTGAGTCGTTTTGAAACTGTATATTCACTCTCTTCAATGATATCTTTTTTTGAAAGAATTGGTTTAGGATGGGATTTTCCTTTTAAATATCAAGAATTAATACAGAGTATGTCCCTGGAAGAGGCCTTAAGTATATATAATAAGTATGAGGGTGAGGGAGAAACCTTGGGAGCAGTGGTTTCTTCTCGATTGGAAAAATAATTTAAAATATTTTTAGAAGAGCCCTTGACTTTCTTTAAAATAATTATATAATGCTTTTTGGAACAAGGCCGAGAAATCATAAATTAAAAAATAAAGATTTAAAAATATAAAGAATCTTTCCCCTCCTTGCACTTATGGGGAGTTGGACGCCAGTCCAACTCCCCATAAGTGTTTTTAGGGCTTTTTTTCTTCAACATTATTGTTATTCACGTCAGATTTTGTTATAATCCATGATTGTCGGGGCGTAGCGCAGTTTGGTTTAGCGCACCTGCCTTGGGCGCAGGGGGCCGGAGGTTCAAATCCTCTCGCCCCGACCAGGTTTAAAAAAGCCTTCATAGAGCGATTTCTTCTCTTAATAAAAGAATTATAACGTAACTTCCTTTGTATTTTTTTAAAAAAAATACTTCCTATTAATAGCCTCAAAACCCTATATACCTCTCAATATTCTATTTCGATTTGAGAAGAAATCATGGATAACGTATACTAAAGTTCGCAATTTCGCACCTTGAAAAAAGCCACCGGAGACTCCAAAATGAAGGTTGCATATAATACAAAACTTCATCGAGGAGGAATATCCGATGGCTCAAAATAATCATACACCATATCTTTTAAAAAATGCTCATTGGTTTCATGACTGAACCTGATCCACTCTATGCCATGTTAGAATGGCTGACCAATGAACTCATGAAACTGGAAGCTGAAAACAAAGTTGGAGCTCACAAGGGAGAACATTGTCCCACCCGAACCACTCATTTCTCTGGAACCCGAGTCAGACGATTTGATACGAGGTTAGGAACCATCTACCTTCTAGTTCCAAAACTCCGTAAAGGAGGCTATATTCCTTTTTTTGTGACCGAAAGGAAACGCTCGGAGCAAGCCCTCCTCCAGGTGGTTCAAGAAGCCTTTATCAATGGTGTCTCCACCCGAAAGATGGAGCGCCTTGCTCAAAGCTTAGGGATTGAGTCCCTCTCTGCTGGTCAAGTATCAGAAATCACCAAAGACCTCAATGAACAAGTGGAATGGTTCCGTACCCGTCCTCTGGAAAAAGAGTACCCAGTCATTTGGGTTGATGCCCTCTACGAAAAGGTTCGCTGTGAAAGACACATCATCAGCATGGCCATTGCTGTCGTTCAGGGTCTGACAAGTGAGGGAAACCGAGAGATCCTGGCGGTCGAACCCATGTTTGCTGAATCAGAAGACACCTACACTCATCTCTTTGAACAGCTTAAAAGACGAGGAGTGGAAACAGTCTGGCTGTGCATCTCCGATGCTCATACTGGACTGAAAAATGCCATTCAGAAATGTTTCCTAGGATCAAGTTGGCAACGGTGTAAAGTACACTTTATGCGAAATATATTAGTCCATATCCCTCATAAAGAAAAAGAATCTTTTGCCGCGAAACTGAAACAAATATGGTACCAGCCTGACCAAGAGTGTGCCAAGCAATATGCCCATTTAATCATCCAGGAATACCAAGACCGTTTCCCCCAGGCCATTGCTCTTTTAGAGGAAGGACTGGAAGACTCGTTACAATTCCTGGCTTTCCCTCACCTTGACCAACGAAAGATCTCTTCAACCAATTCGCTCGAACGAGTTCATAAAGAGATTCGTCGCCGCACCCGAGTGGTAGGGATCTTTCCTACCACTGATTCCTATCTCCGGTTGGTCACCAGTTATCTCATTGAGTATACTGAAGATTGGGTGAGTAGTAAAAAGTATATCAGCTCTGAGGCGATTACCGAGCAACAAGCAGAGCTTCTAAAGATAGCCTAAGGAAAAAAAGAAAGTCAAAAGAAAAAAAGAGGCTGTGGATAGATGGACAACCCTGCGGGTTGACCACGGATCCACAGCCCGACGACTCATGAATAGTTATTCACTAAAATACCAGAAAGAATTGACCAAATAGAAAGATTGTATTCTTCTCTTTGTTTATTTTCCATATTCATAAAAAGGAGGTGAATAAATCGAGTCATTTTTCAAAGAGAGATGGCTTTTCATTCAAGTAAGGTCATCTCTGTGTTTAAAAAGAGTCTCCGGTGTTTGCTAAGAGTAAATTGCGAACATTATTTGACACATACAAATCATGCCAGTTTATATTCTTTAAATAGCTTTCTCATGGCTTTTTATTAGTTAAAGGAAGAATCCGTTCAACCACAATAAAATTACTGAATCCTAAGACCCAAGGTTAAATCTTTAATGATTTACTATGAGGGGTATCTTGGGGTGAATTGATAGATATTGCAAGAGAAAGGAAATCAGTGAGTCATTTCTCTTCCTGCTAAGTTTTATGGGTAGGGAAATGACTCACTGATTTATCGAACCTAATTCACAAAATAGACATTTGCACCGTTATTTTCGTCACCACCACCATGAATATTTCCAGAGATAGTGTTGCCAGCTATGGGTGATACATCAGGAGGTAAGTTCTCACGACCAACTCCCCAGCCTCCAGGTCGAACATCATTTGGTAGAAGATTGCAGTTAGGGATTACGAAAATCCCACCACCTAACCCAGCTGTTATGTTGTTGTTGATGAAGTTATTCATAATTAATGGGTTAGAGTTATTATAAACTCGAATTCCACCGCCACCATTAATATTACTCGCTATGTTGTTGCTAATTACGTTGGACTCGATTATGGGGTTGCAACAATTATTTACATCAATCCCACCACCGCCACCATTTATTGCTGTGTTGCCCGTGATGGTATTGTTAGAAATTAATGGAGAACAAACATAATAAACTCGAATTCCACCGCCAGATCGTGCTGTGTTGTCTGTGATGGTGTTATAAGAAATAGTTGGAGAACAAGAACCATAATAACCATCCATACCGATTCCCCCTCCCCCTCCCCCGGCAGATCCATTTGCACTGTTACCAGTGATAGTATTATTTTTAATATCTGGGTGGGAATAATTCTTAACGAAAATCCCGCCACCACTATCTGTTGCTGTATTATTTATAATTTTGTTGTTTTCGATAGTGGGGGAACTAGCATTAACATAAATCCCACCACCATTATCTGCAGATCCATTTTGAATGGTAAATCCTTGCAGGGATGAGGTATCACCTCCGGTGAACTGAACGACAGAACCACTATTACCACCATCGATAATCGTAGCAGTAACAATAGTAGGGTTAGAAGGATCAGTGCTTCGAAGGGTAATGTTTTTATTATTAATTATGAGGTTTTCAGAGTAGGTTCCCGGACAGACGATGATGGTATCCCCGGTTGATGCAGCATCAATAGCCGCCTGGATGGTATCGTAATCGGTACCTGTAGTAGCATTGTATGCTTTTCTTGCTGAAAAATTAGCTGTTACCGTTTTATCGCCATCCATGGTGATCGTGGTAGAAGAAATGTTGGGATTAGCCGCTTCACCGGTCCAGTCAACAAACTGGTAACAACCTGCCGGAGTGGCATTGATGTCGACAACGGTATTCTCATCATAGGTATGGTCACCTACAGCGGGAGTGGTTGTCCCTCCTCCTTGGGGGTTCACCGCCATCGTGAGGGTGTACTGGGTTGGTGGTGTTGGAGTCGGAGTCGGTGTCGGTGTTGGAGTCGGAGTCGGTGTCGGTGTTGGAGTCGGAGTTGGAGTCGGTGTCGGTGTTGGTGTAACAATTACACTTGGAGCAATGGGAATATGAAAATGAATTTTGACATAATTCTTTGCCAGTTGGATGACTGCACTATCTTTTTGGGCATCTCGACAGTTAGAAAGAACAGCTTTCACCGCATCGAGGAGATTTTGAGGAATGGTCTCAATGGGAATGGCAGTCAAGATATCTTTGATGGGGATCAAACCGGATTGTAAGGATTCAACAACTTCCCAGATAATCACTTGAGTGGTGGTTATGGAGTTGGTTTCCCCTCCATCACTGGTAGTTGGGGAGATGGCTATCTTGATCCAAACCTCTCCACGGTTAGCATAGAGAAGATAAGCCTCATCGGTGAGTCCAGAGATCTCATATTCACCTTGGCAGTTGGTTTTGCCGGTGAGGATTTGGCCATTATTGCCTTTGAGAAGAATATCGGCATTGGGAAGAGGCTCTCCTTCGGTGATTGAGGAATTATTACAAATATCGGTGAAGCATTCATTATCAGGGGTTACCACGACTCCTTTGATGGTGAAGGTGTTATCGGTTGTTCCGGTTGATGAAGTTCCAGAATGAAAACCTCTGGTACAGCTACTAATGAAAACTATCAAAACGAGTACGGTCAAAACTACCAGCCAAATCCTAAACCTTTTCAAAATAGTCCCTCCCTTATTATAAAAACCAATTTTTCCTATTATAGTTAATAAAATTACAAATAGAAAAGTAGAAAGAAGATTATTTAACTCAACTTTCGCAGTTCAATACTAGCACTTTTCCTTTCAACCATGCTGGAAGACTATTTACAAAATAGATGAGTAGCTCTTTGACTTTTTCTTCTGAAAGGACGAAAACCTGTTTCATGGTTGATTTGAAAAGCTCAAGAAGTAACGCCAGAGCTTCCATGAGTGTCATATCCTGAATTTCATCATAGCAGGCATAGAAAAGCTCGCCAAAAGTTCGGGGATCGGTGTTCCTTCGGGCAATGACTGCGAGCATGATATACCGGATAAAAACGATACTGGTATGAGATACCAAAGCGTCATAGGATCGAACCTGGAATTCCCGAGTGAGTTTTAAGACCGATTTCACCATCTTGAAGAAGACTTCAATATCCCAGCGTTTTCCATAGAGGGTGACGATCTCTTCTTCCGAAAGAGTGAGATCGGTTGAAAGAAGCGCCAACCATTGAGATTTTTGTTTTTCACTTCGGACAAAAACAATCCGGGCATAGAGAGGTTTCCCGGTGAGATTGAGATTCACGACACCTGATCCAATGATGTTGCCGCAGGGTCTTTTCTGAATTCGGTTGAAAAGAGAGGAAAGAGCACGAGCTTTTCCACCGAATGAGTAGTAAATCTTGGGCGTGTTTTTGAGCATGCACACCACCGATAGACCCCGATGAGCACATTGGCGGATGAGGGCTGGAAAACTAAACCAGCTATCAAAAAGAATAGTTGAGATCAAAGGACAGTGTTTTAAGGCTCCATCCAGTAGGTTGAAGAAGACTTCTGGAGTTTTTTCTTGGGATTCTTTCCGAAGGTGAGCTCTTTTGCTCCGCCCATCAACGGAGGCATCCATGGGACAGAGCTGGTTTTCTTTGCGGTGAGAACTTAACAATGAAAAAGCAAAGGGAATGAAGGTAGCACCATCGGTGAGTCCTAAAGTGAGCATTCTGAAACCCACGACTAAAATCGTCCTTGGGCGTGATCATAGAATCGAGAGAGCCCTTCAACTTTCAAGCTCCGAGGTCGTTCATAGGGGGAATCATCCACCACCCAGGTGTAGCGTTTCAAACTGGTAAAAGGAAGGAGCGCTTCAGAGACTACTTTGGTACTCAAAAGAAAGAGCAATTTTCGCCAGCTCCCACTGGTCTTGTGGAGGAAACGGTAAAGAGTGTCTTTCTTTCCTTGGAAAAGGGGATGTCGAGATTGGAGAAGACCAGCAACGTTTTTCTGAGTAAAGACTAGGAGAAAGATCATCTGAAAGACGTCTTTGACTGGGAACCCTTTCTTTTTGTTCATATGGCATTTTCGAAACAGTTGGTTCACTTTAAACTCCTTCATAAAGGAGGAAAACATGGGTAACAAGGTCCTTTCATTTTTCAAATTTTCTGGTAGGATAGTCATGAAGACACCTCTCTCTTTGTGGTGATTGGTTTTTTTCCTTAAGTCAATTCTACCAGAAAGGAGGGGTGTTTTCATTAAAAAACCCTTTAAAATCAAGGTTTTTCAGCATTTATTTTAGTGCGAAAGTTGAGTTAATAATTTATTCTATATCACTGTAATTACTCTCTTTCTTCCAATCTTTACTGGGGATGAACTGTGCTTCATCGCCTATTTTTAATTCAACAATAACATTTAAAAAATGGTAACTACTTTTCTGATCCCAAATTACTTCCTTTAAGATTTTATAGAGAATTAAATATAAAGATATAATTTATTCAACTTTCTTGCTATATATTACCAAAAGAGAATGGAGTGAGGGTTAGCTTAATCCTCTTTTAAAAGTCTTTCATCGTTTATTCTACTCAGGGATGTTCTAGCCTTGCCTCAATACTTCTTCTGAAGCTTATGTTGTATGATATATTGGATATATTGAGGAACCGACAAACTCTCACAAACCTTTCTTTCTTTTAACATTGAAGCTTAACTACTTCGTTCAAACACTCTATATTTTTAATTAATAATTAAATAGTGAGTTAATACCAGCAATCTGTTGCAGACATAATATTTAATTAAAATTCTATTTTTATTCAACGCTAATAACAAACCTTGCCAGGATTTAGAATATTCTTAGGATCAAATACTTTTTTGATAGACTTATTCAACTCCATGGATCTGTTTCCAAGTGATTCAGCCAAAAAAGCTCTTTTTGCATGCCCAATTCCGTGTTCACCAGATACCTGACCACCGAGCTCAAGTGCTTTTTTATACATTTTTTGCATGACTTTATCTTTTTTTATCTGCCATTCATCATTTGATAAAGAGTCTTTACATAAGTAAATATGGATATTACCATCACCTGCATGACCAAAATTTACAATTCTGATTTTTTCCTTATCATCTAATCGATCAACGTAATTTATAAACTCTCTCATCTGGTCTAGTGGCACTACTACATCACACTCATCTATTTGGGAGGTTGAAGTTTTGATTGCTTCCAAAAAAGCTCCCCTTGCTGTCCAAATTGCATCTAACCGTTCTTCCGTATCAGCAATGAAAACATCGATTGCTTTTTCATTGAGAAGAACTTGAGCTGCCTGGTCAGAAGAATTTTCAACCTCTCCAATTGCATTACCGTCGAAGGAAAGTAATAGATAGGAATCGGCCGATTTATCGGGGAAAAATTTTCCTAAATATTTTTCTGTTGCTTCAATAATTTCTTTTTGCATTAATTCTATCGCTGTCGGAATGATCTTAGCTTTAAATAAGATTGGAATAATATTAAGGCAGTCGTTTAATGATTGGAAAGGTGCTAATAGGCTAATAGTTTTCTTTGGTAAAGGAAGTAATTTTAGCGTTATTTTGGTGGCAATCCCTAAAGTTCCTTCTGAGCCAATAAACAGATCCTTTAAACTATATCCAGAGGAATTTTTCGCGATTTTTCCTCCTACTTTAATCATTTCTCCATCGGGCAATACTATATCCATTCCTCGTACATAATCACGTGTCACCCCATACTTAACCGCTCGCATTCCTCCAGCGTTGGTCATAACATTCCCGCCAATTGTAGCAGTCTTTTCTCCTGGATCTGGAGGATAAAAAAGCTCTTTTCCAGCTAATGCCTTCACCAAATCCATTAATAGAACACCAGGCTCAACTGTAACAGTTAAATTAGTTTCATCAATCTCTAAAATCTGATTCATTTTTGCTAAAGAGATCAATATCCCTCCATACAGAGCCACAGATCCTCCGCATAATCCAGTCCCAGAGCCTCTTGGAGTTACAGGTATGTTTTTTTCATAGGCATAGCGCATGATTAAAGAAATTTCATGGCTATTAATAACTTCTATCACTGCTTCTGGGGAAAATTTTCCATACTCCATCATCTCATCATGGGTAAAGTCATCATTAATATCTTGATTTGTATAAACTCGTTCAGGTGCGGTAGTTTTCTTTAAAAATGTTATGTCATTTTCGGATATTTTTTTATATGCCATTTGTATCCCTCGTTTTTTTAATCTTTTCTATTAATAAAGGGACCACTTCATAGATATCTCCAATTACTGCATAATGAGCTTGACCGAATATTGGGGCATTTCGATCCTTATTGATTGCAATAATGCATTCAGAAGCACTCATTCCTGCCATGAATTGTACAGCTCCTGATATTCCGCAAGTAATAATTAATTTCGGTTTTACAGTTCTTCCTGAAAGTCCAATTTGTTTTGAATAATGAACCCAACCCATTTCTACTAACGGTCTAGTGGTAGCCAATTGACCCCCTAGCAAAGTTGCTAATTCTTCAAATAATGATAAATCTTTTAATCCTCGCACTCCCCTACCTGCAGCTATTAATACCTCAACGTCTGAAATGCTGGGTAGTTCTTCTTTAATCATTACTTTACGAATTGTGATCTTTGAATTGAGCTTTTCAGGTGTGACAAAGCACCTTTCAACTTTTCCTAAAGGAAAATCCGCCTGCTTGGTTGGAGTCATGACTTTATGCCTAACCGTTGCAATCTGAGGTCTTGAATAAGGAGTAATTATCTGAGCCATTATATTCCCACCAAAAGCCGGACGTATTTGAACAAGATCAGTATTTTCTCTAACTTCGAGCGATGTACAATCAGCAGTTAAACCAGTTCTGAAGCGGGCAGCTACACGTGGTGCTAAGGATCTTCCAATTAAAGTAGCACCAACTAATATAACAGAAGGTTTAACAGTACGGATACAATCTTCAAAAATGTTTGTATAGGTATCAACACGAAAATGTTTTAATTCTTTGTCTTCATAGAGGAAAACTTTATTTACTGGATATTTTAATAATTTATTAGTTTGATGGCTAATCTGATCTCCAATAATCAGACAATAAATTGGATGATTGATAGATTTAGCTATCTCATTAGCTTTCCCGATTAATTCAAAAGTTACTGGATGGATATTGCCTTCAAAATTCTCAACAAATACCAAGATACCTTTCCATTCTTCTTTATTAACCACTGTTCTTTTTTTATCAATAAAGTCGATTGCTTGTTCAGGGCAGTTTTTCGAACAAAGCTTGCACATTTTACAACCAGCGCTTATCTCAATCTTACCGCCATGCATTGATATGGCATTAAATGGACAAACTGTTATACATTTTCCACATAAATTACATCTGTTATGGTTTATTACTAGTTCTGCCAATGCTGCCACCTCTTAGATAAAATTTTTCCTCTTAACTAGTGTATAAATTTTCTCTGCTATTATTGGTACTTCATCATCCCAAAAAATCTGGTCCTTGCAAACTGTTGGTGGAAATATTCTTTCCACCTGCGTTGCTGAACCTTTCAAACCATATTTCTGTTCATCATTATCGATAAAATCGAGTAGGGTAAACTTTTTAACTTGTTGATTGGCTGTTTGCATTTTTCGGCGATATGAAGGGAGCCTTGGCTGGTAAATATTCTTTTCTACTGTTATCAGTGCAGGTAAAGGTAACTCCAGAACTACCGAGCTATTCCCCAGATCCTGTTCTACAACTATACTTTTTTCAGTAACCTCTGCAATTTCTTTTACCCAGGTTACATGAGGTATCTCTAAAAACTCAGCCAGTTCTGGTCCAATCTGTGCTGTATCACCATCAGTTGTTTGTTTGCCACAAATAATTAAATCAAAATTTCCAAGTAGTCTAATTCCTTGTGATAAGGTAAAAGCAGTGGCTAATACATCCGAACCAGCAAATTTTCTGTCTGAGAAAATATAACCCTCATCGGCACCCAAAGCAAAGGATTCCTTGATCACTGATTCAGCTTGTGGTGGTCCCATGGTTATCGTGGTTAGGTTCCCTCCATTTTTTTCCTTTAATCGCATGGCGGTTTCTAGAGCATATAAATCGTAAGGATTCATTTTGCTTTCCACGCCTTCTCGCTTTAATACCCCAGTAATAGAATCAATTTCTACATTGCTTGTTGCAGGGACTTGCTTAATGCAGACAATTATTTTCAGTTGAGACACACCTATAATAAACCTCCTTAAAGTGGATTATCAAATTGTCAATTTAACATTTATTATTTATCCTTTGATTGAACCTGCGGTAAGGCCACTGACCAAATGTTTTTGGATGAACATGAAAAGCACTGTTGGTGGAATAGTAAACAAAACTGTAGCAGCCATTAAGTCTGTCCATTGGAGAGTAAATTCTTCCTTAAATGAGCTTAATCCGATCGACATTACCCAGGTACCTTCACTACTAATAAGCGTTCTCGCAAAGAAAAACTCATCCCAAGCGAGTATAAAACTGAAAATTGACATCGCAACTATTCCTGGAATTATGAGCGGTAATACAATCCTATAAAATGTTTGAAATACATTACACCCATCAATCATTGCTGCTTCATCTAGTTCTTTTGGAATTCCATCAAAGAAGCCCTTCAATACCCATATACTAAAAGGAAGAGTAAAAGCCATGTTTGCAACTATTAATCCACTCAGTTTATTTAATAACCCTGTTTGCCTAAAAAGCACATATATTGGTATCGCTAATAGAGACGCTGAAAGCATTTGGGTTGATAAAATAGCAAGCTCAGTAATAGAATTAAGTTTTGTTTTAAAACGAGAAAGACTAAAAGCTGCCGCGCATGCAATTGGCATAGATAGAACAAGACAACCAATAGCAACCAAAAGAGTGTTAATAAACCACTGACCAATTGGTTTTGCTTCAATTATCCGGATATATGAATTCAATGAAGGATCCTTAGGTAACAAGCTAGGGTTATTCGTAAACATGCTTTCTCCAGTAACTGATTGTACGAACATCCAATATATTGGGAAATTGAGAACAATAACCACAAGTGTCGCAATTATTAAAATTAAAAAACCATTAAGCTTAGAAATACGCATGTTATTCTAAGCCTCCCCTCTTGTAACCATTTTTGAATAAATGAATGTAATTACTAATGTTAATATTAAAGATAAAATTCCAACCGCAGAAGCTGAACCTAAACGAAAATATTTAAAAGCCTCAAGATATGTAGTCACTGGGAGTATTTCTGTTGCTCTAGCAGGACCTCCTCCAGTGAGAAGATATACAATAGTTACTCTTTTAAATGTATACAATATCAACATCATTATAAGTACAATATTAACCGACTTAAGTCCTGGTATTGTTATATTAAAAAATTTTTGAAATGAGTTTGCACCATCAACCTCTGCAGCTTCATAACGCTCTATTGGAATGGCTTGCAAACCAGCAAGTATTATTACAGTTGCAAGAGGAAACTGTTTCCAAATAGTTACAACTGTAACTGTCCAAGGTGCGGCAGCTGCATCAAGAACCCAACCTATCGGAGAGCTTAGCAAGCTATTGACAATTCCAAACTGGTAATCAAACATCCAATTCCAAACCATTACAGCAGCTACTTCGGGCACAGCCCATGGGATTAATATTAATCCTCGTAAAATAGCTCGACCTGGAAAATTTAAATTTAATAGTAATGCTGTTAATAAGCCGATTATATATGAACCAATAGTAACGCCAAAAGTATAAAGCAAAGTAATCCAGAACGATCGCCAAAAATCCAAATTCATTAACCAATTTGAATAATTGAACATACCCACAAAGGATGGCTTGCTAAGAGAAACTAATGGAGCATCTGTAAAACTCATTAAAACAGTTGTGATTATCGGATAAATTACAACTATACCCATAATGATAGTAGCAGGAATTATTAAAACAGCTGATGATGATTTTATCGATAAAGTTGACCTTTTATTTCTAAATCCGACAATCTTATTAGTTAAACTATTTTCCCTGCTCACGAAGAGTTGCCTCCTAAAATATAATTAAAGAAGGGAAAGGGTAGAGAAAATAACAAGGACTAAAGTTCTACCCTTTCCAAAAATTATTTCTAACGCTTTAATGTAGAAGTCCAGTCCATCATTCTTTTCTGAACATCATTCATGGCTTCTTCCACAGTAGTCTGTCCACCCCACACACGAGCTATTCCGTCAACAACCATTCGTTGGACCTCACCTGCTTGTTCTTCAAATCCTGGAGCAGCATATCCAAAGCCTGCTGGATACTTAGCAGCTACATCTACCATATCATTAATCCAAGGATGCTTTTGAAGAAATTCAGAACTAGCTTCTACTGCTTGTCCTGGGATTTGAAGTAGTTCTTCAAGCCATCTACGTTGCATTTCTGTTTGGTTGTAAATTGAAATGAGTGCAAATGCTTCTTTCTTATTTTTGGCATTGACTGGAATGGTATAAAAAGCACCACCTGTGATTGCGGCATGGGTTGGTGTTGGTGGGGCTGCAAATCCAATATAGGGGTAAAGTTCCGGAACTTCTCCTTGAACATATGTCATAGCCCAAGGTCCATCAATTAACATGGCAATTTTCTCTTCAACGAACATCTTCCGAAGCATAGGACCATCAAGGCCTTTTGGAGTCAGGTCTTCATCGTAAAAACGCTTTAGAAATGTGAGCCCTTCAATTGTTTTAGGATCATTAGCTGTAGGTACTCCGTCCTTTGAGAAATCACCACCAAATCCAATTGCCCATTGCATTAATGGTATATATGCTTCAAGAACATCTGCTGTTCTTGTTGCAAATCCATAACCAAACTCACCCGTAACTTCTTTAATCTTCTTTGCTGCAAGATACATCTCCTCAGGAGTAGTAGGAACTCCAACTCCAGCTTTTTCGAGAAGTTTCTTATTATAAATTAATCCGTTTGGTGAAGCAGTCAGTGGAATGCCGTAGATTTTACCTTCATATTGCGCAACACTTTTAACCGGTAGTAAATTATTTGCCCATTCAACATTTGCAAGGTAATCATCTAATGGTTCCAGCAAGCCAAGCCGAATTAATTTGGGCATCATATTGGTAAACACTGGAGCGAGATCTGGTGCACCCCCACCTGCCATATCAATGAGAAGTTTTTCCTCGTATTGTCCAGCGGGAATAAGCGTATCTACCACTTTTATATCAGTAAATTGAGTTTCAAATTGAGCAACACCATCTTTAAACCAATCACCAGTTCCAACTTCACCCCACATCCAACTAGGAAATTGTATTTCTTTTTCAGCACTATTTGCAACACCAATAGGAGTGAGAATTAGAATAGCTAATAGAATATTAACAAATATTATTCGTTTCATAAATTTAAATTACCTCCTTTAATTTGTTTCTTTACTGGCTTGGGAACTAAATTTTTTATTTCTTTAAGCATTTAATTTTTACACGATTAATTATGTTTACTTCTAGTATTAGTTCTAAGCTAGAAACTTTTAATAAATTTTGTTTCTTATTAAGCCTTTTCTAAATCATCACATCACCTCTTTTCTTTTCAAATTACTTTATTGTTTAAGGATTACAAAAATTTTTATTAGTAGAAATGGCACATTTGTTAATAAGCTAAGTCGAAAATAGACTGTTTAAAAATCTTTGTTATGAGCTATGGACTGCAATTTGTAGAGCTTTTACAGCTTCTTTCAGATCGTCTCGCTGCCAAACATTTCTACCGAACACAATGCCACAGGCTCCTGCTTTAATTGTTTTTTTAACACCTTCAATCACGCATTTGAAATCAGGATGAGTTTGACCTCCTAAAACTGTTACAGGAACTGGTGACCATTGAATCATTTGTGCCATTTCTTCATAGGTTCCCAATGAAGGTAATTTCAAAATATCTGCTCCCAACTCTACAGCTATCCGCATCATATCTCGAAGTACTTGTATGCTCCCGAGCTCTTCTTTAGTTGAAGTTATGCCCCATAGTACCGTTTCTAACATCACGGGTAATCCGAAACAACGATGTGCTTTTTGTATTGCAGCGGCTACGATTTCCAGGTTGTATGCATAAAGTTTCAGGTCACGCTGACCAAAAACCAAGATCATTTTTATGGCGTCCGCACCAAGTTGTATTGCATCCTCTATTTCTAAAATCTTACGATATTCTTCTGCTTCCGCTTTTCTACCTGGAACGGTTGTAGATATAAAATAGTCAGCAGCTAGTATGACTCCAGGATCATTCCTACGTTTCCAGAATTTACATACACGTCTAAATAAGCCTGGATTAAGTAACAAAGCATCAATTCCCGATTGTAAAAGTTCTTCAGTTTTTGCCATTGGATCCTCAAGACCCTTAGGAACACCCTCGATTCCGTGGTCGATTGCAATAATTACTGATTTACCAGTATCAGCATTAAACAGTCTGCTCATCCGAAGTTTAATCCCTGCATCCATTCACTTATTGACCCCCTTTTGACACGTTGTATTATTGTTTATTCATTTGAAGAATGACTTTCATGGCTTGTCCACTCATTATTAATTTATAGGCATTATGTATCTCGTTCATTGGAAAACGATGTGAAATTAATTGGTTCACAGAGATTTTTCCTTCGGATATCCACTCAGTAGCGATTCGATATAAATCTTTCTCTTCTTTTCCGCCTACACCAATCCACTCGCTACCTATAACCGATATTTCTTTATAATGGATCCAATTTGGGTCTATATTTATGGTTTGCCCAGCACCACCACCACCAAAAAGCACAACTCTTCCGCGCTCTCCAACCAGCTTTATACATGATTCTATAACATGGGGTATTCCCACTGTAGCAAGGCACACATCGGCTCTTCGACCATTTGTCCAAGCTAAAACTGAATTCTCTATTGAATCAGAATTAGGATCAATAACCACTTCAGCTCCAAATTCATGGGCAAAATTACGTCTTATTTTGACTGGTTCTATCGCCATAACATTGCCTCCAGAGCGTGCGGCTACCGCTATTATGCTTAGCCCCATCGGGCCAGCTCCCACAACAACCACTTTGTCTCCCGCTATAACTTTGGCACGCTCTCTAACCGCATGAAGGCAATCTGCAAGAGGCTCAACAAAAGTTCCTTCTTCGTAACTGACATTATCTGGCAATTGTTGAGTATATTTAAGGTTTGAAGCTGTAATCTTGGCAAATTCTGCATATCCGCCTTCACCTTCTGCAACTATACGCGAACCAACCTTGAAATCCTCAACCTTAGATCCAACTTCAACAATATCTCCTGTCCATTCATGGCCAGGATTTACTGGGAAAGGAATTGGTTTATAGTTAGGCGTTGTAAATTTTCTTATTTCAGTTGGACATATTCCACATGCACGAACCCTTACGAGGATTTCATCAGGTTCGATAATTGGAATAGGTGATTCGACTATTCGTAAGTCTTTTATTCCAAAAAGCTTTACTTCCTTCATGGTCACTTCAAAACCACTCCTCAAAAAATTAATTGGTTTTTAATTATTAAATATTTTGAGCTAGAAGACCCAAGTATTTCATAAACAGACCATAAGAATGATCATAAATATCCGCCATATTTTTTTGAACTCTTATTGTTTTTTGGTAAGTTACCCATTTTTTTAAGTTTTCAGACGAAAATATTCCCACAGCTTTTCCAGCTAAAAATGCTGATCCGATTGGGGCTTGTACTGATCCAGAAATAAGTTTTTGCTCACGTCGACATACGTTGGTAACTATTTGTGTCCAAAGTTCGCTCTTACTGCCCCCACCTCCAGCAACAATCTCATAATCCTTAAGCAATCCTGCTTTTTCTAGTTTAGAAAGACTATAGCGTAGAGCAAATGCCATTCCTTCCAGTGATGCGCGGTATAAATGTCCAAAGGTATGGCTTTGATTGATTCCTAGGATCGCACCAAACATGTTAGGATTTACTTCAGGGCTTCTCTGTCCAGTCAAATAGGGGATGATTATCAAATCATTACTACCAGGCTTAACAAGCATAGCTTCATTTTCTAATAAATCATAATCAGGTACACGATCATTCCAATTGAGAACATTTCTCAACCATTCGATTAATGCACATCCAGTTCCGAGTACACTACTTACAAAATAATTATCTGGTTCTAACCCTGGTGTTAATATGAAACCCGAAGAAACATATGGTTTCCGTACCGAGGACATCGTCACCAAAGAAGAACCATACAAAAGTACGAGGGATCCATCTTCTATGACTCCTGTGCTTACCATTTCAGCTGCTGCATCCCCAACGCCAGCAATAACAGGAGTTCCTTCTGGTAAACCTGTTTCACGAGCGGCATCACTTATTACGGTACCAACCAATTCTGTAGACCAACGCAATTGTGGAAGTAAGGAGAAGTCAATGCCCATTCTGTTGAGAGCATCGACATCCCACTTACAATTACTAAAATCATACCCATAGCCGCCATCACCAGCAGAGAAGTGATCCCAACAAGCCACTCCAGTTAAACGCAAAACAACATAACCATTTGTCCCTAAGAACCATTTTGTTCTTTTGTATAACTGAGGTTCATGACGCATTAACCACAACATTTTTGGCCCAATACATTGAGTGGATAAAACATTGCCACTACTTTCTAAGATTTCCTTTGGACCAACTTTTGAATTAATCTCATTGATTTCTTCAATAGCACGGCGATCAATACTATAGAGAATTCCTGGACGAAGTGGTTTTCCGTTGTAATCTACGGGTAACAGTGTAGGGCATGTTCCGCTAACACCTATACCGGCAATTTTCGATCGCTTAGGAGCTTGAGACATAAGAGAACGCACAACAGCTACAAAACCACCCCACCAAACTTGATCGGCGTCCTGTTCCGCCCAAGTCGGTTGAGGTCTATTTACACTATGGAATACAAGATGAGATGCAATTATTCTTCCACTTTCGTCAACCAAGACTCCCTTGGTTGACGATGTGCCTATGTCTACTCCAATCAGAAGCAAGTGCCCAATCCTCCCTTATAAATGTGAAATAATATATTCAGTTAGCGTGAGCCGGTATCGCCTTTTCAACAAATCGCTGACGGAGTAATTGGAGATCGCCAACCACAGGGGTTCCCCATTTTTTTCCCGTATAAGCTCCGGGTTTATGATCAAAAATTGTGCCATATTGGAAAATTGCAATCCCAGGTGTATTAACTTCACGAGCAATATCAATTAGTTTGGCTACATAATTCATATCTGGTGCTTTTGATAGAAAATTAATATTTTCTCCCGCTAAAGGATGTGGTATGCCAAGTGCAGATATCCCTGGATACAATTTAGTTCTTTCGGGTATTGAAGCTCGGAGTCTTTCAATTGTTTGTCTATAATATTCTGGTGAGTACCAATAAACCATTGGACACACGAAATCAAGAAACTTCGAGAATCCAATCCAGTCACAGTAAACTTGGCTTGGAGCAGTTCTAGGATTTGGGAATACTGCAGCAGATAATTTAACATTAATTGAATTAGCTTTAACCACATTATGAAGGTATTCCACAGTATCATGAACATTCTGGTTGTAATAATTAATTACCGATCCAGCCCTATCTAAAGCAGTTGCCAAAGCCTCAGGATCCAAGGAGTCAAAACCTTTAGCATTAAGCAAATCAACCGTCTGGTCCATGGTTAGGTTGAATCGCTCTTTAATGTTTTTCCTGCAGTTGTCACAGAAACATACTGAACGAGGATAACGAATGAAGTCAATATTAATTCCATCAACTGGGTACTTTTCGATGACTTCCTGAACGAGTGAACCAAGATATTCACGATATCCCAAATGACTTGCACAAACGAACTCGCTACGACGTCCTTTTCTATCTACGACAGCCCATTCAGGGTGCTGGGCTAATTGAGGTAATTTGCCCCTTACGGCTTTTGCCCCAATATCACCCTCGGTAAATATTGAAAAATAAGCGTGAACCTCAATTCCAACATCATGTGACATCTTAATTACATCACCAAAGCTGTCGTAATCATAACAGGCTTCATGACTTAAACCGATTTCGCTAGGATACCATAACGCAGGAGCGGTGTTTGCCATACGAGCTTTTACAAGCCAGAGGAGCATATTTACTCCCAAGTATTTTGAGTCATCAACAATCTGCTTTACGCCTTTAGCATTAAAGCCTCCTTTTAAAATTTCATCTTGCTGTGTTTCAACCCATAAAGCTCGTCCTTCTTTAAGTGACATAAAATTTCCATCTCCTTTCAAAATAATTAGTCGTAAAAATATTCTTAGGTGAGATAATTTTACTTAATGGCCAGTCTTTTATCCCAATTAAAATCATTCCAATTCACTTGTGTTTATTTAAAGAAATCTATTAATATGAAAACTAATAACATCACTACGGTGAAATGTACGAGAATACCAAATAGGTCGTCCGTTCTGAGTATAATAAGTATGTTCTATTAGCATTACATGATTTCCAATTGGAATATTAAGTTTTTCACTTATCATTTCATCAGCTGTGTGGGAATATAAATATGCTAACGCACGGACTATCGGTCCATGTTTTAATGAAAGGTATTGAAGCAGAGATTCAGTAAATTTATTTTTATCCTTTTCATTAATGTACTTATTTGGGATAAAATTTATATCATAGCAAATACGAATGTCATTAGCTGTACGGACTCTTTCGATCACAGTAATTTCATCCCCAACATTAATCTTTAACATCTGCGCAATCAAATTGTTCGCAGGCTCACATCTCCAGTGTCTAAAAGCAGTACCAGGTTCCATTCCGGCACTTTCTATAATTTGAGTTATGGAGTTTAATCTTTCGAGTCCAGCATCTAAGTTTAGTCTTTTAGCTAAAACTATTGTGCCCACCTTTCGTCGCCTAGATATATAGCCTTCTGATTCTAGGCGTAAAAGAGCTTCTCTTAGAGCAGTTCTACTAACACCAAGCTGTTTTGCCAGAACCATCTCCGGAGGAAGCTTGTCTCCAACAATGTCTTCCTCGGAAATAAATTCCAGAATTCGCTCATACACACGAGTTGAGACTGGTTGATTTAGTAAAGGTTTCATTTTCTTCATAAAAATCTTTCATCCCCTTCTAATTGTTAAAATAAATGATAATACGTATTACCATATGTAAAACATAACTTATCCTATTTAGATTACATCTACAAATCAATATTTTTATATTGGATGTAACTTTTGAATTATATGGTATTACGTATAACCATTTATAAAACACAAACCAACCTTGTACGAAAACATGTTGGTTTAAACTAAGCTATCATAAAATACTTAATTTATCAATACTTAAAATTAATTTATTAAATCTCAATTAAAATTAGATCATACGTTGAGATAAAATTTTTGCTTTTTATTGTTCATCACTAATAAAGGATCCATCTTTTAAATGATGGATATGGCTAAAATCCATTCTAATAGTTAGACTAACCTGGTGAATTCTCTAAAAAACTATCAACAATAATTTCTTGTAATTTTCACCCTATTTTCCTTAAAAGATTAATAATATAAGCGTTTTTTTGCTAACATTTTAAGCAATCACACGCTAAAAGTATTCTGTTTTTGAAATACTTTCTCTGGCTGTAAATTATGTGAATCTTACTAAACAGAACAAGCTTATTCATGATAAGCTTCAAAAATAATTGTATTCGGTTTAAAGACCAGATGAGGCTTGAAATGTATTTTATTAACGATAAAAGATAATGTGATAAAACCTGGTAATCAAGTAAGGGAATTTAATTTTTTTAATAAATTACTCAATATCTCTGTATTTACTCTCTTTCTTCCAATCTTTGCTAGGGATGAAATGTACTTCATCTCTCCATATTGAGCTAACAACTGCATTATTACAATAGCAACATTCAAGAATAAGCTGGATTGAGATGTTATTCCAAGATCATGCTAATTAGTTATGTGGATTGTATTAACGGATCAAAAACATAGAGATCCCTCAAATTATTTCTTCCTGTAAATGATGGACAATTAATTCCAGGTATTAAAAGCAGACGCGATAATGTAAAACTAATTCAATTTTGTTGTATATAAGAAAGGTATTTAACAATTGAATTTGTTTTATGTCTAACTATATCTGTGAGACTTTGTTATATATAGGTTATGAGTTATGTAATTAGTTCATCAATTGTGCTCTGAATTTATTCAATAACCCTTTCTTCTCTTCTGCTAGTCCAGGGGTAATCCAAAATTGTGCTTTTTGTGCATTGTACAAGCATTACCCTCTTGTATATATCTACTATAAAACTTATTGAAACTATTACAGCCAAAAGGGTTTAAGTATTAAAGTACTTCATAAACTGGTATTGGTGTTTTTGCAGGAAGTTTCGCAATTACCGAGTATATAAATGAGTAAATAAACCCGTATTGCCAGCAAGAATTATCTTGTAATTGTTGGATATGTATGACGTATATGCTGGTCTTTTATCAAGACACCAGACTAACCCTCTATTCTTTCAAATCCTCTTTTATCTTCAGAAATTCGTCCCGTGAAATTTCTCCTTTGGCATACCGTTTCTGTAAAACCTCCATAGGGGTATCACCCGTTCGTTTCACCGGCTCGGGTGAAATCCGATAACGTTGAAACACCACGAATATCAAAGCTAAGATAACGATCAATGCTAATAGTCCTATTCCAAACATGCCACCCCACCTCCAACTCATCCAATCCCAGGACATCATATGTGGCCAACCCCATCCTGGATATCGGTATCTGTCATAAGCAAAAGCTTCTCTGGGGATTATTCCGGAGATTACAAACATTAACGCTAACCATATTATTTTATATCTCATGTCATTCACCCGCTTTTAATCAATAGAATTTTTCATCAAGTAAAACTATGAAACGTCATCAAGTGGTATCTCCTCTCAATAGTTGTTCAGTTTGATAAGCCAAAGTCGGAACTGGTAGATCTCCTCGGTTTGGGTAGCTATGATATCCCGGGCTAAATTGAGAAGTTTTGGATCCTCCCCCTGCATAAGGATTGGAATTGCCATCTCAATCGCACTCAGATGGTGATCGACCATGAGTTCAACGAAAGCACGCTCAGGATTGGTAGCTTCTTGAAGGAGTTTGAGCATGGTTTCCATTTCATGTGCCATTGTTGTTTGAGCTGAGGTATCATTTGCAACCCATTCAGTAATCCAACTCTTCATGAGGGCGATTTCTTCTTTCTGATTATTAATAATCGACTCTGCCCAGCTGAGAACCTGCGGGTCTTTAGCAAGAGGAATAACATACTGGCTCATTTCCACTGCTCCCTCATGATGGGCGATCATCATCGATAAAAACTTTACATTCAACTCTTCTCCGGGAATATTAACCATCATACCGGTTCCATGTTCCATCTCTTCATCGCCATGATTGGTTTGGGCAAAAGCTCCACCAATGAGAAGAAAAACCAAGAAAATGCTTAATAATAGAGAAATAAATTTATTTTTAATCTTCATCATTATCACCTCACTCATATTACTAATATAACATTTGTCTGATAGAAGTTATTCCTTAATGGAAAATGGCAAGGGATTTATTTATATTAATGGTTCGGGGATAATTTTTCTTAGTCTTTAACAAAGAAAATCCACATCGAATAAAGGCGGATCTCATTGGAAAAGAAGGGAGAGGTACGAGTCGAAAATCGCTGGAGAAAGAATATACAATGAAAACCAAGGAGCTTAACGAACCTTTTTTCTACAGGATATAGATTCTTACTTCGAATCCCTTAGCCTTTAAGTTTCTCAGATTCCTTGGCAATTATTATATTTCCGACACTTTTTTCATTTGTTATGATGAGCAAAGACGATAAAATATTTATCTGTGAAGTGTTCTTAGAAAATTCGATTTTAGTAATAACAGAAAAATGAGTAATTCCATTTAAGGTCTTGATACGAAAATTCTCTCGATTTACTATCTTTCTTCCAATCTTTGCTAGGGATGAAATGTAGTTCATCACTTCATATTGTTCTAATGACAGTATTTTCAACAATAGCAAGCTCCTTTCTACTTCTTAATTACTTCCTTTGTAGCTTTAAAGATAGTAAATACCAGGAACACTTCCTACTGATGACCTTTTAATTCTATTCACCAGTTTAAAAATTCTATTTCGATTTGAGAAGAAATCATGCCAGTTTATATTCTTTAAATAGCTTTCTCATGGCTCAACAGTAGCTGAGAGAAAACCGTTTAGTAACTCTAAGATTACTGAATCCTCAGAACTTTAGGTTAAATCTCAAGTGATTTACTATGAGGGTCTCTTGGGGTGAATTAATATCTATTACAAGAGAAAGAAAATCTGTGAGTCATTCCCATGCCCACTAGACAAGGCAGGAAGGGGGAATGACTCACAGATTTATTGAACTTTATTGGAAAAAGACGTGAGCACCTTCGGTATATGCTGGGGGAGAACCATGTCGATTTCCTAGTAATTCATTGCCAGCAATGTTATATGATACTCCTTCTGCTGGATCCAGCGGACTTCCGGTTGGTATATCATTTGTACTCCAGTCGCTTACAGGCAGAAGACTGCTGTTCGAAATCACCCAAATTCCTCCACCGAAGTAATCCGCAGTGTTATAAATAATTTCATTATTTGTAATAGTAGGAAAACTATAATTATTAACAGCAATTCCACCACCGTTACTGTTGTTATCACCAGATACTATGTTGTAGCTAATAGTATTGCCGGAAACGTTGAGATAAGTCGCCCCAAATGACATACCGGCAATACTAATCCCGCCGCCGTTACTATTTTTTGCTTCGTTGTAGCTGATATCGTTATTTGTGATTTCATTGCCACTTACATTCCCAGATGAATTAACATAAATCCCACCACCACCACTACCAGAACCATCTACTGTGTTATATTCTATAGTGTTACCGGTAACGATAAAAATCCTATTAAATATGTAAATTCCGCCCCCACAGACTGCCGTGTTCCCGGTGATTGTGTTGTTTCTAATGGTAGTGATCTCATCAGGACTACCATTATTAAGCAGACAAATCCCTCCGCCAAAATAGCTTGTTGTGCTATTCCCGCTGATGGTATTTCCAGTGATAATGGCAGAGCAATAATTCCCAACATAAATCCCTCCCCCCATCATCCCCCAATTGAATGCCGTGTTCCCAGTGATAGTATTTCCGGTAATGGTGGTGACGGTATAAGGATAATTGCCCTCAACACTAATTCCAGCACCTGTGCTAGTTGCTGTATTATTTATGATTTTGTTGTTTTCGATAAAGGGAGAACTTTCGAAAACATATATACCTCCACCATCATTTGCAGATCCATTTTGAATGGTAAATCCTTGCAGGGATGAGGTATCACGTCCGGTAAACTGAACGACAGAACCACTATTTCCACCATCGATAATTGTGGCAGCAACAATACTCAAGTTTGAAGGATCAGTGCTTCGAAGGGTAATGTTTTTATTATTAATTATGAGGTTTTCAGGGTAGGTTCCCGGACAGACGATGATGGTATCCTCGGTTGATGCAGCATCAATAGCCGCCTGGATGGTATCGTAATCGGTACCAGTAGTAGCATTGTATGCTTTTTTAGCTGTGAAATGAGCTGTTACCGTTTTATCGCCATCCATGGTGACAGTAGTCGTGGCGCTGTTGGGATCAGCCACATCACCGGCCCAGTTCTCGAACTTGTAACAATTCAATGGAGTGGCAGTGATCGTGACTGGAGGAGTACCATCATCATAGAGGTGATCACCCACTGCGGGGCTGGTCGTCCCTCCTCCTTGCGGGCTCACTTCCATTGTCAGAGTATGCTTCTGGACGTAGGTCACGGTGACGGTCACATCGCTGGCTGGCATAGCACCGGAAACCGTCGCCTGGTCGGGAGTGAATCCAGGAATGGTTGGTGAAGTGACATTATAGGAAGCGCCTTCAGCAAGGGTATCCGTGTGACTGGGAGCCGCTTCGCCACCACCTTGATAGACATAGTTAATGGTCAGAGTATACAGCGTTGGTGTCGGAGTCGGGGTTGGTGTCGGGGTTGGTGTTGGTGTTGGTGTCGGAGTTGGTGTTGGTGTCGGGGTTGGTGTTGGAGCAATGGGAATATGAAAATGAGTTTTGGCATAGTTCTTTGCCAGTTGGATGACTACACTATCTTTTTGGGCATCTCGACAGTCGGAAAGAACGACTTTCACCGTATCGAGGAGCTCTTGAGGAATGGTCTCAATGGGAATGGAGATTAATATATCTTTAATGGGGATCAAGCCTGACTGCAAGGATTCAACCACTTCCCAGAGAATCACCTGAGCGGTGGTGATAGAGTTGGCTTCCCCTCCATCGCTGGTAGTTGGAGAGATGGCTATCTTGATCCAAACCTCTCCATGGTTAGCATAGAGAAGATAAGCCTCATCGGTGAGTCCGGAGATCTCGTACTCACCCTGGCAGTTGGTTTTGCCGGTGAGGATTTGGCCATTATTGCCTTTGAGAAGAATATCGGCATTGGGAAAAGGTTCTCCATCAGTGATTGAAGAATTATTACAAACATCGGTGAAACATTCATTATCTGGGATTACCACGACTCCTTTGAGAGTGAAGGTGTTATCGGTTGTTCCGGTTGATGAAGTTCCTGAATGAAAACCCCTGGTACAGCTACTGATGAAAACAATCAAAACGAGTACGGTCAAAACTTCCAGCCAAATCCTAAACCTTTTCAAAATAGTCCCTCCCATATTATAAAAACCAATTTCTACTATTATAGTTAATAAAATTACAAATAGAAAAGTAGAAAGAAGATTATTTAAGCAAATCAGAAGGATTAATTTCTGATCAATAATATCTAAGGATGATACAATTGTCATGACTTTGTGGTTCATTTTATTCTCTGATGAGTTATTTATGTCTTTTGATACAACAAATTCGAAGCTCTTGTTGGTTATCTCCTCGCTTTCATTCCAATAAAAATGGTGGGCTTTCAACAATTTTTAGATATAGTTTTGCGGTTAAGGAAGAAATATCAACAGTCCAAGAGACTTTGGTTTTAGCTATTTTCTTTCTGATCATTGCCTCCATGTCGAGAAAGTTTATATCGTTGGGGAATAATTGGTAAGGCTTCTTGGGACAGATGCCGGCATCTAGAGTTAAGAGAATGAAGCAAGAATTGAGAAGACCGATAAAGGTTTTTTTATCAGGCAAGATGAGAAGTTTTTGATAAGCTCTTCTGTTAGATTTTTATCTTTTCCTTCATCCTTTCTCTAGAAAAAGTGAATAGGATTCCTGGAAAGGACTCCTGTTTTTACCAAGCAAGAGAAGAATGAAATCAAATAGGTTCTCTGGACGTTAAGGGGAGCTGGGGGCAATTTCTGAAGTTGAGAAATACTCGTTGACCCTTTCCCAGAGTGATAGCTCGTCGTCAATATCATCTTGGTAACTTTGGAAAAAGAGGTTGATATGTAATTTACAATCCCGAATGGTTCTTTTCTCGTAATCCTTGAATTTTCTTATCTGTAGTAAAATCTGAGAGACATTTATTCCAGTTTATTGTATTTAAGAGTTGAATGGCTCTTGCCATTTATAAAAACCTCTTTCTGAAGAACGCTGGATTCAAAATTTTTATTAAAAGGAAGAGTTTAAAATATGGCTTTATAAAGCGAATAAGCTTAATAGGTCAGAGCGCTGGACTGTGGACTGTGGCTCCAGGGGTTGGGGGTTCAAGTCTCCTTCACGAACCCCACTTGTTATTCAGCTTCATAGAGCTAAATATACGTTTATTTTTATTCGTATTGCACACTCCAAAACTTACGAATCCATGATAGCCTCTTCAAATGATTCGTGATATTCGAACGCTAAGTATATAATTCAGCTAACCAAATTAAATGCCTTCATAGGGTCATTAATTGAGAATTAACATATAAATAGCCTCCATTCTAAGAGATATTAAACAAAGAGAGTTTTAGGAAAGTAATGTTAAATCATAATCTATAAAACCATAGAATTATTGACATCAAGATTGATTAGTTAAGGTAACTGTAGGAGTGGATTAAGGTTTGAGATGATTGCATTAGGATGGTTGGCCGGTTTAAAGATGAAAAATGTGGGAAAAGTTAATTCGTCTCATCCATTTAAACCAACGAAGACATTGTCCTAAAATATATTGAGATAAAGGAAAAGGAAGATTCAGGAGGAGTGTAATTTAAATTATTTCAAGTATCCTGCAGGTTAATGCAGCGGGTATCTATTCATGCAGAACTCATTTTCAAGGGACAATTTAATTGAATAAGAACCATATAGTAGTGTATAGTATAATAAATTTGAGATAAGAAGGGCTGTTTTGCTGGATGATTTTGGTTCAAAAGCTATCTTTTAGACGAAAATATCCACACTTGTTTACTAAACATTTGAATATTAGGTTTTGGTTCTTTGGTGTGGGTCATATCTCCATTAAATCAGACAAAAATGCTTATGTTTTACCAGATGAAATCACTAACAAGATTTAGAAATTTATTGTTTTGGGTTCTCGTAAAGCCGGATTTTTTAATAAAGAATTGGTATGTTCACGATTTGCTTATCTCTAGATGTGTTTTGCAAAAGAACTTCTTTCAAAAAGTTCATTTCTAAAAAACCATCCTTTGGGATTGAATTTCCAAATGATTAACGATATGAAACTATGATTCAAGTTTTGTAATCTTTAATAGATAATTTGAAGGTATAACATAGCACTCCTCAGTTTTTTAGGTATGAAAAATTTAATGTTGGCATTTTAAATGATACTCATTACCATGGTATAAAAGTTCAATCAACTTTGAGAAGATATCTCGTTTTAGATATTGCCGTAATTATAGAGTTGAACACTTAGAATTAATCAATAAACGAAAATACGAAATGAAGATTTCAATACATGGTTAATTGTTAACGAGTGAAATATAGATACAATTTAGAAAATAATTACTGAGTAGATGAAAAGAATTGTATAATTTTACTTAGTCCCTTGATCGTGTGATTTGTAAAGAAAGGTATCTCATTCTGATTATCAAGATTTTAGAACTCATTCGGTTTAAAGATCTCATATACCAGCAGGTGTTGCTCATAACAACCATGCCTCGGTGTTTAATGAGTTCCCCCATGGCTTCCTTCCTATTTTTTAAGATATTTTCAAAGTTAAAAACGGAAACTGTACCAACACCTTTTATAAAAAGCAGTTCATGAGCAGCCACTTTTGCCAACGGTTAATCTACTCCATAACAGCGGGTAATGGCAATATATTAGAGATTATTGTAGAGAAAGGATTGGCTTGAGCCCTTAATCAACGCGTTTACTTTTTAGATAAACGGACATTTTTATATATAAATAAAACAGGCTAATCGAAATGACCTTATAAAAAGGAGATTGAAAATGAAGGTGGGTAATAAAGCAAACCGGTCATCCTTTCGCCGTCTAAGGGATCGTTTTTTGGATAAAGGTCTGACGAGAAAAACCATCGGCGAAGAAGTGCCATTACGATCTGAATTACTCAGCAGTGATCAAATGAAACAGCATGGCAAAAGACTCGCCGCCTCACACACTATAAGTCCAGAACGAATTCCTGACCAGCATCTGAAACGCTTAGCCGAAAATGAAAGGGTCCTGATTGAGACATATAATCTGCTGGTAGCAGCGGTCAAGAAAAATCCCCGGATTGCTCCCGCCGAGGAATGGCTCCTCGATAATTTCTATCTCATTGAAGAACAGATTCGTACCGCCAAAAAATATTTACCCAAAAAATATAGCCAAGAATTACCACGCTTGCTCAATGGTCCATCGGCTAGGCTTCCTCGGGTGTACGATATTGCTTTGGAAATCATCCTACATGGCGATGGACGGGTAGACATGGAAAGTCTCGTTAATTTCGTCACTGCCTACCAGACCGTTAATGAATTATATTTAGGCGAGTTATGGGCAATTCCTATAATGCTTCGTCTGACCTTGATCGAGAATCTACGACGAGTTGCGGCTCGAATCAGCGCTCGTAGGATCAACCTGGATCTGGCAAATTATTGGGCTGACCGCATGATGGAGATTTCGGAGAAAGATCCGAAGAATCTAATTCTGGTGATCGCAGATATGGCTCGGTCGAACCCACCGATGGATAGCTCTTTTGTCGCGGAATTCACTCATCGATTGCAAGGCCAAAGCCCCGCTCTCGCATTGCCTCTCACCTGGATTGAACAACGGCTTACTGAATCTGGGTTAACTATAGAGCTGTTAGTGCGATCAGAAAATCAACAACAAGCCGCTGACCAGGTGTCTATGAGTAACAGCATTGGTTCTCTACGATTGTTAGGAGCAATGGACTGGCGCGAGTTCGTCGAGACTATGAGTATAGTAGATCGGGTGTTGTGGGAGGATCCGAGTGGAGTCTATGGAAAAATGGACTTTAACACCCGCGATCATTACCGTCATGTCGTGGAGAAGATTGCTAAAAGCAGCCATTGCTCCGAGAGCGAGGTGGCGCGCAAAACAATACAACTGGCACAAAAGGGTGCTTCCAAGAAAGATAAAGACGATCAAACGGCTCATGTTGGGTACTACTTAATCGATAAGGGGTTACCGCAGCTCGAACGGATAATGGGAGTGCACTTATCCCTCCCGGTAGTTTTTGGGCGGATAATCCGTCGGTTTTCGTTATTCTTCTATCTTGGAACCATCATCCTAATGACAGGAATTTTTACCTGGTGCTTATTGTATCTTACACATGCCAATGTACTAACCGGCTGGCTCCTTTCGTTGACCGGAGTTCTCTCTCTCTTGGGCACCAGTCAACTCGGGATAGCCTTGACGAACTGGTTAATTTCCTTGCTGGTGAAGCCCCATTCATTACCACGAATGGATTTTTCGAAAGGAATCCCACCGGAATCATGTACTCTGGTGGTTATTCCCACCATGCTCACTAGCGTCCACAATATCGAGGATCTCATCGAGGCACTCGAGGTCCGATATTTAGCCAACTTTGACCAAAATATTCACTTTTGTCTGTTAACCGATTTTCTTGACGCAAAAGAGGAAACCATGCCGGATGATAAAGCGTTGCTGCAAGCAGCTCGGCAGGGAATCGAAGCATTGATTGAAAAATATCGTGATACAAAAGGCGGTCACTTTTTCCTTCTCCATCGCCCCCGACGGTGGAATCCTACTGAAAAGATATGGATGGGTTACGAACGGAAACGGGGGAAGCTCATAGCATTGAACTCGTTTCTGCGAGGTGGAGCAAAAGACCGTTTCTCAATGATTATTGGTAGAATTGAAATCTTACATAAAATAAAATATGTCATTACCCTTGACACTGATACCCAACTCCCTCGCGATTCGGCACGACAGTATGTAGGTACTATGACACATCCACTGAATTGTGCCCAATACAATGAAGAAAGACGGCTTATCACCAGGGGGTACGGAGTTCTTCAACCGCGGGTAGATCCAAGTTTGCCTGGTTCGAGTCGGTCATGGTATGCGCGATTCTGCTCCAGCGAACCGGGTATTGATCCCTATACTCGTGTTGTTTCCGACATTTACCAAGATTTGTTCGGTGAAGGCTCATTCATTGGCAAGGGGATCTATGATGTCGATGTGTTCAATCAAGTGTTCGATGGTCGCTTTCCTGAAAACCGGATTCTGAGCCACGACCTCTTAGAAGGTTGCTACGCGCGGGCGGGTTTATTAAGTGATGTGCAGTTGTATGAAGAATATCCATCACGCTATAGCTCGGACGTGAGCCGGCGGCATCGTTGGATTCGTGGCGATTGGCAGATTGCCTCGTGGCTGCTGCCACACGTCCCCAGCTTCGGCAACCACCGAGAGAAAAATCCGCTCTCGAGACTTTCCCGGTGGAAAATCCTCGACAATCTTCGTCGCAGTCTCATCCCCTCAACCATGATGCTGTTATTCCTTCTTGGCTGGACAGTCTTGTCGCTATCCTGGTTTTGGTCTTTGGCAATTATCGGGATTTTTTTAATTCCGTCTTTGGTTTCATCGGTTTTTGAAATATTCCGAAAACCAAAGGATGTGCTCTTTCTGCAGCATCTCATTTCCACCTTCTATTTGACTGTTAAACGCTTCACCCAGGCAACATTTACATTCATTTTTTTACCATACGAAGCTTTTTTCAGTCTGGATGCGATTTTACGTACTGCCTGGCGGTTGCTGGTCACCCATCAAAAGCTCCTTGAATGGAATCCATCGAGCAATCCACATCTCAATACGTCAAATCTAACTAGCCATTACCGGGAAATGTGGGTCGCTCCGATCAGTGCCTTTGCCATAGCGACCTACCTGGTGCTTTCTAAGCCAACTATGTTGTTAGTAGCCGGGCCTATACTGACACTCTGGTTTGTTTCCCCGATTATTGCCTGGTGGATCAGCCAACCTTTTGTTCCCCGCTCACATCAGCTCACAACCAAACAAACCTTATTTCTCCGAAAGCTTTCTAGAAAAACCTGGGCGTTTTTCGAAAATTACGTTGGTATTGAAGATCATTGGCTACCGCCAGATAATTATCAGGAGCATCTCACTGCGGAGGTTGCACACCGCACATCACCAACCAACATAGGGCTCGCACTTCTTGCGAATTTAGCCGCATATGACTTTGGTTATCTTCCGACTGGGCAACTCATAGGCCGTATAGAAAGCACTTTCATCACCATGGAATCCCTGGAACGTTACCGGGGTCACTTTTATAACTGGTACGACACCCTGTCCCTTCAACCACTTCCTCCACTCTATATTTCAACCGTTGATAGTGGAAACCTCGCTGGTCATCTATTGACGTTGCGTTCAGGCCTATCCACTCTTCCCGATCATAAGATACTAAGCACCCAATGGTTAGATGGTCTCAATGACACGCTCAATGTTTTAATGGACATCGGGGGTGAGTTGGTCTCCCATCAGTTTACAGAATTTAAGGGGAATTTAACCTCAGTGTCTGATCTATCAACCATGACGCTCACATCAGCTTGGCATTGTATTGATCGACTGGCGGAATCAGCGACTGAGGCAATTAATCATTTGGAGATAGACTCAGAAAACGAGATAATGTGGTGGGCAAATGCTTTAGTCCGTCAATGTCGAAACCTCCTTGATGAGTTGACATATTTTGTTCCCTGGATATTGATTCCGTCAGTATTCAAAAAGTTTAGCAACATTTCTGGTTTGAATGAAATCCCAACACTTCGTGAATTAACCAGCTTCCCGGCAAAGTATTCGAAAGCAATCGAAAACCAATACGTCTTGATTAACACTCTCGAGGAACGTAAATGGCTTGATGAGCTTCAAAGGCTCATAATAGAATCAAGCGAACGTGCTAGGGCAAGAATGAATAGTATTGATCGTCTGGTTCGACAATCCAGCGAGCTCGCCCACATGGAATATGACTTCCTGTACGACAAGGACCGGCATTTATTAGCAATTGGGTATAGTGTAAGCGAACATCGACAGGATTCGAGTTTTTATGATCTGCTGGCTTCTGAAGCCAGATTGGGAAATTTCGTGGCAATTGCCCAGGGACAATTGCCACAGGAGAGCTGGTTCGCTCTGGGACGCCTTCTTACTAACACCGGAAGAGAACCGGTTCTCGTTTCATGGAGTGGTTCAATGTTCGAATACCTCATGCCGCTCCTGGTTATGCCGACTTATGAAAACACCTTACTCGACCAAACCTACCGGGGAGCCGTTGAAAGACAAATTCAATATGGAAAAAAACGGGGAGTTCCATGGGGTATTTCGGAGTCATGTTACAATTCAATTGACGCTCGTCTCAACTATCAGTACCGTGCGTTTGGTGTCCCCGGTCTGGGTCTCAAGCGTGGTCTCGTTGATGATTTGGTTATTGCACCCTATGCATCTATTCTTGCGTTAATGGTTGCACCAGAGGAGGCTTGTCTGAACCTCGAGCAGCTCGCTACCAAAGGGTTTTTAGGAAAATTCGGTTTTTATGAAGCCATCGACTACACACCTTCTCGTCAACATCCCGGTCAATCAAGTACCGCAGTCCGTTCCTTCATGACCCATCATCTGGGTATGAGTATCCTCTCTCTGTCCAATACACTCCTCGATCGTCCGATGCAGAAGCGATTTGAGTCGGACCCAATGTTCCAGGCCACAATGCTTCTGCTCCAAGAACGTGTTCCAAAGGCCTCAGCTGTCTATAGCCATACCACCGGCTTATCCGATTTATTAGCAACCTCCAGTAGCATGGAAGCACCGATACGTGTTTTTGATAGTCCCGATACACCATTTCCAGAAGTGCAGTTGTTGTCGAACGGCAGATACCATGTGATGGTTACCAATGCCGGTGGCGGTTACAGCCGCTGGAATGACATAACCGTCACCCGCTGGCGTGAAGACGTCACCCGCGATAATTGGGGTACGTTCTGCTACATCCGTGATGTAGCCAGTGGAGATTTCTGGTCAGCTACCTTTCAACCGACACTGAAACGAGCGAAGAATTATGAAGTTATTTTTTCTGATGCCCGGGCAGAGTTCCGCTGCCTTAATCGAACTTTCGAAACCCATACTGAAATCACAGTTTCACCGGAGGATGATATCGAGCTGAGACGAATCCGCATCACCAACCGTTCCCGGATGCGAAAATCAATCGATGTCACCAGTTATGCTGAGGTTGTTCTCGCGTCGGCTGCAGCTGATGAGTTGCACCCGGCATTTAGTAATCTTTTTGTTCAGACAGAGATTAACCACCCACAGCAAGCTATTTTATGTACACGGAGACCTCGCTCAACCGACGAACATCCTCCCTGGATGTTTCACCTGATGGTCGTACATGGGGCAGAAGTCGGAGATATATCCTATGAAACCGATCGTATGCGATTTATTGGACGTGGAAACACCATCGTTGATCCAGCGGCGATGCACGATTTATCGGCACTTTCGAATAGCCAGGGTTCTGTCATCGACCCGATTGTCGCAATCCGGCATGGGATTATGCTCGATCCAGGAGAATCGGTAATGATATATATTATAACTGGAGTCGGGGAAACCCGTGATGAAGTTTTAAGCTTGGTAGAAAAATACCAGGACCAGTCTCTCGCCGACCGTGCTTTTGACCTTGCCTGGACCCATAGTCAGGTGGTTCTGCGGCAAATCAATGCTACTGAGTCCGACGCTCAAATTTATGGGCACCTTGCCAGCTCCATAATCTACGCTAATTCCTCCTTACGTGCCGATCCGAGCATTCTCAGCAAAAATCACCGCGGTCAATCCGGTTTGTGGGGTTACTCCATATCCGGGGATTTACCCATTGTGCTAGTACGGATTGGAGATCCGGCACATATTGAACTGGTACGTCAACTTGTCCAAGCCCATGCGTATTGGCGATTAAAGGGATTAGTAGTGGATCTGGTGATCTGGAATGAAGATCACTCTGGTTACCGGCAACTGCTTCACGATCAGATCATGGGTCTGATTGCTGCCGGTCTCGAAGCTAATTTAACCGATCGTCCGGGTGGTATTTTTGTTAGAATCACCGACCAATTATCGAATGAAGATCGTATCATGTTCCAAACGGTTGCTCGCGTTATTATCAACGATGATCGTGGGACACTGGCAGAGCAAATCAACCGTTACCGATTTGTAGAATCGATCATTCCTCCATTCTCGAGAGTGAAACGACCTACCGTCAAATCCTCTCCATCGGCTGAATTGCCTCACCGAGATCTGATCTTCTTCAATGGGTTTGGAGGGTTCACTCCCGATGGTCGCGAATATATTATTACCACCAAGCATAAACGATTAACACCAGCACCTTGGGTGAATGTACTGTCAAATCCCACTTTTGGAACTGTTATTTCCGAAAGTGGTTCATCCTATACCTGGGGCGAGAACGCTCATGAATTTCGGCTCAGTCCCTGGCACAACGATCCGGTGGTTGATGCAAGTGGAGAAGCCTGGTATATTCGTGATGAAGAAAGCGGACGCTTCTGGTCACCCACACCACTTCCCAGTCGGGGCACTAGACCGTATATCAGCCGTCATGGTTTTGGTTACTGTGTCTTCGAACATATTGAAAGAGGCATCCACTCCGAGATGTGGGTTTACGTGGCGCTGAATGCACCAATCAAGTTCACGGTGTTGAAAATTCGGAACAAATCAGGTCGAAACCGGCGTCTTTCTGCTACCGGATTTGTAGAATGGGTTTTGGGAGATCTGAAGACGAAAACGACCATGCATCTGATCACTGAAGTTGATCCCAGTAGCGGAGCACTCTTTGCCCGTAACCCTTACCATACCGAGTTCGCTGAACGAGTTGCCTTTTTCAGTGTGGACGATTCATCTCGGACATTTACTTGTGATCGTAATGAATTTCTGGGACGGAATGGTACCTATCAAAATCCTGCAGCCATGAACCGAAAAAGACTTTCTGGAAAAGTGGGAGCTGCACTGGATCCATGTGCTGCTATTCAGGTAACTTTCGAGCTGATAGACGGACAAGAGCGTGAATTTGTCTTCACATTGGGAATGGGACAGGATGCCAATGATGCCAGCCAATTAGTACAACGTTTTCGGGAATCTGACGCTGCACGAGGCGAACTCGAATCAGTATGGCAGTATTGGAATCACACTCTGGGAGCAATTAACGTAAATACGCCTGATCCAGCTCTCAATATCCTGACTAATGGCTGGCTCTTATACCAGACCGTAGCTTGTCGGTTATGGGCGCGTACCGGTTATTATCAGTCAGGGGGAGCCTTTGGCTTTCGTGATCAACTCCAGGATGTGATGGCGCTCATTCACACTGAGCCAGGTTTGGTTCGTGAACACTTGCTTCGTTGTGCGGCTCGACAATTCCGGGAGGGAGATGTCCAGCACTGGTGGCACCCCCCCTCAGGCCGAGGTGTTCGAACCCATTGTTCAGACGATTATCTCTGGTTACCACTGGTAACCAGCCGTTATGTTTTGAACACGGGAGACATAGGCGTGCTGGATGAATCTCTCCCCTTCATCGAAGGCCGCCCAGTAAAAGATGAGGAAGATTCCTATTATGATCTGCCCGAACGATCTGAGGAAACCGCCAGCCTATACGAACATTGTGTGCGAGCTATCCTGAGAGGTTTACGTTTTGGTGAACATGGATTACCACTGATTGGTTCCGGTGATTGGAACGATGGCATGAACCTAGTAGGTATTCAAGGGAAAGGTGAAAGCGTCTGGCTCGGATTTTTTCTATATGATGTGCTCACTCAGTTCGCCGAGGTTGCCCGCAGGCATAACGACATCTCCTTTGCCGAACGTTGTAGGAGCGAGGCGATTCGTGTACGTTTGAATATCGAACAACATGGCTGGGATGGACAATGGTACCGTCGTGCATTCTTTGACGATGGAACAGTGCTTGGTTCATCAAACAGCCTTGAATGCCAGATTGATTCGATTGCACAAAGTTGGTCTGTTCTCTCTGGAGCGGGTGATGTTGAGCGGTCACAGACTGCTATGAAATCGGTAAACCAGCGTCTGGTTCACCGTGACCAAGCTCTGATACAACTTTTGAACCCCCCGTTTGATAAATCGAATTTAAATCCTGGTTACATAAAAGGGTACGTTCCGGGAGTGAGGGAAAATGGCGGGCAATACACTCATGGAGCAATCTGGGTGGTTATGGCATTCGCTGCCATGGGTGACCAACAACATACTTGGGAATTATTTTCTATCATCAATCCCATAAACCACGGAAAAACTCAGGATGAAATAAATATATACAAAGTAGAACCTTATGCGGTAGCTGCTGACGTTTATGCGCTCCCACCTCATGCTGGCCGAGGGGGTTGGTCGTGGTACACGGGTTCAGCAGGTTGGATGTATCAGTTGATAGTGGAGTCAATCTTAGGGTTGAGGCTTGATGCGGATAAACTTCGCTTTGTACCCTGTTTCCCGGTAGATTGGAAACAATTTATAGTCCATTATAGGTATCGAGAAACGGTTTATCATATCACCATAATATGTTCTTCAGGCGAAATGAGGGTGATAGTTGACGGTATTGAGCAACCCGACCAATTTATTCTCTTGATTGACGACCACCAAGAGCATTCGGTTGAGGTAATGGTTCCCGGATCAAAAGATAGAGAAGATTGCACTATCCAATAAGCATGATGAAAATTAGTCGTGAAGAATAAATGAATAGCAGGTTACGTTTATATTCAAATTACTATTTGTTTTGCTATTATTAAGTGTGATTTTTTAACGGGTATTCTGAAAATATTTTATAGAGACAGGGGAACAATTCTCTATATAAAACTCAAGAAATCCATGATTGTCGGGGCGTAGCGCAGTTTGGTTTAGCGCACCTGCCTTGGGCGCAGGGGGCCGGAGGTTCAAATCCTCTCGCCCCGACCAGGTTTCTTAAGATACGGATTAATGTCGTCAGGCTAAAATGAAAATCTACAGATATAAAACGGTATACCATTCTTTTATGCAGTTCGAAAAGGTCGAAAAGGAATCTCATAGAGACTCCCCCCTATTTTACTTCCTTCAACGAATAATCGGTGCTCCCTAAACCAATAGACTGAGCATAATCAATCTGAGTCCGCCAATTCGCAATAGGGTGGACGTCGAGGAACTTATCCTGACCACCTTGAAATGCATGGCTAAGCGATGAATCTCGAAGTCCTATCGAGCGGTTAATGAGATCGGCTGAAGCCAGATCGATAGCCACCAAATCATGACTCCCTAAAATACCGATATCGGGAACCAAACTAGCATCATGCCAATCACAGCAATCACAATCGGGGCTAATATCAGTTAAAAAATTAATAAAGAGACACTTGGTCATTTTATCTTTTAAGACCCCAAAGGCATGCTCAACCATTCTTTCTTGCAAAAGAGATGCTGACGATGTCCAGGAGATAGCGATGGCACCAGTTGGACAGTAAACAACACATTCAGCACAACCAATACAAAGGTCTTTTTGAACTTTTGCTTTATGATTTTTATCAAGGGAAAGAGCTTGGGTTGGACAATGAGTGATACAGCGCCGACACCCAATGCATTTTTGCGGATCGGGATCAGGAATGAAAGTTTCTCCATGTTGCATCTGCTTTCCGGAACGAGCAACACAACCCATCCCGATGTTCTTGATGGATCCACCTAATCCGGCTTCAACATGTCCTTTTACATGGGTTACAACCAGCAAAAAATCAGCTTCATGGACTGCCGAAGCAATCTTAACTTTTTTAAAGAGTTTTTGATTAATTTCAATTTCAGAATAATCACTTCCGCGGAGACCGTCAGCGATGATAAGGGGAGCAGGAACTGTTGCATAATGGAATCCATGAAATGTTGCAGTTTCCAGGTGATCAACCGCATTATGACGAAAACCGGTATAAAGAGTATTGGTATCGGTAAGGAAAGGCTTCCCTCCCCTTTCTTTCACTTCTTCAACTATATAGCGTAAAAAAACCGGTTGGATAAAACCATGGTTTCCTCTTTCTCCAAAATGGAGCTTAACAGCAACCAAATCACCAGAATTTAAGCGTTTATCAAGGAGCTGACCGGTCATTTTCTTGACTTTCTTGAGAACCGAATTTCTTTCATTATCAGCTCTTAAACTAACAAACAGAACGGGAGACGACATTGAAACACCTCCAAGGATAATAGAACAGTAATCATCACTTTTTTCAGTATAACAGAAGGAACATTGATAAAAAACAATTTTCATCATTAATTTCATGTTGACTTATTTTGAGATATGATAGAATGAAAACCGATGTTTATTATTGATCCGAACGAACTCGTCGGTTTTGGTTTGCCGTTGCTTAAAATTTAAACTCGGTCTTTTTAAAATCAAGCCAAGAAACCAATTGCCAAAAAACACAAAATATATACTTTAGAGTTAGTCAGATAAGAAAAATTTGTTAAACTAATATTCATGCCATTAAGCTTAAACCATACTGGTTTTAGAAGGCTCTCAGATTTTTTAAGTTAAAATTCATGAGATGTTTTTCTTTTTTTTAATTCCTTATTAGAGGATCAAATTGTTAAGAATTTTGTCATTAACTATAAATAGAAAATGAACTGGTTAATTCGTTTTTTTCCTTGATTTAGTGAGTATTTTGTGTATGAGCAATTTTAAAAAATCTAAATGGAAAGCAGATACATCAATTAGTTAAAGCAAGAGAAAGGAGAAGCAGGGTGTTTACCGAAATTCAACTGCAAACTCAGAGGCAAGAAGAATTTGTTTCCATAACAAGATTATTACGTGAAGTAGTAAAAAATTCGGGAACTAAAGAGGGCATAGCAATTATTCAGATTCCCCACACAACAGCGGGAGTAACCATTAATGAAAGTGCCGACCCTGATGTAGTGAATGATATTGTAAGAACGCTAAAAGTTATGGTTCCTGATCGCTTCGATTATTTACATCGAGAAGGAAATTCTCCAGCACACATAAAAGCCTCTTTAATGGGGTCTTCAGCGCTGGTTATTATAAAGGAGGGCGATTTAATGCTTGGAACTTGGCAAGGAGTATTTTTCTGTGAATTTGATGGTCCTCGTTCAAGGAAAATTTGGGTGAAAATAATATGACAGGACGAAGAGCCACACCTAATAAAAGTTTAAAATTATTGAATAATGCGCGAGGGCAACTCGATGCTGTTGTTCGTCTTATTCATGACGATGCAGCTCATGTTGATATTTTAAAACAAATATTGGCAACTATTTCACTGCTCCGTCGTTCTCACACTGAAATTTTAAAAAAATACCTGGAGGAATGTCTAGACGAAGATAACCCGAAGGGAAACGGTGAAAACCGAGCTAAAGTTTTGGCAGAAATTATGAAATACATGGAAAAGAATTTTTGATTCAATTGATATATATAAATGTTTAATAAATATATTCTAATAGGAAAAATGGCATATTTTATCCAAACAAAAAAGAGAAAATAATAAATGCCTTTATAGAGCAAATTAAATAATAAATAAATAATTTATATAATTGTTGACAAAATCGTTAGCCGAGTATATAGTATAAATATAGTTTATTGAATTATATATATGAGGTGAAGATGATGTCAAAAAGAATGCAGGAGCGTTTCTCTCTATCATCGCTAACCAAAACGCTTTATGAACAAGGAAGGCGACCAATTGTTCCTTTAATTGGTTATCCAGGTCTTCAATTAACTAAAACCACCATTAAACAGAATCAGTTTAATCATATCGTCCAATTTCAGTCACTTAGCCGACTTTATGATCGTTTTCAACCAGATGCTATGTTTTTTATGATGGATCTTTCCGTTGAAGCAAGTGCGCTGGGGTTAGCTGTCCGTTTCCCCTTGGAGGAAACTCCATCGGTTGAACATCATCCGGTAAAAAACCATGAAGACTTAAAAGGGTTTCGTAAAATAGATATTTTAGGTGATGGTCGAGTTTCAGTGTTTATTGAGACACTCCACCATATGCGGAGCGCATTCCCCTGCCCGGTTGGAGCCTATGTTATTGGACCACTTACTCTGGCAGGCTTACTTATTGGAGCTAATGAATTAGCGCTTAAAAGCCTCATTGAACCTGAGCTGTTTCGCGAAACTGTCGAATTTTCTTTCCATGTTGTAATGAAGTATGTACAAGCTCTCCGGGATGCTGGTGCCGATATGATTATGGTATTAGAACCAACAGCAGTCATTTTTGGACCGGAACAATTCCGTCACAATTTAACCAGTCTATATAGGGAAATGGTAGGGATTTTTGATGATATTGAAATTATTCTCCATGTTTGTGGAGATAGTACCCATTTATTAAAAGTAATGGCTGATACAGGTATTACCGGTTTGAGTTTAGACAGTATGGTTAATCTTAAAAAGGCAGCAGAAATTGTTGGGCCACAAGTGATGTTAATGGGCAATCTGAGCCCCATAGAAATGCTTACTGCCAACCCCAACGAGGTTTACATCCAAACCATGAAAATTTTAGAGAATACGAAAAACCATCCACCCTTTGTTCTCAGCACAGGATGCGATCTTCCTCAGGATGTTCCTTTTGAAAATATTGATGCCTTTATCAAAGCAGGAAAAGACTGGAGACAAGAACCCATTTTAAAGAAAGTAAAAGCCAATTAGAGGGCTTTTTTGATATTAATGAGGAAGATCAATAAGAGAGTCAAGCCGGTGAGAAAATTCATTATCATTCCGAGACGAGAATTAAGAATTCCATGCCAGGAAGGTAAATGGGAAGGGAAATAAACCCCTTTCCATTTACTATAGTAGCGAAACGCAACTTCGACATCTGGAAGAGTTGAAAAAAGAACTGACCAGACAAAAACAAAAGGAAGAGAAAAAACCTTCAGGCAAAAAAGTGAGATAGTAGCCGCAATTATAATGTCAATTATCACTTGACTGACGGTTGTCAAGTCTCGATGAGGAATTGCATCGAGGAGGATGTGCCCTCCTAACCCTCCTAAAAGCAAAAAAATAATATTATGAGTTTGAGTTGCTAATGTTAAACCCCAAAGACTATGAACGATGATCAGCATATTTCGTCCTAAAAATTTAGTGAATAGCGAGTCGTGAATGGTAAAAATTCCACCCTCGTCTTCACCTTTTCCCATCAAGGGGAAAGGCCCTATTTGATTCTTTTAATTGGTTTTTCCCCTCGCCCCTCCGTAAAAGAGGGACAGGGCGAGGGGAAACTCATTTTCATCCTTATTGAAAGTCACTTCCAAGTACCTGAATCTATTCTGATGTTATGCCTTCCCGATTGATAGAGAAGATTCCATACATTCTCGAGCAGCAGCTTTTAGACTAGGAGAAATATCTCGGAATATTTTAGGTAAAAAGAGCTCATCAGGATGCAAATCAGTATACTCACGAATACTTTTTAAGAAAGCCACACGCAATGTAGTGCTAAAGTTGATTTTTCTCACGCCAGCGTGAACTGCTTGTTGAAGCTGATTAACGGGAGTTCCGCTTCCACCATGAATGACTAAGGGTATATGCGCTTGTTTTTTTATTTCTCGTATACGATCAAATTGGAGTCGAGGAACCATACCATTATAAAGTCCGTGACGGGTTCCGACGGCAACCGCTAACATATCAACACCAGTTTTATTAGCGAAAAAAGCAGCTTCTTCTGGAAGGGTGAAGAAATCATCAGATTCCGGATTCACTTCCCACTGTTCATCTCCTTCCAGGCCCCCTACTCGGCCAATTTCTCCTTCAACCATGACATCGGCAAGGTGAGAAATTTCAACCACTTTTTTGGTAATCTCTATATTTTTCTCAATTGGGTGTCTTGACCCATCGATCATGACCGAAGAAAAGCGATTGAGTATAGCATCCATGACTTCCTTGATTTCATGACTGTGATCAAGATGGAGAGAAAATGGAACCGAAAATTTTCGAGAAAGGGCATGGAGGGCTTCAGAAAGGGCAGCTATATCTAAAAAATAATGTTCTACCGGAGCGAACTGAATCATGACTGGTGAACGTAATTCTTCCGCCTCTTCCAATATCCAAGTCATGAATTCTAAATGGGGAGAATTAAAAGCAGGAAGTGCAAATTCCTTTTTTTCCGCTAATTCAATAAGATATTTCGTTGAAACCAGTGACAATTGTGATTACTCCTTCCTTTTAAGAGAAAAAATATAGTATTTTTGCAAACGGATATATAATACGAAGATAGAGAGAAAAATACAAGTCAATTGTTAAAAAATAAAATTGAGCGGGATTAAAGGTTCAAACCCCGCTCTCAGTGGTTTTATTAGGGGGCCAGGGTGAGAATTTTTCTTGCTTGTTCTGGATAGGAGGCTATAAATAACAACTCTTCTTCAACCAAGGGCTTTTGCTTTTCAACATTAGCAAATCGAGTTAGCTCGAGAATCTTCCTCGCTTCTTCCTCGTTTTTAAATTCAACTGCCAAATTATCATAAACATTGCGAAAACCACGAATACCGCTATATTCACCTACAACAATTTGACGACCAGTTTCAATCAATTCCGGCTCTCCACGCCCTAATTCTTCATAATCATAAAGTTCATAATTTTTCCGATCTTTGATGACTCCATCAGCATGGATCCCAGAAGCATGGGCAAAAGCATTAGCCCCAACTCCTGGTTGAGTTATTGGGATGGGAACCTTAAATGCATATGAAGCGTATTTACAAGTTTTCCAAGCGGCTTTGAGGTTTACATTTTCAAGAAATGAGTAATTCTCATTGTCAAAATAGTTAGCATATTTAATCGCCAAAATGACAGTAATTAGATCGGCATTGCCAGCTCTCTCTCCTATTCCATTAATAGTTGTGTTAATATAGACATCACATTCAGCATCTATTGCTGCTTTGGCTCCACTAATCGAATTGGCGACCGCCATTCCCAAATCGTTGTGACAATGAAGTTCGATAGGCATTTTAGAGGCCTCGGCAATTTTGAGAATTCTATCATAAATACTAAAAGGGCTATCATAACCAAGAGTGTCACAATAACGAAATCTCTCAGCCCCGGCTTCTTTTCCAGCTATGGCAAAATCGATAAGAAATTCAACATCGGTTCGGGAGGCATCTTCAGCATTCACTCCTACCCCGATAGCACCTAATTGTATTGCAGTTTGTGCAGCTTCAGTCATAGAATGAATAATATCATCACGAGTCATTCGACCTTGAAATTTTCCGGAAAGCATTTGATCCGATGTAGAAATGGATAGGTTGAGATATTTTAACTTTGGGACGAGTTGGTATGCCGTTTCGACATCTGCCTTTATTGCCCTCATCCATCCGCTCAAACGGATAGGAGTCAGAACTCCCATTTCGGCTAATTCAAGATTGGCATTCAAATAATTGGTTTCATGATGGGTGGTTGGGAAACCAAATTCGCTTTGGGTAACACCCATCTCATTGAGATACATATTAACTATAGTTTTTTCTATTTTAGCTAATCCTAAATGTGCAGTTTGCACCCCATCACGATTCGTTACATCAATTAAAAAGATTTTTGGCATGTCGAACGATACCCCCTTTATGAAATGTTTTGTAAAAAATTTTTCAGTTGAACCATTCCTTTTTCTATATTTTGCTCAGAAGTAGCATAAGAAAAACGTAGATATCCTTCCATTCCAAAAGCGCTGCCAGGTACAGCAGCAATAAGTGCTTTTTCTAGAAGGATCTCGGCAAGCTGAAGCGAAGTGTCTATTCGTTGGTTCTCAAATTTTTTCCCAATATAAGGAGAAAAGTCAGCGAAAACATAAAATGCACCTTGAGGAATTGGAAAAGTAACATCAGGAATTTTATTTAAGAGTTGCGTCATTAGTAATCTTCTTTGGTTGAAGGCATTTACCATATTTTGAATGATTTGCTGATCACACTGCAAGGCAGCAAGGGTAGCCTTTTGGCTAATAGATGTTGGATTGGATGTAGAGTGGTCTTGTAAACGTCCCATGGATTGTATGGCTGCTTTTGGACCAGCCGCGTAACCAATCCTCCATCCTGTCATGGAGAAAGTTTTGGAAACACCATTAATAACGATGGTTTGCGATTGAACTTCTGGTGAAAAGGAGGCAATGCTTTTTATTTGAGCTCCATCGTATACCAAATTTTCGTAAATCTCATCGGAAATAATCATAATATTTTTTTCAACAGCAAGATCGGCTATTTTTTTCAAGATTTCAATGTCCCAGACTATTCCGCTAGGATTGGAAGGATTATTTAAAATGAATAATCGAGTTTTATCAGTTACTTTGTTGAGAATATCTTCCCAACTTATCCGGAGTGTTTTTGGTTCACAATGAATAAAAACCGGTTTCCCGCCTGCTAAACGGATTTGTTCGACATAGGTTACCCAATAGGGAACAGGAAGAAGGACTTCATCGCCTGCATCACATAGAGTGAGGATAGCATTAAAAAGTGAATGTTTGGCACCACAAGAAACAATCACTTCATCAGGATGGTAGGATAAACCATTCTCTTTGTTTAATTTACTACAAATCGCTTCTTTTAATTCGAGGGTTCCTGATGTCGGAGTATATTTGGTAAATCCCTGATCAATAGCTAATTTAGCTGCATCCTTAATACATTGGGGGGTATCAAAATCAGGTTCTCCAGCACTAAAGGATAGGACATCCAATCCGTTTTTCTTCATGGCTTTTGCTCGAGCTGATATCGTTAGAGTTGCCGATGGCTCAATCTGGTTGACTTTTTGAGATATTTTCACTGTGTACCCCCTATTTTTAGTTTAAATTTTTAGCGAGTGGTGGGTCACACTGGCATCGGAATCAAAAATAAAATTTATATTGATTCCACGAAATCCATTTGGAGTTATTCTTTTCGGTGAATAAAAGCTGGATATTTTATTACGGGTTGGAAAGAACAAAAATCTGTTTAACCAGTTTTTCACTTTGAAAAGATTTTATTCACTCTTATATAGTAGTAAAAGGGAATTGTCAAGAACCTGAATATTTTTTTATTGAGAATCTTGAGGATATAAACCTTTATAAAGAAAAAAAATTCCTAGTTTTAAATTGTTTATATCGTTCAACTCCTTGACATGAATTGATAGAATATGGTAGAAATTTTGTCATAGCAATGAAGCTCTTCCTACGATGTCGTGGGAGGAGCTTTTTTAGTTTTTCAATTTAATCAAGGTAACGCAATGTTGAGTTACCAGATTAGCAGCTTCTTTTCTTCAAGGCTTGGAAGAAAAAGCTTCCTCACACCGCAGTGATTGTATTTATTCTTAAATTTTCTCAGCGAAGAGATTTTTAACTTTCCTATTATCTATTATTTTAAACATCGGCAGGGGGATTTAAGAATGGATTATAAGGTTATGCTGGATACTATTTGGGTAATCGTTGCTTCAATGTTGGTATTTTTCATGAATCTGGGATTCGCCATGGTAGAATCGGGTTTTAACCGGTCGAAAAATACTGTTAATATTCTTTCCAAAAATTTTATTGTTTTTGCGGTTTCAACTTTAGGGTATCTTATGCTTGGTTGGGGTTTAATGTTTGGAGATGGCAACGCTTTTGTTGGACTTAAGGGTTGGTTTTTTCTAAATGGTTTAGATAATTCGCCGGCGGTTGGCCAGAGTTATCTAGGGGTTTATTCAGCGCTTTCCTGGGCAAGTGTACCATTGTTGGCAAAGTTTTTTTTCCAATTAGTATTTTGTGGAACCGCTGCAACGATTGTTTCTGGTGCAGTTGCAGAAAGAATTAAATACCTTTCTTTTATTTTATTTTCATTTATTATGACTATTTTTATTTATCCAATTACTGGACATTGGATTTGGGGAGCAGGATGGTTGCAGAAGTTAGGAATGCTTGATTTTGCCGGATCAACAGTTGTACATTCCGTAGGCGGTTGGGCGGCAATGGCTGGAATAATGGTTTTAGGCCCTCGTTTTGGGAAGTATGGAAATAACGGAAAGATCACCCCTATTCCTGGGCATAATCTTTCTATCGCAACCATGGGTACATTTGTGCTTTGGTTTGGTTGGTTTGGCTTCAACCCTGGTTCAACCATGGCCGCTGATTTTAATGCTATTAGCCATATAGCAGTGACTACCAATACTGCTGCAGCAACAGCTACTTTAAGTGCAACTATAGCCTCTTGGGTAATTTTAGGGAAACCAGATTTAGGGATGACTCTCAATGGTTGTTTAGCAGGTTTAGTGGCAATAACAGCTGGTTGTGCTTATGTAAGTATTTCTAGCTCACTTATTATTGGATTGATATCGGGTCTTTTGGTTGTTTTATCAGTAATAGGTTTTGATCGGCTGAAATTGGACGATCCGGTAGGAGCTTTATCGGTTCATCTATTAAATGGAATATTTGGAACACTGGCAGTTGGTTTATTTGCTCAAGATAAAATAGGAGGCTTTTCTTCTCCAAATGGTTTATTTTACGGTGGTGGTGTAAAGCTTTTTTTAGCGCAACTAGCCGGAGTGTTCACGGTTGGGGCTTACGTTTTCACAATCTCGTATGTTGTTTGGTTGGTTTTAAAAATAACTTTAGGAATTCGAGTAAGCTTACAGGAAGAAATACAAGGTTTGGATATTGGGGAGCATGGTAACTATGCTTACCCAGAATTCCTTATTCGTAAAAATTATTAAGGAGATGGATAACATGAAAAAGATAGTAGCCATCATTCGCCCAGAAAAATTAAAAGCAATTATTAAAGCTTTGGAAGATGTAGGGTATTCTGGGTTAATGATTACAGAAATTGAAGGCCATGGAAAACAGCGAGGGATTGTTCAACAATGGCGAGGAGAAAAATACAAAGTTGAGTTTCTTCCGAAAAGGAAAATTGAAATTATTTGCAAAGAAGATGATACCGAAAAGATTGTTCAGACTCTCATCCAATCGGCTCGAACTGGTGAGATTGGTGATGGAAAGATATTTATTTCCGAAGTTATCGACGCTATCCGAATTCGTACCGGAGAAAGAGGAGACTCAGTATTATGATAAATTGGTTAATAATTCAAAGAAAACTTATTTTTTTAGGATTGGCTTTCATACTGCATGACAACACCAGATGAGGATGAAAACCAAGATTCGACATATGCCATGGCATGTCGCTACCTTAATAAAAGAAAGAGCACAATACATTGTACCCCTCCAATTTTAATTCTTTGATAGGGGCTTGATTTTTCGTGCCCGGGTATTTTCAGGTTAGACCCTCATGACACTTTGGTGGTACCAGATGAAGATGAAAATATATACTCAAAAACCAACCTCCCCCTTTAGCAAAGGGGGATTTGAGTTTTTCCTGCTCCGTCATTGCGAGGAGGTCAACCGTTTTTTGGTTGGACGACGTGGCAATCTCTGCCACCCAGTTTGTCATTCTGAGGAGTCCGATGTTTTCTACCGGACGACGTGAGAATCTCATCCTTTCCGATTCCACAGTTCCACAATTCATCAATCCAACAAATTATAAAGGATGAGATCCTCACGCGGGAAAGCACCGCTCAGGATGACGCTGGTGGTGTCAGATGAGATCCTCACGCGGGAAAGCACCGCTCAGGATGACGCTGGTGGTGTCAGATGAGATCCTCACGCGGGAAAGCACCGCTCAGGATGACGCTGGTGGTGTCAGATGAGATCCTCACGGCTTCGAAATACGAAGCCTCAGGATGACGGAGAAGGCTTGTGAGATTGCCACGTCACTTCGTTCCTCGCAATGATGTAAAATATTCCTTCCTTAAGAACTTTATAGCTTTTCCTTCTCCCCCTCACCCCATCGCCCCCTCTCCCCCTCAGTCTTTCTTGATGGGAAAAGGTGAGGATGAGGGTGAAAATCCAGGATGGCGGCATTTTTTAGCGCTAGTTTATTTTCAGGATAGAGGCAGGCTTTACCTTACATTTCAGACAGAAGATATTCTGCAAGCTGGCGAAAAGCAATTGCTCGGTGACTAAAGCGGTTTTTTATATTTTCACCTAACTCGGCAAAAGTTTTCTGATAGGAGGGGAGTATAAAGATGGGGTCATAGCCAAAACCAGAGCTTCCACGGCTTTCCGGAGAAATAAAACCCGGACAACGACCTTCAAAAATTTTTTCACTATTTTCCCCTACTAAGGCGACTATACAGACAAAACAAGCTGATCTTTTTTCTTGAGGTACTTCTTTAAGAAGCTCAAGGATTTGTTTATTTTTTTCTTTTGGATTTAAGGTTTCTCCACCAAAACGGGCCGAAAAAAGGCCAGGAGCCCCATCGAGAGCATCAATTTCTAAACCAGAATCTTCCCCAATGCAAAGATTTCTACTGATTTCAAAACCACAACGGGCTTTTAAAAGGGCATTTTCAGCATAACTCGATCCGTTTTCGACGACTTCCATAGGAGAATAATCTTGGTACAGGCTTCTAATGCTAATAGAATAAGGAGATAAAATGGTGTTGATTTCTTTGATTTTTCCCGGATTTTTAGAAAGAATATAAACCAACCGGGAGGAGAGTTTCAAGGAAGGCCTCTTTCTAACAAAACCTTTTTTTGTATGGCAATAATGTCTTTGATTCCCTTTTGGGCTAAGGCAAGAAGCCGGTTCAGGGTTTCTTGGCTAAAGGGGTCTCCCTCAGCAGTACCCTGAATTTCAACAAACTGACCCTTTCCGGTCATTACAACATTCATATCGACCTGAGCCATTGAATCCTCTTCAAAATTAAGGTCGAGGAGATCTTTGCCGTTGACTACTCCCACACTAACCGCAGCCAAATAATCTTTTAATAGGTTTCCTGGTTGAAGAAGGCCACGATCTACATAGTTCCAAAGAGCATCAACCAAGGCAATGAAAGATCCATTAATTGCCAGGGTGCGGGTTCCTCCGTCAGCTTGAATAACATCACAATCTAAAAGAATAGTTCGTTCACCAATAAGGTCCATATTCATTACTGAACGAAGGGCACGACCAATAAGCCGTTGGATTTCATGGGTGCGGCCTCCAACTCGGCCTTTGATAGATTCACGAACATTTCTTGTCGATGTAGCTCGAGGAATCATAGCATACTCGGCAGTAATCCATCCTTGATTGGATCCTCGCAGAAAGAGAGGGACTTTATCTTCTATTGTTGCCGAACAGACAATGCGATTGTTACCTTCCTCAATTAGAACTGAGCCTTCAGCTGCTCTAAGATAATTTCTGGTAATCATGAGAGAACGAATCTCATCGTAATTTCGACCATCGTTTCTTATATGAGTATCATCACGTTCTTTTTTTAAAAAAGAGTTCAAATCTTGAAAACTATTGAATTTCTGCAATGAGTTTTTCATCCCTTTCCAATGGCTCTGATATATCAATGTGTCCGCAAAGAGTGGTTTCTTCTTTTCCATCGATTAATAATTTAATGCGTTTAACATCGGGAAGTGATGTTAAAGTATCAACAATACTAAAAATACTGAGAAGTTCTTGGGTGGTCCCGCCCGATTGTCCGTCTTTCATTTCATGACTGAGGTCAACATAAACAATACCGCTTTCGGTGAAAACACCGTTTAATCGCGTTGATTCAGGAAATGGACTAAAATGAGACGAAAGCCTAGGCCCTCTTAATAATTCTTGAAGAACCGACTCAAGCATATTATGACTTTTTTCGATTAGTCTTTTTTCTTCAATCAAACCGCTAAACTCCTCATCGGTATAGTACAGAACGACTTCTACGGCTGAATCGCTGATTGCTGAAGGGGCTTGTCCAGCAGAGAGAAAGCCCGAATCATCAGAGGTCCTTGTATTCTTTTTTCCTCCAGGGATCAAGTATTCACCAGCATAGACAATTGCAAAAAAAACTGCCATTCCGATAAGGATATATAGTATTGGTTGAAGAAAAGCGAATCTTTTTTTTCTTCTTTTCATCCGGTTTTATTCCTCAAGAAATTTTTTTAATTCAGAGCTTAACATAAATTGTTTAATTCCAACTACTATTCCTCGTACGAGCTTATTCTGAAAGGCTTCATTCGCCAAATTCTTTGCTTCAGTGGGATTGCTCAAAAAGCCGATTTCAATCAAACACGAGGGGAAATACATTCCTTTAAGAAGAATAAGGGGTGCTTCTTTGAGCCCTCTTGAAACTTGGCTGGTCTCTTTGACAATATTATTTTCGATTAAAGAACCGAGTTTCATGCTCACGAAGCGACTTCCTAAATAATAAGAATCAAGAATGGTGGAGTTAATTTTTCCATTTTGTTCTTCAGTATATCCTTCAGAAATAAAGCGTTGATTTTCCCGACTAGCAACATCTGCAGCTCCTTCGCCTTGAATCTGTGCGCTACCCACAAAAACTTCAACCCCAGTGGCTTTTTTATTCGGTGCAGCATTGGCATGAATGCTTAACAAAACAACTGGTTGTTTATTGTTAGCAACAGCAGAGCGTTCCTTTAGACCAGGGTAAGTATCACCTTCACGGGTCAAATATACTTCATAGCCTTGCTGAATGAGAGCATCTTTCAGTTTTTTGCACACCTGGAGGACAATGTTTTTTTCCTGGTATCCATTTGCCACACAACCGGGATCTTTCCCACCGTGACCAGGATCGATAACAATTACTCTTGGGTTAATTTTGTCGTAAGGTATTGCAGACGTCGTCGGTTGAACTGGTGGTTTGGTTGTAGGTGTAGGAACAACAGGTGTAGGAGTAGCCGTAAGCGCTGGCGTTGTAGTGGGTTGTATTGCTGGAGATGGACTTACGGGAACAACCGTTACATCGGGAGAGGTTAATAAAGTTGAAGCCGTTATATCTAAATAAATACGAGGATTCTCCCCGCCCAATTGGTTTTTTTGGATTGAGGCTGGAGTCTTTAAATAAATGATAGCTTCGATGCCACTGTCTTTTTTATTGAGCACAACTCTATCTACTCGAGTATCGTTTAGAGAATACGTTCCAGGTGTTCCTGGGGCTAGAGTGACATTGTTAAAAGTTAGAATAATTCGGTTGTTGGCTTGGTCGGTCTGCATGGAATGGGTTGGTAAGTTGTTCCCAAAATCAAAAGTCACTCTTGAGCGATTTTCATCACCGTAGGGATGCGATCGAACGTTAAGAAGTGATGCACTTCCAGCAGGAAGAGTAACTGGTGAGACAGTTGGAGGTGTTATTGTTGGTGAGGGGACCTGGGTTGTGGCAGTTGAGCTGGTATCAACAGAAATTCCAAAGAGCTGATTAAGAAATTGAGGCGAAACATAAACAGAATTTTCTTGAATGACTATCGAACGTCCCAAGGGAATTTCTTCGCCGCTTTCAGCTATGGCTGTTCCTTTGTCAAGCGATAAAACCCAATTTTTTCCTCCAAAAAATAAATTGACTTTTTTCATAATGGGAGAATAATATTCTACCCCTCCTATTTGTTTGAAAAGATTTTCAACAGAGATATAATCACTCCCATTGACTTTTATAGTAGGGAGTTCAAGGGAATAGACCTGTCCTTGATATTCAACGGTCATTTTAGAATAGGCGGGTTGAGAAAAAACCAAGCAAAATAGAAGGAAAAAAAACCATATATGTAAAAAGTTAGAATGGCGCAACATCGTTGTTTCCTTCCGGAGAAATATCTTCTAACTCTCCTAAGGCATTTTCCATATTCTGGGAGTCAAAGCTAAAAGGTTCAATCTCGGCTTCAGACGAAAAGTCCTCACCGATTCCCCGAATTTCTTCGTTAGCTTTTTGAGGGGGGGAAAGAAATTGTACGTTCATTGCACGGATTTCATATGAAGTGCGTTTTATCCCATTTCGATCTTCCCAATTATTAGCGAGAAGTTCACCAACCACAGCTACTCTGCTCCCTTTATGAAGAAAACGTGCACAATTTTCACCGAGCTTACTCCAAGCTGTTATTCGTAGGAAAGTGGTATCTTTCGTTTGTTGGCCATTTTTATTTTGATAAGAACGATTCATAGCTATATCAAATCGACATACAGGTGTCCCCTGGGGAGTATAGCGAAGATCAGGGTCACGCGTGAGATTTCCAATGCCAAAAAAATAGTTAATATCTCCAGCCATTTCTGTTCCCCCATATAAATTAAGAAATTCTAAATAAATAATTTCTTTTAGTTTAGCATATTCTAAACCATAAATACAGTGACGAGAGATGATTAAAGCATTTGTCATCCTGAGAATTTGTCTTATGAGTTCGTGAGGATTTCATCTTTTCCTATTATACTCCTCCTACTAAGACTCCCTGTTCTTTTTGCTAAAGAAGGGAATTGATTCCTGAGGTGATTATTTAAATTGCCTCCCCTTTTTGATCTTTTAATGAATTACCTAATTTTTCATCAGGATTTATTGCGTATAGATCAAGTCGGCGATGCTTTAACAAGGGAAGCCGTTGACGGGTTAGATCAACCAAAGATAGGTCAATATCTTTTATTATTATTGCTTCTTCATTTCCAAGCTGTTCTAGTACTCTGCCCATTGGATCCACAATAAGGCTATGGCCATAAGCTTGATAAAATGCATTTGGGTATGGAGCTGGTGATGCACCTAAAAGATAAACTTGATTATCTATTGCCCGTGCCCGGAAGAGAACCTCCCAATGCAGAGGTCCGGTAATCGGGTTGAAGGCAGCAGGAACTGCAACCATAAATGCCCCCCGCAAGGCATAAAGACGAATAAGCTCTGGAAAACGCAGATCGTAACAAATTAAAATTCCAATTTTTCCCCAAGGAGTATCAATTAATAGAGGGGTATTTCCAGGGTTGAGAACTGCTGATTCTTGAAAATGAAGATTTTCAAAGTCAACATCGAAAAGATGAGTTTTCCTATAAATACCTATGATCTCTCCGCAGGGGTTGTAAACAATAGAAGTATTATAATAGCGATTTCCTTTTTTTTCCGGTATTGAACCGCCAACCAAGAAAGTTCCATATTCACGAGCGAGATTCGATAAAAAGAGACTTGTTTCGCCAGTAGGGATATCTTCAGCGAAAATTGAGAATGATTCCAGATTGTAAGGACATTGAAACATTTCCGGAAGGAGTACCAAACTTACTCGGCTTTTCTCAATTGAAGCAAAAAGCTCGGCAGTTTTTAACAAATTCGATGATTTATCTGGACCTGTTTGAATCTGAATAATCGCAACTTTTAGGTTATTCATAGCTTTATCTCTAAGAATTCTTTCAAAAAAGCAAGGGGTCTGCTCAGATAAGTTAAATAACTTATTCTCAGCCTTTTCAATAATATAGTACAATAATTACAGCGTTGGCAAGAGCACATTAGAAAGCTTATAAAATCTCTATAAGTGAGGGGAAAATTTTGAAATGTTTTCTATCCATTCCAGAAAATCTCAAAATTATTCCTGATTTTGCAGATATTATGAACGATTACTATTTGATGGTAATCCCTCCTGGTCAAAAAACTATGCAACAAATAGCTACCATAGGAAATCAAATGGGATGGAATTTGTCAAAAAGTTAAGAAGGAGAAATATTGGAAGGATATCTCTGGAAAACCCCGTATTATATTAATTTAACACTTTTTCAGAGCGAAACTTTGGCTCGATCCGATCTTGTTTTATCAATGGAAGATATTTACACTATTCAAGCGATTGGTATAAAGAAAAAAGTCGTTCCACTGGATAGGTATCATCCTCAAGAAATGTTTAAGAATTTAAAAAATACCAACTATTTTAATGATTACAACAGTTTTTTAAAAAACCGATTTGGAACATCAGGAGCCAACCAAAGGATAACCGTTTATCTCTTTTGGGGAATTGTTGAAGATAAATGACTTCTAAGGAGCAAATCTACACCGGAATGAAAAAATCACATTCATGAATGAAAGGAAAGAAAGAGTAGGCAATACGTGATAAAATAAATAGAATTTATTTTTTAAGACGGGAAGGATGATGAACGAGTGCGAGGTTTGGTTCCATGGGATGTCGATCGAAGGTTACAAATCTTTTTAGAAGAAGATTTAGGTTTTGATGATATCACTACTCAAGGTTTGGGAGACCTAAGCTTAAAACCAGTGCGGGCAAGAATTATTGCCAGAGAAAAAGGAATAATGTCAGGCGGTCCCTTCGCAATTCGCCTTTTTAATCTCATAGACCCTCAAGTGAAAGAAAAGATTCATATTGAAGAAGGTGAAGCATTTAAAAATGGTGACTGTGTTATGGAAGTTGTTGGGCAAACCCGGGCAATATTGATGGGAGAAAGGGTTGCGCTTAATCTGTTACAAAGACTGTGTGGAATTGCTACAAAAACCCGAGAGTTTGTTGAAGTGGTTAAAGGTCTACCAGTAAAAATAGCTGATACAAGAAAGACCAGCCCTGGTTTAAGAATTTTTGAAAAGTATGCAGTCCGTTGTGGGGGTGGGGTTAATCACCGACTTGGTTTATATGATTGTGCTCTTATCAAAGACAACCATATTTCGATTTGTGGATCGGTGAAGAATGCCATTCAAAGAGTAAGGCCAGCAATCCCCTTTACAGCACGAATCGTGGTGGAATGCGAAAATTTGAAGCAAGTGAGTGAGGCAATCGAAGAAAAAGCTGATGTTATTATGCTGGATAATATGAATACTAAACAAATTAGGGAAGCAGTTAAGATGATCGATAAAAGGTCGATTGTTGAGGCTTCAGGAGGTGTAAATTTAGAAACAGTAAGGGAAATTGCAGAACAAGGAGTTGATATCATTTCTACTGGATATATTACCCATCATGCCATTTGGTTGGACTTGAATTTGGAGGTAGAAGAAGTCGCAGATGTACTATGATGCTTTGATTATCGGAAATGGAATTGCTGGAAGTAGTGCCGCCCTTTTTCTGGCGGAAAAATCTCAACGAGTTTTATTGGTCAGTAAAGGTCAATCTCTTGAAGAAACCAACACCGAAAAAGCCCAGGGAGGGATTGTATATCGAGGTAAAAACGATTCTTGGAAAACTCTCAAACAAGATATTCTTAATGCTTCAGATGGAAGTGCTTTAGAAAAAAGTGCGAAAGTATTAGCCAAGATTGGTCCTTCACTGGTTAAAAGGTTATTTATTCAAAAACTTCGGGTTCCATTTGAGAAAGATGAACAGGGAGAATGGGATCTTTTCCAAGAAGCAGCGCATTCCCGACGGCGGGTTCTTCATGTTAAGGACTGTACCGGTAGAGTTATTCAAAAAGCTCTTCATGAAGGAATCCTCAAGGAGCATCTGATTGAGGTTAAAAAAAACACCCAAGCTGTTGGTTTGATTCTTTCCAACCGCTACCAGCTCTCACCCCAATCACGTTATGAAGCTCCGGAGTGTCTCGGTGTTTATTTACTGGACCTTCGTAAAGGGACTATTACACCCTTTTTTGCTCGGGCTACAATTTTTGCTACTGGTGGTTTAAACTCTCTCTATCAATATTCAACCGGAGGACCTTGGAATACCGGTGATGGCTACGCCTTGGCCCATCGAGCCGGAGCTATTCTCCAAAATATGGAATATGTTCAATTCCACCCTACTCTTCTATATAGCCCAGAACATTCCCAGACTTTTCTCATTTCCGAAACGGTTCGAGGCGAGGGAGCTGAGCTAATTAACCATGAGGGCAAAGCTTTTATGCATAAGTACCATCATTTGGGGAGTTTAGCGCCTCGTGATGTGGTTTCCCGAGCGATCTTCGAAGAAATGCTCAACCAGAATGCCCACTGTGTATTTCTTGACCTTTGTCATGCGATTTCACCGGAAAAAATAAAGGCAATTTTCCCGACTATCTATGAAGAGTGTTTATATCGAGGAATCGATATTACCCAAGAACCAATACCAGTAGCGCCAGGAGCACATTTTTGCTGTGGGGGGGTACTTACCGATAGTTTTGGTCATACCTCGATCAAGCGTCTCTATGCTATAGGTGAAGTGGCTTGCACTGGTGTGCATGGTGCCAATCGCTTGGCTTCTACAAGTCTTTTAGAAGGATTAACCTTTGCTTTCCGAGCTTCTCACGATATTATAAAAAACCCTGCTCCAAAGGAACAACCCCGAATAATTCCATTTGAGTATGCATACGGAAATCCTCCGTCTGAGGCGATTTTAGAGAGTATGCGGAAAATTATTCAAGATACCATGTGGAAATTCGCTGGACTCATTCGGAATCAATTGGGATTAAAGTATGCCTTGGAAGTACTCAATGGTTTAAAACAACAGGCAGTTCAATTGAAAAATCAATTAGGCGCATCTGGCCCTCTTCTTGAATTTGAAAATAGTATTGATGCCAGTTTGTTGGTTGTCGAAGGAGCTTTAAGAAATCCAATCTCATTGGGAACTCATTATCGTTCCGATTCTTCGATGGTTCAATAGTTATCAATTGATTTATCGTTTTTTAATTCTCACGGTCAAGGTTAAAGAGATCGTACTCTTCTTGTTTCTCAAACAAGCTCTCGATGTGTTTTTTCTGATCAAGCCCAGCCAGATTAACACTAACAAAAAAGGTTTGGTCAGATTCCCAGTAGGAAGCTTCAATATCAATACATTCTTCTAACTGTTTTCGAACGTAATAACGACGTTCTTCCCAGCTTTGGTTGGGAAAAGAATAAATAGTTTCCATCCCTACAGAAAATTCTTTGCTCCCCAATCCAATACCGGCGATAATATCACCGACGCTTCCAATATTTAGATCGTACTCTCCTCGAAGTCGAAGATAAGTTTGATCAAGATCGCCATAAACCAACTCTAAACCAAAAATATTGGTATCTTTGGGATCAAAGAAAAAATAAGTTTCTCCGTTAACTTGAGTGTATTCATAATATATTCCTGCGCTAAAGCGAGAAGAAAATTCTTTTTCCGCCCAAACCTTTCCTCCCCAGGCAATTGCATCATCAAGTGTGGAAAGGTTAATATTTTGATAGAAAATTTCCCCCCCAAAGCTCTTTTTTTCCAATCCAGCACTTAAAAAAATATCATTTCGCCAAGTATTTATGTCTCCCTGAGAAAATTTCCCATAGCTAAGATTCGCTTCAATAAAAAATCCACTTTCAGATTCGGTGCGGTAAGAAGCAATGAATTGGGGCAGACGACTGATGATTTCATCATTAAATCGTTCGTTTTCAATACCTAACATCCAGAGAGATAATCCATTTTTTTGATAATGAGCATACCCCCCAAAGGTAGATTTTTCATTTTGCCAAAGATCAATAAATATTCGTGCTTCTATATAGGAATACTGGAGGGTTATATCACCACTTATCCGACTGCTTTGTCGGGTTGAATAATACAGATTAGCTTGGAATAATAAATTTTCTGAAAAGAGATATTCATAGTTTCCCTCAACAAAGAGCCCTCTTTTTCTTTGGTAACCCAAACTCGGGATAAAATTCCCACCGTGATTGTTAAGAAGCCGTGAATATGCAGGAAGTTGAATAATCCTGTTTTCTTTGATGTAGAATCCTAACCCGCTAATTAGAATCCGATCTTGAGGATAGATTAAAACTTCTTTGGCGCGAACACTGTATAAGGGAGGCGAATGCGGGCATCCAGTAACCAATAAATCCAAACCCGCCCATTTCCCCTTTTGGTATTCGATCTTTGAACCACGAAAGAAAAGTTTTCCTCCTTCGTTTAATTCATACACCAATTCAGCACTTTCAAACCAACCATTTCTGGTTTGAAAGTTGTAGTACATTTTTTCTGCACTGATTTGATAATCACCAAAACGAGCTTTAATAAAACCTGGAACAAAAGCTTCTGAAGTATCAAATCGGAAAAGCAGCTGATTGGTTGCGAAAGAAACATTCTTCCATGATAGTTGGACATTTCCAACAGCCTCAACTTGTGAACCAACATCGTCATAAAGAAGCGTGTCGGCATTGATGCGGATGCCTTCTTTTGCTTCGATGTTCGTTGTTAAAGCGATAGAGAATAATATCAAAAAAAAAGCGAACAATACGAGATTTTTCATCGCTTTTATAATAAAGAGATGAAGTTGCTTCATTGTTTTATGTTCAATTGAAGCTCCTCTATTTTATTTTTTACATTTTCGATTTCTGATTCAATCAATTTTTGATTTTCGATCAGCTCTTTCTTATTTGCTTCCAATAGAATGACTCTTTCTTGCAAACGGAGGATTTCCTCTTCCAACTCTGGTTGCCAACTCGCCTGGGTATAATCAGGAGGAACATAAGGATCTTTCCAGGTGAGCTCTATTTCTTGAGCGACATAGGAAGGTTCGATTGATAAATGGGAGAAACGAAGAGTAATTTTTTTGGTCTCGGGTCCGACTATTGGTTGATCGTCTTTTCCTATTCGGCTGAAATACATTTTCCCTGAAACTTTATCAAAAATTTTATCATCAAATTCTCGAGGAAACTCAAGAGGATAATATTTATTGCCTTTATCATCGATTAGATAAGTGTTTTTAGTAAAATTTAAGGGGAAAAGAGCAGGTCCCTTAAGTTTCTCGATGGTTACATCAAAAACTAAATACCGTTGAAAGCGCTCTCTTTGGATAAAATCCCGATGATAAGCTGTTTGTTCATCTATAGAAAGGAGGTTTTCTGCTCCATATTTAGCTACCCAAGCTTGAACCAATTCAGGATTCCAAAATACTGCTTTAACTGAGAAAACATCCCCGATGGTTTGGCTATTCGTCCATTTTTTTTCGATTTGAGAATAAATTTTATCGGAATCGGATTTTGCCCATAATGCAAAACTAACCGATAAAACCAAAATACAAGGAATGAGGAGCAAGAGGATAAGATTTTTTTTATTCATTATCTAAAAATCTCCTTCCTGGTAAGGTTTGATTTCGATATCTATTCCAGAAGTGGGTGAAGGTTGTGTTGGTTGGATTGGAATTGGTGTGGCAATGCTGGTGACATCAACTGTCCCTTCGATATCTTCCTCATAATCCCAACTTTCAACAGGCTTAACCTCAATTTCTACTTCCGGGATATTTTGGTCCTCATAATTATAAGAGGGTTGGTAAGTATCGATTCCGGTTGTTGAATAGTTTTGATCTTCATAAGTTTGGTATGGAACCGCAGAAGCAATTGGACCGGATACGACCAATTCCTGAGCGGTTTCAACAAAAAGTTGGCTACCTGGTTCTACTTTAGCTGGTTCTCCATTGATTAAAAATCCAGCCACGGCTCCGATTGGGCCAAGGGCGACCAGACCGACAATACTGGTCCCAATTGCATACGCAAATGCTTTATTTTCTTGAATGGATTTATCGCCTAAGGAGAGAAGAATAGGAGTTCCATCAAGACTAGTGATTGAGCCAAAATCAATCTGAATCATGCCAGACCTTCCAAAGTTTCCTTTACGGCGAATTTTGCTGATCCATCCTTCTCCTTCGGTACCGGCTGGAGCGATGAGAATATCATTGACAATAAAATCTTCAGCTAAAACATAAGGAACTGGGTCACCAAGGTTATTTTTTTCTGAATTCAAATTTGCTTGGATGCTTACTTTAACTAAAGATTCAGCAGGAACGGTAACTTGGAAATTTGTTGAATAAGAAGGATTTACTACGGTTCTGTAAAGTTTATCTACTCGGACACCAATCGGTTCAGCACTAGGAACGCCAAAAATGAGCTGTTCAAATTCGTCGAGTTGAGCGGTTAAAATTCCAGTTTTCTGGTCAGCGGTATTGAGAGAAAGTCGAATGGATTTGAGTTTGAAATCTAAAGAAGGTTCTTCAGGTGTACCGGTTAAAATAAAGGTTTTCAGAGTATTTATTCTTTCCATTAGAGTTCCTGACAGAGTATCTCCAATTAAATCTCTTTCAAGATTTTCGGTACGGATTAATACACTCCCAGTTTTTGGAATACCATAAAGTATTTGTTCCATATTTTCCAAGTCTTTTGCCAAAGGTGATGCTACCTGGTCTTGGCCATATGCTGGAAAAACCAACGCCAATAACAATATGCTTATACATAAAACGGAAGCCATCTTCATAGCAATCACTCCTTCATATTTCTTCTTATCATTATACCGTAGAGTTGTTCCATCTTTACGGTATTTAGTTAAAAATTTTCATTGATTTTATGAATAGAAATCAATTATTTCTTTGGAGACCAGAGATGGCATTTTACCCAGTGGCCTGGTTTTATCTCAAAATCGGTTGGTTCCTCTTGATCGCAAATCGGCATCCGATTCGCGCAACGGGGATGAAATACACAACCAGCGGGCATATTTACTGGACTTGGTATTTCCCCAGTAGAAGGAATTTTTCCAGGTTTTAATTTTTCTTCTTCTGAGGATACTACCGGAATTGAGGATATTAACATTCGGGTATAAGGATGGTAGGGAGTTTCAAAAAACTGCTGAGCTGGTGCTATTTCAACAATACGACCCAGGTACATGATGGCGACGCGATGAGCAATATTTCTCATTAAGCTTAAATCATGAGTAATGAATAGATACCCCAAGTTTTTTTCTTGTTGGATTTCGATAAGTTTATGGATGATTTTTGCCTGAATTGATACGTCCAGAGCGGAAGTTGGCTCATCTAAAACAATGAGCGAAGGATTGGTTGCAAGAGCTCTGGCAATAGCCACCATCTGTTTTTCTCCACCCCCAAGGGAACGGGGATATTTTTCCATATATTCGACCGGAAGTTCCACCAAGGACAAAATTTCTTGCACTTTTTCAGCAATTCCTTTTTTATAATCCATATCATGAAGACGGATAGGCAGGGTTAAAATGTTTTCTATGGTTTGCCTTGGGTTAAGTGAAGATCCCGGGTCCTGAAAAACGATTTGAAGTTCTTTTTTTAAAACCCGTTTTCTTTTGTGGTGGGAAAGGGCAATATCTTGCCCTTGGAAAAGAATCTGTCCACCACTTGGTTGATAGAGTCCCATAACAGTATAGGCAACCGTGCTTTTTCCTGAGCCTGATTCCCCAACCAGTCCGAGAGTTTCTCCTGGTGTGATATTAAAACTGACATCATTGACTGCTTTTACAATTCCTTTAGTCGTTGAGAAATATTTTTTTAGTTTTTTTACTTCGAGTACGGCGTTCACTGGTTTGCCTCCTGGTATAAATAACATGCCACTTGATGAGTATCGTTGACGCGATATAGAGCAGGTTTTTTTTCCGAGCACAAAGCAAAGGCACGGGGACAACGAGGATGAAAACGACAACCGGTCGGAGGATTAAAATAATCGGGAATTCTCCCCGGTATGCCCTCGGCGGTTCCTCCGCCGGTTAACCTGGGGACGCAATCCATTAATGCTTGAGTATAAGGATGGAGGGGATGGGAAAATAACTCTTCAGTTGTTGATTCTTCAACAATTGATCCAGCATACATAACATAAACCTGATTCGTCCATTCACGAATAACTCCAAGGGAATGGGAAATTAAAATGATTGCCATTTGTTTCTCTGCGGCAATTTGGTTAAGCAACCTTAAAATCTGGTCTTGAATGGTTACATCTAAGGAGGTACCAGGTTCATCGGCGATAAGTAATTGTTTTGATCTGGCAATAGCAAGAGCAATACAGACTCGTTGCCGCATTCCGCCACTTAATTGTAAGGGATAATTGTCTAATATCCGTTTTGGGTCAGGGAGAGAAACGTCTTGGAGAGCTCGCACCGAGACTTGATGGGCAGAAAGTCGAGATTGACCATCATCGCTTGACTGAGAATGTTGCACTACATCATGAAGTTGTTGTCCGATGGTAAAAACCGGATTGAGGGCAGCGGTTGGGTCTTGAAATATCATTGATATACCAGTTTGACGCATTTTTTCGACCTCGGATTTTTTCATGGTAAGAACGTTTTTTCCATGGAAAAAAATTTCGCCCTGGACTATTTTTCCTGGAGGCTGAGGAAGGATACCCATGACGGTTTTCATGGTGGTGGTTTTTCCACAACCGGTTTCACCAACCAGGCCTACTTTCTCTCCTTGTGCAACGGAAAAATTAACTTCGTTCAAGACTTTTAAATATCCACCATAAACACGGAAGTTAACAGTTAGATTTTTGATATCAAGAATAAGTTGAGACATATTTAGGCTTCCTCCATAGAAAATAAATCGCTGATGCCGTCACCAAGGAGGTTGAATCCTAAAACAATCAGCATGATTGCTAAACCTGGAAAAACCGAGATCCACCAATATTCGGGAAGATATTTTGCTCCATCGGCAACCATGGATCCCAGAGCGGCTTTAGGGGCTTGCTCTCCTAATCCAACAAATGATAATGATGCCCCGATAAGAATAACCCAACCCATATCGAGGGTCATTTTAGTTAAAATAGTTGAAAGGCAATTGGGGAGTATTTCTTTAAAAAGAACATGAAACTTGCTCGCCCCTAACAACTCTGCTGATTGAACGAAATATTCATTCCGTAAAGACGTAGCCATTCCATAAACCAAACGGGTATACCATGGCCACCACATTACTGAAACGGCTAACATAGCATTAGTTAAATTGGGTTTAAGGACTGATGTAATAGCTAGGGCGAGAATCAGAGGAGGTACTGAAAGAAATATGTCGGTTATTCTCATTATGAAGATATCAATCCAAGTTTCTTTGAAATATCCAGCCAAAAGCCCTAAAGTGACTCCAATTGGTACAACAATCATGAGAACAACAATCCCCATAATCAATGATGAGCGAAAGGCATAAATGGTTCGGGTAAAAACATCACGTCCAAAAACATCGGTACCAAATAGGTGATGAGCCGATGGGGAAAGATTGGCTTCCTCATAATTTACATACTTTCCAGAATGAGCCGGATAGGGAGTTACCCAGGGAGCAAGCAAAGCGCTAAAAATTACAAAAAGGACAATCACTAAACCCACAACCGAGAGGGGATTTCGAGAGAATTTATACCAAGCTTTACCGCTTTTGGTTCTTTTGGGATTTTTTTTGGATAGAATCATGGCAATTAATCTCCTCTTTCAACTAATCGGATTCGTGGATCGAGATAGGCAACAATAATATCGACAATAATGTTGATAAGAGTGAAAACAATTCCCAAGACCATAATTACCGCGATTATGGCATCGACATCTTTGCGAAGCATAACATTAATCCCATAACGGGAAATACCTGGCCAGTTAAAAAGAAGTTCTACTAAAAAAGCATTTCCCATTAATGATGCAAAATCTAAGCCTAGGATAGAAACGGTTGGGATAATGGATGGTTTGAAAAGGTATTTAAAAATTACCGTTCTTTCCGGGATACCATAGGAACGGGCAGCTGAGACATAGTCTTTTTTTGAGTTTTCCAGCATGCTGGAACGAGTGATGCGAGCTTCTTGAAACATTCCTCCCAAAGCAAGGCTAAAAGCGGGAAGCATTAAATGTTTTAAGGCATCAAAAAAAGCAGTTAGATTTCCGGTGAGCAAACTGTCAAGGGTTATTAAACCGGTAATTTTAGTCGGGGCATCAACCCACTGGCTGAGCCTGCCAATGGTAGGAAATACCTGGTAATACATACCAAAGACCAGCAAAAGGATAATAGCAACGACAAATGCAGGAGTTGCTATCCCAATATAAGCAAAAATCCTTATTAGATTATCAATCCAAGTATTACTGTGTCGTGCTGAGAGTATTCCTAAGAGGATTCCAAAAAAAGCCATAAATAATCCGGAAAAAAGAGCCAATTCAAGAGTGGCGGGTAAAAATTCTTTAATATCTTCGATGACCGGACGTCGTGTTAACAAAGATTCACCCAAATCACCCTGAAAAACTGATTTTATCCAATAAGCATATTGAACAACTAACGATTCATCAAGATGAAGTTTATCTCGAAGTTTGTCAACTGCCTCCTGAGAGGCTCGAGGTCCAAGAGCTGCCCGGGCAGGATCTCCTGGTACCATTCGAGCTATGATAAAGACCACTATCGATAACCCGATGAGAACAAATATTGAATATCCCAAGCGTCGAGTGAGAAAGCGTGAAAAATTCATACCCTGGTTCTACCCTTTCCTTTTATCCTTTAAAGACAATGATGAATGATGAGCAACGGCGATCAGTAATGAAACCAATAATCACTAAAATAGGTACTCCCAAATTTCAGTTTTCTCCAACCCAGGAGAATGCAATTACGACTCGTTAACTATCCTGAAAAAATCGGAACGATTAATAAAGGTGTCATCCTGAGCCCTCGCTTTTTGAGGGCGTTTGGATCTCATCTTTTTTCATTATTTCCTCTCCCTTTGGATAAAAGGAGAGCGAGAGGGATTCGATTTTTTCTAATTCTTTCAAATCCCTCTCGATTTTTTCTTACTTCACTAATTCGTCACGTTTATCCGGATACACTTTTATATCGAGCATATACTGATTGTAACCCATAACTGGGTTGACTTTTTCTCCGCGTTCAGCTCGATCAGCAGGAACCCAGTCTACATAAGCATCTTGATAGGCATAGTTTTCTGGTTGGTCGATCAAGAAAAGAGAAGGGCACAGGTCAACAAGGTATTCTTGAATTTTGCCGTACTTCTCAAAACGGGCATCTTTATCGATGGTATCAATGGCATCTTCAATCATGCTATCCAGTTGTTCGTCTTGAAGCCATTCGGATTGTTCCCAAGTCCCGCTGGAGGAGGAATGGTATTTTGATTGGATCATTGATCCGGCTTCGGCATAATGCGGCGAAACAAAAATGAGATACATAGTTGCAGTGGTTTCTGGAGTGGCAACTTCTTCGATAATCTTCATCCAAGGATCTTTTATAACATTGACCTGAATTCCAATATCAGCTGCATTGGCTTGAATAAGAAGAGCAACTTTTTCTTCATCAGGAACTTCAGCACACCATACTAAGTCGACGGGATATTCATCGAGTTTATCAGCATAAGGGGAAAGAGCTAATTCTTCTTTGGCTTTTTCCAGGTCACGCTTGTATTGGAAAACATTGGGGTTGTGGCCAGGAAGAATAAAGGAAACCGGACCTTGACACTGATGTGAACCGGGGAAAATGTGATTGGCAATCGCATCATAGTCTATTGAATAGGCAAGAGCTTTTCTAAAATGCACATCATCAGTCGGGGCTTTCTTGGTGTGCATCATGGTAAAGAGAGTGCTTCCACCAAAAAGCTTGGCTACATTAATACCGTCTACTTTAGCAACATTGTCGTAAAATTCCGCTGGTTGTCGGAAATCGGAGATTTCCAGCTCTCTTTTTTGAATCAGCGTTCGAACGGTTGCAGTTTCGGTAGTTCCAATATTTCTGAATGAATCTGGGGCATTCGGGTCAAAAGGTTTCCAATAGTCGGCAAAACGAACAGCATGAAGGTATTCTTCTAACTTCATTTCTTGAACCTGATAAGGTCCAGAACCAGCATCGTTGGTGAGAAGCCATCTTTTCCCATAGTCTCCTAATTCGCCGAATTCATCATTTTGTTCAATATGAGCCATGGTCAAGTCCTTATTCAGCACATAGAGACGAACGAGTGAGTATAAAAAGGGACCAAAAGTCTTTTTAAGCTTAAAGGTCACGGTGTAATCATCATTGGCTTCGACACTGTCGATAACCGGTTTGAAGATATAGCTATAACCTTGCCCAATTGCTAGTAATCGATCCATGGAAAATTTAACATCTTCAGCCTTCAGCTCACTGCCATCATGAAATTTTACTCCTGATCGTAATTTGAAAACATAGGTCAAACCATCTTCAGAGATTGTCCATGATTCAGCTAAATGAGGCACGACTTCTCCATCATGGGTCGGAAACACCAATGTATCATACAGATTTGCCACTGAAACCGAGCTGGCAAAGTCAGCAGCAATAGCCGGGTCAATATAGCAAGGCCAGGCATTGGTCAGACGAATGGTTTTTTCAGAAGTTGAAGCAGCTAATGCAACACCTGAAAAAACAAAAAAACATAAAACCACAGATAAAATCCAGATAGTATAACGATTTTTCATTCAATTCCCTCCCAAAATATTCAGTTAAAGTATTTTCAAGGATACCTTAATCGGCAAGATTTCTCAACTATTATTCTTTTTTATATCACAAAATTCCCATGTTCCATAATGATTTTGCCATCAAATTTAACCGTTGGATTAGTGACAATACCGTCGTCGTGAGTTTTCGATTCGATTTTTCCTCCCATATCGGTGTTCATTCCAAAGGCAATATGAATGGTACGGAAGGCTTTTTCGTCTTCTAAAATATTACCGGTTACCCGAGCTTTTTCATTGGTTCCAATGCCAAGTTCTGCAACCCAGTAAGCATTGGGATCATTCAGAGATTGGAGATGTCGTTCAAATTGGGTAGCTTCGGTTCCCCCCTCGAACTTGATGGCCTTACCGTCCTGTATGGTTATACGGATGGGGGTTGATAACAATCCTAATGGCGACTGAGAACCATCAATAACCGCTACCCCATTGACCGATTCCTCAACCGGTGCTATGTAGGCTTCTCCAGCAGGTAAATTTCCCCAGCGTCCTTTTTCCCGATAGATACCATCATCGGGAGGGATACCGGGTTTTCTCCCTTTTAAGCTCATTACCAGGTGGGTTCCCAGCTCGGTGGTAATTTCGACTTCCTGAGTTGATTCCATTAGTTTAGTCAGTTTCCAGCTCAATTCAGATATTTTTTGATAATCGGCAGTCATGGCTCCTATAGTCATAATATCTTCGGTAATCCCTGGTAAACTGGCGATTCGAACTCCCTGGTTGGTTGCATCAACTCGGGCATGAGTGTGGGTTAAACTTTTGGTAGTGACCAGGAGAGCAATATCACTGGAAAGCATAGCTGCCCGTACTTCTGAAGGTGGCTCTTGGGCGTGATGATCTCTTGGTGTCATTACCATCAGAGTGGCATCAATTCCTAAGGAATGAAAAGCATATAGAAAGCTTTCGGCAATGGCCAATTTTCCGGTATCGGTAACAACCAGCGCATTCTCACCCGGTTGAGCGCCCATGCAGTCACGAACGGCTATCATGGCGGCTTTCATAAGAGGAGTTAGATTCATATTTTGCCTCACTTTAGCTTTTGCCCAATTTTTGGGCGAGTGATTTCAGTTCGGGGTCGATAATTTGTCCTTTGTCAATAATAAGTGTTCCATCTAACCAAACTGAAGTGTTGAGACAGATCCCATCGGAATGAGATGGTGCTGGAATACCATTTGGCGGAAGCAATATCGCTCCAATGTTTCCAATTCCCCATTCAGTACAGCCCCAAACTCGTTCATCTTCTAAAATGTCTCCGGTCAACTTAGCACCCGGATTAAACCCATAACAGACATGGGCTAAGGCGTTCATACGAGGGTGATTAAAGCTTTTCATCCAAGCTTCATATTCAGCGGCTTGGCTTCCCCCCTCGACTTTCACGATAACTCCCTTTTCAATATGTAAGTGAATCGGCTGTTTGAGTAAGCCTAAGGGTGGAACTACTGACCCATCAAATACGATTATGCCATTGATAGTTTCCAGTTTTGGAGTCCAGGCGACTTGACCTGACATCATGTGAGAACCGGGAGTATCGGCATACCCTAGCTCACAATTAACCGGATGGTTAGAGTCGTTTTCGAAAGATACATCTTCACCGGCAGGTGTAGTCATTCTCACTTTTTTGGCTTTACGAGTTTTTTCAGCCAGCTTTTCCTCTAATTCTTTTAACGTCGGATAGTCGACACGACCGATGCATCGGATCATCATGTCAACATTCATTCCCACTAAGCACATATGACGTAGTTGAGGGTTTTCTTGGACAGCAATATCGTAAGGAGTAGAATACAAAAGCCATTGATTATTAAATTCTGCCCAGGCATCAGCTTCTTTTAAAACAGCGGTAAGGGCTTTCTGGGGCAGCATTGGATCAGCTGCTTTTCCAACCCCCAGAGGAGATGGCGTCCAGACAACCATGGGCTTGGCACCAGCGGCAAAAGCAGCTCGAGCAGTCGCATCAACAACCCGGGAATCGCTCTCGGTGTCAGCGGTGATAACAAAAGTTTCATCTTCTTTGAGTTTAAATAACTCATTCACTAAAATATCGGCAGCTTTCCCTAACTCGTATTCATAAAGCTTTGGCAACAAAAAACACCCCTTTCTAAAAAATTAATTATTGATCTTCTTGGTTATTATAACATTATAAATAAATTAAAAGGTTAGCAGAGGTATTTTACTCTCTCCTACACAGCTTTTTTCCTTATATTTTACCCTGTAAATACAATGAGAAGTGAGTTGTGAATGGTGAATGGTGAATTGTTAAAATAACCACCCTCATCTTGACCTTCTCCCATCAAGGGAGAAGGAATTATAGCCTTTTGTCATCCTGAGACCTCGCATTTCGAGGGCGTGAGGATCTCATCTTTTTAATTCTTTTTATTTCCAAATTATTTTTAAGTTTGAAATCTTTATGTTTTTAGGAAAAGAAACACCGGATTGTTGTTTTTATCATCAATTGTTTTTTCTTTTATTCGACTCACATCTCACTTCTCACGGCTCACTGATTCCAGTAAATGAGATTGCCACGTCGCATAGGACGCTCCTCGCAATGACGGAACGGTATGGAATTCAAATCCCTCTTCATCCCCCTTTGCTAAAGGGGAAACTTTTCCATCGCCCCTTTAGGAGAGAATGAAGAAGAAGTGAAATAAAAAAGGCCTCCCAAATTTTGGGAGGCCTCAAATTTAAATAAACAAGAGTAATATTTTAACGATTCACCAAAGGAATAACCATCATTCCATCTTTGGGTACATTATTATAAGGTGATTTAGCCAAGGCATAACCTATGGGCAGATTATAAAGTCCATTTATAACCGACCGGGTAGTTGAAGAAATTGTCGTGCTTCCATTGGCAATGGCATCCATGACGCTTCCATCATTAGTATGACCAGCAAAACCGACTACATGCCCTAACTCATGAAGATAGAGCTCATATTTCGGCTTGATTGGATATCCGTACCAATTTCCTTCAGGAAGGATTCGAACCTCTGCTTTAATGAGCTGATAATTTGACCACCAAACCGTGGCATAACCCCAAACCCCATTTCCCTGAGAGGTGATTGATGCGGCATCATAAAAAATGGTTATTGGACTGGTACTATCGGTTGATAACTGGAAGGTGGTAGTTCCTCCAATGATTGAGTTCCACTGGTTTAAAACATCCTGTACATTGATTCCAGGGTAATTGGTGGAATCCTTAACCTTAATGATCCCATCCCTCCACCGTACCACATTATTCTTTCCATAGCTATACTGGGAAATGAGTTGGTAATTAATAGGTGAGCTTGGTGTTGGTGATGAACCTGCTAATGGCGTCGGTGTCGGTGTTGGATTTAAAGCACCATTCTGTACCACTACCTGATTACTGGTTGCTAATTTGGTATAACTCCCATTTCTAAAAAGCCGGAATTCATACTGACCGATAGTATTTGGAGCCTTGAAAATTAACGAACCATTTTTTTGCCCTCTTAAATATTGATAGCTGATTCGGGAATAATTATTTGAACCAACTTTAAAAAGACCGATCCAATCCCGGTAATACCCTGGTGCTCCAGTAAAATTGACAGTAATATTTCCTCCCGGGACTATAACACTTGGGCTTGCTGAAAGTGGTGAATTATTGTTTGTACTAGGAGGTGTTGGAGTCGGTGTTGGTGTTGGTGATGAACCTGCTAATGGCGTCGGTGTCGGTGTTGGATTTAAAGCACCATTCTGTACCACTACCTGATTACTGGTTGCTAATTTGGTATAACTCCCATTTCTAAAAAGCCGGAATTCATACTGACCGATAGTATTTGGAGCCTTGAAAATTAACGAACCATTTTTTTGCCCTCTTAAATATTGATAGCTGATTCGGGAATAATTATTTGAACCAACTTTAAAAAGACCGATCCAATCCCGGTAATACCCTGGTGCTCCAGTAAAATTGACAGTAATATTTCCTCCCGGGACTATAACACTTGGGCTTGCTGAAAGTGAAGTTCCGGCGATTTCAATAACAGAAACGCCTGAAGCATCGTTAAGTTCTTTTTCAACTGAAGGTGTCATGGGTACATTAGTACAACCGGAAATGAAAGTAATGAGGAGAAGTCCGAGGATGGCGATAAAAAATACTTTATTGCGCTTCACTACTTATTCCTCCTTCAGGACTTTCTCCGAAGAAAAGAGGTTTTAAGAGTGACGCACCCTTTTGAGTTTAAACTCAAAAAAGACTTGGCAACCCGACTACCATTGCGTATTTGACGCAGTAGGTTCGTAGCTTTGCGCCCTCACCTTTCGGAGAGTTTGCCCTTTCATTCTAAAAGTTCATTTTTACTTACTCAATTTATCGGATAAAAAAGAAGTAACTTTAGTGGATTTATTCCAATTTGATCTTGATATTTATTTTTAAAAAAGGAGATATTTACTCTGTAAATGTAGTGAGAAGTAAGTGGTGAGTAGTGAGTTGTAAAAAATTATTACCTTCATCCTGACCTTCTTCCATCAAGGGAGAAGGGACTCTGACTCGTCATTGCGAGGAACGTAGTGACGTGGCAATCTCATGAGCTTAATCTTTTTATTCCTCTCCCTTTGGCTAAAGAGAGATTAAGAGGGATTCGATTGGTTCTCAAAAAACTCAAATCCCCCTAACCCCCTTTTCTAAAGGGGGAGATTGATTTCTGAATAGTTATTTTCATCCTCATTTGGTGCAGCTAGGTAGCATGAACGTCTATCTTTTAAACCTCAAAATAAAATATTGACGAAAAACTTCAAAATAGAATTCTTTAATACAGTATAATTGGTATAAAAAAATAAGAATAAGGGTTCTTTGCATGGAAATAATTCGTGAAACCTATACCACCTTTTCGGAAAATGCCGAATTCTTAAAAAAGATCTTTCCACAAGATGATGAAAAATACTATTATGACTTCCTTAAATATGACCCATTTTTCCACCCCAATAATATTTATTCAATCAAAAATAGAAATCAAACTATTGCAACCCTTTGGTGCCTTCCTCGTCTCTTTATAGACAGTAAAAGAACGATTCTTGCGGCTGGGATTGCTAACGTTGCGACTAATCCAAGTTTTCGAGGACAGGGATTGGCTGGTCAACTGATGGAAAAGGCTTTAAAAAAAGCCGAAGTCCAAAATTTCGAATTCATTATTTTAGTAACCAAGATTCCTGAATATTATAAAAGATGGGGATTTCAAAAGATAGGTAAATATGAGGGAGTTATTGAGCCTTCAACCACTGGCAAATACCCTATTACTTGCCAGAATATACCTTATGAAAACATACTCGATTTATATATATCTTTCTACCAGGATTTTCAGGCTATTGCTCCCCTCCGTAACTTGGCTTATATGAAGGGTATGAAGGAATGGAACCAGTGGAGTTCGATGTTTAATTATAATGGGAAAAAAGCGGATTGGTTTCTCTTGAGGAATGAAATTGGTCAATCGGCGATTTTCTATGGATTGGATAGAGAGGAAAATTTTAAGGTTTTTGAAATAATTTGGGATAAAAATATTGATAAAAAAGACTTGTTAGCGCTTCTCCATAATTGGGCTTATCAACTCGGAAAAAATATTCATCTCGATTTGCCTTTGCCGGTGATTAATTATTTAAGGTTGGAAGCCAACAAGGATGATAAAGATACTGTGATGGTTAAACCTTACGAGGATATTGATATAAATCGTCTCTATCTTCCCGTTCCAGATTATTTTTAAGAATAAGCAATATAAAATTACTTAAATACATATGAATGAAGAAAGGAAGAACAAGTAAAAAATGAAATTTAACGACCTATTGCGGCGTACCAAATCAAATTTGGAGAATTTAGGATGGAGACTGCTTACTCCCTTTCTTCAGCTTTATTTTAATGAAAAACATTTCGAAGAACTTTATAAAAAGAAACCAGATCCATGGAATTATGAAAACTACGAATTTGAAAAAGAAAAATACCAAAAAACCCTTGAGTTAATTCCCAGTGATGTCCAAACGATTTGGGAAGTAGGATGTAGCGAAGGGTTATTTACTCAGCTTCTTTTAAGCAAAGGTAAAGAAGTTTTTGGTGTTGATATTTCGGAAACCGCTTTATTGAGAGCCCAGGAGAGATTCAAAGACTTTGGTGATAAAATTCATCTGCAAAAACTGGATATCACTCGAGAGGATATAGATGGAACCTTTGACCTGGTTTTAGCTTCGGAGATTCTCTATTACCTGGGTGGGAAAAATATTCTCTTGCCACTGGAGGAAAAGTTTTACCGCCATTTACGACCAGGAGGTTACCTTCTCCTCTGTCATTTTTATCCTTCTGGAAAAATCATCCATGATATTTTCCGAGAGAATAACAGATTTCAAGAAGTATCTGAGAAAGTCACTCACCATCCCCACCGGGATTACATAATTACTCTTCTGAAAAGGCAGTGAGTTGTGAGCAATAAACAGAAAAATTCACCCTCATCCTCACCTTCTCCCATCAAGAAAGACTGAGGGGGAGAAGGAAAAGCTATAAAGTTCTTAAGGAAGGAATATTTTTACATCATGGCGAAAAATGGAGTGACGTGGCAATCTCACAAGCCTTCTCCGTCATCCTGAGCGGTGTTTTCCCGCGTGAGGATCTCATCTTTTAAGGTTTTTTTATTCTTCATAAATATTATAAAGGATGAGATTCTCACGTCGCACACTACGCTCCTCAGAATGACTGAAAAAAGTATCCCTCATCGGTTTTTATTCCACATTCTCCATGATGACCATGCTCCAGGGGAGGCGGTCAAGCATTAAATTGGTGGGGATAGACGATTCGGCACAGAGGAAAAGAGATTCCGGGAAAGGACGGTGATCGAAATCGAAGGTTAAAGCCACCCACCCTCTCCCATTGGTGACTATTGGCAAAGAGGATAGATAATCACCTTGAATACGAACTGGGCGTTTTTTGTCAAAGAGCATATAACTTTCTCGAAAAACTACCTCACCCTCACTGTACCCGATCAAGAAAAAACGATACCGAACCCGTAGCGGTATACCAGAGTCATAATGAAGTTTGAGAACGATACTATTCTCTTTTCGGACAACCTCCATTTGTTTGATATCTCCACCTCCAACCAGTTTGGGGAGAGCAAACTCGCCTCTTTCATCTAAAATTGTTGCCTTTCCATTTTGAGGTAGATAATAATCAGTATCGATAGCATAAACCTCATTGATTTTGACAAAGGCCAGAAGAGATTCTCTAATTTCCTTTTGGCTCTGATATTGATCAAGAGCCTTCTTTTTGCTACTGATTTCTTCCTGAGTTAGTTCAAAACCAGTCCATTGGCGAGTTGACATTAATTGAGAAGGAGGGTAAAGCCGGAGATGAGGTGCATACCCCCAGAGTGGAGGCCATTTCATTCGGCCGAAATGGACCAGATAGAGATAGATTTTGGCATCATCAATCCAGCTGGAACCTTTTTGCCGTAGACGCTCAAAAGCTTCCTTAACGAAATTATAATTAGCCCGATGATCAGTATGGAGGTCCGAAGCGTGAGGAAGATAAATAGTTTGAGGCTGGAAGGTTTCCAAAATATCCTGTATGTCACTTATGACCTGATCACCACAGTAAGATGCTGAAAGGGTATAACTTGATAAATAGGGCGATTTGTCGGTTTGAGTATAGGGCGAACGGAAACTATGTTCATAATCTCGATAAATCCACCACATTCTCTCTAAACCGCGATCAGGATACCCTAAAAAAATGACGTTTTCTTTCGCTAACCCCAAAATTGCAGTTGCTTCTAAGGCTTCTTTTTGACGGAGGTAACCAAGGGTCACACCTTTAGGAGAATCTTTGGATGTATGGATCATTTCATAATCATTACCAAAGCTATCTCCCGAAGTAACAAAAACCACCTTTACGGTTTTCCCTTGAGAGAGTGCTTTTTGAATGGTTCCCCCACAGCTTAAAGTTTCATCATCGGGATGAGGGGCAAAAATGAGAATCCGCTCGGAATCTTCAATCAAGGGTTCAATTAGTTTGGTGTAGACTTTAGAATAAACGCGAAAAAAAGGAGAAAAAACCGAATTAAAAGGAAGGATTTTAACCAGAAAGAATGAACCGATTAAGATGCAGATCATTGTTATGACCGCTTTGACGACTCGACGTAAACGACTCTTCGGCTTTCCACTCATTGGTTTATAGCTTCAATGTTCAGCATGGAAAAAATTATAGCATGTAAAAAAACTGAGATAAACAAACGTACTTGAAAAAAATCTATAATCGGAGGTTAAATATAATCTTGATAAAAGATTTAACTGGCTAACGGAGCTGTATCAAGTAGCCAGATTTCATTAATTTTCTTGAGAGCAAATTCACCATTAAAGGTTGGTGAAGACATTTCGTCAAACCCGATCAATCGGAATGAATAATTCAAATTAACCTTTGCCGAATCACCGTTTATGGTTATGGATTTTATTTCATAAGAATATACATATTGAGTATTTTTTTGTTCAGCTATGGGGACTTTGTTATCAAAGAACATATTTGTTGCTTCATAAGCTGCTTCATTAGGAATCGTGCAACTCAATGCATTTTCTCGATCGACATTATTGATCGCCTGGAAGTACTGTTTGATGACCTGGGTAATCAAGCCTCCATCAGTTGTCGGAACAAATGAAGTACAGCCGGGAATAAGAAAAAGTATTAAAAGAAAGCCCATGATTGAAGTAAAATAGCATTTTTTTTCATAAATTTTTATGCTCATAATTGACCCTCCGTGAATGAGATTTTTACTGGTTATTTTAATAAAGAGCTTGCTTTTTTGTGGATATCCATTGCAATAAAAGAGTTGTTTTGCTCTTTTATTGGTCTTGGCTTTTTTGTTTTTTAAAACAAAAATTTAATTTTTCCCCACTCTTTCTTAGTATTATTCTCTTCTTTGCTTTTAACCATGTTTATTAAATTAGTACAAAGGACAGGATGTTGAAGAAGTTGGACAAGAAGGAGGATAAATAATATCACAGGTTATATCACTATACCCACAACACCAGTTAGAATAGACATCAGAAATAGCACATAGATTAGACAATCGCCATTGTATTGGATAACTTTCCGAATGGGAGATATTAACAAATAGAATTATTTTTTTACCCTCTAATACGACTTTAGCCACATCACCAAAGACTTCACCATCTGGATAGGGGATGCTTACTTTCCAATTACACGGATTGAAAATGCAGCCACTGCTGGTTTCATCGATTTCTTCATCAAAGTTTATGAATACCATGAGATTGGCGTCATAATCAGGACTATAAATAGCCATAGCTGTTGTGGATTGTATTTCGGGACAATCGATGTCAATTGTTTGTGGGGCTATAGTTTCAGGTGTTGGAGTAATAGGTGGGGTTGTGGTTGGTTGAGATAAAAAGGGCAATTCACAACCGGGAATTAAAATTAAAAAAGAAAAAAACAGAAGACATAAAAATATTTTGATTTGGACGTTCATAAAAATTACTCCAATATTTTATGATTGTTTTAGAAAATGGCTCTTAATTAATCAGGAGCAAAAATGAAACAAAATGAAAGTACGAACTTAAAAGTTTAATGAATAAAAAAAACCTGGGTTTCAAAACCCAGGTTTTTTTGATAAAAAGCTAAGCAAACCTTACAAGCAAGCAGATGATCCGATTGGGCAAGGTTCACAGGTTTCACAGATCGGTTCTACACAGCAATCCGAACCGCTGAAACCACAGCACCAATTTCCAAGTTCGTCACTGACAACACAGCCACCACTGAGTTCCCAAACAATTTCATCTGCAACGGTTGGAGCCGCAACTAAGCCGTACGGAGCTGCTGTTCTTAGACCATTAACAGTATTTGCGTAGCAAGCAGCTTCTTCAAGGTTGCAAATTAAACCACAGAAGTAATAATCAAATACTACTGGTTCACAAGTATTGCACCAATCAGGAATTTCTCTTGTTCCACATTCAAGAACAGAAGCATCTACGATGATTTTATTGCCATCAACTTCAACATTATATGGAGATGCAATAAGTTCACTTACAAGACGTCCTGAATTTTTAACTTTGATTGTCCAGTTAGAAGGATTGTAAACACATGAACTTGCTAATGGGTCGATGTTTTCGTCAAAAGTGATAACGATCTTGAAAGTACCAGTACTTGCATCACATGTTGGCACTACACCTTCTTCACCGATTTCGCACCAACAGTTTGAATAAACATTACCAGTTACTGTTTCTCCATTGCATGCAGCACATGGATCAGGATTAGAACAAGTTCCACAGGCGGTACAACCGCTATCACACCCTGTAGCATCATAAGTTGTGTATACATCAGTGCTGACTACTTTCGGGCAATCGGCATCGGTTGGTGGTGTGGTTGGTTGTGTGGTTGGAGTTGGAGTTGGGGTTGGGGTTGGTTTCGGCGCACAACCGGCGATGACAAACATGGCGATTAAAGCTGCAAGTGCTAAAAGAATCCATAAATTCTTTTTCATTTGGTTTGAAAACCTCCTTCAAATTTGTATTTCGAAGTAACGAAATATTGGGAAACCTCTCGGAATAAGCCTTCTCCTCGGTTGAGGCGGAGGAGCTTTCCTAAGTTTCGCTCCACCCGGCTTACCAGACGATCCTAACACCAAACGGGCAAATAAGTGCTGATAATTCGCTTCTTACCCTTCCCTGTCGACCTCAGGGTTACTTGAGTTGCTCACGTCCTTCCCCACAAGTGATTCAATTATATACTACGAAAGGGAGAAAGGAAAGTTTCAAGAGAAAATAATTTATTCAGGTAAAATAATGAAATTTTTAAAAGATAGACCTTCATAACACTTTATGAAACCAGATAAGAATGAAATACTGGAATTCGACATGCCATGGCATGTCGCTGTGCTATAGAATGATGCTACATACAATTCACTTCTTGAAAGGCAGGTTAAAACTGGCTTTTTTATCGGAAAATTTATCACGACAAATGATTTCTACGATATAGTCTCCCGGTTCAAGGTCGAAGTCAAGTGTGGTGACTAAAAAGACCTCAAAAACCGGGCTGGAGGTTACATAGCGGAAATCAGAAAAAGCTTCCTGACCACCAATGAAGTTACCTTCGGTGCCATAAACGTTAAAATCTACGGTGAAATAAATATGGAAAGCTCCACCCTCTTCACGGATAGTATAATTTTTTGGTTCAACATAAACAAATAAGCTTTCATCAGCGGCAAAGAAGTTGGAGAGCCTTTTGGTATAATAGCCGTAACTTTGGGCCTCCCCATCGGTAAAAACCGGGTTGACCATTTTCATCGGAGCTTCATTCCAGAGCAACAAGCGGGCTTTTTCAAGGGCTTCCTGTGATGCGTTGAGGTCGCCGGCTTGATAAGAGCTGAGGGCTGATTGAAGTAATTCTTCTTCGTTCTGAGCCAAAGCCGTAAGAGAAAAAAGGAAAATCATTGAAATTAAAACTAATGAAATAACAGAAGTTTTTTTCATTTTTTCCTCCTTTTATATATGGGATCATGAATATATTATAGGGGAAAGTTATATCTCAGGCTATAAGAGGACACAGAAAAAAAGAAAAAATACAGGATTTAGACGATTGGCATTGTATTTTTTTTAAAAAAAAGAATACAATATTCTGCGATATGGACAAAAAAACGATAATCATACGAAATGCCCGGGTTGATGACCTTCCCGGGATAACTGAAATTTATAACGAGGCTGTAGTTAACACTTTCTCGACTTTTCATCTCTATCCAAGGTCGCTTGATGACCAGAAGAAATGGTTTGAAAAACATGGAGAAAAATACCCTCTTCTTATTGCTGAGGAAGATGAATCAATAGTTGCTTGGGCGAGTCTTTCTCCTTATTCGGAAAGGGAAGGTTATCAATATACTGTTTCCGATTCAATTTATGTCCGCCAGGGATATCGGCAAAGAGGAATTGGATATGACCTGCTTCATGGTCTGGTCAGTGAAGCACAAGCCTTAAAATACCATTCCATAATAGCTACCATTGCCAGGGTGAATATTCCCAGTATAAAGCTTCATGAAAAACTAGGCTTTGTTTGTCGTGGGATTCTGCCCGAAGCTGGATATAAATTTAGTAAATGGGTCGATATCTGTATTTATCAGAAAATATTGTGATTAGAAAAACCTCACCGAACATGAATCTGATATAAAAGCCTACAAGCATATTGAATCAATCCCCCAAAAAAAATTTTTAATGTAACGACATGCCATGGCATGTCGAATTCGCCTTCATCTCAGCCTAATTCCATTACTTTTTTATTTTCCTCTCCCCTGGTGGGAGAGGATTAAGGTGAGGGGGAAATTGGATATTGCCTTCATGTCATAATTTTAAAAATACCAAACTTGGATTTCAATCCAGACTCTCACCCTCATCCTTACCTTCTCCCATTAAGGGAGAAGGAACTTTGAGTCGTCATTGCGAGACCTGATTTTTTGAGGTCGTGGCAATCTCATGATTCATCTTTTATTATTTGTAGGAATTAGAAATTGTGGAATCGGAATGAATGAGATTCTTATAATATTTGGCAAAAAAACACCGGACTCCTCAGAATAACGAATTAGCTAAATGAGATTGCCACGTCACTTCGTTCCTCGCAATGACGGAGTAGTAACAACTCAAATCCCCCTCACCCCCTTTTCTAAAGGGGGAAATTCATTGCTAAATAGCTATTTTTATTGTTATCTATTCTGAAAATACACTAATTAATATTTAAAAAGTCGTCATCCTGAGCCCTCGTTTTTGAGGGCGTGAGGATCTCATCCTTTTAAGTTTTTTTATTCTTTACAAATACTTTAAAAGATGGGATTCTTACGTCGCATAATACGCTCCTCAGAATGACAGAGTAATGAGATTGCCAGGTCGCTTTACTCCTCATAAAGACGGATTAAATAGGTATTTTCATCCTCATCTGGTGCTGCGAAAGCAGCATGAGGGTCTATTCTGAAAATCTACGGGCATAAAAAACCAAGCCCCTACAAAAGATAATTATTTACGGCAGAGAGGCATTTATTTTGCCCGTTAAAGTGTGAACTGCTTATTTATCACTCACTTGGTTTTAAGGTATAATAAATATTGATAGAAAGGCAAGGGAGGTGTATAGAGTGTTTTGGGGAAAATTATTTGCCCTGATTTTAGCAATAATATCCTTACTGGTGGCGTTTTTTGTAGTGGTCATGATTTTCAATGTGATATCTCTCATTACTATCCAGCAATGGCTTTTATCTTTTTATCTTTTCTTTACCCAAAATATTTTCTTTAAAATATTGGGAATATTGGTGGCCGTTTTATTCGTATTTTTGGCATGTGCTTTGCTCCGTTTCCTACTCCCAAAAATGGATAACTCGATAGTTTACGAAACGCCCGAGGGAGAAATTAAAATATCCTTCAATTCATTAAAAGCCTTAACCAAAGAAGCATTGCGTAATGTTGATGAGGTTGTGAGCGTTGAACCTGAAATAACCAAAGCAGGCAATGAAGCTCAAATCCTTCTTCACCTTCAAGTCAAATCAGATACATCAGTACCAGATTTGTCATCGATGGTTCAGAACAAGGTTCGAGAAAAGATAGAAAGACAAACTGGTATTATTGTAAAAAATATCAAGCTCTTTGTGGATTTAAAATCCCAGGAAAAGCCGGTCGAGAATCCTTAAAAACCCATACCCTCTCAAGTAAAATAAAACTGATATGATTAATAAGGTTGTTATTGTGTGGATTTCTTTTATTAATATAACATTCCAGGAAAAGCTCCCTAAAGGGTGAGGATAAGGACGAAATATTGGTAAGTATCGTGGTACTTTTTGATAGTAATTGATGTACTCTTCCTTAAATTTATTGGCGAGGAATTGTTCTTCGGCGCATATGATTGGGTGATAAAGAAGAAGAAAAAGTAAAAAGAACAAAGGAATCATAAAAATATAACCAGAAAAAAGCGATATTCCAGTTCCAATGATTCCATTAGCAAGATAGAGTGGATTCCGGACAAAGGCATAGGGACCGGCTGTAGTGAGTTCAGCAACCTCAAACATTGGACCACGGTAATTTTTTATGTAACCAACACCCCAAATTCGGAAAATTTCTCCAATAGCGAGGGTCAATAAACCGGATATGAAAAAAGTGGTTTTTACTTGTGCAAAAAGAAAAACCAGAAGCCCTGTAATTCCCCAAATCATACCTCGATAAGGGAAAAGAAAGGCTCCCAACTTTTCTGCTGATGCGGAAAGACTGCGTTCCATATATAACCTCCAATTTTATTGCTATCTGAGAAACCCAATAATTTGTAAAATCCTGACCCCTCCCGTCGCCAGCGACACTCCTCGTCATTCTATGGAGCGCCTTATGCGACGTGAGGATCTCTCAATGTCAATCTATTTCCTTATTTTTTAATATTTTTACTAAATGAGATTGCCACGTCGTCTAACCAAAAGACGGTTAGCCTCCACTCAATGACCGAGCAGGAAAAAACTCAAATCCCCCTAACCCCCTTTGCTAAAGGGGGAAATTCATTTATGGATAGGTATTTTCATTGTCATCTGGTACCAACGTTTGGTATCAATGTCTCTCCTGAAAATACCAATATTGGTGAAAAAAGAATAAACAAAAAAAGAAAAAGGCACACCCCCCTTAAATCCCCCCTCAATGGGGGAATGAATTCAACAATTCCCCTCCTTGGAGGGGTGCCGTTTATACGGCGGGGAGGGTGCTTTTCATTCGTCATCCGGATTGGTGCTTTCCCGCGTGAGGATCTCGTCTTTGAGGTTTTTTTCAAAATGAGATTCTCACGTCGCATAATACGCTCCTTACTATGACGATTATAGATAGATATTTCATCTCACCATCTGATATCGTAGGGCAGCATGATGGTCTACCATCGCATCTAATAATTTAGATTGTAACATTGGTTGATTTTTCGGTAATCCTCCAGAGTTCATCCTGAGGACAGGATTCAATAATTTCATTTTCACCATTGGCACGAACTAAAATTTTATCCTTCAAATCGGTAATTGTTCCGATCTGGAAAGCTGGAATTGATTCTTTTTCAAGGTCTTCAAGCAAAGGGTCAGGATGAGGCGTAAAGAGGATCAATGTCCCACTTGATATGAGCCGCAGAGGGTCAATCTGGAAAAATTCACTTATTGTTTTGGTTTCTGGACGAAGCGGAACTGATTTTTCTTCAACCATAAAACCAAGATTCTGACCTGCACAGACTTCCCAAAGGGCACCGAGCAAGCCTCCTTCTGTGGCATCATGCAAACAATGGGGGTTGTGTTTTAAGGCAATCTTTCCCTCAGGAACTACACTAAGCAATGAAATGAAGTCTTGAGCTTTTTGAACAAAGCTTTGATCGAATTGAATGGTGAGTTGTTCATGGTAAAGGTTGGCCAAAATAGCTGTGCCTTCAATGCCGGCTCCTTTGGTGATGATTATTGTATCTCCTGGCCGTACCTTTTCGACATCAGGGATATTATTACGCTTGACTCGACCAATGCCGAAACAATGGATCAAGGTCCGATTGACCACGTCAGAAATTTCAGTATGTCCTCCCAAAACAGCTATACCTATTTTTTTACTTGTTAAATCAACATCTTTCATTATTGATTGGATTTGATTTTCATCGGAATTTGGAGGCAAAACGATACTGATCAATAAACCAACCGGTTCGGCTCCAGCACAAATTAAATCATTAGCTACAACATGAACAGCGAATGAGCCGATATGAGTACTGGTACCGGTAATGGGATCACAGGTGAGTGCGATGAGGTCTTCATCACAGTCTACAACCCCACAATCACGACCTAAGGAGGCATTATAGATAACTTCTTTTCTTTTTTTCCCTTGATAAGGGAAAACCAGTTCTAATAGTTTTTCTGGACTAATTTTTCCCAATTTAAATCACACTTTCTCTCCTATAAATATTGTGATGATCCATATATGCTCTCTTCACACAGATCCTTATCTCCTCCCATTTTTCTTTTTTCCTCTCCCCTGGTGGGAGAGGATTAAGGTGAGGGGAAAAATTGAATATTACCTTCAAGCTTTCATTTATTAAAACCAAATTTGGTTCTAAATCTGGGTTTTCACCCTCATCCTCACCTTCTCCCATCAAGGGAGAAGGAATTATTGTGATACGTCATCTTGAGCGGTGCTTTCCCGCGTGAGGATCTAGCCTTTTTATTATTATAAAAAATTACTAAATGAGATTGCCACGTCGCTACGCTCCTCGCAATGACGGAACAGGAAAAAATTCAAATCCCCCTTACCCCCCCCTTTTTTTTCTAAAGGGGGAGATTGGTTCTTGAGTATAAATTTTTATCCTCATCTGGTGCTACTAAGCAGCATGAAGGCCTATCCTCATTTACTGCTAAAAACTAACTTGAGGGTATATTCCGAATATAAATAAATTTTTATAAAGAAAGCTGGATTATAGATTTTCAGAAGGTGTGACTAAATCGGATTGGGGTGGATTGTCTCCTTTTTCAATAGTAACCTTGGATTGCATCCGTGCGCCTTCTTCGACGAAGATACAGTTCGTTTTAATGTTACCTTCACATCGACCCAGTTTAGATAAGTAGAGAAAAGAGACTCGAGCAATCCCACGAAAATGTCCTTCAATATAAAGGCAATTAGCCTCAATTTCTGCAGTCACCAAAGCGTTTTCAGCAATAATAACAATGGGACATTGAATTTTTCCATTGACCTTTCCTTCTAAACGAATCAAGCCCTCAACATGAATAGATCCTTCAAAAAAAGTATCTTCCGGTAGATAGAGTTCAACCGGATGTTTTTTTAAAACAGTTTCAATAAAATGTTGATTTGATTGGGAGCGGATTTTATCGCTCCAAGTACAGATTAAATTGTTCCAGTCCATGAGAGAGATTTTAGCATAATAACGGCATTGATTCCATGGATTATGACTCTATAAGGAAGATAAAATAATTAAAAGGGAGAAGAAAATAAAAAACCCCTGGGGGGTTACCCCCCCAGGGGTTTTGAAGTTACTGGAAATACTAGGTTTAGAAGCTGACAGAAAGTTCGGCGGTAAGAGTACCAGCATTATCAACAATATTCCCGGTCCAATTATCGTCATATTCATCTTCCCAGGTCCCGATTTCGTAAGACAAGGTCAGATTGGTTTTGTCAGCCATTTCCCAGGCTACTTCAGCCATTGCGCTCCAGGGCTGGACATCAGCAGGAGTGACGCTGTCGTAACGACCTTCAACAGTAAGGGTGGTCTTTTCTTCGATCCATTCATACGCCAAAGCACCCACTGCGGTGATTTCAGCATTGGCTGAATCGTATTGACCTCTCACGCTGAAGTAGGCTTCATTGTTTTCACTATCAAGATCGAGTGGGTAATTCAAGTAAGCACCATAGACCTTGAAGCTACTATCCATCAAGTCATACAAACCGTGAATGATTCCGGTTTCACCCTTGGCCGCTTCAAAGGGCACATAGGTCACAGTTCCTTCTACAGCATTGGTGACCATGTCGCCAGTAGTAATAGCTGCTGCCCAGTCGTAGGACAGATCCAAGGTCCAGCTGTCGTCGCCTTCTTCATCTCCGGAGAGAATGAAGCTGGCACCGACCCCAAAGCCCATTTCATCATCAGCAAAGGCGCTGGTGGTCACGGCTGAATCAGCCGGAGTGAACCCATCGACAACGTAGTGACCGTCAACGGTGATGGTGGCATCATCTGAGGCTTTGATTTCAATTTCTCCAGCCACACCATAAGCCCCGGACAGAGCCGCATAGGCACCTTCAACGGTGAGCATGACATCGGAATCATCAAAGTCGGTCCAGACATCAGCACTGACCACCAGATCGCTATCGACGTTATAGAACTCAGTGCCTTCTGGCATCCAGGTGGCCATCACACCAACGTGTTCCCATTCAGCCCGAACCGCATAGAACTCGTTGAGGTCGCCTAAAGCTTTCCACAACACATCGCTATCTTCTGGGGTATAGCTGACATAGAATCCTTCGTAATCGAGGTCATAATCCCGATCATCATCAGGATCATCCGGTTGGTAATCACCGAGCACCAAACCGAGACCAATCATGTTCTGACGAATTTCACCCGCTTGAATGAACCACTCGTCTTTCTGGTAGATCAACCAGAAATTATTGGCCGTGACGTTTGGAGCATCACCATAGCCGAGTGAATTAGCTGCAGTTAAGGTGATTCCAGCAGTGGTGTAGTCATTGATGGTGGCGGCGATGTAGAGATTGGTTTCATCTTCCCAAGCAGCATCGGTTTTGTCAGTATCAGTTGGGAAATAGGCAGTGTAAGTAGCAGTGAAATCACCAGTCACTTTCACTGGTTCAGCGTATTTTTCCAGAAGAGCAACTCGGTCTTCCAAGGCTTTGATGGCCTGGCTGTTTTCACCCAGAGCTCTTTTGAGGTCTTCAACGGTGACCCCGAGGTTCTTCAGTTCATCAGCGAATTCCTGGATCAGTTTCTCGAGCATGGCAATGTCTTCTTGAGTGGCCAAACCAGCTTCATCAACATACTGTTCCATATAGGCCAAGCAACGAGCCACAGCTTGAGCAAATTCATACCGGGTCAGAGCCCGATTACCACCAAAGGTCCCATCGGGATATCCGATGACACAGCCTTTGGCTGCTAGAACTTGGACGGCATCATATGCCCAGTGATTCAAGGGCACATCGACAAAGGGATTGGCCAAAGCTGGAATAGCTAAAGCCAAAACGAGTACAAATGCAATGAGCAGTTTCTTCATGATATTGCCTCCTTGGTAGTTATCTTAGATTGTATTGAGCTGTCTGCCCTTCCAAGGAGGGGTCATTCAAGAGTCTCCATGTTTCCTCTTTCGATCCCTCTTGTTTTTCAGGCTTTCAGCTACTCTCTTCGTCTCCTCTCCTGGGCCTACCAATTCGTTGCACCTCCTTTCATTGCCCTTTGGAGTTTGGGACGAGATCGTCTTATTTCATGCATACACAAATAATATACGATAAAAAAGCAAAAAAGACTACAACTTTATAAAAAAAAGTTAAAAAAAAGCAAAAAAACGAGAAAAAGCAAATAACAAAAAAACAACTAACGCTTTATATTCAGTTTTGCAACAATGAAAAACTACCTTTTTAAAATACCATAGCAAATTATTGAAAAAATGAAAAGCCCCTCATACAAATTTAATAAAAAATACATTTATTTTTTTAAGACGGATAATTTTTGAATAACTTGATTCCATGACGTTTCCCGATTGAAGGCGAGGAATTCGTATTGTGGATTATAAGAATCATAAGGAAAATAAAGGCTCAGACCATGAGAATTTACGACATAAGGGCCATTGGTTCTATTATAGAGTACAACTTGTGAGAGGAGGTTGCTAACTAAAAAAGCTGCAGTTTTTGTCTCAGATGATTGAACCCGGTTATCCGAAGTAAGAAGCATAGAAAAATCGCCTAAATCGATAAGATCAAAATCGCTAAAATATTGGCTTGAATCTCCGATATCAGTATAAATTTGTGAAGAGGTATGATTATCAAATAAAATTGCTCTGGATAGTTGCCCAATGCCCGCCGCTAATTCATCCATTCTATTGAGATCAGAGACAGAAATGTTGACATTTTGAGAAGGAAATTGATTGATAAAACTATCGGCAATGATTTGTGCAAGCTGGATTTCATTCATGGTTGGGTTAGTGATCAAACTATCCAGGAAGGTGGTATAATCCCACCCCTCGCCGGGTACGCTTTCCTGAGAAGCAACCAAAATATTTGAACTATTTCGGACTTCATAGGCTACTTCTACCATAGCCATCAAGCAGGCATCCATACCAAGAAGATTGATTGGTTTATTTAGGATAGATTTTGCATTCATTAAAGCTTGACCCAGTTCTGGGATTGAAATTGAATCGTTCAATGAAGTTTCATCAAAGGAAATATTTTTTCCTTTGAAACCAGATCCATGATTCCAAAGGATGAGGGCATATTTATCGGCTGGATAATTTAGTGCACAATAGCGAATAAATTCAACTAAGTTATTCGCATCGCCCATGTTAATTTCACCTAACTGTTGAAGAACCTCGGAGTTAATTTGAATAGGATTGGTGTCTTTTCGAACGAGATAACGGATAGCCGGTCCCCGTAGTGAGTCATGTTCAACAATAATTTTTACTTTATCGGATGAGCCCACCATTTCCATCGAATTTAGATCGGCTAAGGCATAGTTATCAAGGTCATTATCACCATTGAGAAATACCATAACCGTCCAGTTTGCTTTGATTTTTTCCTGATAAGGAGATGGAACGACTGACCCAATACAACCATTGAGGATAAAGGCGAGAAAAACAAGGTTAAAAGTAACAATAAACCAGTAATAAATATTAGGTTTTAGTGTTTTTTGTTTATGAATATTCAAAAAAACCTCCTGGTATTTGCTAAGCTTTATATAGCATAGTTCTTTATTCCGCATATTGGCGTCTTTTAATGACGAAAATGTCTTTTCACAAATGAATTTCCCCCTTTAGAAAAGGGGGTTAGGGGGATTTGAAAGACTGAGTAAAAATCGAATCCCTCTCATTCTCCCTTTGGACAAAGGGAGAAGAAAAAAAATTGAGCTCAATAGATTGCCGCGTCACTTCGTTCCTCTCAATGACGAGTCAGAGTTCCTTCTCCCTTGATGGGAGAAGTTGAGGATGAGGGTGAAAACCCAAGATTCGACATGCCATGGCATGTCGCTACATTATATAAAGATCGGGCGCAATACATTGCATCCCTCCAATTTTTAATTCTTTTGTAGGAGCTTGATGAAGCCCGCAAATGGATTTACAAGATAGGATACAATTAAAACTGTACTTCAACTTCTACACGTGAAATATCAGCGCCTGCTTCGCTAGTTTCGCCTGTCGTATCAGTGAAAGAAAAAAACCTCTGGTATTGTATTTTGAGAACTCTATAGTTACTAAGCGAGTCAAGAACATTTCCCTGTATATCAGTCGTTACTGCCATGAATTCAATTGAATTTGGGCTATTGAGCTCTTCTAAATTGATTGTCATTGTTACTGTGGTGTCAATGGTATTGGCATCATTGATGAAAATTTGAGTTCCATCAGGCTTTTTTAAGTAAAAATTGCCTCCGTCATAACGGGCAACATAATATTTATCCCAGGTGTTCGGATCGGCTTTGGGACCAGTGAGAATATTGCCGTCAGTATCGAAAACAAAATAATAGATATATTGCGACGAAGCCAATCCTTTCATAACCCCTCTAACGGTCAAGGTTTTTCCTATTTCTCCCCAACTTGGCTGGTCACCACGGGCGCAGCCGGTGGTCATAATGTTTAATGCCAAGACAGCTAATATTAATATGAATAGTAACTTTCCTTTCATAATTTTTCTCCTTAATAAACAATTAATTGGATAGACGTTCATGCTATAGTGTAGCATCAGAAAAAGATGAAAATCCATTTTTCAGCATGCTATGGCATGCTGCTCCATTCATCTCGAGCAATAAATAGTCGTCCCTGCGGAAAACAAAATCAGCAAGCGGGTGACTTTTAATGGTTTTCTTTATCCTCCCAAAGTGACTTTTTGTGAAGGAAAAGCTTTTATGGTATATTCGAGCCAGAAAGTATCTCGGGGTTTGTCGTAAAAAAAAGTAATTTCTCGGCAATGAAGATCACGTGTTACCCCAACTTCTAAGCCCTGGAGATTCCCGTTGGTAAGATTCCAGGTTCCATCAACCGACAACTTCCAATCTTTATTGATTCTCCAAGTTGTGTCAATTGCCAAGCCCAACCAATCTCCAGTGTCAAAATCATAGCTTCCCTTTAAAGCGATGGAATGCTCGTCATTTTCATAATATTTCAAACTAAATATGGTATCGGTAAAATCTTCATTCATAAAGTCGTAGCCAGACTCAATTCCGATTTCCCAGTAATTGCTTTTGTAGCTGGCGCTTAGACTAGCATAATTGGTTTCTCTGGTGGTGTAATCGGTTTTAAATGGTGTCGCTCCGTCATAACCACTTCGGTTATAATTAAGAGAAATCTTTCCTTGGTCAGAAAGCGATTGAGTCAACGAAATGTTTCCTTCCCAGATATAACGAGCGAAGCCATTTCCATAAAAATCCTGAATGAAATTTATCGTAGGTTTTAAGGTGGTATTTTCTCCAAATTGGTTAGTTCCATCTAACTGAAGTTGAAACCGGTAACGCTCATCGCGGACATTAGTTTCTTCTTCGTAATAGTGTCCTCCAATAAAACTGGCTTTATAATAAAAATCAGATTTCCCAATTCGGGTTCGGTTTCCCGCAATTTCTAATTCAGGAGTTTTAAAAAAATATCTGCCAGGATCACCGGTGAATAAATCGCCTTCTGGATCGGCATGCCCATCATAGCGGAGGGTGTAAACCATGCTTCCCGAGGATTTTTGCAATGATGCCTGATATTTAAGGTCTTCGTCTATATAATTTCCCCATTGGGAAAGCCTTTTATAATCCAATATCAAATTTCCTATTAATTTATCTCCAAAGTCATAGGTGTAATTGAGATATGAAGCTAAGTTTGAATTTTCATTGTTGGCATTTGAATTATAAGAAAGGTTGAGCCGGGTGGTTGACCTTCCTTTTTTGTGAAGTATGGCCAACTGACTGGAGATGGTATCTTTTTGGTCATCAAGGAGAAGATTATAATCGGTGTTGAAAGTCAGATCGGTGTATTGGTCAAGTTTTTTTTGGTATTGAAGATTGGCTTTCAGTGTGCTCTGGGATTCACTTGGATCCCTATAGTAGACATAAAGTTGGCCTTTTTCATAGGGGTCCTGACGTTCAATGTAGTGACGAACTCCGATTCCCCAACCATCTTTTTGGTACCAATCGAGATAAACTGTTCCATAGGAATCGTAGTTAACGAAATAATTGAAAAAAAGATTGACATAAAAACCATATGAAGAGGATTGTCCAATAATAGGGATAAATGGGAGTTGTTCTTTTCTATCGAGAAATATCACATAGTACGGAAGAGTAAAGATTTTAAATCCAAAATCCCAATAAGATATCCCGTGAAGAATGACTCTCTTATCCGGAATAATTTCAATTTTTTGAGCATCGATATGGTAATGGGGTTTTTCTAAATCACAAGAAGTCATGAATGCATCATCTACAGTGGTTAGATCTGGTTCACGAGTAAGATTTTTTCCCCGAAAAAAAACTTTTCCAACGATTGATCTTCCAGTAAATTCTGATGAAGCATCGAAGAATTCCCATTTCTCGGTATCCCAATTGAAATTAGCTTGACTGGCATGAAATTGTTCTTTATTTTCAGTGACTACAACATCTCCGGAAGCTTCTAATTGCTTTTTCTGAAGGAAGATGTGAATTTTTTGCCCTTCCAAAATAGTATCCTGATAGATCAATTTTCCGTTGATGGCGATTATTTCTTCTCCATCACCGTGATAAGTCAGGCGTTCCCCAGTCAGTTCAATAGCTTTTTCTTCGGCATTAACTGAAAATGGAAGACAAATCAAAAAGAAGAAAACCAAGATCAAACGACGCATTTGGGATTAATCCCCAAGGATAAATTTAGCTTTAATGATTTTTTCTGCTTCTAAAGTTTCAGAATCAAGATAATAGACAGCTTTTCCTACTTGAAGTTCTCGTTCTTTTTCAGTTATTAATATTTCCCCTTCCATTTCAATTCGTTCTAATTGATTTTTTTCTTCATCTTTAGGGAAATAGACAGCTTTGTCAGTTTTTATAGTGGTTTCTTTCCAAGCAATTTCAGAACCATTCTCGCTCCTGGCCTCTTCGGTTTCTCCGTTAAAAGTTAAAGTTGGTGTTTTCCAGATAATTGTTGATGTGCCGCTTTCTTCTTCCCGCTCTTTATTTAAAATGACATCACCGGTGAATAGGTAGAGTTCTTCGTCAAAATCTCCTTCCATCGATGTGGCAATGATCTCAGTTTTATCACGGGTAACAGAAACATTACCTTCAAAAACTCCAGTATTGTCTTTTAAATTAAAATTCAGCTCCTGACATTGAATACGATTTTTTCCTTGAATAGCAATAACCTGGCCACTAGCTACAAAAGTTTCTCCTTTAGAATCATAAGTGATTCTATCAGCACTTTCTAATAGAACCTCTTTTTTTTCAGGAGTGTTTTCCTCAGGTGTTATGGTTGGCTCCTGAGCACCAAGACTCTGACCAACCAATAACAAAAAAAATGCAACGAATACGACAAGAACAACATGTTTTTTCAAGGGTATTCCCCCCTTCGGAGCGAATTAAATGTATTATATCATTATAAAGCAGGTTCGGTTCATTTTATCAAAAGAGGCATAATTCTAAAGTTTTATTTAATATAAAAGTCCTTTTAATAGTATGATGAGATTCGATGATCAATATTGAGGGGTTAGAAAACCTTCCATTATCCAAAGGGAGAGGAATAAAAAAGATTGGGCTCATCCACCCAGTCAGTCATTCTGAGGAGTCCGGTATTTTTCCCGGACGACGTGAGAATCTCATTCTTAAAAGTATTTATGAAGGAAGAATAAAAAAACCCAAAAAGATGAGATCCTCACGCGGAAAAGCACCGCTCAGGATGACGAATAACTACAGCATTATTTTCTCCCTTGATGGGAGAAGGTAAAAACACAATATAACCAAGGGAGACGATTTAAAATTATTCTAAGAGTCTAAAATTTAGTAGTGAGAGGTAAAATATGATACAAGAAACAGCGATGAAAATCATCGATATCCTCGAAAGACAATTCCCAGATGCTCGATTGCTCCTCAACTATAGGAATGTTTTTGAATTATTAGTCGTAACAATTTTAGCTGCCCAGGCTCCTGATGAAAGGGTCAATCAGGTTAGCCCTTCCTTATTCCAAAAGTATCCAAATCCAGCTGCTATGGCTGAAGCAAACGACGAGGACATGGATAAAATGATTCAAAGTATTAGCTTCTATCGGCAAAAAGGACGTAATATCAGAGCTATGAGCAAAAAATTATTGGAGGATTTTCAAGGAGAAGTTCCCAAAACCGTTGAAGAACTCATTGAACTCAATGGTGTAGGGAGGAAAACTGCGAATATTGTTTTAGCCAATGGATTTGGCATCCCAGCAATACCGGTCGATACTCACGTAGCAAGAGTTTCTCAAAGACTGGGCTGGTCTGAATTTTCAAGTCCGGATCAAATTGAGTCGGATCTTGCCAAGATTTTCCCTCGAGAGAAATGGATACAGGTAACACACCTCTTCGGATTTTTAGGCCGATATATCTGTCAAGCAAAGAAACCAAAATGCTGGGAATGTCCAGTTGCTAATTGGTGTCCTTATCCGGGAAAAGCCATTAGTAAGGATTAAAAGAATTTAATTGATGGTAAGAATTTGCCGTGATGATCATTTCGGTATCCAGGTCAATCTGACCATAAATATCCCTGGAACTTTGTATGATAAGGTCATTACTTTTTTCTTCAAAAAAACGACCTTCTAACTTCAATTGAAGATGGTAATCTGAAAATGGACCTTCACCCTGAAGATTTAGCTGCCCCAGGAAAAACTGCATGCAATCCAGATTGAGTGTACCTAAAGATCGATAACTGAGAATGAGTATTGTGTCAGATAAGTCCATATTGGAGAAAAGCCGATAATGACTTCGATTCCGATAGGAAATAATTTCAGAAAAGGGTTTGCTATAACCAATTTCAACGACACTATTGGGTGGTGTACTAATCTGAAATTTTGCCCATAATTTTTTTATCTTTTCCCAGGTTTGAGAATCGATAGAAAGTTCTTCCGGTGTTTCAATCGGTCCCCAGAGAAATGAATGATCTTGGGGAAAGTAGATATTGAGTTCCAGCTCATGAAATCCTTCACGCAGAATAAAGCGCGGGATCTTCATTTTCTTAACAAATTCCAAATTCATTTCAGACTCGAAACTCTTTTCTATAGCTCCTTTCATTAGGAGGTCAATTTTAAGATCGGATAGCTGAATGATTTTTTTTCCATGAGTTACATTGCGAGCTGTAACCATTGGGCCTTCCTGTCGGCCAACAAATCGATGCTTTACCAATCGAGGTTTGATGGGAATACGGAAACAATGGGGCGGAGAGAGAGCTAAAAAACCTTTTTGGGTTTGAACCTCCAGATAGTATACGTATCCTTCAAATTCTTGAGGGGAAGACAGACTATAAAAGCCTCTTTTTTTATATTCGGGAAATTCAACCTGTCGAAAATGCCGAGATCGAAAGGAGCGATAAAAGAGCCTCACTTGGCAGGGTTCCCGAGTTTCCCAGCTCCATAATAGGTTTTCACCCTTTTGATCTATTTCAGTATTAAAAGAAGTAATGAGCTGAAAGGGATCATACTTAGGAATATTAACTTTATCCTGATTAACTTGGGCACCATAGAGTTTGTGAAGGCTTATCCCATTTTTCCAGCAATACTCTATCTGAGGATAAATTTTTTCCAGAAGGATTGGTGATAAAGAATGGTCTTGAATAGTTAAGTACTTTTTTTTAAACAATATTGCTTCTGCAGTACTTTCGATATCCAAAGAACTAACTTTCATTTCTCTTCTTTCACTTACCTGAATGTGTTTCATCAGGATCAATTTTTGGTTCAAGGAAACCTCAATAAAACAATTTATTCCTGATGGAACTCGAAGATAAAACTCGCCCTCATCACTCGATAATCCTCGACAAACCAAGTCAGAGCTTCCTGCTATAAGGACCTTGATTTCAGCATCGCTTAGTGGAACAGTGGTATCTCCTTCGATTTGGGAGGTGATTGATGAGATATAGTCCCAAGGATTTTTTTGAATAAAAGGGGCATTGCTTGGAACGAAAATTGATCCTTTTAAATATGTCATATTTCACCTTTATTCTGTTCTTCTTCCATCAAGGGAGAAGGAGTTTTGAAATGTCGTTGCGAGGAACGAAGTGAAGTGGTAATCTCATGAATTCAATCTTTATTATTCCTCTCTCTTTGATAAGAAGGGGGAGATTGTTTTCTGAATAAGTATTTTCATCCTCATCTGATTTTGAGAATTTATCCTTTAAAATAAAATACTCCATACCGAATATTATAAAAGGTATGGAGTATTTTATTAATAATAACTTTAGAAGACGATAACGATCCTTTGAATGTGTATTGCTCTTCTTCTCGCTGAGTCGCCCTCAACTCGTAACCGATTATTGCCTTCAATTAAGCTCTGTATAGGAATATTAACAACTTTTGGACTATCAGGTTCGATAATACCACTATCCACATTTATATTTAATGGATTTCTATTATTAAAAGTCACGCGGACTCTTGCTCCAGAATCTCCTTGAGCCCAGATATAAAGAGTCGCTTTTTCTGGGATTGATCCTGGTGAGAAGGTTAAATCAATATTATTTCCACCGAGAATCTCAAGTGAATAGGTATCGCTTAGTGAATAACCGTTGACCAAGTTCCCAGTATATCTCATGGTTAAGAAATTGTATTCTGCAGCTCCGTTTCCAAAATCAAAATAATAAAGTGTATTCGTTGGCGTGAAGGGGATCATTGGTTCAATAATTCCTGAGATGGTGGTTATTGTTGTTGCCACGCCGGTTGCTCCTCGAAATTCTGCGGTAACAGAAACTGTTGTTATGTCGCTAACTTCTGGAGCATAATATGTAACGGTTGCTCGACCTGATGAATCAGTAGCGACCGATGTTTTATTAAAGCTTCCCAGATCGGTCGTCCAATATAGGGTTCTTCCATGTATTGGATTGCCATTGACATCCCGTAAAATTGCAGTAAGACGTATTTCGTCTCCTGGTTTTGCTGAAAAGGATGACGGATTAATAATGATCTCAGTCGGTCGGGTTCGACTGATGATGTTCACCGTTGATTGGGCACTGCTGGGAGATGCTCCTCCTCCTCCAGAAAAATGGACATTGATTACAGCTGTGCTTGGTCGAGTGGTATTAGGTGCATAATAGTCAACCGAAGACCTGCCATTCATATCGGTCGTTGTGTTATTCGATGACAAACTCCCATTATCAGTTGACCAATTAAGATTTGCTCCTCTTAAGGGTCTCCCGTTAGGATCAGTAACCTGAGCAGTCATCGTATAGCTGGAGCCTGGTTCTATAGTAAAGGAGGAGGGTTCAAGCGATAAAATGGTGGATTGAGCACGAGCAACTACATTAAAATGAGTTCGGTTTGCCGCTGAAAGAGGGAATTGGCGTCCACTTTGATGGGGAGATTCGATAAATCTCTGAAGTTGATTATCTCCAACTGGTTTTGGGGTGTATAGAATAACTAAACGTTCGACACCAGCTGGTCCATTGACCGTACTGTTGAGTGTAAGATTACCACCGGAATTGATTCTTTGATCACGAACTAAAATAATAACCCCGCCATCGGAAGTATAGTCGAATATGTTGATATAACCAGCATTTGAAGCTCCGTATCGAATTGTAATCGGATCTCCGATATAATAAGTTCCATCTTCGCCCCGATCGACAGAAATGTTTACCGATGGAGATCGAGGGATAGAAATATACACATTGGGGTTAAGGTTGAAGCGGAATGTAATTCTTGGTTGAGCGCCTACTGATACTGCTGAGAACATCATTATCCCCAAAACCATGAGCAAAAAACCAATAAAAACCGCTTTTTTTCTTATCATGGAAACTCCTCCTCTTTTCTTTTTAATCTTATAAAGCAAACTTTAAATAAACTGAATAGGGTGTTTTTTAATAAAATTATTGTTTTTAATTATATCATACAGAGTTGTTTGGAATTTGGTTCCCAATAATAGATGAAGCAGTTTTAATAATGATTCTTGAGGATAAAAATTAGTGAGGATCTGAAAGAATTTAGGAAATAATCCAATCCCGATTCATCTCCCTTTGTCCAAAAAGAGAAGAATTAATAAAGATTGAACTCAAGAGATTGCTACGACCTCAAAAAACGAGGTCTCGCAATGACGACTCAAGGTTTCATCTCACTTGATGGGAGAAGGTAAGGATGAGGATGAAAACCCAAAGATTCGACATGCCATGGCATGTCGCTACATTAAACGTGTTCAAAAGATTGTCACCCTCCACATTTTTAAATTCTTTTGTAGGGGCTTGATCTATCATGCCCGTTGCTTTTCAGGCTAGAATCGAGATTATTTTAAGCAATCTTTTTTAATTCTATCAATTACTTCCGAAATTGTGGAAAAAACCTCAGCATGATTTTTAACCAGTATATTAAGTTTATTGATGGCTTGCCCTTCGGTATAATCCCAATTCTGGTCAAGAGAATCTTGAAGGAAGAAAATCCTTTTCCCTCTTTCTTGTAGAGAGATGGCTAAATCTAAATTTAACAAGTTTCCTCTCCCCCAATATCCAGGAGCTATAAAAATATAATCAGATTGAGCAGCTAAATTCATAGCTTTTTGAAAGTTATCATCGGAAATAGGAGAAAAAGGTTTTTCGATAATAACCGTTATTCCTAATTTTGAAGCCATCTCTTGGTCAGAGTCGAATTGATTCACAATTCCTACACTTACTGAAAAACTAGCTTCAAGAAATTCTTTCATGAAATTACTTCCGCTTCCTCCGCCACAGATGAGATGAATGGAGGCACTCGGAGACTCCATTTTCTTGGTTATTCCCAACGGCATAAAAAAAGGTCGCAGGGAATAAGGATGAATTTCCTCTAAAAACTCAACATCAAATAATTCTTCAACCTGAGGAGCATGAAGAGATTTTCCCACTAAACCGCGATGAACAATTTCTCCTTTTTTTAAAAACATTACCTGGTTGCAAAATTGAGAAACTAAATTAATATCATGGAAAACTCCTAATATGGTTATGTCTTTCTTTTGAAGTCGATAAAGAATGCGCATAATATCAAGTTGATGAAGAATATCTAAATGGCTGGTTGGTTCATCAAGGAGGAGAATGTTGGGTTTCTGTGCTAAGGCACGTGCTATCATGACTCGTTGTTTCTCGCCACCGGATAATTCCCGAAAAGGGCGATTCGCAAACTGCTGAGTGTTGGTAATTTGTAAAGCATTTAGAACAGAGTCAATATCTTGTTGGTTTTCTTTTTGCCATCGTCGCCAGTGGGGGAATCTTCCCATCATGATGATGTCGTAACATTCAAGGTCAAGGTTTAAATTGGTTTCTTGGAAAACGATAGCAATTTCCTGAGACCAATTTTTACGAGAGAGCTCCTTGGTATTTTTTCCTGAAATAAAGATAGTTCCTGTGTCGGGTATGAGAAGTCCCGATAAGAGGTGAAGCAAGGTACTCTTCCCCGATCCATTTGGTCCTAAAATGCCAACGAAATCACCCTTCTGGATTTTAAAGGTAACATTGTGAAGAACCTTACGGTCTCCATAGGAAAAGAAAAGGTTTTGTGCTGATAGTGAAAAGTTTACCACCCTTTCTTTTTCCTCCTTAAAAGATAGATAAAAAAGGGTGCACCCATTAAGCTGGTTAACACCCCAACCGGCAATTCAACCGGATGGAGAAGGGTTCGGGAAAATATATCAGCCCAGAGCAAAACACTACTTCCTAAAAAGAGAGATGCAGGAAGAAGCTGGCGATGATCCTCACCAATGATAATTCGAATAATGTGAGGCACGACTAACCCAACAAAACCAATAACTCCGCTTACTGAAACTGATGCAGCAACCAAGAGCGACGTAACTATTAAGAGAATTTTTTTGGTTTTTTCTACTTCGACCCCCATGCTTTCAGCGACTTTTTCTCCCAATAGAAAGGTATTTAACTCTCGAGAATAGGAAAAAATTAACGGGAACCCAATTAAAAAGAATGGCAGGAGAGTATAGATTTTATTCCAACTACTATTCCAGAAGCCACCCATAATCCAAAATACCATTTGATGCAAATTTTCTCCAGCCAAGAACATTCCCAATGAAATGAGAGCAGAAAAGAAAAAGCCGATAGCCACTCCGGCGAGAAGCATGATTTCTAAAGGCATTTTATGCCCTATCTGACCTAAACGAAGAACCAGAAAAGTAGTTGCCAGTGCGAATAGGAAAGAAAAAAGAGGGAGAGTGATAAAACCCAATGAAATACCACTTAAAATTGCTACAATGGCTCCAACAGCACCACCCGAGCTAATTCCTAAAACATAGGGGTCCACTAAAGGATTTTGAAATAGACCTTGAAGAACCGCACCGCTTAATGAAAGAGCAGCGCCCACTAAAACTGAAAGGATTAAGCGGGGCAATCGAATTTCAAAAAATATAGTCTTTTCTGAAGGTGAGAGTGACTGGGGGCGCAAGAAAGATAATAAATCTGAGATCTGAAAACGACCACCACCAATTCCCAAAGAAAACACCATACTCAAAACAAGAATAATAATGAGAATAAAAATAATTCGCCTTCCCTTAAGTGATTTCATTTTGCCTCTATTCTTGAATTTTACATTCTCCAAAGATTTCCGGGTGGATGATTTGGGCAAAGTATTGAAGTGCTGAAATAACTCGAGGCCCTGGCCGGGAAACTAAATTAGAATCAATTAAATAGACTTGATCATTTTTTACTGCATCTACTGTCTGAAGCCGGTTATCAGTTGTAACAAACTGATAGAGTTGATTTTCCTCATTTTTCCCATGATTTTCAATAACTGTAATGATCGAAGGATTCCTTTTTAAAATTTCTTCGAAGTCTATTGTTGAATAGCCTTGAATATCTACAGCTAAATTTTTACCACCAGCTAAAGTAATAAATTCGTTGATGAAAGTACCGTTTCCAGCTGTCCAAATGGGATCGTGCCAAATAATGTGGAATACCAGTGGTTTTTGATGATCTGGAATTGATTGAGCAAAATCATTTATTTTTTTAAGTTGATCCTTCATGGTTTTTACCAGTTTTGAACCAGAAATTTCCACCCCGGATAAGACCGCAACTTTGGTTATATCTTCAATGACCTGCTCAATGGTTTCAGATTTAAGAGTAAAAACCGGAAGATTGAGTTCATGAAGGCGGACAACGGTCTCTTCAGGGGTTAAGGAACTCGCTAAAATTAGGTCAGGTTGTAGGGTGAGGATTTTTTCCAAGTCAATTTCAGTAACATTCCCAATTTTTTCTTTTTCTAAGGCTTCTGTAGGTTCATCACAATAGGTAGTCACTCCAACGATTTTATCATTTAAGCCAAGCGCGAAAAGAATTTCAGTATTTCCTGGAGCAAGAGAAATAATCCGATTTGGTGGTTGAGAAAGATTAAGAGTAAATCCGGTTGCATCGGTGGCACTGAGTGGCTGAGAATACGATATTGTTGAAGAAAAAACGAATATCAAGATGCTTAAAATAGCAATAATTTTAAATTTACTCATTTTACTCTCCTTGTTTGGTATGAGCCTGATTGTTTCTACGTGGAAAGAAGAGGGAGACGAGGGAGGGTTTCCCAAGATTCTGGTGGCGGCCCAGAAGCTTTTCCCACCTCCTCTTTCCGCGAAGAGTGGCAAGGATGTTTTGGTCGGGTTTCCTGACTTCTGAATGTAGTCATCTAGTTGTGCCTTCCCAGTTATCACCAGTGGCATAAACAACCAGCATTTTCAGTTACAGTGGCGGGACCGCGCCGGACTCACACCGGACTTCCCCGATTAAATAACCAAAACAACATTGCGGTGAGTATATCATATTCCAATCCTATCAACAACATTTTCAGATCTTTTCTTGGAAATGAATATCCCCTTTAGCAAAGGGGGTTAGTGGGATTTGAGTTTTTTCCTGCTCGGTCATTGCGAGGAACGTCTTGTGCGACGTGGCAATCTCATTTCGTAATTTTTTTAAAATAATGTAAAGATGAGATCCTCACGTGGGAAAGCACCACTCAGGATGACAGCAATATTTAATTTGTCATTCTGAGGAACGTATTATGCGACGTGAGAATCCCATCTTTCATTCCTATTTCTTTTTTTATTTTCTAAAAAATACTCTATAAAGATATAAAGACACCCTCCCCGCCGCGAAAGCGGCACCCCTCCAAGGAGGGGAATTGTTGAATTCATTCCCCCATTGAGGGGGGATTTAAGGGGGGTGTGCCTAGTCTTTTTTTGTTTATTCTTTTTTCACCAATATTGGTATTTTCAGGATAGACCTTCATGCTGCTTTCGCAGCACCAGATGAATATGAAAATAAGTTGCCCCCTCACCTTAGCCCTCTCCCACCGAGGGGCGAGGGAAAAAAGAACAAAAGAATTCAGAGTTCCTTCTCCTTTGATGGGAGAAGGTCAGGATGAGGGCGAAAGCCCAGGATGAGATCCTGGTAAGTTACTCAATATGAGTTACCTATAAAAATCATTCTGGTATTTTCAGGATAGACCTTCATGCCACTTGTGTAGACATCAGGAGTAGATGAAAACAAAGATTCGACATGCCATGGCATGTCGCTACAATAATTGGGCGAAATTAATTATTCACCTACGTAAAAAATTCTTTTGCAGGGGCTTGATCTATCAAGTCGGTAATTTTCTAATTAATCAAATAACAGCGACTCCTTATTAATGTTCTTGTTGAGCTATTATCGAGCCAGGAAAAACCAGATTACTCCCCAAGAAAATACCAATAGGAACGGGAAAAAGAGCAACCGGTATGTGGAAATAAGATCACTTTTAAAATGACGGCAGGTGAGAATTAAACAAAGATGAGCTGGTGAAAAAGTGATTCCTGCATAGCCAGATATGAATATTAAAGGAAAAATCTGTTGGATGGAATATTCACTAAACAATGGAAGAATAATAGGGAAAGCAATACCGATAAAAGCTGACGAATAACCACTGATGAGAGCGATTAGGAAGGGAACGGCCATCCCGATAATCAGTATCGGAAAATGACTCGAAAGGAAAGAATCTACTAAGATAGGGATACTCCCGCTTTCAATGATTACGGTTTTAAAAAATATGACCCCGACGACATCCAGCATCATAGCCCAGGAAAACCGATGAAACATCAATCGTGATAAGGTAGAAAGATTCATACGGTGGAAAAAAACACAAAAGACTATTCCCATTGCAGCTCCCAACCAAACCGGTTGGTTAAGGAGCACGACGAAAACCGGAATAAGGATGGGTATAAATAATCGAAGGAAGGTTTTCAAAGGCATCGGTTCAGTTTTTGTCTTGGCATTTGGCACTGGTTTTTGGTTTTTTATGACCAACCAACCACCGATTAAAGCCAATATAGTAAAAGGGAGATGGTGAATAATAATCCAGGCTAGAGATAATCCTGTAATAGTAGAAGCCATTAATATGACAGGATAGAGCGGGAGGAAATACTCCCATACATGTCGATACCAATAATTAATAAAGGTAAGCAGTTGGCTTGATAATGAGTTGGATGAATAGGAAGCTTCAATTAGAGGGGCAGAAAAAAGCGCACCACCGGGCATAGGAAGAAACCCGATTAGAGCAGATAAAGCTGGGGATACCAATCGGGAATCACGAATTCGTTCTTCAATGCCCTGCACGAGCTTAACAAGTTCCCCATTGTTGGATAGTAAATTTCCTAACAACATAATAGAAAAAACACTAAGCAACAAATTGGTATTTTCGTAAGCAAAAAATCCTAAAGGGAAAATCGAGAAGAATTTCGATAAGGGAATTTGAAATAAAATCCAAAAAAGGAAAGAAGCCAATAGAAGACTTAGACCGATATTCAACTTCTTTTTGATAAGGACCAGGATAAAGGCAAAAATGATTAATATTTTTATCAGAACCGGCATGGTTTTATTGGGAATGAAGATTGATAAATTTGGTCATTTGTTCGACGATATCATTTGGTTTTTCTTCCTGGGGCATATGACCACATTGATGAATTTCCAAGAAGTCGGCGTTTTTGAAGGAAGCAGTTAATCGTCTTATTTCGGAGATTTTTACCCAAGCATCTTCTTTTCCGCTCATAATAAAAATTGGCAAAGTAAGACTTTTTAGATCAGGAAAAACATGGTTTCGAGAAGAATCTCGTAAATAATAGTAAAGTGCCAAGCCACTTCTGGGATTTTGAAGAATTGGGTCGGCTACTCGATTGAATAGATCTTGGTCGATTATATTCTTATCAAAAACTGCATCCTGGAGGGTTTTTGTCAGTTTAATTTCGGACCGCAGTGTCTTATTGGCAATAGATATAATACCAGTTCTCAAGAGAGGATTGGCAAAAATGAAACCTGACAAGGGAACTCCGCGAACCGAAAATACCGCGGGACTAATAAGAAATAAAGCTTGTACTCTCTCGGGATGAAGCAAAGCCATTCGGATAGCGAGAGTTCCACCTAAGGAATGACCGATAATGATAACTTTTTTGACTGAAAGAATATCGAGGAGTTCGATAAGCTGTTGAGCAAGATGACGATGAGAGTATTTCCCCATCCGCTGAGCAGTTGATTGTCCATGGCCTGGAAGATCAACCAAAATAAACCGATATTTTTCTTGCGGAAGACGATTCAAAATTTTTTGCCAAGTCAGGAGATTTTCTCCTAATCCATGGATCATTAATAAGGGAAAATTATCTGTTTTTCCAGAATCAATATAATGGATCATATTTTTACCAATTTTAACCTGGTTGGAATAAGCAAAACCTCTTGGTGAGAAAGTTATTATAAATAGAAAAATCAAGGTAAAAACCGAAAGTTTTAAATGATAGTTGGTATCGGTTGGTTTCGACACTGATTATCACTCAACCGGTTTTATTTCCATATCATGGATAATCGATTTTGCCTGGAGCACTTGGTTCTCTTTAACTTGAACTTCTATTGGGCCGGTATCACCAAAATAGGCGATTCCACCATAAGGTTGAGTTGATGGCTTTAAAATTACGTTGATACCCTCAGCCTCTAAAAAGCCTTTAATAAGTTCAGCTTCTATATTATTTTGAGCTAGTTTTACAGTCTGGTAATCCATGTCGATCCCGCCTTAAAAAGTTTTCTTCAATTATTATTATAACTATTCTTTTTTATAAATACAGCGAGGAAGAAAATAATGACAATGATGAATTACGAGCAAATCAATTATAATAATAAAAAAGATAAATTGCAGGAGGAGGGATTTATTTATGTTGGAAGGATTAGGGGACCGCTTTCAGCGAGAAAGCAAATATATTCGAGGAGAAAGCCTGGTAGGTGGAATGAGTTGGGAAAACTTACCAGAACCTTATAAATTTTATACCAATGTTCAAGTTGTAAACTTACCAAAACCAAAAGATTTAGGTGGAATGAGCCTTGACCAAGTTCTTCGGGAAAGGAAAAGTATACGAGAATATTCTTTGGAACCAATTCAGTTGGATCAGATTTCTTATATTTTATGGGCAGCCAATGGGATTCGTAGTCGAGAAGAAAACCAGGAATTTCGTACCGCCCCTTCGGCAGGCGCCCTTTACCCAATTGAGACCTATCTTGTGGTCAGCAATGTTTCAGACCTTACCCCTGGGATTTATCATTATTCGGTTCAAAAACATGGATTAGAAACCTTAAAATTAGGAAAGTTTACCCGTGAAATGGTCAGGGCAGGGATGGGACAGGAGATGCTGGGGAAAGCGGCGGTTACTTTCGTATGGACGGCAATCTTTGAACGTTCGAAATGGAAATATCGACAACGAGCATATCGTTATGTTTATCTGGATGCTGGTCATATTGCTGAAAACCTTGCTCTGGCAGCAACCTCCCTTGGATTAGGAAGTTGCCAGATTGGAGCTTTGTATGATGATGAAGTAAATCTGATTATTGGTATTGATGGGGTCGAAGAAAGTGTTCTTTACATGAGTACGGTTGGACAACCAGCAGATTGAAAAAGACCGTGTTAAGTGAAGAGCGATTAAAAGGAAATAAAAGGAGGTTTGTCATGATTCACCATAAAAAAAAGATTTTAATAGTTCTTCTAACGGTTTTTAGCCTTTTCTTTTTAATGACTTTTGTTTCGCATGGTGAGGAAGTTGTTTTGCGAATTGGTTCACCAAATATGGTTAGTACAGCTAATTTGGTTTTTGATGATTATTTGCCGGTTTTTGCCCATATTTCCAATCCTCCTCTAACCAAAATGAGCACCGAGGGACAAATTGTAGGTCAGAGTGCAAAATTAATCGAAGTGAGTTCGGATAATACAATTTGGACTTTTCATCTCGATGATTCACTGTATTGGAGTGATGGTCAAAAAGTAACTCCCCAGGATGTCAAATTTACTATTGAATTTATTGCTCAAAATGTTCCCTGGGCAGGTTGGCTGAAAGAGGGACTTCAAGATATTTCTATTCAAGAACCAAATGCAGTGGTATTGAAATTTAAGAAGCCTCATACTCAAATTAACCGAGATTTATCCAGCTATAATTTACTTCCCAGGCACATTTGGGAAAAAATCGAATCACCCCAGGACTACTCAAATCCCGGAGAAAATATCGGCTGCGGACCTTTCTATATCAAAAAGGTAGATCTAAACGCTGGAATTATAACAATGGAAAAAAATCCTTACTGGAAAGGTCAAACGCCTCAAATTGGTAAAATTGAAATTCATTTATATAACAATGTTGATGTTTTATCATTAGCATTGGAAAAAGGGGATGTTGATACCTATTATCGCTATGCTTCGTCTTATCCCTATCAGAATATTGAGAGATTAAAGAAAACCGAACGTTTTGATTTTGTTGAAAAGCTCAACATAGGACTCTACTTCTTAGCCTTTAATTTAAAACGAACTCCAATGTCTGACTTTCAATTTCGGGAAGCAATTTCTTATGCTATCAACTACCCTGAAATTTTAAAGCTTGATGGTTTAGGATATGGTAACATTCCAACTCGAGGTTTTGTTCCCAACAGTATGGATCATTTTATTGAAACCGAATTATTAACCTATGATTTAGAAAAAGCAAATAGATTGTTAGAGGGAGCTGGTTATTTTGATAGTGATAAGAATGGCATACGGGAAGATTTAGCAGGGAAAGATATTGACCTTACTATGCTTGTTGAACCTGATTATGTTCGCCGTTCAGAGCTGATCAAGTACTACTTGGAAGAGGTTGGTATTAAAGTTTCCATGAAAAATGTTGATGAATCAACCTGGATTGCTCTCAAAGACCAATATGAATATGATATTACCGTTACTCGGACTACCCCATGGGGAATGATGGTCCATGGGAGCTGGGGAACGGCTTATTTCGATTCCCGAAGAACTGGTGAGGGTGTTTTGCATATTGTTGATGATCCAATCTTTCTTGGGTTGGTTGATGGATTGCTTTCGACAACTGATCCAGAAAAAATAAAAGAACTTGCCCACTCGGTTCAAAGCTATTATGCTGATACTTTACCGGCAATTGCCCTTTATTGGAATATGATTATTACACCTTTTAACCGAGAATTCACTGGTTGGCAACCTGATCCTCTCTTTGGAATTTATAACATCGATAATTTTGTTAATCTGAAGAAAGTATTATAGTTATTTAATCTCATCTTTTAAAAAAGGGGGACAGGAGGGGTTTGAATTTTTTGGGAATGGATCGAATCCCAAACTATCTCCATTTATCCAAGGGGAAAAGAATAAAAAAGATTGAGCTCAAGAGATTGCCACGTCACTCCGTTCCTCGCAATGACGAGTCAGAGTTCCTTCTCCCTTGATGGGAGAAGGTGAGGATGAGGGTGGAACCTCTGATTGAAACCCAGGTTTGGTGTTTTAAAATTAAGGTTTGAGGTGAATATCCAAGCTCCCCCCTCACCTTAATCCTCTCCCACGGAGGGGCGAGGAAAAAAAGAACAATAAGAATTCAGAGTTCCTTCTCCCTTGATGGGAGAAGGTGAGGATGAGGGTGGAACCTCTGATTGAAACCCAGGTTTGGTGTTTTAAAATTAAGGTTTGAGGTGAATATCCAAGCTCCCCCCTCACCTTAATCCTCTCCCACGGAGGGGCGAGGAAAAAAAGAAAAACAAGAGAAGGTAAGGGTGAGGGTGAAAGCTCAGGATGGCATCCTGGTTGGTTGCGCTAAATTGGTTGTTTAAAACTTGTTTTTAACCGATATGATTACGGAGATTATATGGTTTTTTCAGCTAAAAAAGTATTACGTTATATATTCGCCCTTTTTTTTATCATTACATTAAACTTTTTTCTCCCCCGTGCTATGCCCGGTGATCCAGTAATTAATCTTCTTGGAGAGGATTTTATTGCTGGAAAAGAAGCAGTTGAGAAAATTCGAGAAGAATTGGGACTGAACAGGCCAATATTAGTTCAATATGCCAGTTATTGGGCAAAATTGTTACGGTTTGATTTCGGATATTCTTATCATTTCCGAGCTCGAGTTTCTTCTCTAATCATTTCACGTTTAAAATGGACTTTTATCTTGGTTGCTCCTTCGTTGATTCTTGGAACGATTATAGGAGCATTGGCTGGTTCTCTTGCTGGATGGAAAAGGAAAAGCAAAGGGAATACCTTTTCCTTCCTTTTCTTTTTATTTATTTACTGCTCTCCTCCTTTTTTTATTTCTCTCTTGTTTCTCTATTTTTTTGGATTTCAACTCGGCCTTTTCCCTCTAAAAGGCTTTTATACGACAGGAAATTGGATTGATATTCTGAAACACCTTTTTTTACCGGTTTTAATTATGACCTTATTTTCTGCTTCTCGAAATTATATGGTGATGAGGGGGAGCGTTCTCCAAGAGAAAGAGAAGTTATATGTATGGTATGCTCGAGCCAAAGGTCATTTGGATGATAGTATATTGTTTCAGCATGTTTTTAAAAATGCTTCACTGCCGGTCATAACCCTTTTTGCTCTTGATTTTGGATTTTTATTTGCCGGAGTGCTATTCATTGAAATCGTTTTTTCACTTAATGGAATGGGCACTCTCATTTACCAGTCGATACTATCTCGAGATTATCCAGTTCTTCAGGGAACTTTTTTGATCATTTCTTTTATGGTTATTATTGCCAATTACCTTACTGATTGGATTTATAATTGGATTGATCCTCGTGTGAGAGCAAACCGATGAAAGACTTGATTTTTCAACGAAAAAAATATTTCACTCGAATAGGTGGATTTCTCTTTATCCTTTTTTTATTGATTGCTATATTTTCTCATTTTATTGCCCCTTTTCAACTCAGGGATCGTTTTGATCCCTTCTTGCCCCCAGGGTTAAAACATCTTTTGGGGACCAACGATATTGGGAATGACCTCTTCACTGAATTTATCTACGGGTCAAGGACGACACTACTAGTTGGATTGTTAACCGGGGCTTTTGCGGTATCAATTGGGGTATTGGTAGGTCTTTTTGCCGGTTATCACGGAGGAGTCATTGATGAATTACTGATGGGTATTACTGATGTTGTCTTAATGATCCCAAGGATACCCTTAATAATCGTTCTTTCGGCTTTTTTACGTCCCAGTGTAGGATTGATGATCCTGGTGATGAGTGTTTTGTGGTGGACCTCAACCGCTCGGGTAATCCGCTCTCGGACAATGCAGATCCGTACAATGGGTTTTGTTGAAAGTGCTCGTTGTTTGGGATTTTCAAATTGGCATATTCTTTTTTATGAAATCTTGCCGAACATTGTTATGATCATCATTCCAGAATTTCTTATCACGGTAGCTTCTGCCATGATATCAGAAGCCTCATTGTCTTTTTTAGGTTTGGGAGATCCTACGCTAAAAAGTTGGGGAATGATGATTCATCATGCTTTTCAGAGAGGTGGATTCCTGAATGGAATGTGGTGGTGGTACATTCCACCAGGTATGGGTATTACATTATTTGTTTTATCAATGGTATTTTTAAGTTTTGCCTTTGAAGAAACAGAAATTGGAATGGGAGAGGAAGTCGCCATTGTCCCTTTTAACCGTTGAAAGACTCAATGTTGTTTTTACCACTCACCAAGGGAAAGTTAAAGCAGTAAAAAATGTATCGATGACGATTCCCCACCAGGAAACGCTGGCTTTAATCGGTGAAACCGGTTGCGGTAAGTCGGTGATAGCTCAATCGATTTTAAGGCTTCTTCCCAGCAATGCTCAAATCAATGGAAGAATACTTTTCCAAGGTCGTGATTTGCTTCTGGTTGACGAAAAAACTATGGCTTCGATTCGCGGGAAAGAGATTGCGATAATTTTTCAGAATCCATCTTTGGCTTTAAATCCAGTTTATTCTATTGGATGGCAGGTTGGAGAACCCTTTCGAATCCACCAAAGCGCTAACCGAAACCAGTCAATTCAGGAGTCGGTTCGTCTTCTCTCCTACATGAAGCTTGATAAACCAGAGTCGGCGGTAAAAATGTATCCTTTTGAGTTTTCAGGAGGCATGAACCAAAGAGCACTAATCGCTTCTGCTCTGGCTCTTCATCCCAATCTCATCATTGCTGACGAGCCAACTCAAGGGTTGGATAGAACATTGATTAAACAAATAATTGAACAGCTTGATCGAGCTCGAAAAATTCATTCATCATCGATGTTGCTTATTACCCATGATTTAACGGTAGCTCGGTCAATATCAGATTGGATTATGGTTATGTATGCTGGAGAAATAGTTGAGCAAGTCCCCACTTTGGACTTTTTTCAATCACCGATGCACCCCTATTCTCAAGGTCTGCTTCAAAGTCTTCCAGAGAATGGATTTCATCCCATACCTGGGCAGTCTCCTTCGATGATTGAAAATCTTTCAGGATGCCAGTTCCATCCCCGTTGTCAGTGGGCAAGAGAACAATGCCGTTGGGAAAGGCCTGGACTATTGCCTATCAATGGGCGGATGGTAAGGTGTTTTTTATATGATTGAACTTCAAAATGTTTCTTATGAATATTCCAAAGGCTGGCCAAGAAAACAACACCAAATCGTTCTGAGCGATATTTCGGTTAAACTCTGTATGGGAAAAACCTTTGGGCTTATGGGACATTCTGGAACCGGTAAAACAACTTTAGGTAAAATTGTTGTCGGTTTAATGAAATCCTATTCGGGAAAGATTTCCTTTCACGGAAAGGATATATCACAACTGAAATCCCCAGATTGGCTCTTTTTTCGTCGCAAGGTTCAAATGCTTTTTCAAGACCCTCAAGGATCGTTAAATCCTAAAAAAAGGATAGACGCTTCCTTGCGTGATGTCCTCAAAATTACCAAAATTCCTTTTAATCAGCAGAAACAAGCCATTGAAGATGTTCTAAAAACCGTTGGTCTTTCAACCGACTTTTTATTGCGCTATCCAGCTCAACTTTCTGGAGGTCAGAATCAACGAATTTCTTTAGCTCGGATTTTGTTGTTGAAACCCGAGTTTATCGTTTTAGATGAACCGACTTCAGCATTAGATATATCGGTTCAAGCTCAAATACTTTTTCTTCTTGGTGAGCTTCAAAAGAATCATGGTTTGGGATTTCTTTTTATTTCTCATGATCCTGAAGTCATTCAATTTATGTCCCACTCAATAGGAATACTTAAAGATGGAAGCTTGGATATCATTCAAGAGGGATAAATAAATGAAATATACTGAATATATATGGGATTTTGACGGTACCCTGTTTGATACCTATCCGGTTATGGTAAAAGCCTTCCAAAGAGCTTTGAGAGAACTAGGAATAGAAGAAAAACCTGATACTTTACTTCTCTTTATGAAAAAATCAATAGCTGAGACGATTGATTATTACCAAAGTCGTTACCAACTGGAAGAGTTGTTCTTCAAAAGGTATTTAGAAATTCGTCGTTCCTATTCTCTGGATGAACAACCACCTTACTCTGGAGCAATGAAGGTTTGTTGCCAGATTGTCCAACAGGGAGGAAGGAACTTTATCGTCAGCCATCGGGAATCTTCTTCTCTCTATGCCCTTCTTGATCATTATGGAATGAGGCAACTTTTTACTGAAATTATAACCGGCGATGATGGATTTGAAAGAAAACCAAGCCCGGAAGCCTTTCTTTATCTGATTAAAAAAAATCAGTTAAAAAAGGAATCGACCTTGGCAATTGGGGATCGAATCCTCGACATACAGGCCGGTCGAGAAGCTGGAATTAAAACGGTTTTCATTAATTTGAATGATGATTTAGATTGCGATTTGGCTGATTTTAAGATTCATTCTCTCGAAGAAGCATTGAGCTTGTAGGATAGACCTTCTTGATACCTATCAGCATCAGATGAGAATGAAAACCAAGATTCGACATGCCATGGCAGGTCGCTACATTAATTACTGAATGGGCACAATGTATTGTGCCCATTCATTTTTATATTCTTTGGTAGAGGCTTAATGTTATCAAAAATCGGCCAGTGATATTTAAAATAAATCATCATTTAAGAATTTCATAGCAATTTGGCGAAATTCCTTGTTGCGGCTTATGAGGAAGGGATGATATCCATTGGGAAAAAGGAGAACCAATGACTTTTTTATCTGAAGAGCTAATTTTGAAACCTTTTCTTCAATGTGCGAAATAGCTTCATCCCTTAAGCTTCCAGTAAAAAGAACTGGTCCAGAAATTTTAGACAAATCCCCATTCAGAAGAGGGAGATTGTTTTCAGCGACCCGTTCTAACATCGCAGTATCGAGATCGATCACTCTTTCCCAATCTGCTCCATGGATATTCTTCCAATAATCAGCCATCGGCGTTTTTTTGGAATGCTCTCTTCCAGCTTTAATTGCCGATACTTCATTTTGAATCAGGCAATTTCCAGGAGAACTATCAGCGATAATGTGATCAACCAGGTCAGGTTTCTGCATGGTTAAATTTAAAGCCACCGTTGATCCACCGCTGGTCCCAATGATATCAATTTGGGAAAGTTTTAAAGCTTGGCATAAGAATAAGGCTACTTGCGAATTATAGTACCAGAAGTCGTCCCTTAAGGAAGACAATCGATCAGACTTTCCAAATCCTGGAGAATCAATGGCAATAACCAGGCGATTTTTGGAAAAAAAGGTGATATCTTGGCTAAACATCTCTGAGGAAACGGTATTTCCATGGAGAAGCAAAAGTGGTTTTCCTGAACCTTCAATCCGATAAAAGACTTTCAAACCATCATACTCAAAAAAAGGCATGGAATTCCTCCTGATTTGAAAATGTTTCAGTTTCTTCAAGTAATGGGTTCAATTAAAAATATCGGGCAACATTACAATAAAGAACAATGTAAATCATCGCCCGATATTTAAATAATATCATATTTTAAGCTGATTGAAGATATTTATTTCTCTTTCTTTATAACTCCATTAAAACAGAGTTGGTGATGAGATTCGTCAATTTTTTTGGTAAAAAGACTAATAAGAATAGTCACCACAGCTGAAATAGGTAGTGCGATAACGATGGGATCTACTACATTCCAGGGATGACCCCAGAGCGCTGGTTTTCCAAAAAGTGCAGCAACCAATCCAATCACCTTTGATTCACTTTCATGAACGAATAGGAACCAAAAGATGCTAATGAAAAACCCACTCAACATTCCGGCGATAGCTCCAGCTTTAGTTATTTTGCGAGAGTAGAGTCCACCTACATACATCGGGAGGAGGGCAGAGGCACATAAACCCATGAAGAGCGATGTTCCTCGAGCAATGATTGCAGTTCCGGCTTCAAAGAAACGTGGGAGTGCCCAGGCAAGGAAAGTGCTGATTAATATTCCAATTGAGGTTCCCAATCGACTCAAGCTCATGGAGGTTTTTCTCTTCAGTAGCGTTTCAACAATATCCCGACTTAAAGAGGTCCCCATGGTATGATATTGACCACTCAGGGTTGACATGGCAGCCGAAAAGAGAGTAACCAGGAAAATAATTCCAAACCAACCTGGCATGACTTTTTGAATAAAAAGAGGAATAATCGCATCCACGTTTTTGTTGGCGGATAAAAAGGAGATTTGCTGCTGAGATTGGAAGAAGTAAACATTTGAGAGAGCGCCAACAACGAAAGCGACACCAGTCATAAAAAGAATGAAGATTCCACCAATTAATGTTGCCCGATTTAACTCGCGGGTGCTTTTTACTGTCATAAAACGGACTACCAGCTGAGGTTGGGCAAGTACACCAATGCCGACTCCTAAAACAATAGTGGAAACAACCGTCCACCAGAGATTGCTTCCCAGGGCAGGCATGGAAGTGAAACCGAGATGCCCTCGAGCACCAAAAATTTCAGTAATTTGTGGATTTAATGAGGCTAATGATTCATGGGCATTCACAATCCCTCCCAACCGGGAATAGGTCACGCCAATCAAAATAATCATTGCCAGGAGCATAATTGATCCTTGAAAAGCGTTGGTATACATGACACCTTTCAAGCCACCCATGATGACGTAAATAGCTACGATTGCAGAAAAAACAAAAAGACCGACGTCATAATTAATGTTAAAATTAACCACCAGAATTTGGACGGCTCCCATGAGAACAGCGGCGATGTAAATCGGCAAAAACACGAATATCATAATACCACTAAAAATTTCGATGAATCGCGATTGATATCTTTTTCCTAAAAATTCTGGGAAGGTATGGCAATCCAAATTAACACCCATAGCGCGAGTTCGATGACCAAAAAACACAAAGGCGATAAAAATTCCTACAAAAATATTGAGAAAAGTAAGCCAGAGCATGCTCAATCCATAAAGGGCAGCTGCTCCGCCAAAACCTACAATTGCTGATGTACTAATGAAGGTAGCGCCATAAGACATTGCCATTAAATATGGGTGGGCGCTTCTTCCTGCTAGCAAATAATCTGTTGCATTTTGAGTTCGGCGATATCCAAGATATCCTAAATAACCAGTCAATAGCATATAAACTAATACTGATAGAATTAAAACGATTTGATTCATCTTAGTTCTTCCCCTTCCTGAATTTTCAAGTTACAGCTCTTCTTCCAACTCCTTTTCTTCTTTCTGCCACTCAACCAATTTGACCGGTTCGATCGGTTTTTCACCGCCTTGATTCCAGTATAAAATGCCATAAATTACACATAGTAAGGAACTAGCAATGCAGAGAATATAGAGGAGAGCAATGGTAAAGTCATGTAAACCCAGCATATTTCCCACTCCTTCGGTTAAAATTTAAATTGTGACAATTGTAGCAAAAGAAGGTGAAAAAACAATAGAAAATTTAAAAAAAAGAGATAATTTTTAGTTATGATAAATAGCTTACATTACGAGGATGGTTCAGGGTCGGTATCTTGTTGTTCATTCTCTTCTTTTTCAATTTCACTTAATAATTTATCAAGCTCTTCTTGAGTTTTTCTCAATTTGCTCTTACAAATTTGGCTCAAGACTGTCGCACGTTTTACCTTTTCGGCTAAAAGATCAACATCAATTTCTCCATTTTCAATTTCATCGACTATTTTCTCTAATTCCTCAAGAGCTTGTTTATAGCTTATATGATCCTTTTTATTCATGATTTATCCTCCACTTTGCTCAATATTAATCCATCGAGAAGCTGTGTTGTAATAATTTGGCCTGATTTCGCTTGTTTAACACTGGTAAGAAGGTTTCCATTCATTCGGGCAATACTAAACCCTCGTTTCATGAGATTTATTGGATTAAAATGATACATAAATTGTTCAAGGAGCAAATGTTTGTTCTTGGCTTCTTGGAATTTTTGCCGAAAAACCGCATTCACTTTTTGTAAGATTAGAGACAAGCGATTTTGATGGTCAGAAAAATATTTACGACTTGCCAGGCAAAAACGAATTGCTAAAAGTTGATATGTTGAAAAAGTATGTGACAAAATATTTTTCAAAGCGTGGTTCAAATTGTTGAGATTTTCTTGGAGTGAAAAGCGTGAATTTTCTAATAATCGGTCAGAGTAACGAATTATACTGTTTTGTAATTCTTCAATCTGAGTTTCAAAAAGACGAATTCCAGAGATTAAAAAATCAGCAACTGCAGTTGGGGTTTTTTTCTTGGTATGAGCAACCATGTCAACCACGGTGTCATCGCGCTCATGTCCGATGCCAGTCACTACTGGTAAGGGAAAGCGAGCAATTTCTGCAGAAAGTTCATAATCATCAAAACAACTTAGGTCAATTTGAGAGCCACCACCTCGAATAATCACCACCAAATCGAATAAATCAATTTGTTTTTTAATTTTTTGAAGGGCAGCTATTATCGAGAATGATGCCTCTTCTCCCTGCATTAAGGCTTGGAATAAACTGAGAGAGAACTGATATCCATAAGAATTTTCCTGGAGGTGGGTCATAAAATCGCCATAACCAGCAGCTGTCGGGGAGGATATAATGGCAATGCGCTGGGGAACTAAAGGAAGGAGAAGAGATTTATTCAATTCTAATAGGTTTTCTCGTAAAAGGCGTTCCACCGTCTCTCTTTTTTTTCGGGCCATCTCTCCGGTCGAATAGGTAGGATCAATATCTTTAATATTGAGACTCAATCCATATACTTCATGGTATTGAACCTGAGCACTAAAGAGGATTTTCATGCCTCTTTTAAGGGTTTCTCCAGTTGCTTTTTCAAATTTATAGGAAAGAGATCGGTAATTATAAGCCCAGATCGTAGCTCTGGCTTGAGCGATGACCTTCTCCTCATTTTTATCGACTAATTCTAAATAACAATGACCATTTTGATTTTCTTTAATGTTGGCGATTTCTGCTACAATCCATATATATTCCGGAAAGTTATCCCCAACAACTTTCCGGATGAGAACGCATAAATCATATAGACTGATAAATTGTGAAGCAATCATTTGATTAACCATTAATTTTTTCCGATTCTAAAATATGTAATCGCTTGGTTGAATAGATCAATAAAAATTGACTCAACTACTCTATAATTCCTTTCTTTTTAAAAGTTTCTTCCATATCTTTGACTAAATCTCCAAATTTTTTGAGAAGATGATCAACTGGTTGGGTTGAAATCATATCTACCCCAGCTGCCTTGAGTATTTCCACGGGATAATCAGAGCTTCCTGCTTTTAGAAAACTCAGATATTTATCAATAGCATCTGGTTGATCAGTAAGGATATTATTGAGAAGTTCATTGGATGCGGCAAGAGAGGTTGCATATTTAAAGACATAAAAATTCATATAAAAATGGGGAATACGAGACCAGCCGCGACTGGCTAATTCTTCAACGATAAAATCCGGACCGTAGTATTTTCCCAATAGCTCTTTCCAAGCATCACTGAGATATTTATAAGAAAGCGCTTCGCCTTTTTCTATTCTTTCATGGATTATTTGCTCAAATTCTGAATACATAACCTGGGTATAGACCGTGCCCCGAATGTTTTCGATCAGTTTGTCTAAAAAATATAATTTTTCATCATCATTTTTTGCGTTTTTGATGAGGTATTCTAACATGAGGTTTTCATTCATGGTTGAAGCGACTTCAGCAGTGAAAATTGGTGTTTGAGAATTTACATATTTTTGACTGCTATTGGTGTAATGAGAATTCAGAGCATGACCCATTTCGTGAGCAAGGGTTAGCATGGAATCGGCAGTATTGTCATAATTCATTAAAATATAAGGATGAGTATCATACGCGCCCCAGCTGTAACCACCGGTTGCTTTGTTTTCGGTTTCATACACATCAATCCATCGGTTCTCAAACCCTTTTTTTAACATATCCAAATATTCTGGTCCCAAAGGTTTTAGTCCTTCTAAAAGCTTTTGTTGGGCTTTTTCATAAGAGACCGTAAGTGTATAATCTGCCACCAGGGGGACATACATATCAAAAATTTGAACCTGGTCCAGTTGAAAGACCTTTTTTCGCAATTGAACATATTGATGGAGATAAGAAAGATTATTATTCACCGCTTGAATGAGGTTATCGTAAACTTCTCTTGGAATATTTTCGCTAAAAAGTGAAGCTTCAAGCGAAGAATCATATTTTCGAGCCTGGGAATAAAACCAGTTCTTTTTAACTTCTGAATTTAAAGTAGCAGCTAAAGTATTTTTGGATTTATCATAGGAATTTAGAATTCCTTCATAAACCCGCTTGCGGAATTCTCGGTCAGGGCTTTGTAAGTATCGATAAAAAACTCCCTCGGAGAGTTGAACTTCTTTACCTTTATCATCCAGAACCTTTGGGAAAATCATATCCGCCTCAGTTACTTTATCGAATATTACTGAAGGAGCACTTGCCATATCTGATGCTTTGGCTAACAATTCTTCTTCAGGTTTAGAAAGAGTGTGAGGTTTTAATTTTAACAAGGCATCTAAAGTATGACGATAATCGCTAAAAGCTGGATCCTCCATATATCCTTTGAGAACTGATTCTGGTTGGCTTAATAATTCTGGCCTTATAAAAGATACCGTTGCTGCAGCTTGGGAATAAAGAGTTTCAGCTCGAGAACTCATTTCTGAAGCAACGCTATCATCCTGGTTTTCATCGGCTTTCATATAGGCATAAACGTATAATTTTTCTATTAATCGGAAGAGTTCGTCGTTGAATTGTAAACAGGCGAGAACGTTTTCAGCCTGGCTTAATTTATCACGGAATTCCTCCATCTTGGGAAGGTATTCATTTTGAATCTTGGCAAAATCTATTTCCCATTCTTTTTGGTTGGAATAAATATCACCCAAGTTCCATTGGTATTTTTCTTCAATCTGTCCTCTTGACACAGGTCCCTCCGCTGCTAATGCATTAAAATGTATTGTACCGAGAATAAGAAATGAACCAATAAGGCAATAGATAAGGGAAAGTAATTTTTTATTCATATTCAATTGGCTCTTCGCCTCCGCCTCCTTTTTTAAGGAACTAATTTATGCTAATTTATTTTAAACAATTAATCAATGCTGAAAATGGGGTAGCTGAATAATCCTGGATCTTATAATTTTAAAAATATCTCCAAGCATGACTATTTTAGACAAATCTCCAATAGAGCTTAAAAATATGTTTTAAGATTGCTTAAGGTACTGTTATGTAGTAAATTGAATTTAATTAAGCAAATCAAAAAAGGAATTATTTTAAAAATTGGTACAAAAGGCTATTGATAAAAGAGAATTGTTTTCGTAACCTATTAGAGTGTTAATTATCTTAAAATTCTTTGCAGGTCTAATGATACATCAATAGAAAGATATTTATAATTATTTTATGAGTTTAACCGATATAATATAAATAGTAATTATATTTAGGAGGTGATTTAATGTTACAAAAAAGTCGTATTATTTTTCTTATCGTTAGTTTAGTAGCAATTTTTACATTATTGCTGGGGTGTACTCCACCCTCACCAACACCAACACCGACACCGCCTGATGATATTGACAGGGCTCGGGACCTGGCTATTGCGAAAGCAAATGATGCCGGGAATGAGGTTCCAACCAATATTACTAACTGGACCAGGCAAACCATACCAGCAACAATGCCTGGAGGGACTATGTTGGTGAAATACTCTGGAGTTTCAAATGGAAACTGGTATATTGATATTTCCTATACCTCGGGATTGTCATTGGAAAATACTGATTATTCTGTAACGATTCAGTTTGATGGTATGCCAGCTATTTGGACTGGGACAATAACCTATGAAGAGTTGTATCCAATAGTATATTAATAAAAGAGTCTTTCATTTTTTCCTTTTCAATGAATAGACATTTTATTCTATTGAATGCATAGAAAATTAATAAAGCCCGGATTGTTTCACCCGGGCTTTATTAATTAAGGTTGTACGCAAATAGATTAGTGCTTTTTTAGATACTGATACACAGCACAGTTATTAAGCTGCCCCTCAACTTTTTGACGAATCTCTTCTTTATCTTTTAGCAGATAATTTTGATCAAAAAATGACCAAGCGTTTTCTTCTTGATTTACGTAAATATATGGAATAACAACCTGCAGAACGCTCGATAGATATTCTCCAGTGCTATCGTCATAAGAATCTGGGTTGGCTTTTACTTTGGATGTATATTCTTGGCAATATTGAATATTCTCTTCAATATCCTTTAATAGATAATCGGCAAAACGGGTATTGGCAGGAACGAATTGATTTGAAGATTCGTCAAAAGCAAAAACTACTGCTGGTAAAGGTGAATAGGCATGGGGCATGCGATCAAAATAATCGAAGGTTAACAAGGTTTGAATAAACTCAGAATTCCCATCCTTATTAATATCTTCTATCACTATTCCATATCCAACCGGATATTTTTGACTATCGTAAAGAATGGTTATTGGAGAAGATAGCTCAATAATCCAATCACTCCAACAGCAATGGGCGCCACCAGAAAACTGCTCGATAACCAATTGTTTATCCCGGTTAACAATGAATGGGTAAAGACCGAAAATGGTCATATCTTCAAGGTAACCGTTTTCAAAGCGCATAATCACTTCATTGTTTCTTTTCAGGACCGCACTCCATTGTTCATCTTGGGGTCCAGGGATTTTTTCAATGGAATAATCATTAATGGAAAGCGATTTTGTATTATGAAATATCTTATCGAGAGTATTTATCTCCTGTCCAAAAACGATTTCTCCCAAGAACCCCATGGAAACATAAAGGAATAAAACAGAAATCAATATTAATAGATTTTTTTTCATCTATGTTCTCCTTGTTACTTCTTGCCTTTTTTAGCCTGATTAAGCCAATATTGAGCATTTTTATCTTGGGGTTGCAAGGTCAGATATTTTTCCAAACTTTTCACCGCTGCAGCATAATCCTCATTTTTCAATTGGCTTATTCCAAGCCAATAATAAGCGACCTCTAAATTGGGATTTTCTCTAATTGCAGCCTCAAAAAGTTGAATGGCTGGTATATATTGATTTTGAAGATAGGCATTTTGGGCTTGTTCATATATGTCCCAGGCTTCTTTCCCGTATAATCTCCAATTTTGCATTTTGTTGAGGAAGTACTGAGCTTGAGTATTGCTTGGATCAAGCTGAATTACCTTTTTCCAAGCCCAAATGGCTTCATCAACCATGTTATTCTCCTGATAGGTTCGAGCTAACCAATACCATGCCTTAGTAAAATTTGGCTTAGCTGAAGTTGCATCAATAAAAAATTGAATAGCATCACCATAGCGACCAGCTTGGTACAGATTATATCCTTGATCAAACATGGTTTGAGCATAACCATCAACAGTATTCTGATCTCCATAATCTATTTCAACCGTATCAAGAGCATAAACCGACCCGGAGAAAATAAAAAACAACAAGAATAGACTTAACAGAAAGCACGTACTCATATTTTTATTCATGATATTCAACCTCCTTTCAAAGGATATATTGGAATATTAACATATTTTATAGTTTTGAAACAAAAAAATACATTTTTGTGTATTTATTTCTAAGATTAAGATTGTTTTTACCTTCTGATTTTTTATTAACCATTTTCTTTTAACTTTGTTCCTGAGAGATTGTTTTAGATCAATTCTAATTTTTATATAACCAAAGAAAAGATAATAGAAAAAAAATTTAACTTGACTTTAAAAGAAAATTAAATATGATTTGAATTTGAATGTTCCTATAAAAATGTTATTATTAAAGTGGTTTAATAAAATAGGAGGTCGTTTGAATGAAAAGAACTTATTGGATTGTTATGGTCATTTCAGTTTTATTACTTACTCTTACTATGTCTGGTTGCTTATGGAAGGCTCTCAGCAGTGGCTCAGGTAGCGCAACCCCGACTCCGTCCCCCACTCCAACACCAACGCCAACTCCAACACCAACCCCAACCCCGACTCCAACTCCAAACTCTGGCCTAACCTGTACAACCTGTGATACCTGTGCTACATGTACTCCAACTCCAAGTCCAACCTGTACAACCTGTGATACCTGTAATACTTGCCCAACACCAACACCAACCTGTAATCCTTGCACAACCTGTAATCCTTGCCCAACCCCAACCTGTGATCCTTGCCAGACCTGTGATCCTTGCCAGACCTGTGATCCGTGTTGTAATCCTTGTTAAAACTGTAGCCTGTAATAATTGTATTTTGGACTAGAAAAAACTAAATAACTAGTTAATAAATAAATAGGATAGGCTACCCTAATGCATAGTTATAGTGACTACAAAAATTATGGTGACCTATCTTTTTTATTTAAAATGTTCTCAATATTTATGCTGAATGTTATTCTTTGACAATTTTTTATGAGTTGACCTTGTTAATAGATTTCGGTATTCAGTGATAATGAAAATGGTTGCCCCCTCACCCTAACTCTCTCCCACCAAGGGGCGAGGGGAAAATTCCTTACTTCAACCGTTCTCCATTCTTAATTTTTATCTTACTCACGATTCGCTATTCACAGTTTTTAGGATTGAGATTCCCATTTTATTTTGCTCCTCACAAAGATATTCAACCAATACCATTAGCTCCTTTTTTTGCTAATTCATCAGCACGCTGGTTCCATAGATTACCAGAGTGACTTTTTACTTTTTGCCAATGAATTTGAATTGGAGAATGGTTAATAAAATCAGTGTAATTTTTTGTCAAGCTTATATTGGTTTTCCAATCTCCAGTAACCCATTTCTGAATGCCCCAATAATCAAAATATATAGTAATTTTTGTTATGTTTTCTTTTTGGCACCATTTGACCACTTGGATGACAGCAAAAAGTTCTCCTCCTACTTGGCGGGAATGACTAAATTCTTCAGGTACCGAACCAAACAATTCGCTTTTAACCTTATTTTTATGAATAATAACTGCTCCGTATCCAACCTTATGGTTATAATACGACCCATCGACGTAAGCTTCCCATTCATTCATTGAAAAATTCCTCACTCTTTTAAATTTGTTCATTTATCAATGTTCTATTTCCTTGAATATCTTTAAATTAAATCAGGTGTAATTATTCCATCTTTAATATGATAAAAAGTAACCGGTATGGATTCTAAATTAAATAAAGACTTTGCTTTTTGGATGATATTAACGGTTTCAGGATGACAAGAGAAAAGAAATATTTGATTTTCTTCAGAAAATTGAAGAATAATTTTTGTAGTATTAACTTGTCTGGATGGGTCATAATTTACCAAAATATCATCTAAGAGAATGGGGAGTGGTTCGTTCTTTTGACCAAAATCCAATGCCAGACCGAAACGGATAGATAAATAAACTTGATCAGCCAAACCGCTACTCCATTCTTTTTCTTTTTTTCTCCGATGGTTCTGCTCTTCCAAGTAGATTGTTTGGTTATCAACTGAGCTGAATAGATGGTAACGATGATTGGTTATCTGTTGAATAAAATGCTGAGCTTCTTGGATAACACGTGGTTGTCGACTTTGTTCATAAATATTTTGGGTTTGTTTTAAGAAATGGCGAGCCAAAACTAAGGTTGTCCATCGCTTTAGATAATTGTTCAGCTTTTCACGGTGAAGACGCTCTTCGAAAAGAAGTTCTCCCTGAGTTTGGTTGTTTTCCAAATAGGTCATTCTTTCAATAATAGCTCCTTTTTCCTGCTCATCTTGACCAATCTTTTGAATGAGGTTATTGAGTTCCTGCTCGAGGGATCTTTTTTCTTCATGAAGTTGGAGAACATCGGTTTTCTGTAGCTCTTTGATCAATGAATTGAGCTTTTCTGGTTTTTCAGCAATGAGCAGAAGACTTTCCTTTGTTTCAATCATTTCTTTTTGAGCAGCGAGCCATTTTTCGTGAGCAGCGGCAAAAAGTAGAAAATTTACTTCATCATTAACCTTTATCAAATTATAAAGATCTGAAATTTCCTTTCTCTTCGATAAAAGTTGTTCTTCAATTATTTTCTCTTCCAGTTTTTTTTGCTCGATTTGCTCTCTTAGTAAAAGATATTTTCTTTTTCTTTCTATAGCTTCAGCATAATAGGAATGAAGACGATCAAAGCTGGAAATATCCACTTCGTTTTTGGTGGGTAAATCTTCGCATAATTGAAGAAGACTTAATAGTGAAGACCGAGCTTTTTCTAAATAATTAGAGTTCTGAATTTCTCGCTCTTCTTCGCTGAGCAGATGGAGTTCTTGTTTTTGAGCGTTTTCAATTAATTGCTGGAAAGCCTGGAAATCATCCGGTTGGATAACGGTTGGGAATCCGTTGTCAAATAACCAAGCTAACCAATTCTCCCTCATTTGTTTTTTTTCTTTTTCAGCTTCAGCAAGGCTTTGCCATAAATCATTTATCATTTGCTGGGTTTCTTGTTGTTTTAAAATTAGGCTATCCTGTTCTTTTTTGAGCTCTTGACGTTTCAAGAAGTCCTCTAATTCTTTTTCAAATTGGATTTCGAAGCTTTCCAATTCGTTATAGCTGAAAAATTTCTTGGAAAAATACTTTTGACTCACTTCATCAATTTGACGGTTAATTTGCCTAGATTGCTTATGAAGCCTGATAATTTCTTCATGAATTTGATCTATTTCATCCTCATATTTATTTAAATTGGATAATAAACGTTTTCTCAAATAGTGTTGTTTATTATGATAATTATAGAAAGTGATAAAAATCATTATTGAACCGCTTAAACTGAGAAGCAGTAGCCATTCTTTAGGTATTTGTTGGTTGATTGAGGGAGAAATAAAGTAAATTAGCATTAATGGTAAAAATGAAATGGCTACCTTTAACCAAAGAGAAAAAGGTTTTGATATCTCTTGAGATTTACCCAGTATTTCTTCATAATGATTTTTGTGCTCTTTATCTTTTATTTTCAATTGAGTCATAAGAAATTGATTTTTATCTAACTCTCGGAAAAGGGAATGAAGTTTTTTTAAAGCTTGTTTTTTAATTTGAAGATCATCTGAGTTTATAAAAAGGGGAATCGTCGGTCGAAATATCCTTTTATTAATTAAATTAATATGATGAAAGAAGTTTTTCTTTAGTTCTGTTTTTGTATTCAATTCGTTTTGAAGGTACTGAATTTTTTCATTTATTTTTAAAAAAGATTTTTTGTAAAGTTCAACGGTTTTTTGAGTTTCAGGAGTGATTATGGTTTTTTTGAGTTTATCACGATTCCATTCGAGACCAAGGCTTGATAGTTTTTGCACAAGGTCGTTTTTTAAAAGCAGGTTTTGTTTTTTTAAGCGAGCATGTTCTTCAAGGAAGGAGAGGTACTTTTCTTTTTCTCCAATACAAAGCTCTATTTCATTTTGGTGTTGGATAATTTTTTCAAAACCAAGTGATTTTTCTATTTCAATTTTAATATTTTCTATAGCTTGATTCACATTTCTCTTTTTTAATTCCAACCCTTCAATATCGCTTTTAATCTTTTCTAACTTTTTCAAACCTTGATCTGGGAAAAATTGAGCGAATCTAAATTTTTCTTCATTTTGTTCGGCTTTTTTGAATCGAATCCAAAAATTTCTGGTTTGTTCTAAATTATTAATAAGCAACAAACGTTCTCGAATAGACTGTTCTTCCTGGCGGTTTCCCTTAATTGTTGCTTCGATGATTTCCAATTTTTTTTGATTTTCAACATATTGAGATGTTTGTTCGCGTAAGGATTTAATCTTGTAGTTAATTTCATTCAGATTTTGCAATGTTTGGTTAATAATGGGGATTCGTCCTTTTTTGGTAAGGAGATTGTCGAGTTCTCGATCAATTTTTTTTAAAAGTACAGGAAAAGAGGTTGCTCCCAACCCGGTACCTGCAGAAAAAAGACGGCTTTTAATATTTTCTTCTGACAAAATATCAAGACCTTGTAAGTCTTTTAAACCAATTGCAAAGATGCGTTCATAGGTTTGACGATCGATATTTCCCAATGAATTTTTAAAGATACTGGAATCAATAGTATTCTCGTGTTTATCTTTTATTGTCCATTTTGAACGATTCCATCCAATATAAAACTCACGACCATCTTTCATTACAACAATCAAACGACCACCATGCGTACCGTTTCCAACAGGCAAATATTCTTTCCGTTGTTGCTTATGGGAAGAAAAACCAAAGAGGCTCGTGCGAAGAAATTCCATAAGGGTGGTTTTTCCACTTTCATTATTCCCAATTATTACAATTAGACCCTTGAGCAGGTTATCCATCCCTTGCTGGTTTATTATGCCAAAACCGTCACAATATATACTTCGAATTTTCATATTGTTTTCACAAAATTTTCCATTAGTTTAGTATTTTTCATTACGCAGTAATTCTTCCAAGCCGAATAATTCGGCTTCTTTAAGAAGATCGAGACTATTATTATTTAAAATAGCCTCCATTTCATGACGAATAGTATTCCATTCTGGTCTGTGGGCAAGTATTGTTTTTAAAGTTTTTTTAAGGTCAGGTTCTTTCCTGGTCTTATCAATGGTCCGCAAGAAGTCACCAATAAAATCATCAATCAAGCGTCTTTGTTCGATATTGATCGGGGGTTGAGTTTGAATGAGGACAGATTCTATCCAAACGAACGAATTTTTTTCATTTTCTCCTTCACGAAGATGGGCAGTTAAATCTTTATCGGTATCAATTTTTTGCCGCAGAATCAGATCGAGTTCTCCCATCCCTTTTAGTGCTAAACGGAGTATGGCATGCCGACCATCAGCCTGTCGGCGGGTGTCTTCACGCTGTTCAATCAATAGAGTCAACAAATCATCCAGATGATTTAGATTAGAAATATCGATTTCTTTTTGAAACCAGCGAACAATATCGGTTGGATAAAAATCGTATTCAACATCTTGGTTTTCATAAACTTGAACCAGATAACAGCCTCTCGGGCCGTTTTCATTTATATTACGCCCCTGAGTATTTCCAGGATAAAGAATAACCGGATGATGTTTTCGTATAATCGTAGGTGTATGGATATGTCCTAATGCCCAATAATCAAGTCTGGTATTGACCAGGTCGTCAATTGAACAGGGGGCATAGTTATCATGGTTGGGCATCCCTCCGACGTTACAATGAAGAATACCAATCGAGAATACTTGATTGGATGACTTTTGATACAATTTTGCCAGGTTGTTCATATTGGCTTTTTCTTGAAAACTAATTCCGTAAAGGTGGGCAATTTCTCGATGGTTTTTGATAAAAGGAATTAAACTGACTTTATCCCCAGGGAAACGGTAAATTCCTTGGGGTAAGGTAATTTCTGGTTCCCAACCCGAAAGTGGGTCATGGTTTCCATGAACTAAGTAGCACTTTATTTGAGCTTTATTAAGTTGCTTCAACATTTCTCGAAATCGAAGTTTGGCATAGAGGCTGCGATCGACACTGTCGTATATGTCTCCTGAAATGATGACAAAATCACACTTTTTTTGAATTGCAGTATTAACAACCCCTTGGAAAGCTTCAAAGGTCGCTTTACGAAGAATATCAGCTACCCAAGGTTCAACTGAGTGAATTCCTTCAAATGGACTGTCTAAATGCAAATCGGAACAATGTATAAAACGAAAGAGTGGTTGTCTTCCCATTTCCAGCCTCTTTTCTAAACATGACTTTCTCTAATGGTAAAATATTAATACAAATGGTATTCATTCAACTCGCCGGTTATCAATTTACTTTGGAATTGTTATGAAGTCAAATGACTCACTTTTTGTTAATTAATATCGTTGCTTGCGTTGTTTTACAATACTGGATGATGATGGAAAAGTTAGGGGGATTTGAGTTTTTTCCCTCTCCGTCATTCAGGCTGTGGCACAATCCCGTTCATACACTAAGAATAGCTTAAAAGTAGAGGATACAGTACATTTATCTTCAGTTTTTGGTAATCTATTTCCAATATTACTGTAAAATATCAACATAAGTGGGGGTAAATAATTTATAAAATAATTATGACACAGTCTGATTGCGAGGAGCGCAGCGACGTGGCAATCTCATCCACCTGCTCCGTCATTGCGAGGAGCGCAGCGACGTGGCAATCTCATTTAGTAATTTTTTTTAAAAAATGAAAAGATGAGATCCTCACGCCCTCGAAAAGCGAGGGCTCAGGATGACACCGGCGGGGTCAGATGAGATCTTCAAGGCTTCGAAAAACGAAGCCTCGGGATGAGAGCGTTAAGATGTTTATGGTAAATTTGTATTAACAGGATTGAAACAAATGGTATACAGGAAATTTACAATTTTTTTATTTATTTTCATAATAATCAATCAATTATCTCTAACTGCTTTTTCGGTTGAAAAAGCAGTTCGATTTTCAGCGGTGGGGGATATTCTTCTTGACCGTGGGATACGAATGATTATTGAAAAAAAGGGGCAAGATTATCCTTTAAAAGGAATAGACTTATATTTATTAAACCGAGATTTGGTGCTTGGCAACCTGGAAGGCCCTCTTTCTGAGCGGGGTGAAGCATTAAAGAAAAAGTTTATATTTCGAGGTAACCCTTCTTATGTTGCTGTGCTTGAAAAAGCAGGCATAAACCTCGTTTCTTTAGCTAACAACCATATAATGGATTATGGTAATCTTGCTTTAATAGATACTATTGATAATCTTAAAAATGCCGGATTGTATCCTTTCGGTGCTGGAGAGAATCAAGAAGAAGCCCTAAAACCGGTTATAATTTATAAAAATGGATTAACTTTATCTTTCTTTGCATTCCTTGGTTATCCTCTTCAAATCGAGAAAGTTGATCCGAAGTCTTCAGGCCCATGTCAAGTTGGATTGGATGAATTTATTTCTGCCCTTCAAGACATCCGCGATCAGGTGGACTTTATCATCGTCTCTCTCCACTGGGGGTTGGAGTATGAATCTCTCCCCCACCCCCATCAAGTCGAAATTGCTCATCAGCTTATTGATAACGGTGTTGATCTGATTATTGGACATCATCCCCATGTTATTCAAGGAATCGAAAAATATCGAGGGAAGTATATTTTATATAGCTTGGGAAATTTTCTTTTTGATCAGCATGGAGATCGAGAGAAAGAAAGCTTTATTTTTAATTGTGATTTCAAAGAAGAAGGCGTGCTATTTCCTTATATTATAATGTTTGAAATTAGCAAATGTCAGACAAAACCAGCTTCTGAAGAAAAAGCCGAAAAAATTATTGCCAAAATCCATCTGGTTTCAGACCAGGGAATAATGTTTTTTCAGGAAAATGACGATAAATATTATATTAAAGAAATAGAATAACTCCCATATTATAACTTCCTTTTTTAATAATTTGCCTTGCCAGAGATAGTTTCGATACGTATATCAATAATAGCAACCTTCTGAATATCATCAGAATCCATGGGAGCTAAATTGTCATCATGGTTGTATTTTTTGATGAAGAGCCTCAGAGCTGCTATTTTTAAATTTAAGTCATCAAGGATGCTTGCCTGACCAAAAACCAAAACACTCCAGTAATGAACTCCAAATTGACAGGGTTTTTTCCCGGGGAGAAGCTGGATGGGGTGACTAACCTCGAAACAAACTCGAGAGTTTGCCCGAATATTTTCGAGTTTTTGTCCTTGAAGTGCGGAATGGATATAGAGATGATTTTGATGAAAAACATAATTAACTGGGACCAGATAAGGCCGATTATTACTCACGGTCGCAAGATGACCATAAAAAGCTTCATTGAGGTATTTGATTGAATCATCTCGGGTAAGCCATTTCTTAGCCATAATCTATTTTCTCCTTTAAGTATTATTGGTGGGTAATTCATCTCAAAATTGTCGGCACAATACCAATTAATCTTGACTTTTTATGAAATTTGATATTTAATATTGTTACCGCAGGTTCCGAGAAATTGGAAAGCTTTAAGAACTGAGGGTTAAAGCCTGATGTTCCTACGGGGAATTGGAGAGCTCGAATTCCCTGAAGAAAAAATTAAAGTTGGAAGGTTTGTTGGAATCTGTGGTTTTTTATTTTCACCTATTTTTACCAGCCTGCAGAACTTTTTCCAAAAAAATGATGTATCGAATCATTTCATTCATATTAAAAGTAATTTGGAAATTCTGAAGGTAAGCTGGAAGATTTAAAATATCCTTTTGAAGGTCAAAAACCACATTTCCATCTTGGAAGCGAAAACGTTGGATGAATTTATCGTCAAGTACCCATTCAAAAGGAAAAAACTGAACGCAAAATTGATTGCCAACATCGTGGTAAAGCAAATCCACTGGAAGGCTTCCTTCGAAGTCACACTCAAGACAGTGAAAAACGTTAACTCTTCCCTCAAAAAGTTCTTTTTTCAATTCAGGGTTTTCTTGAGTATTAATTGATCTCCAGATCTCAACTGTTTGCGATGAGTTGCAACTGGGGCATTGAAATTCAATATGCTCACAAACCGACATTTTCTTTCTCCTTCTTCTTAAAAATTCTTCTTAGAATTACTTTTCAGACCAATTTTTTGCGATAACAATGTCTACCTCTATGGGGACTTGTTGAATATATATTTTTCCAGCCTTTATCATTGTTTCTTTCAAGAAATGGAAGATTTCTTGGGCTTTTTCTTGAGGTGATTCAAGGATAATTTCATCGTGGACAGTTCCAATGAGATGAATATCATTGCTATTTAAATAAGGAAAAGATAGAGCCAAGGCTTTTTTAATTATATCGGCAGCTGTTCCTTGTATTGGAGTATTAAAGAGTTCTGTAATCCGGGGTTTATCCTCCCACAGTCTTAATCGTCCGTTAAGGGTTCGAATTTCCTTAAGACGACTGTTACTGAGTTCTTTTTGCCAGGAAGCTATCCCTTGATATACTTCAAAAAAACGCTTACGGAAATCAATTGCCTGTTGGTCGGTCATCTCGACCCCATAAGAATTTTGAGCATAGAGCTTTAAGCCTCGAGCTCCCATGGCATATAAAAGGCCAAAATTAACTGCTTTTGCGGCTTGCCTTTCTTCTTTGGTAACTTTATCGAAATCTTTTCCAATTAAAAGGGAGGCAGTCAAGCAATGGATATCTTGGTTTTGCTGAAAAGCATCGGTCATTCTTTGATCATGGCTGATTTCTGCTGCAACACGAAGTTCGATTTGAGAGTAATCGCCGATTATAAGGAGATTACCTTCTGATGGAATAAAACATTCTCGAAAAATCTGATCTCGAGGGATTTGTTGCAGGTTGGGATTTCGACAGGAAAAACGCCCAGTAGCAGTTCCAATTTGCCAGTAATCAGGATGAATTCGATTGGTTACCGGATGGATATATTTAGGGAGAGCACTGGCAAAAGATTGAAGCACTTTGGTTACTTTGCGATAATCGATTAGAGCTTGAATAACTGGAAATTGACGGCTTAATTGAGACAGTTCTTCGTGAGAGGTGGTTTTTAAGGGAATACCCAACTGCTGTAAGGCTTCCAACATTTGTTTAGGGCTATCTAAGTTAAGAGGCGGCCGCTCAGTGGTTTGATCCTCCATAAATGGGAGTCGTTGAATTCTCTTAAATCCTTCACTAAGTTTTTGACGAAGAGTCGCCGCTAAATCGTTTTGGTTTTTTTCCAGTTCTTTGGTTAATGTTTCCCATTTTTCGGTGTGAAGCAGCATGCCACTGAGTTCCATTTCTACGACAGCTGGGAGACACTCAAATTCTAATTTTGAAGTTGAAAATAAGTTTGATTTTTCCAGTTTTGAAAGAAGACAAGGGTAAATTTCCAGCAATACTTGAGCATCACGAGCCGCGTAATTTAATTGTTCATTACTTAATTCATTACTCCAATCACTGTTTTGTAACTCCTTAGGAAGGTCAATATTTAATTCCTCACGAGCCAAGTCTGATAACTTAAAACCATGGCTTTTTTGGCCGGCTGACAAAATCTGCGCGGCTAACATGGTGTCAAAATAAGGGCCACAAACAATGAATCCAGATTTTATTAAGAACTTGAGATCAAACTTGGCATTGTGAAAAATTTTTAGAGTTGGTGAAGCAAAAATTTTATTCAAAGAGGCAATAATATCATGAGATGCTTTCCAAAAATCTATTAAGAATACTGGTTGATTAATGGATGCAATTTGGATCAACCGAACTCGGTTTTGAAAAGGATCAAGCCCGGTCGTTTCGGTATCAATTGCAATGATTGAGTTTTCATTCAAAGATGATAAAAGTGGGTGAATATCATTAATTGTTTTTATTAAGCGATACTCGGTGTGCATCAAGACTATATTTATCCTTTCTTCTTTTCGGTTTAATTTGGACCTATGGATATTGTATCTTTTTTTTGGCTTTTATGAAAATGCAAAATATTGATACACTCTATCCTATAGGAGCACGAAGTAACAATGAAATTACTAATATACTTTTTAAATAATCGAATCTCAAACCTTCTCCCTTTATCCAAAGGGAGAGGAATAAAAAAGATTGAGCTCATGAGATCGCCACGTCACTCCGTTCCTCGCAATGACGATTCAGAGTTCTTTCTCCCTTGATGGGAGTGTGCGAAAGGGGATGAGGGTGAAAGTCCAGGATTCGACATGCCATGGCATGTCGCTACTTTAATCGGGAGCAATAAATTGTCGCCCCTACAATTTTAAATCTTTTGTAGGGGCTTGATTTATCATGCCCGTGTTTTTTCAGGATAGACCCTCATGCTCCTTTGCAACACCAGATGAGGATGAAAATATATACTCATGAACCAATCTCCCCCTTTAGCAAAGGGGGTTAGGGGGATTTGGATTTTTTCCTGCTCCGTCATTCAGACTGTGTCACAATCCCTTTCATACACCAAGAAGAGCTTGAAAGTGGAGGATACATTCTATTTATCTTCAGTTTTTTGGTTATCTATTCCCAATATTACTGTAAAATATTAACATAAGAGGTGGTAAAAAATTTACAGAATAATTATGACACAGCCTGATTGCGAGGAGCGTCCTATGCGACGTGGTAATCTCATTTAGTATTTTTTATAATGATGAAAAGATGAGATCCTCACGCGGGAAAGCACCGCTCAGGATGACGGTAACGTAAAACGATGTTATATTTACATGATTGATAATTCGTTTCCATAATATGATATATAATTCATTGAATACTTTTTGATTATTAAAGGAGCTAATACCCAATTGAAATCTAAAATTAAAGTAGGAATATTATTTGGTGGTCAGTCGGTTGAGCATGAAATATCAATTTTATCAGCACAGAGCATATATGAATCTATTGATAAGGAAAAATACGATGTTGTACTGATTGGTATTGACAAACAAGGTGGATGGCACTTCAGTGATGAACAAATCTTTCTTGAATATAATGCAAGCCGTCGATTGAAATCTCTTACCAATAAGATCGATCAACAACTCGCGTTGATACCTGGCCGAAAGGTCGATTTTTTATACCAACTATCAACCCAGGAAAAAACAAAACCTGTTGATGTCGTATTTCCGGTATTACATGGTACCAACGGTGAGGATGGTTCAATTCAAGGTTTTTTAAAGTTATCCGGAATTCCCTTTGTTGGTGCCGGAATACTGGGATCAGCCATTGGTATGGATAAAGAGGTAACCAAACGCCTGCTTCGTGATGCTGATATTCCTATCCCTCATTATCAAGTTGTTCGTCAGGTAGATAGCAATAGAATTGATCCACTTCAAATCCAAGCCGAGTTCGGTCTTCCTCTTTTTATAAAACCAGCTAATCTGGGATCTTCAGTGGGAATTAGCAAAGTGAAAGTTGTTGATGAAATTAAGCCAGCCATCGATATAGCCTTTCTTTATGATCAAAAAATATTAATAGAAGAATGTATACTGGGCAGAGAAATCGAATGTTCAGTACTAGGAAACGAACATCCGGAAGCGTCCCTTCCGGGTGAAATTAAACCCAACCACGAATTTTATTCTTACCAAGCAAAATATCTGGATGAGAATGGTGCAAATCTTGAGGTTCCAGCCAAGTTGCCTGATAATTTAATAAAAAAAATTCAAGAAGCGGCGTTAAAAGTCTTCCAAGTACTAGAAATCGAAGGAATGGCACGTGTTGACTTTTTCTTGCAGGAGGATGGAAAACTCTTGGTAAATGAGGTGAACACTATTCCAGGGTTTACCCAGATCAGTATGTATCCCAAGCTTTGGGAAGCAAGTGGTTTATCTTATAAAGACTTAATAACTCGTCTCATCGAGTTAGCTATTGAGCGGGCAGAACGGGATCAAAAATTAAAAACCACCTATGAAGAGTATTAAAATTCACTCGTCATGATTTTTGAGCTGGAATTAAAATAGAGAAGGCAACACCCTTTTCCTGATTAGCAACCGATATGGTACCACCATGGAGTTTAATGATCCTTGCAGTTATAGATAGACCGAGTCCAAACTCGCCTTTCATGCCAGGATGGAATTTCTCAAAAAGTGTTTTCATAGTCTTTTCTTCGATTGGAGGTCCATCATTTCCAACCTGGATGAGAATTTGGGAGTTGGGCTGAGCCTTGAGTGAAATTGATATGGTATTATGAGCATATCGGACTTGATTATCCAATAAATTTTCCAGGGCCACAGTCCACTGTTCATAATCACCGGAATAGTTCGTATCCTCAAGATCAGTAATCCACTTGATATCCTTTCTTCTTACTTGGAAACGGTTCATGACATCTATGATCAGTTCATCAAGTCGATACTGGTCTTGAGATTGATTAATAGTGTTAAGGACGTCAAGTTTAGTTAGATATAAAAGATCCCGATTTCTTTTTTGTAAACGCTCAGCTTCTTGGTCGATTACTAAAACCGAAGCCTCCAGATTTCCTTTAGGAAAGATTCCATCAAGAATTGACTGAGCGTAGCTCCTTATGACCATTACCGGAGTTTTGAGGGCGTGGGAAATGTTTTGCAAGGAATTTTGTTGTATCTCATTTTGTCTAATTAAACGATTTCTTAAAACATCGATTGACTTCGCCAGGCGACCAATTTCATCCTCTCGTTGAATGACGACTGGCTCTTCCCAGTTTTGTTTGGCTATTTGACTGACATGTTTTTCCAAAAAAACCAAAGGTTTAGTGAGATATTGGGCTAATATAATGGCCGGAATCCAGCTTAGAACAAATACCATCCCCATCACCCAAGAAAGCTGACGGAACAGGGTACGGACCAAGTTTTGGCGATAACTATCCCACATATAGGAAAGTAAATAAAAATTACCCGTTGGTGAGGAAATTCGGCGTATTACGTAAAACATGCGGTTTCCTCTTATGACTTCTTGATATCGTTGTAAATCCATTTCTTGTGATTGAGCTATTTTTATAAAGTTTTCTAATACCGATCTTGGTAGTGGATTGGGCGGGAATATTTGTTTATCGTTGTTAAACAAAAGGTGTCGTACCGTTCGAATGTTTTGGTCGGCTTCATCATTTACAATAGGAGGTAAATTTCTGGGAAATTGCCAAATTTCTCCTGATTGAAAAGTATCCTGACCGTTCTCAATGTTGGCATAAATTTCATTAATAAAAAAACGATCCAATGAAAAAGGAATAATTAAAAGCAAAGCTACTGTTACAACAATGATTAAAAGGGCAAAAATCAACCAAATTTGAATGGCGAGTGGCAGGTTTTTCATCATCATGATGATACCAATCGATAACCGAATCCGTATATTGTTTCAATTCGGATTTCAGGGGTTTTTTTGCGAAGGCGCCGCAGTAAGTCATCAACAACTCGATCGGTTCCGTAATAATCAATCCCCCAAACCTGCTCAATGATTTGCTCACGAGTAAAAGCCTTTCCAGGATTTTCGGCAAAAATACACAGGAGATCAAATTCCTTCGAAGTCAACTCGATGAGTTGTTTTTCTTTATGAACGCTTCTGGTGTCAGTATTAATGGTATAAGGAGGGAGATGGATATAGTTTTCTGATGTTGCATTGAGGCTTTTTTCATAAGTTCTTTCTAAAATTTTTCGACATCGAATCACCAATTCCCGAGGAAGAAAAGGCTTGGGAAGGTAATCATCGCTCCCCATTTCTAACCCAACTATTCGGTCAAGATCGGCATCGCGAGCAGAAATGAAAATAACCGGTATATCCGGGGAAAAAGCTTTGATTTCTCGAATAATTTGATAGCCGTCGATATCAGGTAACATAATATCCAGTATCCACAGGTGAGGTTTTTTGGTGATATTATTATGGGCTTCGCTTCCGTTAAGAAATGAATAGACTTCCCATCCCTCTTTTTTTAGGTAGGAAGTTAAAAGTTGGTTCAGATTTTCTTCATCTTCGACTAAATAAATAATATACTTCATGTTGACATCCATTTCCTTTTTGGTTTTAAATCCTTAAAGTTCTAACTGATAATTCTTGCTGATTAAATTATGGCATTCCTTATTCTGTTGGTTGTTCCTGAGAAGCTGGTTTTGATCCGTCATAAGGGAATGCCTTCATCCGTTCTTCAAGAGACATTCCTAAAGAATTATAAAATTTCGACATGGCTACATTGTAATCAAAAACCGCTTGTAAATAGGCATTTTCGGCTTCATAGGCATCATTTCGAGCATCGATGAGTTCGATGCTGGTAATGGCTCCGGCATCGAAACGAGCTTCAGCGATTTTAAGATATTCGTTAGCTTTGGTTAAATTCTTTTCTTGCAAAGGAACATTGCGTTCGGTAGTTTTTAACGATTCGTAATTTTGCTGTAATTCGATAAGTATGTTATTTTGAATGCTTTTTAGGCTTACTTTCGAAATTTCTAAATCAACTTGTGATTTCTTTTGGTTAAGAAGAGGAGTATAGTCATTGGTATTAACTTGGACTTCCTTGGTTTTTAAAGCAACTTCATCTTCGGCTTTTTTTATCTCTAAACGGTGGGTTAGGGCGTAGTCTGTGCTTTGTTTCAAATCAACGACTGAGGGATTAAATGTCAACTCACTGGTTAATTCAACCGGAATGTTTAAATCTCTTCCTAAAAGCTGGTTAAAATTCATTTTGGCAATTTGTAAATTACTTTCTGCATTCAAGCGATCGGATTGAGCTTTTGACAATTCATATTCCGCCGAGATGACATCAATTTGGGCAACCATTCCTAATGAATATTTAGCTCTTACATTTTCTAATTGTTTTTGAGAACGGTTAATGTTTTCTTGAGCTAAGGCAACCAACCTTTGGAGTTTGAGGATATTGTAATAAGCTTCTTCTACGACTTGTACCTGACTGGAACGAGTGATTTCATAGTTGCGTTGAGCAACCAAAAGTGCGGTTTGATTGGATAGCTCGCTTAAAATAGATGGATTTAGAAGTAAATCTGCTTTGGTTTGTTGATAGGTCAATTCACTCTTTTTTAGCTCAAATAGAGCTTTTTTCATATCATTTCCATTCTCTAAGGCAATTTTAACTGCTTCTGAAAGAGTCAGAGGGGTTTTTTTAGTTTCATTGGCAAAGGTTATTAAAGTCATAAGCAAAATGAAAGACAAGATTACCATTCCAAACATGAAAGGGCGATACGGTTTTTTCTTATTCTTATTTTTTGAAGACATATTCCTAACCTCCAGTTTTATTCTTTTTTAAATATCCTATCAGGTATCATTGTGAAGAAAAATCTTTTTTGTATAAAACAAAATACGGTCCTATTATTTCTTCTTCATTTTTTATGAAAAATCTTTCTTTGAAAATGAAAGTAAGCAATTTTAATTGATAGAGAATCATTTATCAACTCCCAAACTCTCTTTATCTATATCTACAACTCTTCAACCACAATCTCCCTCCCAGCCACCTTGAAGAGCTGCGCCTTCGAGAGGATAAACCCATAGACCGCCTTCTGGTAATTGAGTTTGGCATTCTCCAGAGCCAATTCACTCTCCTTGAGGGTTCGGTCGGTGATAAAACCAGCCTGATACTGCTGGGATTGGAGTCGGTAGGTTTCTTCAGCGATTTGCATTTCTAACTGAGCGGTGAGAGTGTCCTGATCGGATTGGATGAAGAGCTGGTAGGCATCCAATACCTCAAGGGTGATGGAATCAGGCAGAGCCTGCAGCTTTCTCTCGATTTGGGCCAGGATGATTTCCTGTTGTAGTTTTCGTTCTCGGGAGATCCCCCCATCAAAGGGAATCCAGGTTACTTCTAACCCCAGTCCCCAGCCGGATGCCGAAGGAGTAAAAGGGTCTTGATTGATGGCGCTGGTTGAGAAGGTATCCTCCCCTTCTGAGAGCTGACCGGTGACCTTCCAATCCAGGACCCAATCGGGGCTTTGTAGGTCAAACCGGACCGCATAGTTTTCTTCAACATAGGATCCAATGAGATGAACTTTGGCTTGACGGTTCCGTTCAATCTGCTTCAAGGTGATGGTCTCGATTTCTTTTTGCCAGAGCAAGTCCTTGAGGTCAGTATGGTCAGATTGAGCGTGGGTGGTTAACTGATCCAATTCTTCATCCAGTGGCTGGTAGGGAAAATCCTTCTCGAGAGTGATTGGGGTGTCGAGAGGGTACCCGATCATTTGATTGAGCTGCTGTTTCTTGAAAAGCAAACTTTGGTTGGATTGCTCGAGGTTGATCCGGGCCCTTTCTCCGGTTTGTTTGGCCTTGAGCAGATCCACCGATGAGGCCATTCCTAATTGGTACTGGTTTTCTATATCAGCCTGGAGAGTGTGAGCTTGTTCAAGGGTTCGCTGGGCCATCTCGGCGGTCCATTCAGCTTTGAGAACTTCCAGGTAAGCGGTGATGGCTTTCAGTTTGGTATTCTCTTCGGCATTCTTGAGAGCATTCTGGGCTTGGCTGAGGGCAAGGTCAGCTTGCTCCAATTGGTTGGCAAGATCACTGGAGGTCTCATTCAAGGCAATCGAATCACTGATTGAAACCTGAGCATTTGATTCTGCCTCTCCAACCAAGGCTACATCTCCAGTGACTTGAACGGTGGGGTTGAACCCTTTTTCCTTTTGAGCAAGACGGCGATTCGACTGGGCAATTTTATAGTTATCCTGGGCATCCAGGATCTGGCTATCAGTAGCAAGGGCGAATTCGACTACCTGGGATAGGGTCAAGCTGATTTCCTTTTCTCCAGTATCACTGGCATTGGCATCAAAAGGAGAAAAGACCAGAAAATATCCGATGAAAACCAAAAGAGCAATGAAGCTATTCCTCTTTTTGCTGAGTCCTCGGTATGTCATGATTGATCATCACCTCATTGGGGGAAACAAGTTCTATGTCGATAAATAATCACGAATCATTAATGAATGCTTCTTCTAAAAACTGGTAGTTCTCCATGAATATAATCTAAAATGATTTATTCAAAACGTAAAGCGGTAATTGGATTGAGTTGACTGGCACGGCGTGCCGGATATATTCCGAAAAATAGCCCGACGGCAACGGAAATGCCAAGAGCATATATTATCGAAGCCCAGGAAATGGTGGTACTCCAGCTGGATACTTTGGATACAATGAAAGAACTCAGTATTCCTAAAATTATTCCAATTAATCCACCGGTAAGACTCAAGACTGAAGCTTCAATCATAAACTGGGAGAGGATATCAGTGGTCTTCGCTCCGATGGCTTTTCGCAATCCTATCTCCCGAGTCCGCTCGGTTACCGAAACCAACATGATATTCATGATACCGATGCCACCAACTAAGAGAGATATTCCCGAAATAATAACTAAAAAAAGGGTAATGCTACCGGTCACGTTAGTAACGGTATCTAAAATATCTTGTGAGTTCATAATATCAAATTTATCCGGATCGTTATCGAATTTTCGTAGAAAATAGGCTTCCAAATAATCACTTACACTATCCATATCTTCTATAGTGTTCGTTTCTACGGTTATGGTTTGTAGGTATTTACTTCCCGTAATTCTTTTTTGGGCTGTTGTAATAGGAATAAACACCTGATCACCACGATCCATGCCCATGCTGGTTTTTTTCTCCATTATTCCAATAACTGTAAAGCTAACATTTCCAATTTTTACTTTTTTGCCAATATTGGAACTGTCATCATTGCCAAAAAGGTCTTCAGCAACCGTTTGACCCAATACAACGACTCTGGTCATATGATCCAGGTCATATTGGCTAAAAAAACGCCCCTTAGCTGGTTTAAAATTTTCAAGCACAGGATAATTTGGAGTAGTTCCTATAATGCTGGTTCTGGTGCTTTCCTTCCCAAAGGTAACAACCTTGTTGGTTGACGCTTGGGCCCCAATATTTTTTATTCCTCTAACTGGGGAATTTCCTAATCCTAAATAGTGGTCGTAAGTGAGGATATTCATGCCTCCTCTTTGCATGACTCCCATTCCAGGGGGTACCCTTTGGAAACCAGGTCTTACTGTTAAACGATTAGACCCCAGACTTTGAATTTGGGAAGTAATATTGGTTCTCATTCCTTGACCGACCGAAACCATGGTGATAACTGCTGCGACTCCGATAATAATGCCCAACATGGTAAGAAAAGAACGAAGTTTGTTGGATAAAACATTCGAAATAGCACTTTGAAGTTTTTCAAATATGTTCATAACGATTATATTGCCTCCAAGTTTTCTTTTGCCATCTGGAGAACTTCTTCTGCTTGAGTCGGATCATCAACGGATTCTTCCTTTTCTAGTTGCCCATCACAAAATCGGAGTATCCGTTTGGAATGAAAAGCAACATCCGGTTCGTGAGTGACTAATATAATGGTCTTTCCTTGTTCATTTAAATTTTGAAAAACTTCCAAAACTTCTTCCCCGGATCGAGTATCCAAGTTACCGGTTGGTTCATCGGCAAGGACGATTGATGGATTATTAGCCAGAGCACGAGCGATTGCAACTCGTTGAATTTGGCCTCCAGAAAGTTGATTCGGACGATGAAATTTTCTTTGGCTAAGCCCCACCTTTTCCAAGAGAGGATTCACTATTTCGCATCTTTTGGTTTTAGGGATGCCGGCATAAAGGAGTGGAAGTTCAACATTTTGAAAAGCGTTTAATTTTGGCAAAAGATTGAAACTCTGAAAAACAAAACCGATTTTACGATTACGAATCATTGCCAACTGGTTTTCTTCAAGGTGGGATACCTCTTCCTGATCAAGAAAATATTGGCCACTGGTGGGTGTATCTAGACATCCTAAAATATTCATCAGGGTTGATTTTCCTGAACCAGAAGGTCCCATTATTGAGATAAAATCACCCGGATAAATCTGGAATGTAACATTGGTTAAGCCATTGACTTGAATTGATTCCAAAAAGTAGATTTTCCCTAATTTCCTAACGTCAATAACTGGTGAATTGGTTTTTTCGTTCATGAAATTTCTCCTAATAGCTGTTATTTGCTTTTACATTCCAGTGGGGGGTGGACCACCCATACCCATCAGTCCTCGATTGGGTAAAGAATTTTGAATATTTACAGAAGGAATCATTACTTCCTGATCTTTTTTAAGACCTTCTAATATCTCAAAAAATTCATCATTTCTTAAACCAACTTTTATAAAGATTTTGCCAGGTTCTTTCTGTGATCCTGGAATAAGAACAAAGGTTTTTCCTTCTTCCTCTATCAGTACTTCTAAGGGGAGCAATAAGGTGTTTTCACTTTGATTTACAATGATAGTTGCATCGACAGTCATTCCTGGATAGAGCCTTCTATCTGAATTGGGGATTATAATTTCTCCTTCATAGGTTACGATATTATCAATAACTTGTGACTTCAAGGAAATGAAAGACACCTCTCCCTTGATTATTTCACCAGGAAAAGCATCGAGAGTAATTTCTGCTTTTGCACCGGTTTTTATTTTGGGAATATCAATTTCATTGAATGCTACCAGTGCTTTCATTTGATCTAAATTTCCAATCGTAATTAGGGTCTTAGCTTGGGTAACAACATCCTCTTTCTCTACTGAAACATCTATGGCAACACCGTCAATCGGCGAGGTAATGGTTCCATATTCAATCTTTTTTTGGGCATCAACAACGTTAGCTTCTGCTTGGGCTAACTGAGCTCGGGCAACTTTAATATCGTCTTGATCTGAACCATCTAAAAGATTATCAAGTTGTTTTTGAGCAGATATAACGTTTTGTTTATAAATTTCCATTTGGTTTTGACTTTCGTTAAGCTCTCGTTGTGAAACGGCGCCACTCTCGAAAAGTTTTTGGTTTCTTTCGAATTGGATTTGAGCATTTTCATGATTTAATTGAGCTTGTTCAAGAGTCGTTTTTGCCTGGGTGATTTCTAATTCGGTAGCTCCCTCTATAAGTTTTTTGAGTTTAGTCTGAGCTGATAAGAGCTCGGCCTCGGCTCTTTTTAGATTGGCTTCATAATCGCTAACATCAAGCTTTACTAGCTCTTGTCCTTTAGTGACCGAATCTCCTTCTCCAATCAAGACAACTTCAACCTTGTAACCATCCTCTTTTGATTTTACATTTACTGTTTCAGAGGGAGCCAAACTACCCTCGGCTTCAATGGTTTCTCGTATTGTTCCTTCGATTACCTGAATGGTGGGGATGCTTATGTCTTGGGCCTGAGTAGAATGAGACTTATTGAAAATGAAAAGGGAAATAATTAATGTGAGTATAAAAATAAGTACAATGGAAACCAGAACCATTTTTTTACTTTTATTCATTTTTCCACGTTCCTTTTTCCTGATTATTAAAAAGATGATTTCTAGATAAAAAGGAAGAGGATCCTTCGAAAAAAATACATTTTAATCCGGAAGGTCCCCTTCCTTTTATTAAGTAATCTCCTCCTTTCGAACTAAATTAGCCAAGGAGGGGTAACAGAAAGGAGGAGAAATGAGAGTAAGTTCTATTCCTCATTCCTATTTTTTAAAATTTCAAGATGTTCTTCCAATTGTTGGTTACTCTCTTGGAGTTGTTGAAAAAGCAAGGGAAGTATGGATTTAATTTGAACTTCATCACCAATTTCAACGGCTTCAGTGAATTTCTTAAATAGTTCTCGGTTTTTTTCCATCGCAACTCCTTGGTTTTTAAAGAATAATTGGTTTTTCTGGTCTAAAAATCTTTGTTGGGGAAACCTCGGTCCTTTTCTAAAATTAGGTTTTTCCTTTTCAAGATGCATTTTTTCTTCATCCATTTCAGGTCCGACTGGCGTTTTTCTTTTATCAATTTTTTCTTCTAAAATTTTGAGTCGGTTTTTAATTTCTTCCAAATTTTCAAGGATTCGATTTATTGGTTCTTTATTTTTGTGGAGTTGGATAATTTCTCCCCTAAGGGCATCACGTCGATTCAATTCAGTTTCCCAATCACTGGTCAATTCTGGGGTAAATTTTTCTGAAAGAAGAAGCATGTACATTTTTTGATGGATTCTCATTTCATTGATAAATACTGGACCATTTCTTCCTTCGGCAAAAGAAACTCCAGTTAAGGTGATGAACAAAATCACCAGGACACTTCCAATAGCTATGAATTTTTTCATTAATTTACCATTCCTTTCAGTGGAGGAATTTTTAATGGATTGTACCTTACAATGTAAATGAAGTATAAACTCCGATTTTGGAGGAATTATCAAAAAAATATGGGAAATTATGGGAAGGAGTTTAAATTGAATTGGTAAAAAGTAATTGTTGCCGGGTTGCCATCTTTTTATTATGGCAACCCGGAGAGGTTTTTGCGAATTCGTTATGAGTTCATAGTTAGTTCAGAAGCAAGTAGATAAGTAATTTTTAAAATTTACTACAATTAAGGTTTTCTGGTTGGCCACGGTGTCGGGGTTGGTGTTGGATAAATATCAGACTTTTCACAGCGGATGGTAGCTAGGAAACAGGCAGATTTTGCTGAATAGGTATAGGTTCCTCCTAAGCCAGACGGATCAAAACGCCAACGTCCAGCAAGTGGGGTGAAGTTGGCTGATCCATCATCACTGGTGATATTAAAATAGATTGGTTTGGAGCCATCCCAATTGGATTTCTTACAGCCCCAATTTTCCCAATATTCTGAGACGCCGGCACACTGAGCTGACCGTATTGCCGCTACAATTAAATTCTTGGATACGCTTTTGGGGTTGATGTCACAGAAAAATCCAATATCGATATTGCCATTAGCCACAATGGTATAAGGTTCTTCGCCTTTGATAACACGAACGTTAATTGATTTATTAAAAGTACAACCGCCTCCAGTAAATTGGACATTCCAGTCTCCCGAGGTTCGAGGTGTAACAGTAGCATGCCCTTCGGAAATGGGGAAATCAAAACTTTCCCCACCCGGACCAGTGATGTGGACATTACTGGTTAATGAAGCATCAGCTTTCCAGTAGAGTTCAATCTGGTCCCCATCACAGATGGTTAATGAAGTTGGACAATCTTCCAGAGCGGGTTGTACTGCAGAAGGTGCCAGTTCTTTAATAATTGCGCAAAACTTGGTATTATCAGTACAAGATGTACCGATTGTACCCTCACAACAAGTCATAATTGCTATTAATATACTAATTGACAATCCTGAAACGATACAGAGAACAACTTGGTTTTGAAGTTTTTTCTTTCCCCACATCGGTTTTCCCTCCTAAAGAAAAAAATTAAAAAATCAACCGCAGTTTTTTGGAAAGAATGAGCGTAATATGAGGTGTTAGTTTGCTGGGATAGTTAATTGTTGTTTGTTATTATACTCTTTTCTATAACAAAAATTTTAAAAGTTTGCTGATTTAATAACGTTACTTTCTTCCATTAAGGGGTGAGGGGAAACTCTCCCCTTTAGAAAAAGGAGATGAAGGGGATTTGAATTTTTCACTGCTCCGTCATTCCAAGGAACGCAGTGACGTGGCAATCTCATCCATCTGCTCCGTCATTGCGAGGAGCGCAGTGACGTGGCAATCTCATTTAGTAATTTTTTTAAAATAATGTAAAGATGAGATCCTCACGCCCTCGAAAAGCGAGGGCTCAGGATGACACCGGCAGTGTCAGATGAGATCCTCACGCGGGAAAGCACCAATCCGGATGACCGATTAAAGAATTCATTTGAAAGTATTTACAGGTTAAACCCGTATGCTGCTTTCGCAGCACCAGATGATGATTAAAAAACCCAAGATTCGACATGCCATGGCATGTCGCTACATTAATTAAAGAATGGGCATAATACATTGTGCCCTTGGAATTTTAAATTCTTTTGTAGGGGCTTGATTTATCATGCCCACATATAGATTTTCAGGATAGACCTTCATGCTGCTTTCGCAGCACCAGATGAATATGAAAATAAGTTGCCCCCTCACCCTGACCCTCTCCCACCGAGGGGCGAGGGAAAAAAGAACAAAAGAATTCAGAGTTCCTTCTCCCTTGATGGGAGTGTACGAACGGGGACATAGGTTACACTTTAGTCTAAGGACATAGGTAACACTTTTTAATCATCTTGAATCTCCGTTGATTCAAAAGTAAGGGTCTTTTTATCAATTATACCAATATCATAGGTAGAGAAACTAACTAACCAGGAATGAGTATAGTCTTTGAATCCGAGAAGTTCACCAGCAAAGACTTTACTGATTCTGATCAGACGGTTGCCATAAAGAGAAATCCGTCCTGAGGAATCGACTTTACGAGTGAGCGTATGATGAGGATATTCACAATCACTTAAGGTTTTTGGATAGGGCCGGTCACTTTTGTGGTACCAGGAAGCTGGGGTTTCTTGGTTGATTGCTTCATGGGGTCGTACGGTGTTATAGATGGTTTTAAAGGTTTCAAAGCGGTCTTGTTGGGTGAAAAGATTGGTGGCTGGTTTTTGACAGGCCTCTTCTTTTAAGGTGCGGTGCATCCGTTCATGACGGCTATTTTGTTCTGGATGTCCCGGATCAATGCGCTCTAAGATGATGCCGAGTTTCACTAACCACACCGAGAGTTGAGTGAGTCCAAAGGGAGAGTGAAGAGAAGCAAAGGGACTCCCGTTATCACTGCGGATCACCTGGGGAAGACCATATGTGGAAAAGCACTCTTTGAAGACCGGAAGGGATTCTTGAATGCTGGGAGAGGAAAGAGCTTCACAGGCAAGGAGATACCGGCTATAGTGATCGGTGATGGTTAAAGGATAACAGTATTTCCGATCTTGGGTTCGAAATTGTCCTTTAAAGTCGACACACCAGATCTCATTGGGTTCATGGCTGGTTCGAAGTTGACTGGTTGGCACACTTCTTCTCAATCGACGAGGGTGTGATCTCACCAGTCCATGGCGAGATAAGATGGCACTGATGGTACTGATTGCTGGAAAGACAATATCGGGATACTGTCTTTCCAAGGCGGGCTTGAGCTTTTTAGCTCCCCAACTGGGATGCTTGAATTTGGTATCCAGAATCATTTGCTCGGTCAGGGCATCAGTTTGACCCGCCAGGTGATGAGGACGTCGGGATTGATCTTTAAGTCCATCCAAACCAAAGGCTTGAAAACGATGAATAAACTTATAGGCGGTTTTTCGAGAGATTCCATATTCTCGACACAAATCTGTCACCTTTTCCTTGTTGAGATAACGATAAATCAATTCTTGTCTGAGATCCACTTTGTGTACCTCCGTCCATGGCATAAGGCATTCCTCCTTATGCCAGTAGTATACAAAGTGTTACCTATGTGTCAGGAACTTTCTGTTACCTATGTGTCCGGATCATACCGAGAAGGTGAGGATGAGGGTGAAAGCCCAGAACAGAGTGAAATCCTGGTGAGTTGCTCTAAAAGAATTACCTTAAAAAACGTTCTGGTATTTTCAGGATAGGCTGAAATTCTCTTCCCTATGATAAAATTTGAAACAGTATATTTTCGAGGAGTGGTTTATGGCACGCTATATTATGTTTCAAGGAACTGGATCTGGAGTTGGAAAAAGCCTAATTACAGCAGGTTTTTGTCGAATGTTTGCGCGAAAAGGCATAAGAGTTGCTCCGTTTAAAGCGCAAAATATGTCTTTAAACTCGGGGGTGACACCATTTGGTGAGGAGATAGGCAGAGCACAGATGCTGCAAGCTCGAGCAGCTCTGATTGATCCTGATTCTCGAATGAATCCAATTTTACTGAAACCCCAGGGAGACTGCATGAGCCAGGTGATCGTTCGTGGAAAAATCTGGGAGACTCATGAAGCCTATGAGTATTATCAGTATAAAAAATTTCTCTGGGAAAAGGTCGTCGAAAGTATGAATTCACTTGCTGAAGAATATGACCTCATCTGCATTGAAGGAGCTGGTAGTCCAGCAGAGATAAATTTACGAGAACAGGACATAGTTAACATGTCAGTAGCTCGATATGCACAGGTACCAGTATTTCTCATTGGTGATATTGAAAAAGGTGGAGTTTTTGCACAACTTTATGGAACCTGGGCACTTATGATTCAAGAGGAAAGAGAATTGCTGAGGGGCTTTATTATCAATAAATTCAGAGGGAATTATGCTATTTTAGAACCAGGATTGAAAGAAATTGAAAAATTAACTCAAATTCCAGTTGTGGGTGTTGTTCCTTATTCTCGCTTTCAGCTGGAAGATGAAGATAGTATGACGGAAAAAATTGAAAACTCGTATAAGTTACCCAAAACCGCTGATATTCAAGTCGGTATTATTCGTCTTCCCCATATTTCAAATTTCACCGATTTTGATCCATTAACGAATGAGCCTGATGTGGAAATCCAATACATTTTTCCCGATGAAAATCTTAGCAAGTTTGATGTAATAATGCTTCCCGGAAGTAAAAATACTACTCGAGACCTTCAATGGCTGCAAAAATTTAATTTTCAAGAGCGTTTGGAAAGTTATATCAACAATGGTGGCGTGCTGTTAGGAGTATGTGGTGGTTATCAGATGCTGGGAGAATCTATAATAGATATCGATGGGAATGAAGACTACCAAGGTGAAATGGATGGATTGAGAATTATTCCAATGAAAACCTTTTTTGAGAAAGAAAAGACCCTTAAAACCTTGCAAGGATGTTTGGCGAAAGCTGAACACATTTCTGTGAAAGGATATGAAATTCATCAGGGGAAAGGCTTTATCCAACAAGCCTACGAACCGCTTTTTAATCTCAATTTGGGGAACAGAATCGAACCTGAAGGTATAGTAATCAATAATCAGATATTCGGAACCTACCTTCATGGTTTGTTTGATGATGGATCGTTTAGAAGATATTTTGTCAATTTGCTTCGCAAAAGAAAAGGGTTAGGAACCATTTCCGCGGTTTCCCCATCCTGGCAGGAAATGGTAGAAGAAGAGCTTGACCGTTTGGCAGACTTTCTTGAAACCTGCCTCGATATTGAAAGGATAGAAAGCTTGATGGAGAATTTTTAAATACAACAGGAGGATCTTTATGCTACTCCGAAGACTGGAAGACTGTGATGAATTCATAGCTGGTGATTTAACCAGACTTCGTGAAATACTCCATCCGGATAAATTAGGAATTGATATCCATTATAGCCTTGCCCATGCTACTCTTCCGCCCGGGCGCGCATCTCAGCCTCATTACCTCTATTCATCTGAGGTATATTATATTTTATCTGGTAAAGGGATTATGCACATAAATAGTCAAAACGAGCAGGTGGAGGAGGGTTCGACCATTTTCATTCCGCCAAAATCCATACAGTACATTGAAAACACCGGGAGCCAAGACTTGGTATTTCTTTGTATTGTTGATCCAGCCTGGAAAAAAGAAGATGAAATTGTTCTTTGATTACGAGAGATAAGTTCGAGTTAAGATTTATACTCTAACATACGCTGAATGCTTCGTTCGGCTCGCTGGCGAATCGTCTCGGGTAGGTTAATCTCCCCGTAACCAATACGGAGAGAATAAAGGACCTTTTCCAGAGTTATTTTTTTCATGTCGGGACAAATGGCCTGTGCTGAAGCTGGATAAAAGTTTTTCTCAGGATTTTCTTTACGAAGACGATAGAGTATGCCAGCCTCAGTCCCAATGATAAATTCGCTTTTTTTGGATTGACCAATAAATCGCGACATTCCTTCAGTTGATTGAACCTCATCAGCTAAATCAATCACTTCAGGAAGACATTCAGGGTGAACAACAACCAACGCATCGGGATGGAGTTTTTTTTGAAAATGGACATGTTCAGGAAGAATATGAGCGTGAATTGGACAATCGCCATCCCAGAGTATAAATTGACGCCCAGTTTTTCTCGAAACATAATTGGCTAAATTTTTATCAGGAATAAAAATAATTTCTTTGGCATCTTTTAATCCATCAGTAACGATCTTTAGGGCGTTGGCCGATGTACAGCAAATGTCACATTCAGCCTTAACATCTGCAGTTGTATTCACATAGGCAAGCACCGTTGCTTTGGGATGTTCTGATTTAAGCTTTTTAACTTCTTGAACGGTAATGGTATCTGCCATTGGGCAACCAGCATTTTTCTCGGGAAGGAGCACAACTTTATTCGGAGAAAGAATTTTGGCGGTTTCTGCCATAAAACGAACACCACAAAAAACGATGATATCAGCATCAGTTTGGCTGGCTTCGATGCTCAAACCCAAAGAATCCCCTAAAAAATCCGCAATATCCTGTATGTCTGGGGGTTGATAGTTGTGAACTAAAATAATTGCATTTTTCATTTTTTTTAATTCTTGAATTTGTTGGATGATCGCATTCATCGCAAAACCTCCTTAATGATTCCTCCTCCGATTGCGATTCCTTCACGAGTGTACCATACAACTGATTGGCCAGGGGTTATATTTTCCAATTTATCATAAAAAATGACCTTTATTTCATGGTTTATTTTTTCTAACATGCACTGATGTTCTTTCTGGGAATAACGCGTAACAGCAAAAATTTCCTGGTCAGGGATTCCATCGACTAAATAATTCACCTGAGTAGCGATCAGAGCCATGGCTTGTAAATCTTTTTTTTCACCAACTATTACGGCATTTCGAGAAAGATCGATATCGACAACATAAAGAGGATGCGAATTACTGAGTCCTAATCCTTTTCTTTGGCCGATAGTATATAGATATATTCCATCGTGGTGTCCAAGCACTTTTCCTTGGAGATTAACGATTGGACCTGATAAATCCAGATGAGAACGGTTTTTAAGGAAATCACCATAACCACCCTGAGGAAGAAAACAAATATCCTGGCTCTCGGATTTTTCATCCATTTGTAAATCAAGTTGATCAGAAAGAGATTTAACCTCTTCTTTGGTGAGATGAGCTAATGGGAAAAGAATTCTATCAAGGGTTTCCCGAGGGATGCCGTATAAAAAATAAGTTTGATCTTTTGAACGGTCCCGGGGTTTCCGTAAAAAAAATTGATTGTTGATAAAATCAATTTGAGCATAGTGTCCGGTGGCAAAATAGTCAAAACCGTTTTTCATGGCATAATTAAACAGAAAACCAAATTTTATCAACCGATTACAGATTACACACGGGTTGGGAGTTCTTCCTGATAAATATTCTTTTATAAAAGGCTTTACGACTTCCTTTTCAAATTCGGTGCTTATTTCAAGGGTTTGATGAGGAATCTCAAGAATTTCACATATCCTTTTCGCATCAATTAACCCCGAACCAGAACGTGGATCGTTAGACGAGCCGTGAATAACTTTAAAAGACATGGTCATCCCATGAACCTGATATCCTTGTTTTTTTAAGAGGAAAGCAGCAACCGAAGAATCGACTCCCCCACTCATAGCAATTAATATTTTTTTTGTTTTCACGTTAACTCCCTGATTTTAGGTTCTTCATTCATACTGCCAGAACGATATCCCTCAAGGTCTAAGGTAACCCATTGATATCCTAAGGATTTCAATCTTTCGACGATTTGGCGACGATAGTCACAAATTCGAGCAAAATTTTTATTGGACAAGAGTATTTCAATTCGAGCAATTGGATAATGATCCCTTACCCGGAATTGGGAAAAACCCAGTTGGTTAAGGAATAATTCTGCTTTTTCGATTCGACTCAAATGTTCAGAAGTTATATCTGTTCCATAAGGAATGCGGGTAGCTAGACAAGAAAACGAGGATTTATCCCAGGTTGGTAAGTTCTTTTCTTTCGATATTTGACGAATTTCTTCCTTGGTAAAACCAGCATCCACCAAGGGGCTTTTAATTCCCATTTCTTGAATAGCTTTTATTCCCGGACGAAAATCATTTAGGTCGTCGGTGTTTGAGCCTTCGATGATGAGTTGAAAATTTTTCTGATTGGCCACTTCTTGAATAGTTTCAAAGAGTATTTTTTTACAAAAATAACAACGGTTTGGTTGATTTCGAATAATTGAAGAATATTGAAGAAGGTTTATCTCTTGAACTATTAAGGGAAGATTCAGTTGGCTGGCGGTCTTGAGAGCGCAGCTTTTTTCGCTTTTTGGCAAAAAGGGGGTATCGATAAGAATTCCACTGGTTTTGTCTCCCAACACTTCATAACTAGCAAAGAGCAAAAAAGCACTATCAACACCACCGGAATAGGCAACCAAACAATTCTCGAGGTCATTTAAAATTTGTAGTAAATTATCGTATTTAGTTTTAATAATATTATCCATGAATCTCTTTACCAAACTGATAAATATCGTTCTCCAGTGTCAGGAAAAATAGCCACAATCAACTTCCCTTGATTTCCCTTTCGTTTTGCCAATTGAAGTGCTGCCCAACCGGCAGCCCCGCTTGAAATGCCAACATGGATACCTTCGACTTGAGCAATGCTTTTTGCCGTTGAAAAGGCGTCTTCATCTTCAACGGGAATAATTTCATCGATTAATTCTCGGCGTAGCACTTCAGGGATGAAGCCGGCTCCAATACCCTGGATTCGATGAGAAGCTGGGGCTCCTCCTGATAATACTGCTGATTTTTTTGGTTCAACAGCAACTACCCTGAGGGACGGCTTTCGATTTTTTAAAACTTCAGCGGTTCCCGTGAGGGTTCCTCCGGTTCCTACTCCGCAAACCAAGATATCAATAAGCCCATCGGTATCAGTCCAGATTTCTTCAGCAGTTGTTTCCCGATGAATTTTTGGATTGGCAGGATTTTTAAATTGCATTGGCAAAAAAGAATTAGCATTCCCTTTTGCCAATTCTTCAGCTTTTTTGATCGATCCTTGCATTCCTTCTTCTGAGGGAGTGAGAACGAGTTTAGCACCGAACCAGGAAAGAATTTTTCTTCTTTCGACGGATACGCTTTCAGGCATGGTGAGTATTAATTTATATCCTCGTTGAGCACAGACAAAAGCCAAGGCGATACCAGTATTCCCGCTAGTTGGTTCGACTATCAAGGTATCTTTACTTATAGAACCATTTTTTTCAGCTTCGTTTATCATTGATACTCCAATACGATCTTTCACGCTTCCACATGGGTTAAAGTATTCGAGTTTGGCAACTACCTCCCCGGGGAGATAGGCGCCCAATTTAGAAAGACGAACTAAAGGAGTATTTCCTATGAGCTGAGTAATATTTTGGGCAATTTTCATACAACTCTTCCTTTCCATCAAGTGGATAATCTACCATAATGGTATCACTCTGAACTAAGATTGGTGAACAAGCTATTTTTGAGGAGTTTTTTGAGTATTTTGGCGAATAAGTTTAATAGGAAAATTTTCAATCCGGTATTTTTCTATTTGATTTAGTGATAAGGTTATGGGTTGAACCATTTTTGGCGATGAATAGTTTTGATGCTGTATTTTAATATTAAGTGGTTCGATAAGAGAAGAAGAATAATAAGCGATAATGCCTGAAGCAAGTTGTTCAGTATAGAAGTCGATTATTCCCTTTCCCAGGCCAGTTGGTCCTTTAGTATGGGAAGGAGTAAAAACATAGTCTTCTGGTTTAGCTTGGCTAAGTAAAGCCAAATTATCTTTTTCATTCCGGCCAACTAAAAGCTTGAATTGGTTACTCAGTCGAAAATATCTCCCTAATTTTAAAAGTTCTATATTTTCCATCGTCAGTTCATCATGGATAAGCAGGTCATAAACTCTTCGAGCAAAAATCGGATCGGTGAGAAGACATCCACCGGCTGGGGCTGGATAATCATTAATTCCCAATTTTTGAGCTAAGGCAAATTGAGGTCCACGAATGCGGCCGGAAAAGTTATATAGCTTATCCCGATCAACCCACCCTTTTTGTTCGGGAATGGTTTCTTGTAATAATTTCGCTGAAAGGGGCCTTAAAATTAAGCCTTTTAAATGAGAATCTCGGTCGATGATACTCAACCCCCATAAGAATTGAGATTTTGGTCTCTGAGAGAGGACCTCGCCAGTTACAATAAATGAAGCCCTTTTTTCCTTCATGACTTCATGAGCTTGGGTAATCATTAAAATTTTACAATCGATACATGGATTCAAATTTTTACCAAAATCATATTTTGGGTTTCGAAGAAGGTCTAAAAAGTTTTCTTTCAGTTCTATTTCCACCAATTCAATGCCCATTTTTTGAGACATGGTACGGGCATAGTATTGTTTTTCTTTCATTTTTTTATTATTGGCAAAGGGATTAATGAAGTTAACAGCAATGACTTCGATGCCTTGATCCATAATGATTTGAGTTGCAAGTAAGCTATCAAGGCCTCCTGAAAATAACGAAACCGCTTTAGTCATAAAATAACACCTCAAAAGAATGGAATGTTTAATTCGAATTGATAAAATACTCGTTGATTCAAAAATATTCGGATGCATAAGACAAATAAAAGTTGCCCCCTCACCCTGACCCTCTCCCACGGAGGGGCGAGGAAAAAAGAATAAAAGAATTCATAGTTCCTTCTCCCTTGATGGGAGAAGGTGAGGATGAGGGTGAAAGCCCAGAATAAGATCCTGGTTAGTTGTTCTAAATGAGTTATTTATAAAAAATCGTTCATGAATTTTTAGGATAGATGTTACTAATATTATAAAAACACTAATATTATAGGTTTTATACTAAGGTTGTCAAGAAAGACGGTTGGGAAACGGGTGAATATTGTCTATAATATGATTAAAAAAATGAGTAAATGGAGCAGATCATGACATGAAAATTAAAGAACTTCCTGATTTTGATCGACCTCGTGAAAAATTAGAAAAATTAGGACCCAAGGCTTTATCAAATCTTGAACTCATTGCCGTACTTCTTGGGAAAGGAACTCGGGCGAAAGATGTGTATCAGCTTTCTAAAGAAGTTCTTGAGTGTGTGGAAAATGATTTTGAAAAATTAAACTTTACGACACTGATGAGAATAAATGGGTTAGGAAAAACTCATGCTTGCCAAATTCTCGCTGCATTTGAGCTCTCTCAAAGATATTTATTTCAAGATGGCATAAAAATACAAAATGCGAGTGATGTTTATAAATTGGCAAGCGATTTAAAAGAGAAAAAGCAAGAGTATTTTGTTACGCTTACTTTAGACGGAGCCGCTCGACTTATCCAAAAAAGAGTGGTTTTCATTGGAACATTGAACCAAAGCTTGGTTCATCCTCGGGAAGTATTTGCCGATGCCATTGCAGATCGTGCTGCTGGGGTTATTTGTGTTCATAATCATCCATCCGGTAATATTCAACCCAGCCGTGAAGATATAGCTGTTACCAAAAAACTTGTTGAAGCGGGAAAAATTATCGGTATTCGGATAATGGATCATGTTATTATTGGAAAAACAACTTATTTTAGTTTCCAAGCCGGCGGTCTATTAAATAATGGAGAGCATTAAAGCTAAAAAATAGAGAAATTTTTAATTTGCCCATTTTGGAGGAACAGTATGTTAAAACCAGGTAAAGTTGAAGAGATTGAAGGAGAAAAAGCTTGGGTTCGAATGCAAAAAGGAACGAGCTGTGGAGAACATCATTGTCCTTTGAGTTCAACGTTATTGAATGACTCAGGAACTGATTTTTATAAGGTATTAGCAAAAAACGAAATATCGGCTTCGATAGGTTCCAGTGTCATGGTCGAGGTAAAGGACGCCCTTGCCTTAAAAATATCTTTTCTGATTTATCTCATGCCAATTCTTCTGGTTTTAGGTACGTATCTTATAGCCAAAGCTTTAACCTCTCAAGTTATGTTGATCGGGGCTGTTACCATAATAGCCATATTTATCTCAATCATAATATTGAAAAAGGCTGATAAACTTATTCAACCAGAGTATTCAATAACCGGTTATCTTCGAGATGATGATTGTTCCCAATGCCCATTTAAGAGCAAAAGAACCAAAGAAGAGGAAAAAGATACGCAAGGTCAGTAAATCTGATTAGCGAATAACGACGGTTTCCTCACTACTTCCTGTATATTTTGCCATGAGAACAATTAACAGGATGGACAAACCGAGTACAACAGTCGAAATCGCATAAACTTCAGGAGAAAGACCAAAACGAAGCATGCCATAAAGATAGATGGGAAGAGTATTGAAGGTACTGGTAAGGAAATAAGTTATGATGATTTCATCAAAAGACATAGTAAAAGCCAGTAGTGCCCCCCCAATCACTGCTCTTTTGATCATGGGAAAGGTGACATATATAAAAGCTTGAAATGGATTGGCGCCTAAATCCATGGCAGCATTTTCTAAATTCCTGGAAAGACGCGCTAAACGAGCTAAAACCTGAAACATAACAACTGGGGTGGTAAAACTCATATGCCCAAGGATGACCGTCCACATTGACAGCTGAAGCTTCAAATTGAGAAAAAATATCAATAAAGAAAGCCCAACAATTATTCCAGGGAGGATGATAGGAAGCATAGCCAGAGTGCGGAAAAAGTCTTTTCCCTTAAATTCAATTCGGTTGAGAAAAAGCGCCCCAGATGTTCCCACGATTACTGCAAAAAGAACTGCCAACCCTGAAACTTGAAGAGAGTGAAAAAGCGAGTTTAATAGATCTTTGTTTTGGAAGAGTCTCATATACCAATCAAAAGTTACTCCTTCAAACTTCATGGTTGATCGAGAGGAGTTGAGTGAATAAACAAAAACCACCAACAAAGGAAAATAGAGATAAAAATACACAAAAGCTCCGTAAATACCCAAAAAGGGAAAAGGTTTACCTTTTCTTTTTAAAGTCGATGTTTTGTTCATTATTCTAAGAATCCTTCTGATGAGCCGAATTTTTGTGAAACCAGCAGGATAAACACTGCAACTGTAAACATGATAAAGCCCAATGCTGCTCCTAAAGGCCAGTTATAAGCATAACCAAACTGAGTGACAATGAGATTACCGAACATCATTCCATTCAATCCACCAAGTTGTTGGGGAATAATATAATCACCAAGTGCAATAACAAAAGCAAGAGTAAAACCACTGATTACTCCAGGCATAGAAAGTGGGAGAATGACATGAAGAAAGGTATGAAAACTATTAGCGCCCAGGTCGGCAGAAGCATCTAAAAGATTTTTGGGGATTTTTTCCAAAGAATTAAAAATTGAAATAAATACATAGGGTAAGGCAATATAAATGAGAGCGACATAGACAGCAAAGGGACTGTAGATAAAAATGGAGAGTGGTTCATCGATAATTTTTAATGAAAGGAGGATAGTATTGAGGACACCCACTCGTCCTAATATTGTTCTCCAGGCAACGATCCGTACCAGATAACTTACCCATAAAGGGACAATGACCAACATATAGAGTTGGTTTCGAAAGTGTTTTACTTTTCTTGAAACCAAATAAGCCAAAGGGTATCCCAATAAAATTGAAGTAAGAGACACTAAAAGCGCTAAGAGGAGGGTTCGAAAGAAGATAGGAAGGTAGATTGGATTTATAAAAAATTCTAAATAGTTTGCCAGACTAATTTTTTTAACCACCACAGAGCCTTCTTTGATATAGAAACTGGTAATCAACATGATACAGATTGGAATGATGATTAATAAAAACAGCCAGGTGGTTATAGGGACACCTATCCAGATTTTGGAAAAAAAGGAAGATTGCCATCTTGTTTTTGCATTCGATTTAGTTGTCAAGGTTGGTTTCATAATCACATACCTTTTTACATTCCTTTAAATAAGTAATCACATCATCTTTCTGAAAACCAATAAAAAGCTGATCACCTATTTTTTTATTATTAAATTCCGAAGCGCTTTCTATCAAGCGAATTTCAGACTGTCCAAATTTGAGGGTGATTTCATAATCAGTTCCCCGGAAAACAATTCTATGGATTGAAGCTTGGAAATGATTTTCGAATTTATTCTGAAACTCACTATCGCACACTTTATCTAAGCATATTTTTTCCGGCCGAATGCAGGCAACAACTGAATCCCCTTTTGAAAAAGTTCCCTCAAAACGTGTACTGAGAATCGGCTTGCCATCTACATCGATAGTGACTGAATTTTCTCCTTTTTGGACCACTTGACCTTCAAGAAAGTTCATATCACCAATAAAACTGGCAACAAAAGTGGATGCAGGAGAATTGTAAATTTCATCAGGAGTACCAATTTGGTGGATTAATCCGTCTTTCATGACACAGATTCGATCCGACATGGTGATTGCTTCAGTTTGATCGTGAGTTACATAAATAAAGGTGATATCCACATTTTTTTGTATATCTTTTAGGACTTTTTGCATAGCAATTCGAAGTTTAAAATCTAAGGCCCCCAAAGGTTCGTCGAGTAAAAGTGCGCGAGGACGATTAACCAAAGACCGTGCCAAGGCGATACGCTGACGTTGTCCCCCAGAAAGTTGTTGAGGATAACGCTTGCCAAACCCGGTCATATTTACCAAAGAAAGAGCTTCTTCAATCATTGCTTGAGCGCTGGAATATTTCACCTTTTTCATTTTCAATGGGAAGTAGATATTTTCTTCAACGGTCATATGAGGAAAAAGAGCATAATCCTGGAAGACCGTGTTCACATTGCGCAAATGAGCAGGTTTATAAGTAACATCTTCTCCGGCTAAGCAAATTTGTCCTTCAGTGGGTTCTTCTAGCCCGGCGATCATACGTAATGTGGTGGTTTTCCCACAACCAGATGGTCCAAGCAAGGAAAAAAACTCTCCATGATGGATCTCTAAATTAACATTTTGAACAGCAGCAAAATTACCAAATTTCTTGGTAATCTGAATAAGTTGTATCTCTGTCTCTTGGTTGTTCATTCTAAACCTCGATTGAGAAAATGTTTGGTTTATCTGTTTATTGAGTTTACTTTTTACGCAATCCAGGAATTGACCAGAAAATTTCAATTTACTAAATAAATCTATTTTTTTAATTTATCAATTCGAAAAAGCAATGAAATTTTTGCTTAAAAGGCCGAAAGAAGGGAACAGTGAATATTTTCTGATTTCTTTCCACTGTTCCCTTGCCCCTAATTGTTTACTGGGTAGCCTTGACTTCATTCCAGAGGTTTACCCGAGCTTCAAAATCCTCTGGGCTTTTCATTAAAAAGACCGGAACTGGAACGTTATCGATATCATCATAGTTACACATTTTAACGATATCAGGGTCGATAACTTCTTTGGCTGCAGAAGTAACCGCTCCAAATCCCATATACTTAGCTAGTTCTTTTTGAGCGAAGTCTGATAACATGAAGTCAATCCACTTATGTGCTAAATCTGGATTTTTTGAATCTTTTAAGATAACCCAGCCATCAGCCCAAACATAAATGCCTTCTTTTGGGGTAAGACGACCTACGTTCATTTTTAGCTCATCTCGAAGGTAAAGGACAAGACCGGAATCATATCCCGATACGCTCAGGTTGGTTTCACCAGAACCAAGAACACTTTTCTCTGAATCAAATCCAACGGTTAATGTACGCAAGTTTCTTTTAATTTCTATTAGTTTTTCTTTAACTTGCTTAAATTGATCTTCGGTAAGGTTGTAAGGATCGGGGAAACCAAGAGCTATAGCTGCAACGACAACATTGTTATTCGCTTCATCGGTGATTGAAACTTGACCTTTGTATTTGGGGTCCCATAAGACTGACCAAGTACTGGGCAATTCACCCACAGCATCTTTATTATAAACAACGTTATTCGAACCCCAAACGAACGAAACATGATATGGTTTTCCATCGAATACAATGAAGTCGATATCTTTGAATTTTTGACTTACCTTATCCCAATTAGAAATTTTGCTCAAATCGATTGGTTGAAGAAGATTATTTTCGTAATATCTTTGAACTGAACCACAATCAATGGAGACTAAGTCATACTGCCCACCACCAGCCGCAGCTTTGGTGAACATTTCTTCAACCATGCCAGAATAGGTAGCGTTTACTTTAGCGCCAGTTTGTCTTTCAAATTCCTTGACCCAAGCATCTTCGGTGTAACCTTGGAAACAAAGAATGTTCAAAGTTTCCTGGGCTTGGACTAAGTTGAATAGTAGGCTGACTGCGAGAAAAACCGTGATTAAAAAAAGAGTAAAAAACTTTTGTTTAAACATTAAATTTCCCTCCTGTTTAGAAAATATTTTAAACATATTAAACACCTAATAAATTTTAAAAGATACCCACTCCCTCATTTTACTACATTGAATAATATTGAATCTTATTCAATGAACAGAAATATTCAAGCTCCTTACGAACATCACCATAGCCGGCCATCCAATGATGTCCGATCCCTTGAGATGCAATTTCTTCATTCAAATCTTCTAAAGAACGTTGAAAGCGCACTTTAAGAGGATTTCCAGGAAATTCCATCCCACACTCTATTGCCTCTCCGGTTAGCGCTGACATTCGAAAAGTTCCCCTCCTCCCTACTAAATTAACCAGAGTGACAACACCTACCCGAGCTGGAAATAAAGCACACACTCCCTGATTGAGCAAGCGAACTGGTGAAAGCTGTATTTGAGAAGGATCATTTGCAATGCTAAAACCTCCTGAACCACAATGAGAAAATAAAATTGTTTGAGAAATTGGATCTGGATATAGGAAATCAGTATTGTGAACCGGTTTTCCGGTTAAGTTAAAAAGGATTTTCATAGTTACAGTGTTATTGACGTCTCCTTCACAACCGCCAACTATTCCCTCTTCGGCAAGGAGCGAATAGGCCAGGCAAATTTTTCCCATATATCGTGGGTAGCATTTTATACATATACCTTCTAAACCATATTCATCAATTAATTTTTTTAAGCCGAGATAATAACTGAGAGCCTCAATACCAGCTTGATTATGAACCGTTATTTTCCCGACTTTTTCCCCAATTGCCGTCCAAAGTTTAGAAGCGGTAAGTTGGTCGGTATTTTTAACTGATTCAATAAGCTCATCTTCATCTAAGTTCACGATACGAACACCAGTTCGAGCCTTAATTTCTAGCTCATCGTAAGCAATTTCGGTCATTCCCTTTACCCGTCCGCCAATGACTCCAATACGAGAATGTCGAAGATGATTTCTCAGGGTTACCGCCATTCCAATTTCTCGAATTTTTTGATGGACTTTGACGTCCTCTGGCTCTCCGTAAACGAAAAAATAGGGTTTTTCTAATTCTTTTAAAACACAACAAATTTGCTGAACGCCACATAATGAACCAGTCTCAACAGCCGGTAAAGCCCAAAGAACCACTGGTCGATTATAATATTCCAAAAAATCAAGCAGATGATGATCTTCGCTCCAAGTTCCTACTCCTACGCAGAGGAGATCGAAATCATGATTGGCGAAAAACTCAACAGCATTTTGAACGGTATGGAGGTCATAGAGAATATCCAGATTGGTTATAACAGGAGCAATAGTTTCCAGTTGGTTTTTCATTCTTTGCAGAATCGATGGAGTTTCTGAAAAACCAACTTCTAAGGGTCCTGCTATTCCAATTAATCCAATCCGGGGCGTCATAGTTTTCTCTCCTTTTTTATTTAATAATGAAATTAAACAATGCTAACTACTGGAGGCCTAATTTTTTTTCATACTGGTTGATAATAGATTGAATTGCTTTTTGTTTATCTTGAGGCAGTGGATTTTGACAGCCACCGAGAAGGATGGAAGATACCAAATCAGAGGCTTTTTCAGTTGAATTTTTTGATCCTTTTTGCTTCCAAACTTCATAATTTGCTCCATTTGAGACATCTAGAGGGACATGTTCCCCACTTCGTAGATGATGAAGGGTGTGCTCCGAAGTGAGATATTCACCTCGTGGTCCGACTTGAAGAATAGTGTCAAGAGCAAGCGTATCTTTACTTATTTCGATTCCTTGACGGAAACGTTTGGCAATTCGACACATCTCATTGTCCATAACCAGCTGCTCCAGGCTGATAGACATTCCTGTTCCAAACATTCCTAAATTGACAATCATGTCGTTAGCGCCGATGATACCGGCAAGGGTTGAAAGCATTTTTTCCCACGCAGCCTGTTCGTCATGTAAATTGGCATCGTTGTCCGGTGCGGTTGTATGACTGGGAATGTTGTAATAGTGTGCCATTTGGGCACCAGCAATCCTAAGCAGAGAGGACTCGGGCCGCCCAATGAGGACGTTGGCTTGCTTCATTTCATAAGTTGTCCACGCTGCACCATAAATAACTGGGGTTCCAGGATGAATCAATTGCGATATTACTACTCCAGAAAGGACCTCGGTATTATGAATTGTTAACAACCCAGCTAAAGTGTAAGGAGCTGTTACCCCCGCAATAGGTTGAGGAAGAAGGTCGAGGGGAACTCCCTCCTGAGCAACGATGTAAAGAGCTTCCACTGCTCCCTTTTCCCAATAAAGAGGACTGGTGGTTGAGAGTTGGCTAATCATTGGAGAACAACCCTTCAAATTCGTTTTGCCGGTTATAACTTTACCCATTTCGATAACTGCCTGATTGATTATTTCGCTTTCAGAAGAAAAAAAGATCGGTTTTTTGGAATTTTCAAGAATTGCTTGAATGGCATAAAGGAGGGTGGTTTGTGGGGTTACATCTTGAGGCATAACCGGCACTCCCACCATATCAACTTCGGAAAGTTTATCAGAAAGGATGGCAAAACTCTCAACGTCTTTAACGGTTGAATTACGACGTTCTCCGGTTTCGTTTACCAGGACGAAAACTGCGTTATGACCACTAACGCAATACTGTTTTCCATCCCCTAAAATAAAAGCAAGATCACCATCTCGCTGGAAAATGGGGATTTGGTTAGGGAGGGCTGATAAACACTTCTCGATTAAAGAAGAAGGGAATTTTACTCGTTCATGTTCAAAGTCAACCAGACAACCTTTTTTTTGCAATAAGTCAAGAATTTTTTTACTTTCGACACGAAGACCAACCGATTCAAGAATAGCCAAGGAATTTTCATGAATTGCCAAAATTTCATTTTCAGAAAGAACCTTTAAATCGGTTAATTGCATAAATTCTCCTTTGAATTAATTTTTTTAGAAAAATATCTGACCTTTCTGCTCACGGGTTTTACCGCTTATTGATAAATGGTTAAATTATTATGTCGCAATTCCCCTCCTTCCAAACATGGAAAAGTTTATCGACAAATTTTCTTTATTAATCTTTTTGACAAGAAAAAAAACTGTTTATTTTTAAAGTTGGTTTTAAAACTATCATCAAGGAAAAATTCCCCTCATTTTTTTAGCTTTTACTACTCGATTAAGAGCCAACATATAAGCTGCCATTCGTAAAGAACTATGGTATTTCATATGGAGACTCCAAACCTCATTAAAAGCTTTATTCATAATTTTTAGGAGAAGATCATTCACTTCATTTTCATCCCACATCAAAGATTGGATATTTTGAACCCATTCAAAGTAAGATACGACAACTCCTCCTGCATTGGCCAAGATATCTGGAACAACAATGATATTTCTTTCATTTAAAATGGTATCAGCGTTGAAAGTTGTTGGTCCATTCGCAGCTTCAACGATGGCCTTGGCTTGAATCTTTCCTGCATTTTCAGAAGTAATTTGATTTTCTTTTGCTGCTGGAATGAGAAAATCGACTTTGAGACTTAAAAGGTCTTGGTTGTTTATAGTAGTTATTCCAGGGGCTTGGTAACCTTCAAGAAGATGATGGGGATGATGGTTGGTATATTCAATCATGTCTTGAATATTTAGGCCTTCTTCTCTATAAAAAGAGCCACTTATATCACTAATCGCCACAATTCGACAGCCTTCTTTATTTAAAAGGTAGGCTGCAGCTTGGCCTACATTCCCAAACCCTTGAATTGCTGCTGATGATTGGGTTAAATCAATATTCATTTTTTTGGCGATTTCATTTGTAACGAAAGCCACGCCACTTCCGGTTGCTTCCCTTCTTCCTAATGAACCACCAATTTCAATGGGTTTACCGGTTACAACCCCAGGTACACAGAAACCCTTGAACATGCTATAGGTGTCCATGATCCACCCCATAACATCGGCGTTGGTGTTGAGGTCAGGGGCTGGAATATCTTTTTCTGGACCAATTAAAGGAAGAATCATAGCGGTATAACGACGGGTTATTTGCATAAGTTCTTTTTTTGTTAACTTTGAAGGGTCACACCGAACAGCTCCCTTTGCTCCGCCATAAGGAATATTAACAACAGCACACTTCCAAGTCATCCAGGCAGCCAAAGCCTTCACTTCATCAATCGTTACATCGGGTGCATATCGAAGCCCTCCTTTGCAGGGACCTCTGCTGCTGGAATGTTGAACTCGATAACCAGTAAACATTTCGATATGACCATCATCCATTTCAACTGGGAATGAAACGGTAAGTTCTCTTTCGGGAGAACGAAGGGAGATATAATCATCAGGGCTCAAACCAAGTTGGTCAGCAGCAGAATCGAGTAATTGTAACATGTTTTCGTATGGATTGTAGCTTTGACTCGTTGTCATGAATAACCTCCAAATACTGTATTATAATTGCAGCTAAAACATAATATATAATAGCAAAAAATGATACTAAATTTCATCATTTATTTATTAATTTCAGTTGGTGTTTTACTTTAATGATAATCAGGTTTTTTCCAGAATATATAAAAAAGCACTTTACCAATCTCTCTTTTCCAGCTTAATCAAGGGGAATTGATGTATTTGATGTGTCTATCTTGAAAATTCCGGAATAAGTAAAAAGGAATTAAAAAAAAATAAAGGCACACCCCCCTGAATCCCCCCTCAATGGGGGAATGAATTCAATAATTATAAGGGATGAGATTCTCATGTCGTATAATAGGTTCCTCAGAATGAAAGAATGGCTAAATGAGATTGCCACGTCGCTGCGCTCCTCGCAATGACGGAACAGGTGGATGAGATTGCCACGTCGCTGCGCTCCTCGCAATGACGGAGCAGTAAAAATCAAATCCCCTCTTCCCCACCTTCTAAAGGAGGGCGGAGTTCAACTTCTGAGTATATATTTTCATCCTCATCTGGTGCCACCAAAGTGGCATGAAGGTCTATTTTAAAAACCTACGGGCAAGATAAATTAAGCCCCTACCAAGGATTATTTTAAAATTGCAGAGCCACAATTTATTGTACCTGATTAATGTAGCGACATGCCATGGCATGTCGAATCCTGGACTTTCACCCCATCCTGATGTAACCAATCAGTGAAAGTGTTTATCCAAAAAACTCGATTTATTAAATGTTTTTTTAAAATAATTTTAGAGAACTCTTCTTTAATATAAAAGTTGTTGCAATTTTCCTAGCGTTTCTCCCAGTTTTATTGATAGGACTTGTTTGTGATCAGCCATACTGAATTCTTCAAATTGGAACCGACGATTATCCTTTCACCAACCTTTGGTTTCGGTTTAACTGAAAAATGGTGCTCATTTCATCGGAAGAAAGTTGAAAATCAAAAATATCAAAATTTAACCTCTGATGATCTGCGCTTTTTGCTTTAGGGATGGCGACTACGTTTTTTTGCTGGATTAACCAGCGAAGCATAACTTGGGGAACAGTTTTCTTATGTTTGCTGGCAATTTTTTCCAAGGTCGGATTATTAAGTTCACGACCTCGGGCCAGGGGACAGTATGCAGTTAATGAAATATTATTTTTTTGGCAGTAACTCAAAATGTCTTTTTGGTCAAGAAAGGGGTGGTATTCAACCTGGACATTCAGAATAGGCAAAGAAGACATTTGTTGGGCTTTCATAAGAAGATCTTTATTAAAATTGCTAACTCCAATGAATTTTAACATCTCCATATTTTTTAGGTAGCTCATCGCTCTCAAGGTATCGGATAAGGGGATATTTAGGTTCGGCCAATGGATGAGTAATAAGTCAACATAGTCGGTTTTCAGTTTTTTTAGACTGGTTTCTAAAGAACGGATTACCTCTTGGTATTGAAGATGAGTTGACCAAACTTTGGTAGTTAGAAATATTTCATCACGTGGAACCAAAGATTGAGTTATGGCTTCCCCAATCTCACTTTCATTTTCATACATTTCAGCAGTGTCGATATGTCGGTATCCAATCTCAAGGGCAGAAAGGGTTGCTTCAAAGCATTCCTTCCCTCTTAAATTCCAAGTTCCAAGACCAATCACTGGCATTTTCATTTCTAAAATTTCAATAAATTCCATACTATTTCCTCCTATTTACTCAATTTTTTCTGGCATGGTCTTGCCAAGAAAGGTGATGGTCTATCAATTTTTTACTGTGGCTTTATAAAACTTTGGATTCATAACCGGCATTTTTAATTGCTGCTATTAATGCTTGAGTGAAAACTCCCTCTTTGATAGTTACGTCGGCTTCTCCTTTATTCAAATCAACACGAACAGCCAAAACGCCAGGAACTTCTTGAAGCGCTTTCTGCACTCTCATGACACAATGTTGGCAACTCATACCTTCGACTTTTAATTTCATTATTAACACCTCAGAGTTTTAATATAAGAGATTTTGGATAAAATGAAAAATTGTTAAAAATTTCCATTCAATCGAAATCGATCCATTATTTGTTGAAAAATTGGTTGATAAGCCTGGTACCTATCAGATTCTGCAGTGAAGGTTAAAATATAACCAGTATTTTCTTGAACGAAAAATACTTGTGAAAAAGTCAGATTTATTCCACCTTGAGAACGGCTATAAATTAGTATTTTACTAGGAACACCCGAAACAAAACCATCATAATTCCCTAAAAATTGGATGTCGGGAAAAGATTTTAATTGATTGATATTCCATTGATAGTAATCATTTAATAAAATTGGAGATTGATAGGTTTCAACTATAACATTAAGATTCTCACGGAAATGATCATTTTGACTGTCAATTGGTGCAAGAAAGCCCTTAATGACCTGGTTTTGATAATTCTGAGTTACCAGTTCCCATTGAGAAGGATAGCTTACTGAAAATTTATGCGAAGAATCCTCAAAAATTTTAAAATCCTCGATTGATAATTGAGCTAAAGTAACCGGGTTAGATCTTTTATTGTTGATGATATCTATCACTCTTTGGCTTGGAATAGCAAAATTCAAATTTTCCCCATGAAAATAGACATAAAAAGCAACGGCGATTACTTCACCCTGCATATTCATTACTGGACTCCCACTGGAACCAGGAGAAACCGGAGCGGTTATTTGTATGACTTCTCCATTCGAGTATTCGGGAATCATCCTTATTGCAGCAATAATTCCATCAGATACGCTAAACTCAAGGGCCAAAGGATTTCCCATAACCAATACCCTTTCACCAATTTCAGGGATTGAATGAGAAATTGGAAGGCCTTGCACTGAATCATTTCGGGAATCTATTGAAAGCAAAGCCAAGTCACTTTCTTTGCTTCCTCCTAGAACCTCTTTTACTAAATAGGAATTCCCTTCAAAGGTCTTTACCACAGCGCTATGAGCATTTTCAATAACATGCCAATTGGTGATAACGTCTCCTTGATTATTTATAAAGAAACCACTTCCTTGCATTAAGCTTTGACCCTGATTATTAAAGGTATAGATAGCTACAATAGTGGGTTTTACTTTTTTTACCAAAGAAACCAGATCCACTTGGGAAAAGGATATATTTGAAAAAATGAACAGGGTAATTACAATGAATATTATTTGAAATAAATATTTTTTCACGATTTCACCCCCCTGTATTCCATGACTGAATACTTATAATTGTATTATAGAGGATTGATTTGTAGATTGCTTATTTGTAATACATGTTTTCATGTGATATTCTCATGTGTTATCAAATTATAAATTTTATCTTAGGAGTCGTTGGAAAATAAAGAAGATTTGGAATTTCTTTTTAAGAACTGAGATAAATAAATTAGTTTGTCCTTAAATAACGTTCCAATTCAGAACTTGTTTCCCCCAATGAGGTGATGATCAATCATGACATACCGAGGACTCAGCAAAAAGAGGAATAGCTTCATTGCTCTTTTGGTTTTCATCGGATATTTTCTGGTCTTTTCTCCTTTTGATGCCAATGCCAGTGATACTGGAGAAAAGGAAATCAGCTTGACCCTATCCCAGGTAGTCGAATTCGCCCTTGCTACTGATAGCCAGATCCTGGATGCCCAGGATAACTATAAAATTGCCCAGTCGAATCGCCGTCTTGCTCAAAAGGAAAAAGGGTTCAACCCCACCGTTCAAGTCACTGGAGATGTAGCCTTGGTTGGGGAGGCAGAATCAAATGCTCAGGTTTCAATCAGTGATTCGATTGCCTTGAATGAGACCTCCAGTGATCTTGCCAACCAATTGGAGCAAGCTGACCTTGCCCTCAGCCAAGCCCAGAATGCTCTCAAGAATGCCGAAGAGAATACCAAACTGAAAGCCATCACCGCTTACCTGGAAGTTCTCAAAGCTGAATGGACCGCCGAGATGGCCCAGCGAACCCTTGAACAAGCTCACACTCTCCAGGCTGATATAGAAAACCAGTACCAATTAGGAATGGCCTCATCGGTGGATCTGCTCAAGGCCAAACAAACCGGAGAAAGGGCCCGGATCAACCTCGAGCAATCCAACCAAAGTTTGCTTTTCAAGAAACAGCAGCTCAATCAAATGATCGGGTACCCTCTCGACACCCCAATCACTCTCGAGAAGGATTTTCCCTACCAGCCACTGGGGGAGGAATTGGATCAGTTAACCAGCCACGCTCAATCTGACCATACTGACCTCAAGGACTTGCTCTGGCAAAAAGAAATCGAGACCATCACCTTGAAGCAGATTGAACGGAACCGTCAGGCCAAAGTTCATCTCATTGGATCCTATGTTGAAGAAAACTATGCGGTCCGGTTTGATCTGCAAAGCCCTAATTGGGTCTTAGATTGGAAGGTCACCGGTCAGCTCTCAGAAGGGGAGGATACCTTCTCAACCAGCGCCATCAATCAAGACCCTTTTACTCCTTCGGCATCCGGCTGGGGACTGGGATTAGAAGTAACCTGGATTCCCTTTGATGGGGGGATCTCCCGAGAACGAAAACTACAACAGGAAATCATCCTGGCCCAAATCGAGAGAAAGCTGCAGGCTCTGCCTGATTCCATCACCCTTGAGGTATTGGATGCCTACCAGCTCTTCATCCAATCCGATCAGGACACTCTCACCGCTCAGTTAGAAATGCAAATCGCTGAAGAAACCTACCGACTCCAATCCCAGCAGTATCAGGCTGGTTTTATCACCGACCGAACCCTCAAGGAGAGTGAATTGGCTCTGGAGAATGCCAAACTCAATTACCAGAAGGCGGTCTATGGGTTTATCCTCTCGAAGGCGCAGCTCTTCAGGGTGGCTGGGAGGGAGATTGTGGTTGAAGAGTTGTAGATATAGATAAAGAAAAGTTATTAAGTCATTGAAAATGATCAAAATCAATTTTTTTACATTGAGGTTTAAAGATGTTGAATAGCGAAATGAATAAACCGATTATTGTAGTTGAAGAACTAACTAAGATTTATAAGATGGAAACCTTTGAGTTGAAAGCCCTTCAGAATGTTACTTTTAAAATTTATCCTGGAGAGTTTGTATCGGTTATGGGTCCTTCTGGTTCGGGAAAATCAACCTTGATGAATCTTTTAGGATGCCTTGATACCCCAACCAGTGGTCGTTACTTCCTTGACCAACAAGATGTGTCAATGTTGAAAGATAACACTCTGGCAACCTTTCGAAATAAAAAAATAGGTTTTGTTTTTCAAAGTTTTAATTTACTGCCAAGATTAGATGCTTTTCAAAATGTGGAATTACCATTGATTTATGCTGGCGTTTCGAGGGTTGAAAGAAATGAGATGGTTAAAAAATTCTTAGCAAAGGTGGGATTAGAAGATCGAATGCACCATCGGCCTAACCAGCTCTCTGGTGGGCAAACCCAGCGGGTTGCTATTGCGCGGGCTTTGGTTAACGATCCGTCTATCATCCTTGCCGATGAGCCAACCGGGAATCTTGACACTCGATCTGGTGAAGAGATCATGCACATTTTTCAAACCCTTAATGATGAAGGAAAAACCATTATTTTGGTCACTCATGAGCATGATATATCACTTCATACCAAAAGAATCCTCCTTTTTCGTGATGGTCAATTAGTAGGAGATGAAAAAGTAGAAAATCCGGTTCGAGCCGAAGATACTCTCAAGGATGATGAAAACCAAAAGGAAAACCATGAATCTGAAAAAAGTCAACTGTCTGCCAAAAATTAAAGCAGAATAGTGTTCTTGTGTTTTAAGAATAGAACATCGTGTCAATTTAGTGACACTGGTTAAAATTAAAATACCTATTTAAAACCGCCGCTGCGAAGAGTCCAACCGTTCTTGGTTGGACGACGTGGTAAGCTCATTCTCATTGAGCCATTCTTTCATTCTGAGCAGGGCTGCGTTTTTACCGGACATGATAAGCGTCTCATTTATTCCAATTCCACAATATCACAAAAAATAAAAGATGACTCAAGAGATTGCCACGACCTCAAAAAATGAGGTCTCGCAATGACGATTCAAAGTTCCTTCTCCCTTGATGGGAGAAGGTGAGGATGAGGGTGAAAGCCCAGGATGAGACTCCAGGAAGAGATCCTGGTTCGTTACTTAGTATGATTTACCAAGTAAAATCATTCCGGTATTTTCAGTATAGGATAAAATATTAATGAGCTACTATTAGGAGGTGTGAAAAAATGTTTGATGGTCACCAATCAAGGAAGCAATTTAAACAATTATTTTTAGGAAGTGTACTTTTTTTAGGGCTGGTAATTTTGTTTACATTTGGAGTTTTTGCTGAAGAAACAAATAATCCACCACTTACCCTTTCTGAAGCAGTCAATATTGCATTAGAAAACGGAAACGAAATGAAAAAAGCACAATTTGATTTACAACAGAACGAATTAAATTATAAAAAAACGAAAGCGGATTTGCTTCTAGCTCCTTCTATTTTGAGTGAACTTTCTAATGAAACTGCATTATTAGTTGCCCAACGGAATTATGAAATTACTCGTTCCAATCAAATCCAGGTGGTCGAAGAAGCTTATTACAATATTCTCAAACTCCAACGGTCAGTAGTTTTAGCTCAAGAAAATATTAGTCGTTCTCAAAAACAATTAGAAAATGTAAAAGCTAAATATTCATTAGGAATGGTTGCCCAGATTGATGTGATCTCGGCAGAATATGAATTATCAAAAGCCCAATCAGACCTTTTAAATGCGGAAAGCAATTTACAAGTAGCCAAAATGAATTTGAATCAACTTTTGGGAAAAGATTTAAACGCTCCTGTAGAATTAGCGAGCGAATTGGTTTTTAATCCCTCAAAAATCGATTTGGAAAAAAGCATTGAATATGCCTTGGAGCATCGTCTTGAAATTAAAAAAGCCGAGGACGAAGTGATCCTAAAAACCAAAGAGGTTCAGGTTAATACCAATGATTACACGCCAGTTATCAACCAGCAGTTATCTCAAGTTGGATTACAGATTTCATTGGTTAATCTTGAAAATATTAAAAATAATATCCAAATTGAACTGAAACAAATCTTTGAGGCATTCAATACTGCTGAACGGGCTGTCCCGCTCCAGGAAAAAAGCTTAATCCGCGCTAATGAGTACCTGAAAATTGCTGAAGCGCGATATGATGCAGGGGTTATTACCAGTATTGAACTTATCGATGCTCGAAATGAAGCATATCAAACAGAAAACGCCTATTTACAAGCGGTATTTGATTATAATGTTGCAAAATCAAAGTTTTATAATTCTTTAGGAATGTCATTAGAAGAGCGGGTGAAGGTATTTTCTGATGAGGGATCAGGAACAGTTCGTGAAAAACAAGACACTGAAGAAGAGGGAGAAACGCCCACTAATTAAAAATTAAGAGAATGGAGGAAAAATATGGCAGGTATTGTCGGAATATATCAAGGAAATCAAATCTCTCTGATTGAAAAACTTTTACCAGAAATTGCTTATCGAGGTCAATCAGGGAAGACACTTTTCCAAGATGATCATTGTTCTCTCGGAATGGTATGGACTGATGCCCAGGCACCTCCCTTGCGATCGGAGAAAAATAAAATAATTTATGAAGACCAGGGTGGCGATGGTCGTTTAGCGAAAATAATCCTAAGCAAGGAAAATATCTTTCTAACTCGTGACTTCCTTGGAATTGCACCACTCTACTATGGTTGGAAAGATAATGAGGTTTTAATGTTCGCTTCAGAGGTAAAGCCTTTGTTAAAAATTGTACCGGAAATCAATGAGCTTTTGCCTGGATATGTATTTAATGGAAAAGACTTGGTTTACCAAGTGAAATTACCACAACAATCAGCCTTAAAAGACGACCCCAACCAGATTGCCCATAAGCTTTATAAAATATTATCGGAAGCGGTTCAAAACTGCATATCTACTCAGGAAATTGGATCTTTGTTATCGGGTGGTTTAGATTCCAGTGCCATATCAGCTATTGCCCGCCATGATATAAAAACATTTCATACTTTTGCCGCAGGGATAGCTACAGCTCCAGACCTTTTGTATGCTCGTGAGGTTGCGGAACATATCGGTTCCATTCACCACGAAATGGTTGTTACCCAACAAGATTTAATAGCAATATTACCAGAGGTTATCTATCATTTGGAATCCTTTGATCCGTTATTGGTTCGATCAAGTGCAACCAATTATTTAGTTGCCCGCTTAGCGGCTGAATATGTCCCTGCGGTTTTTTCCGGTGAAGGTGGGGATGAATTGTTTGCCGGTTATGATTATTTAAAATCAATTCCCACTGAAAAGTTGCCCGATGAATTAAGGGATATCATGCTTCGTCTTCACAATACAGCTTTGCAGAGGGTAGATCGTTGTGCTTCTGCCTTTGGTATTGTAGCCTATGTACCCTTTCTTCACCCCGATGTTGTCAGTTTCGCTTTAAGCATCCCTCCTCAGTATAAAATAAAGAATCAAGAAGAGAAGTGGATTTTGCGATGCGCATTGGAAAATGAACTCCCAAATCGAGTTCTTCATAGAAAGAAAGCCAAATTTTGGGAGGGAGCTGGAGTCAATGAAATTTTAGCTTCCTATGCGGAAGAGAAAATTGCAGCATCAGAATATGAAAAAGAGCGTATTCTCCCGAATGGATGGAAACTGCATTCTCGGGAAGAATATCTTTATTATAAAATTTTTAAAGATTGTTTTGGCAAAGTAAATCGTCTTGACTGGATGGGCCGGACGAAAACCTATTCAGAAAATTAACTGTTTTTAAGAATAATGTTTTCCCAATTAAGATGTAGTAAATTTCTTCAAGGAGAACAATTAAAGCTACCATTCTATCCTGAAAATACCGTGAACCGTGAAGCGTGAATTGTGAGCAGTTTAAAAATCCACCCTCATCCTCACCTTCTCCCATCAAGGGAGAAGGAATGATATAATTTTTTTCCCTCGCCCCTTCGTGGGAGAGGGTCAGGGTGAGGGGGATACCTATTTTCATCCTTACCTAGTTCTTCTAGACATCATGAGGGTCTATCCAGAAAATACCATCTTATAAATTCCCCCATTGAGGGGGGATAAAGGGGGGTGTGCCTTTAATCGGTCATCCTGAGCCCTCGCTTTTCGAGGGCGTGAGGATCTCATCTTTTAAGTTTTTTCTTCATAAATACTTTAAATGATGAGATTCTTACGTCGTCCGGCAAAAACACCGGACTCCTCAGAATGACTAAGTGGATGGTAGAGATTGCCACGTCGCACAAGACGCTCCTCGCAATGACCGAGCAGGAAAAAAACTCAAATCCCCCTTACCCCCTTTGCTAAAGGGGGAAACGATTCCTGGGAAGGCATTTTCATCCTCATGTGGTGCTGCATAAGCAGCATGAGGGTCTATCCTGAAAATATCGTGAATCGTGAAGCGTGAACTGTGAGCAGTTTAAAAATCCACCCTCATCCTCACCTTCTCTGTACGAACGGGGACATAGGTTACACTTTAGTCTAAGGACATAGGTAACACTTTTTAATCATCTTGAATCTCCGTTGATTCAAAAGTAAGGGTCTTTTTATCAATTATACCAATATCATAGGTAGAGAAACTAACTAACCAGGAATGAGTATAGTCTTTGAATCCGAGAAGTTCACCAGCAAAGACTTTACTGATTCTGATCAGACGGTTGCCATAAAGAGAAATCCGTCCTGAGGAATCGACTTTACGAGTGAGCGTATGATGAGGATATTCACAATCACTTAAGGTTTTTGGATAGGGCCGGTCACTTTTGTGGTACCAGGAAGCTGGGGTTTCTTGGTTGATTGCTTCATGGGGTCGTACGGTGTTATAGATGGTTTTAAAGGTTTCAAAGCGGTCTTGTTGGGTGAAAAGATTGGTGGCTGGTTTTTGACAGGCCTCTTCTTTTAAGGTGCGGTGCATCCGTTCATGACGGCTATTTTGTTCTGGATGTCCCGGATCAATGCGCTCTAAGATGATGCCGAGTTTCACTAACCACACCGAGAGTTGAGTGAGTCCAAAGGGAGAGTGAAGAGAAGCAAAGGGACTCCCGTTATCACTGCGGATCACCTGGGGAAGACCATATGTGGAAAAGCACTCTTTGAAGACCGGAAGGGATTCTTGAATGCTGGGAGAGGAAAGAGCTTCACAGGCAAGGAGATACCGGCTATAGTGATCGGTGATGGTTAAAGGATAACAGTATTTCCGATCTTGGGTTCGAAATTGTCCTTTAAAGTCGACACACCAGATCTCATTGGGTTCATGGCTGGTTCGAAGTTGACTGGTTGGCACACTTCTTCTCAATCGACGAGGGTGTGATCTCACCAGTCCATGGCGAGATAAGATGGCACTGATGGTACTGATTGCTGGAAAGACAATATCGGGATACTGTCTTTCCAAGGCGGGCTTGAGCTTTTTAGCTCCCCAACTGGGATGCTTGAATTTGGTATCCAGAATCATTTGCTCGGTCAGGGCATCAGTTTGACCCGCCAGGTGATGAGGACGTCGGGATTGATCTTTAAGTCCATCCAAACCAAAGGCTTGAAAACGATGAATAAACTTATAGGCGGTTTTTCGAGAGATTCCATATTCTCGACACAAATCTGTCACCTTTTCCTTGTTGAGATAACGATAAATCAATTCTTGTCTGAGATCCACTTTGTGTACCTCCGTCCATGGCATAAGGCATTCCTCCTTATGCCAGTAGTATACAAAGTGTTACCTATGTGTCAGGAACTTTCTGTTACCTATGTGTCCGGATCATACCCTCCCATCAAGGGAGAAGGAATGATATAATTTTTTTCCCTCGCCCCTTCGTGGGAGAGGGTCAGGGTGAGGGGGATACCTATTTTCATCCTCATATGGTGCTGCTAGACATCATGAGGGTCTATCCAGAAAATACCATCTTATAAATTCCCCCATTGAGGAGGGTTAGGGGGTGTGTGTCTTTCATCAGTCATACTGAGCCCTCGTTTTTCGAGGGCGTGAGGATCTCATCTTTTAAGTTTTTTCTTCATAAATACTTTAAATGATGAGATTCTTACGTCGTCCGGCAAAAACACCGGACTCCTCAGAATGACTAAGTGGATGGTAGAGATTGCCACGTCGCACAAGACGCTCCTCGCAATGACGGATTTAGATAGGTATTTTCATCCTCATCTGGTGCTGCCAAGAGCGACATGAGGGTCTATCCTGAAAACCCACAGGCATGGTAAATCAAGCCCCTACCAAAGAATATAAAATGTAGGGGCGCAATTTATTACGCCCTTTCTTTTAATGTAGCGACATGCCATGGCATGTCGAATTCTTGATTTTTCATATTCATCTGGTGCTTTAAAGGAGCATGAGGGCTTAGACTGAATGCAATTTAACTTATGGAGGGGCATATAAGAGCAAATAAAAATTTTTTATTGCTATTAAAAATAACGAAAAGATATAATGATTTATGCTTCTAAAAATAAGAATTTTATTTGTTGAAACCTTCGCTCGCTATGAATTCCTTCTCAAAAAGACTTATGACCAATAAAAAATCAAATAGATAATATTTAAGAAAGTGGTAATATGATTCATAAAATTTCATTAATATTACGGAGAAATATCTATGACCAATACCGATAGCAAGAAGAATGAGTTCGGTAATTTTCTACAAGATGATGAAGATCATGTTGATTCAAATGATAAAGAAAGAAAGTTATTTCATATATTTAAATATAACGATAATCAATATCAAGAGATACAAACTGAGTTTATCGATGATGTAATCAATTTGAGAGACAGTCAGTCGATAACCTGGATTAATGTTGATGGTATCTGTCAGGAAAATATATTATCCAAAATAGGATCGATATTTGGCATTCACCATCTCGTTTTAGAAGATATTCTCGATACTACCCAACGCCCAAAAGTCGAAGATTATGAAAATTATCTCTATATTGTTGTAAAAATGGTATATAGCCAGAGTCAGTTAAATGAAATCATCTCAGAACAGGTCAGTCTTATATTAGGAGACAAATTTGTTATCTCTTTTCAGGAAGAAAAAAAAGGAGATGTTTTCGAAGAAATAAGGAATCGCATTCGTCTCGGTAAAGGTCGGTTGAGAAAAGCAGGAGCCGATTATTTGATTTATGCTCTGCTGGATGCGATCGTCGATAATTATTTTCTTATGGTGGAACAAATTGGGGATCAATTAGAAGAATTAGAAGATGAACTGGTTGATCATTCTTCTTCAAAAATTTTACCGAGGATTCATTTTCTAAAAAGGAATATGATATATTTTCGAACCTCTATTTGGCCCATGCGGGAAGTGATTGGTTCTTTAGAAAGACGCGAGTTTCCTTTTATTGAAAAAGCCACCGTTGTGTATTTACGGGACATCTATGACCATATTACTCAACTTATCGATACCATTGAAACTGATCGAGAATTAATTTCCAGCATGATCGATATTTACCTCTCGAGTATCAATAATCGTTTAAATGAGGTGATGAAAGTTCTAACCATGATTGCTACCATTTTTATGCCCCTTTCTTTTATTGCAGGAATCTATGGTATGAATTTTCGTTTTATGCCTGAATTGTATTGGAAATGGGGATATCCAATCACCTTGTTCGCCATGGGAGGAATAGCGTTGATTATGATATTTTTCTTTAAAAAAAAGAAATGGTTATGAGCGATTTATTCTTTTTTCTTTTGGATCATAAGAAATGGTTTTTAATAAAATTTTAAATAAAAATTTATGATTTGTGAGGAGGGTCTATTATTTATGAATGAAGAGTCATCAAAAGGGACTCCCCCTTTAATCCGGAAAAAAGGTGGGAGTAAAATGAAAAAATCTTTAGGACCGGTTGTGAATTTAGAGGAGCACGTTTACCCTGATTGGTGGCGAAGAATATTTAATTCAATTTATTTAAAAACCGATGCCGATATTGTCGAAGACAAGGAAATAACCCGCAAAGAGGTTGATTTATTTACCGAAGCTGTTTCACTATCTCCCGATGACAAAATATTAGATCTTTGTTGTGGTCAGGGAAGGCACTCTATAGAGCTGGCACGACGAAACGTGAGAAATATCTATGCGTTAGACCGTTCTCATTACTTAATACAGAAAGCTAAAATTCAGACAAAAAAAGAAGGTTTATGTATCCAGTTTCGAGAAGGAGATGCGAGAAAACTTCCCTATTCAAGCGATTTTTTTGATGTGGTTCTTATATTAGGTAATAGTTTTGGATATTTTGAAACTGTTCAAGATGATATGAAAATATTAAAAGAAATTTTCCGGGTTTTGAAGCCTTGGGGACGATTGTTAATTGATGTCGCCGATGGTGAGTTTTTAGCTGCCCATTATGAGCCCCGGTCATGGGAATGGATTGACAAAAAATATTTTGTTTGTCGAGAACGATCCCTTTCGGCTGATGGACATCGACTGATATCTCGAGAAATAGTCAATCATGTGGATCGAGGAGTCATAGTTGACCAATTTTATGGAGAAAGACTCTATACAGAAGATGAACTTGGCCAACTCCTAAAAAATACTGGTTATAATAATGTTGTTTTTCATGGAAAGTTATTATCACATTCCCAAAGAAACCAAGATTTAGGCATGATGCAACAAAGAATTATCGTCAGTTCTCGAGTAAAAAAACCATGGACTACAATTAAAAAAAAGCTGCCACCAAGCATTCGACGAGTTGCTGTTGTATTCGGTGATCCAGGAAAGCCTGACATTTTAAAACCATCCTCAGTTTTTGATGATGATGATTTTTATACCATAGATCAATTAAAATCTGCTTTAAAAGAATTAAGAGAATATAGCTTTATTTATTTGGATAATCATCAAAAATTGATAAATGATCTCATTTCCCAAAAGGGGAAAATTGACTTGGTTTTTAACTTGTGTGATGAGGGTTTTAACAATGATCCTCGAAAGGAATTGCATATCCCATCTTTCTTAGAAATGATGGGAATTCCGTATACCGGATCCGGACCTCAGTGTTTAGCCTATTGTTATGATAAATCATTGGTAAGAGGAATGGCTCGGGAAATGAACATTCCGGTTCCAAAAGCCTATTTTATTAAACCGGAAGACACCATATTTGATCTCATGATAAATTTTCCAGTCATAGTAAAGCCAAATTTTGGTGATGCCAGTTTTGGAATCACTCAAAAAAGTGTTGCTTATAAAATTGAAGAATTGATGAATGCTATATCCGATATCCGTAGCCAATTTGGTTATGATAAACCAATTTTAGTTGAAGAATTTATAACTGGTTCAGATCTTAGCCTGGGAATTATTGGAAATTCCCCCGAATCGTATATGGTACTTCCATTGTTGGAAGAAGATTACTCAGAACTACCGGCGGAATTACCAAAAATTTGTGGATACGAAGCAAAGTGGCTTCCTGGCTCGCCCTATTGGAAAATTAAGTCAATTAAAGCTAAAATACCTGAAGAGACTAAGAAATTTATCATAGGAAGTTCGTTGAAACTTTTTGTGAGACTGGAATGTCGAGATTATGTTCGTTTTGATTGGCGTTTGGATGATCAAGGGAATCCGCGACTATTAGAAGTGAACCCTAACCCTGGTTGGTGTTGGGACGGGCATTTAGCTAAAATGGCAAAATTGGCTGGAATATCATATGCTGAATTGTTAGAATCAATATTAAAAGCTGCTGACATTCGCTTAGGTTTTCGGACTATAAATGGGATAAAGAAAACATACAATAATGAACATCAAACAACTGATCAAGAAATTCTTATAAAATAAATTAATATCAGGAGGTAGGTCATTATGAGGACTCGTCGATTAGGGAAAACCGATCTCGAACTAACGGTGATTGGATTTGGATCTTGGGCAATTGGTGGTGGAGGATGGAGACACGCCTGGGGCCCTCAAGATGACTCTGAGTCTATTAAAGCCATAAAGAATGCTTTGGATCTCGGGATAAATTGGATTGATACCGCTGCAATTTATGGTCTTGGTCATTCAGAAGAGATTGTTGGGAAAGCTATCAAGGATTTTCCCAAAAAACCAATCATAGCAACAAAATGTGGTTTAGTATGGGATGAAATGAAAAATATTTCTAACCGACTTAAAAGAGAAAGCATTAAAGCTGAGGTTGAAGCAAGTTTGAGGAGATTAGAAATCGATACCATTGATCTCTATCAAATTCACTGGCCGATCCCCGATGAAGATATCGAGGAAGGTTGGGAAACAATGGCTCAATTGGTAAAGGAAGGGAAAGTGAGATATATTGGGGTATCGAATTTTAATATATCCCAAATGAAACGAGCCCAATCAATTTATCCAGTTGCTTCGCTGCAACCTCCTTACAGTATGCTGAAAAGAGATGTAGAAGAAAACACCCTCCCCTACTGTAGCCAAAATTCTATTGGCGTTGTTGTTTATAGTCCAATGCAAAAAGGATTACTGACCGGCAAAATGACTCGGGAACGGATATCACGTTTTCCGACTGACGATCACCGAAGAAACGATCTCGAGTTTAATGAGCCATTGGTTAGCTATAATCTCGAATTCGTTAATCAACTGATTCCAATAGCTAAAAAACATAATAAAACTCTTGCGCAATTGGCAATTGCTTGGGTTTTGAGGCGTCCTGAAGTAACCTCAGCAATTGTGGGAGCTCGACGTCCGGATCAAATAGCTGAAACAGCTTTAGCGGGAGATTGGACACTTCCTCACGAGGATATCGATACTATTGAGGATTTACTTTATCAGCGAAAACAAAAAGCAATGAACAAATAATTACTCACCATAGAGGGTGAAAGCTTAACAATTTATTTAATAATTCTGCTTCACCCTCTATCCTGAATAAACCGAATATTTTTAAAGTCATTTTTTTAGAGCAATGAACCAGGATCTCATTTTGGACTTTCACCCTCACCTTCTCCCATCAAGGGAGAAGGAACTCTGACTCGTCATTCAGGCTATGTCATGATTATTTTGTAAATATTTACCACCACTTAGGTTAATATTTTACAGTTATATTGGGAATAGATAACCAAAAAACTGAAGATAAATAGAATGTATCCTCCACTTTCAAGCTCTTCTTGGTGTATGAAAGGGATTGTGACACAGTCTGATTGACGGAACAGTTAAAAATTCAAATCCCCCTAACCCCCTTTGCTAAAGGGGAATTTTTCCCTCGCCCCTTGGTGGGAGAGGGTCAGGGTGAGGGGGGTAACTCATTTTCATCCTCAACTGGTGCCACCAAAGTGGTATGTAAGTCTATCCTGAAAATCCACGGGCATGATAAATCAAGCCCCTGCCAAAGAATTAAAATTGGAGAGGCACAATGTATTATGCCCATTCTATAATTATTGTAGCGACATGCCATGGCATGTCGAATCTTGGATTTTCATACTCATCTAATACTACGCAACCTTATTAGCATGAGGATCTATCAGTTTTTATAATTTTTCCAGTAATGGGATATCACTCCCATTGGTTTTTTTCATTTCATGAAAGAAAGCGATTAAATTATTCATTGGGCAATCCGATCCAATTTCGTGAGAAGCTGAAATTACATAATTATTTTTTGACCCTAAAACTTCAATACATTTTCTTACTTCCGATTGAACGTCGGTAGGGGTACCAAAAGGTAAGGTTTTTTGGGTACTTATCCCTCCCATAAAAGTGAGATGATCGCCAAAACGGTTCTGAAGAAGTTGAATATCCATGGCTTGTGGCTGGACTGGTATAAGAACGTTGAGTCCAATTTCAACCATATCATCCAAAATATCCAAGACATTTCCACAGGAGTGATGGAAAACCGGTATCCCCTCTTTTTTGGCGACATCCCAAATTCTTCTCAACCTTGGTTTAAGAAGGTCTTGCCAGGTTTTTCGGGCAATCAATAAACCCCGTTGAGTTCCATAATCATCCCCAGTATAGATTCCATCTACGCCCAGTTGGATCAAATGACGAAGAACCTCAATTTGGTAATCAGTGATGAGATCCAAAAGTCTTTCTAATTCGGTTCGATTATCAATAAGGTCAATCATGAAATTCTCAAAACCTCTCAATAGCCAGGCTCTTTCCATAAGAACCCAACCCTGAGTTGAGAGAATAAAGTATTCTTTTTTCTGCCCATCCTGAAGGGGAAAGAAATCCTGATATAGAATTGGATTCTGGGGATCGGGGAATTGAAAGGAATGAAAGTTATTCCAATCAGTTAACGGATGAAAACAAGGGAGATACCCTTCCGATTTAACAAGATCCCACCCAACTCCAAAAACATCATAATCAGTCCCCTTTTCTTCGTCTAATTTTACTTTTTTATGGGTATCAATATAGAGAAAATGGTTTCCTAAAAGCTCTGGTAGCTCTTTCTCCTGGATTTGAAAATGGCTGAGAAATTCTTTTTTCATTCTCCAGGTAAAATCGATTTGGTGAGGAAGACGATCGCTTCTTCGGTGATGGATAGCATGATTGACTCTTTCTTTTTTGGTCAAAGTAAGCCCTCCTTTTTCAGAAATGGGAGCCCAGCTGCTCCCATAACACTCGCTTTTCCTTTGAAAGCCCCAAGTTTCAAATCAGGAAGAGAAAACGACCAAAATTGATGTTTAACATAATAAGATTCAACAAGCTTGAGCCAGAAATCACCAGACTCGGAAACCCCACCTCCTAAAATGATGGCTTCTGGGTCAAAGATTTGAGCAATATTTGCCAAACCAATTCCAAAATAATAAGCAGCTTGATGAACGATATTGGTAAAAGGGGAAATATTTTCCTGAGCTTTTTGCATAATGGTAGCACCGCTCACCGGTTTTTTAGTCAAATGATAAGCTTCTCTTTCCATGGCACTTCCCGAAGAGAGAGCCTCGAGACAGCCGGCATTGCCGCATCGACAAAGAGGCCCACCAGGTTCAACAATAATGTGGCCTAATTCGGCTGAAATGCCTCTTGCGCCACGAATGAATTGCCTTTCCCAGATTAATGTTCCAGAAATTCCAGTACCAACACTTACATAGACCAAATTCTGGTATTCTTTCCCGGCTCCGAAAAATACTTCAGCGATGGCACCGCTCCGGACATCATGTTCTAAGTAAAACGGGTGATTGAGTTTCTCAGAAAGGATCTGAACTACCGGAACGTTTCGCCAGTTGAGATTTTCTGAATAAACCATAATGCCATGGTCTATATCAACCAATCCTGGACAAGCAATTCCCATTCCAACTAACTCATTCTGGTTTTTCAATTTTTTCTGAAGTAATTGTGTTAAAGAAACAATATCGTTTAAGACTTTTTCTACCCGTCTCTTTGGTTCTACTGGTATTTTTTCGTAGGCAAGAATATCCAGTTGTTCATTTACTAATACTCCAGCTATTTTAGTTCCTCCTAAATCTATTCCAATTGAGTACGCCAAAACTTATCTTCCTCCCTGGTTATCATTTTTGATTATAATTAAGAAAGAAATGGATTGGATTACACTTCATCATACAGACCCATTATATTTTTAATGGTGTATCCGGTTGAATATTATGAGTAACTCCTAAAAGTATAATACCAGTAAGAGTAATAGGTATAATTATATAGTAACAATTTAAATGATAACGATTATTCAATACCTTTATGGCTGTTTTTCCTTTATTTAGTTGGAAATACCTTGATAAAATTTGGCAAAAACTCAGTAATAAAAGAAGATAAAAACCCTATAAACGAGGACTAAGCTGTACTATTGCTAGTTAAGATCCAAAAAAATGAAAATTAGAAAAAATTTAGTGATGATTAGCATTAATATATCATATTATATAAGAAAGTTTTGATATCCCAATCAGGCTTTAAAATAAGGTATTTTCAATTTTGACAATATTTTCTCTTGAAAACTTTGGAATTGAATTTTAAGAAAGAAAAAAGGATGATTTGAAAATGAGTCGAATTAGTATTTTTGGGAATATTGTTACCCCTCAACTGGTAATTGAAAATTCAACCCTCCTCATTGAAGATAATCGAATCGCAAGGATAATTGAATTAAAAGAACCAGAGCCAGAAGTTGATACCAAATATGATTTTTCAGGTAAATATATTTATCCTGGTTTGATTGACCTTCATCTCCATGGTGCCTTAGGCCAAGATGCTACCGATGGCGATTCCAATGGCTTAGAAGAAATTGCCAAACATTTTGCAACCTGTGGTGTGACAGGTTTTTTAGCTACAACAGTCTCTGAAAGCTACTCCCGTCTAAAAAAAGCCATTAAAACAGTCTCAATATTTAAAAAAGATCATATCACTGCTGCTCAAATTTTGGGTATCCATTTAGAGGGACCATATTTGTCTGAAGGACGAAGAGGTGCACATAATCTAAAAAACCTAAGAATGCCAGATCCTTTAGAGATGGAAGAATTTTTAAATATCGATCCTGGTTTGATTAAAAGAGTTACCTTGGCCCCAGAACTTCCAGGGAGTTTAGAGCTCATAGAATTTTTAAGTAAACAAGGTGTTTGTGTATCTTTAGGGCACAGTCAAGCCGATCAGGAAACCTGTAATTTGGCTTATCGGAAAGGAGCACGCTTAGTAACTCATTTATTTAACGGTATGGATCCACTGAATCACCGAAAGCCTAATTTACTTTCTTTTGCCCTTGGTTTTGATGATATTACTGTTGAACTCATTGCTGATATGATTCACGTTCATCCGGATATCATTAAAATCGCCTTCAAATGTAAAGACGAAGATCACTTTATAGCGGTAAGCGATGCGGTTAGACCAACTGGCTTTAAGGATGGTGAATATGAATTTGGTGGGGAATTGATGATAGTTGAGAATGGAATAGCTCGAATGAAATCAACCATGAGTTTAGCCGGCAGTACCTCTCCCCTCAACCATTGCCTTGCCAATTTACGAGCACATTTTCAAATTTCTCATCCACGATTAGCTAAAATTGGGAGCTTTATTCCAGCTCAACTTATTGGGATGGATCACCAAATAGGAAGCCTTGAAATCAATAAAAATGCCGATATTGCAATTTTTGATGACGAATTGAATTGCCATGCTACCTTTATTAATGGCGAGCAGATTTTTAATTAAATAAGAGCCTGGTCATAATATTAATGGACATATCCTCTTTTTTGGCATTCATCAAGAAATTGATGGTATTTTTCTTGGTATTGAGAAGATATTGATTTTATAGGCTCATAAATCTTATTTATTTTCACCATTTTTTCACAAGCAAGAGATAACCCTCCAAATAAATGAGAGGCAGCTATAATGCAGGCACCCATCGCGGATTCAGTTGTTTTCGGCAGAAATATTGGTTTTGATAAGATGTTGGACCGAATTTGGCACCAAATAGGGCTGTTTGAACCGCTTCCTGAAGAATAAATTCTTTGGATCGATGAAGACCCTAACTTTTCTAATACCTGATAACTAAATTTTTCTATATATCCTACTCCTTCAAGACAAGCAGTATAAAACTCGAGCCGACTCGATTCTTTCCGGTTTTGGAAAAACTCAGCCTCGGGTGATGCAAAAGGAAGCCGCTCCCCTTTTCTTGTCAATGGATACAGAATTAATGAGGTGGGGACAGCCATTTTTAATACCTGGTTGTCCCACTCTTTCAAATTTTCATTGGGGAAAAATTTTTGTAAGCACTCACCACCAGTATTACTGGCACCACCGGGTAACCAGTAGCCAGCTGGATGAAGATGACAATAAATTCTTCCTTTGATATCTTTGATCAAATTCTCGGAGATGCCTCGAATTACTAAAGTTGTACCAATTGTACTTGAAATATCGCCCGGTAGCCTTGCTCCTGATGCAAAAAAAGAGGCTGTTCCATCAGTTGCACCTGCTATAACATTTAAAGAAGTTGAAAGATGGAATTTTTTGGCAATTGATTTGGAAATAACTCCAGATTTTTCTCCGGTTTTTATTACTGAAGGAAGTTTTTGGATGTCGATTCCCAATTGATCCTGGATAAAGCATGGCCATTTCATTTCCAAAAGATCAAAACCCATTTTAAGTGAATTGGAAATATCCGATAAGATGAGGTCGGTTAATTTCATCTGCAAAAAATCACCAGCATGTAAAAACACTTTTGTTTTATCATATATTTGAGGGAGATGATTTTTAAGCCAAAACACTTTACACAGAGCGAAAGAAGGACCAAATTGATAACCTATTTTTTCTGTAAAATCTTTAGCAACATGGTTGATATAAATGGAATCCTCTTTTGCCCGGCTGTCATTATACATAATAGCGGGACCAAGAGGATGATTATTTTCACCAATGGGTATGATGGTTCCAGAGGTTGAATCAATAGACAAACAATGTATATCAGATGGAGAGTATCCATTTTTTTCTAAATCGAAAAGGGTTTTTTGAATACAAATTTGGGTTTTTGACCACCATTCATTGGGATCTTGTTCAAACCGATCGCCGAACTTATTTGAAGAAAGAATTTTTTCTTGAGCATCAGCAATAATATTTCCCTCAAGGTCTGAAACTAAACATCGTATACCTTGAGTACCACAGTCGATACCTAGAACCAAAGCGTTATCTTTACTCATCTTTAATGCCACCTTTAATACCACATTTTATCTTTTCTCGGATTTTATTAAGGTAAAATGCCTTCTTTTAAACTAGGTCACTTTAATAGATAACCATATTCTATCCTGAAAATAACAACAAATAAATTCTTTAGTCCGTCATCCTGAGGCTTCGTATTTAGAAGCCGTGAGGATCTCATCTTTTCATCATTATAAAAAAAATACTAAATGAGATTGCCACGTCGCCTAGGACGCTCCTCGCAATGACCGAGCAGGAAAAAACTCAAATCCGCCTAGCTCCCTTTGATAAAGGGGGAAGCGATTCATGGGTAAGTATTTTCATCATCAACTGGTGCCACAATGTGGCATGAAGGTCTATCCTGAAAATACCGGAATGATTTTTAAAGGTAACTCATATTAAATAACTCACCAGAATCTCATCCAGGGCTTTCACCCTCATCCTCACCTTCTCCCATAAAGGAGAAGGAACTTTTAATCGTCATTGCGAGGAACGAAGTGACGTGGCAATCTCTCATGTTCAATCTTTATTATTTTCTCTCTTTTTATAAAGGGAGATTAAGAGGGATTCAATTAGTTACTAAAAAAATCAAATCCCCCTCACCCCCTTTGCTAAAGGGGGAAATTGATTTCCGAATCGTTATTTTTCATTATCATCTGATGCCACAATGTGCCATAAACCTCTATCAATATAATACCGAATAATACAGAATTTTTCTTTAGTTGACCTTCTTGGATAGACTAGATATAATGTAAACCGCAAACTTGATAAATTTTTAAATCGAAGCAAAGAAAGGAGAAAACTCAAGCATGAAAATGACTTACCAGCCTCACAATTTAAGAAAAAAACGTACTCATGGTTTTTTAAAAAGAATGAGTACCCAAGGGGGAAGAGATGTTATAAAAAGAAGGAGAGCAAAAGGCAGAAAACGTTTGTGTGTTTAAAAGTAATTAAATGGAAACCATTTCATCCTCAAAAGACTTCAAGCTGATTTTTAAAAGCGGAAAAAAAGTTGACAGCGGTCCTATACGCTTATGGTACCTCGAAAAAAAAGTTGCAAATATGAGGATATGTTTTATTGGGAGAAGCAAGAAAGCGATTTATAGAAATCGAATTCGGAGAAGGCTCAAGGAAGGTTTTAGGGTATATTTTTACCCTTTTCTATGTGACTCAAATTATGATTTAATTTTTATGAGTGATGAAAGACTCATAAGTGCTGATTTCCGTGAAATTATTCGATGGATGAGAGAGTTGCTCGAGAAGTCAGGCGTAGCGAATGGAGCTGTTTTTGGTAGTGAAAATTAGGGATTTTTTAGTTAATGCCATTGATAGGATTCTCAATTTTTACCAAATTTATATATCTCCATCATTACCTTCAAGTTGCCGCTTTGAGCCAACCTGTTCTCAGTATGCACGTGACGCTATTCGGAAATATGGAATTTTAAAAGGCGGGATAATGGCGCTATGGAGAATATTACGGTGTCATCCTTATTCCCGTGGTGGTTATGACCCAGTTCGATAAAAATAGGTGATAAAACTATGTGGACTCAAATTTGGAATGGATTAGCAGCTGCTATGGAATGGATCCTTCGGTTATTTTATGGATGGACCCATAATTATGGAATTTCAATAATTCTTTTAACTGCTGTTATTCGTATAGCTCTTTATCCAGTGATTCATAAACAAAACTTGTCAACAAAGGCCATGCAGGAGTTACAACCAGAAATAAAGAAACTGCAGGAGAAACATAAGAGTGATCCTCAAAAACTCAATCAAGAAATTATGAGCCTTTATAAAGAAAAAGGAGTTAGCCCCTTGGGAGGATGCCTTCCTTTATTGATTCAGCTCCCATTTCTGTTCGTTCTTTATAGAGTCTTAGTGAATTATGATTATGGTCAAGCAGGATTTCTCTGGTTGCCCAGCCTTTCGGCTGCTGATCCCTATTTTATTTTACCGTTATCAATGGGATTTACGACCTTTTTGCAACAGAGAATGACTGTGCCAGCTGCCGGGGCTGAAGGTTCACAGCAAAATATGATCATGATGATCGTTATGCCAATTTTTTTGGTATTTATTAGCTGGAGCCTTCCTTCAGGAGTGCTCCTGTATTGGTTTGTTTCAAATTTATTCTATATTTTCCAGCAATATATAGTAAATATAAAAACCCAAAAACCAACAGTCTCAACAACCTCAGATCCCATAATTGAAGCCAACCCAAAAGAAACCCTTGCCGTTGTAGAAGAAGAGGAAAAGAAGGTTGCTTCACGAGTTTCTTCTCCAAAGACAAAGAAAAAAGGGGGTAAGAAACATGCGAAGAAGCGTTGAAGTTTCTGGGAAGACTGTTGAAGAAATACTCGAAAGAGCTTCGCGATATTTTGATGTGCCAAAAGAAAACCTTTCTTATGAAGTACTGTCTGAAAGCCGGGGATTTCTCGGATTACTGGTCCCTCGGACGGTAAGAGTTCGAGTATGGGTTGAAAGTAGCGATAAACAAGCTGAAAAATCAGAACCAATTGGAGAAATTAAAAAAGAACAAGGAACAGAATTAGAAAGTAAGAATTCTGACCAAAAGTCAGAAATTTCGGATGATGAGGATTTTCAAGACTTGGAAAAAGCACGAGAAGAAATCCGAAAATTTTTTGAAAATCTTATCGAAAAAATGAACATTAATATTGAATACCATGTTCGAGAAAATGGAAGAAAAGTATTCCTTGACATTGATGGTGTAGACGCTGGGTTACTTATTGGAAAACACGGAGAAACCTTAGAAGCCTTAGAATCATTCTTAAAGATTCTTCTGGTAAAAAATGGATATGCGCATATAGGTTTAGATGTTGATGTATCAGGTTATAAAAAGCGTCGGGAAGAAACCCTCACTAAATTAGCATGTAAAATGGCTACAAAAGTGATACAAGGTCGGCGCCGGTTCAAATTTGAACCAATGAATGCAAGAGAAAGAAGAATTATTCATACTACACTGAAAGATCACCCGAGAATTATAACCTATAGCATTGGTGAAGAACCAGAAAGAAGAGTTGTAGTCGACTTAAAAAATGAAAAACGAAAAGAATCAAACCCAAGAAAACATCCAACGACAAGAAAGAATCCAAAAAGTAAGTAAAACAATCGTTGCAGCCTCTACTCCACTGGGAGTGGGCGCCGTTGGTATTGTAAAACTCAGTGGAAATGATTCAATTGAAATAGCATCAAAAGTATGTCGTTTAAGATCAGGAAAGGAAATAAAAAAGCTTCCTAGTTTTAAATTAGCACTCTGTGATGTGATTGATAATAACAATAAGGCTCTTGATGAGGGTTTAGTTGTCCTCATGCGAGAGCCTTTTTCTTATACTCGAGAAAATGTTGTAGAAATTCAAGTTCATAGTAGCCCTTTAATAATACAAAAAATAATTCAAATTTGCATTAATAAGGGTGCCCGATTGGCAGAACCCGGAGAATTCACTAAAAGAGCTTTTTTAAATGGAAGAATATCTCTCAATCAAGCGGAATCAGTAGCTGAGATAGTTAAAGTGCAATCAGAAAAGGCTCTATATAGCTTATATAAAAATTTACGAGGGATGTTTGGAGAAAAAATTTCCGAATGGCAGAAAGGCTTAGCTTTCATTCAAGCAAAAATTCAAGTGGAGTGTGACTTTTCTGATCGGATTGGGACCACAGATTTGCAAGCTACCTTTGCCAAAGAGATAAATACCATTAGGCAAAATATAAGAAAACAATATGACAGAAGTAAAAAATTTCAAAATTTGCAAAATGGTCTTTTAGTTGTAATTTGTGGGAAACCAAATGTTGGGAAATCGAGCTTGTTAAATGCGATTATTGGAAAGGAAAGATCGATCGTCACACCGATTCCTGGAACTACCCGTGATGCTATTGAAGAATTATTTCTCATTGAAGGTTTCCCCTTTCGCTTTGTTGACACAGCTGGCATAAGAGAAAGTCAGAGCTATATTGAGAAAATTGGAATTGATAAAACCAAAAAATATTTAGAAGAAGCGCACTTAGTCATTGTAATCTTTGATCAAAGCCAAGAAATAAATAAAGAAGATTATACATTAGTTGATTTGGTTAGAAAAAAGCCCCATATAATAGTATTAAATAAGAGTGACCTACCTTCAAAGATAGAAATAAAAGATGTCAATGAGCTTTATCCGCAAGAGAAAATAATTAAAATTTCAGCACTTTCAGGAAAAGGTATTGATAGACTATTGGATCAAATTGTTGAGAAGGTTCAGCTAATTAAAGATAACTATGACGAAGACTATTTAGCATTTAACTTTAGACAACAAAACGAACTCTTTAAGGCTTCTACATTTTTAGAACAAGCACAAAAATCATTAGAGGAAGGATTCCCAATTGATGTTGTTAGTATTGATATAGACGAAGCTCTTCGATGTTTAAAGAGAATAAACGGTGAAGACATAGATGAAAAAGTTGTTGATAGCATATTCAATAATTTTTGTGTTGGTAAATAAAAGATATTCGAGTGTTTAACCACCATCATTCCACAGAAAATCAGCAAAGGAAAAAGAAACTGACTCAGTGATTTTTAATTCGATAAAGCAAAAATGCAATCTTATTATTTAATTTTCTCAAGAGAAAAGAAATAATGACCACTCGTCGATTTTATAAAGGTTTTTTTTGAGGAATGCCAATTCGTCTTGGATAAATTGCTGGTGTTGAGGCTGATTTCGAGATAAATAAAAAATGATTGGTTCGGTTTGATAAGGGAATTGGAATAGGTATAATCGAATCTAACTGACAATTCAGTAGGGAAAGTGAGTTGGAAGCAAGAGAAATTTCTTTTTGATAGGAAATCCCTTTAAAAAAGACTGCCCTACCCTTCACTTTAATAAACGGAGTAACTAATTCTATATTGGTTGCTAAAGTACTCAAAGCACGAGTCATAGCAAAATCAAATTTTTCTCGGTATAAAGAGCTATGACCTAAAGATTCAGCTCTATCGCATAAAAAAAAGGATTGGTCGAGATTAAGATGGTTTGAAACAATTTTTAAAAAATCGATCTTTTTATGATTTGAATCAAGATAATAAAAGTGGATGTTAGGGAATAAAATATTCAGTGGCATACCAGGAATACCAGCTCCGGTACCAACATCAATAGCCGTATTGATTTCATTAAAAGGAAAATTGGTTTTTAATAAAGAGAAACTATCAAAAATAAGTTCAACTAATATAGATTCATGCGTTTTAAAACCGGTTAAATTAAAAAGACGATTATTCATTTCTATCATATTTAAAAAATAAATTATTTGATCTTTCTGAGATGAATTAATTGAAATATTCAGTTCTTTAAGTCCTTTTTCGAGGAGAAAATGAATGCGATTATCCACAAGTTATCAACAATCCCTTTTTATTAACGAAAAACTTAGATTTTTAAAATTGAAAGAAAAAAATTTAAAGAAAACCGAAAAATGCCTTATATATCGACAAAAATTTGATATATTGTTAATATAATGAAGTTTTAAAAACAAAATGGAAAAAATATGAGAAAGATATTAGAAAGTTATCCACAAGTTAAATAGGTAAAAATAAAAATGTTCCACGTGGAACATTTTTAAAAAGAACAATAAGATTATTTCACCAACGATGAATATATTAAAAGATAAAATGAAAATGGTAAAGAGTTAATTTTGACGATGGATAATATGAATGGATATTATGAAATAATTCAATACTCATAAAGTATAAAATTTACCTGAAGAAAATTGATTTCAAGAAATCTCCATTTCGATACCACAAATTATTCTATATTTAACTGAATAGCCTATCGTGACGTATAATAGCGCCAAAAAAGGATGAAAAACCCCATTGGCATACAAGAGTAATCTACAATAAGAAATTGGGGCAATGAGTTTTAACAGGTAGGATATTGAACTATATTGTAGTGACTGAGAAAGGCAGATATATCAGTTCAGAATTAAAAATTCGCCCTTCAACAAGAGGAAAAAAGAGCTATGGATTATTTGGTAACAAATCGCATCACTCATCATTTCCCTTTATCCCAAAGGAGAGGACGATATTAAAGAAATATGCATGCAGCAGTATTATCAGAAAAATCCACATGCTCATAACCAAAACTCAATGGAGATGAAAATAGTTTATCAATCGTCTTTGCTCTCTCCGATGAAGGAGTGAGGGAAGCAATAAAAAAAGATAAAATAGCCACTTCTCCTCAATGGGAGTAGTTGAAAATGAGGGGAATAGGCAAGTTTGAGAACCAGGGTAATTGCTCTGATCAAGTTCCCTTTTATCATTCCAATAGCTACAAGATACTTTGAGGATCTGAAAATGAACGAATTATCATAGATTAAGGAGAATAATAATTTATGCCGATCCATTACGGAGATAGGATTTATATCTATATAGATGATGGTAGAGATTATATTTTGACTGTTCAAGAGGGAAAACAATTTAGTACCCATCGGGGAAATATAATGCACGATGAAATAGCGGGGAAAAATTATGGAGAGAATGTATTGACGACGAAAGGCAATAAGGTATATTTATTGCCAGTTGGTATAATAGAAAATATTTACCACATGAGAAGATGCTCTCAAATTGTATATCCCAAAGATCTTGGATTTATTTTGCTTATGTTAGATATAAGGGAGGGAAACCGTGTAATAGATGTGGGATTAGGAAGTGGATCGATGTCAGCTGCCATGGCACGGTTGGTTGGAAATACAGGAATGGTATATGCTTACGAAAGAAGAGAAGACATGATATCATTGGCGACTCAGAATCTTATTGTTTGGAAATTAATTGATAGAGTTACAATTCAGCAAAGAGATATAGAAGTTGGTTTTGATGAAAAAGAGATAGATGCTATATTTCTTGATGTGCCTCAACCATGGGATTATCTGAAGCAATGTTGGGATGCCCTGGCCGGTGGTGGAAGGTTGGGAATTGTCTCACCTACAGCAGGACAGGTTATGGAGGTCTTACGTTCTTTAAACAAGTTACCATTTATTATAATAGAAGTCTGGGAGAATATGTTTCGTCAATATAAACCAGACCCCTATACCTTTCGACCTTATGATCGGATGGTTGCTCATACTACCTATATGATTTTTGCTAGAAAAGTTAACGATATTTAGAATTGACCACCATGCTGCTTTTGCAACACCAGATGAGGATGAAAATAGGTATCCAGGAATCGATTCCCCCTTTAGCAAAGGGGTTAGGGGATTTGAATTTTTTACTGCTCCGTCATTGCGAGAAGCCCAACCGTTCTTTGGTTGGGCGACGTGGCAATCTCATTGAGCCATTCTTTCATTCTGAGCAGGGTGGCGTTTTTACCAGACATGATAAGCATCTCATTTATTCCAATTCCACAATTCCACACAAAATAAAAGACGACTCAAGAGATTGCTACCACCTCAAAAAACCAGGTCTCGCAATGACGATTCAAAGTTCCTTCTCCCTTGATGGGAGAAGGTGAGGATGAGGGTGAAAGTCCAAAATGAAATTATGGTTGGTTGCTATCAATACATTACTTACAAAAATCATTCATATATTTTCAAGATAGACCTTCATGCTACATTCGCAGCACCAGATGAATATGAAAATAAGTTGCCCCCTCACCCTGGCCCTCTCCCACGAAGGGGCGAGGGAAAAAAGAACAAAAGAATTCAGAGTTCCTTCTCCCTTGATGGGAGAAGGTGAGGATGAGGGTGAAAGCCCAGAAAGAGACCATGGTTGGTTGCTCAATATGAGTTACCTATAAAAAATCATTCCTGGATTTTCAGGATAGACCGTCATGCTGCTTTGCAGCACCACATGAGGATGAAAATGCCTTCCCAGGAATCGTTTCCCCCTTTAGCAAAGGGGTTAGGGGATTTGAATTTTTTACTGCTCCGTCATTGCGAGGAGCGTCTTGTGCGACGTGGCAATCTCTACCATCCACTTAGTCATTCTGAGGAGTCCGGTGTTTTTGCCGGACGACGTAAGAATCTCATCATTTAAAGTATTTATGAAGAAAAAACTTAAAAGATAAGATCCTCACGCCCTCAAAAAGCGAGGGCTCAGGATGACCGATTAAAGGCACACCCCCCCTTTATCCCCCCTCAATGGGGGAATTTATAAGATGGTATTTCCAGGATAGACCATCAAACTGGGAAGCACCACTCAGGATGACGCCTGCGTTATAAAATGAGATCTTCAACCCTCACTTGGTAAGGGCTGAAGATGAGGTTATTTTTTTATTCATTCTATTTACTGGATAGATTTTGAAAAAAAGACTTCCCGTTCCTTTTTGGGTGCAGTTATCGTGATAAAATTATAAATAATAACTGAGAAATAAAACGTAATAATATAAAATCCATTAAAAAACTAATATAGAGGTTTTAACCAGCTTTTTCGAGTAGAATTGACTAAAAGTAAAAGAAAATTTTTTATCAATAAATGATTTTTGCTAATCCTATGGAGGTAAAGCTGGATTATACTGAAACTTAAATAAGAGTATTTATTTTCAATGATTGTTTTTCTAGTAAATATTTAATACAATAAAATAAGTTAAGAAAAGAAAATAGGAGGGGCAGAAAAACTCCTTGTTGCCTCATGATTATTAACTCACAGTTTATCAATTAAATCTTAATCTTCAGATTGTTTAGTTTTAAAGAGATTTTTTTTGGCAATGGTTTTGAAAGAATAAGTTTAAATTAATCTATTAAAGTGTATTTAAAGCTAATATATATGTTAAAATGATTTTTGTTTATGGGAAAAGTGATTGCTATAGCTAACCAAAAAGGGGGAGTTGGGAAAACCACTACCTCGATTAATCTAGGCTCATGTTTAGCTCAAATGGGTCTAAAAATATTGTTGGTTGATTCTGACCCCCAGGGGAATACTACCAGTGGTTTGGGGATTGATCGTTCGGTTCTCAAAAGATGTTTATATGATTTATTAATACCGACTGAATCTGGGTATTCCTTGAATGATGTAATACAAGCGTCATCGGTTTCAAATTTATGGTTGGTACCCACAACCATAAGGCTTGCCGGAGCAGAAGTAGAATTAGTCACGGTAATAGGGAGGGAGTATCGTTTAAAAGAAACACTAAAAGATGTTATTAATGAGTATGATTATATTTTTGTTGATTGTCCACCTTCTCTTGGTTTGTTAACAATTAATGCCTTAAGTTGTGCGAACGCAATGCTCATACCAATTCAGTGCGAATATTATGCCTTGGAAGGCTTAGGGCAACTTTTAAATACTCTTAAAGCAGTGAAAAATTTACTTAATTCTCAACTTGAAATATTTGGAGTTTTATTAACCATGTATGATGTGAGAACCAACTTGTCTCAGCAAGTAGCTCAAGAGATACAAAGAGTTTTTGGAGATAAAGTCTTTAAAACTATAATTCCAAGAAATGTTCGATTAAGTGAAGCTCCAAGTTTTGGGCAGCCGGTAATTACCTATGATCGTTACTCAACTGGTGCCGAAGCATATCTTAATTTAGCCAAGGAAGTGTTAGCAAGAGATGGCAAGAAAAAGTCTTGGTAAAGGGCTTGATGCTCTAATCCCTGGGGTTGGAAATCTTGGCGCCCGGTCAATTCAGGAAGTTGATATTCAAGTTATTCATAGTAATCCTTTCCAACCCCGGCTTCAAATGAACGATGAGGGTTTAGAAGAGCTTGCCGAGTCGATTCGTATTCATGGTGTATTACAGCCGATTATCTTAAGAAGCGACGGGACAGGGTATGAAATAGTTGCAGGGGAGAGAAGATGGAGAGCAGCACAAAAAGCGGGCTTGTCAACTATTCCTGCCATAGTTGAAGAAGTTAATGAACAAAAAAGATTAGAAATTGCTTTAATTGAAAACTTACAGAGGGAAGATTTAAACCCCTTAGACTTAGCTAAGGGAATTCACCGATTGATGCTTAATTTTGAACTTACCCAAGAGGATATTTCAAAAAGATTGGGGAAAAAGAGACCTACCATTGCTAATTTACTCCGCCTTCTTGACTTACCCCAAGAAATACAGAAATTGATTGAAAATAACAACATTTCATTTGGCCATGCTCGAGCATTGCTTGGCGTTGAAAGTCAAGATTTAAAGATTCAATTATCAGAAAAAATTATCCGAGAAAATTTGTCGGTTCGTGACATCGAAAAAATAATACGCAACATGAAAGCCAAAGGACCCACTCTTTCAGTAAATCGTCAAGAAAAAAAAGAAGTTACAAATGAGTATCAAGAATCCGAAGTTTCTTTTGTTGAAGAGAATTTGATGAGATATTTAGCTACAAAAGTAAAAATAGTGAAAAAAAGAATAACTATTGAATATTATGGGGATGAAGACCTTCATCGCATTTATAATTTAATAACAGGTAAAGAAGAACCGTTTTAGGGGTGGAAATATGCCTTCAAGAGAACCAAAAGACTTAACGGTATTTTGGATTAATCCCTTAAAGGGACAGATGAAAAAAATGAACCTCCGATGGAAAACGATTCTATTTGGCTTATTGTTGGTAATTTTAGGAATTGGATTCGGTGTTGGCGGAATTCTTTGGTATAACAATAAGATTAAGTGCGAATTGGGATGTATGGTTACCCATCTACAAGAGACGAAAAGTGAATTGGCTTCCCTGGAGGTCAAGAAAAAAGAGCAAGAACAAAAATTGGAAGAATTAGCCAAAAAGGCCGATCAAGTTGTTCAAGAAATGAATCAACTACGGGAATTAGACCAAAAGGTCAGGAGTTTGTTAGAAAAGGATTTACAATCACAATTAAAAAAGTATGGGATTGACCTCGGTTTTTCTGCAGCCGCGAACGAATTATACATACCGGTACAAATGTTTATTAATCCTAATTTGGATGCCTTCCCCTTTGGAATGGGTGGACCAAACTATATGTCGTTATCAGGTGTTCCAGTTTCTTCGCAGCCGCTTCGACCAGCTGTTGATCCAGAATTTTATAATAAGGCAAAAAACATAGAAGATAATCTTTCGTGGCTTCGTGCAGAAATGATGGTCAGAGAAAAATCTTTTAATGAAATAATTCAAGTAATTGAAAAAAAAGACAAATTGATTACTATGGTTCCGATGCGTTGGCCGACTTGGGGAAGGGTTTCCTCGAGTTATGGTTGGAGAAAGGATCCTTTTACCGGTCGTAAAGCATGGCACACTGGTGTGGATATTGCTGCACCAGCTGGTAGAAACATAGTCGCGACTGCGGCAGGGAAGGTGATCTTTTCGGGTTGGAATGGAAATTATGGAAGATGTGTAATCATTAGGCATCAATTTGGATATGAAACCGTTTACGGCCATTTATCAAAAATACTTGTTGAAAACGGTGAAGAAGTTAAAAAAGAAACCATAATTGGGAAGGTTGGTTCTTCTGGACGAAGCACCGGTCCTCACTTACATTATGAAGTACGAAAGTACGGTAATGTCATAAATCCATGGCCTTATTTGCCATAAATCGTGATAGTTTAAGAAATATTCAGTTAGTAAAAAGTTTATTAATAACTTAGTTTTATTTTACAAGCCAGTAAGTGTATTTAACACAATTTTAAACTCTGCTAAGTAACTTCTTGATAATACAGTTTTTTTAAGCTTCTAAAAAGTTAGGTAAATTGAAATTTTAACGACTAAGCCTTCTTTGATATAAAGACAATTTTAATAAAGTGGTTAGAAAACAATTATAGATAGAATAGACGTCCATTCCATTTGGTTGCACGAGATAAGGAAGAAAATATCGATTCAGGAATCAATTTCCCATCGTAGCCAAGGGGAGAGGAAAAAAAAGATTAAACTCATGAGATAGCCAAGACCTGAAAAAACGAGGTCTCGCAATGACGATCCAGAGTTCCTTCTCCCTTGATGGGAGAAGGTGAGGATGAGGGTGAAAGCCCAGAAAGAGACCATGGTTGGTTGCTCAATATGAGTTACCTATAAAAAATCATTCCTGGATTTTCAGGATCGACCTTCATGCTGCTTTCGCAGCACCAGATGAATATGAAAATAAGTTGCCCCCTCACCCTGGCCCTCTCCCACGAAGGGGCGAGGGAAAAAAGAACAAAAGAATTCAGAGTTCCTTCTCCCTTGATGGGAGAAGGTGAGGATGAGGGTGAAAGTTCAGAATGAGACCATGGTTGGTTGCTCAATATGAGTTACCTATAAAAAATCATTCCTGGATTTTCAGGATAGACCCTCATGCTGCTTTCGCAGCACCAGATGAGGATGAAAATACCTATCTAAATCCGTCATTGCGAGGAGCGTCTTATGCGACGTGGCAATCTCTACCATCCACTTAGTCATTCTGAGGAGTCCGGTGTTTTTGCCGGACGACGTAAGAATCTCATCATTTAAAGTATTTATGAAGAAAAAACTTAAAAGATGAGATCCTCACGCCCTCAAAAAGCGAGGGCTCAGGATGACCGATTAAAGACACACCCCCCTTTATCCCCCCTCAATGGGGGAATTTATAAGATGGTATTTTCAGGATAGAAAAAATTATTATAATGGGAACAAATAGATCCAAAATGAAAATATGATAAATAAAACTTTAATAAGGAGTGAAAAAGATGAAGTATGGTGTAAGCTGGGCTTTTATTCTTCTACTTATTTTTTCTTTGGTTATGCCAGTCTGGGCAGATATTCAAAAAGCGGAAATTACAACTGTTAAATACGAAGGAGTTGGAGAAAATGCCTCTATTACTATCGAGGGACTAATCAACTCAGACCAGACCGGTATTGGATACTTAGAAGCTTTTATCACCTTTGAAGGCAAGGATTATAAAACTCAAGCTGTCGAAATTGAATCGAGAATTCCAGAACAAAACTATCGATATTCATTCCGTTTGGATGATTTTCGCTACATTGATCACCAAAAAAATCAAGTTGAAATCCTCTCCATTTTTCAGCCTGGACAAACTATTATAGTTTATCTCTATGAAGAAAAAATAACTGACGGGGAAAATCTTACTGTTGATGCTCAAAATGAACTTAATCAAAGAGGCTATGCTTTGAGAGGAATATTGGCTAAAAAGACCTTTAAACTACCTTAAAAGAATTAATTGAAAAGTGATTTGTTAGAAGACTTTCATGCTGCATAGCAGCATCAAATGAGGGTGAAAATCCAGAACGAGACCCCTGTTTAGTTGCTATAAATGAATTACATATAAAAAAATCGTTCATGTATTTTCAGAATAGACCTTCATGCCACTTTGGTGGCGCCAGATGATGATGAAAATTACTCATTCAGAAATGAATCTCCCCCTTTAGAAAAGGGGGTTAGGGGGATTTGAATTTTTGGAAACCAATCGAATCCCAAACCCTCTCCCTTTATCCAAAGAGAGAAGAATAAAAAAGATTAAGCTCAAGAGATTGCCACGCCACTCCGTTCGCAATGACGAATCAGAGTTCCTTCTCCCTTGATGGGAGAAGGTGAGGATGAGGGTGAAAGCCCAGGATGAGATCCTGGTTGGTTGTTTAATATGAGTTACCTATTAAAATCGTTCCAGTATTTTCAGAATAGAAAATAAAAATAGGTCATTCAATCATCCGATTCAAATCTTGGAAGGATGATGAGGAGGCATTCCTTTGAACAGGATGCTAAAAGAAATTAAGGAACAACCTGAAATTTTAAAAAAAATATCACAAGAATACGTTATTGATGGTAAATTATTCAGCTGGAATGCACCGAAAAAAGGAAAAATCATTATAACTGGCATGGGAAGTTCTTTGTTTGCTGCTTATCCAGCCTATTTGAGACTTATGGACTATGGTTATCCCGTTGTCTGGATTGATGCATCTGAATTGTTGCACTATGGGTTAAATAGTATTAAAAAAGAAGATACGCTTATCAGCATATCTCAATCAGGTGAATCATTTGAAGTTGTTGAAGTTATTAAAAGATATCCAAATTTTAATCGTATTATTGGTTTTACAGCGCAAACGAGGAGTACTATGGGTGGATTGTGTTCGGAAACCATTGATATCCTTTCAGGCACAGAAGAATCAATAACCTCTACTAAAGCATACACTGCAACCTTAGCGCTTTTGAATCTCATGTCTTTATCTTGGATCTATGCACAAAATGAAATAAGCGGATTACGTTCTTTATTGGATCAACTAGCTGATGAAATCGAAGAAGTTATTGAAAATTCGGAGAGCTGGTGTAATGACCTCCTTGATGAATTGAATATCATCCAACCATCGCATCATAAGGTAATCATTGCCCGCGGGCCAGCTCTGAGTTCGGCATGGCATGGGAATCTATGTTTTTCGGAATGCACCAAGGAGCTTTTTGCCGTTTTTTCCGCAGGTCAATTTCGTCATGGACCTTATGAACTTGCTGTCAATCCTTTGCTGGCTATAATTCTTTCTCTTCATGGTAAAACGCAAAAACTTACCTCCTCTCTTGCTCAAGAGCTTATCCAAAAGGAAGCGCAAGTTCTTTTGATTGGAGAAAAAGAATTTTCACCTCCAGGAAAAAAACAACGATTTAAATTTCTTCCAATTCAATGTAGTGATGAGTATTTTGCTCCAATGGTAGCCATTGTTTATCTTCAAATTATTGCCTACTATACAGCAATACGAAAAGGTATTGAACCGGGTACTGCACAAATTGTAAGCAAAATGACGCTTAAGGAGTAAATCATGAAGAAAGTTTTTGTAGGAGGTAATATTAGCCTCGATCTTGTTTTAGGTGAAATTGATACTTTTCCTGGCTGGGGTGTAGAGTTGCTCATCCCTGGATATACCATGCGACCTGGTGGTCAAGCTAGCAATGCCGTGTTGGCTTTGGGTAGTTTGAAAGTTCCAGTTTATGTAATAGGAACGATAGGCATAGACAATGTTGGACAAGACATTCGGAATTCCTATCAAAAGTGGGGAGTCAATAGTGACTTTTTGTTTGCGCTTCCCAATATACCAACTGGTTTATCGGTTGCAGTAACCAATAGAGCAACCCACGAAAGAACCTTTTTGACTGAACTTGGTGCTCAAAAAGAATTTTCATATATCCATTTAGAAAAAGTATATTCTCATATTCAAGATGGCGATTATTTTTTAATATGTGGATATTTTCTCAGTAATTCCCTCAGAAATGATAATTTTGTTCATTTCTTACACAAGGTAAAAAAAGAAAAACCTAAAACAATTTTTTTACTGGATACCGGTTGGCCACCAGAGGGTTGGACAAATCAGATTAAAGATGAAGTATTAAATCTTCTCCCTTACTTTGACTACTTTTTTCCCAATGAAATTGAAGTTGCCCATTTAACCAATGACCAACCGACTAAGATTTTCAATAAATGGTCTGGTACTCTGGTGGTAAAAACCGGTAAAGATGGAAGTAGGATAATGACTCGTGAAAATGCATATCTTATCCCCACCATTCCAGTTGAGGTAAAAGATACTATTGGCGCCGGAGATTATTTTAATGCCGGGTTCATTTGGGGACTATGGAAAGGATATGATCTTCTGCAATCCGCTCGGGTTGCTAATATTATTGCCTCCCTGAACATTTCCTTAGATGCTCAACGGTTAAAATTATCCAATCCCACAGATGTTGATAAAGTTTTAGAAAAGTTCGATTGAGGAATTTAAAACTCTGATAAGTTATTGACTCAAAAATCCAACTTATATCATCATTTCTAGTCCTTCATTTAATAATGTATAATAAAAAGATGTTAGGTTACTCTCCAATAAAAGGGGAAGCGAGGAGAAAAGAGATTGTTGATCTTTCAGCACCCGATGTACCGCAACTTCAAGCGCTTTCGAGAAATAATACGAGTATTCAATAAATATGGTTTTGCTCTTCATCGTTTGGTTTTTTTTGAACGCTGGACTTTCCCCCCGATTTCCAAACAAATCTTAACTAATCCTCCTCAGCTCAACCTCAGAATGGCTTTAGAAGAACTCGGAACAACCTTTATTAAAATTGGTCAAATCCTAAGCACTCGGATTGACCTTTTATCCGAAGATTATTGTCGCGAGCTTAAAAAACTTCAGGATGACACCACGCCGGTTCCTTTTGAAGAAATACGTGAGGTTGTCGAGTTAGAATTAAAAGCAAAAATAGAAGAGCTCTTTTTAGAGTTCGATCCAATTCCTATTGCTTCAGCGTCAATAGCTCAAGTCCATCGAGCAGTATTAAAAAGCGGTGAAAAAGTGGCTGTTAAGGTGCAAAAACCAAATATTGAAAAGAAGGTAAATGCTGATTTAGAGATTTTATCCTATATTGCAGGATTTTCAGATCGTTTAAAGATTTTTTCTGAGAACATTTCTTTTAGTGAATTGGTCGCAGAATTTAGAAAGAATTTGACCCGAGAAATTGATTTTTTGTATGAGTCGGTTAATGCCATGAAATTTAGGGAAAATTTTAAAGCACAGGAAGGCATATATATACCACAAGTTTTCCCCAGGTATTCAACTCGGAAAGTTTTAATCATGGAACTCATAGAAGGTGTTCGACTTACTCGTATTCATGATTGCCATATCCAAGGGCTTGATTGCCAATTATTAGCCGAAAGAGGAGCTTTGGCAGTATTAAAGATGATATTTGAGGATGGATTCTTTCATGCTGATCCTCATCCAGGAAATATTATGGTAAAAGAACCCAATGGGGAGCTGGTATTTCTTGATTTTGGAATGGTGGGTGCAATTGATAGTGAAACCCGGGTCAGTATTGTTAAAATTTTGTTGGCAGCTTTGGAGAAAGACGCTTCACGGGTCGTATCTTATATTGAGGAAGATATACTAACTGTCCCAATAAAATCACCAGTTGGGTTAAGGCTCGATCTCAATGAAGTTTTAGAAAGATATATAACGGCTGATTTAAAAGAGATGAATTTGAACAATTTAGTTACCGATTTTTTCTATATTCTTCGTAAACACAACCTTCGGTTTCCTGCTCATTTTGCCTCAATTTTAAGAGCCTTGGTGGTTGCAGAGGGGACAGGTATGATGCTGAATCCCCATTTTACCATAACTCCCTACTTGGAAAAAACCTTAAGAAAGTTATTTGCTCGTGCTATGGATTATGAGAATGTTAGTAAGAAAGCCTTTCATTATTTGTTTGATTGGAAAAAATTGATCGAGGAATTTCCGGGTAAAGGCCATGAAATCCTGACGAAGCTATCATCCGGTCGGTTTAATATTAAATTTGAAAATAAAGAGTTGGAAGAAATTGGGAAAAAAATTGATTCAATAAGTAATCGAGTTTCTCTGAGTATCATTTTAGCCGCTTTTTTAATTGGTTCTTCGCTCATATATACTAATTATCAGTATCTTAAATCATTAAGTATACTCGGTATTCTGGGTTATATTATTGCTGCCTTTTTGGGTATTATGCTGATATTTGAAATGCTTCGTCATCGATAAACAGGTTGTTTCTATAATGAAAACCCATGGGCATGATAAATCAAGCCCCTACCAGAGAATATAAAATTGTAGGGGCACAATGTATTGTGCCCATTCTTTAATTAATGTAGCGACATGCCATGGTATATCGAATCTTGGATTTTCATCCATAGCTGGTGCCACGAAAGTGGCATGAAAGTCTATCCTGAAAATGCAGTGAGAAGTGTGTGGTGAGTAGTGAGTTGTAAAAAAAATTACAACCCGATTTCCTGTCTTTTTCTCATCAAGAGAGAAGGAACTCTGAATTCTTTTGTTCTTTTTTCCCTCGCCCCTTGGTGGGAGAGGGTCAGGGTGAGGGGGCAACTCATTTTCATCCTCATCTGGTGCTGCTAGGTAGCATACGGGTCCAACCTGAAAATACCTGAACACGTGAAAAGGAATCATAAAAAGTGGAAAAAAGGCACACCCCACCTGAATCCCCCCTCAATGGGGGAATAAATTAAATAATTCTCCTCCTTGGAGGGATGCCGCTTTACGGCGGGGAGGGTGTCTTTCGCTTTTCCCTCGTTATCCTGAGAAAAGGCTAAAGAAATACGAATAAAAGATGAGATCCTCACGGCTTCTAAATACGAAGCCTCAAGATGACGCCGATAGCATGAGATGAGATTCTCACGTCGCGCAATACGCTCCTTAGAATGACGGAGAGGATGGATGAGATTGCCACGTCGTCCAACCTAAATACGGTTGAACTCCTCACAATGGCAGATTTAATTGGTATTTTTCATTTTTACCTGTTGCAGAAAAGCAACATAAAGACTTAAATAAGGAGGGGAGTAGTTGATGAGTATAAGTATGTTTTTTGTGATTCTTATTCTATTAATTTTGGTATTTACATTTTTTAATTTTGTCGAGAGAGCTTTTGCAATAAATACAGACCAATTTATATTAAAAAGTCCATCCTTTAGCCAAGGAAGCATAATTCCAAAAAAGTTTACTTGTGAAGGAGAGAACATTTCTCCAGAATTAATCTGGGAGAACCTTCCAGAGAGCACGGTTAGTCTAGTCCTTATCTGTGAAGACCCTGATGCTCCGGTTGGGATATGGACTCACTGGGTTCTATACAATATTCCTACGGGGTTGCATTCGATTCCGGAAAACCTAAATAGTCATGAAGATTTGATTACTCAAGAGAAAATTTTAGTTGGAATGAATGATTTTAAAAAATTGGGATATGGGGGTCCTTGCCCACCTCCGGGTAAACCACATCGCTATTTTTTCCGCCTGTTGGCTTTAAATGCAAAACTTGACCAGAAAAGTGGATTAAATCGAGATCAAGTGTTGGCAGCTATCAAAGGACAGGTTATAAAAGAAGCACAACTTGTTGGATTATACGGTCGTTGAAAAATAAAAAAACATAATCAATAAAAATCAAAACTGGAGGATAGATAATATGTATCCGTGGCACGCAACTTTTCACATGGGTATTGTCCATTTTATGGCTTACCCTCAGGTTAAAACCGAGAACGAAATCTTAGAATCGGTCCATAAAATTTTAAATGATGACTTTTTCCAAGCAATTGAAGTGAATGTGTCGTATGAAGACATCATTTTAGAAAAAATTTCAGCTCTATGTGAAACAGCTGATGTTGAATTTTTACTCGGAGCACAACCATTTCTTTTATCAAAAAAGATCAATCTCAATGCAGGAGATGATGAAGAAAGACAACAAGCTCTTGAATTGTGCAAGCTGCAAATTGAGCGTTCATATCGGTGCCGGGCTCGCGCTTTAACCTTTTTATCGGGCCAGTATGATTTTATAGAAAAAAAAGAGGAATTAAAACAAAATTTGATTCATTCTTTAAAAGAATTGTGTCATTATTCCCAAGAAATAGGCAATACAGCAGGATATCAATTGGGGATCGACCTCGAAATATTTGATCATACTATTGATAAGAAAGTATTAATCGGTCCGGCTCCCGATGCCTTTGATATAGCAAAGAATGTAAAAGCTGATTATCCAGCCTTTTCTTTAACTGTTGACCTTTCTCATATACCTTTAACCTTTGAGGATCCATACTACGTATTGAAACTATTGGCTCCCTTTATTGGCCATGTCCATATAGGAAATGGTATCCTGGATAAGAAAAATCCTTTTTATGGAGATCATCATCCACGTTTTGGGATTGCCGGCGGCTGTAATGATTATCAAGAGGTAGCCAACTTTTTAATTGCGCTGGAAAAAATTGATTATTTTCACCAAAGGGTTATGACCAAAAAACCAGTCATTTCTTTTGAAGTGAAACCATTGCCTCATGAGGATTCGGATTTAGTCGTGGCTAATTCAAAAAGAAAATTTTTAGCGGCTTTAGATAAAGTTCACATCGATCATAAAGAATTGGAAAATAAGATATGACAAAACCTCGAATATTTGTAACTCGACTGATTCCCCAAGAGGGTTTGGAGATCTTAAAAGAATGTTGTCATATAGAAGTGAGTGATCATGATGGAGTAATTCCCCGTTCTCTTCTCCCGGAAAAAGTAAAAGATTCCGATGGTTTATTAGTTCTTCTTACTGATATGATCGATAAAGAAGTAATGATTGCGGCAGGAAAGAAACTGCGAGTTATTTCTAATTATGCAGTTGGATATAACAATATTGATGTAGTTGAAGCAACCAAAAGAGGGATAATGGTTACCAACACCCCTGGGGTTCTTACCGAAACAACAGCGGATTTAGCTTGGGCACTTCTGATGAGTATTGCTCGTCGAATTGTTGAAGGAGACAAGTTGGTTCGAGCTGGAAAATTCCGAGGATGGGAACCAATGTTGTTGTTAGGGACTGATATCTATGAAGCAACTTTAGGTCTCATTGGGTTTGGTAGGATAGGCCAAGCCGTAGCTCGGCGAGCCACGGGATTTAATCTCAAAGTAATCTATTACGATAAGGAACCGGTTTCTCCTAATATAGAAAAGGAATTGAAAGTAAGTTGTGTAAATTTGGATGAGCTCCTTCGAAAGAGCGATTTTATTTCAGTACATGTTCCGCTGACTGAGGAAACTTTTCATCTCATTGGTCAGGAAGAATTAAATATGATGAAAAAAGAAAGTTATTTAATCAATACTGCCCGAGGACCAATAATTGACGAAAAGGCTTTGGTTAAAGCGCTAAAAGATGGTGTCATTCGTGGGGCAGCACTGGATGTTTTTGAAAACGAACCAGCGATTGAGCAGGAATTAATGGCTTTGGACAATGTCGTCATAGTTCCCCATATTGGTTCGGCTTCCTATCGGACGAGAACAAAAATGGCAATCATGGCTGCGAAAAATTTAATCAGTGCTTTAAAGGGAGAAAGGCCAGAATTTTTAGTCAATCCAGAGGTCTTAGATAAAAATTGATATAAACTAAAAAACTTCCTATTCTGAAAATACACTAATGCTTAAAAATGCCGTCATCCTGAGCCTTCGCCTTTCGAGGGCGTGGGGATCTCATCTGACGCTGAGGCGTCATCCTGAGCGGTGCTTTCCCGCGTGAGGATCTCATCTTATCAGCTTTTTTTATTTCCTCTCCACTGGTGGGAGAGGATGAAGGTGAGGGGGAACCCTAATTATCTCTAACTGGTTTAGCCTAAAAACACCAAACCTGGATCTCAACCCAGTATTTTCACCCTCAGCCTCACCTTCTCCCATCAAGGGAGAAGGAACTCTGACTCGTCATTGCGAGGAACGAAGTGACGTGGCAATCTCATGAGTTCAATCTTTTTTATTCCTCTTTTTAGAGAAATGAAGTTTAAGAAGGATTCGTTTCTTCCGGTTCTTTCAAATCCCCCTTACCTCCTTTTATAAAGATGGAAGCTTTTTTTCATGGGTTTCTCGCCACCAAAGCTCATCAAAACTTAGTATTTTATTCGACTCACGATTCACGATTTTGAGAATGAGATTGCCAAACAGTCCAACCAAAGAACGGTTGTTAATCAAATATTGGTAATTTTGCATTTTTCACCCTCAAATTGGATAGTGGTATGATTAATTTGAAATTCATTCCTTAATACCCTATTAATTTGATCGCGGAGTTGATCCATTTCGTTTAGTGTTTGACAGTTAATCAAAGCATGAAGTTCGGAGTAGCGTTCATTTTCATTCAAAGACCAGACATGAATATGATGGATGTTTTCAACTCCTGGTATTGATTCAAGCCGAGATTTAATCTGAGAAAGATCAATATCGGCTGGTGTCCCTTGCATTAAAATGTGAACAACCTCTCGGAAAATTGTATATCCTTCTTTTAATACATAGGTAATTACAATCAAGCTAAGAACTGGGTCAATGTAAAACCAACCAGTATAATGAATAATAAGTCCTCCAACAATGACAATTACAGATGAAATCGTATCAATAACGATGTGCAAAAAAGTACTTTTAAGGTTCATGCTTTTTTGAGATTCTTTAAATAGCAGAACTGCTGAGAAAAAGTTTCCGAGAAGACCAATAAAAGCAACTGGAAGCATGATTATTGAACTCACTTCTTGAGGGTGAATTAATCTTTGTATGGATTCATAAAAAATGTAGACTAAGGTAATAAAAAGAAGTATAGAATTGATTAAAGCTGCAATAATCTCTGCCCGCTTAAATCCATAAGTATTTTTTGAAGACTTTTCTCTATTGGCAACTCGAAGAGAAAAAAGACTAATGAACATCGAGGCGGAGTCGCTCAGGTTATGGAGGGCGTCAGAAATTAAAGATAAACTTCCCGACAATATACCACCTATAATTTCGAAGATGGAGATGGTGAGGTTCAAAATTATAGTTATAATCAGTTTATTTTCACTTTTTGATCGTTTAAGGTCGTTCATAAATAATGAGGAATGATGCGGCTTTTAAGCCGCATCATTTTAATCGTGCAAAGAAATTGCTTTTTCGCTTTTCCAAAGTCCATGAATATTACAATAAGATGTAGCGTAAAAAACACCTGGTTTTTCCAGTTTCACTGTGAAACAAGAATAGGGTGAAGTGTAAACTGGTCCTTGGTTGGCACCTTCAGTTGATTCACCGTGAGCGGTATAATCAAAACGAGCTACCTGAAAAGGAAACTTTGCACCTTCTGGAAGAAAATAAATCTCAATCCAACGAATATGGTGTTCAGTGGTATTAGGATGTGGTATTTCTTTTCCTACTGATACTGAATAATTGGCAAAATCTCCTTTTTTTACCGAATCGGGACCGTCAATAACCGGGGAATGTTTCTCTTGTTTCCAATCGGCCGACTGAAATAACTCTCCAAATTCTTTCATGTGATTACCTCCTAAAAAGTCTTAAAGAGCTCTTTTTTTGTGTTACAAACCGGACAATAATTGGGAAGCTCTCCTTCAATCGTATACCCACACACTGGACAAATGAATATTTTTTCAACGTCAATATCTTTTCCTTTTTTGGCAGCTTCTTTGGCTTCTTTATACATTTTTTCGTGGACTTTTTCCGTTTCCCAGGCATAATGAGTTGATCGAACCGCACCTTTTTCGTTTTGAAATGAGGCGGTATTGTTGTAAACTGGATACATTTCTTCAACTTCAAAGTTTTCTCCAGCAATTGCCATGTCTAAATTTTTGACACTTTCATTAATATTACCCAACTCCCGAAAATGATTAGTGGCATGGACTTGTTCAGCATAGGCAATTGCTTTAAAAAGTCTTGCTAAATTGTGTTTTCCTTCTTTTTCTGCAACTTCAGCAAAGATGAGATATCTCATATGAGCCTGAGATTCACCCGCAAAAGCATCTTCAAGATTGTGTTGTGTCATTTTACGCATAAAGAAATCCTCCTATTAATTTAATTCTATTAAACATCCAATTAAGCATAAGTATTCCTGATTTCTGGTTATTTTTCAATATTCTCTCATCTACATATAGCTTAAATGGATATATTTGATATAAAAATTACTTTTTTTTGTAATGCTCAGAATCCTTTTTTAATTAAATTTCCGAGCAAGTTATTGGATTTGGTCAATGAAATAATTGACAATAAATTATTGGAAATATGAACCAAGATCGATTAAATGTTAAAATTATTTTAAAGAAAAGCTCACCATAAAGAGAAAGGACCAAGAGAATGAAAACTATAAAAGCTCTTTTCCCAGTATATTGGCAGTTAGTATCCAGTCGAGAAGGTATCATTTTGATCACCGGTATTCTGGCAGTGGTGTTTTACGATACATTTTATCTTCAATTGGTTCGAATTTTTCCTAATTATTCAATGCAGCTTTTTCTTTTAACTGGCATTCTTTGGCTTTTTGTTTTTCCTTCCTTGGTTAATCGTTTTTTTATGAAAATTCCATATCATGAATTGGGAGGAAGTATTGGTTCCATTCGAAACTGGGGGAAATGGTTGCTCTTTTTGCTTGCTCTGGGCATCGGGTGGGCATATATTGTTTCAAGAAATCCATCCTATCGTTCTTTTTACCCCATGTTTCCAGCTGCACGCACTTCAATCGTACAATTTGTATATTACCAATGCATGGTTGCTCTATATATGTATTCTTGGGAATATTTTTGTAGAGGTTTTCTTCTTTTTGGATTAAAAAACAAATGGGGGCGTTATGCTATTCTCATTCAACTGATAATTTTTACCCTTCTTCACCAAGGGAAACCTGAATATTTGGTTTCTATCATTGGTGGTTTGGGAATGGGTATATTTGCTTACGAAGCTGGGACTTTTTTACCGGTATTTCTCCTTCATTTTATTACTGCTTTATTTTTAGATATTTTTTGCGTTATCTAAATTCAAAGTTAAAAGGATAACCAGCAGTATTTTGATATCTCTATTCCAAGTATGATAATTCAATTTGTTCTTGCTCCCTGTAAATTTTTTACCACCACTTAGGTTAATATTTTACAGGAATATTGGGAATAGATAACCAAAAAACTGAAGATAAATATAATGTATCCTCTACTTCTAAGCTCTTCTTGGTGTATGAAGGGGATTGTAACACAGTCTGATTGCGAGGAACGCAGTGTGACGTGGCAATCTCAGCCAACCCCTCTGTCATTCAGGCTGTGTCATAATTATTCTGTAAATTTTTTACCACCTCTTATGTTAATATTTTACAGTAATATTGGGAATAGATAACCAAAAAACTGAAGATAAATAGTATGTATCCTCCACTTTCAAGCTCTTCTTGGTGTATGAAAGGGATTGTGACACAGTCTGATTGCGAGGAACGCAGTGACGTGGCAATCTCATCCAACCCCTCCGTCATTGCGAGGAACGCAGTGACGTGGCAATCTCATCCAACCCCTCCGTCATTGCGAGGAACGCAGTGACGTGGCAATCTCATCTTTTTAAATATTTATAAAGAAAGAACCTAAAAGACGAGATCCTCACGGCCTCTGAATACGAAGCCCCAGGATGACACCTCAGCGTCAGATGGAGATCCTCACGCGGGAAAACACCGCTCAGGATGACCGATTAGAATTCATTCAATGATATTCTCGGGATAGACCCTCATGCTGCTTTCGCAGCACCAAGTGAGGATGAAAATGAGTTACCCCCTCACCCTGACCCTCTTGTACAAAGGGGCGAGGAAAAAAAGAACAAAAGAATTCAGAGTTCCTTCTCCTTTGATGGGAGAAGGTAAGGATGAGGGTTGATTTTTAAACTGTTCACGGTTTACACTTCACAGTTCACGGTATTTTCAGGATAGACCTTCATGCTGCTTTCGCAGCACCAGATGAGGATGAAAATACCTATCTAAATCCGTCATTGCGAGGAGCGTCTTGTGCGACGTGGCAATCTCTACCATCCACTTAGTCATTCTGAGGAGTCCGGTGTTTTTGCCGGACGACGTAAGAATCTCATCATTTAAAGTATTTATGAAGAAAAAACTTAAAAGATGAGATCCTCACGCCCTCAAAAAGCGAGGGCTCAGGATGACCGATTAAAGGCACACCCCCCTTTATCCCCCCTCAATGGGGGAATTTATAAGATGGTATTTTCAGGATAGAACAGCGTTAACTTTACCAGAATTCAAAGTTGAAAAGATTGCTGCATTTTGTATAAGGAATGAATAAAGGGAATTATTGCTATTGGAAAATGTATTAATATTTAATACCTAAATACCGATGCAATGATTGACTTACCTGGAATATTGTCGGCTTTCAAAGCAAAAACTGATCCACTATGTCTTAAAACTTGATTGGCACAAAAATCAAGTAAATCGGTATCACCAGGTTCATTTTTTTCATGAATAATGATTTGGTTGTTATCTGGATTAAAACGCCCCCATTTTTCAATTCCTATGGCAACAAAAAGAGTATCAATTCGTCCGTGATAAGCAGCTGGAATAATATCTTCAAGTTTAATTGACGCGGTTCTTTCGCCTTTTTGAAGGAGGGCTTCACATTTTTCGAGAGCTTCTCTCTGAGCTTGGTAAAAAATTGGTTCGACAATTTTCCAAACTTTTTCATGGAGTTTGTCTTTAGTGAGGTTTTCTGGATTTCCTTCAATTCCTTCTTCCAACAAATACGGGTAGGTATTTACTTCCCGATAAATTGGGAGCAGATAATCTACACCAGCAAGAACCAGAGGGATTTTTTCGTTCCGTAGGTATTCATGAAGGGATTTATTAACCACTTGAAAATATCGTTGAATTATCTCTTTGGTATTGTAACCAGCCCCATGACCAAAAAATATCGCTGAACGATCTCCTCTGGTAGTTGGGGTACCAGTATGAAACTGTAAAAGTTTTTCCATTCCCTCTTGACGAATGACACTGGCTAACCCTTCGGGAACTCCTTCAAGATCAATCTCATTTACTGTATATCGAGTACCTTGCATAAGTTTAATAGAATTTTGACTAATCGCTAAAATGAAAAAACGGCCATCACCCACTAAAAGGGGGAGAAGTGGTTTAATATGAAAGTGATCGGCAACAAAAACCAGCTCTTTAAAGCGATAGGGTTGACGGTAGGAATGGAAAAAATTTTTTGAAAGAAATACAGCTAAACCATCACTTTGATGTTCCCAGAAAAGACTATCTTGCTGAAATTTTTTTACTGGCGAAAGATAATCTTTTAACTCATTTTCCCGAAAACCTCGATCAATAAGATGTTTCTCGGCAATAGATAAGAGGTTTTTAAATCGAATCGGGTTTTGTTGAGTATCACCGCTTTTTTCCATAGGAGAATAAAGGGAAACACATACGCCTTCTTGTTTCTTAAGAAGGTTTTGAATATCCTCCCTGGTAATTATGTTCATAACCATTCCCTCCTATTTAAAAAATTGGGGAAAAAATCTAAAAAACCATTTACATTGATGGATAATATAGGATATTTTAGTTGATGTGAATTTATACTTTTTGCGCTTTTCATTATTTTAACATGAGTTATGAAAATGGGAATTTAATGATGGAGGGAATATAAATGACAGGCTATGAAAGAATTGTTGCAGCTTTGGAAGGGAAAAAAACTGATATTCTTCCTTATATTGATGGATTTGACTGTCTTGAAGCTCGCTTAGCATTTTTTGGTCCACAAGTTATGTCTGGAACGTGGGATGAAATCGCCTTATTGGAAGCTGAGCTTTTTCATTCCGATTGGGTAATTGTACCCGCACCTCTCAATATTCCAGGAGGAGCTGGTATATTCTGCGACGTCTTAACTGAGGACGAAACACATTTATTAATAAAAACCTTTTTTGGAGGAATTTGGTATTGGCGTAAAAAGCCCTATTATGCAAAGGCATTTTATAATCCAGTAAAAGATATTGAAGATTTGGAAAAGATACCTGAACCCAATTGGGAGGAGCTAAGGAAGCGTGTAAAATCGATTAAAGAGCCGATAAAAAGGTTAAAAGATCGAGGGTATTTTGTAACCATGGAAGGAAAGGGTTCTTTTGAAGCAACTTGGATGCTCTTTCGAGGTTTAGAGAATACCTGGATGGACATCGCTTCGGAACCAGATCTGGTTAAGAAAATGTCGAGACGAGCGGTAGATGCAGTTATTAAACTGGCATTAATGGTAGTTGATGAGTGTGAGGTTGATGGACTTTGGATAACCAACGATATGGGAACCCAGACAGCAGCATATTTTAGTCCAAAAAGCTATCAAGAATTGTTTAAAGAAAACGATAGGAGAATTGTCCAGGCATTACATTCGCGAGGGAAAAAGGTTATGTTTCACTCTCATGGAAATGTTATGTCACTTTTTGAAGACTTTGTTGAAGCTGGTTTTGATTCCATCGATCCACTTGATGCTTATGATGGAATGGATTTTCAATTTATTAAAGAAAAGTTTGGTAAAAAGGTTGCCCTCAAGGGGGGTATTAGTTGTACAATTGGACAGATGAAGAAAGAGGATTTATTGAAGCACATTCAAGACATAGTTACCATTGGTGGCGAGGAAAGGTTTATTCTTTCTGGTGCTGGGGGAGTTCCTCCAGAAATGAGTTTGGAAAATTTTAATGCTTATCGTGATTATATTCATCGAGCAAGAAGAGGTGATTATAAAAAATCCTAATTAATATAAAAATAAATAAGTTAATTATCTAATTTCTTTGTTATAATGAATTCCATACTATTGAAAGGAGGTTTGCTGGTAAGTATTCTGTAATGATTAAAACCCTTAGATTCGCTCAATGAGGGTGAAGAATGATAAGAGGATTTTTTAAGGAGGAAAGCAGGAATGAAAAGAATCATAGTTCTAAGTTTAATCGTCATTAGTGTTTTGTTAATTGCTATTGTACCGGCTTTTGCAGCAGAAAAGCGATTTGATGGTGTAACCTTAAAAGTCTTTGCCAACTCCCACGATCCCATGCTAAAGGCAGTAAAATGGTCAATCCCAGTAGTGAAGGAGAAATTCGGGATTGACATTTTAATGGACGAAGCCCCTTATGGAACTCAATTTGATAAAGCCATGTCGGCATTTGTAGCCCATACCGGTCAATATGATGTCATTGTTGGTGCTCATCAGTGGACGGGAGCCTGGGCAGATGGTGGTTATGTAATTCCACTGGATGATTACATAAAGAATGATCCAGAATTTGATCCATCAATTTATGTAGAAAAAGCATACCAAATAAATTCAGAGTGGAAAGGAATACAATATGCCCTTCCTTTCAACATGGAAGGCCGTTTAATGTTCTACCGGAAAGACATCTTTGAGAAAGAAGGATTTAAAGTACCGACGAATCTCGAAGAATGGCTGAACATCGTTCAGTCAATTAATAATAACCCAGAATACAAGGAAAAAGGAATCTGGGGAGCCGTTTACATGTATGCAACTGAACAGGGCATATCCTATCCTTTTGAAACTTATTTCCAAATGTTTGATTGGGATAGCGTAAAAACTGAAAATGGTTTTTGGGATGATAATTTCCAAGTCTGCATTGATAAACCAAAAATGGTTGAAGCCTTCCAATACTGGCAAGATCGTTTAAACGATATGCCTCCTGGAGTTGAAAGTTACAATCTCCCCGAAGCCTATCAATTTTATCTCGATGGAAAAGCAGCAATGACCGAGGTATGGCCGCTTACCCTTTATGGTATGCTTCTTGATCCGGCTAATGCAGATTTAAGAGCAAAAACCGGTACTGCTGATATTGCCATTGGTTATCCAATGTCAGGTGGATGGGGAATATTTATATGCGCAGACTCTAAAGTCCAGGATGCTGCTTGGGAATATATTAAATTCATGACCAATGCCGAAAATGACCTCTTTTTCTTCAAAGAATTTGGTAAAGGACCAAGCGCAAAAGCAACTTATACCGACGATTCTTTAAAGGAAACCTACGGTGATTGGCTCGAAGGACAGTCGGAAGCTATATCAAAAGCGGTTTGCTTTGGAAAAATTGCTACTATGTCAGAATTCTATGGTGGAAATTATGCAGTAATTACCAACCAGATAATGACCGGTAAGTTACCAGCTGAAGAAGGTGTCGATAAACTGATTGAAGAACTGAAAGGAATTCTTGAAAGAGCTGGTTATCCTCAGCAATAAACCCAATTCTCCAATTTAAAAAAAATAACTACGGGGAGAGAATTTTAGTTATTCTCCCCGTAGTTATTGATTAGAGGACTGCTTATGATTGAAAAAAGATTAAAATACTATTTAATATTGCCCGCTTTAATAATATTCCTGGGTTTAGCTATTTATCCGTTATTTTTTGCTTTGAGGGGAAGTTTTTTTATTTGGCGCTATGGGATGCCTGCTCAATTCGTGGGTTTAAAAAATTATATTGATCTTTTTAAATCCAGTTTTGCCTGGAATGCCTTACAAAATACCATTATATATGTTGTCCTTGCAGTCTTTTTAGAGTTGATAATTGGTTTGGTATTGGCCGTTCTTATGAATCGAGAGCTTGGTTTTTTCCGTCCGGTTGTTCGAACTGCTCTTACTATACCAATGTTTGTATCACCAATCGTGGTAGGCATTATCTGGAGGATGATTTACAATCCCCATTATGGTTTATTCAACTGGCTTTTGGGGACTCAGGGATTTGCCCCGACCGGAAATGAGTATGCTCTCTTTTTTGTTGTATTAGCTGATGTCTGGCAATGGACGCCCTTTATGTATGTTATTATTTTAGCTGCACTCCAAAGCATACCGCCTGAAATCTTAGAAGCAGGTGAAATCGATGGAACAACCGGTTGGCAAAAGTTTATTCATATTACTCTTCCCTCCATTTCTTATGCTATTGTTATTGCCCTGACACTGCGTTTTATGGATGCCACCAAAGCATTAGACCTCATTTACACCTTAACTTATGGAGGTCCAGGTGGTGGAACCGAAACCATTGGATTTCTCATCTTCCGCACGGCTTTCAACGATTTAAATATTGGATCTGCAACATCTTTTGCAATAATTTTTACCGTCGTTATGGGAATTCTTATTACCAGGTTCCTAGGATGGTTGAATAGGAGGTTCGAAATTGTTTAGACCTCGTAAAAAATCAAAAAAACAAATGGTTAATACTGCAATTATCTTAGTTATTGCCGTTTTTACCATTTTATACCTCCTACCTATTTATTGGATGGGCATCACCTCTTTTCGGCCGGAAGCAAAATCAATGTCATGGCCCCCCAACTTTTCGCCAACAGGATTAGTCTTGGATAATTATCGAGTTGTTTTTGAGCAAAAGTCGATTTTTTGGTATATCAGAAACAGTTTGATCGCATCAATAATTTCGGTTATTTTTTCGCTGGTTATTGGGTGCATAGCAGCGTTTTCTTTTGCCTTCATGCGTTGGAAGGCAAAAACCAAAACCTCTTTGCTGATATGGATCATCAGCCTGCGAATTATGCCTCCAATAGCTGCTGCCATACCTCTCTTTTTAATATTTGCCAGGCTTCGAATGATCGATACCTTTCCAGCGCTCATTCTCGCCTACACTTTTTTTAATCTCTCCTTTGTGATTTGGTTGGTTTATGGATTCTTTAAGGAGCTTCCACGGGAGATAGTCGAGGCTGGATTGATTGATGGATGTAGTTATGCCAAGCTGTTCACTCGAGTTGTTATTCCACTCACAACTCCAGGGATAATGACGGTTACTTTGTTGACTTTTATTGCGTCCTGGAACGAGTTTTTGTTCGCTGTTAAGCTCACTGCTTTTAATACTCGAACAATCCCGGTTCTTATATCTGGTTTTATGATTGACCGGGGTTTGCTCTGGGGACAGGTTAGCGCGGTTGGTTTGATTTCGATCATTCCGGTTATCATAGTCGCTCTCTTTATCCAGAGATATATTGTTTCCGGATTGACCTTCGGGGCAATTAAGTAACTTTTAAGAAGATTCTTATTTTAAAATTCCAAATACGGAGTATGATTTTCTTTTTTTATATTTATAATACTTTAAATTAATCAAGGTGGTGAAAGGACTAATTTAAAATAATTGGAATAAATGGTTATAAATATTAGGATTTGAGGAGATATTGAATGAACTCAAAAGAAAGAATTTATGCACTTTTAAATGGACAAACCATCGACAGAATTCCGGTAACACCAATATTAATGGCTTTTGCCGCTCGATTCATTGGGAAGACTTATCGTGATTATTATCTCGATTATCAAGTTTTAGTTGATAGTTACCTTGCCTGTCAAAAAGAATTTCATTTCGACATGGTGATGGCTATTTCTGATCCTTTTCGTGAAACCGAAGGGTATGGAGCGGTTTTTAGCTACCCCGATAACGGTATCCCGGTAATGAAAGAACCCCTCTTAAAAACCTTGGAGGATAGAGAAGTCAATTCTCTTCCGGTTTTGGATCCTCATCAAGCTTCAAGAATGAAAGATCGATTATTAGCCGTTAATGCTTTTCATCAAAGAGTTTCAGAGGATATTCCGATTCTTGGCTGGGTGGAGGGTCCGTTTGCCGAAGCGGCTGATTTGCGAGGAGTCCAAAATTTAATGATGGATATTATCGACCAACCGGAACAAGTGGAATCCTTGTTAAAAATAGTACTAGAAACAGAAAAAAAATTTGCTGAGGAGCAGATTAAAGCTGGAGCGGATATTATTGGGGTTGGTGATGCAGCTGCTTCGTTGCTTTCACCGAGTCTCTATAAAAAATACGTTTTACCTTTTGAACAGGAACTTTTTAGCTCTATTCATCAGTTAGGTGCCAAGGTGAAACTCCATATATGCGGAAATACTTCAGGACTTTTGCCTTACATGGCACATACCGGAGCGGATATTATTGATTTGGATTTTATGGTTAATTTGAAAGAAGCCAGGCAATATTTTGGTTCTCAAGTTTGTATATGTGGTAATGTCGATCCAGTAAGTGTCATGTTAGAAGGAACACCTGAAGATGTCCGAGAAGCGAGCCTTCGCTGTATTGAAGATGCTGGTATGCCTTTTATACTAAGTGCTGGATGTGAAATTCCGGTTGCAACTCCACCGGAAAACCTGCTGGCCCTATGTCAAGCAGTATTGTAAAACAAAAAAAATTAATCTTTATTATATCTATCGATTTATTTAAGTCATGTGAAAAAAACGCTGGAGCATCTACCTCAGGAAGATATATCGGGCATAGAAGACGCTCCAGCCACTTTATACCAATTATTAAATTAATAAATGAGCCACTGGCCGTTCACTTTTTTTAGAAGAAGCGATTCGTCATCGACCAGAAAAGTATTTTCAAAACAAACCCATTGGTTAAAAGGAGAGACACCTGACCCTCCCTGAGCTGGTGCATTAACAGCATAATCAACGAGAGGTATGGGAGGATAAGGAATCCAATAGGTGTTTTCGCAGAATCCGCAAACCTGACGACTCTCTAAAGTCACATTCGCCCATTCACCGTCAACCTTAATCTGTCCGGTATTCACTCCATATATGGGTATACTACAATTTTGACCGGTATATTCTGGTTGAGTAGTGAGAATGTCTAAGATAATTTGGTATTTGAGTTCAAAATTTTGATCGCTTGGACCGCCAGGAACCAAACAGGATTTAGCTAGGTCATGATTTTGAATTAAAAGGGCATTCCCATATCTTTCAATGAGGGCTTCAATTTCTACTCGTTCATAATCGGGAACAGTAGGAACGCAGCCAGTGGCAACAAAGATGAAACCTAAAATAGTAAGAATTATTAGAGCTCTTTTCATTTTTCTCCTCCTGAAAAATCATTCTTCTTTTTATTAATACGATTAATTATGGTTTTCGTTATCAACTTCCCTAAATAACTTCAAAGATTAGATGTTTATACATTTTTAATGCATCCATGATGGTAAAATTGATATCCTTCGAACTTTCGCCACCTACCAGAAGCGAGGAAAAGATTTAAAAATTTTAGTTGTTCCTTCTTACTTGATAGGAAAAGGTTAGGATGAGAATGAAAGTGGGACGAAGGAAAAACCTTTTTTTAAAGAAGGATAAAAAAAATCTATTCTCAGTTTTTCCAATAACCAGGGCTAACATTATTAGCCCTGGTTATTGGTATTTATCGCTTCGATTTGTAAAATCTCGATAATTCTTCCCCACATATGGAAACCAGCTAAATCATCTCGATATTGAGCTGTAAAAGCGACTTGAAGTCCATCTTGTTGAAATTCATCGGGAAGATTGATTGGATCATAATCCTCCTGATTATCACCGATAATTCCATAAAACCCACCTTCAAGGTCAATATAAGTAACCGTTCCGGTGCCGGAAAATTGATTTGGTGAACTTCCCGGCACACATCCAGTAAAAAGAAATGAAACAACCAGAATACCTATTAATACAAAAAACGAAATACTTCTTTTACCCAACAACGACAACCTCCTTTACCATATTGTCTCTTATATATACTTTGTTGAAAAAGTAAAGTTTCAAAAAGGCCTGCCGAATTGGCAGTCCAATTTTAAAACGACAGTTGATTTGCCAGGGTAATATGATAAAATAGTCTGCGCAGAGTTTAAGAAAACCATTTATGGTGAGTGTAGCTCAATTGGTCAGAGCACTGGACTGTGGCTCCAGGGGTTGGGGGTTCAAGTCCCCTCACTCACCCCAAAAGTTTTTTTAGAGCCTAAATATTAACTTCCTCTCTTTGAATTTTTCCCATAAAAACCTCTGAGTCCGTTGCTCTTAGAAAGGGGTTTTAAAATGGGAAAAACATTAAAATTACTCACCATCTTAACCTGGGAAGAGTACCTATCAGAGTTTTTTATTGAAAAGAGGGTACAAGGGTGTAGGGAAAGAACTATTCAAGACTATAAACTTCATCTTGACCTCTTTTTTCGAACTTATCAAGGTGATATCGATAATTATCATTTGTTGTGTAATAAGGTGAAGGAATATTTCTCAACTTCTACTATCGCTCCGGCAACTTTCAACATTCGAAGAGCTTACCTCAAGTCCTTTTTTTCTTATCTGGTAAATGTTGGAGTTCTTCCTAAAAACCCCATTGACTTTTCCAAGAGAAAGGATGAGGGAAGGGCCCGGAATGTTTCCCAGGATGTTTTAATTGAGCTTTTAAAACTCCCCGATAAGAAAACCTTTGCCGGTCTTCGGGACTATTGCCTTATCCTCTTAACTTTGGATACTGGAATACGCCCCCAAGAGGCTTTATCACTCCTTCCCAAGGATATAAACCTTTCCGGCCTGGAAGTTACCATTAGAAAAGAAATAGCCAAGACTAAAACCACTCGAACCGTTCCCATTTCACCACTTACCGCAACTCATATTCAAAAATTATTGAAAGTACGCCTTTCTACTTGGCATGATAATATACCGGTTTTTTGTTCCTATGAGGGAAAACCCTTTCTTGAGTCTTCCTGGGCTCACCGGTTGAAAAAGTACAGTTATCAACTTGGCCATTCCATAACTCCGTATTCCTTGCGCCATTCTTTTGCTCTTTTGTATCTCCGGAATGGTGGGAATGTGTTTACACTTCAAAGAACCATGGGGCACGCTGACTTGAACATGACCAAAAGGTATTTAGCATTAACTGGAGAAGACTTGAAGAGAGAGCATAAAACTGCTTCACCAATAAATTTATTTAATAAAAAAAGGGTTAAGAATATAAACCCGAAATAAAAAGGGAGGTAAAGAAAATGAAAAGAGTTGTTAATGGGAAGGTTTTTGATACTGGAACCGCTAAGTTATTGAGTTCTTTTTACTTTGGTTCTCCAGGTGATATTAATTTTATTGACGAAAGCCTCTACCGGACTAAAAGAGGGGCTTACTTTCTTGCTGGTGAAGGTGGGGCCAATACGAAATATTCACGCCAGGTTGATAATAACTCCTGGTCGGGTGGAAAGGCTATCTTTCCATTAACCATTGAGGACGCCTTAGAATGGGCTGAAACCCATGACACAGAAAGTGAAGTTATAGAAAGATATTTTAAATTAGAGAAAGCATGAGGAGGGAAATATTATGGATATATTAGCCATTACCAAGTTTAGTAACCACCTTCATTTATTTCTTGAGGATAAAGAGCTTATAGAACAATATGATAAGCTTAACCCTCAAGAATTAATGAACCAGGTAAAAGCCAGGATACAAAAAATTGATGTTTCGCAGTTTATAAAGGGTTAAAATACTGGGAGGGATAACGTGCTGCCCTCCCTCACTTCTTCCTTTTATTCTTTGGCTCTGTTTTCATTTTTAAAAACTGCTCTATATCCTCCTGGGTGGAATACCAAGCATTCCCAAGTTTAACCCCTCTCATCCGGCCAGTTGAAAAATAGGTTCTAATGGTTACATCAGTAATACCTAACATTTCTGATATTTCTTTAATATTGTAATATTCCTTCTTAAAAACAACTTTAGGCATACCCTCACCCCATATCATTTAAAATATGTTATAATTATTTTATCATACTATTCTAAAACTTATAAATATTCTTCTTTTTCCCCTCCACCACCTTCTTTTTTTTTACATAATACAGCTTATGGGAACCAGTGTAAAATAATTACCATCCACTTTATAGTGTTTTATAAATGAATAATTGCCAATAACATTGATGTATAGCTCTTATTTAGGTGGTGAATATTTATACTTTTTAACCATAATGAGGGTTGGTGTAATTATAGAATTATACCATTTTACCCTATTTTTGAAAAGTATTTTCATAGTTTTATAATTTTCATAATTTGTGGAGGAAAAAAAATGGAGGGTTATTATCTAAAATTGAAAGCCTTCATTCTTTATAGTTTATCGTATAGCCAGGTATTAACCCTCCACTACAATTCATTTAAAGGCCGTTTGAGCTCTTTTATTTTCCCCAAAGGTATAAACACCTTACCCGAAAAAGAAAGAGGGCTCCTGTGGCGTCTCATAGCGTGTAAATTACAATACAATGGCTATTTTTTGCCCGGGTTTCAACTTAACATCATTAAAGTGTGGCCCGGGTGGCTCCGGTTCTTCTTCTTTTCTTAAAAGCCTTACTCTTATAATTACCGTTTCTCCGGCTGCTTCTTGTCGTGCCAATTCCTCGAATTCCTCGGGTATGCTGCTCCAGTCATATATTTTGACCTTGCTCCAGTCAAGGGGGGTGCTTTGGTTTTCCAGCTTTTTTATTCGTTCATTAATTCTCATGGCTTTCTATCCTTTCCTTTAAGGTATCTAATTGTTCCAATAGCTCTATAATTTCTTTTCCTCTTTGGGTAATTTCAAACTCGGCCAGGGTATTTTTTTCACCTATTTTGGTTTTTTTCTCCATTTGTTTTATTCTTTGTTTCAATGTCATTATTCTCACTCCGTTTAAAAGGCCAGGGGTTAACCCGGCCAGGGATATTAGACTTTATCTACAAATGATACCCGGTAAACCTTAAACCCTTGAGCGCTCATTTCTTCGCTTTTGCTTTGGAGTTCTTCCCGAGTGGGAAAGTCACTTTCAAATAGAACTACCGGTTTAAATTCCCTTCCTATTTTGGTTTTATTTTCCAGGCTCTTTATTCTATGCTTATAGTTCATGGTTCACCTTTGATATTTCTTCATTCCAAGTGTTTATAAGTTCCTGGGGTAGGTCTTCCCCCGGGTGCTTTGTTAAAAATTCTCGGGCTTTAAAGGCCATGGAAACCAAAACCGGAGAAGTAAAAATAAATGAGGGGAATACATCATTCTCTTTAGAGGGTGAAGGGGTTAGGAATACCTCCAGGCGTTTTATTCTTTGTTCAATGGCGCTCATCATCCATCATCCTCTTTTCCAGGGCTTCTAAGCGTTCCTCCAGGTCTTCAATTTCAACCGCTCTTATGGCTAATTCTAAAATAGTCTTGGCTGCCGATACCTTGGCACTTTCCACCACCCCATTACCCATGACATCAAGCAAGGTTTCAACCGCTTTGGTTACTGACTTTTGAACCTGGGTAAGAGCATGACCAACTATTTCTTTTTTAGCTTTCCGGAAGACTGCTTGAAATTCTGAGTCATTCAACCATCGAAACATGGTACTTTGAGATATCCCAGCTTCTTGAGCGGCCAGGGTAATAGTTGGTTGGGTGATAAGACAAGCGATAGCCTTTTCCTTTTTTCGTAACATTTTTTTACTGGTTTCTACCATTTCGGTTTACTCACTTTCAATTTTTATAGTCTTTAAAACGTCCTGGGCATATTTCATTCTTTTAATATTTTCTTGTCGTTCCGCTTCGTCAAAAACCCCTTCCCAAAACCAACGGGCATATTTACGCCATTCTTTCATGTCGTTATCCATTGCTCTTTCAGTAAGGAAGGTTATTAATTCCTGTTTATACTCCTTCACCAGGTTAATTAAGTCGGGGGTGAGTTTTTCTTCCTCACCCCTCAGCTTTATATCACCATCTTTGAGGTAAATTTCAATGTTGCGCTTTTCGAGTTCCTCGAGAAGTTCAAAGGTATTCATTAAATTGTAAACTCCTTTCTCGTTATACCATCGCAACATTTAACATACTCACTTTTTAAAGGGCGTTCAGGAACTTTGGGTTCTTCCTCTTGCTCAAAATTAAAAGGCTCGATATCATCCAGGACTAATTCATTCTCGTTATGTTTAAAATTGAAGGGTTCAATGTCTGGTTTTTCTTCTTGCTCAAAATTAGGGGGTAGGTCTTCATCCTCGGGGTTGTTGTCCAAAATTAGATGTTGTTTTTTATCGGTCCTTTCCCTATGATGGGGAGATATATGGTCCGATAAGTCGGAAACGGGCATGGTTGAGCGAATTATATCGGACCTGGTATGGTCCGATAAATTAGGACTATGGTCCGATATATTTATTTTATCGGACCTAAAACCAGGATATCGGACCATGGTACTACCCGATATATTTTGCTCTACTAAGCTATTTATATTGGTATCGGGTAGTAAATTGCCCCCCACCATAGAAGGGTCCGATATATTTCTATTCCAAACTGAATAAATGGTACTTTTATTTTTACCCCTAACTTTGAGCTTCTTTTCCTTTTTCAGGCTTGACAACATTCTTCTTAGATATCGTTCATTGGTTGAAAAGGGTAATAAATTTTCAATATCTGCCCGGGTAAACTCAACACCTTGAAAATTATTTAAGATGGTTTGCCAAAGTGCTTCTTTGTAGTTCTTTCCATCGGGGTTCTTATCAATGGTCATGGTTGTAAACTCTTGGTCGTAGTCATCATATTCATCCTCGAGGGTGAATGAGAATTGAGGGAATTCTTTCACCCATCCGGCCAGGTAATGAACCAAGTGTTTTTTCTCCCCGGTCTTCTCATTTACTTTGAGTTCAACCCCTATTGAAGAACCGGCAAACCTCATTAATACCCCACTTCCTGAAATATCATGTTGGCTCATGGTCAAACCCTCTTGCTCTTTTCTGGGTTTCCTGGAATGGTAGAGAGTTACTAAAGCTATTTGGTACTTTTCGGCTAATTGGTTCAAATACAAGGCGATAGGCTTGGCGTTCTCTTCCTTGATAAGGTCGCTCAAGGTTAGGGAACTTAAAGAGTCCAGGAATACCAATTGAGCTTTAGAACTTTGGATGAACTTTTCAAGACGGGCTCTTCCTTTTTCGGTTGCTAAGTCAACATCAAGGCCGTCTTTGGCTAATTCGTTTTGGTAGAGGAAAAGAATGTTATCAGGGTTGTAATTCCATCTGGTTTTCCGCAACCGGCTCATGGGTTGGGTTTTGCTGGTATCGGCTAACACGTAGAGAATTCTTAAAGGGTGTTCCAGGTCGCTCACCCCATCAAGAACCGGACCACCCAAGGATACATCGCAGGCTATTTTCAAACTCAACCATGACTTACCGGTTTTAGGATACCCTACCAACCAAGTTAAATACCCTCTTGGGATAAGTCCGGGTATAGTCCAGGTAATTTCATCTTTCTCATTGGGGCTTGGTTTCCTGAAAAACTCAAGAGGGTTAAAGGTGAAAGTCTCTTTCTCTTTCCCAATGCCTAACCACTCCAAGGCTTTGTCTATTGCTTCTGGGTTCATGAGTTCTTTTAGCTTGGGAATTCCGGTAATGGGTTCTTTATCGCTTTTCTGGGAGGTATTCTTCACCTGGGCAAGCCTCATTCCTACTTCTTCATCTTGGGCTGCTGTGCATACCGCCTCAAGAAAAGTTCTGGTTTCCTCAATGGTGAACCCATGCTTTAGAAGAGTTCCGGCTAATGCCATAGAGGCCTCTTGTCTTGTACCTTGAGAAGGCCAATGCCAGGAGAAGAGAACCGCAGCGGCTAACATTGAAACCCGTCTTTTGAGGTCATCAGGGGCAAGAGTTACCGGTTCAAGGTTATTTACCCACTTATACTCTTCACCGTTAGGATGAATTGATGGTGGGAAAACTGTCTGTCTTCCTGTGCTTCGAAGTTCTACTATCATAACGCTTTCTTTGTCGTCTTCTCTTTCATCAATAGGAACCAATTCTTTTCTTATCGGGAACTGTTTAGTTTCAACTCCTGGGCAAGTATAGAGCTTGTGGCTTACTTTTTTTATGCCTTCACCATGACCAAAGGCCAGGGTATCGGGTAAAAAGAATTTTGCTATTTTAACCGCTGCTTTGGTATCAAGGTCAACGTCTACCAGGCCTTGAGAAGGAGAACCCAGGAGAACTCCAACGTTTGAGTTATTGTGGAAATGCTCCGGAATGTCACTTTCGCTAATACGTAAATTTTGCCAGTTATCCAATATCGCTTTTTTGCTTCGAGGGGGGATGGGAATTATCTCCCACCCCCGGGAAATGTAATTAATTAGATGGTTCATTTCTCCTCCTAAAACAAACTTAATTGCTGTTTGTTCTCGACTTTAGGTTTATTTTTAATTGTGAATAATAGGGGTAAAGGCTGCTTTTCTACGGTTAATTCTCGAGGAATTTCCTTACTCTTGGAGGTTATCCAATAATTTAGAGGGAGGGCCAATTGCCGGCCATGCCCTCGGTCTGTGAAAATGTTTTTCTTCTTGAATTGCTCCACTGTGGTTGAATAGTACATTTTTTCTTCACGCTCAAATATTTGCAGGTATTTAATGCCTTCTTCAACCGCTTCATTAAAAATATCCTCATCAATGGCAATACCTGGGGGGGTTGTCAAGAAATGCTTACTTTTTGAACACCGCTTGAATAAAATATCGCCATCGTGTATAATACGGTATCCATATAGTTTAGAATTTACATTCATTATTATTCTCCTTTAGCCTTCGGCTCTGCTAAGTCGTAGGCTTTTTTTATTCGCTCCATTCGTTAATGGCCTTCTTGAGTAACATTTCAATTTCATCACTCATTTCAACTCTTCCGGTTTCCATAGCCGATAAATAAGCAGGGGTTATTCCAACTCTTTGCGCTAATTTCCATTGTGGAATGTTCCTGGTTATTCGGAGTATCTTAATTGCTCTTCCAGTCACCTCTTAACCTCCTTTCTCTTTATTTGATGAATATTTGTTTATTTTTTAGGGCAAATAAAAAAGCCAGCACTCAACTTGAGCGCCGGCTCTGTCAGAGGATGGTATGAACCACCCGGGCTAAATTTACCCTTCACTATATAGGGAAAAATGTGACGAAAAATGTGACATTTTCATTCATAGAGAAAAATTTACCTTCTACTATATAGGGAAAAATACGCCTAAAAAAACGCCTAAAATGGTTAAATATTTACCTCCTCACTAAATACATGGCTTTTAAGTGGGGGTTTTGATAACCTCACCATTTAAATACTTCTCCTCATATATATGTGTCATTTCCTTGGGGTTTTGGTCACCTCGCCTAATTGTTATTTTGGCATAGTGATATTATTATTCAAAAAAAAGGTTAAAGATGAAGTCTTAATGAGGTGTTAATAATTTATCCCTATATAATAGAAGTAACCATTTTTAACTTCTACTTCCATCATCTTTAAAAAAATTTAAATTTTTTATTCTTCTCTTCAATTTTTTATAAGTACTCCATTCCAAATTATTTATTTTTCGCGCTTCGTTCCAAGCGTTAGGGTACAAGTGAATATTTAGAAAGGTATTAAATAGCTTTTTCTCATCATCCGTACCATCTTTGTACACCACGTTAAATATTTCACTCAAGGCCCCTTTTTGAAGAATTATATTAAGAGGGTCTTTTTTAGCGCATTTAGTATACTCTGAAAGGGTACCCCTGAGCTGGTGGGGTTCTATTCCATCCTTATATTCCATGAAGTCCTCATTGAATTTGTAATTATGACTTTTCGTTTTAAAAAGTTCCTCATCATTGACAATATTTTCAAGGGTTTTTTTGGTTGCTTTATGAATATAAGCTAATAAGGTATGAAAGTTATATTCTTTTATGGTTCTCCAGGTTTTTCTTTTTCTTTCTCTGAATTTTTTTATAACTTCTGAGGGGTCACCGGAACATTCCTCAAAGAGAAAAAGGAAAAGAGCTATTCTTAAAAGGTGTAAAGCGTCTTTTTGGTTGGTAATGTTTCCTTTAAAGCCATATCTATATAAGGGGAATTTTTTAATTAAACCCAATGGTTTATAAAACTTGAGCTCATGGGTAATGAAATAGTCAATGTTCTTCACTAAATTATTTTTATAAGACAACACAATATAGTCAATTATTCTATATATACCTTCCCCACGGCCTATATAATAATTGAGAATATCTGTGGTGCTATAGTCGTTAGTATCTAATAAATAGGTGGTAGTCTTATTATTGGAAATATGCGTTAGAAGTATTTCTCCAGGTCGTAGAACTTTCAATTCTACTGTATTTTCTACTTTTCTTTTATTTCTTTTTTTCTTTTCCTCATCATTATTTTTTTCGTTTAATTCTTCCATAAAATAAGTATAACATTTATAAAAATTCTATGGTATAATTTTGAAGAATAGGAATACCCAAGAGTCCGTTGCTCTCAACTCAAAATTTCATGAGTCCGTTGTCCTTGGAAGGGTAAAAAAGAGGTTGGGAAAAATAAGAGAGGAAACCTTGGCTTAACAAAGGGTTTTTTTTAAACCCCATAGCTCAATTGGTCAGAGCACTGGACTGTGGCTCCAGGGGTTGGGGGTTCAAGTCCCCTCACTCACCCCAAAAGTTTTTTTAGAGCCTAAATATTAATCCTTTCCCCCTTGATGACCTCTCTAATTCAAGAATCAAGACCTGGCCCCCCAGATTACACGCTGCAAGTGTCGTCATCCTGAGGCTTCGCATTTTGAAGCCGTGAGGATCTCATCTTTTATTTATTCCCAATATCCCAATTTCCAACTTCCCCAGTCTTTTATCATTTCCTGAATCAAGCCTTAACCCCAAGAATTTCGCAGATTCTCATTCTTTTTTATATTTTATCTGTGAAAAAGAACCATGAATGAATATAATAAAAAAGAACATTGCTCTTAGACGAAGGGATTACCGAGGAGGGCTACTGTGATAAAACCATGTTTCAAAATGTTATTTTTCGGGTTTTGTATCCTCTTTCTTCTTTTTACCTTTTCTTCATGCCTGGTAACCCAGGAGCTAACCACGGTTTCGTTCTTCTCTCAAGGTGATTATATTCATGGGTGGTATTGGTTAAGAGATCCAAACTTTAATAACCATGCTGAGTGGGTTTTTACATCTCTTCCCCAAGGGAACAAAGATTTTATATGCAAATTCGAGGTTTTAGCAACCAACACTTTCGATGGTCAACCGGGAGTTGATGCTGAGTTTTTTCTATCCTACGGAATTCCACCAATGGGAAATATGGGAGGTCTTTTTCTGGGACGATTAAAAGTAAAGCTGAAAAATACCCATGATCCGAATGACGCTACTGGATATTCATGCCGAGGAACGGTTGTTATTCCAAGAAAAGGATTAGAGAATAGCAAAGGCTTATGGTTGATGGCAAAGAGAAGTGATGATTTAAATGAGTTTTCACCATTTCCCAATCATATTGCCTTTCGAAGCGAGAGCGTTCAATTGTTCAGCATTAAGCAATGAAATGAAGTTGGATGGGAATTCTCAAGAGTTAGTATAGCCTTTAAAGCCTTGTTAGGATAATTTTTGACGACAACCTCAAAATCTTCTATAAGTCTTTCAATCGGAGTGAGTTCACCAAATACTTGGCGAGCTTCAATATGAGTTGAATAGCGTCTTTAAGACTCTGTAAAGCTTCTTCGACAGTATCACCTTGGGAATAACATCCTTTTAGAGCAGGGCAGGAAGCAATATATATACCGTTTTCATCTTTTTCAATGAGAATTCGATATTTATAATTCAATTTCTTCAACTCACACAATACCTATTACCAGATTCACAACAGTACCAATAAATATCTTAAGAAGGCTTACAAAGGCTCCATATACCAAAATCAAGAATAAATGAATGAGATTGAATTGAGTAAAATTCAAGAATCAAGACCCAGCCCCCACAACACATCATATGATCAGTACTGTATAATAAAACTATGTTCAAAAAAGATACTCGTAAAATACTTAAAAAATTGAACATTTCCCTTATTTATCTTTTTGGCTCATCGATCATTGGTATCCAAAGAGCAGAAAGTGATATTGATATTGGTGTGGTTTTTGAAAAACCAGAAGGCATAAAAAATACTATGATTCTCTTTGAAGAATTATATCAATCCTTAAGTCAAGATTTCCCTGATCGAGATCTTGATATCGTGTTTTTAGATTTTGCTCCTCTTACTCTCCAATTTGAAGTGGTTACCACAGGTAAAGTAATCTACCGAGTTTCTCGTGAGTTTGAATACGATTATAAGGAAAAGATTATCAAAGAATATATCGATTTTAAACCATTATTGGATGTTCAAGATCAAATTTTATTGGAAAGAATATGAAGAAAATACCAATTAATCAAGAAGTCATTTTCTCGAGAATGAGAGAAATTGAGAAGAATATTGATAAACTAACGATATTTAAGGGTATTTCCTTAGAGAATTTTAAAAAAGGTGAAAATTATGCTATTGGCGAACACTATTTGAGAAGGGCTTTGGAAGCTGTCTTTGATATTGGAACACATATCGGTTCGAGGTTTCCCGGAGAAAGACTTTCAACTTATAAAGATGTTGCTCTTTTTTTGGGAAAAGAGGGAATTGTTCCTCAAAATTTTGCTAAGGAAAAATTACTCAAAATGGCTGGATACCGGAACCGATTGGTTCATTTTTATGCTGAAGTTTCAGTCAATGAGTTATATGAGATCATCCAAAATCGTCTCGAAGACTTTACCGAATTTCTTCAGTATTTAAAGCTATTTTTAACTGATAAGGATGTTGGGTATTAAAAAGATATAAACCCTGATGCCAAATAGCGGTATATAAAAAAAGGGATAGACCCTCATGCTGCTTAGCAGCACCAGATGAGGATGAGAATATATGGTCAAGAATCAATTTCCCCCTTTAGAAAAAGAGGTTAGGAGGGTTTGAGTTTTTTACCTGCTCCGTCATTGCGAGGAACGAAGTGACGTGGCAATCTCATCCACCCAATCAGTCATTCTGAGGAGTCCGGAGTTTTTGCCGGACGACGTGAGAACTCATCCTTTATAATATTTATGAAGAATAAAAAACCTTAAAAGACGAGATCCTCACGCCCTCAAAAACCAGAGCTCAGGATGACGTCTTTATTAATCGTTCAGGTCTTTTCAGAATAAGCTCCTTTTAATAATCTTTTATCCTCATCACCAAATAAAGACCAGATTGATCTTCTCCTGATTTTGTGGAGAGTAAGGAAAGAAAATATATTAAATCGGTTGAAAATCAGCTTGCTCCTGAGTGTAATAAACAGGGATGGGAATCCAGCGTTTTTTAGTCTAAGATGATTCACGGCTAAATTCCTGACACAAAAATACTGAATACCAAATTGACCCAAATAGTATGTGCCCGAGTAGTTGAATATTTTTAGAGTTGCCAATCTTTACCCCATTTTTGCGAATGAAGAGAAACGAGATTTTCTATGGTTTGATCTTCTATCAACTTTTCAAGTATGGCATCGATTTGAGGCATTAATGAGACAAAGGGAGACTTAAGAGAAATTGCTATATGCCATTGAACGACTGAAACATAGGGAGATAGGGGGAGAATTTGGTCGCTTACATTATAGAGAGACGCCGCGTAGAGACCTGGATAAAGAGCAAAAACGAAGTATTCAGCCTTTTTATCAATCAGTTTTTGGAAACACTCTTCGACTGTTTTGAGCCTCTTAATGGTGAGTTTTTCTTCAGCGAAGGTGTCAAACTCTTCTCCGTAAATGTCTCCCAGGGTCGATACTCCTTTTTTACCGATGAGTGTTTCCCAGTTTACAAAAGGGAACTCATGCCCGGAGAGCACGAAGATAGCTACCGGATCCTCAGCGAAAGGGATTGAATACTGGTAATATTGTGCCCGTTCTTCACTATAATATAGTGCTACCAGGCCGTCTATTTCACCCAAACGGGCTTTATTCTGAACCTCTTCCCAATTTCCCAGATACGGTGTTTCAATCTGTATTCCAAGCTCCTGGCTTAACAATTGAAATATGTCGGGACCCACTCCTTCAATGACGTGACCCTCTCGCCACATAAAGGGAGGGTACTCGGGATGTCCTGACACAACCATGGTTTTCTCGGCTGCCGATACTTGGGGAGTAAAAACTCCAAAAAACGCTACCAGCATGACAAATACAAGAGTAATGAATGAATTTGTAGAAAACGGCTTCTCTTTTTTCATAGCTTTCAAAAACCTCCTTATTTTTTATACTAAAACCCTGCCCCCCTGTAAAAAAGTATAGCCTTCAAACCTACTTTACTGCAACATCTCGAATTGAATCATCTAAAATCTTGATAAACTCCTATCGTTGCCTCATCTAAAAATCTTGATATGGATTAGTCTGCATCGAGGTGATAAAGCCATACCGGCAGAACTTAAAATTCAAGCGGTTCAGAATAGGATAAAAAAATGGGTCTTTGAAGTTTTATGACAGATCCGAGATAGGTTTCCCTTCCCACTTTTAGGGATTGATTCCGATAAAGCTGGAGAATTAAGCAATCATTAGCCCTTGTAGTATTGTCAAACCGAAAAATCACCTTTACACGATTTCGAGCTTCCAAAAAAGATAACTGCTTTATTAAACAAAAGAACTAGACCATAGTAAGAAAAGCGGTTGTTTACCCTTCCGAAACTGAAGAAGACTTCTCCTTCTTAACCAACTCTATGCTGTTCTTCGTCTGTCTACCAATTTCTTCCAACCAACAACCATTGATATTAGATGTCGAATCCGTTTTATCATGATTTTTAGGTGAGGCATCAGGGTCTAACCACCAAGACTTGGGAATGCCTCGTTATCCACTTTAAATTGTATGATAGACTTCGCAGAATTTATGAAAGAGTTATTCCAATATTTTATAAATAGTATTCCACTATTGTTAAAAAGAATAGTGGAATTATCGAACTGCGAATGTAGAGATAGCGTATACTAAAGTTCGCAATTTCGCACCTTGAAAAAAGCCACCGGAGACTCCAAAATGAAGGTTGCATATAATACAAAACTTCATCGAGGAGGAATATCCGATGGCTCAAAATAATCATACACCATATCTTTTAAAAAATGCTCATTGGTTTCATGACTGAACCTGATCCACTCTATGCCATGTTAGAATGGCTGACCAATGAACTCATGAAACTGGAAGCTGAAAACAAAGTTGGAGCTCACAAGGGAGAACATTGTCCCACCCGAACCACTCATTTCTCTGGAACCCGAGTCAGACGATTTGATACGAGGTTAGGAACCATCTACCTTCTAGTTCCAAAACTCCGTAAAGGAGGCTATATTCCTTTTTTTGTGACCGAAAGGAAACGCTCGGAGCAAGCCCTCCTCCAGGTGGTTCAAGAAGCCTTCATCAATGGTGTCTCCACCCGAAAGATGGAGCGCCTTGCTCAAAGCTTAGGGATTGAGTCCCTCTCTGCTGGTCAAGTATCAGAAATCACCAAAGACCTCAATGAACAAGTGGAATGGTTCCGTACCCGTCCTTTAGAAAAAGAATATCCAGTCATTTGGGTTGATGCCCTCTACGAAAAGGTTCGCTGTGAAAGACACATCATCAGCATGGCCATTGCTGTCGTTCAGGGTCTGACAAGTGAGGGAAACCGAGAGATCCTGGCGGTCGAACCCATGTATGCCGAATCAGAAGACACCTACACTCATCTCTTTGAACAGCTTAAAAGACGAGGAGTGGAAACAGTCTGGCTGTGCATCTCCGATGCTCATACTGGACTGAAAAATGCCATTCAGAAATGTTTCCTAGGATCAAGTTGGCAACGGTGTAAAGTACACTTTATGCGAAATATATTAGTCCATATCCCTCATAAAGAAAAAGAATCTTTTGCCGCGAAACTGAAACAAATATGGTACCAGCCTGACCAAGAGTGTGCCAAGCAATATGCCCATTTAATCATCCAGGAATACCGAGATCGCTTTCCTCAAGCCATTGCTCTTTTAGAGGAAGGACTGGAAGACTCGTTACAATTCCTGGCTTTCCCTCACCTTGACCAACGAAAGATCTCCTCGACCAATTCGCTCGAGCGAGTTCATAAAGAGATTCGTCGCCGCACCCGAGTGGTAGAGGGATCTTTCCTACCACTGATTCCTATCTCCGGTTGGTCACCAGTTATCTCATTGAGTATACGAAAAGATTTGGATGAAGAGTAAAAAATATATCAACTCTGAGGCGATTACCAAGCAACAAGTAGAGCTTCTAAAGATAGCCTAAGGAAAAAAAGAAAGTCAAAAGAAAAAAAGAGGCTGTGGATAGATGGACAACCCTGTGGGTTGACCACGGATCCACAGCCCGACGACTCATGAATAGTTATTCACTAAAATACCAGAAAGAATTGACCAAATAGAAAGATTGTATTCTTCTCTTTGTTTATTTTCCATATTCATAAAAAGGAGGTGAATAAATCGAGTCATTTTTCAAAGAGAGATGGCTTTTCATTCAAGTAAGGTCATCTCTGTGTTTAAAAAGAGTCTCCGGTGTTTGCTAAGAGTAAATTGCGAACATTATTTGACACATACAATGTAGAGACATTAATTATTTTATCTTCTAAATTCCTTCACTATTTTAGGATATTAGTTCAAACAAAATTTTTAATATAATCAAAAAAACGATTTATTTGAAAAAAAACCAAAAATATTTATGTTTAACTATTGACATTTATAAAATATATATACTATTATGAAAACGTATTCATTATAAAATTAATTGAAAGACAAATTTCAAACAAAATGAGAGAAAAACAAGATTATACATTACCGAAAAAAGGTCCAACAATGAAAGATGTGGCAAAGAAGGCTGGAGTATCTTTGTCAACTGTATCAAGATCGATTAATAGTCCTCATGAATTAAAGCAGGAAACGCTAATGGTAGTTAGAAAAGCAATGAAAGAATTAAATTTCTCCGCTAATGAAATAGCAAGAAGCTTAAAAAATAGAAAAAGTCAAACAATTGGAATAATAATACCTAATATATTAAATCCTTTTTTTGCGAGGATTGTTAGAAGTGCAGAGCATTATTTGTTTGAAAATAAATACACACCGATAATCTACGATTCAGAAGAAGATGCAGTTAAAGAAGAAAAATACTTACAAAGTTTACTCGAAAGAAGAGTAGATGGTGTCTTATTTGTTCCTTCCAAAGAGAATAAAAGAATTCCTGAATTTATAAAACAAAAATCTATTCCAACAGTTTTTATTGACCGATATTTTAGTAAAGATTTTGATTTTGTTAAAGGCAATAATTATAGTGGGATAGCCCTGATTATATCGTTTCTTGTTAGTAGGGGTTACGAGAAAATTGGTATGATTGCAGGATCACAAGAGACAGTATCAGGGAAGGAAAGATACCTAGCTTTTTTAAAGGCCATTACTATGCATAACTTAAAGGTTGAAAAAAAATATGTAAAATTTGGAAGTTACTCTATTGAAAGCGGATACTTTAGAATGAATGAGCTATTAAATACCGGTGAATACCCTGAAGTGATAATATCGGCAAATAATTTTATAGGAATTGGTGCTTTTCAAGCTATCAAGGAGAGAGGTTATAAAATTCCGGATGATATTGGAATTGTAATATATGATGAAGTATATCTTGCCGATTTTGTTGATCCTCCTTTAACTGTGGTAGTTCAACCGGCTGAGGAATTGGGGAGAAGCGCAGCTGAACTATTGTTGGAAAGAATTGATAGTCAAGGTATTTTGCCTCCAAGAGAATTAGTTATTGAACCGAAGTTAATAGTTAGAAATTCAACAAAATAGTCATTAACCAATACATATTGAAGTTAAATTATAAAAAAATAGGGAGGAATATTGATGAAATTTAGTGTATGTAGTGGAAATTATGGCAGGGAACCATTAGAAAAAATTATTAATAGAGCTGCGGAATTGGAATTTGATGGTGTCGAATTAACTGTAGCATTTCATACTCACCCTAGTATTTCTTTTAAGGAAAGGCAGAAAATAAATGGTTATTTTGCAAATGCAGGTATCAAATGTAGTTCGTTACATTTTATTTTTGATAAGACTGTTAAACTTTCAAGCCAAAACTTTGAAGACATAAAACAAAATATTCTTTATTTTAAGGCAGTTATCGATCTTGCATCAGATTTTAATACATCAACTATAGTTGTTGGTGGGGGTGGTTCAAGGTCTATAAAAGCTGATCAGACGAGGAGCGAAGTTGAAGATAATTTTGAAAAAATGTTAAGTGAAGTTGCTGATTATGCTTCTGAAAAAAAGGTAACTCTTTGTTTAGAAGCGCTAAACAGATATGAAACTAATTTCTTAAAAACATTGAAAGAATGTAGTGATATTTCATCAAGAATAAAATCACCATATGTAAAAATTATGGGTGATACATATCATATGAATATAGAAGAAGTATCAATAGAAAAAGCAATAATTGAATCAAAAAATGATCTGGTTCATTTACATTTTGCTGATTCCAATAGAATGTCTCCAGGCGAAGGGCATATTAACTTTTTGGAGGTACTTAAAGCTTTAAAAACAATAAAATTTGATGGCTATTGTGCTTTTGAAATATTTGCATTAACACCTGAAAAATTATGTTTTGATTCATTTGAAGAAGCTGATAAACATATGGTTCTAGGAAAGAAATATATAGATAATTTAGTTACATCAATATAAAAAGGATTATGCAGAGATGAATAACAAAAAGTTTAAAGTTGGTATCGTAGGTTGTGGGACGATTGCACCTTACCATGTTGAAGCTTTTCAAACATTAGAAAATGTTGAGGTTGTTGGTGTTTCTGATGTTAATGAGATGAAGGCTAAAGAACTCTGTAGTAAATATAATATTAATTTTTGGACCACTGATTACAGAAAATTACATGATTTAAACTTAGATGTAATTAGCATATGTGTACCCTCTGGTCTACATTATGAAGTTTCAATTGATGCTATGAAAAAGAAGAAGCATGTCATTGTAGAAAAGCCTTTAGCAATTAATCTTAAACAAGCAGATGAAATGATATTAACATCTGGAAAAGAAGGAGTGAAGTTAGCAACTATTTTTGATCATAGATTTGACTTACCAAGCAGAATGATTAAAGATGCGCTAAATAAAGATCTCTTTGGGAAATTAATTTTAGTTGATGCCCACATTAAATGGTATAGAACGCAAGATTATTATGCAAATGGATGGAGGGGTACTTGGAATCTGGATGGGGGTGGAATTTTAGCAAATCAAGCTATTCATTGGTTGGACTTGATTCAATGGTTTGCTGGACCATTAAAAAGTGTGTATGGAAAAATAAAAACATTTACGCATGAAATAGAAGCAGCCGATACAGCGATTGCTATCCTCGAGTTCTTTAATGGATCTTTAGGGGTAATTGAAGCTAGTACTTCTATTTATCCAGGCAGGCAAAAAGGCGGTTTTGTTTATAATAACTTACCAGAAAGTATTGGGATATATGGAGAAAAGGGGAGTGTAGTTGTTGAAGGTTCAAAAAATATTAAACTATGGGAATTTGCAGAGAATGGAAGCCATGAATTAATTAAAGAAAATAAGATAAAAAATGGAACATCAAGTCATAAAGAATTAATAAAAGCAATTATTGATTCTTTAAGAGAAGATAAAGAAGTTCCAATTGATGGGAAAGAAGGAAGAAAATCGTTAGAACTGATGAGAGCTATATATTATTCATCTTTTATAAACAAAAAAGTAGATTTCCCATTTATAAAAGACGACGAATTAGAAAAAATTATTATAGATAAAATTAAATAAAAAAGGAGTATAAAGATGAAAATACTTAAGTTAAAAGAAGGTAAAAGTTTTGACATGGGGAAAGGGAAAACAATTAATGTATTATCTCCAGAAATTGGTTCAAAATATGTTACTCTAAATTATTCTGAGTTTGAGCCTAAACAAGCGTTTACTCAACATATACATAAAAATTCAGAAGACGTCATTATAATCCTAAAAGGTAGTGGATATATTCGCGTAGAAGGTAAGGATTATGAAATAAAAGAGGGAGATGTTGTTTATATTCCTGCTGGTGAAATGCATGGGACAATAGCAGGTGATGAACCGATGATTGCTATTAGCTGTCAAGCGCCCCCTGATATGGACTTATATACAGGAGTTTATAATAAAAAATAAAGAAAGAGCATTAAGGTGATAAAAAATGAGATTTAAAGACAAGGTAGCCCTAGTAACCGGTGGTAAGAATGGTATGGGTAAAGCAGTTGCTATGAGGTTGTTAGAAGAAGGAGCATATGTTGCAGTTGGAGATATCGACGAACTTAATATAGAAAGATATTTATCAGATTTTGCAAGTAAAAAAGATAGATTTATATTTGTCAAGCTGGATGTAACAAATAATGACAGCATTAGAAAGTGCGTAGGTAATGTAATAGATAGCTTTGGAAAGATCGATATATTAATAAATTGTGCAGGTATCATGGGTCCTGTAAAACCCACTTGGGAAATAACAGAAAATGAATGGGATCAATTAATGAATATTCATTTAAAAGGTACTTTTCTTTGCTGTAAAGAAGTTATTTCGTACATGATTAAACAAAGTTATGGAAAAATTGTGAACGTTTCATCAGTTTCGGCTAAAGAAGGAAATCCAAATTTTTCTGCATATTCAGCAGCAAAGGCAGGGATTATTGCATTTACTAAATCATTAGCAAAAGAAGTTGCAACAAAAAATATTAATGTTAACTGTATTTCTCCTGCTTTAATTGAAACCCGTTTTTTAATGGAAATGAGCGAAGAGCAAAAAGCCGTTCTTCTAAATAAGATTCCTATGGGAAGAGTTGGTAAAACAGAGGAAGTAGCAGCATTAATAGCGTTTCTTGTTTCTGATGAGGCAAATTTTATTACCGCACAATGTTACGACATTAGCGGAGGTAGATCTGTATATTAATTTTCCTTATAAGTAAAAAGGGGGATTTAACGGCTAGTGAGAAAAAGAATAGGTACTAGCAATGTGCTAGATAAGAATTTTAAATATATTTTTAATTTACCTTTATATGTTGTATTAGGAATTGTGGTAATATTTCCTCTCGTCTATGTTTTCTCTTTGAGTTTTTTTGATTGGCAATTAACAACTAATAGAATTGTTTTTAATAAAATAGATAATTATCTTGAACTATTTAAAGATGCCAGATTTATAAATGCAATTTGGAGAAATTTTTATTTTGCATTTTTTTCTGTTTTATTACAAATAATTTTAGGTTTCGGAATTGCTTTAATTCTAAATGCAAAAATTAAAGGAGTAAAAATATATAGACTCCTTCTCATGATACCAATGATGTCTTCTCCAATTGTTGTAGCTTTAACATGGAGATTTATGTTAAATAGATCGTTTGGAATTGTAAACCATTTTCTTGAGAAGTTTGGTTTTCAAGCTTTAAGTTTTTTAGGTGATAAAAGTTTAGTGTTACCATCTATTATATTAGTTGATACTTGGCAGTGGACTCCGTATGTTATCATTTTGCTTTTAGCCGGACTACAATCTTTGCCACCTGAACCCTTAGAAGCGGCTCATATTGATGGAGCAAATCCAATCCAGCGCTTTTTCCTTATCACCCTCCCTTTAATGAAAACCCATTTGGGATCAGCAGTAATTTTAAGAACTGTTATGGCATTTAAAATATTTGACATTATTTGGGGAATGACAAGAGGGGGTCCTGCGTTTGCTTCTGAAACTCTGTATCCATATATATTTTCGCAGAGTTTCCTTTACTTTAGAATTGGTTATTCGTGTGCAGCAGCTGTTGTATTTTTAATGATAAATCTTGGTTTAAGTTTAATACTAAACCATTTCAAGGCAGATAAACAATGAATAAAAATAAAAAAGTAAAAACGTTTCTTTATCACGTTATTAATGTATTAATAGCTTTTGTATTTATATTTCCAATCTACTATATCATTATTACGTCTTTTAAGACTGAAAGAGAAATAGGAACTAATGTTTCAATATGGTTATCCCAACCTATTGTAACCAACTATTATGAAGCTTTCACAAAATATAACATTGGTCCAGCATTATACTCAAGTATGGTAGTAGCAATATTTGCTACGATCATTGGAGTAATAATAGGTTCAATGTCAGCATATGTAATTAATCGGTATGATCAAAAGAAATTAGCTTTTACTATATTGACAACCATGATGATACCTTACGTGGTATGTGCAATTCCACTGTTTATATTATTTCAGAAAATAGGTTGGTTTGATACCTATTCTGGTCTTATATTGTCGCACTTAATTATAACAGTGCCTCAATCTGTTTGGATATTGGTAGGCTTTGTCAAAGCTATACCTAAAGAAATAGAAGAAGCAGCATTAGTTGATGGATGCACAAAATTTGGGTTGTTTTACAAAATTGTATTTCCTTTGTTAAAGGGAGGAATCGTTGCCGCTGCTACATTGGGTTTTATTATGTCTTGGAATAATTTTAGTTTAGCACTAATGTTGGGTGGTTCTAAAACTGTACCAGCCCCCTTAGCTTTGTTTAATTTTGTTGGAGAAGCTGCTATTAATTGGGGAGGCCTTGCTGCAAGTGCCACACTGATGTTAATACCAACAATTGTGTTTACTTTATGGGTACAGAAACATTTAACTCAGGGTTTAATGGTTGGAGCAATCCAATAAATCTATATTTTTAAATTAGAAAAGGGGGTTATTTCATGTTTACAAAAAATATTAAAAAAGCAATAATGTTAATACTAAGTGTTATGATCTTTATTTCAATTTCAACTTTTAGTTATGCAGAAGTAAATTGGACAAAATATAGTGGTACAGAGATAACCGTGATGTGTTGGACAAGACCGGAATTAGAAGCAGCACGATTGCTTATCCCGGAGTTTGAGGCAAAGACAGGAATAAAAGTTAATTGGATAGTTATGGATGCCTGGGAATTAAGAGCCAAAATTGCCCGAGAATATGCATTAGGACAACCAACAATGGATGGTTGGTTTTACCATCCAAGCCAGCAGGAATTGGCAATTCAAGTTGGGAATTTTCAAGTTGATCAAATGGAATATATTAATAACCCAGAATTAACACCTGAAGATTGGGATTTTGATGATTTTTTACCAGTCGGAAAAGAAGGGAATACAGTATTTTCTAAAAACGGAGGATATTCATTATCTTTCACATCGCAACCTACTGGTTTGTGGTATAGAAAAGACCTCCTTGAAGAAAACGGTTTGCTGGTTCCAAAAACATTTGAAGAAGCTGAGGTTGCTGCTAAAAAGTTAACAATTGATTCAGATGGAGATGAAAAAATTGATTTGTATGGCTGGATTGGTAGAGGTCAAGGATTTCAAACGATAACAAGAATAGGTGGTTTTTTGTTTGGTTATGGAGGAGCTTGGTGGACTCATGATCGAAAATCAGCTATTGATAAACCAGAAACATTACGTGGTATTAATGAGTATGCCAGAATGTTAACAACTTATGGGCCTCCATCTCCTCTCGAATTAGGATGGCTTGAAGTTGCTAAACTTTTTGCTGATGGTAAAGCAGCAATGATGCCAGAATCAGGTGAACATGCATTTATGTTTGAAGATCCAACAAAATCATCTGTACAAGGAAAAATAGGTATGGCACCATATCCATCGGGCCCAGCAGGTATTGCAATCCCTACAGAGTTATTATCGTATGGAATACCAATAGATGCAAAGAACAAAGAAGCTTCGTGGCTATTTGCTCAATGGTTGGCTAATAAAGAAAATATGAAAAAAATGCTAATAGGTGGAGGAGCAGTTGTAAGAGCTTCATCATGGGATGATCCAGAAATTGTACCTGTTAATAAAGAATGGGCTGATTATGTAAAGTACTCTTTACAGTTTGGAAGTGATTACTTTGTTAATTTAGCCTGTGTTCCCCTCACGGAAGTAAGAGAAAAATGGGGAGAAGTTGTTGATTACGCTATGAGTGGTGAAGCTGATCTAGAAAATTTTGCTAAAACAAAAGCAGAAGAAATCAATGCAATTATAACAAGAGATGAAACTGGATTAGACATTTATATGGATCCACGATTTAGCTATATGCCTTATGATGTATATAGAAGCAAATAATTAGTAATAGATTTGGCTAAGAAATATCTATATCAAAAAGGCAATTTTCTTTAAGAAAATTGCCTTTTTGATATATGGCAAAACATTAAAATAGTAAATGATAAGCTATACAGCAGTGAGTTGCCTGATAATAAGAGGAATTTTTTCTAACTCCCCATAAAAGTCGTCCACTCTTTTAGATGGTACGCATTATAAATAAATTTGAGGGGAGAAAAAAAGAAAGAGCGTTCACAATGATTGGAGTGTATCTGTCAACTCTAATATCCAGCATTTGGCAAAATAAAACTCCAGCACCTTGCATAAGATTAATAGTTTAGACTTGAATGTTCCAAACGATAAATCTTTCCATTAAATACCAAAAGATGACAGCAATGGACCAACTGGCGAAGATTAGGACTGGTGTCACGTCATCTATGAATTTCCCATTCATTTTGCTGTATTGTTTTGCTATAAACTAGTAAATTAACCCAAACTGAGTAATATTTTGGGATAGACCCACTCGTATACTCAAAAAGGTCCACCATGAGTATCAAATAGGCCCACCTTGGTCATGGAGAGATCCACCTGACATATAATGAGGAAATACACTGTAAAGTGTAAATCTTCATTAGGAGGCTGATCAAATAAATGATCAAGTATCGAGAAATTCTTCGGCTTCACAGCCAAGGTGTGAGTCAACGTGGCATTGCTGCCAGTTGCCAGTGCTCACGGACCACAATCCGTAATGTGGTTGAACGGGCAGAAAGGCATGAGATTTCATGGCCTTTCGATAAAAACATGTCGGATGCAGATCTTCAGGAACTCCTTTTTCCGGAAAAAAGGAGTCAGTCCAATCGAAAAATACCGGATTGCGAATATGTTCATAAAGAAATGGCCAAAAGTGGTGTCACCTTAAGTTTGTTGTGGCATGAGTACCATGAACAATGCCGCTTCAATGGTGAAATCCCACTCATGTACAGCCAATTCTGTCGGTATTATCATAAGTATGCCAATACCACCAAAGCCACTATGCGCATTAAGCGCAAACCCGGTGAAATGCTGGAAGTGGACTGGGCTGGAAAGACTGGTTTTATTGTTGATAATCTAACCGGTGAACTTATTCCAGCCTATATCTTCGTAGCGAGCCTATCTTGCAGCCAGTATGCCTATGTAGAAGCCTTCCTGTCAATGGATATGGAAAGCTGGGTCAATGCTCATGTTCATGCGTTCAAATACTTTGGTGGAGTGGCCAGAATCCTCGTGCCAGACAATTTAAAAACCAGTGTAGATAAAGCCTCTCGACCAGATCCCAAGATTAATAGAACCTATCAAGAAATGGCCGAGCATTACGGGACAGCAGTCATTCCAGCCCGAGTCAGGCGCCCCAAAGACAAGCCCCATGCCGAAAGTACGGTGGGTATTATTTCCACCTGGATCATTGCCTCTTTGCGAAACCAACAGTTCTTTTCATTACACGAACTGAATAGCGCCATCCGTCTTAAGCTGGAAGAATTCAACCAGAAACCTTTTCAAAAGAAGCCGGGAAGCAGGAAAAGCGCCTTCCTAGAAGAGGAAAAAGCACTGCTTTTGCCTTTGCCTTTGCCTACTTCCCCATACGAGCTTGCCACCTGGTCAACGGCGTCCGTACAGTACGATTATCACATAATTGTGGATAAAAATCACTACTCAGTGCCCTATGAGTACATCCGGCATCAAGTGGAGGTACGTATAACCAGCAAAACTGTTGAAGTTTTTTACCACAATCATCGCATTGCTTCCCATATTCGGATTCGCGGTCAGGAAGGCCAGATTGTCACGGTACCGGATCACATGCCAGAGAAACATAAACAGTACCTGGCTGTAAATGCTGATCATTTTAGGAATTGGGCTGCTTCCATTGGACCTCATGCCGTCATTGTGGTGAATGCTCTTTTGTCAGCATCAAGAGTTGAGAAACAAGGTTACCGTTCTTGTACATCGCTTATGAAACTCGCTGACAAGTATTCTTTATCCCGCTTTGAAGAAGCGTGCCAGCGGGCACTTTGTTACACGCCCAGTCCGAGTTTCAAAATCATCCAGACCATCCTCAAAACCGGTCAGGATAGAATATCAGTCCAATCAGATCGACAAAAAGCGACAAAAGACAATCCCAACATCTACGGATTTGTCCGGGGTGCCGGCTACTATGGAGGAAAAGACAATGATTAATTCTACGACCATGAACAAGCTGCATGACATGCGACTCTCCGCTATGGCGGATGCTTTCAAACGCCAACTGTCTGATGAGAAATATCAGGAGCTATCGTTTGAAGAACGGGTTGGTATTCTTGTTGATGTGGAATGGGCTAAACGCAGAAGCAATAAACTGCTCCATCTCATTAAAAAAGCAGATTTCCGCTATCCTCAGGCTAGCATTGAAGATATTGAATACCATGCCGACAGGAAACTAGATAAGGCACAAATCCTACGGCTATCTGGGTGCGCTTACATCCAGGAGAAACGCAACCTCATCATCATGGGTGCCTCTGGAAACGGGAAATCTTATGTTGCCTGTGCTTTTGGTATGGCGGCTTGTCGCAACTATTATACCGTTAAGTATATCCGACTACCGGATCTTCTGGATGAACTGGCAGTGGCTCGAGGTGAAGGTGTCTATCAGATGGTGATGAAGAAGTACAAAAAGGTTGGCTTACTCATTTTGGATGAATGGCTCTTAACTCCACTTAAAGACACCCAGGCAATGGATCTCCTTGAGATCGTTGAAGCAAGACATCAGAATGCTTCTACTATTTTTTGCACCCAATTTGCTCCACGTGGGTGGCATGAAAAGATCGGCGAAGATACACTAGCAGATGCCATTCTTGATCGTATTGTCCATGATTCCTATACCATCCTTATTGACGGCAAAGTGTCAATGAGGGAACGACATGGGATTAAAAATTGAGCCAGAACTAAGTAATTAAGAGTGTATTTATGTCTGCCGGTTAAAGAGGCTGATGGATAGTACCGACCTCTTGTGGACAACCCTCCGCTTCGTGGACGACCAAAACACGTTGTTCACGCTCTCCACAGCCTCGGCATCTGGTGTTCTATAGAAATCTTAATCTTGTTCCTTCAAACTACCCATCAAAGAGTACTATTCTCAGAACAGTAAAACTCATGATTCGGAAAAGTGGGCTTATAGCTATTGTGGTTCATTTAAACCGTCATATATAGCTATGGAGTTAACGTATGCACCTAGTGGATTTATTTGGTGCACTCGATGGGTCTAAAACATCATACTACTGGGTTTATCATAAGACAATAAACACAAACTGATAGGAATTCATACCAGGTCTTTCCTGAAGTTGACTTTATACAATTACCAGAACAAGCAGTTCAATCAACCCCTCAAATGCTTGGATTGATATCCGTCCCAACTTCTGATGACGGCTATCAATGTGTTGCATCAAAAAAATCAAAAGTATTTCATAAAAAATCTTGTGAGCATGTAGCAACCATCAAGGAAGACAATCTTTTTTATTTTCATAGCCTTAAAGAAGCCCTAACTTCAGGGAGAAGAGGGTACAAGACTTGTAAATCGGAGGAGTCATTCCATTATTTCTAAAGCGAAATCGAATGAGAAAGTTGCTTTAAGGAAAAAATTAATGAGAGATCTAAATTGTCAAAAGAGGGGAGAAATAGGTCTAAAATTCAAGAATCAAGACCTAACCCTCAAGAATTCATGGCCTTTTTAATACCTTATCATGTTCTACAACATTACGCATGATGATAGTATCTCCGACCATCTCAAAAGTCGTTCGTAATCTCTTTGAAGGACGAGCTTCCCAAATGTCCTGTGTTCTTTCCATTTTCTTGACATGAAGACTGGGGTATTTTGGGTTCGCATCCAGCAGAGCAAGGGCTTTACAAACACTCCGTTTCTCGGTATGAGTGAGTCTTTCATAAGCCTGCTCAAATTGCTCAGTGAAAAGAATCTCCATAGTTAGGCTTTGTCCTCAAGATACCTTACTGCATCAGCCGTCGACTTGAATCTTTTAACCCGTCCATTTTTTATGTCCTCGTCTGCCTTGCGTTCCCCTTTTTGCCACTCTTCAGTCCAGAAGTAAGCTTGATTAGCATTCACTAGTTTCTTGGGAGTCAATATGATTCGTCCTTCCTCATCAAGCTGAACCTCAACAAAATCACCGGGTTGCATATTGGTTTTAACTCTGATTTCTTTAGGAAGAGTAACCTGACCGCCACTGGTTAGTCTGGTTAAAGTACTCATTAAGATTACCTCCATTATTGGCCCAATATACCATTGATACAATAATATTTTACCGGGGATAAGTTGCCTCGTCAAGAGATGAGAATGAGAAAAAAAACTCAGAGTCAGTTTCATTAAAACAAGACAAAAAAACCAGGGTGGCATTTCAAGAGCTCGAGCGAATCCAGTTGCCCGGATAACCAACCCCTGCTAGCCATAACCCCGTCTCAAATAGCATGACTCATTTTTAATCGGAGATGTCTCGTTATCCTCTTTAAATTGTATAATAGGCCCCTTCATGAACGGTTTTTGAAAATTCAGTCTGACCATCAAGGCTTTAAAATTTGACCAACTACATCAATTGGGAGGTCATTAATTGGATTGCCATTGGGATTAAAGAGGTTATGTTCCTCGATAGTTAAACCAATAGTAGTACCGTCTTTAACTGCCGCATGCAGATTTCGTGGTTTCACCGAGTCCCCTATATTCACTACATCAATCCCGGCTGCTTTAATTTGTTGATATAAATCGATATTAGGCTTGGTCCAGCAAGTAACCACATGATCATAAGGTATATTTACCTGGTTAAAGCTTTTATCGACTAAAAAAAGTTCGTTTTCCTTTATTTCATTGATTTTGCTGTTGGTATAGATTTTCACGGGATATTTGAAAGGTTTCGAACTGAGTGCTTCAGCATCGGTTTGTTGAAATCTCTTGAAAAGAACATATTTATGAATAACTTCAATTTTTGAGCCGAATTCTTTTTGATCGGTTATGATAGTCACTTCTTTCCCAATGGAAGCTAAATAAGCAGCGGTATCGGCTGCAGCATAATGGTCACCCCATATGATAATCTTGGTGCCCTTCAATGGTAGGGATTTGCGATCTTGAGGATGAAATTCACAAGCTACTTTCGGACAGGTCATCACTTTCTCAAAAGGGATGACAACCTCTTTTAAACCATGAACTTCTGGTACATATGATTGTGCTCCAGTGGCATTAATGACCAGATCAAAGGAACTGAGCTCTTCAATGCTAGGCGATGTTCTGAGCTGAACTTCAATGCCCAAAACAGCAATCTGGTACCTGATCCAATCGGCATACCATTTCATCTTTTCTTTTCCATTGACCAGACAACAGCCAAGAATCGCTCCACCAAGTTCTCCGCTTTTTTCAAAGAGAGTCACGAAATGACCTCGTTCGTGCGCAACTCGGGCGGCTTCTAAACCAGCTGGTCCTCCGCCAACAACGGCAATATGGACAGGAGCAGTGGTTTTTTTCTTTATTTCAAGATGTAGATTATTACAGGAAGGATTGATGGCACAAGTCACTTCTTTTTTGGCTAAGATTGAATCCGACCAACAGCCAGTCAAACAGGATATGCACCGACGAATGGCTCGGGTTTTCCCATATTTCGTTTTGAGCGGCCAATAGGGATCGGCTAATAACTGACGAGAAAGGCCGATTAGGTCAGTTTTTCCTTCAGCTAATATTTGCTCGCAGTATTCCGGATTCCGAAGAGAATGACTGTTAATAACCGGAATTTTGACCTGCTTTTTTATCTCTTCTGAAGCATATATTGTCCAACCTTCTGGATAATACATCGGATCAAAACCAGCTCCTGGCTTTTCCTGGACACTTTGGCTCAAATCGAGTGCAGCTACTCCCGCGTTTTCAAATTCCTTCGCAATTTTAACCGATTCAGTGAGGTCTCGACCTTCTGGAACCCATTCGTCAACCGAGTAACGAATAAGAACTGGGAAGCCTTTTCCGCATTTCTTTTGAATTGAATCCACAATAGCTAATGGCAAGCGGAGACGATTTTCAAAACTTCCTCCAAAACGGTCATTTCGTTTATTGAAATAAGGGCTTAAAAATTGTGATAAAAGGTAGCCATGCGCGGCATGGAGCTCTACCGCGTCAAAGCCGGCTTGCATTACTCTCCAGGCTGCTTCGGAAAAAAGACCTACCAAGCCTATCACTTCGTCGGCTGATAATGCCTGAACTGTTTTGTTAATCGCAATGGCATCTGCATTAAAAATTGTTTGATTTTGTGACCAAGGAATCAGACCTTCACAATCATTGGAAACAATATTATCTTGTTTTGACAGTGAAACCTGTCTCCCCGGGTGCTGAAGCTGAACAGCACATTTTGCCCCGTAACGGTGCATTGATTCCGCCAACCATGCCAACCCAGGTATATAATGGTCCTCGTCTACAACCATATTGGATCCCGTTGAACGACAGCTTTTTTCATCAACAGAAGTTCCTCCTACCACGATAAAACCGGTACCGCCTTTTGCTATTGTCGAATAATGATTAATATTTTTTTCACTCACCGAACCGTCGATATGGGATGAACTGGTTATGGTGGGAACGTGACAAATCCGGTTGGGAACCAAAATTTCGCCGATCAAGATGGGTTCAAAAAGGCAATGGAACTTTTCCATATTGAAAGTCCTCCCTAGAGTAGGTACCCCCCCAAGTCTGTTAAGATAAAGATATCGATTTATATAATTTTCATTATTGTGGGGGTCTTTCGGTAAAAACTCAAGGCCTGTTTCATTAAAACGAGATAAATAAAACCAGGGCGGCATTTCAAGAGCCCGAGCGAATCCAGTTACCCGGATAATGTACCCCAACACCCACAACCCCGTCTCAAATAGCATGACACATTTTTAATCGGAGATGCCTCGTTATCCTCTTTAATTTTTATAATAGACCTCGAAAATTTCACACCCAAGGTGTCATCCTGAGCGGTGCTTTCCCGCGTGAGGATCTCATCTTTTGTCTTTTTCCAGTATCCCAATTTCCCAAAAATTCAAGAATCAACGCCTTACCCCGCCGATGGTCCAGTGATAATCATAATGATTTTCTTGATGACTTCTTCAATTTTATTCTGATGAACTGACCCAACCCTTTTGATAATAATGCGGATATCACTGGTAAACAAACGGTTAGGGCGGATATAACTCGGTTGTTTCAAGCTACCGGTAACAAAATCTTTTTCTTCCAGGAGAACTGAATAGAGATCGGAATGAGCAACCGTGGTAATCTGGCAAAGAATCACATCATCACCCTGCAATGGAGCAACAACAAAAGCCGGTCGCTTTTTGCTTTGGCTCAGATCAGAAAAGGGAAAGGGGAGAACAACCACATCTCCTCTTACAAGTCTTTCCATGCTTCATCCTCTTCGGGAGTGTCCCAATCTCGGCTCAATATTTTTTCTGAAGCTTGCATCATTTGGAATGAAGAGGAAATTGCAATTTTCTCGCAAACTAACCTTGCTTCTTCTTCCCTAATAAGAAAGACATCTCCCTCCTTCACGCCCATTTTCTTTCGAATTGATCCTGGAATAGTCAGACGGCCCCGACGGTCTACAACTGATACCTTCTGATTCATAAGTATCCTCCTAAGTAGGAATTACCCACAAAATATTATAGCATTTTTCCATTTTTTAAAAAAAGAGATAAAAAATCATATCTTTCCAATCATAACTGTTTTTTTGAACTATCTGTTTAAAGTGAGATAACGCATAGCCACGCTAAGTTAAGGAGATGAAAATATAAACATGACCAGTTAAGCGAACAGTTCAATGGACTTTTAAGATTAGCAAGGAGATAAAAGATTAAAAATAAAACATGAGGGACATACAGAGGAGATTACAAATGGAAGAGATTCACAAATATCCTCTGTGAAAAATCGTTCAATGCAAAAAAACCCATAAAGGACAAACCTAAGAGTATGCCAATATTTCTAAAAATGTTCACGAAAAAGTACCCACCGAATTTTCGGTAAATTAAAAAATAAAAGAGAAAAGAAAAGAGGAGAAGATATACGTTGTAATACAAGAGAATCCCATTTGGTGCTGTTGGCGTCATCCTGAGGCTTCGTTTTTTGAATCGGTGAGGATCTCATCAACTCAATTCGTCATTGCGAGACCTGGTTTTTTGAGGTCGTGGCAATCTCATGAGGTTAATCTTTATTAGTTGCTTTCTTATAAACTTGCAGACAGGATAATTCAAGCCCCTACAATAAATTTTAAAAATTCTGTCATCATAAGTCCGTATCTCTAAAATTCCCTGATTGAGGGGGTTAGGGGGGTGTGCCTTTAATCGGTCATCCTGAGGCTTCGTTTTTTGAAGCCGTGAGGATCTCATCTTTTCATCTATTTCCATAATCCCAATTCCCCGAAATTCAAGAATCAAGACCTAATCCCCACAGGTGTGACAAAATTTGTATTATTCAAGAAAAGATGTAAAATAGAGTCAAAATACTGTCAAGAAAGTTAAATTATAAGTATTTGGGGTAGGTAATATACGGTGAAATTGCATATTACAATAGAAGTGTGGAAAAAAGGTCATTGGTATCTCGCAAGAACGCCCGAATTAGATTTTATTTCACAAGGGAGAACAAAACAAGAAGCAAAGGATAATCTTTTAGAAGTGTTACGGATACAGTTTGCAGAAATGAAAGATATGAACACCTTGGAAGATTATCTTATGGAATGTGGAATTCACATGAAAGACGATGATCTCATTTCTCCGCTGGAAGTAGTGGAGTGTGAAAAGTCAATAGTATCAATATAGCAATGCCGCGCATTACTCCAGTTGACTACAAAACCCTCTTAAAAGTGTTCCAATTATATGGGTGTCAATATAAACGAAAAGAAGGATCCCATCATGTCCTCATTTATCCAGGTGCCAAAAGAGCAATTGTTATTCCAGAATATGATGAAATTGATGTTGAAATTATTAAAAACAATATGCGTACTGTGGGTATGAGCAGAGATCAATATTTTGAATTGCTTAAAAAAGTATAGAATAATAGCTCATGCAATTTGTATTAGCAAATACTTTTTCATCCCTACATTCGTTATTAAATAATCAATATCTGAAAGAGTTAATGACATTCATAAAGGCAAACAAGGAAGTAAGTATGATTTCTTTTGACTTCATCAATAATCTGTATAGCTATATATAGTCCAACCTGGGATGTTCCAGAGGTTCCGGGTCATAGTACCCCCAGGTTTTTTATTTTCACCCTCTGTTTTATACCCTCTACAAAAAGTGGTTAAAGGTAAGATAATCCGGCTCTCCAAAAATAGTATATTCGTCATGATGCATTTCCTGAACTTGGATAACAACTCTTTCAACACCAATAGTATAAGCCAGATAAAGCTACCGAGGGAAAACATTCTGAGAGGAGTCAGGTGGTTTCTATCGGACGACGTGAGAATCCCATTTGGTGCTGTTGGCGTCATCCTGAGGATTCGTATTTCGAATCCGTGAGGATCTCATCAACTCAATTCGTCATTGCGAGACCTGGTTTTTTGAGGTCGTGGCAATCTCATGAGGTTAATCTTTATTATTTATTCTCTTTTAAACCTGCGGACAGGATAATTCTAACCCCTACAATAAATTTAAAATATTGTCATCATAAGTCCGTATCTCTAAAATTCCCTCATTGAGAGAGGTTAGGGGGGTATGCCTTTCATCGGTCATCCTGAGGATTCGTATTTTGAATCGGTGAGGATCTCATCTTTTCATCTATTTCCAGTATCACAATTCCTCAAAAATTCAAGAATCAAGACCTAACCCCGGGGATTTCGCATACTTAAAAATCAATACTTGAACCCAAGGATTTTCATAAATCTTTTTTTATCTCCATTTATCTGGTCTTTTGAGTATATAACCATCATTTTTAATTATCTCATTAGGGAACAAACTTTTTCTAAGGTTTGCTTCGCCTATTATGAAAGAGGCGTGTGCAATATGTTTAAGGCGAGCAGATATTCTTGATGGAGGGAAAGCGATTATATTTTTTTTATTTGGATAGATTTCTCGGATTGCCTGAATTGGAGGGGCAAGATCACTATCGCCAGAAATAATGAGAGCTGTATCAAATTTATTTTTATATGCATCAATAAGGAGTTCAGTAGCTATGCATACATCTGTCATTTTCTCTTCATAAGTAATCCAGATATGGCCACAATTATTACATGTAATAGTTTTAAAAAGGTAGTGTCCAAAAAAGATTTTCATTCCATCGAGGGTATTAAGTGCCTCAAGGTAGGTTAATTGCCTTTTTCTTTTTTCCTTCATTTTTTTCTGCAACCATGGTGGAGAAGATTCATTACCAGCGGAAATATTAGAGGTAAAATACTTTACCATTTCAAGGGATTGACGAGGTTTTAAAAGTTTCTCAGTTAAACATTTCAGATTAAGCCAGTAGTATTTTTTCCAACCTTTTTCTCTTAACCCAAAGTAGAGATTAAATCCGCCTATATAGCAAATAATCCTTTCAGTGTCCATTCCAATTCTCCAAAAATATTGTTTACAATTTTTCAAAAATATGTTATTAATTATTGTGTAACCTCTCCGGAGATAGCATCTCCGGACCGACGCCTCTCGTATAAGAGGCGTTTCTTTTTTTTTAAGCAAAAAATATTTTTATATACCCTCAAAATAATCAATGATATCCTTGGGTAAAAAGAGTCACTTGCAAAAAAGACCTTAATTTGGAACATTCTCAATTGCCATCCGCTATTAATAATCATGCAAAAAACACTGCTTTACTTAAAATAGAACACTTTACGCCGGGGATTTTGTTAATTATTATTCAACGGGCTTTCTTTTAAAAAGAATGAAATCTTCTCGGTCAGCTTGGATTTTCTCCTCAGGGGTTCGATCCATATATACGTATTCTGCATAAGGAAAATATTCTTTTATGCAAGCTTTTTTCTCTTTACTTTCCTTTTCAGATGATGAAAATATATTTTGATAAATAAAAGAAGCATATTCGGCAGTACTTTTAGTATAATTGGCCATTTCGCTGGTATAGTTTTTAATCATCCATAACCACTCTAAAACCACGATAAGGATAATTGAAGTGATAATCCCCACGATAAATAAAAAGATTATGAGCATATCTCAGTCATACTTTTTGACCCTCCTATTTTAAGTTTCGATATGAACATTCCTATTTTCTTATTCTTCTTCGGTAACAAATGCATCAGCTAAAAGCTTTTAATTCATAGGGGAGTTACCCTGAGCAGTTTAGCTAATTCATTTTTCCTTCAAAGCTAACTGACACCACAGCTTAATAATTTTTTAAATCTCATTGCCGATATTATAATTTGTGGAGTATTTATATTTCAATTATTTAAAAAATGTAATAAATATTAATGTGATAAAATAAACTTGCAGTAACTTATAGTAAATCTATTAAAACTAACTTAACTTAAGAGGGGAGTATTTACCAGAAATTAGGAGAGAAGAAGGGATGGAAGGCTGCCAATCTTCAATGGGAAAAATCAGTTAAGAAAGCTAACCTTTTGAGAGATTTATCGATCAGAGATACCAAGATTTCTCCAATTCATCAATTCCCTAAACATAAATAATTCAAGAATCAAGACCTGACCCCAATAATTCTAGCCACACCCCCGTCTCAAATAGCAGAATATATTTATCTGGTGATCCCTGATTATCTTCTTAAAATTGTATGATAGGCCTATAGTCGTTATTGGCGAAAGACGCCGAGGGAGAGATGGCGTGGGGGAAGAGTGGACGAATGTGTGAAATTTTCGCCGTTATTTTCAGGAATCCGGTGTTTTTTACCGGACGACGTGAGGATCTCATCTTTTATTTTTCCCTATTGCCCCAATTCCCCCGAAATTCAAGAATCAAGACCTGACCCCATAGGTCGAAATTCAAGAATCAAGACCTGACCCCATAGGTTGCAGAAATAAAAAAACAGCTCTATAAAAGCAAATTAATAAACTTCTTAATATCATTGAAAGCTGGATCGCCTAAGGGAAAGTATCCTTTTTCAGAAGCTAAACCAACTTGTATCCCCCCTTCACCTTTACTGGAAAGGAAAGCTTGGACTTTAGCTTTTTCAATATTATGAGGTGGATTTAAGTCAGTTTTATTATTTAAAAGGCAGTCAATGAAAGAGTTAACACATTCCATTACTGGCAGCTTTTTAACGGAATTTAAAATTATATTTTCAATTGCCCCCTTCTTATTTTGAGAAGGGCATATGTAAACTGCAACACGTGGTTTAGAGTCGGTGATTGTCATAGGAGCAGTGGGTGCATTTAGCCCTGCACTTTTAAGAGAATGACAAATACTTTGAAATGCTCCCTGAGGGTTATCATCAGCATCTCTAACTATGCCTATAGACTTAACTTGATGAAAATATTGGCTAATTACAACAGCCCTAATTCTATTTTTAAATTGGGTTTTACCCCCGATATCTATAACTTGGATATCTGATATATTATGATATTTAAAAAAGGCATTAAAAAATCGAAATTCATCCTGGCCTTCAACAATCATTAAATGATTCTTTTTTATTTCAATAGTTTTTTCTTTTTGAGTTGTCATCTCATTTCTATGTTAATATCTAAAGCTGCTTCAAGCGTTTCTGAATCATAAATAAACGGTTGAATAATACCATCAACTTTATCCAAACGATAGTATTGAAACTCATTTTTGGCGATTTCTTTAAAAGCTTCATGTGCGGCGTTTATACATTCTCTGCTGTGGGTTGTAGCAATGATCTGGGTATTAAATTCACAGGAGGCTTTATAAATCACTTTCCAGAAATCCCTTAATATTGTGTGATGTAAACCATTTTCTACCTCATCAATTAAAATAACGCCATTTTCTGCGTTTCCAATAGCTAAAATTAAACTCGCTATTCGAGTCATACCTTCTCCCATAAGAGGTAAAGGGAAAAGCCTTTTTTCCCCTGTATCAGCATGAATAACTGATATGCCTCCTGACTTAATGAGAGAAAGACTAACTAATTTTGGTTCTATAATTTTTAAAGCATTAATTAAAAGTACATCCTTCCCAACAATTTTTAAATTTGAGAAACGTTCTTCTTCTTCCTCTAACGGAATAAGAACTCTTGAAGCTAAAAATATTGCTGGAAAAGGAGGCAGGGGAGGAGGTGGTATGATTCGTAGTCCATCTGGTTCTGGTTGAATATAAGAAATATCGATATTATTTCCATGATGAGTTTCCATTTCAAGAATAGTAATAGATTGGGTGGAAGAAGATATCTTTTTTGAATTGCTATCTAATGTTTGGGACATAACCCCAGGGGGTGTATTACTTATTTTCGATATATCTCTTGGTTTTTTTACAAGACGAATAAAAACAGTACGAGATTCTCCAATATCGAACGCTCCTTCGAGCTTAATCTCTTTGTTGAGTTCAAAATTATAGAAATCGGAACTACATAAAACATCTGCCCATTTATTTGCATCAATTAATTTTGGTTGAATCCCTCGAAATGCGTTAACTCTCAAAATTAAATCGGGATTAAAAGCACCACAATGAATAAAAAAAGCTTCTAATAATGAAGTCTTCCCAACGTTATTTTTCCCAGAAATAAGATTAACCCGTTTAAGAGAATTTAAGGTTAGATTCTTAAAACCTCTAAAATTATCAATTGTAAATTTATAATACATTTCATACTCCCTGGGATCTGCTTTATGTCAAAAAGTTTTTTTGGCCACAATAATTTTCTTTCCTATATCATAATTATAATCATATATATAAATTCAGTCCATTACCAAGTTAGAACCCGAGTGAACCCAGTTTCCTGGATAACCAATCTCAACAGCCACACCCCTGTCTCAAATAGCAAAACATATTTTAAACGGGGATGCCTCGTTATCCTCTTTAATTTTTATAATAGACCCCCAGGTTGAAATCACTGAATTTTTTTAGGTTATAATATTATTACAAAACATATAAATATATCGTTATTATTAGGTTGGAAAATATAAATATATCCATCGATAATAATGGAGCTCATTTTTGATTATTTTAAAAGGAAAACAATATACCGGTTTTAGTGTTTCATTTTTTCTTTTTTGAAGAGAGGAGGAAGACTAATGAGCCTCATTCGGGAAAAAATATTAGAGGCAATTGAAAAATTGAAAGATGAAGAATTAGAAGGCGTTTTGGCTTATATCAAACTTATTCAAGAGCCAGAAGAAATTGAACCAACCCAGGAGGAAAAAGAAGCTATAAAGCAAGGTCGTGAAGATTTCCAAAAAGGTGACTTTATAATATGGAAGGGTTGCTAGATTTCTTAAAATGTTTAAGGTATACCTCACTAAGAAAGCCAATAATACCTATCAACGACTCACTCCGAAGCTTAAAAAAGGGGTTGATCGTTGTATTTCGTATATTTCTGAAAATCCAAACTTTGGAGCAAATATAAAAAGACTCAAGGGAGAACCAGGATGTTATCGATACCAAGTTGGAGGCTGGCGGATTTGTTATGAAATCTTAGAGGAGAAAAAAGAAGTAAGGATCTACCTTATTCGACCTCGCGGAGATGCCTATTAAGCAAAAATAAGATTATAAATTAATGAGCGAAAAGAAATTTTTAAACTTTTTTAAAGCATGATCGAACATCTCCCTTTACTCTTAAGACCAATTGTAAGGAAAATAAATTAGACTGTTTGTTTAAAAGATTGTTTGGCTAAGAAAATTCAAGAATCAAGACCTGAACATCCCACTCCAAATTTCAAACCACTTTCAAAATATTCTCTTGGTTTCTTCCCAAATTTCATAAAAGCGGTTTTCTTTTATGAATGACCAAATAATCATGACCAGATGTCTCCCCAATGATCGGATAGCTTGATTATGCTTTTTCCCTTCTAATCCCAGGAGTGGATGAGCGGAGCCTCCGTATATGATAGATTGAGGATGTATTTTATTGTCCTTTTATTGCGTTTATTCATAGAACCACATTTACATGACAAACACCATCCCAGCAAATGTGACGGGACAATAAAAAAAACAGGGCGGCATTTCTGAGTCGAGTGAATCCAATTGTCAGGATAACGAACCCCGCTAGCCACACCCCAGTCTTAAATAGCATTACACGTTTTAACCGGGGATGATGCCTCGTTATTCTCTTTCAATTGGATAATAGGCCTACGGGGATTTCGTTAGAGTTCCTCTAATAACTTTCTAAACTGTTCAGGTATCAATTCAATTTCACGGAGAATTTCTCTGATTAAAGGGCGGGCAAGATTTCTTCCTGAATGGTAAGGGAGAGTAGTGGTTCTCCTATCGGAATGACGATTAAAGACGTGGCTTCCTTTTTGCCGAAATTTTTAAAAACCGAGAGAAAACAGAAGTTTTTCCATGACCTTGAAGTGAACGACTGGTAACTGAGTCACACTGCAACCTCAATTTGTTGAAGCCCTACAAAATGGGGAAAATCTTCAATTTTATCTTTAAACTCCTCAAGACATAATTCCAGGACTTCCTTAAGGTTCTTTTGTAATTCATCTAATGTGATTCCCTGAGTATGGGCACCGGGTATTCCAGGGATGATTCCTACATACATATTGGTTTCCGGATCCCATTCAATGTAAGCAGTAAAAGTTCTCATTGTTCACCTCCGTTCCAAAAAACACTCTCTATTCATATTCTTATTTTAAAATATTGTTGGCTCAATAAATTATTTTCTCAATTATAGTGATAGAAAAACATTCCTTCATCAACTTCATTCAAATAAATGGAGCTGATTAAATAAAGGAATAAGCAAGAAGATAAAATATATAAAAATTCAAGAATCAAGTCCTGACCCCGAGAATTCTTTTATTTAATTAAAATTAAAACCCACTTTTTATTGCTTGCCAACATAAACGAGCTAAGGCAATTGCTTCCTCTGCCTCTTCTTTCCCAGGTAAACTTTCATCCAAAATCCCAGGTAAGGCATCCGGATAACGGGTAGGAATATAAAAGATATCCATTTGGCTCAATCGCCCTCTCAATTCAAAAAGAAAATCTTGAGGAATTAAACTGAAGAGGTCGACTATCGAATGGGTTCGAGGTGGTGTTTTCCCTTGATTGGCTAAAATACCCTTAAGACATTTTTCAATGCATTGCTGGCTATGAAAACAAACCTGATTATAGATTCCTTCTTGGTAAGCAAGCTCCGCCATTTGTAAATCTTGCTGGGCAAAAATGAACCATCGGTTACTTGCTTTGTTCATAAATAATCTTTCCTTTAGTAATGATTTCTTCTCTAAAGAAAGGGCTCCTCGCTTGGAGCTGATCAAATTCTTCAGGGGTATACACGACAATATCTAACCCGACTTGTGGCTGAATTAATTCTCTAATCTTACGTAGCCTCTGATAAAAAGGTAAATCGCTTTTTTCGACAACCACAAGATCAATATCCGACCATTCATGGAGCTCTCCTTGAGCGAGAGTTCCGAAAAGAATCAATTTCTCAGGAGAACCGTGTTTGGTCAACAAGCGAATGTAGCGTTTTAACTCCTGATTCAATAGCTTCTTTCGATTATTGAGCTCAATTGAGACTTTTAATGGTTTTTTTCTTCTTTCATTCATCAATAAACCCTATTTGGACCAAGTCCAATATCCTGATATGAATTCATTATAACACTGTCTCTTTTATTCATTATAAAGAACATATTAAACCTGTAAACTATGAAGAGAAATGGAGTTCACTTTTTTGTGTCGTACGACGTGAGGCTCTCATCAACTCCTGCCGTCATTTTGAGGAGTCCGGTTTTCTTTGCGGGACGACGGTGAGGATCTCATCTGGTACTGTTGGCGTAATCCTGAGGATTCGTTTTTCGAATCAGTGAGGATCTCATTTTTTAACTTCTCAAAGTATCCCAATTTCCCAAAAATTCAAGAATCAAGACCTGAACATCCCACTACAAATTTCAAGCCATTTTTAAAATATTTCTCTCGTTTTCTTCTCGGATTTCATAGAAGCGCTTTTCTTTTATGAGTGACCAAATAACCCTGACCAGATGTCTCCCCAGTGATCGGATAGCCTGATTATGCTTTTTCCCTTCTAATCGTTTTTTCTCATAGTATCGCTTTGATTCTTCGACTTGCCAAGAATGATGAGCCACCGCAACCATCATTGCTGCTTTAGTTCGAGTATTCACTGATTTGGCAACTTTACAGCCTTCTTTTTTCCCTGAACTATTATCAAGTGGTGCCATTCCTAGGTACAAAGCTAAGCTCATATCTTGCGGAAAACGACTGAGATCGTCAATTTCACCAGCTAGTTCAGCTGAAGAAATTGGTCCAAAACCAGGAATACTTCCGATGATTCCGGCAAGATCTGATTGTTCGCAGAGAGGCTCGAATTCGTTTTCAATGGTTGCAATGGCTTCCATAAGCGCTAGTATGCGTTTGGCATCCTCAATGATCATGGAGCTGACCAAGTCAACATCAGTAGAAAAATGAGCTTCTTTTTGCCAGGAAGCGATTACTGCAGCATACTTTTTCCCGACTCCTTTAATCTTGAGGAGACTCTCTTTCCGCATGGTAGCGAGACTTCGCAGTGAAGGACGGCAGGTGAGAAAAGGAGATACCAACGGCTATCAACATTTTTCACCAAATCAACTAACCCCGGAGCGACTGATTGAAAGGAGAGCCTTGCATTCGATTCTGGATGCTGATCTTTTCATTCACCAACTGTCGACGTCGTCGAGTGAGCCGTTTGAGGGTCTGATTCACTCCGTTTCCTGGTTTGATTTTGAGTGATGGCTCAACGCTCTCCTTGGAAAGAAGGAGCAATCCGCATGAACTCGACAATCTTTTAGGGCACAATCACATCAGTTTTTGCAGGACCTTAAGAACAGCTCTTTGAATCGAGCCAGTTTTAAATTATTGATGTTATACAGGATATAGCCTTTCTGTTGAATCAATTGATCAAGAGGTCGAGCATACCCATTAAACCCTTCCATTCCGATTATGACTGGACATTTCAAAGTTGATTCATAATGATTAATTTCAGAAAAAAGAGAGTTAAAACCACTGGCATTATGAGAAATCCCAAATTCTTTAAAGATGTGTGCCATTTGATTCTGCAATGGCAACCTGATGTGAATGACATCCAACATCGATGCCAACCAGAAGGTGTTCGTTCATGAGCGGAGCCTCCAAGCTTGATATATTGAGGATGTATTCTTTATTGTCCCACATCGCGTCTATTAACAGAGCCACAGTCACACGACCGGCACCATCCCAGCAGATGTTACGGGACAATAAAAAAACGAGGGCGGCATTTCAAGAGCCCGAGTGAACCCAGTTTCCTGGATAACGAACCCCAACAGCCACACCCCCGTCTCAAATAGCATAGCATATTTTAAACGGGGGTGTCTCATTATCCTCTTTAAATTGTATAATAGACCCCAGAAATTTACTCATGCTTTTCCAGTTTTTCGATCATCCAAGGAAGTGAGGGAGCGAGTCTTTTCCCACAGGGACAGTCAAAGATGAGCCAGATCTTTTTTAAAGAAGAAAGGACTTCCTCATCATAGATCTTTTTTCGGTTCCTTTTTACCTTGGTGATGGATCCAATGATTCGATATTTTTTGCCGTCTTGTCCGGTGAGATAGACTTTCCGTCCATGATGAGAAAGGAGCCAGGAGGCATACGTTCGGGTGTATCCAGTGAGATGGACGAGTTCATTTAAGATCTTTCTTTTTTCTTTCTTAGTGGCTTTTTGATACTCGGGTGCCATTTTCTTAATGATTTCCCTTCTGGTATTCATGGTGAGCTCCATTTTGTTACCTCCTGTTTTAAAAAAATCACCTGGAGGTAGAATAGTTTATATCAAGATTTTTAGGTGAGGCAACGATAGGAGTTCATCAAGATTTTAAGTGATTCAATTCGACATATTGACATCTTACTATAAATATGTTTAAAATGGTTTATCGTTTTCCTTACACGTTTTCCTAAAATGATTAACTTAACTTATTTCTTAACTTATTTTTAAAAAGGAAAGATTAAGATTTTATGAGTAAAATAACAATCAAAGAAGTAGCAAAAAAGGCTGGGGTTTCTACTACAACAGTTTCAAGAGTATTGAATGGCAATAATGAAGGTCATATGAAAGATGAAACTAAGCAAAAGATACTGAAAGCTATAGAGGAACTCAATTATATTCCTAATAAGCACGCAAGATCCATAAGAAGCAATAAAACAGGGATAATTGGTGTAATAATTCCAGATATTTCAAATCCTTTTTTCTCATTAATGGTTAGAGGTATTCAGTTAGTAACAATGAAAAAGCAATTTTCATTAATTATTTGTGATTCGATGAACTCATTAAAAAAAGAAGTTATATGTTTAGATACTTTATTAAAAGAAAGAGTTGATGGTGTAATACTGGTTTCATCAGGTATAGTCAATCATGAAGTTGAAAATCTTGTAAATGAAGGAATAAGAGTTGTTTTAGCAGATCGAAAATTAAAAAATGTTGATTTATCTTTTGTTGGTTCAGATGCTTTTTATGATGGATACTTAATAACAAAATACTTAATAGATATTGGATACAAAGAAATAGGCTTTATAAAAGGGCCAACACAAACTTCTACAAATAATAAACGTTTTGAAGCATACATAAGGACTATGAGGAAATATGGTTTGCAAATTAATAAATCATATATTTTTCTAGGTGACAGTACTTTTGATGATGGATTCAGGATAGGTAAAAACCTTTTAGAAAAATTGAAAAAACTACCTCAAGTATTAATCGTCTCTAATGATATTATGGCTATAGGAGTAATAAGAGCTTTTGAAGAAGAAGGGATTGAAATACCAAAAAAAATTGGAATATCGAGCTTTGATAATATATTTAGCTTTATGAAGCCAACACTTACTACTGTACATATTCCAGCTAAAGAAATTGGGAAAGAAGCTGCATTAATGTTAATAAATGATTTAAAAAGAAAGAACAGCAAAAAAGAATCAAAATTTGTCGAAACAAAATTAGTTATAGGACAGACAACCAAGCAAGTAGAATAAAAATTTAAGTTGAAAAAACGCTAATTTTGAAAACATTATCTAAGGGGGTGGTGTTTAGGTTAAACGATAAACTTATATGAAATAATGTATAAAAAAAATGGAGGAGGAGTGGACTCATGATAAAGCGAATATTAATTATTATGTTAAGTTTATTTTTATTGGCAATGATTTCTGTTGTTGGTATGGCTCAAAATGATTTTGGTAATTATGAAGGTGTAACTGTAAGAATAGGAGCAGGTGCATTTTCAACAAAAAGTATTATTGATGCTGCTGAAAAATGGGAAAAGCTAACTGGTGGAAAAATTGAGATGACGGAGGTTCCTTATGGTGATATATATGAAAAGATGCTTTCGTCATTTATGATGGGCGTTGATGCTTGGGATATAGTTTACTATTGTTCAAATTGGACATTAGAGTTTGCTGAAGGAGAATATATTCAGAACTTAGAAAAGTATTTCGCTAATAAGACCGATACATGGGATGTACTTCCTATGTTTCAAAAACTCCAATATTATGAGGGAGAAAGATATACACTCATGATTGATGGAGATGTAATTATTGGATATTACAGAAAAGATGCACTTGAAAATCCTGAATATCAAGCTAAATTCGCCTCTGAATATGGATACCCAATGCCAGTTCCTCCTAAAACATGGGACCAGTGGTTAGACGTTGCAAAGTTTTTCAATGGGTGGGATTGGGATAATGATGGAGAGTTGGAATATGGAACTTTAAATGTATATCAACCAAAGAATTGTTTTTGGGGATTTTACTTTGCGTTAGCTGCACCTTTTGCAGCTCATCCAGATTATCCAGGATATTTCTATTTTGATCCTAATACAATGGAGCCACTTATTGATACTGAGCCATGGGTTAAGGCGCTAGAGATATACATCGCACTTAAAGATTTTGGACCACCAGGTGTTATGAATTATGGCTGCGGAGAAGTGCGCGGTAATTATCCAGCTGGAAACGCTGCCCTAACTATGGATTGGGGCGATGTTGGAATAATGGCCCAAGATCCTGAGAAATCTACCATTAAGGGTAAAATTGGTTATGCATTAACACCAGGAAGTTATGAAGTATGGAACCCAATAGAAAAAAAGTGGGATAAATATTCTGAGATTCAATATGCACCACATTTAGCATGGGGTGGTTGGTGTGCAGCAATACCTTCGACATCAAACGTCGCAGATGCTGCTTGGAGTTTTATGAATTTTATGGATACAATTGAAAATTCAATGGTTGGTGTTACGACACCAGGTGCTGCAAGAAATCCTTATCGCGCAAGCCATTTGGTCAATCCTGATGCTTGGGTAAATGGTACGATAAGTTATGAAGATCCAATTCCGTATTTACAGGTTAACCTATTGGGCTATGTTCATCCTAATGCTCAGCCAGATATGATGATCCCTAAGGCAGGCGAATATACCGCGGCTCTTGATAGGTGGTGTATGAGAGCAATAGCTGGAGAAATCAGTGCTGAGGAGGCTTTAAAAGAAGCAGCGAAAGAATGGGAAAAGATTACAGATAATTATGGTCGTGAAACTCAAAAAAGACTGTATCGTCAAATTTATGGTTTAAAGTAAATAATGGAATCCCTTGGATAGATCAAGTTTTAGTTTATCCAAGGGATTGCTCCTTAAGATAGAATTAGGAGGATAATAAACATTGAATAAAAGTGAACGTTTTGGAGAAAATATGTTTCTTGCACCGAGTCTGATAATATTTATTGTCCTTTCAATTTCGTCTCTGATTTTTGTTCTAGTGATGAGTTTTGGTCGTTTAAATCTTGGTAAATTTTCTTTTATATTTACAGGCTTAAGTAATTGGATAGACTTGTTTAAAGACCCTTTTTTTCGAATAAGCATTCGTAATGTATTTGTCATTGTTATATGTAGTGTTATGGCTCAATATTGGATAGGGCTTGGTTTAGCCCATTTAGTCAATCGTATAGCTTTTGGACAGCGATGGATAAGACTTGTAATATTATTACCCATGATGTGTTCTCCTGTAGTCGTTGGGTTTATGTGGAAAATGCTTTTTCTTGAAGCTTATGGACCGCTTAATTATTTTCTAAATGCTATTGGATTGCCATCTGTAAGTTGGCTATCTAATCCAAAGTTAGCTATGATGTCGGTTATTATTGCAGAAGTATGGGAATGGACTCCTTTTGTTTTTATATTTATGCTTGCTGCTCTAAAATCACTTTCCCCAGAACCGTTTGAAGCTGCACATATTGATGGGGCAACTAAATGGGAAATATTTCGACATATTACCTTACCATTATTAGCCCCTATATCTTCAGCAATAATTTTATTCAGGTGTATTGAAACATTTAAATCTTTCGACATCGTATTTATACTCACGGCTGGTGGACCTGGAACGGCAACTTTAGTTCCAACCCTTTATGCGTATTCGAGGGGATTAAGGGGTTTTGATCTGGGATTTGCAAGTGCGAACTCAATAACATTGTTTATTATAATAACCATTTTCGCAATTATTTTTTTAGGTGCTGGAAAAAAGGTTTCTCCTGATTTAAGCGGGAACTAATAAGCCCAAGAGTTAAAAAGAATTCTTAATCGTTATTAAATGAGGTGTTTTCTATGATTGGGAGTCGACTTTATAAATCTCAGAGAATCTTTTCAAACTTGCTTCTTTTTTTATGGATATTGTTTGCTTTATTCCCAATTTATTGGATGGTGATGGCTTCTTTTAAGGCTCCTTTGGCAATTCATTCAGGAGGAAAGATTTTACCTTTTATTAATTTCAAACCTACATTAGAAACCTGGAAATCGTTGTTATTTGGAGCAAATCAAAATGTTTTTTTAAGTAGATTTACGAATAGCTTAATTGTGACTATTAGCAGCTCTGTTCTAGCATTAATTTTTGGTGCCTTAGGAGCATATGGGCTAGAAAGATTTCGATACCGCTATGGTCCACTCAAGAATGAAAACCTATCCCTTTTGATTATTTCACAAAGAATGATGCCGCCCATTGTTGCTTCTATTGCTGTTTTTGTTTTTTTTAGATATTTTAAATTATTGGATACTAGACAAGGGTTAATAATTAGTTATTTATGGTTTAATTTACCGCTCGCAGTTTTTCTTTTAATGGGTTTTTTTCGAGACATACCAAAAGAAATTGAGGATGCAGCATCTATAGACGGTTGTGGAAAATTTAAGCAATTCTGGCTTATTGCATTACCCTTAACTTTTCCTGGATTGGTAGCAACCTTTTTAGTGTGTTTTATCTTTGCTTGGAATGAATTTTTACTTGCACTAATATTAACTTTTAATAAAGCAATGACTTTACCAATAATGGTTTCCAGCTTGGATGCAGAAATGGAACCAATGTATTGGCTAATTGGTGCCGTAGGTGTTGTTGTTATACTTCCATCAATATTTGTTTCGTTGGTTTTAGATAAGTACTTAGTTGGAGGCCTACGAATAGGGGGAATTAAGTAATAGATATCAAACTATATAATGATGTGTGCAGCAATTACAAATTAGAATAATAGATTTAAGTAAATTATATTATTATAAAAAATGAGTGATACTTACCAATAAGGATTTATTGGAGGTGATAATTTTTGTAAATATAATTATTAAAGGATCTATTAACTAAAAAAATAATTTTAATTAGGAGGTAGTTAAAATGGCAGAAAGAATAATATTGGATACAGATATAGGAACTTATTACGATGATGCGTTTGCAGTTTTATTTGCTACAAAATGCCCGGAAATAAAACTAGAAGGTGTCACGACAGTTTATGGAGATACTGACTTAAGATCAAAAATAGCTGCAAAATTACTAAAAGTTGCTGGAAAACCTAATGTGCCAGTTTGTAAAGGAGTAGGCGTTCCTCTTAAGGGTAATGCATTAATGTTTGGTTTTGAAGGTGAGAATATTCTTGAAGAGGATGAAAGAGAAAGTATTAAATATTCAGATCAACCTGCAGATGATTTTATTATAGAAAAAATTATGCAGAATCCTGGTGAAATTTCTGTTGTAACCTTGGGAGCAGTTAGTAATGTAGCAGTAGCTATGGTAAAAGAACCAAGAATAATTGAAAATATTAAACAATTGGTAATGATGGCTGCTGTGGTAATTCCTGTTTTAGATCCAAAAAGTGTTATGCGTTCTCCTAGAGAAGAATATAACTTTAATAATGATCCAGTAGCTGCTGAGATTGTTATGAACTCTGGTATTCCAAAAGAACGTTTAGTATTAGTTCCTTGTGATGTTACTTTGAGGACACCGTTACTGGATCAAGATTGGGAAAGAATAAAAAAATCTAATGACCCTGTTGCAAAACAGGTAAAATCTATAATTGATGTATGGCCACCACAAGAATTCCAAATTTATATTTCTGTAGGAATACCAACTGAATTTACTCAAGTATGGCTACATGACCCTCTAGCTCTTACCTGTGCATTTGATAAAAGGTTTGTTAAATTTTACCCTATGCATATAGCAACAGAATATTCCGTAACTCCTATTCCAAGGGATATGGTTATAGCTACTGATATTTTAAGAACTGTACCTAAGAAAAAAGAACCAAACATGATGGTGGGTTTACAAGTTGACGCAGAACGATTTAGCAATTACTTTACAGACAAAATAATTAGTTAGTTTTTTTAATAAGAAATGAGGCAACAATAGTATGGAGAAGAAAAGAGTAATATTAGATTGTGATCCAGGAGTTGGAATTATAGGTATAGATGCTGATGATCCTCTTGCGATTCTTTTGGCTCTTGGAAGTAAAGAGCTTTTGATAGAGGGGATTACAACCGTTTATGGAAATGTTGAAGTGAATCTAGCTACGAGATCCGCTCTAAAAGTACTTGAAGTAATAGGAAGATCTGACATACCAGTTGCAAAAGGTATGTCCTTACCATTATCCGGTTTTCATCATCCAGAAATTGAAAGACAATATAATGGAAATAGAGGAAAAGTGGGTCTTATTAGCTTACCCGAGATAAAGGATAAGATCCTAAATATTCATGCAGTTGACTTTATTATTTCAAAAGTATTGGAAAATCCTAATGAATTGAGCATAATTACAATAGGACCTCAAACGAATGTTGCATGTGCAATTATTAAAGAGCCTTCCATTAGAAACAAAGTCAAAGAAATCATAATGATGGGAGGAGCATTAGGCTTGGACCCAAATTTTGGGAAAGGAAATATTACACCAGTTGCAGAGTTAAATATATGGCATGATCCACAAGCGGCTAATATTGTGTTTAGTTCAGGAATACCAATAACAATGGTGAGTTTAGATGTTACTAATCCTGCTAAGGGAACAGTGCTTTATAAAGAAACATTAAAAGAAATTGAAATTAAAAAAACAAGAGTTACTGATTTTATTTACGATATATGCAAGACGTATATCGATAAACCTATGTTTAATTGGATAAAGAAAGCAGGTTGCATTTTATATGACCCATTGGCAGTTGCTGTTGCAGCCTTACCAAGCTTAGCGAAAACTGTAAAGATGTGTGTACAAGTTGAAACAAAAGGTGAATATACATTTGGGCAAACTATTGCTGATATAAGGAAAGTAGATGGAAAAAACGAAAATATAGATGTATGTATTGATGTTGAAAGCGATAATTTTATAAGGATGTTTGTTGAAAGGTTGTGTTCTCTATAATTATTAAAAAACCCTCCTCAATAAAGGGGAGGGTTTTTTAATAATTAATAATAATTTATTTATAGAGGATTTATAATATGAAGCAAATAGTAATTTTAATGTTATTAATAATATTTTTTTGTTTTCAAATTGATGGATATTCCAAAAATATTAATTTTAATTTATACCGTAATGGATCCCATGAAACTATTTTAGATACCCTTAATTCTGGAGCAGATGTCAATGCTAAAAGTGAGTATGATAGGACACCTCTTATGTATGCGGCTTGGGAAAACCAAAACCCTGAAGTAATAAAACTCCTTATTCATTCTGGAGCAGATGTCAATGCGAAGGATCGCTTTGATAGGACACCTCTTATGTATGCGGCTTGGGAAAACCAAAACCCTGAAGTAATAAAACTCCTTATTCATTCTGGAGCAGATGTCAATGCTAAAAGTGAGTATGATAGGACACCTCTTATGTATGCGGCTTGGGAAAACCAAAACCCTGAAGTAATAAAACTCCTTATTCATTCTGGAGCAGATGTCAATGCGAAGGACAGTCTTTATAGAAGCCCTTTAACATATGCAGCAAAATATAACCAAAACCCTGAAGTAATAAAACTCCTTATTCATTCTGGAGCAGATGTCAATGCTAAAAGTGAGTATGGTAAAACACCTCTTATGTATGCGGCTTGGGAAAACCAAAACCCTGAAGTAATAAAACTCCTTATTCATTCTGGAGCAGATGTCAATGCTAAAAGTGAGTATGGTAAAACACCTCTCAACTATGCATTATATAATATTAATAATGAGATCGTCGAAGTATTGTTAGATAATGGGGCAGACGCTCGTGTTATGGATGAGTGTGGGTGCGAAAGATAAATAATTATTTTATTTAAATTTTCATAAAGTTATTGACTTTTTTATTCAAAACTTCAACTTTTAATTGTAAAAATATTAAGAAATTGTAGAAATTAATTTAAATAAAGTTATTAATTTATTATGAATAATTTTCCATTAATTTAAAGTAAAAAATTATATTAAATAACTCAACTTTCGCAGTTCAATAATAGCATTTTTTCTTTCAACCATGCTGGGAGACTATTTACAAAATAGAAGAGTAGCTCTTTGACTTTTTCTTCTGAAAGGACTAAAACCTGTTTTATGGTAGACTTCAGGAGCTCAAGAAGGAGAGTCAGTGCTTCCATAAGAGTGATATCCTGAATTTCATCATAGCAGGCATAGAAAAGCTCTCCAATGGTGCGGGGATCGGTGTTCCTTCGGGCAGCAACAGAGAGCATAATATACCGGATAAAGACGATACTAGTATGAGTCACCAGGGCATCATAAGACCTGACATGAAACTCCCGAGCCAGTTTCAAGACCGATTTCACCATCTTGAAGAAGACATCCATCCCAGCGTTTCCCATAGAGGGTGACGATCTCGTCTTCAGAAAGAGACAGATCAGTTGAAAGAAGTGCCAACCATTGAGATTTTTGTTTTTCACTTCGGACAAAGACAATCCGAGCTAAAAGTGGTTTCCCAGTGAGATTGAGATTCACGACACCCGATCCAATGATATTGCCGTGTGGTCTTTTCTGAATTCTGGTGAATAGAGAGGAAAGAGCAAGAGCCTTTCCACCAAAAGAGGAGTAAATCTTTGGGGTGTTTTTGAGCATGCATACCACTGATAATCCTCGAGTAGCACATTTCCGGATGAGGGTGGGAAAGCTGAACCAACTATCAAAGAGAATGGTTGAGACCAAAGGACAGTGTTTTACGGCTCCATCAAGGAGCTTCAAGAGTACATCAGGAGTCTTCTCCTGGGATTCTTTCCGAAGACGAGCTCTTTTGCTTCGTCCATCAACGGAAGCATCCATCGGACAGAGCTGGTTTTCTTTTCGGTGGGAACTTAATAACGAAAAGGAAAAAGGAATGAAAGTGGCTCCATCAGTGAGCCCGAGGGTGAGCATCCGAAACCCACGGCTGAAGCGCTTGGTAGAATGGTCATAGAAACGAGAGAGACCTTCAACTTTCGAACTCCGAGGTCGTTCATAGGGAGAATCATCCACTACCCAGGCGTAGCGCTTCAGATTGCTAAAAGGAAAGAGGACTTCTGAGACTACTGTGGCACTCAAGAGGAAGAGGAATTTTCGCCAGCTGCCACTGGTCTGGTGGAGGAAACGGTAAAAAGTATCTTTCTTTCCCTCGAAAATGAGATTTTTAGAGCACAAGATACCAGAGATGTTTTTTCCGGTAAAGACCAGCAGAAAGATCATCTGGAAGATGTCTTTAACAGGGATTCCTTTTTCTTTGCGGATGGAACATTTTCGAAACAGTTGGTTCAATTTGAACTCCTTTACAAAGGAGGAAAACATGGGTAATAGAGTCCTTTCATTTTCCAAATTTTCTGGTAGGATAGTCATGAAGACACCTCTCTCTTTTTGGTGATTGGTTTTTTTCTCTAAGTCAATTCTACCAAAAAAGAGGGGTGTTTTCATTAAAAATCCCTTTAAAATCAAGGTTTCTCACCATTTATTTTAGTGCGAAAGTTGAGTTATATAATATAAAAAATGTTAGAAATATATAATATGTGTATGGATATTTTATATTTGGGGGTTAGTAAATGATGTTTATACCTAAAATCTTGATAGTTGGAAGTTTAAATATTGATATGATTATAAAAACTAATTATATGCCTAAAATTGGAGAAAATATTTTAATACAAGAATTCTCAATGCTTCAAGGTGGTAAAGGAAGCAACCAAGCTATTGCTTGTTCGCGTCTTGGGCTGGAAGTTTATATGGTTGGCAAGATAGGTGACGATGAGTTTGGTAATCAAATACATGCTAATTTAAAAAAGGAACAAATTAATTATAGGTTTGTAACTAAAAACACTGATAGCCATACCGGATTAGCATTTATATTTATTGACAATAAAGGCGAAAACCGGATATTAGTTGCTCCAGGAGCAAATATGAAGTTATCAGTCGGGGACTTAAGTGATGTTTTACCACTTTTTAAAATATGTAAATATTTGTTACTACAATTAGAAATACCTCAAAAAGTAGTAAAAAGTGCGATACAAATGGCACATCAAATTGGACTTAGAACCATTCTAAACCCTGCACCAGCACAACATTTTGAAATAGAAACACTTTCAAAGGAGGATATTTTAACGCCAAATCAACATGAAGCAGAAATATTGAGTGGAATTAAAATCAATACAATAATTGATGCGATTAAGGCAATTCAATTATTAAAAAAACGTTGTGAGTCACGGATTGTTTTTACATTAGGAAAGATGGGAGCGATAGCAAGTGATTCCACAAACCGTATTATTCACCTTCTTCCTAGAAATGTTGATGTGAAAGATACCACAGCAGCTGGTGATTCATTCAATGCGGGATTACTTTATGGTTTAACGCAAGGGAAAGATTGGTTAGAGGCTCTAATGTTAGCGAATACCGCAGGTGCATTTGCCTGTACTAAATTAGGCGCACATAATTCATTACCCAATATAAATGATATTAATGATTTTTATAATATTCATGGTAAAGGAAATATTATCTATTACAATGTTTAAATTTTGATTTTAGACAAATTAATTTTATATGTAGAATATTTGATGTAAAAAAGGAGATGAATTTGATTGAATTATAAGGGATATTCAACTGGAATATGGGTTTTTGGTAAAACTCCAGATCGATTTTGTGTTAGTGGTTATAAAGTTGATAGAAGCATTGAAAAGTCTCTCGATCGAATTGCATCAGTTCCAGAACTTACTGGTGTCATGATGCATTATCCTCAACCAATTAACGAAAATAATATTAATAATATAAAAAAAATGTTACAAGATCGAGGTTTAAAACTTGCAAGTTGTGATGTTGATTTGTTTAGCGATCCAATTTTCAATTGTGGTAGTTTAATGTCAGAAAATAACACCTTGAGGAAAAAAGCCATTGAATATTCTAAAAAAGCAATGGATATCGCAGAATATTTAGGCGCTAGGGATATGAATCTCTGGCCTGGCCAAGATGGTTTTGATTATCCTTTCCAAATTAACTATTCTGTACAATGGGATTTGTTGATAACGTCTTTAACAGAAATTGCTAATTACAATCCAAGAGTTAATCTTAGTTTGGAATATAAATTAAGAGAACCAAGAACACATTCGACTATCTATTCTTCTGGTGTTGCTCTTTATTTAGCTCATAAAACTGGTTGTTCAAATGTTGGAGTAACACTCGACTTAGGACACTCTTTCAATTGTAAGGAATCTCCAGCAAATGTTTTAGCACTTTTAGATAAATTCAATAAACTTTTTATTTTGCATCTTAATGATAATTATCGAGATTGGGATGATGATATGGCTGTGGGTACTGTCCATTTTTGGGAAACGATTGAATTCATTTATTATTTGAATATTTCTAAATATGATGGATGGTTGGGTTTGGATATTTTCCCTTATAGAGAAGATGCTGCTGAGGTCTGCGATTTTAGTATTAAAAACATCCAAACTATGTTAAAGATCGTTAATCGTATTAATCTCAACCAACTTCATAGAATTCAAAAAGAAGCCAATGCTATTGAAGCAATTAAATATATACAAAGTTTAATGTAGAAAAAATTATTTTTTGTTGGTAAATAATTCTTAAATATGAATACTCGCCTTTAAAGGCGGGGTAATTATAGAGATTTAAGCTGTGCTTGCTTCTTTCTTTTTTACAATTCATTATATTTAACTATAAAGGTCTTTTTAATTCCAAGATAATGTGTACTAAAGTTCGCAATTTCGCACCTTGAAAAAAGCCACCGGAGACTCCAAAATGAAGGTTGTACGAAACAAAAACTTCATCGAGGAGGAATATCCGATGGCTCAAAATAATCATACACCATATCTTTTAAAAATGCTCCTTGCATTCATGACTCAAACCTGATCCTCTCTATGCTAGGCTCGAGTGGTTAACCAATGAACTTATGAAACTAAAACTGAAAACAAAGTAGGGGCTCACCAAGGAGAGCATTGTTCAATCCGAATTACCTATTTCTCTGGAACCCAAGCAAGACGATTTGATGCCCGATTCGGTACGATCTCCCTTCTGGTTCCAAAGCTGAGAAAAGGAGGCTCTATTCCTTTTTTTGTGACCGAAAGGAAACGCTCGGAACAAGCCCTCCTGAAAGGTGGTTCAAGAAGCCTTTATCAATGGTGTTTCCACCCGAAAGATGGAGCGCCTTGCTCAAAGCTTAGGGATTGAGTCCCTCTCTGCTGGTCAAGTATCAGAAATCACCAAAGACCTGAGTGATCAAGTGGAATGGTTCCGTACCCGTCCTTTAGAAAAAGAATATCCAGTCATTTGGGTTGATGCCCTCTACGAGAAAGTTCGCTGTGAAAGACACGTCATCAGCATGGCGGTAGCTCTCGTTCAGGGTCTGACCAGCGAGGGAAATCGAGAGATCCTGGCGGTCGAACCCCTGATAGCTTGAATCAGAAGACACTTATACTCATCTCTTTGAACAGCTTAAAAGACGAGGAGTGGAAACCGTCTGGCTGTGTGCATCCATTGCTCATGCAGGGCTTAAAAATGCCATTCAGAAATCTTTCTGAGGATCAAGTTGGCAACGGTGTAAAGTACACTTTATGCGCAACCTCCTTGTCCATATTCCCCATAAAGAAAAAGAATCTTTTGCTGCGAAACTGAAGCAAATCTGGAATCAACCGAACCAAGAGTGTGCAAAGCAATATGCCCATTTACTCATCCAGGAATACCGAGATCGCTTTCTTCAAGCCATTGCTCTTTTAGAGGAAGGGCTAGAAGACTCGTTACAATTCCTGGCTTTTCCTCACCTTGACCAACGAAAGATCTCTTCGACCAACTCACTCGAGCAAGTTCATAAAGAGATTCGTCGCCGCACCCGAGTGGTAGAGGGATCTTTCCTACCACTGATTCCTATCTCCGGTTGGTCACCAGTTATCTCATTGAGTATACGAAAAGATTTGGATGAAGAGTAAAAAATATATCAACTCTGAGGCGATTACCAAGCAACAAGTAGAGCTTCTAAAGATAGCCTAAGGAAAAAAAGAAAGTCAAAAGAAAAAAAGAGGCTGTGGATAGATGGACAACCCTGTGGGTTGACCACAGATCCACAGCCCGACGACTCATGAATAGTTATTCACTAAAATACCAGAAAGAATTGACCAAATAGAAAGATTGTATTCTTCTCTTTGTTTATTTTCCATATTCATAAAAAGGAGGTGAATCAATCGAGTTATTACTCAAAGAGAGATGACTTTTCATTCAAGTAAGGTCATCTCTGTGTTTAAAAAGAGTCTCCGGTGTTTGCTAAGAGTAAATTGCGAACATTATTTGACACATACCTAACGAGGGCTTCTTTTGTTAAAGAAAAAGAAAACCTCATCTGCTTTGGACCAGTTGGGACTGGTAAGACTCACTGTGCGACAGCAGTGGGTGTGGAAGTCTGTCACCAGGGGAAAAGAGTCCGCTATGAGCGAACCGCTCATCTGGTGAATCAACTGGTTGATGCCAAAGCCCGAGGAACGCTCACTCATTTTTTTAAAAAGCTCTCACGACTTGATCTTTTAATTTGTGATGAATGGGGATATATCCCTTTGGATCGGGAAGGAGTGAAACTCCTCTTTCAAGTCATCTCTGATTGTTATGAGAAAAGGAGCGTGATCATCACTACCAATTTAGAATTCAGCAAATGGAATGGAATTTTCTTTGATGATGTGATCACCAGTGCTATTCTTGACCGGTTGATCCATCATTGTCATCTTGTGGTATTTACTGGAAAGAGTTATCGTTTTAAAACATTCAAGTTTAAATCATTAATCTCAACTGGGGTGCTGGAATTTTAATTTGCCAAATGTTGGATATTTGAGTTGCCAAATACAGTTAGTTATTTAAGCAATATAATTAAATTTATGCTAAATGTATTAATTTGTTATGATTTTAATTTATTTTCTAAAATAATTACCAACTACAAATGAGACTTTGATGATTAAGGAAAAATAATTATGTTTATAATTGCTATATGGTTTTTGTTTAACCATCTTTATTATGTTTATGAATTCATATAACTAATTGGTATGGAGTGGTTAAAAACAATGGACAAGAATACCTTATGAATACTATTTGAGCAATTTGTCATAAGTTTTCACTGGTTTTGAGAGGGATCTCATAAGATGTTACTTAATAATTTTACCAGGTTTTTGAACACACAAAAAATATTTCTCCTTTCTGGGTTCTGTCATGAAATCTTTGAAAGCGAAAACTGGAGCAGATTGTGATTCAACTTTGGCAATCTTTGGTGTCTGGATTTTTCTTCGTGAATAAATTGTTCATTTTTCTTTAAATATAGGTATTTTCTTTTCTAATAATCTTTTCTCTAACAATCAATAATTATATGGATAAATCTTTTTGACTTTTAACGACAGGAATATTTAGTTGGATAATATTGTTCTACAGGACCGATGGTTAGTGTTGCAATTTTTTTCGCTAAATAACTGTTAAAAAGATTTGCTAAACAAATTAATAAGTATTTAAGTTGTATCCATGAAGCGACTCTTAATCTGATTTGCTTAATTCATAATTTTTTTTAACATCCAGATAAGTAGGTATTGGTTATTTATGTTTCACTTTTCTATCAATTATTATGAGAAAAATAAGAATATAAAAAATATGTTTAGAAAAGGTTTCTTTTTGTTAGAATTATAAATTTGATTTAGATTTCCTGAATTATTTTAATCTCATCATTAGATAGATTAAATAAATGAAAAGTTAAGTTGTCTATTTCTCTTTCATAATATATTATATTCGCATCTAATTTTTTTTGCTTTTCAACTAATATTTGATTTACTAGGTTTATAATTTTAACTGATATTTTCGAGTCAAAAAAAGGCATAGGTAGCTTTTCCAGGAAGTTAGTTCTATAACGCAGATAACCACCTCCCATATGCATACCACCAAAAAGAATTTTATACAATTCAGAAAATAATTTTGAATTTAGTAAACCTAAAATATATTTTATATCAATATCATTCGAAATTAATGTTCCAAAATATACTCCTCCTTGTGGAATAAACTTCATTTCATCATAGGTAGCTGTAATAAAAAGTGAATCTTCAGCAATCAATATTTTTGGTTTAAATAATTTCGTGTATCTAACGGAATTTTTAGAAATTACTTTATCAAGGTTGATTTCTGAGATATATGAATCTTCAGTTATAAGTGTCCATCTCTTAAACTGGTATTGTTTAACAATTCCAAAATCTGATTTTATTTTATCTTCGTATTTAGTTGGAATTCTCAACCCCTCTGAAATACTCAGATAATTACCTAAACATGGTTCATTCTTTAATAAACTGAGAAGTATTTTTAATTTTTTTTGATTTATATTAATTGGGACAACAGATTCTGGAAATTGCATAAAGGTATTAATAGATAAGCAATATTTAGAATCATTTGAATTACTAAGGTTTCCAATGGATTGAGCTTCACGAACAATCATATTTAACTTTTGTTGGTTTTTTATAAAAAGGGAAATTATTGGATAATTCGATACATCATCAAATACTTCTAATTTTGATGTGCTTACAATTTCTCCCTGACTAATATTTTTAAAAATTAGATTTCTTAATATTTTTGCAGATGATGCTGCACAATATTTATTTGGGGTTATATAAGACAATATTCCTCTATTTTTTAAAATTTTAAAGCATAATTCAAAGAAAAGATAATATAGATCATATTTGCCGACAGCTGCATTGAAATTTTCCTTAAAATAAGTTTTCTCATCTAAGGGTATATTATCAACCCTTACATATGGTGGATTCCCAATAACTACATCAAAACCACCTTTCTTATGAAATACCTCAGAAAAATATAGTTTCCAAAGGAAAAAGGGTTTTATATTTTTACCAGAAGTGAATTCCAATAACTGCTTTTCTGTTGTTTCCAGGTTAAATCCAAATACCTTATATACTTTTTCTTTTTCTCTAAATATATGTATGTCACGTTCTTTTTCGTTTGGTAATCTGAGTAATATTTTGGGATAGACCCACTCGTATACTCAAAAAGGTCCACCATGAGTATCAAATAGGCCCACCTTGGTCATGGAGAGATCCACCTGACATATAATGAGGAAATACACTGTAAAGTGTAAATCTTCATTAGGAGGCTGATCAAATAAATGATCAAGTATCGAGAAATTCTTCGGCTTCACAGCCAAGGTGTGAGTCAACGTGGCATTGCTGCCAGTTGCCAGTGCTCACGGACCACAATCCGTAATGTGGTTGAACGGGCAGAAAGGCATGAGATTTCATGGCCTTTCGATAAAAACATGTCGGATGCAGATCTTCAGGAACTCCTTTTTCCGGAAAAAAGGAGTCAGTCCAATCGAAAAATACCGGATTGCGAATATGTTCATAAAGAAATGGCCAAAAGTGGTGTCACCTTAAGTTTGTTGTGGCATGAGTACCATGAACAATGCCGCTTCAATGGTGAAATCCCACTCATGTACAGCCAATTCTGTCGGTATTATCATAAGTATGCCAATACCACCAAAGCCACTATGCGCATTAAGCGCAAACCCGGTGAAATGCTGGAAGTGGACTGGGCTGGAAAGACTGGTTTTATTGTTGATAATCTAACCGGTGAACTTATTCCAGCCTATATCTTCGTAGCGAGCCTATCTTGCAGCCAGTATGCCTATGTAGAAGCCTTCCTGTCAATGGATATGGAAAGCTGGGTCAATGCTCATGTTCATGCGTTCAAATACTTTGGTGGAGTGGCCAGAATCCTCGTGCCAGACAATTTAAAAACCAGTGTAGATAAAGCCTCTCGACCAGATCCCAAGATTAATAGAACCTATCAAGAAATGGCCGAGCATTACGGGACAGCAGTCATTCCAGCCCGAGTCAGGCGCCCCAAAGACAAGCCCCATGCCGAAAGTACGGTGGGTATTATTTCCACCTGGATCATTGCCTCTTTGCGAAACCAACAGTTCTTTTCATTACACGAACTGAATAGCGCCATCCGTCTTAAGCTGGAAGAATTCAACCAGAAACCTTTTCAAAAGAAGCCGGGAAGCAGGAAAAGCGCCTTCCTAGAAGAGGAAAAAGCACTGCTTTTGCCTTTGCCTACTTCCCCATACGAGCTTGCCACCTGGTCAACGGCGTCCGTACAGTACGATTATCACATAATTGTGGATAAAAATCACTACTCAGTGCCCTATGAGTACATCCGGCATCAAGTGGAGGTACGTATAACCAGCAAAACTGTTGAAGTTTTTTACCACAATCATCGCATTGCTTCCCATATTCGGATTCGCGGTCAGGAAGGCCAGATTGTCACGGTACCGGATCACATGCCAGAGAAACATAAACAGTACCTGGCTGTAAATGCTGATCATTTTAGGAATTGGGCTGCTTCCATTGGACCTCATGCCGTCATTGTGGTGAATGCTCTTTTGTCAGCATCAAGAGTTGAGAAACAAGGTTACCGTTCTTGTACATCGCTTATGAAACTCGCTGACAAGTATTCTTTATCCCGCTTTGAAGAAGCGTGCCAGCGGGCACTTTGTTACACGCCCAGTCCGAGTTTCAAAATCATCCAGACCATCCTCAAAACCGGTCAGGATAGAATATCAGTCCAATCAGATCGACAAAAAGCGACAAAAGACAATCCCAACATCTACGGATTTGTCCGGGGTGCCGGCTACTATGGAGGAAAAGACAATGATTAATTCTACGACCATGAACAAGCTGCATGACATGCGACTCTCCGCTATGGCGGATGCTTTCAAACGCCAACTGTCTGATGAGAAATATCAGGAGCTATCGTTTGAAGAACGGGTTGGTATTCTTGTTGATGTGGAATGGGCTAAACGCAGAAGCAATAAACTGCTCCATCTCATTAAAAAAGCAGATTTCCGCTATCCTCAGGCTAGCATTGAAGATATTGAATACCATGCCGACAGGAAACTAGATAAGGCACAAATCCTACGGCTATCTGGGTGCGCTTACATCCAGGAGAAACGCAACCTCATCATCATGGGTGCCTCTGGAAACGGGAAATCTTATGTTGCCTGTGCTTTTGGTATGGCGGCTTGTCGCAACTATTATACCGTTAAGTATATCCGACTACCGGATCTTCTGGATGAACTGGCAGTGGCTCGAGGTGAAGGTGTCTATCAGATGGTGATGAAGAAGTACAAAAAGGTTGGCTTACTCATTTTGGATGAATGGCTCTTAACTCCACTTAAAGACACCCAGGCAATGGATCTCCTTGAGATCGTTGAAGCAAGACATCAGAATGCTTCTACTATTTTTTGCACCCAATTTGCTCCACGTGGGTGGCATGAAAAGATCGGCGAAGATACACTAGCAGATGCCATTCTTGATCGTATTGTCCATGATTCCTATACCATCCTTATTGACGGCAAAGTGTCAATGAGGGAACGACATGGGATTAAAAATTGAGCCAGAACTAAGTAATTAAGAGTGTATTTATGTCTGCCGGTTAAAGAGGCTGATGGATAGTACCGACCTCTTGTGGACAACCCTCCGCTTCGTGGACGACCAAAACACGTTGTTCACGCTCTCCACAGCCTCGGCATCTGGTGTTCTATAGAAATCTTAATCTTGTTCCTTCAAACTACCCATCAAAGAGTACTATTCTCAGAACAGTAAAACTCATGATTCGGAAAAGTGGGCTTATAGCTATTGTGGTTCATTTAAACCGTCATATATAGCTATGGAGTTAACGTATGCACCTAGTGGATTTATTTGGTGCACTCGATGGGTCTAAAACATCATACTACTGGGTTTATCATAAGACAATAAACAGTAATCTTGAATAAGTATCTTCTATATTTTTCAATTTTTTAAAATAATCAGATTTTTGAATCTTTAGTTTCAATTCAAATATTTTTATTAACAAATCTTCAATTTCTTTTTTCAAAAATATTTTTCTTGTAATATTAGATTCATTTATGAACTCATATTTTTTAATTTGAAACTGAGTAATAATTTCATCAAATTCATTTTTAAATAATTTATTATTCTTTTCCTTAGATTCATCAAAATTAATCCCCATAAATTCAGAAATTAAACTATTCCCTTGCATAATGCGATAATCCAAATTTGGTAATGGCTTTATGTTTCTAATATTTTCTTCATCCACAACTAATGAGAGCCACAACCTCAATTTTGCTATTTCCACAGCTCCCGGATCAATGTCTACACCATAAAGAGAGTGTTCGATACAATGTCGCTTAAATTCATAAGGAGACCGTTGGTTATCCTTGATGAAATCAGAGAGCACATTTCTAGTTTTGACAATTTCATTCATCATTCCAACCAGAAAGGCACCCGAACCCACTGCTGGATCGCAAACAGTAATATCAGCAAGAGCTTGATCTATTTGAGAAGCATTTTTTCTAATACTTTCAGGGAGAAGATAGGTGTATCTTTCTGTTTCTTTTCCATTTCTTTCAATCCAGGCTTCATTTTCTTTAATTCGCTCACCATAAATAATTAAGGTTTCGATATCTTTTTTTGGGATTTCTGGTTTTTCCCTATGTTCTAAGACTAAATCTAATTGTCCCTTTTTAAATCTGTTTCCAAATAAATCAAGATTTTTATCTCCAAGTTTTTGATAATATGTCTTATCGGGATTTAACTCGGTATATAAATAATTAATCAAGCTTTGTTGACACATATAATGCACAATCTCACGGGGAGTATAATAAACACCATATTGTTTATTAAACTTATTTTCCTCTCCTTTTTTACCACTCTTTAAGGCTTTTTTATAATCTTCAAAGTTATCTGGACGAATCGCATTAAATTTCTCATAAGCTTTTCCAAGTAATTCTGGATCAATAGCTACTTCCTTTTCCAAGGGTTCATCTTCTTTTACAGTAAAATTATAGCGATCGAAAATATCAAGAATACCATCCCCAGTATCTCCTTCTTTGGTAGGATTTGAATTGGAAAAGAGCTCATTGGGTAATAATATATCGGTATGTACCCAATCATATCCACCAATCGGATCAAAAAGTCCGCCATTGAGGAAGGGAATTCGACAATTGAATTTGCTAAAGTAATCATCATAAGAGCTGTGATCGGTTGAGAGAGCTTCGTAAAATAAAGGCTCTAAAATATCATTGAAAAAGTTATGATAATTTGCATGTTTTTTTTCAAACAATTCACGTAAAAAATGCTTGGATCCACTTCCCCAATCATCATCACGACCTACTCCAAACCAACCTTTTTTTTGCAAAAAGTAGAGAAATACAATCTGACCCAAAAGCTTTTTTGAGAAATTTACTGTATCAATATTTTTAGATTCAAAATCAGCCGCTATTTTCGGATCTTTTTTTATAATTTTGTCGAGTTCCTCTTTTGTACGGATGAAAAGTTCGCGATATTTAATAAAGAATTCTCTGGTAACAGTTTCAATATCAAATGCTTTCTCAATTTCATCAAGAGTCGGTGACTGTTCATCGTTCTCCAAAATTCCGATCAGGCGACTTTTAGCAGTGTGGCATTTTTCATTCTCACCCACTAAAAAAGACCATCGGCGGACAGGAGTAAATACCTCCTTGACTTTTGTTTTTCCTGATTCAGTTTGGTGTGTTGTATAATCCATCTTCACTAAGGAAAAGCGCCAATCTTTTTTATCCGGGGGAACAAAGGCGACTAAAGCGGCATCTTTCAGATCGCCTCCTCGGCTTCCATTTAAATACCTCGCTACAAAATTCCGTTGCATGGTTCGAGCACGTTCGAGAGATGTTTCTTTTTGAAGGGTAATGATAAGAATATCAAGCGTTTTTTCGCTATTTTTATATTTTCCAATTCGTTCTAAAGATTTAATATATTGTTTATAAGCATCAGGGATATAATTTCCCTGGTAAATGAAGCGAGCTTCATCAAAAAAGTTCAAAAGATTTTTAATAAATTTGTTAAAAGTGGCTTTATCAAAAGGATTTTCAAACGTATCTTTAATAAGCTGTAAAGCTTGTTTCCTATCCATTTCAATCACCCGTTAAATACATTGAAAGAATAATTTCTCGTTTTCCGATAACAGAAGAATTTTGTTCAGCATAATGACTTTGTAATAAACGTTCTGGAATGATAGTTTGGAGAACAGCTAACACTTTGTAAGGATTCATCAATTCATTGTTTAGTTTTTCTAAAGATTTTAAGGTTTTTTTGATCGTTTGTTTGGGTAATCCCCCTTCCTCAAGCTGAATCATAACATTTTTGAGATATAACTCTTGAATATCGGTTAATTTTTGTGAATTCTTTAAAGTTAATTTGAGGATGCGCAATAAATCACTGGAACTATCGCGACCTCTTCGTTTTTGGGAATTTATTATTTCTTCAGTTGTTGCAAATATAAAAGCCTCTTTGTTTTTATCTAAGAGATCATAAAACTGTTCTGAAAGATTTTTCTTTTTTTCTTCTGGCTTACTTTCAAGTAATTGAGCTGCGGTCATAAAATCCAATTCTTCAGTTTTATCATTAATAGAGCTTATAAAGAATTTTTGTAGTTTTCCTCGACGGAAATAGGTGAGAAGTGAATTAGCATGCGAAAATTTTTGTTTGGCAGTTCTTGCTTTTTTAGGAAGCTGTTTTATTTTTTCAAATAGATCGGGATTATTTTCACGGATATCACGGATAATCTGGAGATATTTCAAATCACTTTCTTCTTCATCCTCACCTTCAATTGTTTTCTTTGATATTAAGCGGTCAAAAAGCTCATGTGATCCAATTGGTTCACCTTCGGTTAATAGTTCGGCATCTCCACCAAGTAAGGTTAAAAATGAATTTATTTTCCCTTCAGCCGCTTCTCTTAATTTTATCTGATCATTTGATTGTTTGGTTGGAAAGAAATTAAAGGTGTAGATTGTATCGTGGGGTGTATCAACACGATTAATTCGTCCCACCCGTTGCATCATCCGGGTTGGATTCCAAGGAATATCATAGTTAATTACTACATTTGCGCGGTGTAGGTTAACTCCTTCGGAAAGCACTTCAGTGGATATAAGTATACGGAAATCATTTTTTTTGTAGCGAGCCCGAGCATCAAAATTTTCAATAACTTTGTCGCGAATAGACTCACCTGAATCACCAGTGTAAAGAAGGACCTTATTGGCATATTCTTGGTTTAAATGAGTATAAAGATAATGGGCAGTTTCTTTGGATTCAGTAAAAATAATAAGATGATTCTTTTTTAGAACTTCATTGTTTGATAATTCAGTTTTGAATTTTTGCAACTTTGGATCACGGGTAATATTTTGCCATAATTTCTCTATTTCCAAGAGAATCTCAAAATCACTTTGCAAATCATTTTTGAATTCTTCTCGAAAATCTTCGCTTTTATATTTATCAGCCTTTCCTTCATCTATTAATTGTTGGATGGCTGCGTCATCATCGTTTTCAAGGAGATCAAAAATTTTATTGATATGTTTTTTGCTAATATACACAGAGCCATTTTCATATTCTTTAATATACATTCTATAAGATTGAATAAATCTTTGTATTGATTTCCGGAAAGCAAAAAAACTACTTTCTAATCTTTTAACCAACAAAATTTTCATAAAACGTCCCATGTTAATTTGCGACTGAGCTTCAAGTTGGTCAATTTTACCTTTAAAGTATAGTAAGGGTGTATATCGTGAATATCGAAAATGATTGGTAATCAATTCGATCGTTTTATTAAAAATTTCATCTTCTTTATCATTAAGTTCATAAAATAAGGGTTCTGGTTTTTTGACTTCAGGAAATTTAAGACCTCGTTCTTGGATGTCCTTTTTAAAATACTTTTCAATTTCGGTTCTCGTGCGCCGAACCATTAGATATTTCAAAACCTTTTCTCGAATTTCTCGAGCATTTGATTTGACTATTTTAATAAATTCTTCATAATTGCCTTTTCGGTCTAAACCTTTCAGTTTTTTATCCAACTGTTGAAAGAAAGATTCTAGATCAGGTAGATTGGGTATTGTACTTTTTTTAGCTTTCTGAAAGAGTTTTAGTAAACTAAGAATGTCTTTTGGAGAATTATTGTATGGAGTAGCAGTAACGAGAATAACTCTTTTCCCCCGGCAGATTTCTGCTAATTTCTCGTAAGAAATGGTACTCTCAGTTCGGAATCGATGAGCCTCGTCTATTATTATATTGGAATATTTTTCCAGATTTCTGCTTAAAAGGTCATCTAATTTTCCAATTGATTCATAATCTGCATGGACCCGAAAGTCAGAGAAAACATTTTTCCAAGAACCAGGATTAGATTCATTCAGCAATACAGGTGGAGCAATGACCAGAGATCGTCCATCCAACTGACCAGCCAGCATGGCAGATATATAGGTTTTTCCTAAACCAACAACATCGGAAATAAAAACTCCACCGTATTCAAGAAGAATTTTTTTAGCATTTAATACTGCTTGTTCCTGATACTCAAGCTTTATAAAATTCTCCGGTAAATAGTGAATAAAAATATCATCAGTTTGACTCAACTCATCTTTAAAATATTCATATAGAAATTTTAAATATAATTCATAAGGGGTTATATTTTGAGTTAACCAGGTTTTTTCTTGAATTGTCTGAGTATATTTTTCACTTACATCTACTGCTTCAGCCCATAATTCTTCAAATTTAGCTTTAGCAAAATCGTAATCACTTCTATTTTTGAGTTCCACATTAAATTCTAAATTATCGATTAACCCAGCTTGAGTAAAATTACTTGAACCGGTAATAACTCGTCCAGTATCTCTATCGCCTTCTTTAAAAGTCATAATATATAATTTGGCATGAATATTCTTTGATGGATAGGCTCTAAGCGCTAATTTGCCGCTTTTAATCCACTCAATAAATTTATTGGTTCCCTCTTCAACGAGATGAGTGTCTTCTGATTCTTCCATTTCACATTGTGCTAATTTTTCTATTTTCTTTTTAGTTTCAGCATGAGAAAAATCTAGGACTTGCTGTTCGGTTTTATTCGCTGTTTCTACCATATCAAGGGTTTCTTGGCAGGTATTAATGCCTATGAGAATTCGTATTTTTTTTGTTGAATCAAGAGAAGGATAGATTGCGTGAAAACCACTTGAATAGAAATAACCAACCAGACAGTCAAAAAAATCTGTGCTTTTAATAAGAACTTTAAATCTCTCTTTTAAGTTTTGATTTGCTTCATTGGTAATAAAAGATAAATCAGTATTCATTTAACCCTTATTCATACTATAGAAAGATGTTTTTCGATTTTTAACATAGGTTTAAGTATAAGATTATATTACTAAATTTTAACAAACTTTGAAAGATAAAAGTATTTAATTTTGGATTTATGAAAAATTCTTTACATTATTTATTTTTTACTTAGTTTTATTTGAAGAAGCCTGGATTGGGAAAGTGGTAAAGATTTAAGATGAGATCCTCACGGCTTCGAAAACCGAAGCCTCAGGATGACACCTTCATTGTCTGATGAGTGCAAAAATTTGGGGTCAGGTCTTGATTCTTGAATTTATAATAAAGGCTGTGGTTTAGAGGAATTAAGAATAAAGCTTAAAGATGAGATCCTCACGCCCTCAAAAAGCGAGGGCTCAGGATGACTGATTAAAGGCACACCCCCCTAACCCCCCTCAATGGGGGAATTTATAAGATGGTGTTTTCAGGATAGAGTATTACTTAAAAAAACCTCACGATCTATTTTTTATTAACCTTTTCTAAAAAAGAGATGGGCGCTGTTAAAAGTAAAAAAAGAAATCATGAGGAATGTTTTAAATCACTCTTAATGAAAATTTTTTAAACCTAATTTTATTAAGCTACATTTAGCTTCCATTATTTCTTTAATTACTCTCAGCACAACTCAGGGATCAGGCCTTGATTCTTGAATTTATAAAAAAGGCTGTGGTTTAGAGAAATTAAGAGTAAAGCTAAAAGATGAGATCCTCACGCCCTTAGGTACTGAGGGTGCGAGGGTGTGCGATGGGGAGAAAAAAGAAAAAACAAAAGGGCTCAGGATGATGGCTTTATTAAATCTCTTGTAGGGGCTTGATTTAACGTGCCCGCTGTTTTTCAAATCCGGTTCAATATTAGATTATTTTTGACCGTTTACAGTATTACCTAGATAAGAATCAACCTCCCCTCTTTAATAAGAAGGGTAAGAGGGGTTTTTTTATTCTGCTCACGATTCACTGCTCACAACTCGCTGTTTTTGGGAATGAGATTGCCACGTCGTCTAACCATAAGATGGTTAGTCTCCTTGCAATAACGGATTTAAATTCCTTCTCCCTTGATGGGAGAAGGTCAGGATGAGGGTGAAAGTTCAGATTGAGATCCAGGTTAGGTGTTTTTTAATTAAGCCTGGATGAGGTGCTCAGGTTCCCCCCTCACCTTAATCCTCTCCCACCAGGGGCGAGGAAAGAAAAGAAAAAGATGAGATCCTCAGGGTCAAAGAATAGGGTCGTTCTTCAAGATTTTATTTGATTCAATTCGGTATATAGCCGATTTAATGTAAAAAAGGGTATACTATTTTCACGCTTAGCATGAACAGGGAAATAGCTCCTCGATAATCTTATTTCTTACATCTCACACTTATAGCAATAAAATAGGAGGGTTAGCATGAAATATAATATTTTGGAATCAGTTCTTGTTTCTTGAATTGTAGTAAAAATTATAGGCTTGGTTTGAGGAAAGCGATCTTGATACTCCTGATTCATCCCAAGAGTTTCCTCTTAAAATTGTATAATAGACTCCTTCGTGAACGGTTAATGAAAATTCAGTCTGACCATCAAGGCTTTAAAATTTGACCAACTACATCAATTGGGAGGTCATTAATTGGATTGCCATTGGGATTAAAGAGGTTATGTTCCTCGATAGTTAAACCGATAGTAGTACCGTCTTTAACTGCCGCATGCAGATTTCGTGGTTTCACCGAGTCCCCTATATTCACTACATCAATCCCGGCTGCTTTAATTTGTTGATATAAGTCGATATTAGGCTTGGTCCAGCAAGTAACCACATGATCATAAGGTATATTTACCTGGTTAGAACTTTTATCGGCTAAAAAAAGTTCGTTTTCCTTTATTTCATTGATTTTGCTGTTGGTATAGATTTTCACCGGATATTTGAAAGGTTTCGAAGTTAAGGCTTCAGCATCAGTTTGTTGAAATCTCTTGAAAAGAACATATTTATGAATAACTTCAATTTTTGAGCCGAATTCTTTCTGATCGGTTATGATAGTCACTTCTTTCCCAATGGAAGCTAAATAAGCAGCGGTATCGGCTGCAGCATAATGGTCACCCCATATGATAATCTTGGTGCCCTTCAATGGTAGGGATTTGCGATCTTGAGGATGAAATTCACAAGCTACTTTCGGACAGGTCATCACTTTCTCAAAAGGGATGACAACCTCTTTTAAACCATGAACTTCTGGTACATATGATTGTGCTCCAGTGGCATTAATGACCAGATCAAAGGAACTGAGCTCTTCAATGCTAGGCGATGTTCTGAGTTGAACTTCAATGCCCAAAACAGCAATCTGGTACCTGATCCAATCGGCATACCATTTCATCTTTTCTTTTCCATTGACCAGACAACAGCCAAGAATCGCTCCACCAAGTTCTCCGCTTTTTTCAAAGAGAGTCACGAAATGACCTCGTTCGTGCGCAACTCGGGCGGCTTCTAAACCAGCTGGTCCTCCACCAACAACGGCAATATGGACAGGAGCAGTGGTTTTTTTCTTTATTTCAAGATGTTGATTATTACAGGAAGGATTGATGGCACAAGTCACTTCTTTTTTGGCTAAAATTGAATCCGACCAACAGCCAGTCAAACAGGATATGCACCGACGAATGGCTCGGGTTTTCCCATATTTCGCTTTGAGCGGCCAATAGGGATCAGCTAATAACTGACGAGAAAGGCCGATCAGGTCAGTTTTTCCTTCAGCTAATATTTGCTCGCAGTATTCTGGATTTCGAAGAGAATGACTGTTAATAACCGGAATTTTGACCTGCTTTTTAATGGCTTCTGAAGCATATATTGTCCAACCTTCAGGATAGTACATCGGATCAAAACCAGCTCCTGGTCTTTCCTGGATACTTTGGCTCAAATCGAGTGCAGCTGCTCCGGCGTTTTCAAATTCCTTCGCAACTTTAACCGATTCAATGAGGTCTCGACCTCCTGGAACCCATTCGTCAACCGAGTAACGAATAAGAACTGGGAAGTTTTTCCCGCATTTCTTTTGAATTGAATCCACAATAGCTAATGGCAAGCGGAGACGATTTTCAAAACTTCCTCCAAAACGGTCATTTCGTTTATTGAAATAAGGGCTTAAGAATTGTGATAAAAGGTAACCATGCGCGGCATGGAGCTCTACCGCATCAAATCCGGCTTGCATTACTCTCCAGGCTGCTTCGGAAAAAAGACCTACCAGGCCTATCACTTCGTCGGTTGATAATGCCTGAACTGTTTTGTTAATCGCAATGGCATCTGCATTAAAAAATGTTGGATTTTGTGACCAGGGAATCAGGCCTTCACAATTATTGGAGGCAATATTATCCTGTTTTGACAGTGAAACCTGTCTCCCCGGATGCTGAAGCTGAACAGCACATTTTGCCCCGTAACGGTGCATTGATTCCGCCAACCATGCCAACCCAGGTATATAATGGTCCTCGTCTACAACCATATTGGATCCCGTTGAACGACAGCTTTTTTCATCAACAGAAGTTCCTCCTACCACGATAAAACCGGTACCGCCTTTTGCTATTGTCGAATAATGATTAATATTTTTTTCACTCACCGAACCGTCGATATGGGATGAACTGGTTATGGTGGGAACGTGACAAATCCGGTTGGGAACCAAAATTTCGCCGATCAAGATGGGTTCAAAAAGGCAATGGAACTTTTCCATAATGAAAGTCCTCCCTAAAGTAGGTACCCCCCCAAGTCTGTTAAGATAAAGATATCGATTTATATAATTTTCATTATTGTGGGGGACTTTCGGTAAAAACTCAAGGCCTCGAATTGAATCACTTAAAATCTTGATGAACTCCTATCGTTGCCTCACCTAAAAATCTTGATATAAACTATTCTACCTCCAGGTGATTTTTTTAAAACAGGAGGTAACAAAATGGAGCTCACCATGAATACCAGAAGGGAAATCATTAAGAAAATGGCACCCGAGTATCAAAAAGCCACTAAGAAAGAAAAAAGAAAAATCTTAAATGAACTCGTCCATCTCACTGGATACACCCGAACGTATGCCTCCTGGCTCCTTTCTCATCATGGACGGAAAGTCTATCTCACCGGACAAGACGGCAAAAAATATCGAATCATTGGGTCCATCACCAAGGTAAAAAGGAACCGAAAAAAAATCTATGATGAGGAAGTCCTTTCTTCTTTAAAAAAGATCTGGCTCATCTTTGACTGTCCCTGTGGGAAAAGACTCGCTCCCTCACTTCCTTGGATGATCGAAAAACTGGAAAAGCATGAGGAACTGGTTCTCTCCCAAGAGGCGAGAAGGAAGCTCCTGGCCATATCTACAGCCACCATTGATCGGCTTCTCCAAAAGGAAAAACGAAAGTTCACCCCCATCTCCCGGTCCTACACCAAACCCGGGACTCTCCTTAAACACCAGATTCCAGTTCGTACCTTTGCCGATTGGGATGAGAAAAGACCAGGATTCTGTGAAATTGATCTGGTTGCCCACGATGGTGGAAACCCCAGTGGGGATTTCTGCCAAACTCTTGATGTGACCGATGTCTTGACAGGCTGGACCGAAACTCAAGCGGTCAAAAACAAAGCTCAGAAATGGGTCTTTGAAGCCTTAGCACAGATCCGAGCACGGCTTCCCTTTCCTCTTTTAGGAATCGATTCCGACAATGGAGGAGAATTCATCAATAACCAACTCATTCGGTACTGTCAAAAAGAACAGATCACCTTCACCCGGTCTCGACCTTCTAAAAAGAATGATAACTGTTATGTCGAACAAAAGAACTGGACTGTGGTGAGAAAAACGGTTGGCTATTGTCGCTATGAGACCGAAGACGAACTCCTCCTTCTCAACCAACTCTATTCCCTTCTTCGTCTCTATACTAACTTCTTCCAACCGGTTACCAAACTGGTTTTCAAAGAGCGAGTGAATAGTAAAGTCAAGAAACACTATGATGAAGCCAAAACTCCACTGATGCGAGTTCTTGACGCCTCATCGATTGATAACTCCCTCAAGCAATCCTTAAAAGACCAATATGAAGAACTCAATCCAGCCGAACTCAAACGACAGATTGTCAAAATACAAAACCAATTGATCGAGATGGTGACCTTGAAAAATGATTCAATTCCTTACCCCAAGGAGGTGAATTTGGTATAGAATTTTAAATGAGGCATCGAATCCATTTCATCAAGATTTTTAGGTGAGGCATCACTGGCCTGATTCTTTAAAATGAGATAAAAAAAACCAAGGCGGAATTTCAAGAGCCCGAGTGAACCCAGTTACCTGGATAACCAACCCCGCTATCCACTTCCCCGTCTCAAATAGCATATCATATTTTTAACGGGGGTGTCTTGTTATCCTCTTTAAATTGTATAATAGACCCCCAAGAATTCCCTCACGGCAGACGAAATACTTCGAGGGTTTGAAGATATTAGTATATTTTTAATTATAGCTATTGCGGTGTAAAAATATTGTAATAAAATAGAATCATACTACTCTACTATTTCTCCAAAACTCATAAAATTATTGTTATTATTGCTTTAAGAAAATTATTAAAGAACTCACTGCCAATCAATTACAAACCAATCGAATTAATGAATTTAAAAATGTCTCTTTATTGTTTTAGGTAAAAGATTGATTGAAAAATCCAACGAATTACACAGAGCTGAAGTCCATATCTATCAATAAGCCATGAAAGGGGGTGATTTCAAATGGCAAAATATCTAATTATTCATGCATTGCCAGCTCCGGTACCAATGGCTCAAGCCGAAGCAGTTGCTAAAACAGCAAAGTCTCATTCGAGCGCAGATGCCTACTGGGTTAGCAGCTGGGTTCAACTGGATGATAAGGGTGATGTGGCAAAAATCTTGTGTGAATGGGATGCAAAAGATGCTGCTGTACTTAAGAATTTGTTAGAAGCAATGAAAAATGCGTTCCCTAATTTTCCTGTCGATGGACCCTACCCGATGAAGAAGGTGGATGGAGAGTCTTACCGATAGTATCGTCTAATATCCCCCCTCCCAATTTTTAACTTCAAGTGCGAATATTTCTATCTCTTATGATTGCGATGTCTGAAACCAACCTCTTCCTGAAAAGTGTCGAGATCGTCTAAACGTATCTGATTTATTGAAATCATCCATCATTGTCATCTTTTGGAGTTTATTAAAAGGAATTTTTGGTTTAAAAATTCAAGTTTATATAACAGATTTAATTTAGAATGCTCGAGTATAATTTGCCAAATGCTGGATATTTAAGCTGCCAAATAATCTAATTATTCAAGAATCAAGACCTAGCCCCCACAGTTTATAAAAAGTTACCTCCTTATTCGGTGAGCAGTTTTCCTTCATTGAGGAAAACATCATAGACCGATTTATCCGATAAGTCAGTTAAAGCCACTGCCACATCCCAGACATCCTGATCAGGAGCTGCTGGTTTGACGTTCCCCCAGGACACCGATGAAGTTTTCATCCTTCCGGTGTCGGGATCCAATCCTTCTTCAAATCGAATCCGGAGCCGATTGGTTTGCTCAACTGCAGTAACCGCCATACCTAAACCTCCTTTTTATTTGAGTTCTTTTTACGAATCACGCGTGTTCTATCTATAGGGAGAAATGGGCGACGGGTAGTATTAGCAAAAAGCGCTGAGGGGGCGATGGGGCGAGGAAAGAAAAAGATGAGAGCCTCGCGGTCAAAGGAATGGGTCGTTCTTCAAAATTTTATTCGATTCGATTTGGTATATAGCCGATTTAACCTAAAAAAAGAGTATACTATTTCCACGCTTAGCATGAACAAGGAAACAGCACCTCGATAGTCTTATTTCTTACATCTCACACTTATGGCAATAAAATTGGAGGGTTAATATGAAATGGAAGTACTTGGTCATTCTTTTTGGATTCTTGGCTTTTATTGTATTCAGTTCATGCCATAATACAGGGAATCAAGATGAGATCGATGATTTTCCTCTGGGCATAGGGGGAAGCGAAACCCGGTCTCTCACCTTAGTTAATAACGCCAGCAAAGACGTGAAGGTGTATCTGGTCTTTATCGGGGGCTTGACCGGCAACAATGGCTGCTATACCGCTGAGGACTTTCAAAGTCAGGGCTGTGATGTGTATCGATCTGATCGGTGCAGCATAACCGTCCCTAAAGGGTCCAGTAAAACCTTGAATCTCGACATGGGCGGTATTAATATCTCCGGCGGTTTGGATAACGAACCGATGGGGTCTTGCCCGACCACAATGTTTGAAATCAATATCTCTGCTCCGGACAATAGCATGCACGATCAATTTGACCTCTCTCTGGTCAATGGTTTTAATTATTCTATGAAAATTAGCTCTTCGACCGGGGTTAGCACGAAATACGTCACTCAGGCGACTGGAAATAGTGATGGACTTGGGGTATTTCCCTTGGGTTGCACCCAATGTGTTTCCCAGGGTTCCAATCCTCCGGCATGGAATAATTGCCCGGGAAATACCTCTTCCTGTGGAGGACAATGTTACCGGCCTGGTGAATGCAAGACAGGTCCCGATGAATTACATCCAAATGTTCCGTGTGTTTTAGAAGTCAAAACCGGTGGGAATTTTACGGTTACTTTTGGGAACCCGTCCTAATTAGTTCAGTGAATCATACGGGAAGGGGATTTTTTTAATTCGGTTTCTTTTTCTTTCATTTTTTTACTTATTATCTACATAATTGGTCTTTTTGATTGAGAGGAAAATAACAGCTATCCTTTACTGAGTTATTGTTAACTATAAATAATAAAAAGAAATTATGATGATAGGAGGGGGTAACAGTGCAGTTTAGGGCTCCATTAATGATTGAACATCGTTTGATTGAGAAAATGATATATATTATAAATAAAATTATAAATCAAGCCGAATCAACCCAAATTATTGATACCAGGACTGTCGATGTTGTTGTCGATTTTATTAAAACCTATGCTGATAAAACTCATCATGGAAAAGAGGAAGATATTCTCTTTAAAGACCTTTCAGAGAAAAAAATGACTGATGAAGATGATAAATTAATGAAGGAACTGATCGAGGAACACCTATTTGGAAGAAGTATAGTCCGAGAACTCGTCGATTCAAAAAACCAGTATGTCAATGGTGATATGACAGCTGAAAAAGTAATGTTAGAAAAACTAAAAACGCTGGCCAATTTTTACCCAGCACATATTAAAAAGGAGGATGATGTCTTTTTCCCAGCTTCCATGAAGTATTTAACCAACCAAGAACAAGAAATAATGCTGAACAAATTTTGGGATTTTGACAAAACGATGATCCATTTAAAATATCAATCGGTGGTTTTAGAATTGAATAAAGCGTTTTCGAATGATTGATTTGAATGTATAAATTGAGCCTTTTATCACAGTCTTTCCCCACCTTAACGAATATATATATTTTAAAGCGAGCAATGACTTGGTCTGGTAGCAGTGAACTTTTGTTTCAATTTAGTATCTGCTATTTGAGAGAATAACCATTTGAAAATCAAGCATATTAGACTAATTGATTACAATATTCGAGAAGTGGTTCTTGGTTCCACACCTGGACTTCGATGTAATTGGCAAAATATTTGGGAAGATTGGTTCCCCATTTTTCTCCCGGAAGACCGTTTGATTGAACCAAATCTTGTATTTCGTCTAAGATGAATACCTTTCCATGAAAATCAGATAAATAATAAGGAGACTCTTTTTGATTCAATAATAAGAAGGAAACCATGCTATCGGGATAGGTAAAGCTTAAATCTTGTTTTTGGAAAAGAGAAAGAGGGACTTGAATTTCTGTCGTTGTAGAAAGTGTTTTGGCGTCGGGAGCTTCGATTAACCACTTAGAGCGTCCATAGATCATATAAATCGGATAGAATTCTCGAGGCTTCCCTCCTTTGGCAATGAATTCCTCTCGAAGCCGAAACTCAATTTGTCGGCGCGTTTTTAAATATTGAGCAGGATTTTCAAACCTTTCCCAAAAAATTGCGCCTTCAATATACAAGTTTTGCATTATTTTGGTTGCATCAGCATCCGAAAGTGCAGACAAACTTTGGAAGGGGATGGTTCCTTTTTTATAAACATGAATAAGATGGTTAATCATAATGGTTACAATCCATTTTTTGATATTTTTACCTTTTAAAAATTAGATAGCTAAAAATGCTTTGTAACAAGCTGGCACTACTCTTTTCAATTTTACACCTATAGAAAGCCTATCATTTTATATGATAGTTTATAATCAAACCAGAATATATTATTTTATTTTAAAAAGATGATGTCAAGAAAGATTTTCGATGTTATTCAACCTTGCTATTATTTATGTTGACTACCCATGAAAGGAAACATACAATTTTGAAAGATTCTATAAAAATCAATACTTAAAAGAATCACATCTATAGTGTAACCATCGAGGAGGGAATAATAATTGAAGATAGGGATTATTGTAGATTCAAAATCCGGGTTTACTTACTCTATTGCCCAAAGGCTTGAGGAAAAACTGTCGGTATTAAGACATGATGTTCAGGTTGAAAGAATAGAACCAATTGATGAGAAGCAGGTTGACATTAAAAAAATTCAGTTAAAATCCTTTCCAAAAATAAATCAATATGAAGCAATTATATTTGGGGCCTGGGTCAGGGGTGGATTCCTTTCTCCAGCTATGGCGGCTTATATGAATCAAATGCCATCACTCCAAGGGAAAAAGATTGCCTGTTTTGTAACCAAAGGCCTTCCCTTTGCCTGGACAGGCGGAAATCAGACTATTAATCGAATGATAAAACTTTGCCAATCCAAGGAAGGAAGGGTTGTTGATACTGGAATGATTATTAGAATGGGACAAAGAAAGAAACAAACCACTGATTTAATTGAGAAATTCGGAAAACTTTTTTAATTCCTTTCTTGGTTTTTTTATTGAGCAAATAAATTAAAATGCAAATAATACATGAAGGACAATATCGGCGCTAAAATGAGCTATCATTGAGCTTTCTAAACCCCGAGTCCAGTATAACCATCCAAAAGCTAAGCCTGCAACTCCATTCAGGACAATTGCTCGGGTGATAACAAAGGAATTGAGAGGAAGACCCATCCCTTTCGTTGCCGGAAGATGACCTAAACCAAAGATAACAGCGGTAATGATATTGGCAATCCAAAGGACACGAATATTGGGTTGCAGGTCTTTATTTTTCGTCATTAAATTGCCTATCCATACCAACAACGACAGCAAGAATAAGCGAAGTAACACTTCTTCAGCAATTCCTCCATAAAAGGAAGCAAGAAATCCCTGCCACGCCGGTGGATGAACGGTTTCTGGAAGCACTAAACCGACTTTTTTCAGATTAAAAATCCAGGTATCTAAACCTATAATAATGAAACCAAAAACAATGCCGATCAAGATCGAAAACCAGGCAATTGGCTTAAAGGGTTTAGTTATTTTTTCTCCACGGGTGATTGCATCTAAAAAGGGTAATCCTAAACCAATTTTATTGGCGATAAGTAAACCAATTCCAATAACCAAACCAAATAGCAGACCATTGGTTAGAAGCTGCATAGCTATGATTTGTCCCATGGTTGCCGGAACATTGAGAAGTTTGATTTGTTCTGACTGGATGGTTAAGGTATAGGGTAAGACGCATACGATGCTTGTTGCCACCATGAACCAAAGGAGAAAAAATAATTTCCAATTAAAATTTTTTATTTTTAAAGCCATATTGAGCTCTCCTAAACAATTTTAATAATGGCGATGAACGATAAGATTCACCGTTATAGTAAAAAATTTATGAAGGTTGATCCCCTCATTTAGTCTTGGTAAGTCTGTATTTAAACGATTCTAAGCTTTTAAGGTTACAATTTCAATTCAATAATAGTACAAAATAATTAATAATCAAGAAGGTTTTTTTAGGTTGTAAAGTTAAGGTAGGCCTTCATGCTGCTTTTGCGACACCAGATGAGGAAGGAAATGATGCCCCCTCACCCTGACCCTCTCCCACGAACGGGCGAGGGAATATTGGCGAAAGACACCGAGGAGGGAGGGAGCGAGGGGGCGCAAGATTTTGGTTCCTTCTCCTTTGATGGGAGAAGGTGAGGATGAGGGTGAAAAGCCCAAGATTCGACATGCCATGGCATGTCGCTACATTAAACGAAGAACGGGCACAATACATTGTGCTCCTCCATTTTTTAATTCTTTTGTGGGGGTTTGATTTATCATGCCCGTGGGTTCTCAGGATAGACCCTCATGCTGCTTAGCAGCACCATATGAGGATGAAAATAGGTATCCCCCTCACCCTGACCCTCTCCCACGAAGGGGCGAGGGAAAAAAATTATATCATTCCTTCTCCCTTTATTTAAAGAGATAGGAATAAAAAAGATTAAAGTCAAGAGATTGCCACGTCGCTTCGTTCCTCGCAATGACGAGTTAGAGTTCCTTCTCCCTTGATGGGAGAAGGTGAGGATGAGGGTGGATTTTTAAACTGCTCACAGTTCACGCTTCACGGTTCACGGTATTTTCAGGATAGATAAAATGAGTTATTTGAAAAAAAAGGAATAAGAAGTATTTTAAATTTGTTTTTAAATATATAAGTAATATACTCTCAATATTTTGAAAAACCCGAAAATTATTTATTGGATAAACACCTCGGCAACTAAACTTCCAAGTATAATTCCGATCGGATCCGTGCATATTTGGCAATATGGCTTAATTAAAACCTCTGACTATTTATGATCGGACTTTGTGAATAATTGATATTTTTTAAAAGGAGGGAGGAAAGATGGATTTTTTTGAAATGTGTAAAACCGGTCATTTAGAAGAAATTCTATCGAAGATTCGGGAAGGAATTGATGTGAATACTAAGGATGAAAACGGCTGGACGCCTCTTATGTATGCTGCCTGGTATAATCAAAATCCGGAAGTCGTTAAAATTCTTCTTGAAGCCGGAGCCGACGCTAAGCTGGTAGATGATTTTGGTAAAAAAGCAATTGATTATGCCAAAAAAAATGATTTCCTATTGGGAACCAGTGTTTATAAACAATTGGAAGAAGCGAGTGGATAGACAATCATTAACTTGATTGTTTGAAATTGTATAAATAATGCAAGGAGGCTGTTTTCAATCATCTCATAATCGAATATATGAGTTTTGTGATTCATTCCAGTTAAAGATTTTTAGGGAAGGCGACTTGCTTTAAAAATCACCTTCCCTGAGTTTGGCAAAAAAATGCTGGAATTTTTATGGGATCAATCGTTATAATTATTTATTGCTCGTCAAATATTTCATCCAGCCAGTCATAAAGGACAGCGTTCGAGAGAGGACTATTGTTCATCTGGCAGTGACTATCAGCTCCGCTCTGTATATCGAAGACATGGAGAGTAGCAGGACCGGCAACATGATCTACGCAATACTGAGCTTGTTTCAGCGGGATTTTACCTTCACCTTCACCTACCATAGCCAGGGTTGGTATGGTAATTTTGTTGACTAATCCAGTAATATTAAATTCTTTTAGATGTTCCAGTAAAGAAAAAATCGATGATTGGCCAAAACGAGTACACATATTCCACAAACTGATTTTATATTTCGGGCTCATTTCTTCATCTGGTATGTAATCAAAGTCTTCAAGTCGGAGGTCTTCTGGTATATTTTCTAATTGAGAAAGTCCACCGGCTATCAAGTACTCATGAATGTCAACTATCGGTGAATTGAGGATTAAGGCTTTGATGCGTTTCTCAGTTATTGCTCCACTGGCAGCAAAATAGCCTCCTAAGCTAATTCCATATAAAGCAAGCTGATTAGGATCAACATCTTTTCTTTTCAAAGCAAAATCGACAACTGCAGTTATTGGCTGACTATAATCTGGAATAAAAGACATATGAGGATGAAAACGAAGAGCACCAACTTGACCGGGTCCGTCGAAAAGCAGTATATTGTATCCTCTTTCTAAGGCAGCCCGTCCAGCGCCAAAAAATATTTCCTCCGAGGTACCGTCATATCCGCTCATAATTAGAATGGTTTTTCGAGCAATTTGGTTGGTATCTTTGTCTGGAGAAAGGAAATAACCAGGGAGAAAGCTATCCTGATAAGGGATTTGGAGTACATCCACTCTCCAATCAAACAAATTTATTCCATCGATAAAACAGGTATGGGCTTTTAAGCCAAATTCTTGACGCTCAGGAAGTCGAGGGTCGGCATAATATTCAGCTGCTCGATAATAATTACTGGCTCTCATTAAAGCGTCCCGGGCACTTACCACGTGACCTTTGGCTAAACGCTCACGGCCATCTTTTTCTACTTGCATTCCTAATTGAGCAAAACTTTTTGGCCAATTACTGGGATCACCATCGGTTATTTCTGAGGCCGCTAAAAGTATTTCCCCTAAAATTCCACCTCCATACCAATCAGTACCAATGGATCGCATCAATTGAAAATCCATTTCTGGATCGGAAAAACCTTTGATTTTCATCGAGCTTCTGGCTAAATTGATCTGGGTAGTCTGATTAACATTTGGTGTTGAATCATTATCTGCATATACTACAGAAGAAGCTATTAAGATTAAACAAAAAATGAGAAATCCGAAGATAAAGTGATTCGATAAACTCAGCAAATGCATGGTGTGTCACCTCGATTGGGAAAGACGTATTTTAATTTTTTCATTATATTTATTATCGGTTTGAAGTTCAAATTTATTAGTTTTTCTGCAGAAGGATAGGGAAGACGGCTTAGGATGAGTGATGAAAGGCACCCTCCCCGCCGTAAACGGCACCCCTCCAAGGAGGGGAATTGTTGAATTCATTCCCCCATTGAGGGGGGATTTAAGGGGGGTGTGCCTTGTCTTTTTTTGTTTATTCTTTTTTCACCAATATTGATATTTTCAGGTTAGACCTTCATGCCAAGTTGTGGCAGCAGATGAGGTTGAAAACAAAAATTCGACATGCCATGGCATGTCGCTACATTAATTAAAGAATGGGCACAATACATTGTGCCCCTATAATTTTATATTCTTTGGTAGGGGCTTGATTTATCATGCCCGGGGGTTTTCAGGTTAGACCTTCATGCCAAGTTGTGGCACCAGATGAGGATGAAAATCCTCTCTAAATCCGTCATTGCGAGGAGGTCAACCGTTTTTTGGTTGAACGACGTGGCAATCTCATCCTCAAAATCATGAATCCTGAATCGAATAAAAAAATTAAGAATTGATGAACTTTGATGGCGAGAAACCCCAAAAAAAAGCTTCCCCCTTTAGTAAAGGGGGTTAGGGGGATTTGAGTTTTTTGAAAACCAATCGAATCCCGAACCTTCTCCCTTTGTCCAAAGGGAGAGGAATAAAAAAGATTGAGCTCGAGAGATTGCCACGACCTCAAAAAACGAGGTCTCGCAATGACGGATTGGGTTGATGAGATCCTCACGCGGGAAAGCACCGCTCAGGATGACACCAGTGGCGTCAGGTGAGATCCTCACGGCTTCTGAATACGAAGCCTCAGAATGATGGATTAAAAAGGCACACCCCCCTCAATGGGGGAATTTCTATAATGGTATATTCGGATGGAGAAGAAGGGAGGAAGAAAAAATCCCGTGCCTCATGCAAGAAGACACGGGATACTGGCTCATTCAGTTAGATTATTTTATTATTCTTCGACATTGAAAGAAAATGAATCCAAGATTTTTTCAAGAATTGGCTGGAACTCCTCGGATGTGCTGCCAAAAATAGTAATATTCATAAATATGCCATCCCCATTGTTGAAGACTTTATCAGCGGCCGCGAAAATTATTGTTTCATCATCCTGGGAGTTTTCCATGGTGACCATTCTAAATTCTGCATCACCTATTGATTTTGATATGTCTTCTACTATTTCGCTATCTTCGGTTTCGGTTTCAATGAACATTTGAAGGAAGGTTGCGACGTTTTCTCCTCGAGCTAAAATCAAAAATTGATCAGGCTTGCTTACGTCTCCGCTGTACCAAGCCGATTCTTTTTCGCTAAAGCCAAGGTTTTCTTCTAATTGTTGCCAATCCGGTGGGAGGGAAAAACTGATACCATGAGCAGTAATGGTTTGCCAGTCCTCTTCAGCCCAAGCGACAGAAATGAAAGCAATACTAACTAAAAATACCGCAACAACTGTTAGCAAGAACAGCCTTTTCAATTTGTATTCCTCCTTTTTTTGAGCATAGCTCTAAACAATGTTTTCTGCTAAACAAGAAAAAACAATGATGAAAAACGCTCAGGTTGATGATCAATTTTTAGGAATTGATAAGCCTTAACCTATTATAAGTCTTAAAAACAAAAATTAATTTATCCTCCTTTCCCAGGATCTGGTTTAATAGGCTAAAAAGCTCCACCTCGACCTCCACCTGATCCTCCTCCTATGCCACCTCCGCCACCAGAAAAACCTCCTCCGCCCCATCCGGAAGAACCCTTAGAGCGGGCTTGAGCTTGGACGATGGTAGCTGAAGCAGTATTTCGGAGCAAATATAGCTGACTGCCAAAGAGAAAAGGTGAAGGATTATAAAACTGGCCATGTTGGCTTTGCGCTTCCCAGATTTCTCGAGGGATAAACTTTTGTAAAGTGCTAATGACCTTTTCTGCGACGCCTAAGGCAGTTCCATAGACAAGATACTTTTCCCATACAATTATTGATTCAGGAGGGTATTCGGAGAGCAAAGAAAAGTCAGAAAGAAAACGACTGAAATTCACCCATTTTTGATAGTATTCTCTTCCTTCTTTCGTCCAACGACCAAAAAAATCTTTTCGGATCATTAAAATAGCTCCACCGAAGAACCACATTATTGCGGAGAGTATGGTCATTCGGGGTAATAAAAATGAGGTTATTCCTTGTGCAGAGATACCTACTACAGCCAAGGAAAAAAGCATCATTATGACTGCAATAAACTTTGCCAAGACATTTCCAGTAGTGCTGAAGTATCGCCGTTGGGCGATTGCATCATGAACGGCATTTTCATATCCTGATAATGACTGGTTAAAATTTCCTGCTTCAGTAGTCGATTTTGAAAGGCGTTTTTGCATATCTTGAAAATCGAAAACGTTATCAGTAGCAAAGCGGGCTAAAAGCTTTAGGAGCAATCCCTCAGAATGGGAAAGATCGCTACCGGGTTCATTTTTTTTGATTTGAATCCCTTGACCATTTTGTATTTCTTTAAAATCAATATAGTCTTTATGGTAAAGGTTCATCATAGCTGATGCTATTCCATCTTTGTCAACCTTGCCAGCTAAATTTTTTACCATAGCGTTGATGAAATCGGGTGGGTCATTGCTGGGGAGTTCCCGCTCATATATCCCCTGGTAAGGAATGGCATGCTCTTTTCCCATAAACCAAAAAATTAGAAAGAACAAAAAACCAAAAATGATGAGAAGGGCTAGCCAGGGTAACCAAGCGGAACGAACTGTTTTAGTGTAAACATTTTCGATTGGTTTTACTTCTTCAATGGTTAAGGTTGGATTATCAGCGGCATAGGGGAGATCGGAAGCGGGATCAGTGAGGAATCGGACCTCGGCAAAGGATTCCGGTGGAAAATGAGGAGTCATAAAGGTATATCGATTTCCACTTTGAATCATTTTTACCGAAGGGTGTTGATAGATGGTGTTGATGTGGACCGAATCAGGAAAATCAAAAATACCGGTAATTTTTCCAACCGGCGCATCCCATTGTCCCCAATATTGTCGGAAAATTTGTGCTATTTGCGGACCATTTTCAAAAATACCTCGTGCTCGGTAAGTAACATGAAGACGAATGAGGGGGGATTGTTTGGGATCCAGCCTTTCATAACTTCCTACGGGAACTAACCATACCCGAGCTTCAAATCCGTTTGATTGTTTACGAAGAAACTCCACTGATTGGGCTTCGATTCCTTCGGTCCAGAGTTGGATATTATCGATTTCGACATATCGCGAAGGAGGGATTTCACGATAGAGGCCTCGAAAGGGTTTTCTCATTTGGTAATCGATAATTTCATGAATTTCAAAGCTCCCATCGGGTAACATCTGGTGGTGAATGGTTGCAGAAGGAATTGAGTAAAGAGAGTTAAAGAACCATTTGAAGTAGGGATTTCCGCCGATAGTTTGGACAATAATGAATAATACAATCAAAACTATAAAACCAATAATCCATTTTGCTATGCCCCATTTTTTGCTTGCGCTGGTGTGCACTATTCTAACCTCGCTTTCGAGGATTTCATTCTAAAAACTCAGATTATAAATAGTTAAGACAATTGGTTGTTTAATTTTATAAACTTCAATTTTTTACATAATTTTTCTTTAAAAAGTAATTCTTTATAGAAAGTGCTTTTAATTCATGGATAATGGTTTTATGTGCATATATTGTAATGAAAACTTTGCTTATATACAACTGAAAATTAATTTTCTATACTAAAAATGTCGGAACGTTCAAAAGATGGTTTGATCCTGAGGTTTCGTGTTTCGAGGGCGTGAGGATCTCATCTGACGCCGCCGACGTCATCCTGAGGCTTCGTTTTCCGAAGCCGTGAGGATCTCATCTTTTTATCGTTTACTTAAAAATATTTTAACAGATGAGATTGCCACGTCGCTACGCTCCTCGCAATCAGGCTGTGTCACATCTGTCACTATCTAGCCGTAATCTTTCGTAGATTCAAAAAATTTCAGATAAAAGTTAAGCTAAGAATAGATCTCGGCTGGTATTAGACTCGATCTTAGCTAATTCTGGTTGGTTTTTATCCGATACCCCCTAAAGAGGTGGGATATTTCCCTCCTATCTCTTTCAAGAGACTCACTAAGGTGGTTACCCCGAGGAGGGTGATCATCCGAACCAGGTTAAAACAGGTCCCAAAGAGTGACGCTTCGGCTTTGACTCCTGGCAGGCCTCTTAAGAGGAAGGCATTCACACCTAAGTTACGTTTGATATGTCCAAAGGGAAGCTCGACTTTGGCTTTTCTTTTTCGGTAAATTGCTTGGGACTCAGGCTCTTTATACTGGGCCTCGAACTTTTCTCTGAGTTCTTCATTCGCCAGTCGGATGACTTTCCTCCCGTGTTGAGAGGAAGTACAAACCCCATAATGGGGACAAGCTAAACAGATTTTCTTGGCTGAGATCAGATAGTGTTTATGACCGTTTTTTTTATTCTTATTAAGATGAGAAAAGGTGAGTGTGTGTCCTTCGGGGCAGATATAGCAATCATGGATCTTATCATAGCTAAACTGGTCTTTGGCAAAAGGAGACGGTATTTTTTCTGAGGCCTGTCTTTGGGAGGGAACGACGACTTTGATCCCTTGCTGGTCAATTTTCGCTAATTCCGTGGTCGAGGCATAACCGGAATCAGCACAGGCGACCTGGCACTTATGCTCTAAGAGTGCATTGGCTTGGTTGATCTGTTGGCTGAACTGATTGAGGTCGTTATTCTCACTGACGACATCAGCGGAGAGAATCAGACCATGCTTTTCATCGACGACGCTTTGGACGCTGTAGCCGGCATGAGTTCCAGCAAGACTATTGATCCGGGTACAGTCCGGATCAGTGGTGTTCAGGGATGTTTGCTTTTTGGTTTCCAGTTCTTTTAAGATACCCTGGACTTTGGTCTTTAAGACGTCTTGGTCTTGTAATTCCTGATCCATTTTGACCAAAGAGCCACACCCCTTTTCAGCCTCATCGACCGTCTCACACTGGTTGAGGATAGTGGCGATGCGTTGATCGATGTTGTTGAGGACTTTTTGAATCTTTTTCTTATCCCAGCTCTTTTTGATGGAGGCATTGGCTTTGAATTTGCTGCCATCAACAAAGAGAGTGTTGCCTTCGATCAGATTGAGCTGGATACACATCTTCGCACACTGTTTTAAGATGTCAGCTAACTGAGAGCGGTTTTTTCTTCTGAATTCAGCAATGGTCTTATGGTCGGGTGTGAGCCCTGAGGTCAGCCAGATAAAGGAGAGGTTATGATGGTTCGCTCGTTCCAATTTTCGGGAACTCCGGATCCCATAGGCATAGCCATAGACCACAAGTTTCAACATCACCTTGGGGTGGTATTGGGGGTTCCCGGCTTGGTGGGGATCCAGGTTCAATCCCAACTTTTCAAGATCGAGTGCTTCGACAAAGGCATCATAGGCTCTGACCGGATCATCGAGAGGAATGTAGTCTTCGATACTCGACGGGAAGAGTTGGAGTTGGTTTCTATTCGCATATCGATATGCCATGATCGGGGTATCCTTTCTTGACTCTCATACTTTTATCTTACCCTTTTATTGTACCATATTATGGGCTAAATGCCTTGTAGAATAAGGATTTTATTGAGTTTTTAGTTATTATTTTTGTTCAAAAAAACCGATAATTGTGACACAGTCTGAATGACGGAGCGGGTGGATGAGATTGCCACGTCGTCTAACCAAAAGACGGTTAACCTCCTCGCAATGACGGAGCGGGTGGATGAGATTCTCACGTCGCACAATACGCTCCTTAGAATGACTGATTGAGTGAATGAGATTGCCACGTCGTTCAACCAAAAACCGGTTGACCTTTTCGCAATGACGGATTTAGAGAGGCTTTTCACCCTCATCCTGACCTTCTCCCATCAAGGGAGAAGGAACTCTGACTCGTCATTGCGAGGAACGAAGTGACGTGGCAATCTCTTGACTTTAATCTTTTTTATTCCTCTCCCTTTGGATAAAGGGAGATTAAGAGGGATTCGATTTTTTTCAGTTTTATCAAATCCCCCCTAACCCCCTTTGCTAAAGGGGGAGATTGATTTCTGGATGAGAAATCTCATCCTCATCTGTTGCCGTGAAAGTGGCATGAGGGTCTATTCTGATAACTTACGGGCATGATAAATCAAGCCCCTACCAAAGAATATAAAATGTTGGAGTACAATGTATCATACCCTTTTAACGTAGCGACATGCCATGGCATGTCGAATCCTGGCTTTTCACCCTCATCCTCACCTTCTCCCATCAAGGGAGAAGGAAATATAGCGATATGTCAACAAAAGCGGTACTATACCGTGTGAGGATCTATCTTATAAGGGGGTATATTGGAATTGAAAATTCTTCTCTGTCCCGATTCGTTTAAAGGAAGCTTATCAAGTCATAAAGTTTGCAATGCAATAAAAAGAGGATTTTTGCGCTGTACTCATAAAGTTGAAATTGTGGAAAAACCAGTAGCCGATGGTGGAGAAGGGACTATTGAAGCGCTCTATTACGGTTTGGGAGGAAGATTGGTAAAAACTGAAATAACCGGTCCGTTATGGGAAAAAGTGAACGCTCAATACCTCATTCTCGATGATCAAAAAACCGCGATAATCGAAATGGCTCAAGCAGCCGGTTTAACTTTGGTTCCAATACAAAAAAGAAATCCTCGATACACGACCACCTTTGGAGTTGGAGAATTGGTAAACAATGCGGTGAAAAATGGTTGTAAAAAAGTGATTTTAGCCATTGGTGGGAGCGCTACCAATGATGGAGGAATGGGCGCTTTAGCTGCTTTAGGAGTGAAGTTTTATGATGAGAATCAAAAATTATTGCCTGGTATGGGAGAAAATTTGCTTAAGGTTCAAACAATAGACACTGAAGGTGCTGAAAAAGCGATGAATGAAGTGGAAATTCTCATTGCCAGCGATGTCAAAAATTCCCTTTTTGGGCCAGAAGGTGCGGCGAGTGTTTATGCTCCCCAAAAGGGAGCAAATGAAGAAGATGTTTTTTTTCTTGATAAGGGTTTGATGCATTTTTCAAAAGTGATTCGAGAAAAAACCGGCAAAGAAGTTGATTCTATTCCAGGTTCTGGAGCAGCAGGAGGGATTGGAGCTGGTTTTTGTGGATTTTTTAATGCGCAAATTACCTCTGGTATTCAGCTTATTATGGAATTACTAAATTTTGAAGAAGAGATCGCAACCAGTGACCTCATCATTAGTGGAGAGGGAAAAATTGATCGTCAAACTCTCTATGGAAAGTTAATTAGCGGTATTTATGAGTTATGTCAAAAGCACAATAAACCACTAATACTTTTAGCCGGGAAGGTAGAAGAGGAAGCGTATTCGATTTATGGAGATAAAGTATTGGCTTTATTTTCCATCGTAAATGGTCCAATAAACGAAGATGAAGCATTTTTGAAAGCTGAATACTTAGTGGAGAATACTTCCTATAATATTGCCAAACTGATCTTTCACAATTTTAGTTAGTGAATGCTTAAGAGATTAAAAAAGCCCTGGACGATTCTTCCAGGGCTTTTTTAATGAATATAATACTGGTTTAGAAGCTGACTGAGATTTCGGCAGTGAACGTCCCAAGATTATCAACAATATTCCCGGTCCAATTATCGTCATATTCATCTTCCCAGGTCCCGATTTCGTAAGACAAGGTCAGATTGGTTTTGTCAGCCATTTCCCAGGCTACTTCAGCCATTGCGCTCCAGGGTTGGACATCAGCAGGAGTGACGCTGTCGTAACGACCTTCAACAGTGAGGGTGGTCTTTTCTTCGATCCATTCATACGCCAAAGCACCCACTGCGGTGATTTCAGCATTGGCTGAATCGTATTGACCTCTCACGCTGAAGTAGGCTTCATTGTTTTCACTATCAAGATCGAGTGGGTAATTCAAGTAAGCACCATAGACCTTGAAGCTACTATCCATCAAGTCATACAAACCGTGAATGATTCCGGTTTCACCCTTGGCCGCTTCAAAGGGCACATAGGTCACAGTTCCTTCTACAGCATTGGTGACCATGTCGCCAGTAGTAATAGCTGCTGCCCAGTCGTAGGACAGATCCAAGGTCCAGCTGTCGTCGCCTTCTTCATCTCCGGAGAGAATGAAGCTGGCACCGACACCAAAGCCCATTTCATCATCAGCAAAGGCGCTGGTGGTCACGGCTGAATCAGCCGGAGTGAACCCATCGACAACGTAGTGACCGTCAACGGTGATGGTGGCATCATCTGAGGCTTTGATTTCAATTTCTCCAGCCACACCATAAGCTCCAGACAGAGCCGCATAGGCACCTTCGACAGAAAGCATGACATCGGAATCATCAAAGTCGGTCCAGACATCAGCACTGACCACCAGATCGCTATCGACGTTATAGAACTCAGTGCCTTCTGGCATCCAGGTGGCCATCACACCAACGTGTTCCCATTCAGCCCGAACCGCATAGAACTCGTTGAGGTCGCCTAAAGCTTTCCACAACACATCGCTATCTTCTGGGGTATAGCTGACATAGAATCCTTCGTAATCGAGGTCATAATCCCGATCATCATCAGGATCATCCGGTTGGTAATCACCGAGCACCAAACCGAGACCAATCATGTTCTGACGAATTTCACCCGCTTGAATGAACCACTCGTCTTTCTGGTAGATCAACCAGAAATTATTGGCCGTGACGTTTGGAGCATCACCATAGCCGAGTGAATTAGCTGCAGTTAAGGTGATTCCAGCAGTGGTGTAGTCATTGATGGTGGCGGCGATGTAGAGATTGGTTTCATCTTCCCAGGTATTATCAGGGTCGGTGGGGGTGGGATAGTAACCTGTAAAGGTGGCAGTGAAATCACCAGTCACTTTCACTGGTTCAGCGTATTTTTCCAGAAGAGCAACTCGGTCTTCCAAGGCTTTGATGGCCTGGCTGTTTTCACCCAGAGCTCTTTTGAGGTCTTCAACGGTGACCCCGAGGTTCTTCAATTCATCAGCGAATTCCTGGATCAGTTTCTCGAGCATGGCAATGTCTTCTTGAGTGGCCAAACCAGCTTCGTCAACATACTGTTCCATATAGGCCAAGCAACGAGCCACAGCTTGAGCAAATTCATACCGGGTCAGAGCCCGATTCCCACCAAAGGTCCCATCGGGATATCCGATGACACAGCCTTTGGCTGCTAGAACTTGGACGGCATCATATGCCCAGTGATTCAAGGGCACATCGACAAAGGGATTGGCCAAAGCTGGAATAGCTAAAGCCAAAACGAGTACAAATGCAATGAGCAGTTTCTTCATGATATTGCCTCCTTGGTAGTTATCTTAGATTGTATTGAGCTGTCTGCCCTTCCAAGGAGGGGTCATTCAAGAGTCTCCATGTTTCCTCTTTCGATCCCTCTTGTTTTTCAGGCTTTCAGCTACTCTCTTCGTCTCCTCTCCTGGGCCTACCAATTCGTTGCACCTCCTTTCATTGCCCTTTGGAGTTTGGGACGAGATCGTCTTATTTAAAGGGGTAAGAGATATGGTTTTTCACTCCTCCGTCATTCAGGCTGTGTCACAATCCCTTTCATACACCAAGAATAGCTTGAAAGTGGAGGATACATTCTATTTATCTTCAGTTTTTGGGTTATCTATTCCCAATATTCCTGTAAAATATTAACATAAGTGGTGGTAAAAAATTTATAGAATAATTATGACACAGTCTGATTGCGAGGAGCATCCTATGCGACGTGGCAATCTCTGCCACCAAATATGTCACTCTAATGAGTCCGGTGTCTTCTCCATGATAACGTGAGAATCTCATCTTTTCAATACTACAATTCAACACATAATAAAAGATGAATCATGAGATTGCCACGACCTCAAAAAACGAGGTCTCGCAATGACGACTAAAAGTTCCTTCTCCCTTGATGGGAGAAGGGAAGGATGAGGGTGAAAGCCCAGAATGAGATCCCAGTTGGTTGCACTCATTAAGATATCTATAAAAAACATACCTGTATTTTCAGGATAATAATTAAAAAAGATGATCCATTCTTCAAAAAGGATTTTATTTACTGATTGTAATATTTTTCGCTTCATCATACATAGTGACAATGTTTTCTGGTGGAACATCCGGCTGAATGTCATGGACAGCAGCGAGAATATAACCATCAGGTCCAAGTTCCTGTATTCTTTTGTGAACCTCTCTTTTTACGTCTTCGATTGATCCATTGGGCATAACCTGAGTGGTATCAATTGCCCCCCAGAACGAGAGTTCTTTCCCAAACTTATCCTTCAGTACTTTTGTATCCATACCTTGGGCAGAAACCTGAATTGGATTGAGAATATCAACACCAATTTCAATCAAATCAGGAATAAAGTTAAAAATACTCCCGCAGGAATGATAAAGAAGCTTGGCGTTTGGAGCTAATTTTTTAAGGTTTTTAAAATATTCTTTATGGTAAGGTTTAATTAAATTACGGTAGGTTTGGGGATTCATAATGACATTTTCGGCGGTCGCTAAATCATCTCCGACAAAAATGATATCGAGATACTCGCCAACTTCCTGCAAGAAAAGAGAGTACCTTTGTAGTTGATAATGATACATTCCTTCCAATTGGGCAGTAGCAAAGTCAGGGTCTATTACTAAATCCATAAGATAGTTTTCAAAACCTCGTAAATACCAACATGGCTCGAAAATACCAGAATCAATCATGTCACCAACCAGGCAAAATTCTCCTTTATCGTGCAATTTTTTGGCTTTTTCTCTTAACCCTTTTAGATCCATACTTTTTTCTGGATTTGGCCAAGAATATTCTTTGAGTTCTTCCAAACTTTTTCCCGCCAAAGGGTGATCAATCATGTCATAATAAAGGCCTTCTTGAGGCATGCGAAAGGTTATTCCAAACTCATTTCGGTAGGTGTTATCATCAATCATTTCTTTTTGAAAAATCGGATGAGGATGAATACCACGAGTATCAATATTTAAAATCTGCAGCACTTCTTCATCGACAAAAACCACTTGAAAATTTTCCATCATAAAACGAGTTTCTTTTTCAATCCCCAAAAGCTTTTTTAAGTTTTCATAGGCTTTTCTGGTTAAGGTGGTGCAATTGGTCGTTCCTAAATCCATAGGGATACGATCGGGAACTTCTTTATTAAGGGAACGCATTACTCTTTCTTTTGAGTTCATATTCATCCCTCCTGAAATAAATATTTAACTTACTATTCCGAAAATACCGGAATAAGAGAAAAATGATTAAGCATAAAAGATGAAGGCACACCCCCCTTAAATCCCCCATCAATGGGGGAATAATTCATCAATTCCCCTCCTTGGAGGGGTGCCGCTTTCGCGGTGGGGAGGGTGTCTTTAATCCGTCATCCTGAGGCTTCGTTTTTTGAAGCCGTGAGGATCTCATCTTTTTAAATTTTTTCACCCTTTTCTAAAGGAGGAAGCCTTTTTATGGGTTTCTTACTTCCAAAGTTCATCAATTTTTATTTTTTTATTCGACTCACGATTCACTGCTCGCAACTCACTGTTCTTCGGAATGAGATTGCCACGTCGCATAGGACGCTACTCGCAATGACGGAGCAGGAAAAAATTCAAATCCCCCCTTCATCCCCCTTGTACGAACGGGGACATAGGTTACACTTTAGTCTAAGGACATAGGTAACACTTTTTAATCATCTTGAATCTCCGTTGATTCAAAAGTAAGGGTCTTTTTATCAATTATACCAATATCATAGGTAGAGAAACTAACTAACCAGGAATGAGTATAGTCTTTGAATCCGAGAAGTTCACCAGCAAAGACTTTACTGATTCTGATCAGACGGTTGCCATAAAGAGAAATCCGTCCTGAGGAATCGACTTTACGAGTGAGCGTATGATGAGGATATTCACAATCACTTAAGGTTTTTGGATAGGGCCGGTCACTTTTGTGGTACCAGGAAGCTGGGGTTTCTTGGTTGATTGCTTCATGGGGTCGTACGGTGTTATAGATGGTTTTAAAGGTTTCAAAGCGGTCTTGTTGGGTGAAAAGATTGGTGGCTGGTTTTTGACAGGCCTCTTCTTTTAAGGTGCGGTGCATCCGTTCATGACGGCTATTTTGTTCTGGATGTCCCGGATCAATGCGCTCTAAGATGATGCCGAGTTTCACTAACCACACCGAGAGTTGAGTGAGTCCAAAGGGAGAGTGAAGAGAAGCAAAGGGACTCCCGTTATCACTGCGGATCACCTGGGGAAGACCATATGTGGAAAAGCACTCTTTGAAGACCGGAAGGGATTCTTGAATGCTGGGAGAGGAAAGAGCTTCACAGGCAAGGAGATACCGGCTATAGTGATCGGTGATGGTTAAAGGATAACAGTATTTCCGATCTTGGGTTCGAAATTGTCCTTTAAAGTCGACACACCAGATCTCATTGGGTTCATGGCTGGTTCGAAGTTGACTGGTTGGCACACTTCTTCTCAATCGACGAGGGTGTGATCTCACCAGTCCATGGCGAGATAAGATGGCACTGATGGTACTGATTGCTGGAAAGACAATATCGGGATACTGTCTTTCCAAGGCGGGCTTGAGCTTTTTAGCTCCCCAACTGGGATGCTTGAATTTGGTATCCAGAATCATTTGCTCGGTCAGGGCATCAGTTTGACCCGCCAGGTGATGAGGACGTCGGGATTGATCTTTAAGTCCATCCAAACCAAAGGCTTGAAAACGATGAATAAACTTATAGGCGGTTTTTCGAGAGATTCCATATTCTCGACACAAATCTGTCACCTTTTCCTTGTTGAGATAACGATAAATCAATTCTTGTCTGAGATCCACTTTGTGTACCTCCGTCCATGGCATAAGGCATTCCTCCTTATGCCAGTAGTATACAAAGTGTTACCTATGTGTCAGGAACTTTCTGTTACCTATGTGTCCGGATCATACCCCTTTGCTAAAGGGGGAGATTCATTTCTATATAAGCAATTTTCATTCTCTTCTGATGCAGTTGTTCGTCATGGATGTCTTTCCTAATTATACCTTGATCAGTAAAAAATATTCTTTATTCTTAGGTAGAACCAGAGTGAAAATAAAAAATCGAGTAGTGTAACAGTTTACTTGTTTTCTTTAGGAAAAGGTTCTTTGCTGCTGAACGGTGCTTTGTTTCTTAGTTAATAAGGGCGTTCTTCTGCGTTGATAATAGGATTCTTTATAAGTATTAATGAAAGGGACATGGGTATTAACAAACTTCCGGATAAAGCCCCAAACATTAGAAATTTGTTTTCCTTGCCGATAAAAATCAATATAAGCGGAAAGAATCATTTTCTGGATTTCTCGGGGTTTTAGATAATCACCAGTGATGACTGAATGAGCGCCATCAAAAAGCTTCCAATCCCAAGTAAAAATTCGGTTTTCCTTCATCATGTTTTGAAAAAACTTCGTTCCGGGAAATGGAGTGAGTACTGAAAATTGAGCGATATCAATATTCAATTTTTTGGCATACTCAATTGTTTTCGTGATAGTTTCTTGAGTATCGTGGATGTTTCCAAGAATAAATGAGCCTAGGACCTTGATTCCGTTGGAATGAAGGACTTTAATGGCTTTTTCTGAAATCTCGGTCGTGATTTTCTTCCCATAATCCTTCAGCGATTGAGGATCGGCACTTTCAAGTCCCAAAAAGACCATTTTCAAACCGGCTGAAGCCATTTTTTTAATGATGGAAACATTATTCATGATAGTGTCCACGCGTGAAAAGCACCACCATTTAATGTTCATCTGATTTTTTTGGATTTTTTCTGCCATGAGCTCAACGCGTTCGGGTTTTAAGGTAAAATTATCATCCATGAAAGCGAAGCCACGATACCCGTAATCGTAATAAAGTTGCTCTAATTCCGCCATAATATTTTCAATGGAACGAGTTCTCCAACGGGTTCCAGCAAAATTAGATGACGCACAAAAAGAACAAGCAAACGGACATCCTCGGCTGGTTACTATATTCATTAATGGTTCGCCTTCAATTTGAGTCATCCAATATTTCCCTAAGGGAAGAAGGTCTCTTGAAGGGAAAGGAATGTCATCTAAATTATCAGGTGGTTGGGGAATGGATGCTTCAAATATGACATTGTCCTTCCGGTAGGAAATACCTGGGAGGTTATGAATATTTTTTTTATCTTCGAGATTCTGCACAAGGTGAGTAAAAGTATATTCCCCTTCGCCCTTAACGATATAGTCAACAATACCCAAGGAAAGGATTTCTTTATCTCTAAAAGTGGCATGATAACCTCCCATGACGGTTATACAACCCCTTTGTTTGGCTATTGTTGCGATATCAAGTGCTTTAAAAATTTTATTGCTCTCACAGGTAATTCCCACTAAATCGCAGTTGGCAAGTTCTTGTTCCAAGCTGGACTTTTTTTCAACTTGTAAATCAAGGATTTTAACCTGATGACGGTTTTTTTGCAAAACCGAAGCTAAGTAACCTAATCCAAGAGGGGGGAGCTTAAGACCCACGGAATTATAAATGCCTGGTGAGGGTGGATTGACTAGCAAGATTTTCATACTATATCTCCCTTTTATATGTTTATTATTTCGTATGTTTTAATGGATAGAGTGAAGTTCAAAGTCGTCAAGTAAATCGAAAAGTTTTTGTTTTATGTTGACTCGAGTTTTATCGTCGACCATCTGGAACCCAAATAACTCAGAAAGCCATAACCCTTCACAGGTTAAACGAATTATGGTAGCTAAAGTTGAAAAATCCAAAGATAGTATCTCTTCTTGGGACTCATTGATAAACTTTCGAACCGGAAGTAAGAATTTTGGATCCATTGTTAAGGCTGCCAATATTGCATATTTGTATTGATTTAAGTGAATTTTTTGGTTAAAACAGACATTGATATAGTTTTTTAACCAATTAATTGATTGGATAGTTCTATCATTTTCTTGACTACTCAATAAAATATCTTTTCTTAAAGAGCTTTTTAGTTCTTTAAGAAATAGTTCTAACATAGCTTGGACCAGAAGCTCTTTGGATGGAAAGTGATATAAAAGTCCACCCTTACTTACATTTGCACGTTGGGCAATGTTTTCTAAGGTAAAATGTGTCATACCTTGCTCTTCAATGAGCTTGCAAGCTGCTTGTAAAATTTTATCCCTTAAATTAACTTCTGAATTCATATCTGATTTCCTTTACAATCTATACCGTCTAGACGGTATAGATTGTACCAGTTTTTGGTTTTTTGGTCAAAAACTGCTTTTGTTGTATCAAACGAGGATGAGAGCCCAGGATACGACATGCCATGGCATGTCGCTACATTAATTGGGCACGATAAAGGTTGAGGGGGCGAATGAAAAAAGAATGAAAGGATAAAAGAAAAAATTACAAGATGAGATCCTCACGGCTTCTAAATACGAAGCCTCAGGATGACGGATTAAAGGCACACCCCCCTTTATCCCCCCTCAATGGGGGAATTTATAAGATGGTATTTTCAGGATAGGACTTCATGTTGCATAATAGCACCAGATAACAATGAAAATATGTAAATACCAATCAATCTCCTCCTTTAGCAAAGGGGGTAAGGGGGATTTGATTTTTTTTCTTGCTCCGTCATTGCAAGGAGCGTCCTATGCGACGTGGCAATCTCATTGAGCCATTCTTTCATCCTGAGGAAGGTAGCGTTTTACCGGACAGGATAAGCATCTCATTTATACCAATTCCACAAATCCACACATAATAAAAGATGACTGAAGAGATTGCCACGACCTCAAAAAACCAGGTCTCGCAATGACGACTCAAAGTTCCTTCTCCCTTGATGGGAGAAGGTGAGGATAAGGGTTGAAGACCAAGACTCGACATGCCATGGCATGTCGCTACATTAATCGGGCACGATAAAGGCTGAGGGGGCGAGGGGGAGAATGGGAGAGGGGGCGAATGAAAAAAGAATGAAAGGATAAAAGAAAAATGATAAAATAAAATTTGGGGGTGAACAAATGAGTAGCATTGGATACTCAAAGTATATTGTAGAGCTCAGAAATGAAATGTTGACTTTGAAAGACTTAAACTATGCCTATAATTCGGTTATTGAAGAAATAATCATAGAAACCAAAAGATTTCTCACGGCTTTAGCCAAGATAGCTTCAGTTGGAGAGAGAAATTTTACCTTTGAATATAATAATATTTCTTTTTCTATTAGCCATGATAATCGTGGTGTTTATACTTGTTCTTATTCTTTTCAGAGTGATGATAAGGATATCGCCCAAATAGTTAAAGATACTCAATGTTCAAGCGATGTTGCTGTACAGATTTATATTCTAAAGAATTCTGAAGAAATTATTAAAAAATGTATCGAAGTGGTGCGAAAAATTTGTTCAGAAATTCATCAACAGGTAGAAGTTCTCTCAAAGTTTGCAAATTAGCTAACTTTCTTGGTTTTCTTCGCGTTTTTCTGGTTCAAATATTTTGAGTTCTATTGGGCTTAAAGAATCGATATGGATATCCTTTTGCGGATAGGAAATTTCAATGTTATTGGCTTGAAAGAGTTCAAGAACTCGGTAGCGAAGTTCACTCTCAACCGCACCCTTAAACCCGTAATTCATGTCAACCCAGAAAAAAGCATTAAATATGAGGGCGCTATCTCCAAAATCACTAAATAACACAAAAGGTGCTGGCTTGGTAAGGATTTTCAAATTTTCCTTCATGGCTTGATAAAGAAGGGCTTCTACGGTCCGAACTGGAGAGGAGTAGCTTACACCAATGGTGATTTTTCCCCGGATCGTTTTATCAATGTTTGTCCAGTTGACTATTATGTTATTCATAAAATAATTGTTTGGGACCAGAATATCGATATTATCGAATGTTTTTAAGCGGGTAAAACGGGATCCAATTTCTTGTACCGAAGCCGTTTTCCCCTCGATTTCTATAATGTCATTCTCTTTTATTGGTTTTTGAAAAACAATGACGAAACCACCTAAGAAGTTGCTAAAAATATTTTGAGATCCGAGCCCGATAGCCACAGCCAAAGCACCACCTAAAAAAGCAAAAGCAGTGAGCGGAATATTAACGGTACGAAGAGCAAAGAGAACAATCATTAACATGAAGAAGTAATTAACCACTCGTTTGATTGCGCTAGCCGTGTTCATTTCTATATCGAATCGTTGAGCAATCTTTTTTTGGAGTGATCGGGTGAAAAATTTGATAAGTAATAGTCCAATAACCACTATTAAAATTGCTAAAATAACCTTACGAACGGTAACTGGATTATCTTCAATAACATATAATTCAATATTCCAAAAAGAATGAAGCCGATCCTTCCAAAAAGAAGTAACTCTTTGGGCGATCTGAATACTGCCTACTGCTGAGTTGATTTCTGCTACTAAACGTTCAAAAATCTGCTGAGCTGACATTAAAAAAGAGAGATATTCAAGATTTTCTCCCATTAATTCTTCTCGAGCACGAAGACTTGATGTAATGTGGTCTTTTAATTGAAAAGGGAGGTCTTGACTTTGATTGCTTAATTCTTTCTGGAGGGCTAAGATCCGATTTTGGGTATTTTCTTGAATTTGCTGCTGTCTGGTAATCAGAGTTTCTAAATTTTTAAGCAGACTGGAAGCTTCTTCCCTTTTTTCTCGAAGTTCAATAGGGTCTTTTTCTTCTTTTTCTGCTAAAAGAGTATTTCGAGTGATCCACGCTTGTTTCAATTGGTTTAAATAAAAAAGCTTTCCTTCTAACATATCCAAAGTTTTTTGATTATAATCTCTCCACGATTCAAGTTCTCGCAATTGAGAATTGAATACCATCAGTTCTTCTTCTCGAGTTGTTTCCTCAATCTGGTTTTGGATATTCAAATATTCCCTATCGTTGGTTAGTTGTTGTGCTCTTATTTTTTCGATTTTTTCCTGAACTGTTAAAGAATGATTTTCTAAATCTTCAATATGTCGATCTATATCAGATTGATCAAATTGAAGATTACTTTTTATCCAGGTGATAAGGCTTTCTGTGGATGCTTTCTTAAGTTGAGTCAGTTCTAATTCAAGTTCTATGTTGTTCAGTTGAGCTTTTTGATAGTTGTAAGTAGCTTGCGAAAGTTGTTCATTTATTAGGGCGATTTCAAGCGACCAGTTTAAATTCGGTTGAGGAGTTGTGGATGAAGTCCCAGAGGTTTGAGCTGAGTCACGAAGATTTCTGATGACTTTTTGACTTTCTTCCAAACGACTTTTTGCTTGAATTAGGTTGCTGCTGGCAATATTTTTTAAAAAATTGACTGATTCTATTTGTTGCTGGATATCATTTATCTGGTCAAGATATTGATCATAAATGCTTAAATTAAAAGGTGGTTTCTGTGATATTTCCAAAGACGGGTCATCAATTTTTTTTTCTTTCATCTTTTGAATTTCAAGAAGAAGAGTTTTGTTTTTTTCCAAGGCGGTTTTGTGCTGTTGATAAGTGATTTGGAGGTCTCTTAATTTATTGGTTTTGATTTGAAGTTCTTCTATGGTTATCCCGTATTTTTGTGCAGTTTCGGTTTGTTCTGAACGGGCTGAAAGATTGATCTGAGGAATTACATCATCTATTTTCTTTTGAAGGCTTTCAATGGTTTCTTCCCAAGCTGTTTCTATGGTTGCGTTGGGAGTAGCAAAAATTTGTGTACCATTTGCAACATTTTCTTTGAAGAAACAAAATAAGGATATTAATATTATAAAGAGAAGTAATTTTTTCATATATGTCTAATCCATTCACATCATAAAGTGGGTTTTGTTTTGTTATTGTACCCTTGAACCGGAAATTCGACAAGTTTTAAATTGACGCCTCATCAAATAAAGGAAGCCATAAAATCAACATTTTCCTCGTTGATAAAATAGATTTTTTTTCAAAACTGGTAGTGGTCCATTTTCCAAAGTAAAAAACTTCTGGTAGGAAATAAGATTGGCATCGTTTACAATGAATGAATGTAATGAATAGAAAAAAACCTAGTGAAAAGGAGACAAAATACAGATGAACCCTTTATCTGCATTCATTTCCCTGGATGATCCCCAAAAAGAAGCTCTGGGTATTCAATATACCCCCCAGGAGATCCATGACCAAGTGGATCTATGGGCTTCCAGTGTTGAAAGAGTCTTCAAATACCGAGAAAGGTTAACTGAGCTTTTTAACTCGGTATCAGAAAAGAAGAAGAATCTTATCTATTTAGCCGGTGCCGGCACCTCGGAATTTGTCGGACATTGTTTGCAAGGGTTATTTCGTCAGAACTTTCCAATTCCGGTTCAAGTGGTTTCAACCGGGAAGTTAGTCACCCATCCTGAGGAGTACTTTGCCCATATCAATCCGCTGATGATCTCCTTTGCCCGATCAGGAGACAGTCCAGAAAGTTGTGGTGCCTATGAGATTGCCAATCAATTCTCCGATTCCATTTGTCATCTGGTGATTACCTGTAATAAAGAGGGTGGCTTAGCCCGAAGAGCACGGCACGATCCCAACAGTCTGGTCATCGATCTTGATGAGAAGACCAATGACCGGGGATTAGCCATGACGGCCTCGTTTAGCAATATGGTGATTGCCGGTCAAGCCTGTTCCCAGATTCATTCCCCTGAAGAGTACACCCAAAAGCTTCCCCAACTGGTGGCGGCTGGAAGAAAAGTGCTGACCATGGCCTCAGAAGTGGTCAAGAAAACCGCTGAAAGTGATTTCCAAAGAGCAGTCTTTTTGGGAAGTGGCAGTCACTATGGAACAGCTATTGAATCCCACCTCAAACTCCAGGAGCTCACCAGCGGACAGATCATGTGTGGGTACAACACCTTCCTTGATGTGCGCCACGGACCAAAAGCGGTCATCAATAAGCAAACTTTGGTCGTCGCTTTTCTTGCTTCTGATCCCTATGTTCGCCGCTATGAACTGGAACTCTTGAAGGAAATCCGACAGCAGGAGTTGGGAAAAACAACCATTCTCATCGGAGAGGGACTGGATGATGAAATCAGTCGATATGGAGATGAGGTGATTGATATCAAGAGTGATTCCCAACCAGCTCTTCCCGACTCTCTGACTCCACCTGTCTTGGTCATGATTGGGCAATTGTTGGGTCTATTCAAATCCCTTCACCTCGGCTTCAAACCCGATTCACCAAGTAAGACTGGAGTTATTCATCGAGTGGTTCAAGGAGTGAAGGTGTACGATCCAAAAATATTTACAGAAAAAGGGATTTTTCAAGAAATCAGAGGATGAGCCTATAGTCAAAAAATAATAAAAAATGTCTTATGAGATTGCCACGACCTCAAAAAACCAGGTCTCGCAATGACGACTAAAAGTTCCTTCTCCCTTGATGGGAGAAGGTAAGGATGAGGGTGAAAAGCATCTCTAAATCCGTCATTGCGAGGAGTTCAACCGATTTTTGGTTGGGCGACGTGGCAATCTCATCTTTTTCAGTTCCACAGTTCCACGAT